>JAXDOX010000013.1:0-114072 GCA_034668625.1 Sphingomonadales bacterium
TACGCCACCTACGAATACGACCTCGACGGCCGCCAGAGCGCGGTGACCGACGCCGGCGGCAACCGCGCCGAGCTTCGCTACGACGGGCTCGGGCGGCAGAGCTGCTGGATCTTCCCGTCGAAGACGACGCCCGGAGCGCTCGGCGGCGACTGCTCGGCCGGCGACTTCGAGGCCTACCAGGATCGCCCGGTCGAGCCGCGAAGCGGGCGGAGTCCCTTCCGGCAGGATCACGCCGCCCGCGGATATGATCGGTGAGGTCGCCGGACGGCGGCCGCCGGCGCCTCCGGCAAACCCGCGTTGCCCGGCCTCGCGCTTGGGAGGCGACCCGCCCGGCGATCCGACGGGGGTTCATTGCGACGGTTTTTGGGCTAGGCGCTGAAAGCCGTGAGCGAGCGCCATTATCTCCGCCCCGTCGCCCTGGTCGACGCGCCGTTCGGGTTCGACGGCAAGGTCGCGCGGCTCGCCGGCGGGTTGGGCTGGTTCTCCGCGCTCGAGGTGACGGCGCTGGCCGGCGACAGGTTCGTCTCGACGGCGCTGGTGCCGGTCGAGAAAGCGGCGGAGGCGGTGGCGCGGCTCGGCGCGCAAGCCGAGCGCGCCTGGCGCAACCTCACGACGCCGCGCCCGCCGCTGACGCTCGCGGAGCGGATCGTCCGCCTCGACCAGCCGCAGGTCGTCGGAATCCTCAACGTGACTCCCGACAGCTTCTCCGACGGCGGCCGCTTCCTCGGCCCGGAGGAGGCGGTCGACGCGGGCTTCGCCATGGCTTCGGCGGGCGCCGCGATCGTCGACGTCGGCGGCGAATCGACACGGCCGGGGGCGAAGCCGGTCTGGGAAGGCGACGAGATCGAACGGGTGGTGCCGGTGGTCGAGCAGCTCGCCCGCTCGGGCACCGCCGTCTCGGTCGACACCCGCAAGGCGGCGGTGATGGAGGCGGCCCTGGCCGCCGGCGCGGCGATGGTGAACGACGTCTCCGCCCTCACGTTCGATGAAAGGGCGGCGGGCTTGGTCGCCCGGGCCGGCGCGCCGGTGGTGCTGATGCACCATCAGGGCGCCCCCGAGACGATGCAGGAGGCGCCGCATTACGACCGGCCTGTGGCGTTCGCGGTCTACGACTGGCTCGAGGCCAGGATCGAGGCGGCGGAAGCGGCGGGGATCGCGCGAGAGCGGATCATCGTCGACCCCGGTATCGGCTTCGGCAAGGCGGTCCGGCATAATCTCCAGATCTTCAACTCGCTGGCACTGCTCCACGGCCTCGGCTGCCCTGTGATGTTCGGCGCGAGCCGCAAGCGGACGATCGGCGCCTTGTCGTGCGAGGCGCCGCCGGAGGGCCGGCTGGCCGGTTCGCTGGCTTTGGCGCTGAAGGGCGCCGAGCAGGGGGCGCAGCTGCTGCGCGTCCACGACGTGCCCGAGACGGTCCAGGCGTTGCGCGTGTGGCGCGGCCTGAGGGATGCCGCTTTGGCGCCAGGCTGAAGCGGCGGCGCCTTGGCCGATGCCGCCTCCACCGCCGCGATCGACCCGTTCGCGGGCGCCGGAAATGTTTTAGATCAACCTATTAAGCCCTTGCCAAAGCACGGATTTTCCGGCTATTCCGCCGCCGGAAGGACCCATTCATCCCATGCCGCTCTTCTTTCTCCTCTACGTCAGCCGAAGCCTGCTGCGCCTTCCCGACGAGGCGGGCGAGGTGGACCGGATCATTGCCGTGGCTCGGCCCGAGAATGAGCGGCTCGGAGTCACCGGCGCCCTCATGTTCACCCAGGCGCATTTCGCGCAGGTGCTCGAAGGAGACCAAGCCGCCGTCGAGACGCTGATGGAGCGGATCCGGCGGGACCCCCGCCACGACACGGTGACAATCGTCTCGGCCGCAGCGCGCGAGGCGCGCCTGTTCCCGCGGTGGAGCATGGCCTATTCGGGCGGCTCACTCTATGTCGACCGGCATGTAAAGCCGCTGCTGGCGCCGGCGCCGGAGCCGGGCGCGAGCGAGCGCCTCGCCGAGAAGCTGGTGCGGCTGATGCGTGAATTCACCTTCCCGGAGATCGCTACGGCACCGTAAGAATACGGTATGGATCAATTCGTGCTGGCCCCGCGCCCGCCGCGCGCCTAGCAGGCTCAGCCATGTCGCGTGCGCCATCGGGGGAGGCGGGCTCGCTCGTGGGGAGCGAGTCTCTCCAAGCCCGGATAGTTTATGTAATCGACGACGATCGGGACGTGCGCGTGTCGCTCGGCGTGCTTCTCGGCGCGAACGGCTATGAAGCGCGCCCCTTTGCCTCGGCCGGCGATTTCCTCGACGAGCTCGCGCACCTCCGCCCCGGCTGCCTGATCGTCGACGTGCGCATGCCAGATGTCGACGGGATCGGCCTGCTTTCCGAAGCGGCGGCGCGCGGGGTGAGCTGGCCCGCCATCATGGTCACCGGCCATGCGGAGGTCCCGACGGCGGTCGCGGCGATGAAGCTCGGCGCTCTCGACTTCCTCGAGAAGCCATTCTCCTACAACGCGCTGATGACCGCGCTCGACCATGCCTTCGAGCTCCTCGAGCGGGAGCCGGACCCTCGCCTCAGCGCCGCCGCGGCGGAGAAGGTGGCGGGGCTCAGCAAGCGCGAGCGGCAGATCTTCCGTGGCATCCTCGCCGGTCTCGCCAACAAGGAGATGGCGCTGCGGCTCGATCTCAGCCACCGTACGGTCGAGATGCACCGGCTGAAGATGATGCGCCGGCTCGGTGTCCGGAAGGCGACCGACCTGTTCGCGCTGGCGGCGGCGGCGGGGATCAGCGCCGGCGACTTCCCGGGCGTCTGAGGAACCTTGCGATGCGTCTGGACGGCGCTGCGGCGTGCCGCTAGCCAAGCGCGCTGACACAGGGGAGATACAATGAAATCGTTCGTTTTTGCCGGCGTCGCGGCGGCCGCCTTGCTTGTCGCCGGCTGCGGCGGATCCGGGACCAGCGCCAAACGGGGCGCCCTCGCGGCCGACTATGCCAAGGCCGCCGACGCGCTGATCGCCAAGATGAACGATCCCGCCGCCAAGGGGCAGCTTCCGGGCAAGGATGACCCGGCGGTCAAGAATTACGACGACGCCGCCTCACGGGCGATGGCGGCGCTCGGCACCGACGAACTGCCCGCCACCGGCTTCGATTCCTTCGACCGCATCTGCGGCAAGGGCGCGAAGATCATCCAGGCCTATATCAATGGCGGGACCAGCGACGCCACGGCGGACGTGCAGGCGATGAACGCGAACGCCCAGCGCTACATGGACCAGATGTTCACCCCTTTGCTGTTCTCCGCCCATTGCACCGCCGCGCACCTGCCCTTCATCGACAAGACGATCAGCGACGACGATCTCAAGACCAAGGCGCCGGCGGTGGCGCAGATACGCGGCGGCGCCTGGGGGCAGGCGAGCGGCCTGCTGGAAATGGCGGGCGACCCGAGCTTCGACGCGGCGCGGCGTGGGCGGATCATGGACATGCTGGCGGGCGACGCGGCCAATTTCGCGATCGTCTTCTCGGCGGCGCAGCGCGACGAGCTGTCGCGCACCGCCCAGAGCATCAAGCCGCTGCTGCCCAAGGATTCGCAGCTGGACGCGGACCGGGTCAGCCAGGCCGTCGCCAAGGCGCCGTGCGGGAAGCTCTGCAAGGCGGCCTGACCCTCCTTTGACCGGGGGGCTTCCAATCGGCCGCGGGAGCGCACACATGGCGCGCTTCCGCAGCCGAGAGCGACAGGATGAACCCCGATCTGGCGGTGCTCTACGAGCATCCGAAATGGTTCGAGCCCTTGTTCGCGGCGCTGGCGCGGCACGGAATCGCATATCGGGCGATCCGCCTCTCCGACCATGTTTTCGATCCGGCCTCGCGGGACGTGCCGGCGCCGGTGGTGCTGAGCCGGCTGGCAATGTCGAGCTTCCTGCGCGAGACGCAGCATCCGATCTTCTACGCCGAGAGCCTGCTCGCTCATTGGGCGTCGAACGGCGCGCGGGTGCTGAACGGGGCCGAGGCAATCGCCGTCGACAGCTCGAAGGCGCGGCAGCTCTCGCTGATCGCCGGCCTGGGCCACGAGGTGCCGGAGACGCGGGTGGTCCACCGCAAGGAGGATCTGCTCGCGGCCGCCGCCCAGATGCGCTTCCCGCTGATGGTCAAGGCGAACACAGGCGGCTCGGGGGCGGGGATCGTCCGCTATGCCGATGTGGGCGAGCTCGAGCGCTCGATCCGCGAGGGCAGCGTACCCGACAGCGTCGATTCGGTGCTGCTCGTCCAGGATTATGTGCCGCCGCGGGGCGGCGCGATCACGCGGGTGGAGACGCTCGGCGGCAGATTCCTCTACGCGATCGAGGTCGAGAGCGGCGGCGACAGCTTCGACCTCTGCCCCGCCGACGCCTGCCTCGCTCAGCCGGGGCGGCAGGCGGTCAGGATGATTGCCGTGCGCCCGCCGCCCGCCATAGTCGCCGCGGCGGAAGAGATCGCCCGGGCGGCGGGGCTCGACGTCGGCGGGGTCGAATATCTGGTCGACGACCGCGACGGCGCGGTGCGCTTCTACGACATCAACGCGCTTTCCAATTTCGTCGCGCGGCCGCTGGACGTGCTCGGCTGGGACCCGCACGACAAGCTGGTCGATTTCCTCGAGGCGGAGATCGGGAGGGCGAGATGAAATTCGGTTACTGGATGCCGGTGTTCGGCGGCTGGCTGAGGAATATCGAGGACGAGGGGATGGAGGCGAGCTGGGACTATGTCCGCCGCCTGACCCAGCGAAGCGAGACGACCGGCTGGGACCTGTCGCTAATCGCCGAGTTGAACCTGAACGACATCAAGGGCGTCGAGGAACCGGCACTCGATGCCTGGTCGACCGCGGCGGCCCTGGCGGCGGTGACCGAGCGGCTGGAGCTGATGGTCGCGGTGCGGCCCAATTTCCACCAGCCGGCTTTGTTCGCCAAGGCGGCGGCGAACATCGACAATATCTCCGGCGGCCGGCTCGCGCTCAACGTCGTCTCCTCCTGGTGGGCCGACGAGGCGACGCAATACGGGCTGCAATTCGATCAGCATGACGACCGTTACGCCCGCACCTCGGAATGGCTCGAGGTGGTGGACGGCCTGTGGACCGAGAAACGATTCAGCTACGAAGGCGAGCGCTATCGGCTGAAGGACGCGATCTGCGAGCCCAAGCCGGTGAGGAAGCCGCGGCCCATAATCTATGCCGGCGGCGAGAGCGAGGCGGCGAAGGCGATGATCGCCACCTTATGCGACGCCTATGTGATGCACGGCGACCCGGTCGAGGCGATAAAGCCGAAGATCGAGGACATGGAGCGGCGCCGCGCCGAGGCGGGCAAGGGCCCGATGCAATACGGCATGGCGGGCTATGCCATCGTCCGCGACAGCGAGGCGGAGGCGCGGAAGGAGCTGGCGCGGATCACTGCGCTGCCGCCCACCCCGCCCAAGGGCTTCGACAATTTCGAGCAATGGCTGTCGGGGACGGAGCTCGAACGCGAGCTCAAGCTGCAGGAATATTCGGTGTCGAACCGGGGGCTGCGCCCGAATTTCGTCGGCACGCCGGAGCAATTGCGCGAACGGATCGAGGAATATGAGGAAGCGGGCCTCGACCTGCTCCTCCTCCAGATGAGCCCGCAGGCCGAGGAGATGGACCGCTTCGCGGCGCAGGTCATCCAGCCGATGAAGCAGGCGGCTTGAGCGCTCGGCTGCGCGGCCGGAACCGCAGGAACAGAACCCGCTCGCCCGATTGACGGCGGACGCGGGCCGGGAGCATGAGGCGCCGGATCGCTCTTGAACGGGGGTCCCGATGAAGCGTCTGCTGCTGCTGATGGCGGGGCTGCTCCTGCCGCTCTTGCTCGCCTCCTCCTCCAGCGCCGCTCCGCGGGCCGATTATTACCGCCGCGTCGGCCATGCCGATTCCTGGTCGGGCGGGGCGCGGATGATCGAGATCTCGACTCCCAAGGGGCCGTTCCACGTCTGGGTGAAGAGGGTCGGCAACAATCCGCGATTGAAGGTGCTGCTGCTCCACGGCGGGCCGGCGATGGGCCACGATTATCTGGAGGCGATGGACAGCTTCCTGCCCGCGGCGGGGATCGAATATTATTATTACGACCAATTGGGCGCGGGCCTCTCGGACCGGCCGGACGACGACAGCCTGTGGCAGACGGCGCGCTTCGTCGAGGAGGTCGAGCAGGTACGCAAGGCGCTGAGGCTCGATGCCTCCGATTTCTGCCTGTTCGGCCATAGCTGGGGCGGCCTGCTGGCGATCGAATATGCGCTCAAATACCAGCGCAACCTCAAATGCCTGATCATCTCCAACATGATGGATTCGATCCCCGCCTACAATCTTTACGCCGAGCGGGTGCTGATGCCGGCGATGGACCCCAGGCAGCTGGCGCTGGTCAAGGCGCTGGAGGCGACCCACCGCACCGACGACCCGCGTTACATGGGCACTTTGATGCCGATGCATTACGAGAAGCATCTGCTGCGGCGGCCGTTCGACCAATGGCCGGAGCCGGTGGTACGCTCGCTGAACCACGTCAACGCGCACGTCTACGCGCTGATGCAGGGGCCGAGCGGATTGGGCGCGAGCGGCGTCCTCGAACATTGGGATCGCTCGGCCGACCTCCATCGCATTGCCGTCCCGACTTTGGTCATCGGGGCGACCTACGATACGATGGACCCGGCTGGATGGCGGCGATGGCGCGGCGGCTGCCGCATGGCCAGTTCCTGCTCGCTAGGAACGGCAGCCACATGGCGATGTACGACGACCAGGAGACTTATTTCTCCGGCCTCGTCGCGTTCCTCAAGGCGCAGGAGGGCCGCGGGCGGCGCTAGAATTCCGAGTGGATTCCCGCGACCAAGCTTTTCGTCTCGGGATCGTCGCCGGCGGCGCGGGTGAGGCGGGCGGTGCGGCCGAGGTCGCGGGACCAGTTGAGGCCGACATAGGGGGCGAGGTGATCGATCACCTCGTAGCGCAAACGCAGGCCCAGCTCGGCGTAGGAGAGGCCGCGCCCGAGGCCGAGGGCCGGGACGTCCTGCGCGTAGGCATCGAGCTCGAAGCTCGGCTGCAGGGTGAGGCGCTTCGCCAGCTCCCAATTGTAAAAGCCGGAGAGGCGGGCGCTGACCTCCCCCTGCTTGGACAGATAGCCGAAGGCGCCGAGCCATAGCTTGCCGGTGTCGAGCTGGCCGCCGGCGGTGAGGTAGAGGCGGTTAGGATGCGGGCGGGCGTCCCAGCGCAGGCCCAGGTTGAGGTCGATGTCGCTGCCCACCCAACGGCTGTAGAGCGCCTCCAGCTCGAGGTAGTCGAGGCGCCCGCTGGCGGCGCCCTCGCCGGTCGAGGCGAGGTAGACGCGGTTGATCTTGCCGCCGACCATCGAGGAGAAATCCCAGGCATAGCCGTCCCCGCCGCGGGCGAAGGCCCATTCCATGCGATCGAGCAGGGCGTATTGGAGCCACGGTGGATTGTGGGTGTCGGCTTCGGCGGCTTGCGTGGGCGATGCCGTGACCGTCTCCTCCGTATCGAGCGGCGCGTAGGGGAGTTGCCGCGCCTCGGCGGGCGCGGCCGTGAGCGCGGCGGCGAGGGCGATGAGCAGCATCGTTCCGCTCTAGCGAAATGCGGTTAAGGCCCTCTTATTCCTCCCCGTTCCGGAGGATTTTCTAAAGCGAGTAGCCTCCGTCGCTGACGAAGCAGGTTCCGGTGACGAAGGCGCAGGCGTCGGAGAGGAGGAAGGCGATCTGGCCGGCTATCTCGTCGGGGTGGGCAAAGCGGCCGATCGGAGCGGCGGCTTCGCCCATCGCCTTGAACGCGGCGGCCTCGCTGCCGGTGCTCTCGACCAGCTGGTGGAAGAAGGGGACGCTATGCCAGATCGGAGTCTCGACGCCGCCCGGCGCGACCGCGTTGACGCGGATGCCGAGCGGGCCGGCTTCCTTGGCGGCGATGCGGGCGAGCTGGATGACGGCGGCCTTGGAGGCGCCGTAGGCGGCGATTCCAGGCTCGGCCTTGAGGCCGGCGACCGAGGCGGTGAGGACGATCGCGCCGCCCCGTCCCTGCATCGCCCGCATCGCCGCCTGGAGGGTGAGGAAGGCGCCGTCAAGGTTGACCGACAGCACGCGCCGCCAGTCCTCGAAGCTCGAGTCTATGATCGGCGCGCCGGCACCGATGCCGGCATTGACGACGGCGTGGGTGAGGCCGGTGAGGTCGGCGACCGCCCACAGCTCCGGGTCGGCGACGTCGCCGACAATCGGCTGGCGCTCGCAGGGGAGGGTGAAGGCGTGGTCGCGCAATTTCTCCTCGTCGGTATCGACCAGGATCAGTTTCTTGGCGCCCCCCGAGGCCAGGCGCGCCGCGGTGGCGGCGCCGATGCCCGAGGCGGCGCCGGTGATCAGGGCCACGGCATTGGTGAAGTCGGTCATTGCGGCCCTGTAGCGACTGGCGTCGCGTGCGTCACGTTTATCCCTCTTCCAGGGAGGGGAGAGGGTTACGCGACTTCGCCGATGCCGAGCTCGCCGAGCTTTCTGTAGAGGGTGGAGCGGCCGATGCCGAGGCGGCGGGCGACTTCGGTCATGCGGCCGCGATAATGACCGATGGCGAGGCGGATGACGTCGGCCTCGATATCCTCGAGGCTGCGCATGTTGCCGTCGCTGTCGTAGAGGGTGATGCCGGGCGCGTGGTTCAATGCGGCGGTCTGCGACGCGCCGTTCAGCAAGGGGCGGTGAAAATCGGAGGCCCGGCGGGCGAAGGTCGATTCCTGCTGGATCTGCGGGAAATCGGCGGAGGTCAGCGCATTGTCCTCGCACAGGACGGCGGCGCGGAAGAGGGCGTTCTGGAGTTGGCGGACGTTGCCGGGCCAGCCGTAGCGCATCAGCACGGCCAGCGCGTCGTCGGTGATCGAGAGGTAGCGCATACCCGGCTGCTCGGCGATGCGGGCGAGGAGGTGGCGGGCGAGAGCGGGAATGTCGCTGCTGCGGTCGCGCAGCGGCGGGATGTCGACGTGGACGACGTTCAGCCGGTAATAGAGGTCCTCGCGGAATCGCCCGGCCGCCACCTCGTCGGCGAGGCGGCGGTTGGTGGCGGCGATGATGCGGACGTCGACTATCTGGATGGCGCGGCCACCGATGCGCTGGACCTCGCCGGTCTCGAGGACGCGGAGCAGCTTCACCTGCGTTTCGAGGGGTAGCTCGCCGATCTCGTCGAGGAACATGGTCGAGCCGTCGGCATCCTCGAAGCGGCCGATATGGCGGTCGAAGGCGCCGGTGAAAGCGCCCTTCTCGTGTCCGAACAGCACCGATTCGACGAGATTGGCGGGAATCGCGCCGCAATTCACCGTGATCATCGTCTTCTTGCCGCGTGGGCTGGAACTGTGGATCGCCTGGGCGATGACTTCCTTGCCGGAACCGCTTTCGCCCTCGACGAGGACCGAGACGCGGGCGCGGGCGGCCTTGGCGGCGACCGCCATGGCGGCACGGAACTTCGGCGCCGAACCGACGATCTCGTCGAACGAGAGCGGCTTGGAGATTTTTTCGGACAGCGGGCGGAGCTCGCCGTTGCGCTGGCGGCGGTCGGTGGCCGCGTTCAGGGCCGCGAGCAGCCGGTCCGGGGCGATCGGCTTGACCAGGAAATCGCTGGCGCCGGCGCGCATCGCGTCGACCGCGACGGCGACCGAGGTCTGCGCGGTCATGACGAGGAGCGGAAGCTCGGGGGCGAGGGCGCGGATCTCGCGGATCAGCTCGGTGCCGGCCTCGCCGGGGAGCCAGTGGTCGAGCAGGATGGCGTCGGCCTTGGGCTGCTCCGGGTCCTTGAGCAAAGCCGCGGCGGCGTCGACGTCGCCGGCGCCGCGCACCCACCAGCCGGCGCGGGCGCCGATCGCCGTCACCAGCCGGCGCTGGGCGGGCTCGTCGTCGATCAGCAACAGGCAGCGGGTGGGATCGGGCCGCATCGATACCCCTCTTTGGCTCAGCGCAGCCCGGCTTAGCGAAAGGGGGTAAAGGCGGGCTTAATCGAACCGCGACAGGCCGTGGCGCAAGCCGCGCGGCGGCGCTTCCCACGCGGCCCCCGCATTGTTAGAAGGCGCCGCGACCAGCAATTGAGAGAGGACGAAATGGCGGCGCCAGGCGAATCCGACAAGGAACTGACGGTTCACCGCGAGGGCTATGAGCGGTTCATCGGTATGTTCCGCATCAGCGCCATGGTCTGCGCGATCATCGCCTTCGTCGTCGTCCTGCTCATCCGCAAATAAGTGAAGCTCGCGGTCCTTAAGGAAACAGCCGAGGGCGAGCGTCGGGTCGCGGCCACCGCGGAAACCGTCAGGAAGTTCATCGCCCTCGGCGCCGTTGTGGCGGTCGAGGCGGGGGCGGGCGCGGGCGCGTCGATCGCGGATGCCGATTATGAGGCGGCCGGCGCGAGCGTCGCCGGGCACGACGACGCCCTGAAGGACGCGGACGCGATTCTCGCCGTGCAGGGACCGGACCCCGGTTCGCTGGGCAGCGCCAGGGCCGGAGCGCTGGTCGTTGCCGCGCTCGATCCCTTTCGGCAGCGCGAGCGGGTTCAGGGTTACGCGGCGGCCGGGCTCGAGGCGCTGGCGATGGAGTTCATGCCGCGCATCACCCGCGCCCAGTCGATGGACATTCTCTCCAGCCAATCCAACCTCGCCGGCTACAAGACGGTGCTCGACGCGGCCGCCGAATATGGCCGGGCGTTTCCGATGATGATGACCGCAGCGGGGACGATTGCGGCCGCGCGCGTGTTCGTGATGGGGGTCGGCGTCGCAGGGCTGCAGGCGATCGCGACGGCGCGGCGATTGGGCGCGATCGTCTCCGCGACCGACGTCCGGCCCGAGACCCGCGAGCAGATCGAGAGCCTCGGCGCCAAGGCGGTGTTCGCCGAGGGGCTGGCGGCGGTCGGCACCGGCGGCTACGCGGCCGAGCTGACGGACGAGCAGAAGGCGCAGCAGGCCGAACTCGTCTCCGGCCATATCGCCAAGCAGGACATCGTCATCACCACCGCGCTCATCCCGGGGCGGCCGGCGCCGCGGCTGATCTCCGACGCTCAGGTCGCAACGATGCGGCCGGGCAGCGTCATCGTCGACCTCGCTGTCGAGCAGGGCGGCAATGTCGAAGGGTCGGAGCCCGGCCAGGTGGTCGAGCGTCACGGCGTGAAGATCGTCGGCCACCGCAACGTGCCGAGCCGTCTCGCCGCCGACGCCTCCGCCCTCTACGCCCGCAACCTCTACAACTTCCTCTCCGCTTTCTGGGACAAGGACGAGGGCCGGGTGGTGCTCCCCGATGACGACGAGATCGTGAAGCGCGTCCGGCTGACCCGCGGCGGCGAAGTGGTCAACGAGAGGCTGAAAGGATGAGGGGCGTCCGGCTCGCTGCGCTGCTGCTCGCGCCGTTGCCCGTCGCTGCCGCGGCCGCCGAGACTCCGGACCCCAGCGATACCTACACCCTCTACTGGACGATCGGGGAGAGCCCGGTTCGCCAAGGCGATTTCTGGGCGAAGAAGCAGGATATGATCCTCGACACCCGGCTGTGGCCGGTCGCTCTCTATGTGGCGGACGCGGCGGTCTCCGACGCCGGTGGCGCGCTGCTCATTCCGGCGGGGGCGCAACTGATCCGCCTTACCTCCGACCGCTTCGTCGCCTGCACGCAGGTGAAGGCGGGCGCCGGTCTCGCCAAGAGCAAGCGGGTCTGCCTTGTCGACCAGGACGACGACGGCAAACCCGACCACAGTTTCTCGCACGGCCTAGGCGGCCTCGACTGGGTCGCATTCGAAGGACGGTTCAGCAAGACGGATCTCGCGCCGGTGCAGCCGATGAAGCTTCGCGAGCTGCCGCCGACCCAAATGGCCGAGGCGCCTTACATCTCGTTCCATTACCAGCGCATCCTCGATGGCGGGCTCGTCCTGCCTCTCACCCAGGAGGGAGGCCATCAGGTGCGTTTCCACTTCAAGGTGGGCCGCAACCCCGACGAGCGGCGCACCTGGGTCACACGGGAATGCCGCGACCCGTCCCTGCCCAGTTTCTGCGCAAGCGCGGCGTTCCCCTCCAAGATGACGATCGCCGGACTGGAGCTCGACCTGCTCGAACGCCGCGGGGAAGACATACGAATGCGGATGGTTCAGCCCTTCCACGGGCAGCAGGTGCGGTTTCAGGACACGTCCTACAGCTATTACGTGCAGCTGACGATGTTCTCGGCGCCGCCGCAATGACCCCGGAGCCCTAGATGGATTTCATCTCGATCCTGTCGATCTTCGTGCTGGCCTGCTTCGTGGGCTATTTCGTGGTCTGGTCGGTGACGCCGGCGCTGCATACGCCCTTGATGTCGGTGACCAACGCAGTGTCGTCGGTGATCGTGGTGGGAGCGCTGATCGCGGCCGCGGCCGCGTCGGCGACCGGGGCGCATACTGCCAAGTGGCTCGGGCTCGCGGCGGTGGTGCTCGCCAGCGTCAACATCTTCGGCGGCTTCGCGGTCACGGCCCGGATGCTCGCCATGTACAAGAAGAGGGAGCGGCGCTGATGCACCAGGGGGCCGCCCTGCCGGCGTGGGTCGCGCTCGCTTATCTGATCGCGGGCGGCTGCTTCATCCTCGCGCTGCGCGGGCTCTCGAACCCCGAGAGCAGCCGGCGGGGCAACCGGATCGGCATGGCGGGCATGCTGATCGCGGTGGCCACCACCTTGCTCTATTACCACCCGCGGCCGTCCGGCGACCTGCCGCTCTCCCTCCTCAACTACAGGACGGTGGGCGAGATCCTCGCGGCGATCGCGCTCGGCGGAGCGATCGGGCTGGTGACGGCGCGGCGGATCGCGATGACCGCGATGCCGCAGCTCGTCGCCGCCTTCCATTCGCTCGTAGGGCTCGCCGCGGTACTGGTCGCGGCGGCCGCCTATCTCAACCCGGAGGCATTCGGTATCGCCGTCGCCGGCGAGATCCACCGGGTGAGCCGGGTCGAGATGGGGCTCGGCGCGGCGATCGGCGCGATCACCTTCTCCGGATCGGTGATCGCCTTCCTCAAGCTCAACGGCAACATGTCGGGCAAGCCGATCCTGCTGCCGGGGCGGCACGTCATCAATCTCGCTACCCTGGCGCTGATCCTCGGCCTGATCGGCTATTTCGTCACCGACCAGAGCCCGTGGGTGTTCTTCACAGCCGCTGGGCTTTCCTTCCTGATCGGCTTCCTGCTGATCATTCCGATCGGCGGGGCGGACATGCCGGTCGTCGTCTCGATGCTCAATTCCTATTCGGGATGGGCGGCGGCGGCGATGGGCTTCACGCTGCAGAACACGGCGATGATCATCACCGGCGCGCTGGTCGGCTCGTCGGGCGCGATCCTCTCCTACATCATGTGCCGGGCGATGAACCGCAGCTTCATCTCGGTGATCGCCGGGGGATTCGGCGGGGATGCGGTGGCGGGCGGCGGCGGGGCGGCGATCGACCGGCCCTACAAGCGCGGCTCGGCCGAAGACGCCGCCTTCCTGATGAGCCAGGCCGAGCAGGTGATCATCGTCCCCGGCTACGGCATGGCCGTCGCCCAGGCCCAGCATGCGCTCCGCGAAATGGCCGACCTCCTCAAGAAGGAGGGGGTGAGCGTCAAATACGCCATCCACCCGGTGGCGGGGCGCATGCCGGGCCATATGAACGTGCTGCTCGCCGAGGCGAACGTGCCCTATGACGAGGTGTTCGAGCTCGAGGACATCAATTCAGAATTCGCCCGCACCGACGTCGCCTTCGTGATCGGCGCCAACGACGTCACCAACCCGGCCGCCAAGACCGACAAATCGTCGCCCATCTACGGGATGCCGGTGCTGGATGTGGAGAAAGCCAAGACGGTGCTGTTCGTGAAGCGCTCGATGGGCGGGGCCGGCTATGCCGGGGTCGACAACGAGCTCTTCTACCGCGACAACACGATGATGCTGCTGTCCGACGCGAAGAAGATGGTCGAGGAAATCGTGAAAGCCTTAGGCTGAGCCCGGGGGGCTCAGCCATCACGATTTAGTCAAAGCGCTCGGCTAGAGCGCGGAAGGGGGACATATGCTGACGGTGGGAACGGTGGCGGCGGGGGGATTCGCAACGTTGCGCACGCGGCCCTGGGCCGTGGCAATCTGGGCCATCGTCTACATCGCCGCGGCGGTCGCCGTCGGCATGATGGTCCGGCCGATGATCGCGCCGATGATAATGGTCAACGGGCCAAACCCCGACCCGCAGGCGCTCAGTCAGATGATGACCATGATGAGCCGAATGTTCCTCCTCGAGTTCGTCTACCTCATCCTGATCCTCATCCTGCTCACCGCGGCGATGCGGGCGGTGATCCGCCCCGAAGCGCCGGGCTTCGCCTATATCCGGCTCGGCGGCGACGAGCTGCGGATCGTCGGTCTCTCCATCTTTCTCGTCGTCGCCTTCTATATCGCGATGATCGTCGGCGTCATCGTCGTCGGCGTCATCGTCGTTGCCGTGACAGGCGCCGCAGGGCCCGCGGCCGCGGCACCGGCGGCGATCCTCGAGGCGCTCGTCCTCATCGGGGTCTTCGTCTACGCCGAGGTACGCCTATCGCTCGCCTTGCCGCTAACGCTGCTGCGCGGCCAGTTCGTGCTCGCCGAATCCTGGCGGCTGACGCGCGGCCGCTTCTGGACCCTTCTCGGCGCCTATCTCCTGTTGTTCCTGATCATCTTCCTGCTGTGGCTGGTCGTCGCGGCAATCACTTTCGGCCCCTATTTCGCCAACCTCATCGCCCATCGCGGCGATCCCGAGGCGTTACGGGCGATGGCCCACGCGCAGATGACGCGGCCATTCTCGATGATGCCCATGGCGCTCGTCGCGGCCGGGCTGAGCGGCGTGTTGGGCGCGCTGAGCCTCGCCTTCTTCGGCGGCGCGTCGGCCACAGCGGCGCGCATCCTTGCCGAGCCGATCGACCCGCCGCGCGACGCGGCTGCGGCCTCCGCCTGAGGACGCTGCGCCACAGCCCGCCGCGTTAAGCCCCCGCAGCATCGGGCGGGGGCGGCGTCCGCCCTTGAACAATCCGGCGAATGCCGGTTGAGACCGAGCCTGGGCCGAACGGGAAGGGCAAGTGCGCAAGCTGGGGATGATCGGCGGGACGAGCTGGCTCTCGACCGCCCTCTATTACGAGCAGATCAACAAGGGCGTCGCGCGCAAGGTCGGCGGCCTCGCCTCGGCGCCGCTCGTCATCGAAAGCCTCAACCTGGCGGACGTCGCGCCGCTGCAGCTCGCCGGCGAATGGGGGCGGGTCGCGGAAATCCTGACCGGCGCCGCGCGGCGGCTCGAGGACGCGGGGGCGGAGGGCCTCATCATCTGCTCCAATACGGGCCACAAGGTCGCCGCCGAGGTTGCCGACGCGGTGTCGATCCCGCTCATCCACACGGGCGACATCGTGGGCGAGCGCCTCTGCGCCGACGGCATCAGGAAAGCCGGGTTCATCGGTACCCGCTTCACGATGAGCGAGGGGTTCATGCGCGATCGGATTGAGGCGAGGGGGGTCAAGCTGACTCCACCGACGCGGACCACCGCCGAGGAGATGGACCGTATCATCTTCGAGGAGCTGGCCAGGGGGCAGGTGACTCGCAACGCGCAGCGGCGATTGAAGACCTGTCTCACCGAAATGGCCCAGGCGCGGGAGCAGGCGGCGGTGCTCGCTTGCACGGAACTGGTCCTGCTGGTCGATCCCGGCGCCACCGTCCTTCCGGTCTACGATACGACTGCGCTGCACGCAAAAGCTGCGGTAGAGTGGATCACCGTCTGAGAATAATCTCCGAAGTTAGTCCGAAACGGACATAAAATGGCGACAGTTGGAACGCGCGCGCGGGACTAAACCTTGAACCGTTCCCGCCGCCGCCGAGGCGCATCTCCGCCTCGGGGCCGCTGGCGTGCGGGCAAGCCGGGGTGTCGCCGCTCCAGATGCCCCGTGCGCCGGCCTCGCAATTGATCCATAATGGACGAAGGAAGCGCAGCATTTCCTCCGGAACGGCGGCAATCTGCCAAAAGGGGAAGCGAGGGGCGTGGTTATGGCCGGCACGAGGACGGATTCGCTCGCGGAGGTCGGATATGAGGCGCGCCCGACGCTCCTCCTGTTCGGCAGCGAGGAAGGCGCGAGGCCGTGGCTGGAGACGGGCCGGCTGGCGGGATTCCGACTGCTCGATGCCGCGCCGGTAGAGGAGGGGATCGAGCGGCTCCGAATGCAGGCCTGCGTCGACGTCGTCGTCCTGGCGGCGGACGGCGATGCCTCCGAGGCGCTGGACGCCCTTCGCGAGCAGCTCGAAGCGGGCGCCGAGGACGGGCGGTTCGGCGCAATCGCCGCCGGGCCGTTGCGTCTCGCCGACCGTCTCGCCGCCAGCCTCCATCCGCGCGTGCAGCATCTGATCGACGCCGACGCTTGCGAACGCCTGACCGCCTTGGTGTTGGCGGCGCAGCACCCGCCGCTCCGCCTTCACGACGTGAACAAGGCGCAGGCGACGTTGCGGCTGCAGCAGCTGAGCGAGGAGGTGGGGCGGATCGCCTCCTTGCTGTCCGCCCTCTCCGAGGATGAGGCGGCCGCCGCGGCGATGGCGGGGCTGGAGAGCCATGACGGCGATCCGCAGAGGCTCGAGGCGGGGCAGATAAGGGCGATGATCCGCGCCCGCCGCATGCGCGACCATTTCTTCAAGCGCGACCTGTTCGCCGATCCGGCCTGGGACATGCTGCTCGACCTGATGGCGGCACGGCTCGAGAAACAGCAGGTCGCCGTCTCCAGCCTGTGCATCGCCGCCGCGGTGCCGCCGACGACGGCGCTGAGGTGGATTAAGGCCCTTTGCGACCAGGGCCTGTTCGTGCGCGTCGCCGATCCCGAAGACGGGCGCCGCGTCTTCATCGACCTGTCCGAGCAGGCCGCGGCCGCGCTCGAAAGCTATCTCAAGGCCGTGCAGAGGATCACGCCGTTCGTGCTGTGAAGCGGCGGCTGGTGGGCGCTGACGGGCTCGAACCGCCGACCCTCTCGGTGTAAACGAGATGCTCTACCAACTGAGCTAAGCGCCCGTCGCCGCCGCCGTCTGCCGCGATGCCAGTTCGGGTGCGTCGAGGCAAGCTCAGGCCGGCCGGAAGCGGCCGCGCCGCCAGGCGAGATGGAGGGTGACGAGGCCGACGGCGGTACCGACGAGGAGGCCGGCGAAGCTCGCTTCGGGGCCGAATGCGCCGCCGCTCAGCGCCTGCGCCGTCCCCGCCACGGGATGGAGGGAGAGGGGGCCGCCGGCGAATTCATTGGTGCCGGAGACGGCGGCGCCGAACACCCAGCCCTGGGTGAAGTTCCACCCGGCATGGACTCCGATCGAGACCCAGAGGCGGCCGGTGAGGATGTAGAAGGCGGCGAGCATGATGCCAGCTTCGACGGCAATGGCGATCGCTGCGAACCAGCTCGCATTCGGGTTGGCGAGATGGAGGAGGCCGAACAGGAGCGCCGACAAAGCCAGCGCCGGCCACGGGCCGAAGGCGCGCCAGAGCAGGCGGAGGACGACGAGGCGCAGCAACACCTCCTCGACGACGCCCGACTGCAAGCTGAGCGCGACCGCGTTCCAGATCGAAGTGATGGGCCGCGGCACCAGCGTCACCGCGTTCGCCAGCATCAGCAGGAGGACGGTGACCGCCATCATCGCCGCGCCCAGGGCGAGGCCAATCGCCACTTCGTGCGCCGCCGGCGCGAGGGCGAGCTCAGAAGGGCGGCGGCGCTCGCCGAAGCGGACGAGCCCGACATAAGCCGCCAGCGCCGCCGGGGCCATCGCGGCAAAAGCGAGCTGGCCCACCGGCGTGGCGGGGGAGAGGAGCTTCAGCGGGTGGTCGCCGGTGACGCGGGCGCCCGCCCAGGCGACGGCGAGCGCCGCGGCGCTGCCGGCGAGGAGCACCAGAACGAATAAGGCTAGGCCCCAGCCGAGGGCGCGGAGCCAGAGGAAGCCGCCGGGCGCGAGGACCCGGTCGGAGCCGAGGACGATGGCGGGCATGGCGGGCTCCGATGGCGTCTCTAGAGGGTGCGAACGAGCTTCGTCGCGGCGGCGAGCCAGGGCGGATCGGCGATCACCAGCTGGCGTTGCCCGGTGCCCAGCGGCAGAAGGTGGAGCTTGCCGTCCTCCCGCCCGATCAGGCGGCCGAACAAATAGCGGCCGGCGGGACGCGGGACGAGCACGTCGCGGTTCAGCGCGCGGCCGAACTGCTCCGGCGCGAGGCGCAGGCACCACAGCTCGTCGCCGCTGCGATAATCGCCGACTCCCGAGAGCAGGTTGACGGCGACCATGCCCGGCTCCGGCCGCGGCGGCACGACGACGCCGGCGCGGCGCGGCGCGTGGGCGCCGTCATGGTCGAGATAGGCGGCCAGCGGCACGTCCTCCCGGTCGGGCAGCTGGACGAGATCGCCGGCCTGGACGCCAAGCGCCTTGGCGATGCGGTTGAGCCAGCCGACGGACACGGTGCGAGTGCCGGTCTCCAGCCGCCCGATCGTCTGTGGCGTGGTCGGCGGGTCACAGCGGTCGGCGACGTCCTGAAGCGTCATTTTCTTGGCTCGCCGCACTTCGCGAATGCGCGTGATCATGATTGCCTCCAGAACCCACGTGGTTATTTAACTTTCCAACACCCTAGCCGAAATGGCAAGGTCTTCTTGCAGGTGATTCGTGGAGATTCGAACATGGCCAAGGTGAGCGGGATAAAACGTAAGGAGAACAGGCTGCTGGCGGAGCGGCCGTTGCCCGAGGACGGGCGAGAGCGACGGGGCGGGCGGGCACGACCGGCGCTGGTCCGCTCGGTGACGGTCAACCTCGCGGAATCGCCGCTCGGATGGCTGCGCACCCGCGGCCACGTGACGGCGCGGCAGTTCGCCGCGGGGGAGCAACTGAGAAGCGACTGGGAGACGGCGCAGCTGCCGCCGGTCGTGACCATGCAGTGGGACGCGCCGCCGCCGGACCGCAACCGGCGCGGGGCGCCCGAAGAGCGGGCGCCCGGCAAGCGGCAGATCGCGGCGCGGCGGCGCTTCGAAGCGGCGACGTCGGCGATCGGGCCTGGCCTCAGGGACATCGCCTGGCGGGTGGTCTGCGCCGGCGAGGGGATGCGCGACGCGGAGACGGCGCTCGGCTGGCCCGCCCGCGCCGGCAAGCTGGTCCTCCAGATGGCCCTCGACCGCCTCGCCGACCATTACCGGATGCGGTGAGGGCGACCGCCGGCGCTATCGCGGCGGCGCCTCAGTCGCTGGCGGACAGTCATTAGGGACGGTCCCCTTTGCGCCGTTGACCTCCTGACGAGCGCGGACGAGGCGTTCGCTCATCCTGCGGCTCTCCTCGCGCTCGCGCGCCGCGAACGTGGGGTCGGCGGCGTAACGTCGCGCGTCCTTGCGACGGCTCGCAATCAGGCGGCCGCAAATAATCTCGTCGCCGGTCATCGTAACGGAGCGGATCCGGTCGGCCGGGTCGACGGCCGCCTCGATCGTGCAGATGCCGCCGCCTTCCGGGTAGGCGTAGATCAACTCCCCCCATTGGCGAGGGACGCCGGCCGGTGCCGGGCCGCCGTCGGGCGCGCCGAGCTCGCGTTCGAGCAGGGCGACCGGCTGACCTGCGAGCGCCGGAAGGCGGGCGCGGAAGCGCGCCGCTTCGTCGAGCGGCAGCGCGCAGGCGGCGAGCAGCAGCGGGAGCGCCAGGCTCTCGGCGCGGCGCGGCGGGCTCATCTTTTCTCCCGGCTGAGCCGAGTCATCAGGATGGCGGCGCGCTTGGCCTGGCGGGGGATGGAGGCGAGGTCGACGGTCTCGCCCGGCGCGTGGTCGCCGGTGCTGGCGGTGCCGAGACCGACGAGGCCGTCGACATATTCGGCGACGAAGCTGATGTCGCCGGCGCCGCGCTTCAGCGGGTCTAGCACGCCCATCTCGGCGAGGCCGAGGTCGCGATTGACGAGGTTGAGGCGATCGAGGAGGGCGCGGTTGCCCGGCGTCGGCGCCATCGGCGGGTAGGGATCGGCGACGAAAGCGATCTCGGCGCCGCTGCCCGGGAGATGGCGCGAGACGATGTCGCGCATCTTCGAGCGCACCCGTTCGTCCTGCTCGCGGCTCAGCGACCGGATGTCGCCGCGGGCGAGGGCGACGGCCGGGATGATGTTGGTCTTACCGGTCGCCTGGCCGCGTATGCCGGCCTCGTCCAGCGAGGCGGTGGCGCCGCCGACGACGAGGCCGACGTTGAAGGTGAGGTTGGGCTCGGGGAGCTGGGTGCGGAACGCTTCGAGGATGCGGGCGAGCTCGTAGATGGCGCCATTGCCAACGGCGGCGCTGAAGATGCCCGAGGAATGGCCGGTCTTCCCCGTCGCGCGGACTTCCCAGGAGCCGGCGCTTCGGCGGGCAATCGAGCCCATGTCGCGCCCATTCTCCTGGGCGAGGCCCTCGAAATCGAGCGCGACGTCGGCGAGCTTGGCGGCGGCGACGAGGTCGCGGCGGGAGATCGAGACCGGGCGGCCGGCATCCTCCTCGTCGCCGGTCATGAAGACGGTGATGTCGGCGTTCCTGAGGGTGCCGGCGGCGTGCATGGCGCGGAGCGCCGCGATCATGACGACGTCGCCGCCCTTGTCGTCGCTGGCGCCCGGCCCTTCCGCCTTGTCAGGACTCTTCCGAGTGAAATGCTGGAACGGCGAATCGGGCTCGAACACGGTGTCGAGGTGGCCGATCAGCAGCAAGCGCTTGCCGCGGCCATTGCCCTTGTGGACGGCGACGAGATGGCCGGCGCGGCCGACCTCGGCCATCGGAATCCACTTGACCTCGAAGTCGAGCGACTCGAGCTCGGCGCGGACCATCCGGCCGACCGCCTCGACGCCGGCGAGGTTCATCGAGCCGCTATTCTGGTTCACCATCCGCTCGAGCAGGGCGATCGTGCGGGCCTGCTCGGCGTCGACCGTGGCGACCATTCTGCGCTCGGCTGGGGAGAGGCCGGCGGCGACGGGCGCGGCGGCGAGGGCGGCGGTGAGGAGGGGGAGAAGCAGGTTCATCGGGACTCCCGGTTCTTTCCCGCCTCCCTTCGCCCGTGCTAAGCGTTGGGGCAAGAGCCGGATAGTCGACGAGGGTCCGAATGCGCCGTTCTGTGCTCGCCTTGCTTCTGCTCATCGCCGCCGCGCCGGCCGCCGCCCAGGAATGGACGCTGGCGCCGGAATATGACGTGCTCGTCACCAGCTTCGAGATCCGCCCGCAGGTGATCCGGCTGAAGGCCGGCGAGCCGGTGCGGCTCCATTTCGTCAACAATTCGGAGCAGCCGCACGCTTTCTCCGCCCCCGCCTTCTTCCGCGCGATCGAGCTGCGCGGGCGCGACCGGGCGCTGGTGAGGCACGGGGCGCTGCACCTGGCGCCTCTGTCGGATGAGACCATCGCCTTCGTGCCGAGGGCCGGCCGCTATTCCGTGAGCGGCGACAATCTGTTCCGCCGCGTGATCGGCATGCGGGCGCGCATCGTCGTCGAATAGGAGAGGCTTTGAGATGGGCAAGGAAAAGAAGGGCAAGAAGAGCGGCAAAGCGGGTGGCGGCAAGCTGCCCAAGCCGCTGCGCAAGGCCGGCAAGGCGGCGCTGAAAGCGGCGCAGAGCCCGGCGGTGAGCGAGGCGGTGGCGGCGGCGATGCTTGCGGCGGCGGCGGCGCTGCGGGACGGCAAGGGCATGCGCGAGGGCGCGGCGGCGGTCGGGACGGCCGCGGCCGACGCGGTCGAGGAGGCGACTCGCGAGGCGAGCGGCCTCGCCAGCGCGCTTCGCGCCATCGCCGTCGACGTCGCCAGGAAGACGATCGACGCGTGGGCGGCGGGTGGTGGGGAGAAGCCGGCGAAAGCGCCCTCCCGCCCCAGGCCGAAAGGCGCCGCGGCGGGCAAGAAGGGGGCGCCTAAGCCTCGCTCCGCAGGGGCGAAGAAGGGGGCGGCGAAGCCTCGTCCGGCCGGCCCCAAGAAGGGCGGCAAGGGCGGCTGACCCAGGCCCCCGTTTCGTCCCCGTTATCCTCGTTTTCCACAGGCGGAATCCGCTTGGCCGACTCGGCCATCCGTGAGACTTCTCATGACGTGGCCGGAGGGGGCCGGAGCGGCAACGCCCCGATCTTCGAAGGCCGCCGCCGACGCTGACGAGGCCATCGCTCCCCAGGATCGTGAAGCCTTCGGAAGGTTGAGGCGAGGGCGGCGGAACCCGCCGGCCGGACGGATGCGCAAGCGGAAGTTCGGCGGGCGAGGGAAGCCTCCCAGGCAGAACCGGAAGGGCTTCGGCCCGGAAGGCGATGCCGAGGCCGGGGAAAGCGGAGGGAATCGCCCCGAAGCGGACTTCGGTCAGGGCCCCGGCCGGGTCTTCGGATCCGGCCTGGGACCCACCCTCTGAAGAGTTGCGAGCGGGCTTGCCCGCGTGCGGCCCCGAGGAGGCGGCGGAGGGTCGAAGCTCGCTTCGGTCCCGAGCCAGGGGAGAGAGAAAGGTTCGCCTCGCTCTCGAACCGCGGCGACGGAAGCGGGTTCGCCTTCTTCCCGAGCCAGGCGAAGCAGGAGGGTTCGCCCTCCTGTGGAGCCGCCAGGCGGGGCGGCGGGTCTCGGCCCAAATCCCTGCCGACGGGAAGCGCCGGAGCGTTCGCGCTCCGTGCGCGACCCACGGGAGCCGAACGAGGTTTCGCCTCGCTCCGGAACCCACCCACCCAGCGGGTGATCGCCCGGCCTCGGCGGCGCGATCGGGAGCCTGGGACTTTGGGGGCTGGCGGCGACGCCGGCCCCCATGTTGTTTTCGGATCGAAGTGGTACTTCGAGCCGGGGCGGCGACAACATCCTGGCTCGACCTTCGTCATCAACGCCGGCTTGATTCGCCACCATAATGTGCGATGCTGTGCTCGAGGGGAGGTGCGAACCATGTTCTCACGAGGCGCGAAGGGGCCGGGGGGCGGCGGTGCCGTCGCGGCCGGCGAATTCTCCTTCCTGGGCGCCGAGGTCCAGGTGACCGGTGACATCGACACGCCGGGCCAGCTCCACCTCGACGGCAAGATTACGGGCGACGTGCGCTGCGGCACCCTGGTCCAGGGGACGAGCGGCGAGGTAAGGGGCAATATCGTCGCCGGCGAGGCGCGGATCGCAGGCCTGGTCGACGGGGCTATCGAGGCCGGAACGCTGTCGCTCGAGCACAGCGCCCGGGTGACCGGCGACATGCTCTACGAGACTTTGAGCATCGCCGGCGGGGCGGAGGTCGAGGGCCGCTTCAAGCGCCG
This sequence comes from Sphingomonadales bacterium, assembly GCA_034668625.1. Taxonomy (GTDB): domain Bacteria; phylum Pseudomonadota; class Alphaproteobacteria; order Sphingomonadales; family Sphingomonadaceae; genus Allosphingosinicella. The sequence goes on from JAXDOX010000013.1 coordinate 23,166, forward strand.
CAAGGGCGCCGGCGACGGATCCGGGCCGGCGCGCGCCAAGGCTGCCGAGACGGCGACTCCGCCGCCGCTCTTCGCCCACCAGCCGGCGACGGCGGAGGCGGCGGAGTAAGGCGCCCTTCCCGCATCGCTGCTAAATTGTCCTTGCAGCGGAATAGCATGGCCACAGTGGAGGCCAAGTAGACCCCGAGTTCACCCCAGAACCGATCAGCTTGTCCTTGACTCGACTTCGGCTCGACCTAGCGTCGAGCTTACAGTCGAGCCACGACTCGACTGTCCTTGAGGGGGAGATTCATCATGAAGCCTACTTTGCTGAAGCTGACGCTTGCCGCGTGCGCGGCGATGGTTGCGGCCCCGACATTCGCCCAGCCCGAAGCCGCCGCGACGGACGACCAGGCCAAGGTGGCGATGCCCGCTCCCAGCTGCCGCTGCCCGGGCCAGCAGATGCGCCGTTTCCGCAGCCTGATGCTGGCCCGCCGCTGGGCCGCGTCGGTACGCTGCGGGCACAGCTACTGCCCCCGCCACCGGCCGTGCCTGAAGAACGTGACGATCAGGCGGGCCGGCTACATGGTGGTGGCAACCGTCCGCTGCCGCTGCCGCCTCCTCTGAGGCTGGGGGGACACGTACCCTCCTTCGAAAAGTACGTGTCCCCATTTCCCCATTTCCCGACGCCGCGCTTGCCAAGCGGCCGGCCGGCTGAATAGGCTTGCCCTCTTCGATCGAGGGGGGCGGCGATGAGCGCGAGCGTTGGAGGAGCGGCCGGCAGGACCGACCACGCGCTGGAGCGCCTGGTCTTCTTCTCCGACGCCGTCTTCGCCATCGCCATCACCCTGCTGATCATCGAGATCCGAGTGCCGCATCTGGCCAAGGGCTCGCCCGACATCGCCTATTGGGCGGAGCTGGTGAAGCTGATCCCGAGCCTGTGGGGCTGGCTGATCAGCTTCGCCGTCATTGGCTTTTTCTGGATGGGGCACCACCGCGCCTTCGCGATGACCGCGCACTACAGCAGCCGCATCCTCGGCTGGAACATGGCTTTCCTCGCCGTGATGGCGTTCATGCCGTTTGTGACGGCCTTCATGGCCCAGAACCGCAATGAGGGCGTGCCCTCAATCGTCTATTGCGCCACCTTGCTGCTCGCCGCTTTGCTCAACATTCGCGTAGTGAGAATGGCGACCTCGCCGCCGATGGTCGACGCCGGCGCCGATCCGGCGACCATCCGCTATGCGCGGGGCAGGGGGATCGCGGTCGCGGCGGGGGCTGCGACGGCGCTCGGCCTCGCTTTCTTCTTCCCGACCTTCGCGCAGATCGCCTTGGCCTCGATCGGGCTGTGGCAGCGCCTGCTGGTGAAGCGGCCGGCGGACTCGCCGCTCGCCTGATACGGCCCTGAACGTGGTGAAGAGGGCGTTAAGCTTTGCCGCGCCCGAGTCCCGAATCCGGGCAGCGCGAATCGCCGGCTGGACGGGGGCGCGGCGGGCGACCTAGGCGCCGCTCATGACCAGTGCCGACGATCTGCGCGAACAGGCCCAAAGGTGCCGCGAGCACGCCCGGGAATATCACCCCTCGGCGGCGCGCCCCCTGCTCGACAAGGCGCGGTTGCTCGACTTCGAGGCGGCGATGCTCGAACGCGCCGGGCGCGAGCGCCGCGGCCCGCGCGCCTCGCAGCGCGAGGCCTTCCTGCAGCCGCCGCGGCCGGTGTTCGGAAGAGCCCCGCCGCGGGGCTGAGGGTCCCCATTTCCCGCAGCTCAGTCCTCCCTGCGCCGACGGCGTGGGAGGGGACCCGGGCGGCGCGCGACTCGGCGACGGGCGAGATCGGCAGCGGCGGGCGGAATCGAGTCGGTATCAGGCCGATTCCGCCCTTCTGAAAGCACCGCGGAAAAATTTGAAAAGGCTCTGCGGCTGTTGGACTTTTCCTATTTTTCGCAGCATTCCGCCAAAAATAGGAGATATCCTATTTGGAAAAAACGGTTGACAGCGTCACGCTCATAGGGTACCAATCAGTCATCGTCGAAAAGTGTAGCTGCTGAATTTCGAACGCCGGCCGGGTCCGCCCCGCGCCGGCTTTTTCGTGCCCGGCGCCCCCGCACCTCCGCCGGGCCGGGCGCGGCCGTCCCGCTGCGACGGGGCGGCCGTTTGCCCGGAATGCCGGTTCGAAGGCGGACGGCATCGCAAGAAGGGGGGGAGCATGGCGGACGAAGGGACGATCGTCGCCCGCGGCAAGAACGGGCCGCAGGTGCGCAAGTCGCTCAAGGGCGGATGGACGGCGCGCAAGAAGAAGGCGTTCCTCGAGACGCTCGCAGCGACCTGCAATGTGAGGCGCGCCTGCGCGCGGGTCGGGCTCACCGACCGCAGCGCCTATGCCGAGCGGGCCAAAGACCCGGTGTTTCGGGAGGATTGGCAGACGACGCTCGAATCGTCGCGGGGCGTGCTGCAGACGATGCTGATCGAGCGTTCCGGGCGCGGCAGCCGCGTTTCGGCCGGGGAGACGACCGACGACGACACGCCGTTCGACGATCCGGCGACGATGGATACGAGGCTCGCCCTCACCCTGCTGAAGCAGCACGAGGGGGGCGACACGCGCTGGCGCGGCTCGCGTCCGCCGCGTTACGCGACCCGCGATGAGACCGACGCCCAGATATTGCGGCGCCTGAAGATCCTCGCGCGGCGGACCGGGAACGAGTCATGACGACCGACTTCCGACCCTCGGCCGCTGTGGCCGCGCTGGCCGCATTGCCGGAGCCGGAGCGGATCGAGGCGGTGCGCCGCCTCGGCTGGCCGGCGGCGCGGGAGCTGCTCGCGCGGTGGAGCGAATGGGCGCACGAGGGACAGCGGCCGCCCGAGGGCGACGATTGGCGCGTCTGGCTGCTGATGGCCGGACGCGGCTTCGGCAAGACCCGCGCGGGCTCGGAATATGTGAGCGCCTGCGCGCGCGCCGACGGCAGGCTCCGCATCGCGCTTGCCGGGGCGACCATGGACGACGTGCGCAAGGTGATGATCGAAGGGGAGAGCGGCCTTCTCGCCGTCGCCCGCGAAGGCGAGGCGTTGCGCTGGACGCCGCACCTCGGCGAACTGCTCTTCCCATCCGGGGCGATCGCCTTCGCTTATTCCGGGGCCAATCCGGAGCGGCTGCGCGGCCCCGAGCATCATCTCGCCTGGTGCGACGAGCTCGCCAAATGGGCCTATGCGGAGGCGAGCTGGACCAATTTGATGCTCGGCCTGAGGCTCGGCGAGCGGCCGCGCGTGCTGGTGACCACCACGCCGCGGCCGATCCCGCTGCTGACGCGGCTGATCGAGGAAGCCGGGACCAGGCTGAGCCGCGGGCGGACGCGCGACAATCTGAACCTGCCCCCGGCGTTCGTCGCCAGCGTCACCGACCTGTACGGCGGCACGCGGCTCGGCCGGCAGGAGCTGGACGGCGAGCTGATCGAGGAAGTGGAAGGGAGCCTGTGGCCGCGGGCGCTGATCGAGGCGTGCCGGGTCCCCGTGCTCCTCCCCGGGACGGGGAGGGGGCCCAGCCGCAGGCTGGTGGAGGGGGCCCAGCTCAGTAGCGGCGAAGAGGCGGGCCCCCTCCACCGCTCTTCGAGCGGTCCCCCTCCCCGTTCCGGGGAGGAGCTGCGCCGCCTCGTCGTCGGCGTCGATCCACCGGTTTCGGCCGGCGGCGATGCTTGCGGGATCGTCGTCTGCGCGCTCGGCGAGGATGGCTGCGGCTACGTGCTGGCCGACGCGAGCGTGGCGGGGCTGAGGCCGGAGGGCTGGGCGGCGGCGGTGGCGCACGCGGCGGCGACCTGGGGCGCCGACCGGGTGGTGGCGGAAGGCAATCAGGGCGGGCTGATGGTCGAGAGCGTGCTGAGGAGCGTCGAGAGCCGGCTGCCGGTCCGAATCGTCCACGCCCGCCGCGGCAAGAGCGCGCGGGCCGAACCGGTGGCGAGCCTGTTCGAGCGCCGCCGCGCCAAATTCGCCGGCGCCTTCCCCGAGCTGGAGGACCAGCTCGCGGGGATGACGATCGCCGGCGGCTACGAGGGCCCGGGCCGGAGCCCGGACCGGGCGGACGCGATGGTCTGGGCGCTGACCGAGCTGATGCTTGGGCCGGTGAGGGGCGAGCCGCGTGTGCGGCGATTGTGAGGGAGCAACTCCCTTCTCCCCCGGGGAGAGGGGAGGTTGTGCCGCAACCTTTCGCTAACCATTCGCGCCTAGCCTCTGCGTTTTCGCCGGGGCGAGTCTCCGGACTGTGGGGGTAAGATGCGGCTGGCGGCTTCGATCGAGCGGGAAAGCGGGTATGACCGGCGACGCTACGTGCGTTCGCCCGTCCATATCGGCGCCGGGCTGGGGAGCGCGAGCGACCGGCCGGCCTCGCCGGTCACGGTCGTCGATTTGTCGGAAGGCGGCTGCGGGATCGAGAGCGCGGCCTGGCTGGAGCCGGCCGCGCGGGTGTGGCTGAAGCTGCCGGGGCTGCAGAGCTGGGCGGCGCGAGTCGCCTGGTGCGACGGCGCGCGGGCCGGCCTCGCCTTCGACCAGCCGCTCCACCCCGCCGTGGTCGGGCGCTACCGGGCGGGTTGAGGGGGGCGGCCGCCGGTGCGGTCCGCGATCCAGCCGAGCGCGACCAGGGTCGGCACCCAATAGGGATAGATGGCGTAGAGCGTGTCGGTGACGCTGTGCGAGCGCGCGTCCACGAAGAGGAAGATGTGGGCGCAGAAGGCGGCTGCGGCGAGGCTGAACAGCCAGCCCATCACCGAGGCGGGGTAGAAGAGCAGGCCGAGCGGCTTGAACCAGCGCATGGGGGTGTTCCTCCTTAGCTCGGAAGATGGCGTGCGCGAAGGGCGGCGTCGAGCGGAGTAAGCGAGGAGATTCGGTGCAGGGGGGCGTGCCCTCACCCTCCCACGGCCTTCGGCCGCGGGTCCCTCCCTCTCCCTGGAAGGGAGAGGGGATTATGCAGGGAGACGATCATGAAATTCTGGTTCGGTCGCAAGGCCGGGCGGGGTGCCGCCCGGCCTTCGCTGTTTCGGGCGTGGGGGGCGGCGCCTTCCGCGGGCGAGTGGCCGCGCAGCTACGAGGCGCAGGTGCGCGAGGCCTATCTCGGCAACCCGGTGGCGCAGCGGGCGGTGCGGCTGGTGGCGGAGAGCGTCGCCTGGGCGCCGCTCAACGCGCTCGAGCCCGGCGGCGGGGCTGGGGCCAGGCGGGCGCTGGGGCTGGCGATTCCGGCTCTGCTCGAGACGGCGGCATCGCAGCTGCTGCTCCACGGCAATGCCTATCTGCAGATCCTCGTCGACGCCGAGGGCAGACCGGCCGAATTGTTCGCGCTCAGGCCCGAGCGGGTCAAGGTCGAGGCGGGGGCGGGCGGCTGGCCGGCGGCCTATCTCTACAAGGCCGGCGAGGCGAAGACCCGGCTGCCGGCGCGCGACGGGCTGGGGCGGCCGAGCCTGGTCCATATCAAGGCGACCCACCCGCTCGACGACCATTACGGCCTCGGCTGCCTCGGAGCGGCGGCGGGGGCGGTGGCGATCCACAATGCGGCGACCAAATGGAACAAGGCGCTGCTCGACAATGCGGCGCGGCCCTCCGGCGCCCTGGTCTATGCGCCGGGCGACGGGGCGGTGCTCGCCGACGAGCAATATGACAGGCTGAAGGGCGAGATCGAGGCCGAGTTTTCCGGCGCCGCCAATGCCGGGCGGCCGCTGCTGCTCGACGGCGGTCTGAGGTGGGAGGCGATGAGCCTTTCGCCCGCGGACATGGACTTCGTCGGCCTCAAGGCCGCGGCGGCGCGGGAGATCGCGCTCGCCTTCGGGGTGCCGCCGATGCTGCTCGGCCTGCCGGGCGACGCGACCTACGCCAATTATCGCGAGGCCAATAGGGCGCTGTGGCGGCTCACCATCCTGCCGCTCGGCGACAAGATCGCCGGCGCGCTGGCGGCGGCGCTGGCGGCCTGGTGGCCGGGGCTGACGCTGCAGCTCGACGTCGACCAGGTGACGGCGCTCGCCGAGGACCGCCAGATGCTGTGGTCGCAGGTCAGCGCGGCGGACTTCCTGACCCGGAACGAGAAAAGGGAAATGCTCGGCTTCGCGGCCGGCGAGGAGGAGGATCATGGCTGAAGAGAAAAGGATTGCGGGCGCGGCGGCGGTCGGATCGTCGATGGTGGCGCTGCTGCTCGCCCAGGCCGAGGCGCAGGGGGCGGACCTCGTCACCCTGCGCGGGCTGATCGAGGAAGCGAGCGAGCTTGGCGCGGATAAGGCGCTCGGCGCGCTCGGCCTCAAGGACGAGGCGGCGCGGCGCGACATGGACGAGCTGCGCGAGCTGCTCCAGGCCTGGCGCGACGCGAAGAAATCGGCGGTGCAGGCGGTGGTCGCCTGGGTGGTCAGGATCATGCTCGCGCTGCTCGTGCTCGGCATGGCCGTGAAGCTCCACCTCTGGGACATCGTCCGATGAGGTTTGCCGGATACGCGGCGGTGTTCGATCGGCCGGACCGCGGGGGCGACATCGTGCGGCCGGGAGCATTCACGCGGTGCCTGGGGCGGGAAGAGCGGGTGCCGCTGCTGTGGCAGCACCAAGCGGGGAAACCGATCGGGCGTGTCGAATATCTCAAGGAGGACCGGCGCGGCCTGAGGGTGATCGCGCGGCTCTCCGAAGGCGCGGCCGGGCGCGAGGCGGCGGCGTTCCTCAAGGAGGGGGCGGTGAGGGGGCTGAGCTTCGGTTACCGGGTGCGCGAGGCGCGGGGCGAGACGCCGCGCGAGCTCACCGACGTCGAGCTGGTGGAGGTCAGCCTCGTCACTTTGCCGATGCAGCCGAGGGCGCGGGTCCACGCGCTCGAAGCACCGCCCACCGCCTGAGCGGCGAGGCGAGCGCATGCGCTTCCCCCGCCGCGGCAGGCCGGCGGAGCGACGGGAAGAGAAGAGCCTGCCCCAGGACCGGAGAGGAACATGACGGAACTGGCGATCCCAGGCTGGGGGGCGCTCGTCGCGCTCCTCATCATCACATGGAGGACAGGAAAGATGACGATTGCAACCCAGAGGCTCGACGCGTCGGTGGCGCGGATCGCCAAGGACGTGAGCGAGGTGGTCGAGCGGATCCGCGGCAATGTCGCCAAGGACAACGACGCCGTGCTCGCCGATTGCGACAGGCTCGACTCGCTGAGCGACGCGCTCGAGGGGCTCGGCGCAAGCGAGACGCCGTCCGCGCCGGAGACCGGGTCGAGCGAGCCGGCCGCCTGACCGGCAACCCGCCGGCAGGCCGGGCAATGCCTGCCAATTTTTCAGACGCCGAGCCAGTCCAGGCCAGCCGGCAATTCGTCCGCGCTGTAGGCGAGGTGGAGGACGCGGCGGCGGCCGGGTGCGCGCATAGGGCCGGAGGCGTGGAGGATGGGGGCCGAGTAGGCCCAGACGTCGCCGGCGGCGGCGAGGCAGGCGTGGGTGCCGCAGCGTTCGACGACAATGTCGATGTTGGGCTCGGCGATCGGGCCGAGACGGTGCGAGCCGGGGGCGACGAGGAGCGGGGCCCGGGCCCCGTCTGTCTCGTCGAGGTGGATGCGCAGGACGAGCATCCGTTCGAGATAGCTATACGGCGGGACGGCATGGGCGATGCCTGACTTCATCGTCCAGGCGGCGAAGCCGGACCCGTCGCGGCGTTCGTGCACGGCGATCGTGCGGTCCTGGTGCCAGGCGAGGCTCCAGTTGGAATCGCGGCTCTTGTCGAAGAATTTGGCGAAGACGGCGCGGGCGCCCGGGAGGCGCTCGCCGGCGAGGGCGTCGGCGGGGCCGAGCAAGGCCGAGACGCCGCTGCCCGGCTTCAGCCGGACGCTGGCGCGGTGGCCGCCGAGGAGTTGCTGGAGCGCGCTGGTCCCGTCCGCCGTGAAGGCCGCGGGGATGTGCTCGGCGCCGTCGCGTTGGAGGTCCATGGCGGCCCGATAGCGCGGATCGGGACAGGAGAAGAAGCGGGATTCCCGCGGTGGCGGGATGACGGGAAGGGGCGGCTTCGCCCCTCAACGGCCGGGGACGATTGTCCAAGCAAATAAGGAGAGGACCATGCTGGAAGTGAAGACGGATGCGCTGGAGGCCTCGTTCGAGGCGCTCGAGCGGGAGGATGAGGACGTGGCGCAGCTCAAGGCCGAGGTCGCGCAATTAAAGGCGCGGCTGGATGCCGGGCCGGCGGCGCGGCCGGCGCTGGCCGAGGCGAAGGCGGAGCGGTCAGCCTTCGTCGACAGCTATTTGAGGAAAGGGCTCGAGGCGGGTGTGGAGCTGAAGGCGCTGACGGGCACCTCCGACGCCGCCGGCGGCTACGCGGTCCCGGAGGAGATCGACGCCGAGATCGACCGGCTGCTGACCTCGATCTCGCCGATCCGCTCGATCGCCAACGTCGTCAAGGTCGGTTCGGCCGGCTACCGCAAGCTGGTAACGGCCGGCGGCACGCCGTCGGGCTGGGTCTCGGAAGTGGCGGCGCGGCCGGAAACGGACACGCCCAGCTTTATCGAGATCGCGCCGCCGTTCGGTGAGCTCTACGCCAATCCGGCGGCGAGCCAGGCGATGCTCGACGACGCGGCCTTCGACGTCGAGGCGTGGTTGGCCAGCGAGATCGCCACCGAGTTCGCGCGGGCGGAAGGGCAGGCGTTCGTCTCGGGATCGGGCGTCAACCGGCCGAAGGGCTTGCTGACGTCGCCGGTGTCGGCGCAGCCGGACGGGACGCGGGCGTTCGGCACGCTGCAATTCGTGCCGACCGGCGTCGCCGGCAGCTTCCCCTCGGGCAACCAGACCGACAAGCTGATCGATCTCGTCCAGGCGCTGCGGCCGCCCTACCGGCAGGGCGCGGTGTTCGTGATGAACTCGGCGACAGCGTCGACCATCCGCAAGTTCAAGAGCTCGACCGGCGCTCTTCTCTGGCAGCCGTCGCTGACCGCCGGGCAGCCGAACACCCTGCTCGGCTATCCGGTCGTCGAGGCGGAGGACATGCCCGACGTCGCAACCGACAGCCTGTCGATCGCCTTCGGCAACTTCAAGGCGGGCTATCTGATCGCCGAACGGACGGAGACGCAGATCCTGCGCGACCCGTTCACCCACAAGCCGTTCGTCCACTTCTACGCCACCAAGCGGATCGGCGGCCAGGTGTCGAACAGCGAGGCGATCAAGCTGATGAAGTTCGGCGCCTGATCGGCGCCGAACCCCGCCGGCCCCACCGGCGGGGATCCCCGCGCCGCACCGGCCCTCCCGCGCTCGCCGGTGCGGCGCACCCAACCATTCTCAAAAAGGATGCCCCCGATGGCCGATCCCTTCACCGGCGTCGCCGACAGCGCGACCGCGCCGGCGCGCCTTGCCGTTCCGGTGACGCCAAGCGACACCGATCCCTTGCCGGACATCCCCAAGGCGCTGTTCGTCGGCACCGGCGGCACGATCGCGATGCGCGGCGTCGGCGGCGGCGCCGACCAGGTCTGGAAGAACGTCCAGGACGGCTCGATCCTGCCGTTCCGCGCCCAATATGTGCGCGCGACTGGAACGACCGCGTCCGACATGCTGGCGCTCTACTGATGGCCGGCATCGTCAACGCCGCCAATTGCAGCGTCGCGGCGCAGGAGGGCGGCGTCTTCCTCGTCACCAAGACGGGGGGCAATGCCGACACGCCGGACGCGAGCGCGGTCTCCGACCAGGCGATCGCGGGCGACTTCGTGCTGCGCGCCCGAGCGCTGGGCAATCCGTTGCTCTATATCGGCGTCAGCGCCAATCCGCTGGCCGGCAACGGCTCCACCACGATCGATCGGGCAATGCAGCTGAGCGGCACGAGCGGGCGCTGTTACGAGAGCGGCTTCTTCCGTCCGCCCATCTTCACGCCGGCTGGTTTCATCTGGCTGCGGCGGACCGCGGGCGTGCTGCAATATCTGACCGGCAACGACCTCGCGGCTGCGACCGTGGTGCGGACGGTGAGCGGCGTGGCCGGGCCCTTATGGTTCGACAGCTCGCTGCTGCGCGCGGGCGGCGCGTTCGAGGTCAAGTTCGACCTGCCCTCGGCCTTCGCGGGAAAGAAGCGGCGGCGGCCGCTGTCGCTCGCCCTCTCGCTGTAGCGAAGGGAGGACAAGAGATGATCGAGATGGATCCGCTGGTCCTGCCGCCCGAGGCGGCGGGGGAGGCGAAGGCGTGGCTGAGGGCGGTGCACGGGGAGGATGATGGCGCCATCGCGACGCTGGTGCATGGGGCGGCGGAGCTGTGCGAGCGGTTCACGGCGCGGGTGCTGCTGGCGCGGGACGTGCGGCAGACGCTGCGGGCCCGGCCGGGCTGGCTCCGGCTCGGGCGCAACCCGGTGCGCTCGATCGGCGCCGCCGAGACGATCGGAGCCGACGGCACCGGCTCGCCGCTCGCCGCGGACGCCTATGCGATCGACATCGACGCGAACGGGGACGGCTGGCTTCGGCTCGAGGCCGGCGTCGCGGCGGCGCGGATCAGAGTGACGTACCAGGCGGGGCTCGCCGCGGCATGGGAGGATCTGCCGCAGGCGTTGCGGCACGGCGTGACGCGGCTGGCCGCCCATTTCTACGCGCTGCGGACGGCAACGCCGGGCGACGCGCCGCCGGCTTCGGTCACGGCGCTTTGGCGGCCCTACCGGCGGCTGGGCCTGCGGTGATGCTGGAGGGGCTGGAGGCCCGCGCCGAGGCGCTGGCGGCGCGGCGGCTGGCTGAGGCGAGGTCGGCGCTTGCCGCCGCGCTCAGGGAGGAAGCGCCGCGCGGCGTGCGGGTCGAGGAGAGGCCGGAAGGGGTGGCGCTGGTCGGGCGCGGCCTGATGCGACGTTCCCTCATCGATCCGGCGCTGCGCTGGCTGGTGGAAAGGACAAGAGGATGAGTGCGAGCGAAGCCCTGCAAGCCGGAATGGTCGCGGCGCTGCGTGCCGCCAGCGGCCTCGCCGTCTACGACGCGCCGCCGGTGCAGGCGGTTTTCCCTTATGCCCTGGTCGAGTGCGGCCCCGAGACGGACTGGGGCCACAAGAGCGGCAAGGGGCGCGAACTGCGGGTAGCGGTCACGGTGCGAGACGGGGGCGAGCGCCCGGTCCGCCTGCTCGCCCTGATGAACGCGATCGAGGCCGCCCTGGAGGCGCCGCCGGTGGCGGAAGGATGGCAGATCGTCACCTTCGCGTGGCTGCGCAGCCGGAGCGTGCGCGAGGGGCGGGCGCCGGGGCCGGTCGAATGGACCGGAGTGGCCGAATATCGGGCGCGCATTCTGGCGTCCGCCTGAGCCGGTTGAACGCGCAGTGGATCAGCGCGGGAGCGTGTTCGACTCCAGATAGTCCTTGTAGCGGTCGAGCGCATTCTGGCGGATGTCGGTGATCTCCGACTTGGCGTTCTGCTCCGCGTCGGCGGCCCTGATGCCGACGGCGCGGTCGGCGGCGATCGATTTGGCACGGAAGGCCGCTTCCTCGGCCATGCAGGCCGCGTTCGCCTTGGTCGCGAAGGCGTCGGGCGCCGTCTTCGCCTGCAGGTCCGTCTTCACCATCGCCGACAGGCAGTGCGTCAGCGCCAGGCGCTCGACATTGGGGTTGGAGGGCGGCGCGGAGGCGCCGGCGAGCATCGCGAGAAGCACATGCGAAATCATAGCGAATTCCTGTGCAACGGATTGAGCCAAGGGGAGATTGAGCCATGCCTGCCGAAAAGGGAAGTGCCTTTTTGCTGAAGGTCGGCGACGGGGCGGAGCCGCCCGCCTTCGCCACCGTCGCCGGCCTGCGGACGACGCAGATGTCGGTGAACGGCGAGCCGGTGAACGTCACCAGCAAGGACAGCGGCGGATGGCGGGAGCTGCTGTCGGGCGCGGGGGTGCGGTCGGTGTCGGTGGCCGGGAGCGGCATCTTCACCGGATCTGCCGCCGAGGCGCAGCTGAAGTCGAATGCGCTTGGCGGCCTGATCGACGATTACGAGCTCAGCTTCGAGAGCGGCGAGCGGATGCGCGGCCGCTTCCTCGTCACGCGCCTCGATTATTCCGGGGATTATAACGGCGAGCGCAATTACAGCCTGAGCCTCGAAAGCTCGGGCCCGGTGACGGCGCTGTGAACGGCGCCAATCCGGCCAGGGGTGAGGCCCAGTTCACCGTCGGCGGCGCGGCCTTGGTGCTGCGTCCGACCTTCGAGGCCCTGGTCGCGGCGGAGGAGGAGCTAGGGCCTCTGCTGGCTTTGGTCGAGCGAGCCGCGGCCGGCGGGCTGAGGCTCGGCGAAATCGCGGCCCTGTTCTGGCATTGCGTCAAGGACCGGCCGGAAGGGCTTACGCGCGAGCGGCTGGGCGCGGCGCTCGCGGAGCAGGGATTGGCGAGGGCCGCCCCCGTTCTGCGCGGCCTGCTCGCCCAGATCCTGCAGGGCCATGGCTGAGTTCGCCGAGGCCGCGTCCCGGCTGGCCGGCGCGGCCGCATTGCTGCTCGGCTGGCGCCCCGTCGAGTTCTGGAGCGCGACTCCGGCGGAGCTGGCCGCCGTGCTGACGGCGATGAGGGGCGAGGCGGCGGCGGCCCTCGGCAGGGCCGATTTCGAACGGCTGATGGAGGCCAATCCCGATGGATGAAGAGATCGAACGGCTGATCGTCAGCGTCCGCGCCGATACCGGTGCGTTCGCCCGCGACGTCGCCGACATGCGCGGGCAGCTCGAGGGGCCGCTCGGCGACGGCGCGGCGCGGGCCGGACGGCTGCTCGAAGGCGCCCTTCTGCGGGCGGTGCGGACGGGCAAGCTCGGCTTCGAGGATTTGAAACGGGTCGCCCTGGCTGTCATGGCCGACATCGCCGCGGCGGCGTTGAGGAGCGGCATCAGCGCGATCGGCGCCGGGGGCGGCGGGGGCGGGCTGCCGAGCCTCGCGGGCGGCCTGCTCTCCGCCATCCTGGGCGCGCCGGGGCGGGCGACCGGCGGCGGCGTCGGCCCTGGGCGCGCCTATCTCGTCGGCGAGCGGGGGCCGGAGCTGTTCGTGCCGACCGCCAGCGGGCGGATCGACAGCGCAGCCGCCGCGGGCCCGCGCGACGTGCGGCTCAGCATCACCATCAACAGCCCAGCGGCCGAGGCGCCGCAGGCGCTGGCGCGATCGAGCCGGCAGGTGGCGCGGGCGGTCAGGCAGGCGCTGCTGCGGGTGGAGGACTGACCATGGGCCATTGGCTGGCGCCGCCGGGGGCGGCGAGGCAGACCGCGTTCGTCAAGCGCTTCGATCCGCGCTTCTGGACTGTCAACTTCCCGCGTCCGATGATGGCGAGCGTCGTGACCAATGCGCCGGACGCGCTGCGGGTCGACTGCGTCTTCTACAAGGCGAACGACCTTGCGGGCCTCATCTGGGAGGCGGAGGACCGGTTCGACCATCCGCTGACGGCCTATGAGACGAGCCGCGACTTCCGCGCCTGCCGGCTCGCCTTCCGCTGGCGGAGCGGAGGCGTGCGCGCGCTCGACGCCGTGAACGGGCCGACGCTGACGATCGAGGGGCGGGACGAAGCGGGCGCGACGCGCAGTTGGTACGTGCGGCTGTGGAACTATGCGACCGGATCGCCGGAGGATGCCGCGATCGCGCTCGACTTCGCCGCCATGGCGGGCGGCTGGGGCGGCGACGACCCGGTCTGGGCCGGAGACGTCGACCGGATGTTCGTCTCGTTGGTGCCTCCTGGCTTCACCGGCGAGGACGCGCCGCTCGACGCGACTGCGCAAGGCTGGGCGGAGCTCATGGGAATTGCGTGCGATGGCTCGGGCTCGGTGCTCGCGATCGGCGACGTGCTGGTGCCTGAGCACCGGCTGCGGATCGCTACGGGCTATGACGATCTCTATCATTTGTCGCCGGCGCGGGTGCTGCGGAACGCGCTGCAGCTCGGCTATCGCGGCCTCATCAACCACTATGTCGGGATGAGCCATTATTTCCGGCTCGAGGCGAATTCCGGCGGCTTCTACGCCAGCCTCGCCGGGGGCGTGCTCAACGGCCCGTGCGAGGCCTGGCACCGGGATTTCGCAACACGGGCGAAGGCGCTCGGCTTCGAGCTGATCTTCTCGCTCTCCTTCGAGCTGCTCGACCAGCATAGCTGGGGCGATTGGAAACAGCGGGCGGCGGACGGAAGCCCGCCGCTGACCGGCTGGAGCCCGCCGTCCACATTGCTGTCGCCGGCGAATGAGGGGGCCATGGGATATCTGCGGCAGGCGGCGCGGGCCTTCGCGGCGATCGCAGCCGAGGTTGGGCTCCGAGTCCGCCTGCAGATCGGCGAGCCCTGGTGGTGGGTGAGAACCGACGGCGCGATCTGCCTTTACGATGCTGCGGCGCAAGCCCGGCTGGCGCCGGAGGCGATTGCCGACGTACGCGGTCCGCTCAGCCCGGCGCAGGAGGCGACGCTGGACGCCGCCGGTGCGCTGCTGGCCGAGACGACGGCCGGCATCGGCGCCGCGGTGCGGGGCGACGCGCCGAACGCGGAGCTGCTGCTGCTGGCCTATCTGCCGGGCGTGCTCGACGGGCCCGAGGTGCGGCGGGCGAACCTGCCGCTCGGCTGGGGCGCTCCGGCCTTCGATCGGGTGCAGCTCGAGGATTATGAATGGGTGACCGGCGGGCGCGGCGGCGTCACTGCCGGCGCGGTCGCGGAGGTGACGACGCGGCTCGGCTATCCGGTCTCGCAGCAGCATTATTTCGCCGGCTTCGTGCTCCGAGCCGAGGATCGGGCGGAGTGGCCGGCGATCGCGGCGGCGGCCGAGGCGGCGTTCGCGCGGGGCACCGGCGAGGTGTTCGTCTGGGCGCTGCCGCAGGTGCTGCGCGACGGCTTTACATGGTTCGAGGTGGGAGAGGGCGAAGTGGACGCTTTCGATGACGTGTTGTTCCCGGTGGCGCTGGGACGGGAGGCGAGCGTGGAGCCGGCATTCTCGACCCGGGTGGTGACGACGGCGAGCGGCGCGGAGCACAGGAACAGCGATTGGGCGAACGCGCGGCTCCGTTTCGACGCAGGGCCCGGGCTGCGGGACGAGGCGCAGCTCAAGGCGCTGATCTCCTTTTTCCGGGCGCGGCGCGGCGCCGCCATCGGGTTCCGGTTCCAGGATCCATTCGACCATGAGGCGGAGCGGGAGCCGATCGGCATCGGCGACGGCGTGCGGGCCGAATTCAACCTGCTCAAGAGCTACGGGACCCAGGTGCGGCCGGTCACCCGGCCGGTGGCGGGCAGCGTGCGGATCTTCGTCGGCGAAGAGGAGCGGGCGAGCGGCTGGTCGATCGAAGACAAGGGCCTGATCCGCTTCGATGCCCCGCCCGCCGCCGGCGTGGCCGTAGACGCCAGCTTCCTGTTCGACGTGCCGGTCCGCTTCGCCGAGGACCGTCTCGCCTTTAGCCTGACCACCTTTCGCGCCGGCGAGATCCCGTCCGTGCCTCTCATCGAGATACGCGAAGGCTGAGCTTTCGCTGGAGGACAAGAGATGACGGCCATGCTCGAGCGGCCGCTGACCACGCTCGCCTTCTGCTGGCGGGTGACGCGGCGCGATGGACTCTGTCTCGGCTTCACGACCCATGACCGGGGGCTGTCGATCGACGGCCTCGCCTACCGGGCGGCGCCGGGGATGCTACCCTCGGCGGTGACTCGCAGCGACGGGTTCGACGCCGCCGCGCTCGACGTGTCGGGTGCGCTGACCAGCGACGCGATCAGCGCCGCCGACCTCGCAGCGGGACGCTGGGACGGCGCTGCGGCATGCCTGTTCGTGGTGGACTGGGAAGATACGGGCGGTGAGCGGCTCGTGCTGGCACGGGGCGAGCTTGGCGAGGTGGCGCTGAAAGGCGCGGCTTTCGAGGCCGAGCTGAAGGGGCCGGCGGCGGTGCTCGAGCGTCCCGCCGTCGAGCAGACGTCGCCCGATTGCCGCGCCGAGCTTGGCGACAGGCGATGCCGTGTCGACCTGGCGCCGCGGACGCGGGTGACGCGGATCACGAGCGTTGCGGCCGAGGACATCGTCGAAGTCGAGGAGGCCGCTGGAGGAGCGAACGCCTATGCGTTCGGCCGGCTGCGCTGGCTCTCCGGCCCCAATTGCGGCCTCTCGGCGGTGATCCTCTCCTCGGAAGGGGCGTGGCTGATGCTGCGGGCAGCCGCCCTTCCAGCCCGCGGCGGCCGGCGATATCGTCGAGATTGTCGAGGGCTGCGACAAATTGTTCGCAACGTGCCGCGACCGCTTCGCGAACGCCGAGAATTTCCGAGGCGAACCGCATTTGCCCGGCATGGACCTTCTCACCCGCTACCCGGGAGCGTGACATGTCCACCCTTGGCGAAAGGATCGCCGCGCGGGCGCGAGCCCTCGTCGGCCGCCGCTTCCGCCCACAGGGCCGCGCGCCCGAGCACGGCCTTGACTGCGTCGGCACCGCCGCCGTGGCGATCGATGTGGCGCCGGAGCGGGTGCCGCGCGACTATCGGCTGCGCGGCGAGCATCTCGCCCAAATCGAGCAGGAGCTTGCGACCCTGGGCTGCACCCGGGTCGCGGAGGGCATGGCGACGGGAGACGTGATCGTCTGCCGGAGCGGACCGGCGCAATTCCATCTCCTCGTCTGCACTGGCGACGCTTTCGTCCATGCCGACGCGCTGCTGCGCCGCATCGTCGAGCGGCCGATGCCGGCGCCGTGGCCGGTCGTCGGAGTGTGGCGGCTGTCGGAGGAGGAAGGCTGATGGCGACCTTGATCCTCACCGGCGTCGGCACGGCGCTCGGCGGCCCGTTCGGCGGCGCGATCGGAGCGTTGCTCGGGCAGGCCGTCGACGGGCGGCTGTTCGCTCCCAACGCAAGGCAGGGGCCGCGGCTCGGCGACCTGGCGGTGCAGACCTCGACCTACGGCAGCGAAATCCCGAAATTGTTCGGGCGGATGCGGGTGGCGGGGACGGTGATCTGGGCCACCGATCTTCATGAGCAAAGGAGCACGAGCGGCGGCAAAGGGCGGCCGAAGACCGTGAACTATTCCTATTCGGCGAGCTTCGCCGTCGCGCTTTCGGCCCGGCCGGTGCTCGGCATCGGCCGCATCTGGGCCGACGGCAAGCTGCTGCGCGGCGCAGCGGGCGACTTCAAGGCCCCGGTGCGCTTCAGATTGTGGACCGGCGGTGAGGACCAGCCGGTCGACCCTTTGATCGCCTC
Organism: Sphingomonadales bacterium; assembly: GCA_034668625.1. Classification (GTDB taxonomy): domain Bacteria; phylum Pseudomonadota; class Alphaproteobacteria; order Sphingomonadales; family Sphingomonadaceae; genus Allosphingosinicella. The sequence goes on from JAXDOX010000013.1 coordinate 40,197, forward strand.
GGCCGAAAGCGAGACGGGCAGCCCCGCCTATCGCGGCCTCGCTTATGCGGTGTTCGAGGACCTCGATCTGGCCGACTTCGCCAACCGGATCCCCTCCCTCACCTTCGAGGTGACGGCGGATGCCGGCGCCGTGGCGATTGGCGACATCGCCGCCAGCCTCACCGCCGGCGGCGTGGCGGCGGGCGTGACTCCGGCCCTGGTGGGCTATGCGGCAGGCGGGGACAGCGTGCGCCTTGGCATGGAGGAGCTTGCCCAGCTGGCTGGGCTCTCGCTGCTCGATGACGGAACGACGCTGACCCTGACGATTCCCCACGCGGCTCCGGCGCCCCTCCTTGCCGACACCGCCCTCGGCGCCCGCGCCGACGGTGCCGGTGGCGAGGACGAATATGTCCGCCGCAGCGAAAGCGCGGCGCCCGGCGAGGTGAGCCTCGCTTATTACGACCCGGCGCGCGACTACCAAACCGGCCTCCAGCGTGTGAAGCGGCCGGGCGGGCCGGCCGCGGAACGGCGGGCCGTCGCTGCCGCGCTTGCGGCCGCCGACGCGAAGGTTCTGATCCTGGGGCGGCTGGAGGCTTTGGCCGCCGCCCGGGAGACCGCCAAGCTCCACCTTTCTCCCGCCTATCTCGGGTTGGCGGCGGGCAGCCTGCTGCGCGTGCCGGGGCGGCCCGGTCTCTGGCGGGTGGCGAGCGTGACCTGCGAGCGACTGGTGGTGACGGCTGAACTGGTCCGGGCGGCCGGGGGGATCGAAGCGCCGCTCGCCGCTGCACCCGGACGGCCCATCGCCCAGCCGGACCTGCAGGCCGGAGCGACGACCCTGATCCTGCTCGACTTGCCGATCCCGGGGGAGGAAAACCGTGCTGGCCCCGGGCTGCTGGCGGCCGCCGGCGGCGGCGCAGGGTGGCGCGCCGCGCCGCTCAGCCTCAGCTGGGACGGCGGATCGAGCTGGGCCGAGATCGGCGCCACCGCCGTGCCCGCCGTGATCGGCCAGATCCTATCGGCCCCGGGGCCGGCGCAATCGGCGCTGTTCGATTCCCCCGGCTCGATGGAGGTTGAATTGCTGAGCGAGACGATGTGGCTGGAGAGCCGCAGCGATGCCGCCCTGGCCGCGGGCGCGAATCTCGCGGCGGTCGGACAGGAACTCATCCAGTTCGGCGCGGCGGCGCCCATAGGGCCGCGCCGGTTCAGGCTGTCGCGGCTGCTGCGGGGCCGCCGAGGGACCGAATGGGCGGACGGCCTTCACCTGCCCGGGGAAGAATTTGTGCTGATCGACGCTCCGACTCTGCTCCGGGTGGACGTCCCGCTGGCCTCGATCGGCTCCGAGGCGGCTCTTCTCCCTGCCGGGCTGGGCGATGATGGCGCGGTGCCAGTGCGGCTGATCGTCACAAGCGAGGCGCTGCGGCCGCCAAGTCCGGTGCATGCTTACGCCGAACCTTTGGGCGAAGGCGACATCCTGCTGACCTGGGTCAGGCGAAGCCGCCTCGGCTGGGATTGGCTGAGCGGCCGGGACACCCCCCTCGGCGAGGAACGTGAAGCCTATCGTGTGACGATCGGCTCCGGCAGCGCAGCGCGCGCCTTCGAGGTCGAGGAGCCGCGCTTCGTGTCGACCGCCTCCGACCGCTCCGCCGCGGGCCTCGTCCTGCCCGCGGAGGCCAGGATCGCGCAGCTCGGCACTTTCGGTCCGTCCCGTGAAGCCGTCCTCATCCTGACTTGAAGGAGATTGCCATGGCCGAGGCCACCGCGCGGTTCGCTTTGCCCTTCCTGATTCCCGGGCAGGCGCAGAAAGAGCTCTTCCACAACGAGGCCCTGGCGGTCCTCGACAGCGTGCTGGATTCCGCGGTCGAGGGGCCGCCGCAGGTTTCGCCGCCGGCGTCGCCTTTGGAGGGGCAATGCTGGATCGCCGCTGCTGCGGCGGCAGGCGCGTGGAGCGGCAAGGACGGCTGCCTCGCAGCCTGGACGTCCGGCGGCTGGCGGTTCGTACCGCCGCCGGCGGGAATGATCGTCTGGAACAAAGCCGACGGCCTGAGCCTGCGCTACGACGGCACCGGTTGGAGCGGCGGCGAGCTGACCGGGTCGAGCCTCAGGATTGGCGGCGTCCAGGTCGTCGGCGAGCGCCGCCCGGCTATAGCAAGTCCTTCTGGCGGAACGATAATCGACGCCGAGGCGCGGACAGCGGTGGACGCCGTCATTGCGGCATTAATGTCACACGGCCTCATCGATTGACATTTTTCGTTGGTCGCCGGAAACCAAGGCGGTCACGCGTCGTTTCCGGGCTTGTCTGCCGAGCGGCCCAGGGATTCCTTAGGGGATCCACTGAGGCATTTCGGCAACATATGTGGGGATAAGCGTGCTTGCGCGGAAACTCCGCTTACCGTAATGAGTTCAAGGTCGTTCCCGTTGGGACGCAAATGAAAGGGGATAGATTTATGCGGAAGCTCGCCATCGCAGTGGCGCTTTCATCCACCTTGCTCGCAACGCCAGCCTTTGCGCGCGATGGCGCCTGGTATGTGGGGGGCGAATTTGGTGCGATGATCGTCGAGGACATGAACGTCAACGTCGGCACCGTGCACAACGCTCTGACGATCAGCCATCATTATGGTTATGACGGCGGCCTGTTCATCGGCTACGATCTCGGCGCGTTCCGCATCGAGGCCGAGGCTGCCTACAAGCACGCCCGGATCGACAACGTTATCAACAGCATCCGGCTTCCGGGCCAGGGCCCGACCTTCCCGTCGCAAAGCGCGGCGGCCGGCAGCAGCAGCGCCCTGAGCTTCATGGTCAACGGCATGCTGGATTTCGGCGACGACAACGGCATCAGCGGTTTCGTCGGTGGCGGCGTCGGAATGGCGCGGGTGAAGGCGACCAACATGCGCGTCTTCTCGAACCAGGCGCCGTTCCTCGACGACTCCGACTCCCGCATTGCGTGGCAGCTTTTCGCCGGCGTCCGCCAGGCGATCAGCGACAATGTCGACGTGACGGTGAAGTACCGCTTCTTCAACGTTCCCGACGTGAAGATGGTGGCGTTCAACGGGCAGGACACGAAGATGCGGTTCCGGTCGCACAGCCTTCTGGGCGGCCTGACCTTCAACTTCGGCGCTCCGCCGCCGCCGCCGGTGCCGGTGCCCCCGCCGCCCCCGCCGCCGCCCCCGCCCCCGCCGCCTCCGCCCCCGCCGCCTCCGCCGCAGGTGTGTCAGGCCGGTCCGTTCATGGTGTTCTTCGACTGGGATAAGTCGGATATCACTCCGCAGGCGGCTGCGATCCTCGACAACGCGGCGGCGGCGTATCAGACCTGCGGCCAGGCCCAGGTGATGATCGCCGGCCACGCCGACCGGTCGGGCTCCGACCAGTACAATGTCGGCCTGTCGCAGCGTCGTGCCGATGCCGTTCGGTCCTACCTGGCCGGCCGCGGCATCCCCGATGGCGTGATGACCACCCAGGCGTTCGGCGAGAGCCGTCCGCTGGTCGAGACCGCCGACGGCGTGCGCGAGCCGCAGAACCGGCGCGTCGAGATCACCTACGGCCCCGGCTCCGGCTGGTAAGTAGGGGGTCCCCGCCACTAGGCGGGACGCGAAACCTAGAGGAGGAGTCGGCTTTCGGGCCGGCTCCTTCTTTTTTGCACAGTGATGTGCGGCTCCGCCGGCCGGAAAGCGCTTGTCGCCGCGCGGGCGCGGCGGCTAAGCGGGCGCCACTTCAGCCACAGCGGAGCATTCGATGCGGATAGCGATGATCGGGACGGGTTATGTCGGGCTCGTGTCGGGAGCCTGCTTCTCGGACTTCGGTCACGACGTCGTCTGCGTCGACAAGGAGGAGCGCAAGATCGAGGCGTTGCACCGGGGGGTGATGCCGATCTTCGAGCCGGGCCTCGACCAGCTGGTCGAACGCAACATGCGCGACGGCCGCCTCTCCTTCACCACCGATCTTGCCGCCGGCGTGGCCGACGCCGAGGCCGTGTTCATAGCGGTGGGCACGCCGTCGCGCCGCGGCGACGGCCATGCCGATCTCAGCTACGTGTTCGGCGCCGCGGAGGAAATCGCCCGCGCTCTTACCCGGCCGACGGTCGTCGTCACCAAGTCGACCGTTCCCGTCGGCACCGGCGACGAGGTCGAGCGGATCATCCGCGAGACGGCCCCGGACGCGAAAGCCTGGGTCGTCTCCAACCCCGAATTCCTGCGCGAGGGCGCCGCGATAGAGGATTTCAAGCGGCCGGACCGGATCGTTGTCGGCACGGAGGACGAAGAGGCGGCCGAGATCCTCCGCGAAATCTATCGCCCCCTCTACCTCAACAAGGCGCCCTTGCTCTTCACCAGCCGCCGCACCGCCGAGTTGACCAAATATGCGGCGAACGCCTTCCTCGCGACCAAGATCACCTTCATCAACGAGATCGCCGATCTTTGCGAAATGGTCGATGCCGACGTCCAGGGCGTCGCCCGCGGCATCGGCCTCGACAACCGGATCGGTGCGAAATTCCTGCACGCGGGCCCCGGCTATGGCGGCTCCTGCTTCCCGAAGGACACGCTCGCCCTCCTCAAGACGGCCGAGGACAATCAGGCGCCGCTGCGGATCGTCGAGAGCGTCGTCAAGGTGAACGAAGCGCGCAAACGTGCGATGGGTCGCAAGGTCATCCACGCGCTCGGCGGCGAGGCGCGGGGGCGGACGGTCGCGATCCTCGGCCTCACCTTCAAGCCGAACACGGACGACATGCGCGATGCACCTTCGATCAGCATCGTCCAGGCGCTGCAGGACGCGGGCGCGGAGGTGCGCGGCTACGACCCGGAGGGCGTCGAGCAGGCGCGGCCGCTGATGGAGGGGGTCCGGTTCTTCGACAATCCCTATGCCGCGGCCGCCGGTGCCGACGCGGTGGTGCTGGTCACCGAATGGGACGTGCTGCGGGCGCTCGACCTCGAGCGCCTCGCCCGCACGATGGCGCAGCCCGTGTTCGTCGACTTGAGGAACGTGTATCCGCCGGAAGAGGTGGAGCAAGCCGGGCTGCGCTGGTACGGCATTGGCCGCGCCCCGAGGAGCGCCTGAAGCTCCTCCCCCGACGAGGAGATGGCGAGATGAAGCTGATCTGTACCCTCGCTGCCGCCGCGATAACCCTGGCGGGATGCGCGGCGAGCGATTCCGGCACTGCCGGCACGGCCGCGGTGCCGACTGCGGCTTTTGCGGAGATAAAGGGGGTCGACGGCCGCCTCCTCGCCCGCGCCGGGGTGCGCGCGGCGGGCCATTCGGTGCGTATACGCCTTGAAGCGGCGGGCCTCGCCCCCGGCATCTACGGCGCCCATGTCCACGCCGTCGGCCGCTGCGACCCCCCGGCCTTCGCCAGCGCCGGGCCGCATTGGAACCCGACCGCACGTCAGCACGGCAAGGACAATCCGAAGGGCATGCACATGGGCGACCTCCCCAACCTCGTCGTCGGCGCCGACGGGCGAGGGCGCTACGAATATGCCATTGCCGACGGGACGCTGGCCGGCGCCGCCGCCGACGCGCTGCTCGACGCGGACGGGGCGGCCGTGGTGATCCACGCCCAAGCGGACGATTATCGCACCGACCCATCCGGCAATTCGGGTGCCCGCATCGCCTGCGGGATACTCCTACCGCGCTAGACTTCTTCCCCGACCGCGCGAGCGCGCTCGATCCTGGTCGCCTCGAGCGCGCCGAGGCGGCGTGAGCAGAGCCACAGGGTCAACAGGGTGAAGGGTGGCACGACGTAAAGGCACAATATGCCGGTGCTGAGGCTGCCGGTCAGGACCGACAACTTGCCCGCACAATAAGGCCCGAGGGCCAAGCCCACCATCGTCGTGCCGAGCACATAGGTGGCGCCCGCGGTGGCGCGCATCCGCGGCAGCACGAGGTCCTGCAAGGTCGCGACGGCGGCGCCCACCCAGGCGGAACCGAAGAGCTGGGCGACTGGGCTAGCCATGTAGAAGCCGGCGAGGCTGTGGGTCGTGAACATGTACCAGACCGCGGGCGCGGGCAGGACGACGGCAAGCATGTTGACCCAGATACGCCCCCGCGGGTCGCGAAGGCGCCAGCGGTCGGCGAGGATCCCGCCGAGGATCACCCCCGTCGCCGCCGCGACCGCCGCCGACCAGCCGACGATCGCGGCCACCTCTTCCGCGGCGGTGAAGCCGTGCAGGATCTGCGCCGGTGCGGCCGGGCCGGCGTAGAAGGTCCGCAAGGCATAAGGCGGCGCCCAGAAGGCGATTGCGTAGGACATGAACGAGATGCTGCCGAAGGCGACGGCGAGCATCGCCACGGCGGGCGTTCCCCAGATCAGCCGGTGAGTCGGCGGATCGCGCCAGCGCAGCGACTGGACCCAGGAGAAGATGGCGTAGGCGCCGAGGCCGTAGGCGGCCCATTGCGGCTTGTCGCCGGTGAGACGCGCCAGGCCCCAGGCCGCCGCGCCGACGAGGGCCAGCGCAGCGACGTTGACGGGCAGGGCGCCAGTGCGACGCGCGGCCGTGAACAGGGTGAGGGGCGGGAGGATCGCGGCCAGCTCGCGCCCGAAGTCGCGCCAGGCGTTTGGGCGCACCAAGGGCTGCGGCAGGTCATCGATGCCGCCGCGCACCGGCTCCCTGAGCGTCAGCACCCACAAGGCGAGGAGCAGCCCAGGCAATCCGACCGTGAAGAAGGCGGCCTGCCAGCCGACGAGCCCGAGCGGTGCGCCGATCCCGTGCGGCCAAGCCCTGTTCCAGGCGCTGAGCACGAAGCCGCCGATCGGCAGGCTGAGCGCGCCGCCGATGTAGAGGCCGCTCGAATAGACGGAGAGGGCGGTCGCCCGCTTCTCGCGCGGGAAGCGGTCCGAGATCATCGAATAGGCCGCCGGCGAGGCGCTCGCTTCGCCGATGCCAACGCCGATCCGCGCCGCCGCGAGCATCCCGAAGCTGTTCGCGAGGCCGGAGAGGATCGTCATCGACGACCACAGGCCGAGACCGATCGCGATCAGCCGGCCTCGATACCAGCTGTCCGCCAGCCGTCCGAGCGGGATCCCGAAGAGCGCGTAGAAAACGGCGAAGGCGGTTCCATAGAGGAAGCCGATCTGGGCGTCGTCGACCTTGAGGTCCGCCTTGATGTCCTGGGCGAGAATAGAGATGATCTGCCGGTCGATGAAGTTGACGACGTAGACGAGAACCAGGACGATGAGGGCGTACCAGGCATAGGCGCCGACGCGCGTCCTTGCGGCTCCCGCTCTCTCGCTCGCAGCCATGCGCCCTCCATTGTGCTGCCCTTGCCAACTGGCTAGCACGGCGGCGCCGCTCGCAACAGGAGGCGCGGTTGACGGTCTCGGTGCTGTTCGTCTGCCTCGGCAACATCTGCCGTTCGCCGCTGGCGGAGGCGGCGTTCCGGGCGGAGGCGGAGCGCCTGGGGCTGGACGTCGAGATCGACTCCGCCGGCACCGGCGACTGGCATATCGGCTATCCTCCCGACCGCCGCGCCGCTGTCGTCGCAGCCAGGAACGGGATCGACATATCGCACCTGCGCGCGCGGCAGGTCGGGCCGGAGGATTTTCGCCGATTCGATTACATCGTCGCGCTTGACGCCGATAATCTCGTGGACCTCAGGCGCATGAAGCCGCCCGGCACGAAGGCCGAGCTCTCCCTCCTCCTCGACCATGTCGAAGGGCGGGAGGGACAGGCGGTGGCAGACCCTTATTATGGCGACGAAAGCCATTTCGAGGCGGCTTGGACCGAGGTTTCCGCAGCGGCGAGGGCGCTCGCCCGGCGGGTTGCGGAGCGGGCGGGGTGAGTATCTTCGCCGGCCGCGTCGCCGCCCTGACGGGGGTTGCGGAGGACCGGCTGGAGCGGCTCGGCGGCGAAAGCGTCTCGGAGGTGCTGCTGGTCCGGCGCGGCGGCCACGTGACCGTTGCGAAGAAGAGTCCTTCCGTTGCCGCCGAAGCGGCGATGCTGCGGCGCCTGGCGCAAGCGGGGGTGCCCGCGCCGCCCGTCGAGGGCGAATATGAGAACGTCCTGCTGCTCGGATATGTCGAGAATGACGGCGTTTTCAGTGCGAGAGCCTGGGAAGATCTCGGCCGCCAGCTTCGGACCTTGCACGGCAATGTATCGACCGCCTACGGCTGGCCCGTCGATTATGCGATCGGCACGGTAGCGTTCGACAATCGCGAGACCGCCGACTGGCCGCGCTTCTGGGGCGAGCAGAGGTTGGTGGCCACGGCGGCGGTGCTCGACCGCCCCTGGCGCGAGAGGGTCGAACGGCTCACGCACCGTCTCCCCGAGCTCCTCCCGGCCCACCCGCCGCCGGCTCTGCTGCACGGCGACCTATGGACCGGGAACATCCTGGTTCGCGACGGGGCGGTCGTCGGCTTCATCGACCCCGCTTGCCATCATGGCGATGCCGAAGTCGACCTGGCGATGCTGGAGCTGTTCAGCGGCCCGCCCGAGGCCTTCCGCGCGGCCTACGGGCCGCTTGCCCCGGGGTGGAGGGAGCGGATGCCGGTCTACCAGCTATTCCCGGCTCTGGTGCACGTGCGTCTCTGGGGCGCTGGTTATTTCGCGATGGTCGACCGCCTACTGACGGCACTCGACGCTTGACGTGTGTCCTTAATTTAGGTATTTGCCTAAATACCTAAACGAAAGAGGCCCCGGCTATGATGTCCATCCTCCTCGCCGCCGCGCTCGCGGCCGCTCCCGCGCCGGCTTCGCGCGAAGTCGAAGCACCGGGCCCGCAGGGGCCGCTCAAAGGGATCATGCTTTCCGCGCCATCGCCGCGCGCGCCGCTCGTGCTGATCATTCCCGGCTCCGGTCCGACCGATCGCGACGGCGACAACCCGCTCGGCGTCAAGGCCGCGCCTTACCGCCTGCTGGCCGAGGGGCTTGCCGCCGAAGGCGTCTCCACCGTTCGCGTCGACAAGCGCGGCATGTTCGGGAGCCGCGCGGCCGTCGCCGATGCCAATTCGGTGACCATCGGCGACTATGCGGGCGACGTCCACGCCTGGGTGAAGGCGCTGCGTGTCGAGACCGGCGCGCGCTGCATCTGGGTGGCGGGGCATAGCGAAGGCGGCCTCGTCGTCCTCGCGGCGGCGCAGCAGCCCGAAGGGATATGCGGCGTCGTGCTGATCGCCGCGGCCGGCCGTCCGCTCGACCAGATCATCCGCGAGCAATTGCAGGCCAATCCAGCCAACGCGCCGCTGCTTTCCGAAGCATTCGCCGCGCTCGACAAGCTGAAGGCGGGGCAGCGGGTCGACACGACAGGAATGAACCCGGCCCTTATGCCCCTCTTCGCGCCGCCCGTGCAGCGCTTCCTGATCGACATGATCGCCTACGATCCCGCCCGGCTGGTCGCCGCGTTTCGCGGGCCGGTGCTGATCGTCCAGGGCGAGCGGGACCTGCAGATCGGCGTCGGCGACGCCCACAGGCTCGCCGCGGCCGACGCGAATGCGAAGCTGGTACTCCTCCCCGGGGTCAATCATGTGCTGAAGGCGGTGGCATCGGACGACCGGGCGGCGAACTTCGCCACATACGGCAATCCGGACCTGCCGCTCGCCGACGGAGTCGTCCCGGCCATCGCCGCCTTCGTGAAGGCCGCGGGCCGGTGAACAACGTCTTCGAGGCCCTGGCCCACCCAACCCGGCGGGAAATCCTCGAGCGGCTGAAGAGCGGCTCGAAGACCGCGGGCGAGCTGGCCGACGGTTTCGACGTTTCCAAGCCGACCATGTCTGGCCATTTCGCAAAGCTCAAGGAGGCGGGGCTGATCCAGGCGGACCAGAAGGGGGCGACGATCTTCTACAGCCTCAATCTCTCGACGCTGGAGGAAGTGCTGCTGGGCTTCATGGGCAGGATGGGCGTGGAGCCGAACGGAAAGGAGGAGGGGTGATGACCAAGAAAGTGCTGCTGACCCTGTCGCTGCTGCTGGCCGTCGGCATGGCGGTCCTGGGCGCGGCGGTTGCGAGCCGTGCGCCCGCGGGGCTCCAATTGCCGGTCCATTGGAACATTGCCGGCGAGGCCGACCGTTACGCCTCGAAATGGACCGCTTTGATGACGGCGCCGGGCATGACGTTGCTGTTGGCCGCCTTCTTCTGGTTCCTGCCCGCGCTCGAGCCGCGGGAGCGCAACCTGGAACGGAGCGAGGGCCTCTATCTCTCGGCGTGGGCCGCTTTGCTCATCGTCATGGTCGCGGTCGAGGCGGTGATGCTGTCGGCGGCACTGCACTGGGGCCTCAGGGTCTACGGGATCATGACGGGTGCAGTCGGTCTGACCTTCGTGCTGATCGGCAACCAGCTGGGCAAGTCCCGCCGGATGTACCTGGTCGGCATCCGCACGCCCTGGACGCTGGCCAGCGAGGAGGTGTGGATCAAGACCCACCGCCTCGGCGGCAAGCTCATGGTGGTGGGCGGTCTGTTGCTCATCCTCACCGCCTTCGCGCCAATCCCGTCCGGCCTGAGGGCGACCCTGTTCGCCGGCGGAATCGCGGTGATGGTGGGGGTGCCGATCGTCTATTCCTACTGGCTGTGGCGCCGCGAGAAAGGCGCCGCTCAGGCCAGCGAGTAGCGCTCGAGGCGCGTGTAGACCGCCCCCTCGGGCGTCAGCCGGCTTTCGAAGAGGCTGAACTCTTCGACCGCGAAGGGCGGGCTGGCGAGGCCGCCGGAGGTTTCGAGCAGTGCCTGTACCGGCCCCGCACCCCGGGGCAGGCGGGCGAGCGTGATGTGCGGGGTGAAGGCGCGACGCTCCGGCTCGATGCCGGCCCGCACGATCGCCTGTTCGATCTTCTTGTGGAGGATCCTCAGCGGCTCGTGCGGCGCGACTCCGGCCCAGAGCGCCACTGGCTCGCCACGCCGGTCGAAGGCGCCGATGCCGGCGAGCGCGATCTCGAACGGCGGATGATGGACGGCGCCGAGCGCGGCGTCGACATCGCGTGCCCTGTGGTGGTCGACCTCGCCGATGAAGCGAAGGGTCAAGTGGAGTTGTTCATCGCTCTGCCAGCGCGCGCCGGCGACGCCGCCCATCGCCGCCAGCAGCCGCTCCCGTATCGTGATCGGCGGGCGGATGGCGACGAACAGGCGGTGCATGGCGTCGAAGCTCTACCGCAGGGTGAAAACGCCCGCGACCGGTTTTCCTTGAACGGACCCGCCATCCCTCCGATATTAGGCGCAGCGGCGGTCGTTTCCGCCGCGTCATGGAGTGACACGAAATGGCGAATGGATTTGACCCGCGCGCGACCGCCTCGCCGCAGACGGCCGCGACGATCGGCCGGGAAGGCGCCGTCTACGATGCGGGCCTGCGGTCCTACATGCTGTCGGTCTACAATTACATGGCCTCGGGCGTGCTGCTCACCGGCATCGTGGCGATGCTGATGGCGACGAGCGGCGCGGTGATGGCCCTCATCAATCCGGTCACCGGCCGCCCGTCCGGCCTCGGCTGGATTGTCACCTTCGCGCCGCTGGCGCTCGTTTTCATGCTGAGCTTCGGAATCAACCGCATGTCGAGCACGACGGCGAAAGCCTTGTTCTGGGCCTATGCCGCCTTGGTCGGCGCGTCGCTGTCGACGATCCTGCTCATCTACACCTCCACCTCGGTGGCGCAGACCTTCTTCGCGACGGCGGCCGGCTTCGGCAGCCTCAGCCTCTGGGGCTATACGACGAAGCGGGACCTCGACGGCTGGGCCAGCTTCCTGCTGATCGGCCTCGTCGGCCTCCTCGTGGCGATGATCATCAACGCCTTCTGGCCGAGCGGGCCGATGGGAATGACGATCAGCCTGGTCGGCGTCCTGATCTTCGCCGGCCTCACCGCCTACGATACGCAGAAGATCAAGAGCATGTATTTCGTCGTCGGCGGCACCGGCGAGGTGGCGGCGAAGGTCGCGGTGATGGGGGCGCTCCGCCTCTACCTCGACTTCATCAACATGTTCCTGTTTCTGCTCCGCTTCATGGGCGCCCGCCGCTAGCAACGGCGCGCCTCGGCTGAAAGCGAAAGGCCCGGCGGCGACGCCGGGCCTTTTTCGCGCGCCTTCAGAAATCCACCTTGTCGTAATGGGCGGGGGGCGTGATGACCTCCATCCGCTCGACCAGCAGGCAGCGGAAGCTCGGCCGCGACTTCATCACCATGTACCAGTCGGCCGTCTGCTTGTGGCCGCGCCAGTCGAGGCCGCCCAGATAGTCGGCGACCGAGAGCTGCGCCGCGGCGGCGAGATCTGCGAGGCTCAGCACGGGCCCGGCGAGCCAGCGGCGGTGGTCGAGCAGATAGTCGATATAATCGAGATGCGCGTTGGCGGTCTTCATCGCATCGCGCAGCACCTTGGTATCCGGCGGGTCGCGATCGACCAGCCGCTTCAGCATCCGTTCCTCCATGAGCGGCCGCACCACCTCGCGGTGCAGCCCCTCGTCGAACCAGGCGACGAGCCGCCGCACCTCGGCGCGGTTGGGGGCGGTGCCGGGGATCATCGGCGCCTTGTCGACCGTCTCCTCGAAATATTCGCAGATAGCCATGCTGTCGATCAGCACGATGCCGCGCGATTCCTCAACCAGCACCGGCGTCGTGCCGGCGGGGTTGAGGTCGGCGAACTCGTCGCGGCGCAGCCAGGGCGATTCCCGCACCAGCTCATGCGCGACGCCCTTCTCGGCCAGCATCAGCCGGACCTTGCGCGAGAAGGGACAGAGAGGGAATTGGTAGAGCTGCCACATGGCGGCCCACGTCTTAGCGGGGGGGGCGAGCCCCCGTCCACAGCGGCGCGCGCCTTATCCCCGCTTTTCAGCGGCCACGGGGCTCCTCGTCGCGATAGTCGCGCTCATATTCACGCTCACGACGAATGCGGTTCTCGCGCACCGCATCGTCGATGCGGCGGGCGGTGTTGGCGATCTCGGCGCGCAACAGGGGCGTCATCGCCGCCAGCTCGCTCGTCGCTGCGCCGAGGCCGGCACTCGTGTCCTCGATCTCATTGTGCAGGCGGCGGCGTGCATAAGGGTCGCGGCGCGTGGCGAGCTCGCCCAGCGTCTCCGGCCTCCGCGGCTCATAGCGCCGGTAGGGGTCGATCGCGTCCGCGACGGGGCCGACATCGACGTCCAGCAAGGCGTCGGTCACCCGCTCGATCATGGTGCCGATCCGCTCGACCTCATAGGGCCGCGGCAGGCGGTCCTCGATGCGCGGTCGCGGCGGCGGATAGGGGGCGGGGCGGTGCGGCCGGGGTTGTGCCGCGGCGGGAGCAGCAAGGGCCAGCAGGCCCGCGGCAAGGACGAGGTTACGCAATCGGGCCTCCCTCAAGCTTCAGGGTCTCAACGCACGCACGGTGCGACTCGTTGCCTCTCTGGGGCCGGCCGCCTGAGCCTCGGCTGAACGTCTAGCGCGCCAGCAGCCAGGCGAGGGCGAGGCCGCCGGCGGCGATCCGATACCAGCCGAAGGGTGCGAAGCCGCGGCGCGAGACCAGGCCGATGAACCAGCGGATGACGACCAGAGCGACGATGAAGGAGACGACGAAGCCGAGGGCGATGGCGCCGAAGCTCACGCCGAGATTGTCGTGGTTCTTGGCGAGCTCGAGGGTCGTCGCCCCGAGCATCGTCGGGATGGCGAGGAAGAAGCTGAACTCCGCCGCCGTCCGCCGCTCGACTCCGAGCGAGAGCGCTCCGAGGATCGTAGCGCCCGAGCGGCTGACCCCCGGGATCATCGAGAGGCACTGGATGAAGCCGATGCCGACGGCCTTGGCGAGCGGGATGTCAGCGACGCCGCGCTCTTCGCCCCGCATCTGTCCCCGGTCGATGGCGAGGATGGCGATGCCGCCGAAGATGAGAGCGACTGAGACCAATGTCGGGCTGCCGAGCATGGCCTCGATCTGCTTGTGGAGCAGCAGACCGAGCACCGCGGCAGGCAGGAAGGCGACCAGCACGTTGCGCAGGAAGCGCCAGGATTCCGCCTCGCGGCGCACCAGGCCCATCAGCACCGCGAGGAAGGTGCGCCAGTAGAGCACGACGACGGCGAGGATCGCACCCAATTGGATGACGACGTTGAACACCTTCCAGTGATCTTCGTCATAACCGAGCAGCGCCCCCGCCAGGATCAGATGGCCCGTCGAGGAGACCGGCAGGAACTCGGTGACGCCCTCGACGATGCCGAGGAGGATGATGGTCAATATGTCAGGCATGGGGCTCCCGCCGCGAGGCGTTCAATAGGGTTGCTTGGCGGCGAAGCGGCCATGGCGGCGATAGGCGGTGAGCCAGCCTTCGGCCACCGCGACGAGCGGGGTCTTCGCAACGCCAAAAGCTTCGAGCCCCGCCGCACCGGGCGAGACGACGCTGTCGCGCTGGAGCATCAGCCATTGCTCCCAGGTGAGCGGCGCGGCCGGCAGCCAGCCGGTGAGGCGGGCAAGGGCGGCCGCGACCGGGTCGGGCACGTCGACCAGGGCGCGGCCGCGGCCGGTGGTCTCGCACACCCAGGCCATCAGCTCGCGCATCGTCATCACCTGCGGCCCGCCCAGCTCGTAGGTTCGGCCGGCATGGGCGCCCGGATCGAGCACCGCCGCCGCGATCGCTCGCCCGACATCGGCGGCGTAGACCGGCTGGATCCGCATGCCGGGCCTGACCACCGGCAGCACCGGCGCAAGGCGGGCGAGCCCGGCGAAGCGGTTCACGAAATTGTCCTCGCGCCCGAAGACGAGCGAGGGGCGCACGATCGTCGCGGCGGGAAAGGCGGCGCGCACCGCCGCCTCGCCCTCGCCTTTGGTGCGGTAATAAGCCGAGTTCGATTCCGGCTCCGCGCCAATCGCGGAGAGGTGGACGAGCGCCGAGGCGCCCTCGGCGCTCGCGGCCTCGGCGATCGTGCGCGCCGCATCGACGTGCATCGCCTGGAAGTCGCCCTTCAGCACGCCGACCAGGTTTACCACTGCCTCGCTGTCCCGAATTGCGGCGCGGACGCGGGCGGGGTCGCGGACGTCGACCGCGACGAACTGGTCCTGGCCAAGGCTTGCGAGCGGCTTCAGGAAGTAGGCGGAGCCGGGGTTGCGCTGGGCGATGCGGACCCGGGCTCCGGCGCGGAACAGGGCCTGCGCCACATAGCGCCCGACGAAGCCGCCGCCGCCGAACAAAGTGACCAGACGGTCCATCCCAGTCCCTCGATGCCTATCGGAGTCGGCGCTCCCCTTGCCCGCTCCCCCTTGCGTTGACAAGCGCGGCGGCGGCCCCTAGTTCGCGCCGCCTACCGGCTTTTCTCCCGTGCCCAGGTGGCGGAATTGGTAGACGCACCAGCTTCAGGTGCTGGCGCTCGCAAGGGCGTGGAGGTTCGAGTCCTCTCCTGGGCACCACGAACGTGCAAGCGCCGCAAAGCGGCGCTTAGCGCTGTCCGGGGGACAGGGCGGCGCGTTCGTCTGCGGTCCGCCGCAGGCGGACGGCAACGTCCGGGGGCCATTGCCGAGGCAGTCATCCGCTGTGGGAACAGCGCCGCCGCGCCGTGACGGTTCGCACTGCACCTATAGTCTCCCCAGCGCCTCGAGCAGCCGGCCGCCCCCCATGCCGAGCGCGGTATTAGCTGCTTGGCGCCCATAGCGGTCGCTGAGCGCTTCGCCGCCGACGCCAGAACCAGACATTCGTTCAGCCGACCGACCTTTGTCGGCTTCCGACCCATGGCGGCCAGAGCAAAATCGGCGGAGGTCCGGTCGCTGATTGACCCTATCCGAACAACTCGCTGTGCGATCCCAGTCGGGCAAGCGTCAGTTTGCCTTCCTCCTTGGAGTAGATGAGGACCAAGTCCGGTCGAATATGACAATCCCGATAGCCCTTCCATTCGCCGCCCAGAGAATGATCCCGCAGGCGTTCCGGGAGCTCGTCATCGTCCGCAAGTAGCACGATGACGGCCAGGAAGGCCTCGTCGAGCGACGGGTCGGTCTTCTTCTCGCGCTTGTAGTCGCGCTTGAACTTCGTGGTCCGCTCGATGGAACGCATCATTCAGTCTCCGGGGAGACGTCACCGGGCGGTGGCAACGGAACGACACCAACCGCGGCGGGCGGGGGCGGAGCTGCCGGGGCCGAAACCGCGACGGGTTCCGTCATGTCCTTCGCCCCGACGTCGAGCGCCGTTTCCATGAGGGCATTGTAGCTGGCTTCCGTCAGGCCCGGCGTCTTGTTGTCGTGATGCCAGCGCAGGACGAGATGCGGGTTCCAGATGATCGCATTGCTCATCGGACCCGATTTGCCCGGTTTGATATCAATGAAGTGCAGCTCCTTGAGCTTCTTCATCCGAGTCGCCCAGGTGTGCTCCCCGCGCTGGCCGCCAAAGCCGGACGCGTTCGCCATATCCCCATGCTTGTTGAGTACGACAAACGAATTGTCCCAGGTGCTGCACCACAGCGTGAGGTAGGTCGAGGAGACGGGCGCACCTTTGGTCATTTCGTCCATGATCTTGAGGATCATGGGCATCGTTTTCGGAATGGTCGCGAACCCCTTGTTAGCGAGGCGATGCCACAAATTTGGTTCTGCCCCCGGCCAATGCAGCTCACGCAATGCGAGTTGCTTCTTCGTAATCGCGCTCGCCTCTCTTACCGTCGCCATTTTAAACTCCAATCGGTCGGCGGGAAAATCCCGTCGGTTCCTGATTTTGCATTGTGCACGAGTAGTCGTTATAAAACAACAACTTAGGTATAGCTTCGCGCAATATCAGTTGCGGGCATATTGCAATTTGACCCAAGGAGTTGCCGGATATGTCGCAACTTAGCAAGGACAACGCAACATATATTTCAGAGCAGTGGCAAATTCCGACGGGATTGCAACGTCTTGCAGCTTTACCCGCTGTGCTCATGAATGCTCCATGTGCTGACCTCGTGCTCCACGTGCTCCCCGTGCTGCCGGATGGTGCAGGAAGGGGTGGGAGGTCTTGACCTTCCGGCGCTCACTCTCCATTAAGAGTCTGTAGCTACGATGTAGCCACGCAGGAGAAAGTGAAAGCCATGGCTGTTGCCGAGATCGTACGCGCGCGTATCGATGCCGATCTCAAGAAGGAGGCGAGTGCCGTTCTCGCTGGAATGGGTCTCTCGGTGTCCGACGCGATTCGGATGTTGCTGGTGCGCATCGCCGCTGAGAAGGCGCTTCCGTTTGAAGTACGTGTACCGAATAGCGAGACGCAGGCCGCGATCCTCGCGGCGCAGCGGGGCGAGGTTGCGCGCTTCGACTCGGTGGCCGGACTCATGGCGGATCTGAACGACAACGAGGATTGAGGGGAGAGCCGGATCGGCCCCAAAGGGTTGCATTGAGTCGGTAGGCCCCCTTGCGCCACTTCCGGCCGGCCCACCACAACCCGTCGGACGCTCCTAGACGAACGAGAAGGGCGAGAGTCTCGCGGCGCGCCATGGGTGATCGGCGGCTTCGTGCTGCACCTCCCAGATGCCAACTCCTTTCGTTCTTATACAGCATGCAATCGCGCAGGATCCGGCGCCACAGCTTGCGCCCCAATCGGCTCGTAGAACCAAAGGTGCCCTGGTAGTCATGCATCCACCGCTGCCCGGCTTTGTCATCTGTGGGGCACCATTTCCGCCGCCGCCGCGCCATGATCGTCGGCGCGCCGCTACAGCCCCTCCAGCACCTCGAGCACCCGATCCACCTCGCCCGCGCTGCTATATTGGCAGAAGCCCACCCGGAGCAGGCCGCCGGCGGCGTCGAGGCCGAGCCGCGTCACGGCTTCCTTGGCGTAGAAATTGCCCGACCAGGCGAAGATGTTCTGCTCGGCCAGCCGCTCGGCCGCCTGGCGGGCGGTCAGGCCCTCGATGGTCACCGAGAAGGTGGGCACCCGTCCCTCGGTCTCCGGCGGGCCGAACAGGCGCAGGCGAGGCAGGCGCTGGAGGCCGGCGAGGAAGCGCGCGCCGAGCTCGCGCTCGTGCGCCGCGACCGCTTCCATCCCGGTGACGATCCGCTCGCGGCGCGTTCCGCCTTGGGCGCCGCCCCAGGTCTCGCCGATCCAGGCGATATGCTCGACGGCGCCGATCGTCCCGGCCTGGCCCTCGAACGAGGGCGTGCCGGTCTCGAAGCGGACCGCCGCCGGCCAATCTGGCGAGGGCCTCAGCTTGTAGACTTCGAGCATCTCGAGCAGCTCGCGCCGCCCCCACAGCACGCCCTGGTGCGGGCCGAAGAACTTGTAGGGCGAGCAAGCGAGGAAGTCGCAGCCGAGCGCCCTTACGTCGGTGGCGAGATGCGGCACCGACTGGACCGCGTCGACATAGACGAGCGCCTCTGAAGAGGCGCGCACTGCCCGGACGATCGCCGCGACGTCGTTCACCGTGCCGAGCGCGTTGCTGGCCCCGCCGACCGCCACCAGCCGAGTCCGCGGGCCGAGCAGGCCGGGCAGCTGGTCGAGCCGCAGCCGGCCGCTCTCGGGGTCGAAATCGAGCCAGCGCACAATCATGCCCACGTCGCGGGCGAGCAGCAGCCACGGAGCGACGTTGGCGTCGTGGTCGAGCCGGGTCACGACCAGTTCGTCGCCCGCCGAGAAACGCCGGCCGAGCGCCCGCGACACGGCGAAGGTGAGGGTGGTCATGTTGGGCCCGAAGGCGATCTCGTCGGGCGATCCGCCGAGCAGGTCCGCCATCGCCTCGTGCGCGGCTTCGCTCATCGCGTCGGTGGCCAATGAGGTCGCGAAAGCGCCGCCGCTGTTGGCGGTGCCGTTCTCGAGATGCGCGGCCATCGCGGCGATGGCGCGGCGGCAGGCCTGGGTGCCGCCCGGCGCGTCGAGATAGAGGCGCTGCCGGCCGCCGTCCGTAACGGCGAGCGCGGGGAATTCGGCGCGGATGCGGTCGATGTCGAGCATGGAAGGGGTCAGGATTCCTCGCCGCCTTCGCCTTCGCCGCCCTCGCTTTCGCCCGCGCCGTCGGTGAAATAGGGCTCGACCTCGCCGCTCAGCCTGATCGTCAGCGGCCGGCCGTGGCGGTCCATGGTCTTGCCTGCCTGGACCCGGATCCAGCCTTCCGGGACGCTATATTCCTCGACATCGTGCCGGTCGCGGCCGCGGAAGCGGATGCCGACGCCGCGGCGCAAAGTGTCGCCGTCGAAATGCGGGCTGCGCGGGTCGAGCGAAAGGCGGTCAGGGGGCGTGTCGGCCATGGCGGGCATTGTCCTCGCTGCGGCGGGCCCCGCTCAGCGCAGCTTGCTGATCTTCAGCCCGTCCAGTTTGGCGCGGTCCTTCACCGACTCCTCGCTGCGGGTCAATGCCCTGGCGATCGCCCGGAGCGACATGTCCTTGCCGGCGAGCTGGTGGAGCTTCTGGATCTCCTCCTGCTTCCACGGCTGGCGGTGCCGGGCGAAGGGTTCCGGCATCAGCTCTTCGTACCGCCCTTGGTGGAGGGATTGGCGGCGATGGTCTTCTTGACTTCCTTCTTCGGTTTTCGCGCTTCCTTGTTCCCGCGCACTTGTCCCTTGGCCATGATCTTTCTCCTTGAGGCCGCCTACATCGCCGAGCCGGCCGTCGATGTCGAGAGGCTCGCCGCCCGCGCGAGGGCCCGCTAAGGGTCCGCCCGTGACCCAGCAGCGCCCCCGTTTCGCCTTCTCGGTCGCCGCCACCGACGGCGCCGCGCGCACCGGCGTCATCGCGATGCGGCGGGGCGACATCCGCACTCCCGCCTTCATGCCGATCGGCACCGCCGCGACGGTCAAGGCGATGAAGCCCGCCGACGTCCGCGCCGCCGGGGCCGACATCATCCTCGGCAACACCTATCACCTGATGCTCCGCCCGGGCGCCGAGCGGGTGACGCGGCTCGGGGGTCTCCATCGGTTCATGGGCTGGGAGAGGCCGATCCTCACCGACAGCGGCGGCTACCAGGTGATGAGCCTCACCGAGCTGGCCAAGGTCAGCGAGGTGGGCGTGACCTTCCGCAGCCACCTCGACGGCAGCAAGCACATGCTCTCCCCCGAGCGTTCGATCGAGGTCCAGCGCCTGCTCGGCTCGGATATCGTCATGGCCTTCGACCAGCTCGTCCCGACCACCGCGCCGGGCGCGGAGCAGGCGGCGGCGATGGAGCGCTCGATGCGCTGGGCGAAGCGCTCACGCGCGGCGTTCGATGCGGGCGGCGCCCATGCCGAGGACGCGGCCTTGTTCGGAATCCAGCAGGGGGCGCTCGACGAGGGGCTGCGCAGGGTTTCCGCCGACGCGCTGATCGACATCGGCTTCGACGGCTATGCGGTCGGCGGCCTGGCCGTGGGGGAGGGGCAGGCGGCGATGTTCGCCTGCCTCGATTTCGCCGCCGGCCAGCTCCCGGCCGAGGCGCCGCGCTACCTGATGGGAGTCGGCAAGCCCGACGACATCGTCGGCGCAGTCGAGCGGGGCATCGACATGTTCGACTGCGTCCTCCCCACCCGCTCGGGCCGGACCGGCCAGGCCTTCACCCGCGACGGGCCGATCAACCTGCGCAACGCCCGCTTCGCCGAGGACGGGGGGCCGCTCGATCCCGATTGCGGCTGTCCGGTCTGCGCGACCTGGTCCCGCGCCTATCTCCATCATCTCGTCCGCGCCGGCGAGATATTGGGCGCGATGCTGATGACCGAGCATAATCTCCATTTCTACCTGGCGCTGATGGCGGACCTGCGCGCCGCAATCGCGGAGACGCGGCTCGCCGCCTTCGCGGCCGCGTTCCGGGCCCGCTACGGGGCGAGGGAAAACGGCGGAAAAGCTTGAAAAATTGCCCTTTGCCCCCACTTTTGCTAAGGAGCGGGGCGCCTCTAGGAGGCGCGTTCCTTCGCCGCGCGCGGCTTTCGGCTCGCGGCATGTTTCACAATCCTGCGGTTGCGGGAGACGGCGGGCTCGCCTAAGGGGCTCGGCCTTTTTCGGAGTGATTGATGCCCTCGTTGAGCCTGACGATGCCGAGCTTTCGCCTGCCGCGGCGGCCGCGCCTGCCGCGCGGCAAGCAATGGCTGAGCTCGCTCGTCCTCGCCACCGCGCTCGGCCTCTACCTCATCGCCGCGCTCAGCGTCACTTCGCTGCAGCCGGTGACCGGCGCCCGCGCCAACGTGCCGGCGCCCGGCAGCCCGCTGGTCATTCCCGGCCTCGGCACGCCCCCGGCGCCCGAGCCGCTCCGCTTCCGCGAGGACGTGACGCCGCAGGACGCGGTGGCGATGAATGCCGCCATTCCAGTCTCCGACCTCCCCAACCCGGCGGCGCGGCCGTTCCGCACCGCCTTCGCAACCCCGGCCGACCGGACTCGGGCGCTCGAATGCCTGACCGCGGCGGTCTATTACGAGGCGGCGGTCGAATCGGCCGACGGCCAGCGGGCGGTAGCGCAGGTGGTGCTCAACCGGGTCCGCCATCCCGCTTTCCCCAAGAGCGTCTGCGGAGTCGTCTTCCAGGGCTCCGACCGATCGACCGGCTGCCAGTTCACCTTCACCTGCGACGGCGCGCTCGGCCGCGCGCCTGCGCCCGGCCTCTGGACGCGGGCCCGGATGGTCGCGGAGGAGGCGCTGGCGGGCAAGGTCTACGCCCCCGTCGGCTGGGCGACCCATTACCACGCCAATTACGTAGTCCCTTATTGGAGCGGCACTTTGGTCAAGGCAGCCAATGTCGGCGCGCACATCTTTTACCGCTGGGAAGGCGGTTGGGGCCGGCCGCCGGCTTTCCGCTTCGGCGCGACCGGCAACGAGCCCCAGATCGCGCTGATGCGGAGCGTCACCTCCGACCCGTCGACGCTCGCCGACGCCCCGGCGGTCGCCGACAGCCTCGACGCCCAGGCGGCGGCGCTGGCGGCGGCGGCGGCGAACGGCGACGCGCCGCTGAAGCCCGGCGCGAAGCCTGTGCAGGGCAGCATCGACAGCTTCCAGCGCGCCGTGCTGCGCCGCTACGAGCCGATGACTCCGCAGGCCGCCACCAGCAGCGCCATGGCGCAGACCGCGCAGCCTTCCTCGACCCTCCACTGGGCGCTGTCAGGTCTGCCGGAGAAGCCGCAGGCGCCGCTCGGCCGGCATTCCGCCGCCGACGCGCCGGCGTCGGGCGCCGCGCCGGCCGCTGCTCAGCCGAAATGCCTCGAGGGCGTTCGCAGGGCGCTTCCCGGGGTCGCCGCCGCGCCGCCTGAAAAGCAGGCCTGCTAAGGCCGAAGCTGGAAGCGCTGCAGTTTGCCCGTCGCGGTCTTGGGCAAGGCGGCAACGAACTCCACCTCGCGCGGATATTTATACGGGGCGATAGCGGCCTTGACGTGCTCCTGCAGCGCGCGAGCCATGGCCTCGCCGGCTTCATGGCCCGGCGCGAGAACCACGAACGCCTTCACCTTGTGCCCGCGCTCTTCGCAGGGCGCGCCGACGACGGCGCATTCCTGGACGGCGGGGTGCGCGTAGAGGGCGTTCTCCACGTCGGGCGCGGCGATGTTGTAGCCCGCGGAGACGATCATGTCGTCCGAGCGGGCGACGAACCAGAAATAGCCCCCCTCGTCCTGGCGGTAGGTGTCGCCCGTGACGTTCCAGCCGCATTGGACATAATCCGCCTGCCGCGCGTCGTCGAAATAGCGGCAGCCCGTCGGGCCTTTGACCGCGAGGCGGCCGGTGCCGGAAGGGAGGGGTTCTCCGTTCTCCCCGAGGACGCAGGCGCGATAGCCCGGCACCGCCTTGCCGGTCGCGCCCGGCCGGATGTCTTCGCCCGCCGCGGAGATGAAGATGTGCATCATCTCGGTGGCGCCGATGCCGTCGACGATGGCGATCCCGGTCGCGTCCTTCCACGCGTGCCAGGTGGCGGCGGGGAGGGGCTCTCCCGCGGAGACGCAGTGGCGGAGGGAGAAGATGTCGTGCTCGCGGAGGAGCGGCAGCATCGCCTTGTAGGCGGTGGGGGCGGTGGCGAGGCGGTTGACGCGGTGCTTCGCGACGGATTCTAACAGCGCCTTCGGTCCGGCTTGCTCGATCGTCACCGCGGTGCCGCCGAAGCGCCAGGGGAAAATGAGGATCATGCCCAGCCCGAAGGTGAAGGCGATCGGCGCCGAGCAGGCCCAGCGCTCGCCCGGCTCGGGCATCAGCACGTAACGGGCGAAGCTGTCGGCGGAGGCGAGCAGGTCGCGGTGAAAATGGACGCAGCCCTTGGGCGTGCCGGTCGTGCCCGAGGTGAAGGCGATCATCGCCACGTCGTCGCGATGGGTGTCCGCCGGCGCGAAGCCCGGCGCGACGCGCTCCAGCCGCGCTTCGAGCGCCCCGCCGCTCTCGTCTCCGCGATAGACGAGGAGCGAGCGGATCAGGCCGGTCGAGTCGGCCGCCGCCATGAAATCGTCGAGGCAGCGTTCATCGACTATGGCATGGTGCACCCGGGCCCGCTCGAGCAGGGTCGCGACCTCGCCGGCGCGGAGGAGCGGCATGGTGGTGACGAGGATGCCGCCGGCCTTCAGCACGCCGAGCCAGGCGGCGAACAGCATCGCCCCGTTCGGCCCGCGCAGCAGCACCCGATTGCCCGGCACCAGACCTTCCTCCTCGACCAGCAGCCGGGCGATGCGGTCGGAGAGGTCCCGCATCTCACCGAAGGTCCAGGCGCCGGCGTCGTTGACGACCGCGAGGGCATCCGCGGGGCCGGTGCCGATCAGCTCGACCGCCGCGTTGAGCCGCTCGGGATAATGCAGCTCCGGCAGGTCGAAGAGGAATTCGGGCTGCGCGTCTAGCGGCGGCAGCCGGTCGCGGACGAAGGTATCGACATGCGCCGAGCGCATCAGTCCGGCACCACCGCGATCGTCTCGATCTCGATGCGGGCGGCGGGCTCGACCAGCGCGGACACGCCGATCACCGCCATCGCCGGATAGACCCGGCCCATCACCTCTTGCCAGACCGCGCCGATCTCGGCGAGGCCGGCGCGATATTCGTCGAGGCCGACGACGTACCAGGTCATCCGCACGATGTGCTCCGGACCCGCGCCGTCCTCAGCCAGGATTGCGAGAATGTTGCGGAGCACCTGGCGGAGCTGGCCGGGGAGGTCGGAGGCGACGATGCGCTCCTCCGCGTCCCAGCCGATCACGCCCGCCGTGTAGATCGTCCGCCCGCGCGCCGACACGGCGTTGGAATAGCCTTTCGGCCGCGGCCAGCCGGGCGGCAGAAGCACCTTCATCGGCCGTGCTCGGCAAGGTGATGGCGAGCGATGACGAGCTTCTGCACCTCGGACGCGCCTTCGTAGATGCGCAGCGCCCGTATCTCGCGGTAGAGGCGCTCGACCGGTACGCCTTTAGTGACTCCGAGCCCGCCGAAAATCTGCACCGCCTTGTCGATCACCGACTGAGCGCTCTCGGTGGCATGGAGCTTGGCGAGCGCGGCCTCGCGGCTGTTGCGGCGGCCCATCACGTCCCTCAGCCAAGCGGCGCGGTAGACGAGGAGGGCGGAGGTCTCGACGTCGAGCACCATCTCGGCGAGCTTCGATTGGATGACCGGATTGTCGGCGAGGGTGCCGGCGCCGAGGCGGCGGGCGAGGGCGCGGCCGGTCGCCTCCTCGAGCGCCCGCCTGGCGAAGCCGAGGGCGGCGGCGCCGACGGTGGTGCGGAACACGTCGAGCGTCGCCATCGCCTGTTGGAAGCCGCGGCCGCGCTCCCCGACCAGCGCCGAGGCGGGAAGGCGCATGTCGCGGAAGGTGAGCGTCGCCAGCGGGTGCGGGGCGATCACTTCGGTCCGCTGGCTATCGTCGAGACCGGCGGTCCCGCGCTCGACGAGAAAGGCGGAGAGTCCCTTCGCCCCCGGCGCTTCGCCGGTGCGGGCGAAGACGACGTAGAAATCGGCGATGCCGCCATTGGAGATGAACGCCTTTTCGCCGTTCAGCATCCAGCCCCCGTCTCGTTCCTCCGCCCGCGTCTCGATCGAGGCGACGTCGGAGCCCGATTCGGGCTCGGTCAGCGCGAAGGCGGCAATCTTCTCCCCGCGCGCCACGGCGGGGAGGCAGGCGGCCTTCTGCTCGGCGCTGCCGAACAGGCCGATTGCGCCCGATCCCAGCCCCTGCATGGCGAAGGCGAAATCGGCGAGCCCCGAATGCCGCGCAAGCGTCTCGCGGATCAGCGCCAGCGAGCGGACGTCGAGCCGCCCCTCCTGATCGGGAACGCAGTGGCGCAGCCACCCCGCCTCCCCCAGCCGCCGCACCAGCGAGCGGCAGGCGGCGTCGACGTCCGCCGGCTCCTCGTCCGCGAGCTCCGCCTCGCACCAGCTGTCCAGCTGCGCGGCCAGCGTCCGGTGCCGCTCCTCGAAAAACGGCCAGTCGAGGAAGTCGTTCATAACCCCCTCTCCCTGTAGGGGAGAGGGAGGGGCCCGCCTGCTGAAGGCAGGTGGGAGGGTGAGGGCAAAGCCTCCCTGATGGCGGTTAGCACTCCGTCTAAATTTTCGCTGATTTCATTGTTCCAGAAACGAAGTGTCTGCCACCCAATCTTCATAAAAGCGGCAGCCCGTTTGTTGTCGTAATCAGAATCGTCAGCGTGTTGGCTTCCATCAGCCTCTACGACCAACCGGGCCTCCGCACAGGCAAAGTCGGCGATATAGCCGCTAAGCCACATCTGGCGCCGGAACTTGGCACCCTCGAGACGTCGACCTCGGAGCTGCGCCCAAAGAATACGCTCCTGAGGTGTCAGGCCACGGCGGAGCTGTCGGGAGCGGTCCAGCATATCCTTCCCCGGCGGCCGTTTCATGCCCTCACCCTCCCACCCGGCTGCGCCGGGCGGGTCCCTCCCTCTCCCCTCCAGGGAGAGGGGTTGAGTAAGGCTCAATCACCCTTGAACTCCGGGCTGCGCTTCGCGGCGAAGGCTTCGAAGGCGCGGCGGAAGTCGTTGGTGGCCATGCAGAGGGCCTGGGCCTGGGCCTCCATCTCGATCGCGGTCTCGAGGCTGACATTCCATTCCTGGTTGAGCTGGGTCTTGGTGACCGAATGGGCGAAGGTCGGGCCGCCGGCCAGCTCGCGGGCGAGGGCATGGGCCTGCTCGAGCAGCCGCTCCGGCTCGACGATGCGGTTGAAGAAGCCCCAGCTCTCGCCTTCGGCGGCGGTCATGAAGCGGCCGGTGTAGAGCAATTCCGCGGCGCGGCCCTGACCGACGATGCGGGGCAGGATCGCGCAGGCGCCCATGTCGCATCCGGCGAGGCCGACGCGGGTGAAGAGGAAGGCGGTCTTGGCGCCCGGCGTGGCGAGCCGGAGGTCGGAAGCCATCGCCACGATCGCGCCCGCGCCTGCGCAGACGCCGTCCACCGCCGCGACGATCGGCTGCGGGCAGCCGCGCATCGCCTTGACCAGGTCGCCGGTCATTCGGGTGAAGGCGAGCAGACCCGGCATGTCCATTTGGGTAAGTGGGCCGATAATCTCGTGGACGTCGCCCCCCGAGCTGAAATTGCCGCCGGCGCCGGCGACCACAACCGCCTTGACCTCGCGGGAATAGGCAAGCGCGCGGAACGTGTCGCGAAGCTCGGCATAGCTTTCGAAGGTGAGCGGGTTCTTCCGCTCCGGCCGGTCGAGGGTGATCGTCGCCACGGCGTCCGCGAAGTTCCAACGAAAGTGGCCGGGCTTGAAGGTTTTCGGGTTCATGCGATCTCCACCGCCTCACCGTTCCGTTCCGAGAGGACGAGGTCAAGCACCGCCGCCGCGACCTCCCCGGGCGCGATCAGCCGGCCCGACGGGTTGAGCCGCGCAAGCTCGGCCCTCGCCTCCTCCTCGCTCCGGCCGGTCTTGGCGGTGATGGTTGCGACCGAGCGGACGGTCATCTCGCTGTCGACGAAGCCCGGGCAGACGGCGTTGGCGCGCAGGCCGGTGCCGGCATATTCGGCGGCGAGAGCGCGGGTGAGGCCGACCGCGCCGTGCTTGGC
Source organism: Sphingomonadales bacterium (assembly GCA_034668625.1). Classification (GTDB taxonomy): domain Bacteria; phylum Pseudomonadota; class Alphaproteobacteria; order Sphingomonadales; family Sphingomonadaceae; genus Allosphingosinicella. Next base: position 66,879 of record JAXDOX010000013.1, read on the forward strand.
GGCGATATACGGCGCGGCATAAGCGAAGCCGTAGAGGCCGGCCATCGACGCCACCGTGACGATGCGTCCTCGCTCGGCGAGGAGCAGGTCCGGGAGCGCCGCCTGGCAGCAGTGGAACAGCCCGTCGAGATTGACCGCCATCGTCTCGCGCCACAGCGCGTCCGTCACCTTGGCGAACGGCATGCCGGCCGCGGCGCCGGCATTGTTGACCAGGATCCCGATCGGCCCCTGCGCCTCGCGGGCGAGCGCGAAGGCGCGCTCCACCTGCTCGCGGTCGGTGACGTCGGCGGGGGCGACGAGCGCGTCGAAATCGCCGCCGGCGACCTCCTCCAGCCGGTCCCGCCGGCGCCCGACGAGGGTGAGCTTCGCCCCTTCCGCCGCCAGCGCGCGGACGATCGCCGCGCCGATCCCGGTGCCGCCGCCGGTGACGAGAGCGTGCTGACCGTGGAGCCTCACGTGCCCTCACCCTGGCGCTTCGCGCCTGTCCCTCTCCCCTCCAGGGAGAGGGGGAATCGCCTCGCACCAACCCCTCTCCCTCCAAGGGAGAGGGAGGGGCCCGCCGCGAAGCGGTGGGAGGGTGAGGGCATGCCGAGCCTCATGCCTTCAGCTCCTGCTCGCGGGCCAGATTCCGCGCCAGCTGGGCCATGCCGTTGAGATATTGGGGCGGGACCGCGACTCCCCGATAATCCTGGGCGGCGGCGGCGCGCAGGGTCCACATCGGATCGACGAGGTGGGGGCGGGCGAGCGCGACCAGGTCGGCGCGGCCGGCGGCGAGGATCGAGTTGGCGTGGTCGGGCTCGTAGATGTTGCCGACCGCCATGGTGGCGACGCGGGCCTCGTTGCGGATCTGGTCCGCGAAGGGGGTCTGGAACATGCGACCGTAAATGGGAGAGCATTTAGCCCAGGTCTGGCCGGCCGAGACGTCGATCAGGTCGGCGCCCGCCTCGGCGAAGGCCTCGCCGATCGACACCGCTTCCGCGGGGGTCACGCCGGCCTCGCCCATCCAGTCGTTCGCCGAGATGCGGACCGACATCGGCTTCTCGGCGGGCCAGGCGGCGCGCATGGCGCGGAAGACTTCGAGCGGAAAGCGCAGGCGATTCTCCAGGCTGCCGCCATATTCGTCGGTGCGCTTGTTGGTCAGCGGGGTGATGAAGGAGGAGAGGAGATAGCCGTGGGCGGCATGGAGCTCGACCATGTCGAACCCCGCTTCCTCCCCCATTTTCACGGCCACGACGAATTGTTCGATGACGGCGTCCATGTCCTCACGGGTCATCGGGCGGGGTATCTGGTTGGCGGGCGACCACGGCATTTCTGACGCCGCCATGACCGGCCAGTTGCCGGCCTCCAGCGGCACGTCATTCCCCTCCCAGCCGAGCTTCGTCGAGCCCTTCGGCCCGGAATGGCCGAGCTGAAGGCAGATTTTCGCCCGGCTGTTGGCGTGGACGAAGCCGACGATGCGCTGCCACGCCGCGACATGCTCCGGGGCGTACATACCGGTGCAGCCGGGGCTGATCCGCCCCTCCGGCGAGACGCAGGTCATCTCGGTGTAGACGAGGCCGGCGCCGCCCTGGGCGCGGGTGCCGTAATGGACGAGGTGGAAGTCGCTGGGCACCCCATCCCGCGCCGAATACATCGCCATCGGCGAGACGACGATGCGGTTGTCGAGATCGAGGCCGCGCAGCTTGTAGGGCGCGAACATCGGCGGCGCCGGATCGTTGACCGGAACGCCCAGCGCCTTCGACTGGAACCAGCGCTCCACGCCCTCCAGCCAGGGCCGGTCGCGCAGGCGCAGATTCTCGTGGCTGACCCGCTGCGAGCGGGTGAGGAGCGAATAAGCGAACTGGATCGGCTCGAAATGGAGGTAGCGCTCCAGCGTCTCGAACCATTCGGTCGAGTTGCGCGCCGAATTCTGGAGCTTCAGCACTTCGAGACTGCGCTCGGCCTGATATTCTTCGAGCGCCGGCTCGCGCGACAGGCCGCGGCGGCTCAGCACCTCGGCGAGCTTGATCGCGTCTTCCAGCGCGAGCTTGGTGCCCGAGCCGATCGAGAAATGGGCGGTGTGGGCGGCGTCGCCGAGCAGGATCAGGTTCCTGTAATGCCAGGTGGCGCAGACGATGCGACGGAACTGGAGCCAGGCCTGGGGCCCCGCGAGGTGCGCGGCGTTGGAGATGAGCGGCCGGCCGTCGAGATATCTGGCGAAGATGCGTTCACACAGCGCGATCGCCTCGGGCTGCTCCATCCGGTCGAGCCCCAGCGCCGCCCAGGTCTCCGGCGCCATCTCGACGATGAAGGTCGATAAATCCTCCTCGAACCGATAGGCGTGGGCCCACACCCAGCCCGCCTCGGTCTCCTCGAAGGCGAAGGTGAAGGCCTCGAACGCCTTGGGCGTGCCGAACCAGAAGAAACGGTTCCTGCGTACCTGGATGTCGACTCCGAAATGCTCTTGATAGGCGGTGCGGATGCGGCTGTTGGCGCCGTCGGCGGCGATGACCAGGTCGAAGCCCGCCCAATCCTCCAGCCGCGGGCTCGCCTCATGCTCGAAGTGAAGCTGGACGCCGAGCTCGCGCGCCCGCGCCTGGAGGATGCCGAGCAGCCGTTTGCGCCCGATGCCGATGAAGCCGTGGCCCGACGAGCGGATCGTCTGCCCATGGATATGGACCTCGATATCGTCCCAATGGGCGAATTCGTCGCGGATCACGGCGCCCGAGACGGGATCGTTGGCCATCAGATTCTCGACCGTCTGGTCGGAAAAGACCACGCCCCAGCCGAAGGTGTCGTCGGCGCGGTTGCGTTCGAAGACGTGGATGTCGTGCGCGCCGTCGCGCAGCTTCATCGAGATTGCGAAATAGAGCCCGGCGGGGCCGCCGCCCAGGCATGCGATCCGCATCGGCCTCTCCCTCGCCGGAGGGGTAGAGCGGCGGCGGAAGCGAGGCAAGGCCGCTGGACAGGGTGCCCTTGCGGTTCCTAGTCTGGCGGCGAAGGAGAGGGGAATGACGACAGTGCGGATCCGGGTGGGCCCTGCGGCGGCTTCGGCGCTGGCGCTTTTGATAGGCGCGGCGGCGGCGGGTACGGAGCCGGTATATCCGCCGTTCGGGTTCGATCTCACGGCCCCGGACAAGTCGGTCAAACCCGGCGACGACTTCTTCCAATATGCCAACGGCGCCTACCTGGCGCGGACGACGATCGCCGCCGACCGGGCGGGCGCGTCGCGGCGGATCGAGATGACGGACCGGATGGAGGCGCAGCTCCACGCGCTGATGGAGGACGCTGCCAAGGCACAAGCCGCCGATGGCAACGGCTCAAAGGTCGGCGCCTTCTACGCCGCCTTCATGGACGAAGCGCAGGCGGAGCGGCTTGGCGCCGCGCCGCTCCAGCCCGAGCTTGCGGCGATCCGCGAGGCCGCCGACGGGGCCGCGCTGGCGCGGCTGATGGGCAAAGGGCAGAGCGGCCTTTATCCCGAACTGTTCGGGCTCTCGATCGACGCGGACCTCAAGCATCCGGAGCTTTACGCGCTCTACGTCGGCCAGTCGGGCCTCGGCCTGCCGGATCGCGATTATTATCTGAAGCCGGAGCTGGCGGCGAAGAAGGACGCCTATCGCGCTTATGCGGCGAGGCTGCTCGCGCTCGCCGGCTGGCCGGAGCCGGAAAAAGCCGCCGAGGCGGCCGTAGCGTTCGAGACCCGAGTCGCCGAGGCGAGCTGGACCAAGGTCCAGCAGCGCGACCTTCCCGCGCTCTACAACCCGATGACTCCCGCCCAGCTCGCCGGTTTCGCGCCGGGCTTCGACTGGAGCACCTATCTCGGCGCCGCCGGGGTGGCGGGCAAACCCTCGATCGTGGTGGGGGAGAAGACCGCCTTCCCCAAGCTCGCCGCGATCTACGCCGCGACGCCGCTCGACGACCTCAAGGCCTGGATGGCCTTCCGGGTGGCGGACGCCGCCGCGCCCTACCTCTCCAAGGCCTTCGTCGACGCCCATTTCGAGCTGCACGGCCGCACCCTCACCGGCCAGTCCGAGATCCGGCCGCGCTGGAAGCGGGCGATCGTGGCGGTCGGCGGCGGCGATTGCGGTGCCGACCCGGCGAGCTGCTTCGGAACGATCGATTGGGCGGTCGGCGACATCTACGCGCGGCGCTACTTCCCGCCCGAGACCAAGGCCAAGGTCACGGCTTTGGTCGACAACCTCAAGGCGGCTTTCCGAGCCCGCCTCGAGCGGCTCGACTGGATGGGCCCCGAGACCAAGCGGGAGGCGCTGAAGAAGCTCGATACCTACACGATCAAGGTCGGCTATCCCGACAGGCCGCAGCGCGATTATTCGAGCGTTGTCATCCGCCGCGACGACCTGCTCGGCAATTTCCGCCGGGCCGCCGCCGCCGACTGGGCGTTCCGCGTGCGCCGCAGCGACGGCCCGGTCGACCGCGGCGAGTGGCTGATGACCCCGCAGACCAACGACGCCTATAACGGCTCGCTACGCGACATCGTCTTCCCGGCCGGAATCCTCCAGGCGCCGATCTTCGACGCGGCCGCCGATCCAGCGATCAATTATGGCGCGATCGGCGGCGTCATCGGCCACGAGATGACCCACGGCTTCGACGACCAGGGGCGGACGATCGACGCCGCCGGGGCGCTGCGCGACTGGTGGACTCCGGCCGACGCGGCCGCGTTCGCGGCGCGCGCGGCAAGGCTCGGCGCGCAATATGCGACCTACGAGCCGGTGCCGGGCTTCCACATCAATCCGGGCCTCACCATGGGCGAGAATATCGCGGACCTAGGCGGCCTGTCGATCGCCCTCGACGCCTATCACCGCTCGCTCGGCGGCAGGCCGGCGCCGGTGATCGGTGGCCTCACCGGCGACCAGCGAGTATTCCTCGGCTGGGCCCAGGCCTGGGCCGGCAAGGCGCGGCCCGACTCGATTCGCCAGCAGACGATCAGCGACCCGCACAGCTTCCGCAAATACCGGGTCAACGGCGTCGTGCGGAATATCGACGCCTGGTATTCGGCCTTCGCCGTGAAGCCGGGCGAGGCGCTCTATCTGGCCCCGGCGGACCGCGCGCGCATCTGGTGAGCCGCTGACGAGCTTCCGGCCTAAGACGCTGCCGATTCGACCTTATCCGGCTTGCCGGCTAGCTTTTGGGGATGATTCGCCCGGTCCGCGCCGCCGCCGTGGCCGTCCTGCTCCTCGCCACCTCGGCCGCGCCGCCGCCGCCGGCGTCGGCACCCCCGCCGGCGTCGAAGGGCACGCTGGCCGAGCTGTTCAGCGACGCCGACTATCCGATGGCCGCGCTTCGCGGGCACGAGCAGGGGAAGGTCGATTTCCGGCTCGACATCGACTCGGCCGGCGAGGTGGCCGGCTGCACTGTCACCCATTCGAGCGGCTCGGCGAGCCTCGACGAGGCAACGTGCCGGCTGCTCAAGGAGCGCGCCCGCTTCAGCCCAGCCCGCGACGCCGGCGGTAACGCCGTGCCCGACAAGTTCGACGGCCACATAATCTGGCGGATAGACGACGACACGGCCGAGTCGCCCGGGTTCGACGCGGCGGCGGGGGTGTGGATGCGCTGCCTTGCGGAGGCGGTGCGGCAACGGGTGGCCGGCCCGGAGACGGCCGAGACCATCGTTGCGAAGGCGTTCGACGCGTGCGCCGCCGAAGAGGCCCAGCTGGCCGCCGTCGGCGCCAGAACCCAGTCGTCGCCGCCGGCCGCCGACAGCGAATCGATGCGTCAGGGAATGCGGGAGGCGCTGCTCCAATCGATCGCCGCGGCCCGCGCCAAGCCGAGCCATTAAGGGACCCGTGGTGCCGGGTGTCGGACTCGAACCGACGACCTACCGCTTACAAGGCGGTTGCTCTACCAGCTGAGCTAACCCGGCCCCTCCCGCCGACATCCTCCATCTCGCCGCGGACGTCCAGCCCCGCGCCCGGTTGACGCCGCGCGCCGGGCCGGGCGAGATGGGCGTCGCGAGGCGAATCCGGGGGGTGCGGATGGGTTGGTCGAAGCTCTGGCGGGGAATCGCGACGGCGGGCGCGGCGCTGGCCGCGACGGCGCTCGCGGCCCAGGCGTGGCAGCCGCCCCGGCACAAGCCGGGCTGGCCCGCCATGGTGTCGGGCAGCGACACGGTGGAGGTCCAGGCCAGCCTCGACCTCGGGCCGGACCTCGAACGCGGCCGCTCGCCGGCGGCGGAGCTCGCCGAGCAGCGCCGGCTCGACGCCGCGCTGGCTTCCCTGGCGCCGCAGCGGCCGGGAATGGTCGACGCCTATGTCGTCTCGATCGCGCTCGACAGCGACCCCGTCTTCGGCCGCGAGGCGCGCGAGGCGGGACGGGTGCTCGCCCGCCGCTTCGATGGGGAGGGGCGGACGATCGTCCTCGCCGGCAGCGACGGTCGCGCCCCGAGCAGCCTGGCGATGGGCAACCTCCATTCCCTCTCGCTCGCCCTTGCCCGCATCGCCGAGCTGGCCGACGCGCGGGAGGACGTGCTGGTCCTCTATCTGACTAGCCACGGGGCGCCGGTCGGCATCGCTTATCATGACGGCGACGAAGGCTTCGGCGTGCTGACTCCGGCGCGTTTCGCCCGCATCCTCGACGGGCTCGGCCTGAAGAATCGCGTGCTGATCCTCTCGGCCTGCTATTCGGGCGTGTTCGTGCCCGCCTTGTGGAGCGACACCACCGCCCTCTTCACCGCAGCCTCGGCCGGCCGCAGCTCGTTCGGCTGCGCGGCTGACAACGACTGGACCTATTTCGGCGACGCGATGATCAACCACGCGCTGAGGAAGCCGCAGCCGCTCGCCGACGCCTCCGCCGAGGCGCTGCGGCTGATCAACCAATGGGAGAGCGCGCGGCATTACGAGGCCTCCTTCCCCCAGGTCAGCATCGGGGGCGGAGTCGCCGCCTGGCTGGGCCCGCTCGAGGCCCGCATGCCGAAGACGGCGACGGCGCCGGTGGGCCTGCCGGCGGCGCGATAGGGGCGGCAAGCATTCCCTAGAGCACCCCGAACGTCCAGCCCTCGGTTCTCGCCAGCTCCGGCGTCAGTTGCCGTGGAGACCAATAGCGCGGGTCCCCGGCGATGGCGCGGAGGCCAGCGGCGGCGATGAGCACGTCGGTTTCGTGGTCGCTGGGCTCGCGCGCCAGGCGCCCGGCGCGGCTGCCCAGCGCCTTCAGGGCGAGGTTCAGCTCGGCGCGGCTGCGGATCTTGCGGCCGGGGAAGCCGGCGAGCCGGATGAAGGCGCGAGTGTAGATCTCGACCACCAGGCTGCTCCCCTCCCCCCGCTCGTCCATCGGCCAGACCGGCAATTTGCCCTCCAGCCGGTGGAGGAGGCGCATTCCGGCATAGCTCGCCTTGGCGACCTGGGCCGCGCCGACGGCATCGTAGAGGGTCGAGGCCTTGCCGCCGCCGGTGGCGTTGAAGGCGTGCTCGCAGACCCGGTGGTGAAGGAAGTCGCGTTTCGCCCCGTCCGCCGCGCCGAAGTAGAAATGGCGGCGGTGGTGCTCCTCCATGAAGCTCGCCGCGCCGAGATCCTCGTCGTCGCACAGCCGGTCGACATAGGCCCAGAGCGCCTTCGCCTCGGCCGGCGGCGCCGCCTCGCCGGGGAAATAGGCGCCGCGCTCGGCGATCGGCGGGGCGCAGCTGAAGTCGAAGCCGTAGAGTGTGGGCGCCTCCGCCGCCGTCGCGAACAGCCAGTCGAGCACCTCGGTCCGCGACCAGACATGGCCGGGACGGACCAGCTTCGGCGCGGCCTCGCCCGTCTCGGCCAACGCGACCGCAATTCCCTTGTGCCGCCTGCCCTTGGCCCCCGACCAGTCGATCGCGGCGAAGCGCTCAAACCCCCCTCCCTGCACGCAGGGAGGGGTAGGGGGTGGGTTCGTCTCCGGAAGAGTCACTGCCGCTCCATACGCACCCACCCCTGACCCCTCCCTGCGTGCAGGGAGGGGAATTCCTCACACCAGCGGCGGCTGTTCGGGCGGTGGCGGCGCCTTGGGTGGGCGTGGGCGGCTCGGCGGCGCGGGCGGCTGGTTGGCCTCGGTCCAGCGCTCGAGCAATTTGTGCGCGGTCGGGCGGCCGCCGAGGCCGAAGGCGAGGGCGCAGGCGATCGCCGCCGAGCCGATGATCGCGCTGAAGGCGATCACCACGATCTCGTTGGCGAGGCCCATGAACCTCAGGCCCATCGCGACCGCAAGGGCGATGATCGACCATCGAAGGATCGCCGGCAGCCACCCTTCCGTGCCGGCGCCGCTGACCAGGCCGGCGACGATCCGCGCGATGGCGACGCCGCCGAGGATGATCGCCGCGCCGAACAGGACGTGGCTGCCAAGTTCGAGAATCTGCGCCAGCATCGCCGCGATGATCGGCGACTGAATGAGCTCCGCCGCCTTGATGGCGACGAAGACGAGGATGGCGAGCATCACCAGCGTGCCCACCGTCCGCGACGCGGCGTTGCCCTCCGCCGGCAGGCCGAGCGCGCTCACCGTCCGGTCGAAGCCGAGCGAGGGAAGGAGCTGCTCGAGGAAGGTCTTGGCGATCTTGCCGGCCATGTAGCCGATGGCGAGCAGGATCGCGGCGCCGACGACCCGCGGCAGCGTGACGAGGATCGTCGACAGCATGTCGCGCGCCGGCCCGGAGATGACCTCGATGCGAAGCGTGTCGAAGGCCATGATCGTCACCGGGATCATGATCAGGAAGAAGACGATCGAGCCGATCGAGCGGCTAATGGAAGGGCGGCCGGCGCCGACGCTCGGCGGCGCGCCCGCCGGCGTCGCCGGGCTCGCACTGCCGCTCTCGACGAGGCCGGTCCGCCGCAGCCAGCCGTCGGCGTTTGCGGCGAGCAAAGCGCCCTCCACGATCCGCTTGACGATCCGCGCCACGATCAGCCCGACGAAGAAGAGCAGGCCGGCTCCGACGATGTTGGGGATGAAGGCGAAGGCGGTCGTGGTGAGATCGCGGACCGGGCTCAGCACGCCGGCGAGGCCGAGCGGCTGCACCGCCATCAGGATGCCGAGCAGCAGGATCAGCCAGAAGACGATGTCGCCGATCAGGCTGCCGAGCGTCTTGCCCGGCTCCGCCTCGTAATGCTTCCTCAGCGCCGGCACCCGGTCGACGACCTTGGCGATCGCCCACTTCGCCGCCCGGGCGAGGATCCAGGCGACCACCAGGATGAGCAAGGCGAAAGCGACGCGGGGCAGCCACACCATGAACTGGTCGCGCCAGTAGATGCCGTCATTCCGGTACATGCGCCTTTCCCCTTTGTCCTGCGGTCGTGCCGCTGACGTGACAATGACCTAGCCTTCGCGCGGTTCCTTGCGCAGGCCGTCCCGATAAGCGAGCCGCGACGGCGGGAGCGTCGCGGCCCGGCGCTCACCCGCGCTTGCGCAGCCTCGGCTTCGGCTTCGGCTTGGCCGCGGTCCAGGCGTGCGAGCGCCGGACGATCTCGCGGACCCGCTCCGGATCCTTGCTGTCGTAGCGGATGAGCACGCCGGGCCAGCCTTCGTAATGGGGGGTCTGCCAGAAGGTGTCCGGATCGGTCTCCTTGAGCAGCTCGACCGTGTCGAGGTCTATGGCGACACCGAACGACGTGCTGTGCTCGTGGCTGGGATAGAGAAAGGCGCGGTCGTTCACCTTGACCGCCGGCTTGCCGTAGCTGGTCGAGAGCTCGGCCCCCGGGAGCGAAAGAGCGAAGGCGACGGCCTCGTCCCAATTCGCGATCGCGTCAGCCACCGCGTTTGGCTTTCCGTTGCTCATCCCACCAGGCGAGGCGTTCGGCGACGCGACTCTCGAAGCCGCGGTCGGTCGGCGTATAGAAGGTCTGCGGCTCCATCTCCTCCGGCCAGTAATCGTCGCCGGAGAAGGCTTCTTCCGCGTCGTGGTCGTATTGGTAGCCCTTGCCGTAGCCGATGTTCTTCATGAGTTTCGTCGGCGCGTTGAGGATGTTTTTGGGCGGCATCAGCGACCCCGTCTCCTTCGCCGAGCGCCACGCCGCCTTCTGCGCCTTGTAGGCGGCGTTCGATTTGGGCGCGGTGGCGAGATAGAGGCAGGCCTGGACGATGGCGAGCTCGCCCTCCGGCGAGCCGAGGAAGTCGTACGTGTCCTTGGCGGCAATGCACTGGACCAGCGCATTGGGATCGGCGAGGCCGATATCCTCCACCGCCGCCCTGGTCAGCCGCCGCAGCAAATAGAGCGGCTCCTCGCCCGCGGTCAGCATCCGCGCGAGATAGTAAAGCGCCGCCTGCGGATCGGAGCCGCGGATCGCTTTGTGCAGCGCCGAGATGAGGTTGTAATGGCCTTCCCGGTCCTTGTCGTAGACCGCGACACGGCGGTGGAGGAGGGCCGACAGGCCGGCGGCGTCGAGCGGCGCCTCGAGCTCCACCGAGAACAAGGTCTCCGCCTGGTTGAGCAGGAAGCGGCCGTCGCCGTCGGCGGTGGCGATCAGCGCCTCGCGCGCCTCGTCGGTGAGCGGGAGGGGGCGGTCGGTCACTTTTTCGGCCCGCTCGAGCAGCTGCGCCAGCGCGTCGTGGCCGAGCCGGTTGAGGATCAGCACCTGGGCCCGCGAGAGCAGGGCGGCGTTCAATTCGAACGACGGGTTCTCGGTCGTCGCGCCGACCAGCACCACCGTGCCGTTCTCGACATATGGCAGGAAACCGTCCTGCTGGGCGCGGTTGAAGCGATGGATCTCATCCACGAACAAAAGGGTCTGCTTGCCGGCGCGGGCGAAATCCTTCGCCTCCGCGAACACCTTCTTGAGGTCCGCCACGCCCGAGAAGACCGCCGAAATGGCGACGAAGCGCATCCCGACCGCGTCGGCGAGCAGCCGCGCGATGGTCGTCTTGCCGGTGCCCGGCGGCCCCCACAGGATCATCGACGCGAGCTTCCCCGCCGCCACCATCCGCCCGATCGCCCCTTCCGGGCCCGTCAGATGATCCTGCCCGACCACCTCCTCGAGCGCGGTCGGCCGCAGCCGGTCGGCCAGCGGCGCATTTTCCGCCGCGGCGGCGGATGGCGGGGGAAGGGGCTCGTCGGCGAAAAGGTCGGCCACGGCGGGGAGGATAGCGCAAGCCGCCGCGAATGGCACGGGGATGTCATGCCGGACCTGATCCGGCATCCACCGACCCTCCGGCGGAATCGTCAAAATTGGGGACAGCTGCCGATTTCCAGCCCCCACCGGCCATCCAGGATGACCGCCCGGAAATCGGTAGCTGCCCCCAATTTCTGGGGTGACAGTCCCTTTCATCGCCCGTCGCTTGACGGCGACCTATCCAAGATATATCTAAGCCATAACGAGACAGCACGGAGGTACATCATGCGAGGACATTGCAGACCGTTCGAGTTCGGCCGGTTCGGACCCGGCGTGTTCGGGATGCGGTTCGGGCCGCGGGGCTTCGGTTTCGGCGGGCCGCAGGGCGGCTGGGGCGGCGGCTGGAGCGACGAGTTCGGCTTCGGCGGCGGCGGCGGCGGCGCCGGCGGGCGGCGCGGGCGGCGCGGAAGGATGTTCGAGGCGGGCGAGCTGCGCCTCGTCCTCTTGAAGCTGATCGCCGACCAGCCGCGCCACGGCTACGACCTCATCCGCGCGATCGAGGAGCTGACCCACGGCAGCTACGCGCCGAGCCCCGGCGTCATCTATCCGACGCTCACCATGCTCCAGGACATGGGCCTGATCGAGGAGGCGGCGGTCGAAGGCGCGCGCAGGCCGTTCGCGATCACCGCCGACGGCCAGGCGCACCTAGCCGAGCGGGCCGAGGAGGTGGACGCCCTGATCGAGCGCCTGACCGGCGCCGGCGAAGGCAAGCGCCGCGCCGGCGGGCGGCCGATCCAGCGCGCGGTCGGCAATCTGCTCTCCGCCCTCTGGCACCGGGTCACGGCCGAGGACATGGGCGAGGACCGCCTGCACGAGATCGCCGCCATCCTCGACGAGGCGGCCCAGAAGATCGAGCGGCTGAAGGGCTCCGAACCGGAGGCCTGACTCCTCCGTCGCCCCAGCGAAGGCTGGGGCCCATGCCGCGACGGAGCCTAGAGCAGGGAGTGAGGCGCAGACTCGGCATGGATGCCAGCCTGCGCTGGCATGACGAGGGTGCGCGTCACACCCTGGCCCGGAAGGGCGTGAAGTCGGTGTCGCGGTCGTAGACGTCGACTCCCTCCCGCGCCTTGAGGAAGCCGACGACGGCGTAGGTGACGGGGGTGAGCAAAGCCTCCCAGCCTACCTTCAGCGCCCATTGCGTCGCCAGCACCAAAGCGAGCTTGTCGCTGTCCCACACGCCCCAGAAAGCGAGCGGATAGAAAATGAGGCTGTCTACCGCCTGGCCGACGAGCGTCGAGCCGATCGTCCGCGTCCACAGATATTTCCCTTCGGTCAGCACCTTCATGCGGGCGAGCACGTAGGAATTGACGAACTCACCCGCCCAGAAGGCGGCGATCGAGGCGAAGACGATGCGCGGCACCTGTCCGAACACCGCCTCGTAGGCGGCCTGCCCCTTCCAGCTCGGGTCGGGCGGCAAAGCGACGACGATGGTCGACATCAGGGCCATGAACAGCATCGCGGCGAAGCCCGCCCAGATGCAGCGGCGGGCGCGGGAATAGCCGTAAACCTCCGTAAGCACGTCCCCGATCACGTAAGAGATCGGGAAGAAGAGGATGCCCGCGCCGAACGGCCAGGGACCGATCCCGGGGAGGGTCACGGTCGCGATCTTGCCGGCGCCGATCACGTTGGAAAGCAAGAGGATGGTGACGAACGCCGCCATCACGAAGTCGAAATAGCGCAAATGAGCGCCCGCCAGCGCCTTCGCTTCCGTCTTCGCCGCGCCCCCGTCCATGCGCCCCCGCTAGCGCGGATCGAAGTACGGGAAAAGCCGGGACCCTTTCGCCCGGAGGCGCGTTTCATCCGCCGGTCCCTCGCCACCGCTCGGGCGGGATCCTGTTCCTATGCCAGTCCCCGGGGGAGTGCCTTCGTGCTTGCCGTCACCGTCAGCTTCGTCTGCGTCACCATGATCCTGAGCGTCGTCCTCGAGCAACTGAGCGAGCGCGAACGCGATCGCCGGCGCGAAAAGCAAAACGGCTAGCGCTCCCGCGGCGGCCTTGACCGGGACCGCCGCACCGGCGAACCCGGCGCGATGGCGGAAGACCAAAGCCCCGAGCTGTTCGCCGGCGTCGAGCTGGGCGGGACCAAGTGCGTCTGCCTGCTCGCCTCGGGCCCAGCCGACATCCGCGCCCGCGAGACCGTGCCGACGACGACCCCCGCCGAGACTCTCGGCGCCCTGCGCGCGCGGCTGGAGCAATGGGCGCCCGGCTTCGCTGCGCTCGGTATCGCCAGCTTCGGACCGCTGGACCTCGATCCGGCCTCGCCCGGCTGGGGCCGCATCGCCGCGACTCCCAAGCCCGGCTGGCGCGGCATCGACGTCGCTGGAACGCTCGGCGCAGCGCTCGGCGTGCCGGTCGCGTTCGACACCGACGTCAACGGCGCCGCTCTGGCCGAGATAGAATGGGGCGCCGGCCGCGGCCTTACCGACTTCGCCTATGTCACCGTCGGCACCGGAATCGGCGTCGGCCTGATCGTCGGCGGCCGGCCGACCCGGGGCTTCGGGCATTGCGAGCTCGGCCACCTGCGCGTGCCGCGCCTGCCGGGCGACGCCTGGCCCGGCGCCTGCCCCTATCACCGCGATTGTGTCGAAGGCCTTGCGGCCGGCGGCGCGATCGCACGACGGGCGGGTGTCGCGGCGGCCGCCGACCTGCCCGACGACCATTCCGTCTGGGACGGCGTCGTTCACGCCCTCGCCCAGCTCTGTCACGCTCTGGTCTGCGCCGCCGCGCCGTGCCGTATCGCCATCGGCGGGGGAATCGTCGCCGGCCGGCCCTTCCTGCTGCCGCGGATCGAGGCGACGCTGATCGAGAGTCTCGCCGGCTATGTCACCCTCCCCGCCGGCGGCCCCTACGTCGTTGCTCCCGAGCTCGGCGAGCTCGCCGGCCCCCTCGGCGCAATCGCCCTCGCTAGAGCCGCATCACCCCCCGCCGGGGTTCACGAATCCCCATCGTCTCGGCGCTGAGCGGCGCGCCGGCGGCGAGCAGGGCCTTGCGGCGGCCCTTCGGATCGGTCGCGAGCTGCGCCTGTTCGAACGGCAAAGTGAAGTCGAAGCAGGGGTGGGCGAGCGCACGCTTGACGAAGGCTGCGGTGCGCGGCCAGCGCGCCGGATCGGGCTCGAAGCCGACATAGGCGCCGTTGCGGAAGAAGGTGGCGATCGAAATGTCGGCGAGGCCGATCTCGTCCCCGAACAGGAATCCGTCCGGCGGCACCTGGCCTTCCAGATAATCCATCTCGCGCGGCAGATCGTCCGCCAGGATGGCCTCGACGCGAGCCGAGTCGCCCGCCTCGCCGAACACCGCGGGCCGCACGAACTTCTGGTAGAACAGCCCCCAGATGAACAGGTCGCCGAGCCGGGTATCGGCATATTCCTCCAGCCACCGCGCCCGCGCCCGCGCCTTCGCCCCCTCCGGCAGCAGCGGGCGCTCCGGCCAGGCTTCGTCGAGATAGGCGCAGATCACCGACGAATCGCACAGCGCCACGTCGCCGTCGATCAGCACCGGAATGCGCCGCAGCGGGCTCAGCCGCTCGAATTCGTCATTGCCGAAGAAGGGCGTGATGGGGTCGATCTCATAGTCCCCGGCGAGCCCCTTCAGCCACAGGCAGGCGAGCACCTTTCTCACATAAGGGCTGACATAGGAGCCGAGGATCTTCATCGCCCCCTTTAAAGTCCGGTTCCACCCGCGGCACAAGCGCCGGGGCTTGATCCGCGCCCGCTTGCCGTCCACTCCGCCGCCACGCGTACCCAGGAGACGGAAACGAATGTGGCTGCTCGACAAGATGCTGCGGGGCTATGTGAAGAGGGGCGAGCTCACCGTCATCGACCATAAGGGGCAGAGCTACCACTACGGCGCGCCCGATCCGGAATTCGGACCCGTCACCGTGCGCCTCGCCGACGCCCGCGTGGTGCGCGACATCGCCCGCGATCCGGGCCTCGGCGCCGCCGAAACCTATCGCGACGGCCGGCTGATCGTCGAGAGCGGTGACCTCCTCGACCTCATCAACATCATCCGCGGCAGCCACAAATGGGAGGACAGCGTCGGCACCAACAAGTTCCTGAAGAAGGGCGGCAAGCTCAGGAACCTGTTCAGCCAGTTCAACTGGCGCGAGCGCTCGCAGCGCAACGTTGCCCACCATTACGACCTCGGCAACGAATTCTACCGGCTCTTCCTCGACGCCGACCTCCAATATAGCTGCGGCTATTTCACCGATCTTTCCCATTCGATCGAGCGTGCCCAGCTCGACAAGAAGACCCATCTCGCCTCGAAGATGCGCCTTACCCCGGGGCTCAAGGTGCTCGACATCGGCTGCGGCTGGGGCGGGCTCGCTCTGTACCTGGCGCAGATCGCGGACGTGGAGGTGCTCGGCGTCACGCTGGCCGAGGAGCAGCTCGCTCTGGCCCGGCAGCGCGCCCAAGAGCTCGGCCTCTCGGACCGGGTGAAGTTCGAGCTGATGGACTATCGCGAGCTCACCGGCAGGTTCGACCGGATCGTTTCGGTCGGCATGTTCGAGCATGTCGGCCAGCCGCATTTCCGCACCTATTTCCGCAAGATCCGTTCGCTGCTCGCCGACGACGGGATCGCCATCGTCCACCACATGGCGCGATTGGGCGGCCCAGGCACCACCGACAGGTTCATGCTGAAATACATCTTCCCCGGCGGCTACCTGCCGGCTCTTTCCGAGACCGTCGCGGCCAGCGAGCAGGAGAAACTGATCATGGCCGATTGCGAGACCTGGCGGCTCCACTACGTCCACACCATCGCCTCATGGTACGATCGCTATCGCGCCAACCGCGAAACCGTCGTTTCCATGTATGACGCCGGTTTCTACCGCCTCTTCCAATTCTATCTCGCCGCTTCTCTGACGATGTTCCGAGACGCTCCGATGGGTGTTTACCAGACCCAGTTCCTCAAGCGCCGCGAGGCCACCCCGATCCTCCGCGACTATATGTTCGAGGAGGAGCGCCGGCTGCGCGCCAAAGCAGACTCGCTCGGCCTCGAGCCTGCGCCGCCGACATGAGCGCGCGCGGGAGCTGCCACTGCGGGGCCGTCACGATCGAGGTGCCGCACGCGCCCTTATGGGTCGGCGCGTGCAACTGCTCGCTCTGCACCAAGCTTGCCTGGCTTGTCGCTTATTATCCCGACGAGGCGGTGCGGGTGGAAGGCGAGACAATCGCCTATGTCTGGGGCGACCGGATGATCGGAATCCACCATTGCCCGGTCTGCGGCTGCGGGACGCACTGGAAGACGCTGGGCGAGGATTACGGCCGGATGGGCGTCAACGCGCGCCTGCTCGACGGGTTCGATCCCGCCAAGGTCGAAGTGCGGCCGCTCGACAACGCCGGCTAGCCCCCGTCGCTGAACCGCGGCGCCGGGGCGGGCTGGAGGAGGCCGTCGCGCTCGACGAAGGTCCCGCGCGCGCGGTTGTGCGGGTGCGAGGGTGCCTCGGCGAGCGAGAGGATCGGCGCGACGCAGGCGTCGGTGCCTTCGAGCAGGGCGCACCATTCGTCGCGCGGCCGCGTCGCGAAGAGCGAGGTGAGCTCCTCCCTCAGCCCGCTGTCGTGCTGGCCCGACGCCATTTCAAGCTTGTCCTTCAGCACCCCGAAGAATTGCGGCTCGAGAGCCCCCACCGCCACCCATTTGCCGTCGGCGCATCGGTAGACATCGTAATAGGGCCGGCCGGTGTCGAGCAGGTTCACCCCGCGCTCGTCCCGCCACATCCCGGCCGCCTTCAGCGACCAGGTGAGGGCGGAGAGGAGGGCGGCGCCGTCGACCATCGCGCAGTCGACCACCTTGCCGCGCCCGGTGGCGCGGGCGGAGAGGATCGCCGCGACGATTCCGAAGGCGAGCAGCATGCCGCCGCCGCCGAAATCGCCGACGGCGTTGACCGGCGGCACCGGCGGCCCGCCGGCGCGGCCGTAAGTGTGGAGCGCGCCGGCCAGCGCGATATAGTCGATGTCGTGCCCGGCGGCCCTGGCGAGCGGTCCGTCCTGCCCCCAGCCGGTCATCCGCGCGTAGACCAGCCGCGGATTGTCCGCGCACAAATTCTCGGGACCCAGCCCGAGCCGCTCCATCGCGCCCGGCCGGAAGCCCTCGATCAGCGCGTCCGCATCGGCGGCGAGCGCCCGTACTCGCGCCGCGCCCTCTTCGGAGGAAAGGTCGAGCCGGAGCGTCTCGGCGCGGCCGCGCGCCAGTATGTCGAACTCGGCGGGGATGACCGGCGCCCGCCCTTCGCGCTCGATCCTGATCACCTCGGCGCCATGGTCGGCGAGCATCATCGCGGCGAACGGCGCCGGCCCGATCCCGGCCAGCTCGATCACCCGCACCCCATCCAACACCCCCGCCATGAGGAGGTGATAGAGGCTCCGCCCCCCGCCCGCCAGCGGCGACGAGCGAAGGGCGCTCAGTTCGAGCCAGTCACCTTGCGGATGAAGTGGCCGGCGGAGACTCCGCGCAGCAGAGCGAGGCGGTAATGCTGGACCACGTCCTTGTCCGCCCACCGGCCCTCCGGCCAGTCGGCGAGGAGGCGCTTCAGCCGTTCCAGGTCCACCGCTGCGGCCGCCGCCGGGGAGCGCGCGAGGCCTTCGACCTCCTCCGCCAGCACGTCGCGCGCGGCGGTGAGGCCTTCGTGCCAGTCGCTCGCCTGGAGGCCCTTGAGGCGCTCGTTCAACACCACGTCGGGCAGGCGGTCGGCGAGCCCCTGGCGGGCCAGCGCGCGCGGCATGCCGCCGCGCAGATATTGCTCGGCCGGCACGCGCAGGCAAAATTCCATCAGCCGCCGGTCCGCGGTCGGGTCCCGCGTGTCGAGGCCCCAGCCGGCCAGCGTCCCCTTGTTGAGAGTGCCGGGATCGGTCCGGGCGAGGACCCAGAGGCGCGTTGCCGCCGGGTCGCGGCGCGGGCGGTAGGAAAGATCGAGGCCGCGGCGGCTGGCCCGCGCCTGCAGCGCCGCCTCCTCGGCGCGGATCAGCGAATAATCGGCGAGGCCCTTGCCGCCGCCGCGCAGCCGCCCGATCGCCTGCCACAAAGGCCGCGGCAGGAACGGCCCGATCGTCTGCGCCGCGATCGTGCCCGCCCTGGTGCCGCCGCGGAACAACGCAAAAGCGGTCGCGGCGAGGCGCAGCAGTCGCCCGCGGGCGAGCAATTCGGGGAGATGCTCCATCCCGGCATAGCTGAAGCTCATATTGCCCATCTGCCCGGTCAGCAGGACATTGAGGCCGCGCGCGCGCGCGTCGTCGTTGATCGCGTCCGCCCAGGTCGCGTTGCACAGATTGAGCACCGGGCGCTCGTAAAGCAGGAACTGGCGGTCGAGATGGTCGAGCGGCGTCCGGCCGGTGGTGCGGACGAGGACGTGGTCTATGTTCGGGTGCATCGCTGCCGTCGCCGCGGCGAGCGCCCCCTCGTCGCCGATCGTGTTGGCGACGAATGGGCCGTCATAACCCTCGCGCGGCACGGCGGTGTAGGCGACGACCCGGCCGTCTGACGGGCGCAGCAGCATTGCGGCGGTGGCGGCGACCGCCGAGCTGTCGAGGCCGGCGCTGAGATGGGCGCCGACCCGGTCGCCGGCGCCGCGCAGGCACGCGGCGACCGCCAAATCGAGGCGCTCGCGCATCGCCGCCTGATAGTCGCCTGGGCTCTTCAGTGCGATCGGGTCGACCCGCGGCTGCCAATATTTGCGCGGCGCGAGGCCGCCCGAGGTGATGGCGACGATCTGGCCGGGTTCGACCCGGTCGACGCCTTCGAAAAGGGTGGCCGGGCCGTTCTCGGGCATCAAGGCGAGGAATCCCAGCGCCGCCTCCTGGTTGAGCCGATAGGGGATTTCCGGGAGGGCGTGCAGACCCTTGGGCATCGACGCGAAGGCGACAAAGCCCGGCCCGCGGTGGAAATGGAGCGGCCGCTGTCCGGCATAGTCGCGGCCGAGGAGGAGCCGCCGCCGCTTGCCGTCCCACAGAGCGAAGGCGAAGTCGCCGACCAGCCGGTCGAGCGACGATTCGTCCCACTGCTCCAGCGCCGCCAGCAGCAAGGCGGCGTCGCTCGTCCGGCGCGCCGCCTCGCCGCCGAGGCCGAGCGCCGCCTCGATCTCCCCGCGATTGTCGAGCCGCACGTCGGCGACAAGGGCGAGCCGCCCGTTCGCCGCGGTCGCCGGGCCGCGGTCGAACCGGTCTTCCGGCAAGGTGGGGTAGAGCCGCCGGCCGAGCGCGGCGACGCCGTCGGACCAGTCCGCATCCGCGCGGCCGTAGAGCGCCTGCGCCTTCAGCATGCGGCGCGCCGGCGCGAGCGGATCGCGCCCGTCGAGGCTCCAGAACCCGGCGAGCGCGGTCATCCTCTTCCCTTGTCGCTGGTCCCGCTCATCGGGTGCAGGCCCTAAGGGCTGCGGCCGGCGAGCGGTAGGGGCTAATGCGCCAGGCTGAGCTTGTCGCGGATCAGCGCCAGCAATTGCCGGGCGGCGTAAGGCTTGGCGAGGAAGGCGCCGCCGCGCGGCAAATCGGGGCCGGCGATCGTCTCGCGTCCCGAGGTAACGATGATGCCGAGCTCGGGCCGGAGGCGCGAGGCGCGGCGGGCGAGGGTAACGCCGTCCATCCCCGGCATGTTGACGTCGGTGAAGACGAGCGCGATCTCGGGATGCTCCGCAAGCATCTCCAGCGCCTCGCCCCCGTCGGCGGCTTCGAAGGACGCCACACCCGCATCGGCGACGGTATCGGCGGCCGCCATGCGGATCAGCGGCTCGTCCTCGACGATCAGAACCGCGGGGGCGGGGGAGGCATATTGACCGAACATAGATCAATAAACTCGGTCAAGCCGTCACTGTTCCAGATTTTCCACGCCTGAAACAAACGGTTAGCGCCGTCAGGGACACGCTTCCACGGGGACATGCTCCTTTCCGCGCAGCGAAAAGGTAGGTGTCCCCATCAGCGCGGCGCCATGCGGATGCCGCCGTCGAGGCGGACATATTCGCCGTTCAGATACGAATTCTCGGCGATGAACAGAGCGAGCCGGGCATATTCCTCGGGGCGGCCGAGCCGTTTGGGAAAGGGGACCTGGGCCGCCAGCGCCTCCTGGACGTTGTCCGGCATCATCGCCACCATCGGAGTCTTGAACACGCCCGGCAGGATAGTGTTGACGCGGATCCCCTCGTTCATGAGGTCGCGGGCGATCGGCAGCGCCATGCCGAGCACGCCGGCCTTCGACGCCGAATAGGCGGCTTGGCCGATCTGCCCGTCCTGCGCCGCCACCGAGGCGGTGTTGACGATGATTCCGCGCTCGCCGTCCTCGAGCCGATCGAGGCCGACCATGCCGAAGGCGGACCGGGCGATCATCCGGAAGGTGCCGATCAGGTTGATCTGGATGGCGAGCTCGAACTGGTGGATCGGATAGGCCTTGGGCTCGCCGGTCGCCTTGTCGCGGCCGACCGTCTTCGCCGCGTTGGCGACTCCGGCGCAATTGACCAGGATCCGTTCCTGCCCATGCGCCTCGCGCGCCTTGGCGAGCGCCGCATCGACCGCCTCGTCGGAGGTGACGTCGACCTGCGCGAAGGTCCCGCCTATCTCGCCCGCGACCTTGGCCCCCTTCTCGACGTCGCGGTCGAGCACGGCCACCCGCACTCCGCGCGCTGCCAGCGCCCGCGCCGTCGCCTCGCCGAGGCCGGAGGCGGCGCCGGTCACCACCGCGGCGATCGAGTTATCGAGCTTCATCGCTTGGTCTCCCGTTTCCGGCGGCTCTAGCGGCTCGCCGCCCGTCCGGGCAAGCGCCGGTGGCGGGTGCGGCGACCGCGGCGGCGGCGCGGCGGACGAGGCCCTCGCCATCTGACCTGTCCCGCGCCGGGCGCGAAGGCGGTCGCGGCACGCGCTGGACGATGCTATCAGCGGCGTCCAGGAGGTGCCGCGCCATGGCCCGAACCCTGCTCGTGCTCGCCCTCGCCGCCGCCGTGGCCGCGCCGGCGGGGGCCCGCTCCATTTTGTCCGCCGCGCCGCCTACGGCAGCCGCGAACGCGCCAGGTCATGGCTTCAGCGGTGCGTCCCGGCCGGGGCCCCACCGTCATCGGCACCGCGGCGACGGCTTCCGGACCGACGGCCTGCTCTACGGCTTCGGCTTCGACTATGTCGAATATCCCGCCGCGGCCGATGGCGGCTTCTTCGCCGACGGCGAGGCGGTGCCGGCCCGCGGCGGCGTCCGTTACCTCTACGACCGCGGCTACCCCTATGATCATTACCGCCCCGCCCGCCCCCGCGCCGCCTCCTGGCGGGAACCGGAAGCGCAAGGCTGCACGATCCGCCGGGAGGGTCGGGTCGCCGTCCATTCCTGTCGGCGCTGAAGGCCTCCCGCGGGGCACATATTGTGCGGGAGCGGGCTTCCTTTCCCGGCCGCGAGCCGCTGTTGGGATCCGGCGGGCGGCGACCCCCACGAGCGTCGTCCCGCGGGCCCGCCGCTGCTCCCTGCGGCGGCGGGTCCCTTGGGGCCCGCCCGCCGCTTGACAGGGACGCGCGGGCGGCGGACGCTTCCATTCATGCCCGTGCGCATCGACTCAGCCGGGGCAGACGCCAACAGCCGCCTGACAGCGATACGCGTGACGGTCCTCACCGCGCGCCTGATGGAGCTGTGGCGGCGCGACAGCCGCGACACCGACACGGCGATGATCCTGGTCGCGGTGGCGGCGATCACGACGGAGCGGCTGACCCGCGCCGAGCTCGCGCCCGAGATGCGCAAGCTGGAGAGCCAGGTGCCGCGGGAGATGGTCGGGTCCGCCAACATCAGCTCGATCGCCGCGGCCACCGGCCTCAACCGGGAAACCGCGCGGCGGCGGGTCAACGCCCTGGTCGGCAAGGGCCTGCTGGTCCGCTCCGAGAAAGGCGAGGTCTATTTCCCGCCGGGCTTCCTGCAGCGGCCGGAGACGGCCGCTTTGGTCCGCCGCATCCTCGAGACTGTGGCCCGCTTCGTCAACGAGGAGCTGAAGGACGGTACGCTCAGGCTGTCCCAGGCTCCTCGCGGCGCGCGCGCAACGCCGCTGCCCGCGCCTCATAGTCCCGGGCGAAGCGGATGAGCGCGTCGCGCGCCTCGGCCTGCCGCACCCCCTTCGCCGCCTCCCGCAGCGCCCGCGCCCGGGCCTCATATTCTTCCGCTGCACGCAACACGCTGCGGCCTTAGGCGCGATCCTCCCGGACGGGCGCGCCCCGACGGCTCAAAATGTGCGTCACCCAGCGGGGCGCTCGGAAGCGTCAGGCCGGCTCCATAGCCCGACCCGGCTCCAACACTGCTTGAGGGGTTCCATCGCGCGGCTGTAGCCGAAGCCTGTATGGCACCAAGCCTTGTGTTGAAGGCTGTAGCAGATCTTCGAGAAGCTGCCCGTCCGGCGAGTCCTCCGTTTTTACTACGCTTCATGGCGACAGTCGACGTGCGGCTCTTGCCGTCGTAGGGCCGGCGATGCCTTCGGCGCCCAGCGGCCCCGCCCGCGTCAGCCGAGTCTTTCGACGATCGTCACGTTGGCGAGGCCGCCGCCTTCGCACATAGTCTGGAGGCCGTAGCGCAGGCGCCGCGCCTTCAGCGCGTGGAGCAAGGTCGCCATCAGCTTGGTGCCCGAGGCGCCGAGCGGGTGGCCGAGGGCGATCGCGCCGCCGTTGACGTTGAGCCGGTCCGGATCGGCGCCGACCTCCTTCAGCCAGGCGAGCGGCACCGGCGCGAACGCCTCGTTGACCTCGTAGAGGTCGATGTCTTCGATCCGCAGGCCCGAGCGCGCCAGCGCCCGCCGGGTCGCCGGGATCACCTCCTCGAGCATGATGACGGGGTTGCCGCCGGTGACGGTCAGGGTAACGATCCGCGCCATCGGGTGGAGGCCATGGGCCTTCACCGCCTCCTCGGAAGCTACGACCACCCCGCTCGCCCCGTCGCAGATCTGCGAGGCGTTGGCGGCGGTGATCCGCCCGCCTTCCTTGAGCGGCTTCACGGAAGCGATGCCCTCGAGCGTGGCGTCGTAGCGTATGCCCTCGTCGCGAATGTGGAGCCCCCGCGTCCCGTCTTCCCGCGCCACCTCGATCGGAACGATCTCCGCCTCGAACGCCCCCGTTTCGGCCGCCCGCGCCGCTTTGCGGTGGCTCTCCAGCGCGAAGGCGTCGAGTGCCGGCTTCTCCAGGCCGTGCTTCGCCGCGATCGCCTCCGCCCCCTCGAACTGACTGAACGTCTCGACCCCGAACCTTTTCTTGATCCGGCCTGAGAAGGGGCCGGTGCCGATGCCGTGCTGGAGCGGCAGGGTGAATGGAAGGCCCATCGGCACCCGTGTCATCGACTCGACCCCGGCCGCGATGACGAGGTCCTGGGTGCCGCTCATCACCGCCTGGGCGGCGAAGTGGATCGCCTGCTGTGAGGAGCCGCACTGGCGGTCGATGGTGACGGCGGGCACCGAGATCGGCAGCGACGAGGCGAGGACGGCGTTGCGGCCGACGTGGAAGGCCTGCTCCCCCGCCTGGCCGACGCAGCCCATCACGACGTCCTCGATCGCCGCCGGATCGACCCCCGCCCGCGCCACCAGCGCGTCAAGCACCTCCGCTGCGAGGTCGGCCGGATGCCAGTCCCGCAAGGCCCCGTTCCGCCGCCCACCGGCGGTCCGCGCGGCGGCAACTATGTAGGCTTCGGCCATGACTAGGCTCCTCCCCGGTCTCTCCTTACGAGGCGCGTCTCCCGCCTTTCAACCGGCGCCGTCTCCCGGCGCGGCGGAACGGCCGAGCGTTTCCTCGAACAAGGCCCGCATCGCCCGCCAGCTGCGCGCGTCTGCGCGAGCGTCGTAGCGGAAGCCGGGATAGTCCCAGGCATCAATCTCCGGGTTGGTGAAGCTGTGGGCGACGCCGCCGTAGAGATGCATCTGCCAGTCGATCCCCGCCGCGCTCATCTCGGCAAGGAAGCTCTCCCGCTGCTCAGCCGGTACCACCGGGTCCTCGGCGCCGAGGCAGAGGAGGAGCTTGCCCCCTATCGTGCGATTGTCCTCGGCCGGAGCCGAAGTGAGGCCCGCATGGAAGCCGACCACCGCCTTGAGCGGCGCGCCGCCACGGGCCAGCTCGATCACCGCGGTGCCACCGAAGCAGAAGCCGATCGCCCCCAGCCGGCCCTTGTCGACGCTCGCCTGGCCGGTCAGCACCTCCAGCGCCGCGGCGGCTCTCGCGCGCAGTTCGGCCGTGTCGGCGCGGAGGCTCCGGACCAGCGCCATCTTGTCGTCCAGCGTCACCGCCTGGTCGCCGAACAAATCGAGCGCGAAGGCGACGTAGCCAAGCCCGGCCAGCCGCTCGGCCCGCCCCTTGGCGTGATCCGTGAGGCCGCCGCCTTCGTGAGCGACGAGGATGCCGGGCGCCGGGTCTCCGGCCGAGCCGTCGGCGAGGAAGCCACGATAGGCGCGGCCGTTCGCCGCATAGTCGATTCCCTGTAGCATAAGGCTGCAGGCTAAGCCGGCGGCGAGCTGGTGTGAAGGCAGACGGTGGCCCGTATGGGGACAGACGAACGCGCGGGATTGCAATCCGCCGCGGTTCGCGCCTCTCTTCCGCCATGGCGCGCCTCATCCTCCCGGCAGCGACGCTGGCGCTCGCCGCGTGCGGGCCGGCAGCCGCGCCGCCGCCCCAGAAGCAGGCGGCGGCGGGGATCGCGCGAGTTGCGGTCGCGCCCGAAATCGCGACTTTCTACGCCGCGCACGGCAACCGCCCGATCTGGATGACGGCCGCGGGTCCGGCGCCGGCGGCGCGGGCGCTCGCGGCCCGTCTCGCCTCGGCCGGTGACGACGGGCTCGATCCCGCCCGATACCGCGCCGCGGACGTCGCTGCCGCCATCCAGGCCTCCTGGGGCGGCGATCCAAAGACCTTGGCCCGTGCCGAACTCCTCCTCTCGACGGAATATGCCGCCTATGCCCGCGACGTCGCTTCCCCGCGTTCGGATCCGACGCTCTATGCCGAGCCGGGCCTCGCCCCCCTCCGGGCGCCGGCCGGTGCGCTGTTGCAGGCGCCCTCGCTGCGGCTGAATCCGCTCTACGAGGCGCTCCGCCGCGGCTACGGCGAGTGGCGCCGCCGGCATCGCGACGCGCGGCGGGAGACGCTGGTCCGCCTCAACCTCGACCGCGCCCGTATCATTCCCGCATCGGCGCCGCGCTACGTCATCGTCGACGCCGCCTCGGCGCGGCTGTGGATGATCGACGGGGAGCGGGTCGAGGGGCCGATGCGCGTCATCGTGGGCAAGCCGGCGATGCAGACGCCGGTGATGGCGGGCCGCATCCGCTATGTCGTCCTCAACCCCTGGTGGAACGTGCCGCCGGACCTCGCCCGCGAGCGCGCGAAGACGGTGGTGAAGGATGGGCCCGGGCTGATCGCGCGGCAGCGCCTCGAAATCCTCTCCGACTGGAGCGACGCGGCCCGTTCCATTCCGGCCTCGGCGGTGAACTGGGGCGCCGTCGCCGCCGGGCGGCAGACGCTGCGGCTCCGCCAGCGGCCCGGCGGCGACAATGTCATGGGCGCGGTCAAGTTCATGATGCCGAACCGGCTCGGCATTTACCTTCACGATTTCCCCGACAAGAGCCTGTTCGACCGCGCCGACCGGCGGCTGAGCTCCGGCTGCGTCCGCCTCGCCGACGCGCCGCGGCTGCTCGCCTGGCTGTACCGGGGTCGTCCCCCGGCCGCGCGCGACGGCGCGCCGGAGCAAAAGGTCGACTTGCCGGAGCCGGTGCCGGTCTACATCACCTATCTGACCGTTCTTCCGGGCGGTTCGGAAGGACTCACCTTCCAGCCGGATTCCTACGGCCGCGACCGGGGACCGCCGCCGCCGGTACGGCCTGCGGCGGAGGACTGAACAGGCTCAGCCGCCTTCCTCTTCCTCGAACGTCACCGCGACGTCGGCGTTCGCCGACAGCCGCACTTGGTCGCCTTCCACCTCGGCGACGAGGCCGATCGAGATATAATGGTGATGGCCTTCGTGCGAGCCCTGGCCGCTGTCGGCCTTGGTGAGCTTGATCCGGTCGCCATCGACATGGTCGACGGTGCCGACATGGACTCCGTCGGCGCCGATCACTTCCATATGCTCCCTGATATCGTCGCGTGTCGCCATCGTCTTTCTCCTTCGCTGCTCGAACGCGCGGACGCCCTTACGGTCTCAGGCAAGCGCCCGCCAGAGGCCGTAGAGGCTGGTCGCGATCAGCACCATCCCGACCATGGTCAGCAAGGTGTCGGCCGGGATCCTCTTCGCCATCCGAGCCCCCATCGGGGCGGCGACGACCCCGCCGATCAGAAGGCCGATCGTCTGCAGCGTGAAGGCCTTGACGCCCATCGCGGCGATGAAGGTCGCCGAGATTGTGACCGTGAGGAAGAATTCGGCGGTGTTGACCGTGCCGATCGTCTTTCGCGGGCTCGCTCCCTGGACGAGCAGATTGGAGGTCACGACGGGTCCCCAGCCCCCCCCGCCCGCCGCGTCGAGGAAGCCGCCGATGAAACCGAGCGGCGCCACCACCTTCGGCTCGCGCTCGGCGTGCTTGTGCATCAGGCCGCGCCACAGCAGCCAGATTCCGATCGCGGCGAGGTAGGCGAGGACGAAGGGGCGGGCGAGGCCGACCGGCGCGTTGACCAGCACATAGGCGCCGATCACGCCGCCGATCACGCCCGGTATCACCAGCCGGAAGAACATCCGCCAGTCGACGTTCTTGTGGGCTACGTGGCTGATCCCGGAGACTCCGGTCGTGAACGTCTCGACGGCATGGACTCCGGCTGAGGCGATCTTGGGCTCGACGCCAAGACTGATCAGCAGGGTGGAAGAGATGGTGCCGTAGGCCATGCCGAGCGCGCCGTCGACGAGCTGGGCGGCGAACCCGACCGCCACAAAAGGCAGCATCGCGACCACCGATACGTGGGAAAGGTCGAACATCAAGGCCCCCGTCTGTCCGCCCCCGATCTGCGGGGGAGGGGCGGGGCCACGCAAGCGAAAAGCGCCGAAACGCGAATCTTCGGCGCTTTGCTGGAATTTTTACCGGACGGGCCTTATCTTGCCCGGCCAGAGTGGGAGTGCGGACGGTTTCATGCTGAGCGGGCTGGTGGCCTATCTCGATTCGATCAAGGCGCGCGACCCCGCTCCTCGGTCCCGGTGGGAGGTTTTGCTCTATCCGGGCGTCCTCGCCATGGGCCTGCACCGCGCCGCCCACTGGCTTTATCGGGGCGAGCTGTTCTTTCTGGCCCGAATGGTGAATCACCTTTCACGTTTCCTGACCGCGATCGACATTCATCCCGGCGCGGTGATCGGCCGTCACTTCTTCATCGATCATGGCTTCGTGGTGATCGGCGAGACCGTCGAGATCGGCGACGGCGTCACCATCTACCAGCACGTCACCCTCGGCGGCACCAACCCGGCCGACGGGGTGGCGGGCAAGCGCCATCCGACGATCGGCGACGGGGTCATCATCGGCTCGGGCGCGGCGGTGCTGGGGCCGATCGAGGTTGGCGCTCGCGCCCGGATCGGCGCCAATGCGGTGGTGACCCGCGACGTGCCCGAGGGGGCGACGATGGTCGGCATTCCGGCGCGGTCCACCCTCGTCAGCGCCGAGCAGAGCTCCGGCCGCTTCCTTCCCTACGGCACGCCTTGCTCGGAAACCTTCGACCCGGCGACGCAGAAGCTGGAGATCCTTCAGTGCGAGCTCGAGCAGCTGCGCGCCCGTCTCGCCGAGCTGATCGAGGAGCGCCAATCCCGCCCCGAGGCCGCCGACGAGGCGCCGCCCAAGAAAGCGAGAAAGGAGCGCGGCCGCGCCTGATGGGTATTGTCTACCCTTTTCCGGGAGCCTCCAGCCCTCAGATCGGCTTCACCCGCTCTGAGCTGTCGCGGATCATCGACCTTTACGGCCGCATGGTCGCGGCCGGGCAGTGGAAGGATTATGCGCTCGAATTCGGCCGCGACCACGCCGCTTTCTGGGCCTTCCGCCGGACCGCCGAGCACCCTGAATACAAGATCGAGAAGCGCCCCTCGCTGCGCCACAGGCAGGGCCAATGGTCACTCATCTCGGAAAGCGGCATGATCCTGCGCCGGGGGCACGAGCTGGGCCCTGTCCTCGCCCCGATCGAGCGGCGGCTGCTCAAGGTGGTGGGGGAGTAAGAATATCCCCTCTCCCCATGGGGAGACGGGATCGTCACGCCGCCCAGGGATAGGGGCGTTCGGGCGCCTCCTCGCGGGCGAGGCGAGTCAGCCGGTCGCCGAGGAAGTCCATCACCGCCCGCACCCGCGGCGTGTGGCGCACCCTTTCGTGGGTGAGCAGCCACAGGCTCGTCTCGTCGCCGGCCGTCGGATCCACGCAACGGACGAGGTCCGGGTCGCGCTCGGCGAAGAAGCTCGGAAGGACGGTGATTCCGAAGCCGGCGCGGACCGAGGCGAGCAGGCCGACCGCCGTGTCGTGGTGCATCGCCACTGCTTCCTCCAGCTCCAGTCGCTGCAGCCAGGCGCGGTAGCGGCGCCAGAGGCCGGGACCGCCGCCGCCGATGAAGGGATGGGCGCGCAAATCCTCGCGCGTGTGGGGGCGCGGGTGGAGGCCGGCATAGCCGCGGCTGCAATAGAGGGTCCAGGGGTCGTGGGCGATGCGCCGCCCGACCAGGCCGCCGCCGGTCGGGGAGGCGCTGGTCCTGAGCGCGATGTCGGCGGCGCCCGCGGCGAGGTCGCGCTGCTCCTCCGAGGTGTCGAGCTCGATCAGGATCTTGGGGTGGGCTTCGTGGAGGTCGCGCAAGATCGGCGGGAGGATTGTCGCGGCGTAGATTTCCAGGGTCGTCAGCCGCACCGTGCCGGCAAGGTCGCGCGACTGCGAGGCCGCGGATTCGGCGAAGGCGGCCGCCGCCCCGGCGACCGACCGGGCCGGCGCGACCAGGGCCTCGCCCGCCGGAGTCAGCGCGTAGCCCGCCTGCCGCCGCTCGAACAGGACCAGGCCCAGCGCCTGCTCGAGCGCGGCGACGCGGCGGGCGGCGGTGGTCTGGCTGACCCTCAGCGCCTTGCCGGCGGCGAGCGTGCTCCCGGTCTCGGCCACAGCGAGGAAGGCGCGCAGGTCGTTCCAATCGAACATGGAGTCATTCTGCACTTTTGCAGAATGGGTGCGCAACATCGTTGTTACATGTCGGGGACGGAACGAGAGTATCGCAGGATCAAGCCGGCCGGCGAACTTCCCATCTTTCACGGAGACAAGTCATGAAGATCCTCCTCCCCCTCGCCGCGCTCGCCGCCACGCTCACCGCCGGCCCCGCTTTCGCTCAGCCGGGCGCGCCCGCGCCGCAGATCGTCCATTATGCCGATCTCGACCTCTCCAGCGCCGCCGGTCGTCAGGAGCTCGACCGCCGCATCGGAGTCGCCGTTCGCGACGCCTGCGGCACTGCCTCCGACGCGGACCTGCATGGCCGCAACCTCGTCCAGCTTTGCCGTGTCGAGACCCGCAGGGCCGTCGCTGCGCGGAGGACCGCCGCCCTCGCCGCCAACGGCGTGTCGGGCGACAGGCTTGCCTCGGGTCAGTGAGCCGCGGGCATGAAAAAGGGGCGGCGCCCTCGCGGGTGCCGCCCCTCTTGCGTTGGCTCTATAGGCTAGACCGCCGCCGCGGCCGCCGCGGAGGGCCGGTCGAGCAGCGGCAGCTTCGAACGGAGCCCGGCCGGCAACGGCCGCACCACTGCCCGCCTCGCGCTGTGCCAGAAGGCCGAGAGCAGCAGCAGGGCCGAGCCGATCACCAGAGCCGTGAGGGCCAGGTTGAGCTCGGCCGCGCCGGCCTGCTCGAACAGCCGGCTCAGCGCCCACAGCACGTAGGCGAGGGCCGAGACGAGCAGCGCCCGCCGGTCGACCGCCAGAGCGGTGAGCCCGAACAGCACGTAGACGCCGAGCACGATCACCGCACCGCCGACCGAGCCGCCGCCGTCCGAGAGGCCGAGCAGCTTGAAGACGGGATGGACGATCATCGGCGCCGCCAGCAGGTGCAGCCAGAAGGCGACGTCCGCGCGCCGGGTCTCGCGCGCGGGGTCGGAGGCGTCCCACCACATGGCGAACAGGAACACGCCGATGCCGAGCAGCAGCATGAAGCCGAGCAGGATATTCTCCTGGCCCGCCATGTCGCCGACCACGGTCTTGATGAGAGCCATGACGACGGCGCCCACGGCGGCCGCGCCGGCGGCGATGGTGATCGGCACCTTGAACCGCCGCCAGTGCAGCCAGGCGGCGCCCGCGGCGACTGCGGCGGCGGCGGCGGTGAGGCCGCCGACGAGCTGGTCGTTGCCGTTGAGATTGTCGGGCCCGACCAGCAGGACGAGCGAAATGCCGACCGTGGCGCCGACGCCGCCGACGAAGGCGAGCAGCATCAGGATGCTCGGCAGCGCCATGCGCCGCTTGCGGGTGAAGAATTCGGCAAGGCCCCAGGCCGCCACCGCGACGAGGGCGGCGCCGATCGGCGAGGGACCGTCGAAGTCGATGCGTGGGCCGATCGTCGAGCCGATCCAGGCCAGAGCGAAGAACAGGATCGCCGCGGCGACGGCGACGAAAATGTCGTTGAAGCCGGTGATGAGCCGGAAATGCTCCTCGTCAACCGCCGGGCTGGCGGCGCGGCCGGCGACATAATTGCGGAGCGCCGACGCGGCCTCGGGGCTCAACGCCCCGGCGGCCACCGCCGCCTCCAGATCGCTGTCACTGTACATGGTTTTTCCTCCCTGAGCGGAAGGTGTAGCACGGGTGTGTTAGTCGTGCAATACGCCTTTGCTCCTCCCGGAACGGGGAGGAGCTAGGGGCCCTGCAGCCTCTTCAGGATCAGCAGCGCCTGCTCGGCGCCGGACTGGGGGACGATCTCGCCGTCGCGGCTGACGATCTTCTCCCAATTGGCCGCGACCTCTTCCACCGTCCGCCGTCCTTCCGGGAGGGCGTAACCCGGCGTCAGCGTCACATAGGCGGCCTGGACCACGCCGGCGCCGGCGCCGACGACCATGTTCGACGGCGCCTCCTCCGAGACGAGGAACAGCGCGGCCGGGACGACATTCTCGGACTCGAACAGCTTCAGCATCTCAGGCGGGAAGATGTCTGCAGTCATGCGGGTCGCCGCAGTGGGCGCGATGGTGTTGACGCGGATGCCGTGCTTCGCGCCTTCGAGATGCAGCGTCTTGGCGAATCCGGCGAGGCCAAGCTTGGCGGCGCCGTAATTGGCCTGGCCGAAATTGCCGTAGAGCCCGGTCGAGCTCGAGGTCATCAGGATGCGGCCATAGCCTTGGCCGCCCATCGTCTCCCACACCGCCTTGGTGCAATTGGCCGAGCCGATCAGGTGGACGTCGACCACCGCGCGGAAATCCGCCATCTCCATCTTGGCGAAGCTCTTGTCGCGCAGGATGCCGGCATTGTTGATGAGGATGTGGACCCCGCCCCACGCCTCCTTCGCCTTCGCGACCATCGCTTCGACCTGAGCGAAATCGGTGACCGAGGCGCCGTTCGCCATGGCGATGCCGCCTTCCGCCTCGATCTCGGCCACCACCTTCGCCGCCGAGTCGGAATGGCCGGTGCCGTCCCGAGCGCCGCCCAAATCGTTGACCACCACCTTGGCGCCGCGGCGGGCCAGCTCCAGCGCGTAGGCGCGCCCAAGGCCGCCGCCGGCGCCGGTCACGATCGCGACACGCCCTTCGAAACCGATGGTCATAACTTACCGTCTCCCGCTGAACGTTGAGGTCGGCGGGTTGATGGCAGAGTGGAAGCGATTAGCAAACGGGGCGAGGGGACACGTACCGGTACGTGTCCCCTTTAGCCGTTCAGGCCTTGGGCGCCCGGTGGCGCTCGTAGGTCTGCGTGCAATGGTCGGTGACCTTGCGAGTGCAGGGCGGCAGGTCGCCGGCCGGCGGCATGCTGGTCGCCGGCTGATTGGGCGTGAGGGTGCCCGCCGGTCCGACCTGCGCCGGCTGGTTGTACCCGGTGGGGGCGACGGCCTCGGCCGAGACGACCGGAATGCCGCGCGCATCGCGCTCGGGGGCGGCGTTGCCGGGCGCAACCGGGGTGCCGCCCGCGGGGGCAGTGGTGTCCTGCGCCATCGCGGCGCCGCCGAGCATCAGCGCGGCCGCAAAAATAAAGGTCTTCATTCGCGATCCTCCTTGGGATGAAAGCCGCTCCATACACCGGCGGCCCGGCACCTAAACGAGGCCGAAACGATTTTTCTCCCGTTTCGCCGCCGCGCTGAACTTTTTGTCATGTGCGGCGCACGGCCTGCCGCACCGTCCCCGGGCGGGACGGGGCCCCGCCCCGGCGCGCTCGCCAGAAGCGGGCTTTACGCTTATGAAACAGCATGGGAATAGTGAGCCCGAAATGAGTGAAAGCGACCACACCAGCCCTTCCGAAGGGGGTTTTGCGCCTAGTCGGCGGACGATTCTCGCCCTAGGGGCGGCCGCGGCCTCGACCGTGGTGACGATCCGGCCGGCCTTCGCCAACACCGCGGTCTCGGTGCTCAACTGCCAGATTCCGGTTCCTTCCCCCGACCAGGCCGGCAATTTCATCGCCGCCGACGGAAGCGTCGTCCCGCCCGGCACACCGGGGGCCTTCCCGCCGGCGCCGCGGCCGCTCACCGGCGAAGAGGTCAAGGCCCTGCTCCACAACGGGCCGACCCCGGCCGGGCTCGATGCCGATGCCGCCCAGGCCTATGTCAAATATATCGGCCGCCTGCATGCGGGGACGAGCGGCTTCACCTGCTTCGCCTCGCTGCAGATGCCGCGCTGATCCCGCGCCCGGCATGGCCGGACCACGGTTCGTCGCCGACCCGCCCGAGGCGGCCCGCACGGTCGCGCTCGAGACGCTGACCGCTTTCTATCACGCCCCGTCGGGCACCACCCACATCCTCGCCCCGCCGGCGCCGCAGATCCTGGAGGCGCTCGCCGGGCGTCCCGGTGACGCCGAAGAGGTGCTGGCGCGGATTGGGGAACGGTTCGAGCTCGCATCCGACGACGCCCCGGCCGCCATCGCCGCGCGGTTGGCGGAGCTGGAGGCGGCGGGGCTGGTCCGCCGCGTCTGATGCGCCGGCTGGAGCTTCGCATCGGGCCGGTGTCGTTCCGCATCGGCTCGGCCTGGGCGGGGCCGCTCGACCAGCTCGAGTGCCTCTACGCAGGATATCCCGCGGCGGAGGCGCCGTGCGACTTCACCGTCCGCCTCGAGCCCACCAGGCCCTGGCGGCGGTTTCTGCGGCCTTCCGTGGCGATCGCAGGCGATTATTGGCTCCCCGACACCGCGCCGCTGCCGCTCTCGCTTGGGCTGCTGGCGGCCGAAATGGGCATGAACCTGCAGATGGCGCTGGGCCAGCGCCGCTACCTCCTGCTCCACGCCGCCGCGGTCGAGCGGGAGGGGAGGGCCTTGCTGATCACCGGACCGTCGGGGGCGGGCAAGTCGACGCTCGCCGCCTTGCTCGGCGAGCGCGGCTGGCGCTTCATGGGCGACGAATTCGCCCTCGTCGGCCTCGACGATGGCCTCCTCCACGCCTTCCCCCGCGCGGTCAGCCTCAAGAACGAAGCGCTGGCGCTGTTCCCCGATGTGGCCCCGGAGAGGCTCGGGCCGCTCCTTGAGGGCACGCCCAAGGGGACGATCCGCCACCTCCGTCCCAACGATGAGGCCGTCGCGCGGATGGACCAGCCGGCCGCGCCCGCCTTGATCCTCTTCCCCCGCTTCGACCGTGAGCTGGAGCCGGCGGTGCGGCCGGTCGGGGCCGCCGAGGTGTTCGTGCGCCTGACCCAGGCTTCGACCAATTACGTCGCGCTGGCCGAGCCCGGCTTTGCGGCGCTGACCCGCCTCGTGACCAACGTTCCCGGCCGCGCCATCGACTATGCCACCGGCGAGCAGGCGGTCGCGCTGGTCGAGCGGCTTTGGGAGGAGGTGCGGTGAGCGCAAGCGTCGTCGCCCGCCTTCTGGCTGACCCAGCGGCCGCGGCGGAGGTCGAGGACTGGATCGCGGTCTTCGCTGCCGCCCGCGGCGAATCATTGACGGGCAGCCTCGCCTTTCGGCTGAAGGGCCTGAAGCTGCCCGACAAGGTCGGGCGGCTGCTCGCGGACGCGCGGGGCGCCGCCGAGGCCGGGCGAACCCAAGCCTTGTGGGAGGCGGAGATGGCGCGCCGGGCGCTGGCGCCGCTCGGCCTCCCGATCGTCCTGCTCAAGGGCACGGCCTATGTCGCCGCGGGTCTCGCCGCCGGAACCGGCCGCTCGATCGGCGACCTCGACATCCTCGTGCCCCGGACGGCGCTGCCGGAGGTCGAGCGGGCGCTGCTCGCCGCCGGGTGGGAATGGGTCAAGGAGGATAGCTACGACGACCTCTATTACCGCCGCTGGATGCACGAACTGCCGCCGCTCATCCATTCGACTCGCGACCGGATGATCGATGTCCACCACACCATCCTGCCGCTCACCGCGAGGCCGAAGCCGGACGCGGAGGCACTGGTTGCGGACAGCGTGGCGCTGGGGAACGGCCTCCATATCCTTTGCCCGGAAGACATGGTCGTCCACGCCGCCGGCCATCTCTTCGCCGACGGCGACCTCGCCGGGGGCCTTCGCAACCTCTGGGACATCGACCGGCTGCTGCGCGAGTTCGAAGGCGCGGAGGGCTTCTGGCAGCGGCTTCACGACCGGGCGGCGCGCCACGGCCTCCTCTCCGCCGTCCACCGCGCCGGCCGCCTCGCCAACGACCTCTACGGCACGCCTGTGCCGGAAGGCTGGCGCGTCCGGGACGGCGCCGATCCGCTCTTCAAGTCGCGCCTCCTCGCCCGCGACGGCTGGGGCCGCCCGACCCACCGCGCGCTCCGCTTCGGCTTCTACCTCCGCTCCCACTGGCTACGTATGCCGCCGCTGATGCTGGCGCGGCATCTGTGGCGGAAGGCGCGGCGCTGATCAGAGCCGGCGTAGTGCGGGCAGCAGTTCCTCATAGCGGTCGATCACGGCGTCGGCGCCGAGGGCCTCCACCGGCCGGTCGGAGAAGCCGAAGCTGACCGCGACGAACGGCAGGCCGGCGGCGCGGGCGGTGCCGGCGTCGGTGATCGAATCGCCGACGAAGGCGGCGCGGGCGGTGCCGGCCCGCCTCACCGCTTCGAGGAGCGGCGCTGTGTCGGGCTTCCTCACCGCCAGCCTGTCCCCGCCGACCACGGCGTCGAAGCGGCCCTGCCAGCCGAGCGCATCGAGGAGCAGGTGAATCAACCGCTCCGCCTTGTTGGTGCAGATGGCGAGCTTCGCGCCCGCCTTCGGCGGTGTCCGCCAGCGTGCCGTCCAGGTCGAAGGCGACGACGTCGAAGGGGCTAAGGCTCATCGCCGCGCCCCTGCGCCACGATGAGTGGAAGTTTCAACCTTATCGTGCGATTGCCGCGCCATGAGCAAGGAACGGCCCGTCGCCGCCATAATCCTCGCCGCCGGCAAGGGGACGCGGATGAAGTCGGACCTCCACAAGGTCCTTCATCCGCTCGCCGGACGGCCGATGCTGGAGCATCTGCTGGCGAGCGTCGACGCGCTCGCTCCCGCGCGGACGGTGGTCGTGATCGGCAGCGGCCGCGAGCAGGTCGAACCCCTTGTCGCGCGCCACGGCGGCGTCGTCGCCCTGCAGGAGCCGCAGCAGGGCACCGCCCACGCCGTCCTCCAGGCGGAGGATGCGCTCAAGGGGTTCGAGGGCGATGTCCTCATCCTCTACGGCGACACGCCGCTGGTCGAGGCGGCGACGATGACGCGTATGCTGGACCGCCTCCGCGCAGCCGATGCGCCGGCCGCCGTGGTGGTCGGCTTCCACCCCGCCGATCCCGCCGCCTACGGCCGCATCCTCGCCCGTGCCGACGGCACGATCGACAAGATGGTCGAGCACAAGGACGCAAGCGAGGCGGAGCGCGCCGTAGAACTGTGCAATTCGGGCCTGATGGCGGTGCGGTCGAAGGATCTCTGGCCGCTCCTCCACCGGGTGGGCAACGCCAATGCGGCCGGCGAATATTACCTCCCCGACATCGTCATGCTGGCCGCCGCGGACGGGCGTTCCTCGGCAGTCATCGAGACCGGTTCGGAAGAGGTCGCCGGCATCAATAGCCGCGGCGAACTGGCGGAGGTCGAGGCGATCTGGCAGCGCCGCCGTCGGGCGCGGGCGATGGCCGACGGAGTGAGCCTGCTGGCGCCGGAGACGGTGTGGTTCAGCCACGACACCGAGATCGGCCGCGACACGATCGTTGAGCCCAACGTCGTCTTCGGCCCAGGCGTCCGCATCGCCGAGGGCGTCCGAATCCGCGCTTTCACCCACATCGAAGGCGCGAGCATCGCTTCCGGAGCCGTAATCGGGCCTTATGCCCGGCTGCGTCCGGGCTCCGAAATCGGCGAGGGCGCCAGGGTCGGCAATTTCGTCGAGACCAAGAAGGCCAAGCTCGGCAAGGGCGCCAAGGCCAACCACCTCACCTATCTCGGCGACGCCGAGGTGGGGGCCGGCGCGAACGTCGGGGCCGGCACGATCACCTGCAATTACGACGGCTTCTTCAAATACGGCACGTCGATCGGGGAGGGGGCGTTCATCGGCTCCAATTCGGCCCTGGTCGCGCCGGTGACGATCGGCGCGGGCGCGATCGTCGCGGCGGGTTCGGTGATCACCGCCGACGTCGAGTCCGACGCGCTGGCGGTCGCGCGCGGCAAGCAGGAGGCAAGGCCCGGCTGGGCCGCCCGCTTCCGGGCCGCCATGTCGGCGCGGAAGAAGAGAGGCTAGATCTTCTTGCCGCGCTGCTGGGCGATATAGTCGAGCTCGGCCTTCGCGCTCTCGTCATTCGGATCGATCGAAAGGCATTGGCGGTACAGCGCCTCCGCTTTGTCCAGCTTGCCGTCCTCCACGAGAATGAAGGCGAGGCCGCGCAAGGCGCGCCTCTTGTCGAAGTCCTTGTGGTCCTGCGGCGAGAATTCAGCGGCGCCGAGAGCGCGCTGGAACAGCTCGCGCGCCTGGCTCCAGTTGCGCCGGCTCTTGTACCATTCGGCCAGCTCGCCGATGAAATGCGAGTTGTTGGGGGCGAGCGCGACCGCCCGCTCGAGATAGACCTTGGCCTCGTCGGACCGATGAAGGTCGATGAGCGCGAAGCCCTTGAGGAAGATGCCGTAGCAATAGGTTTGCGGCGTCACCACCGCCGGCTTCTTCCGTTGGGCCGCCATGCCGGCGTAGAGGATGCCTTCCGCCGCGGAGCGGGCACAATAGATCTGCTTCGTCTCCCGCGCGTAGATGCGGTCGTTGCGGTCATTGAGCGCGTCGAGCACGGCAATGGCTTCGGCGGGCTTGCCGTCGTGGATGAGCGTGACCGCTCGATCGAGCTCGCCCTGATCGTCGGAGAGCGCGACGATCGGAGCCGGCGGCGCGGCCTGCGGCGGCGGCGATTGGGCCGCCGCCAGGGCGAGAAGCAAGGCAATGAGCGCCATCGATTTCCCCCGTCATTGCCCCGGCAGCCTATCAGAAGCCGGCCCCTGCGTCTCGCTTCACACCCGATTGGGCCCTTGAGCGCCTAAATCACCGACA
This sequence comes from Sphingomonadales bacterium, assembly GCA_034668625.1. Taxonomy (GTDB): domain Bacteria; phylum Pseudomonadota; class Alphaproteobacteria; order Sphingomonadales; family Sphingomonadaceae; genus Allosphingosinicella. Next base: position 104,383 of record JAXDOX010000013.1, read on the forward strand.
CGTGGGCGCCGCCCCCTAGGACCGGACGCGACGAGCCGCTACATCGGCGCCGTCGCGGCGCAGGAGCATCGTTCGAAAATGTGCGGGATCATCGGCATCGTCGGGCGGGAGGAAGTGACGCCGCGGCTCATGGACGGGCTTCGGCGGCTCGAATACCGCGGCTACGATTCCGCCGGCCTCTGCACGATCGTCGACGGACGGCTCGAGCGGCGCCGCGCCGAAGGCAAGCTGGAGAATCTCGCCCGGGTGCTTGCCGCCGATCCGCTGTCCGGCACCACGGGCATCGCGCACACGCGCTGGGCGACCCACGGCGCGCCGACCACCGGCAACGCCCATCCCCACGCCACCGAGGAAGTGGCGCTCGTCCACAACGGCATTATCGAGAATTTCCGGCCGCTGCGGGATGAGTTGCTGGCGGAAGGGCGCAAGTTCGAGTCCGAGACCGACACCGAAGTCGTCGCCCACCTCGTTACCCGCGAGCTGGAGCGCGGCGCGACGCCGGAACAGGCGGTCTCGCGCACCTTGAAGCGGATCCAGGGCGCGTTCAGCCTCGCCATCCTGTTCCGCCGCCATCCGGACAAGCTGATCGGCGCCCGTCTCGGCTCGCCCCTGGTCGTCGGCTACGGCGATGGCGAGATGTATCTCGGCTCAGACGCGCTGGCGCTCGCCCCGCTGACCCAGCGTATCTCCTACCTCGACGAGGGCGACTGGGTGGTGATCGGCCATGACAGCGTCCAGGTCTACGACCGCAACGACGAGCCGGTGACTCGCCAAGAGGTCAATTCCGGCGCCTCGGCGGCGGCGGTCGAGAAGGGCAATCACCGCCACTTCATGCGGAAGGAGATTTTCGAGCAGCCGATCGTCGTCGCCCAAACTTTGGGCTCCTACCTCCGGCCCTTCGAGCAGAAGGTGGCGCTGCCCGACATCGACTGGTCGTTCGCCGACGTGCCCCGCATCACGATCGTCGCCTGCGGCACCAGCTTCTACGCCGGCATGGTCGCCAAATATTGGTTCGAGCAATTCGCCCGCGTGCCCGTCGAGCTCGATATCGCCTCCGAGTTCCGCTACCGCCAGCCGGTGCTGGAGCCGGGCGGCCTCGCCCTCTTCATCTCCCAGTCCGGCGAGACGGCCGACACGCTCGCGGCGCTGCGCCACGCCCGCGCCGAGGGCCAGCGCATCGCCGTCGTGGTCAATGTGCCGACCAGCACGATGGCGCGCGAGGCGGACCTGCTGCTGCCCACCCACGCCGGGCCGGAAGTGGGCGTCGCGTCCACGAAAGCCTTCACCTGCCAGCTCGCCGTCCTCGCCGCGCTCGCCGCCAAGGTCGCCCGGGACAAGGGCCGGATGAGCGAGGCGGAGGAGCGGGAGATCGTCGAGCACCTCTCCGAAGCCCCGGCGGCGATGAACGCAGCGCTCGGCCATGACGAGGATATCGAGCGGCTCGCCCCCTTCATCGCGGGGGCGCGGGACGTCCTCTATCTCGGTCGCGGCCCCGAATATCCGATGGCCATGGAAGGCGCGCTGAAGCTGAAGGAGATCAGCTACATCCACGCCGAAGGTTATGCCGCCGGCGAGATGAAGCACGGCCCGATCGCGCTGATCGACGACAATGTCCCGGTCATCGTCCTGGCCCCTTCCGGGCCCCTGTTCGAGAAGACCGTCTCGAACATGCAGGAGGTGCAGGCGCGGGGCGGCAAGGTGATCCTGATCTCGGACGCCGAGGGCCTCGCCGCCGCGGGCGACGACCGGCTCGTCGCCAGCCTGGAAATGCCCAAGGTCCACCCTCTGATCGCACCCCTGGTCTACGCGATCCCGGTCCAGCTCCTCGCCTACCACGTGGCGGTGGCGAAAGGCACCGACGTCGACCAGCCGAGGAACCTGGCGAAGAGCGTCACGGTCGAATAGCCCGCTCTGGTGTCAGTCAGCCATCTGGTCGGCATGCGCCTCGACGAAGGCGAGCCGGGCCGTGGCGCGGGCGACATAGTCGTGACAGGCGGGTCGCGGTCGGGAGCTTGTGGTCGGGATCGAGCTCGGCCTCGACGATGCCCTCGGGGCGCGGCGACTGCGGTCGAGGCCTGCCTGATCCAGGTTTCGGCGAAGAGGCCGCCATAGCTTCACCCGATCCACATCCCGAGCAACGCCGCCGCGCAGACGAGCAGCAGGAAGCCGTTGAAGAAGAGCAGGAAGCCATGCGGCACCGGCTTCAGATCGGGGTGCGGCGGTGGGACTCCGCGCTGCAGCTGCCGCCACACCGCCGCCACCAGGCAGAAAGCCGCGAAGAGGATGAGCACGCTCGCCGTCGCCCGGCCAAGCCAGTCGGGCACCGCTTTCGCGAGCAGGGCGCGCCCGCCGACGCCGCTCGCCAGCGCCGCCAGCGCCGTCCGCACCCAGGCCGCATAGGTCCGCTCTGCCGCCAGCAGGGTGCGGTCGGCGGCGAGCAGGGTGCGGCGATCGGCGCTGTCGCTGAGCTCGCTCGTCGCGGTCGCGACCGCATCGGCGCTGCGCTTCAAGTGGTGGGCGGCGGCGCCCTTGTCTTCGGCCATGGCCTTCAGCTGCACAGGCCCCGATAGGCCACTTCCATCACCGTCCCGGCCTCGACCGGCAGCGGACCCTGCGGCTTGTCATAGTCCTTCTGCTCGACGATCTCGCCGCCCGCGCCATATTTGCGGCCGCCGGTCGCGGTGATGGCGTGGGCCGCGCAATCGACCTTGAGGTGATAGGAAAGCGCGCCGGGACCGTTCTCCCCCGGATTGGCGAGGCGGAACCAGCCCTGGCGCCAGCCCGGCGCGTTCTCGAGGCTGGCGGCATCGACCGAGATCGCCTGGCCGCTGGCCGCGGTGCCGAGATTGACCCAGAGCGGCGCGGCCGCCGCCGGCGCGGCCGGAGTCGGCACGCCCGGAGCGGGGGAGGGCGCCGTGTCGGCGGCGGTACGGACGGGAGGGCCGCCCGTGGCGCCGCAGGCGTCGAGCGCATGGCCCGCCTCGACCCCGATTTTGGGGTCCTTGACCAGGCCCGCGACGTAGAGGAAGTCGCGCGGACCCAGCGCGCTGGGATTCTGCCCGCCCGACTGGAGCCGGCCGGCGAGGTCGCCGAGCTGGCGCAGCTGCCAGACGCTGAGATTCTCCTTCAGCCGGCCGCTGACGCACTGCGCCTGGCTGCCGGTGAGGCCGTAGCGCGCCATTTGCGGGCCGACGAGCTTGTCCTTCGACTTCCAATAGTCGCTCGCATAGCCGGCACAGCCGCCGAGTATCGCCAGAACCGGCAGCATTGCGAAAGGCTTGATCACTCGGCGATTCTCCCCGGAGACGACGGCGGCATAGCGCAGCCCCCGCGCCGGGTGAAGGGAGCCGCTTCCAAAAGGCGCGCGCGCCTGCCACGGTCTCTCCATGGCCGAACACAACCCTCCGCAAATAACCGACTCCGCCGCGCCGCCCTCGCCCGCCCTCGAAGTGCGCGGCCTTGCCAAAGCGTTCGACAAGCCGGTGATCGTCGACATGGACCTCAGCGTCGAGGCCGGCGAGCTCTACGCTTTGCTCGGCCCAAACGGCGCCGGCAAGACGACAACGCTTCGCATGGTCGTCGGGCTGACCGCGCCGGATGCGGGCTCGATCCGCATTTTCGGCATCGACGCTCTGCGCCGGCCGCTCAAGGCCAAGGCGATCACCGCCTGGCTGCCCGACGAGCCGATGCTCTACGACAAGCTGACACCGCTCGAATATCTCGCCTTCGTCGCCGGGCTCTGGTCGATCCCGCGCGCCGAGGCGGCCGAGGAGGCGGAGCGGCTGCTGACCTGGCTCGGCCTCTGGGACGATCGGGCGACGCGATGCGAAGGCTTCTCGCGCGGCATGAAGCAGAAGGTCGCCCTCGCCGGGGCGCTGATCCACAAGCCCCGTCTGCTGATCCTCGACGAGCCCTTGACCGGCCTCGATGCCGCCATGGCGCGTTCGGTCAAGGATATGCTCCAAGCGCAGGTGAAGGCGGGCGCCACGGTGATCGTCACCACCCATATCCTCGAGGTCGCCGAGCGGCTCGCCGACCGGATCGGCATCATCCAGAGCGGACGCCTGCTCGCGGAAGGCACCCTCGCCGAGCTGCGCCAGCGCGCCGGCTCGTCGGAGCTCACGCTCGAGGAGCTGTTCCTCGACCTCACCGGCGGGCATCATGCGGTGGCTTGAGCCGGGGTCGCTCCCCTGGCTGGCGCTGCACGAGATCCGCCTCGCCTTCCGCCACGCCCGGGGAAGCCGCCGTCGCACCATCCTGCGGCTCGTCCTGCTAGCCGCCTATGCCGGCTTCGGAATCTTCGTCGCCTATCTGCTCGCCGACCTGCTGCTGGTCCCGTCGCCGCGCTTCCTGGTCGGGGGAAGTGCGGCGCTCGTGTTGCTCTTCACCTTCATGCTGACCCAGGGCCTGCTCGGGGGGCAGCGGACGCTCTACACCGCCGGCGACCTCGATCTGCTCCTGTCCTCGCCGCTGCCGGAGGGAAGGGTGCTTTCCGCCAAGCTGCTCGGCGTCGCCGGCTCGGCGGCGGCGACCTTCTCGGTCCTGCTTCTGCCGCTCGCTCTGCCGACGGCGCTCTGGGGACACCCGCGACTCCTCGCCGTCGTGCCGGTGATCGCCGCCATGGCGGTGATCGCCGCCGCGTTCGGCATCGGCCTCGCCATCGCGCTGGTGAGGAGCCTCGGCGCGCGCGGCGCCAAGTCGGTCGGGCAGATCATCGCGGCGATGCTCGGCGGCCTCATCTTCCTCCTCTCGCAGCTGAGCTCGAACGGCGCGATGCGGGGCAGCCGGTTCAGCGCCGTCTCGGCCTGGATGCGGCGCACCGGCTGGGGCGTCGAGGGCTGGTCCGCCTGGCCGGCGCGGGCGCTGTTCGGCGAAGTGGTGCCGCTCCTCGCCTGCCTAGCCGTCGCCGCTTCGGTCTTCTGGGTCGCCTCGACCCTGCTGCGCACTCATTTCCTCAGGAGCTGGCAGAGCGCCGGCGAACGCAGCACCCCGCCCAGCCGCAAGGCGGGGCGCCGCACCGCCGCAGTCTTCGCCTCCGGCCTCACCGGCGCGGTGGTGGCGAAGGAGCTCAGGCTGCTGCGGCGCGAGCCGGAAATCCTCTTCAGCATGCTGCTTCGGCTCATCTATCTGCTTCCCCTCGTCTTCTTCGCCCTCAAGGGGACCGGCGGCGCCGAGCAATTCCGGGTGCCGGTGCTCGCCGCCATCGGCGCCATCGCGGCGGGACAATTGTGCGGAAGCCTCGCCTGGCTCACCATCTCGGCGGAGGAGGCGCCGGACCTGCTCGCCGTCTCGCCGGTGCCGCGCGGCATCGTCCGCCGCGACAAATTGCTCGCCGCCATGGCGATGATGGCGCCCTTCGCGCTCATCCTCCCCCTCGTGCTCGCGCCCCGCCATCCGGGCGCCGCGGTCGTCACCTTCCTCGGGTCGCTGGCGGCGGGCTGGGCGGCCGGGCTCATCGAATTGCTGTTCGGAAAGCCGGGCAAGCGCGGCAGCTTCCAGCGCCGCCAGCAGGGCTCGTTCCTCACCTCGCTGCTCGGCCTGTTCGGCGCCCTGCTGATCGGCGCCGCGACCGCCGCGGCAGCCTATTTCGTCTAGCAGGGAGGCGGCTCAGGGCAGGCTGAACAGGCTCCGCTCGGCCTCGACGGCGTCGCGCAGGAAGCGCGCGACCGCGCGGATTCGGGCGAGCTCGGCCTGGTCCTGGTGGACGATCATCCAGAGGCTGCGGGTGAGCTTCACTTCCTCGGGGAGCACCCTGACCAGCCCCGGCTCGGCGCCGGCGAGGAAGCCGGGGAGGACGCACAGGCCGCCGCCGGCGCGCGTCGCGAAGAACTGGCCGAAGATGTTGCTCGTCTCCAGCGCCGCCGCGCCCTCCGGGGCGACGTGGCGGAGGAAATCGAGCTCGGGGAAGTGGAGCAGGTCTTCGATATAGGAGACGAAGCGGTGGCGGCCGAGATCGGCGGTCCGCGAGATCGGCGGGTGGGCGTCTAGGTAAAAGGGCGCGGCGTAGAGAGCGAGGTCGTAGTCGATCAGCCGGCTGACCGTCAGCCGCCCGGCCGGCGGCCGGCTGACGGTGATGACGATGTCGGCGTCGCGCTTCGCCAGGCTGAATTGCGAGGAAGCGGCGACTAGCTGAACTCGAAGCTGCGGGTAGGCGTCTCTGAGCCGGGCCGCACGCGGCGCGAGGAACCAGCTGCCGAAGCCGCCCGGCGCGCCGATGCGGACGATACCTTCGACGCTCGCCGCCGTCCCGCCGACGCTCTCGCCGGCGCCGAGCGCCAGCCGCTCCATCTGTTCGGCGATCGGCAGCAGCCGCGCGCCGGCCCCCGTGAGGCCATAGCCGGACGGGCTGCGGTCGAACAATTTGGCCTTGAGGCTGTGCTCCAGCCCCGCGAGCCGCCGCGACAGGGTGGAATGGTCGATGCCGAGCCGCGCCGCCGCCGCGGTCAGCCGGCCGGTCCGCGCGACGGCGAGAAAGCTCCTGAGGTCGTTCCAGTCGAACTCGGCCATATGCGAATTTCCGCACAGCGGTTCCGGGACATTCCCGATGGTTTCCGCCTGGCCCTTATGAGAGAGAGGCTCATCCCCTTCAAGAGGAAGCGACGATGTTCGAGGCTCAGGCGAATGCGACGGCCACCGAATTCGGCGCTATGGCTCGCGACAGGGATGCGGATTTTCGCACGCCCGCCGACCCGGAGGCCGGCTGGGCCTCGCGGAACCCCGACCGCGCCCTCGTCTTTCTCTACATGAGCCCCCGCCGCTGCGGCGCGCTCGAGGAGCTGATGGCGCTCTGAGCGTCCGGCTTCTAAGGAAGGAGCCGATGGCGGATACCAAGGTCTTCAAGCTGCCGGAGAGTCTTCCGAGCCCGTCGGAGCTGGCCGATGCGTGGGGTCAGGTGGTCGCCAACGCGATCCGTCTCGCTGGCGCGTCCGCCGAGCGGGCCATTGACCCTCACGTCCCGCAGCCCTTCGACCCCGCCGCTCCTGCGCGCGCCTTCGGCGCCTATGCCGCGCACCTCCTCACCCATCCGGGCGAGATGATCCGCGCGCAGCAGCAAGCCGCCGCGGACTGGATGAAGCTCTGGGGCCAGGCTGCCGCCCGCGCCGCCGGGCACAAGGGCGAGCCGCTCGCCGCGCCCGAACGCGGCGACCGCCGGTTCAACGACCCCGCCTGGTCGGAAGAGCCGGCCTTCGACTATCTGAAGCAGGCCTATCTCCTGACCGCCCGGCGGGCCATGGAGATGGTCGAGGGCTCCAAGCTGGACGAGGCGACCCGCACCCGGGTCGAATTCTTCACCCGGCAATATCTGGATGCCCTCTCGCCGGCCAACTTCCCGCTCACCAACCCCGAAGCGCTGCGCCGCGCCATCGACACCGGCTCGATCAGCCTCCTCTCCGGCCTCGCCAATCTGCTTGCCGACGCGGCGGAGGACGGAGGGCTGGTCCGCCGCCGCGCGAGCGAAGATTTCGAGTTGGGCGTCACCCTCGCCGCGACCCCCGGGGCGGTGGTCTACCAGAATGAGCTCATGCAGCTCATCCAATATGCCCCAACGACGGACGAGGTGTACCGGCGGCCGCTCCTCTACGTGCCGCCTCTGGTGAACAAATATTACCTCCTCGACCTCCAGCCCAGATCGAGCCTGATCCGCTGGCTCGTAGAGCAGGGCCACAATGTCTTCGTCATCTCCTGGGTCAATCCAGGGCCGGAGCTCGCCGACAAGGGTATCGCCGACTACATCCGCCAAGGCCCCGTCGCAGCGCTCGACGCGATCGAGCAGGCGACCGGCGAGCGCCAAGCCGATTTGTTCGGCTTCTGCATGGGCGGCACCCTGGTCGGCATCGCGCTCGCTTATCTCGCCGCCAAAGGGGAGGGGGACCGCGTCGCTTCCGCCACCGCGATCGGCAGCCTGTTCGATTTCTCCGAGCTTGGCACCTGGGCGACCTTCACCGAGCCCGAGCAACTCCGCGCGATGGAGCGCCACCTGCTCCACAAGGGCTTCATGGCCGCGCAGGACCTGCAGGCTTTGTTCTCGGCGGTGCGCGCCAACGACCTCATCTGGTCGTCGGTGGTCAACCATTATCTGCTCGATCGCGAGGCGCCGCCCAGCGACATCCTCTACTGGTTCGCCGACGGCGCCCACATCCCGCGCGCCTTCCTGCTGGAATGGGCGCAGGGCGTGCTGCGCGACAACAAGCTGACCCAAGCGGGCGCGCTGGAGCTGGACGGAATCCCCATCGACCTCGGCGCCGTCCAGACCCCGCTCACCGCGATCAGCCTCAAGGATGACCACGTCTCCGCCTGGGCCGCCACCTATCGCGGCGCCCGCCTGTTCGGCGGCCCGGTCCGCTTCCTGCTCGGCGGCAGCGGCCACAATGCCGGCGTCATCAACCCGCCCAGCGCCAACAAGCACGGTTACTGGGTGAACGACGCCCTGCCCGAGGCAGCCGAGGCGTGGCTCGAAGGCGCCGAGAAACGCGACGGCAGCTGGTGGCCGGAATGGCAGAGCCTGCTCAGCGACGGCGGCAAAGCGGACAAGGTGGCGGCGCGGACGCCCGGCGGCGGCAAGCTCGAAGCGATCGAGCCCGCGCCCGGCAGCTACGTCAGGAACCGAGGCTAGACACTCCCCTCCCTGCACGCAGGGAGGGGCTGGGGGTGGGTGCGTTCGAGCAGATATCACCTCAACGCCATCGCCCTCGCCGCTCGTAAGGGCCGCCCCAACCGTTCGGCCGATCCGCCCCCGGCCTGCCTTGCTCAGGCCTACCCACCCCCGTCCCCTCCCTGCGTGCAGGGAGGGGGGCTCTAGAGCCCGAGCAACCTGTCCACCTCAACGAGAATTGCCTCCGCCACGCCGTCCGGATTCTCAGCCACTTCGCTGTTCCAGAAGCGGATGACGCGCCAGCCGAGCGACTCGAGAAAAGCCGTCCGCGCCGCATCCTCAGCCGCGGCGTCCAGGTGTTGGCTGCCGTCCAGCTCCACTGCCAGCCTGGCTTCCCGGCATGCGAGATCCACGATGAAGTCCCCGACGACGAGCTGACGGGTGAAGCGGGGCCGGTGATGACGGATAAGCCGCCAGACCGTCCGCTCGTGCGGGGTGGCGTCGCTACGCAGCTTTCGGGCGAACCGGGTAAGACGCGGCGGAATCCGTGGCACTGGGGCAAGATGCGCGCGCAAAAGCGATGAGGCAAGACGTTCGGCCGGGTGGTCTGGCTCAGGCGTACCCACCCCCATCCCCTCCCAGCGTGCAGGGAGGGGGGCGCTGCCGGCCGATCATCCCCCTCCCTGCACGCAGGGAGGGGTTAGGGGTGGGTGCGTTCGAGCAGGACGTCCACCACGATGAGATTGCCTTCGGGGCCGGTCCGGATTGCCCAGCCATTTCGCCCAATTCCGCCCGGCTGGTCTCGCTCGAGCCTACCCACCCCGTCCCCTCCCTGCGTGCAGGGAGGGGGAGAGCTAGCGCCGCGGCTTCCTGAAGCGCAGCACGAACTGGTCGGTCTTGCCCCGGATGCCGGTCTCCTGGACCTTCTGGCTGTGGTCGTCGGCGCGGTGGCGGAGGAGGGGACTTTGGGCTTCGAGGCGGAAGCCGGCGGCTTCGACTTCGCGCCTGACCAGGCCGCTCTCGATGCGGTGGAGGGTCGAGGTGACCGAGGCGCCGACGCCCTTGCCGGCCTCGTGGTCGACGATGAAATAGATGCC
>JAXDOX010000014.1:0-90501 GCA_034668625.1 Sphingomonadales bacterium
TACATCGTCGGCCGCGCCAAGGACATGATCATCATCAACGGCAAGAACCACTGGCCGCAGGACATCGAATGGGCGGTGGAGCAGCTCCCCGGCTTCAAGGCCGGCGACATCGCCGCTTTCTCGATCACCACGCCGGGCGGCGAGGAGACTCCCGCCGTCCTCGTCCAGTGCCGCACCTCGGACGCCGACGAGCGCTCGCGGCTCAGGGAAGCGATCCGCGACCGGGTGCGGGCGATCACCGGCATGAATTGCGTGGTCGAGCTCGTGCCGCCGCGCACCCTCCCGCGCACCAGCTCGGGCAAGCTCAGCCGCGCCAAGGCGCGCAGCCTCTATTTGACCGGCGAGATCCAGCCCTACGACATCGCGGCGTAGGGACGAGCTGGGGCGCGCGCCGCGAGCGGGGACAAGCCCCTTGCGTGCTCCGGCGGCCGTCGCTAGTCCCGATTTTCCGGCTCGGAGGAGTGTAGCTCAGTCCGGTTAGAGCATCGGTCTCCAAAACCGAGGGTCGTGGGTTCGAATCCCTCCACTCCTGCCAAACCGAAGCAAGCCGGATAACCGGGGTTTATCCGGCGGTGCCCCAAGGGCATGCGCAGCCGCCGGCCGACGCACGGAGCGCGTTCGACGTCACGGGATTCACTCCCGCGACGGCGCTTTCTCCGCTTCGGCGCCGCCCGCTCTCCGATCCGCACCGCCCCGCCGCCCTTGCCTTCCCCCCCGGCCGACGCTATCTCCACTCGCTCGCTTGCATCGGCAAAAGCTCGGCTGACCGGACCCTCCGGTCCCCGGCGGCTGCCCCCGACAGGACTTGAACCGACGTGGCCAAGGTCAACCCCTCCGACTTCCTGCGCCAGGTGCGCGCCGAATCGGCCAAGATCGTCTGGCCGACGCGCAAGGAGACCGTCGCCACCGCGATGATGGTGGTGATCATGACGACGATCCTCGCTTTCTTCTTCTTCGGCGTCGATTCCGCCTTCCACGCCATCGTCAAGGCGCTGCTGGCGCTGATCGGCTAGGCGCCTGCGAGCCGCCCCCACCCGCTCCCCCCGCTCCCGCGACGAGAGACAAGAGTCCCAAGGAACCCTCCGCCTATGTCCCGCTGGTACATCATCCACGCTTATTCGGGCTTCGAGAACAAGGTGCGCGACGCCATCCAGTCCGAAGCCCGGCGCCTCGGCCTCGTGCAGCTCGTCGAGGCGGTCGAGGTGCCGACCGAGAAGGTGACCGAGGTCCGCCGCGGCAAGAAGATCACGTCCGACCGCAAGTTCTTCCCCGGCTACGTGCTCGCCAAATTGAGCATGAACGACGACGTCTATCACCTCGTCAAGAACACCCCCAAGGTGACCGGCTTCCTAGGCTCGAGCGGAAAGCCGCAGCCGATCAGCGACGCCGAGGCCGCCCGCATCCTCAACACCAAGGAAGAAGCCGCCGCCGCCGCCCCCAAGACCAAGATCAGCGTCGACTATGAGATCGGCGACAGCGTCAAGGTGCTGGACGGCCCCTTCGCCAGCTTCAACGGCATGGTCGAAGAGCTCGACTTCGACCGCGGCCGCGTCAAGGTCGGCGTCTCGATCTTCGGACGTGCCACCCCCGTCGAGCTCGAGTTCGAGCAGGTCGAACGCGTGAAATGAATCGTCTCCAGGTGGGGATTGGAGCCGGGCAGTTTGAAGAGGCCGGGGCGGAAGCTCCGGCCTTTTAGCATTCGCCGTTGCCAACGGTCTTCGGGGCGTTGATGCTTGGGCGGATTGGCGACGAGGCCGAGACGAGTGGACGTGCTTTCAAGCGGAACAGGGAGAATAAGCACGCTTTTTGGCAGGAACGGCGCGTACCGAATCGGCCGCTAGTTCGCTATCCGTTCTTGGTGGCCGACCTGCCCTCCATCTATCCGCTGAAAGACTTGTTCGACGCGGCGGTGCGGCACAGCGCGATCAGGCTCACCTGCCTCCGGTGCGGCCGGGTCGCCATCTTCAGCAGCCATGCCTTGTGGTGGCGGTTCCGGCGCCGGGGCTGGGCCGACCGCTTCGACGACGTCCGCAAGCGCTGCCTCTGCCTCATGTGCCTCCACCGCGACGGCGAGCATGTGCGAAACCCTGAGCTCGAGCTGGTCGACGAGGCACCGACCGACAATAGCCTGCCCAAGCCCACGGAGCTCGACTGGAAGCGCGAGCTGAGGCGGCGGCGCTAGCTCGACCGCGGCCAGCCCCCGGCCAAATTGTATTCTGTTTCTGTTCTTGCTATGTTCGATGCGACTCGGTGGAACGCCGCAGCCGTGGAGCGGGGGCTGCTGGCCACCCGGCGGGGAGTCGGACGAGACCCGGCGGCGGCGCTGCGGCGGTCGCCCTCGCCTGGATTGATTGACCCGGAGGCTGGTTTGGCAGGATTTGATGCTGTTTTGGCAGGAAAAGTCCGCCCCGCTTGGCCGGAGAGGCGCGAGCGCGGAGTTCGGCCGCGGCTTGGATTACAAGACGCGCCGCGACGATCTGGACGATAATGACAAATATAGTTCAAATTCTGCCACGCTCTATTTGTCCCGTTGCGTTCAGCGTGGCGCCGACGCGATCTGGTATTGATGATTGCGTCTGCACACATTGCCAGCGAAAAAGACGCAAAGACCCACCGGATTGTGGTGGTAGTGGAGGATCAGTTCGAGCTTATTGACCTTGCTGGGCCTTTACAGGTGCTGGCGACTGCAAATGACTTTAAGCAATATTATGAAGTCTCTACGGTATCGGCGCAGGGCGGCCGGGTCGCGGCCGCCTGCGGCCTGATTGTCGAGGCCGATCCCCTCGCGGCGCTGTGCTCCGCCGAGATCGACACGTTGGTGCTGATCGGCGGGAGGCCCGGCCCGGATGGCCAGGGGAAGCTCATCGCCGGCTGGCTCGAGGCGCAGGCGCGCCGCATCAAGCGCCTTTGCGGCATCGGCTTCGGCGTCGAGACCCTCTATTCGAGCGGCCTCGCCTCGCCGGACAACGGGGTATTGCACTGGCGGTGGGGGGACCCGGCCGACCCCGCGACTCGGCGATGGCCGATCGCCCGCCGCGACGGCCCGGTCTGGACGTCGTGCGGCGAATCGGCCGCGATCGACGTGACGCTGTCGCTGGTCGCCGAGGATCTGGGCGAGCCGGCCGCGTTGGCCGTGGCCGAGGCGCTGGTGGTGCCGCTGTGGCGCCATCCCGACGATCCGCAGGTCGGGGACACGCTGACCATGCAGATACGTGGCGGCGTTCCATTCGCCGCTCTGCTGCGCCGCATGCGTAACAACCTCGGCGCCGATCTTCGCGTCGAACGGCTGGCCGAATGGTGCAACATGACTCCCCGGACCTTCGCGCGGCGCTTCAGCGAGTCGACCGGGACGACTCCCGCGGCCGCCGTGGCCGCGATGCGGCTCGAGGCGGCGACGGCCCTGCTCAAGGCCGGCCATGTGTCGCTGAAGCAGGTGGCGGCGCGCTGCGGCTTCGGCAGCGAGCTCAACCTTCGCCGCGCCCTGGAGCGCGCGCGCCAGTCCGGGCGTCCGGGGGCCTAGACCAAGATCGTTGGACCCTCAGGCCACCCGCATCAGCTGGCTGGGAAACGGCTGCGCCAGGGAACAGGCGTCCGCCGCCTCCCCGTCCAGCCATCGGTCGTAATCCTCGCGCTGCAGGATCACCGGCATCGCCTTCGGGTGGAGCGGAGCGACGAGGGGGTTGGGCTCGCAGGTCAAAAAGGCGAAGCGGGCGCGGTCCTCGCTCCAGCGCCAGACGCCGGCGAAGGCGCAGCATTCCTCCCCGCGCGCCGTGAACCACCAGTTTGCCGGGCGGCCCGTCTCCGGGTCCTTGCCGGGCCGCGGCTCGGCGAAGCTGGTGAAGGGGACGAGGCAGCGCTGCGCCGGGTTGGCGATGGTCGAGCGCCAGAACGGGCTGTCGAGGTTGCGGACGTTGGTGACCGCCTTCTTGACCGGCTTGCCGCTCTTGCCGGGCATCGCGCGGACGATGCCCCAGGCCATGCATTCCAGCAGGCGCTCGCCGGCCTCCTTCCTGACCACGACCGCTTCGTATTTCGGGTAAATGTCAGGCTTCTCCTCGAACGGGAGCTGGAGCGGCCGCGCCTCGAACAGGCGGCTCAGATCCTCGGTGCGGCGCAGGCGGTAGAGGTTACACATGATGCCAGCCTAGCAGGCTCGCGCCGGCTTCCAAGCCCGCGCGGCGTTCAGGACGAGGCGTGATCGCTCATTGATGCACCCGCTGTGCCGCGATCGTGGCTGGTCGGTTCCTTCCGCGTCCAAAAGGAGCGGGGCCGCCGGACAGGGCGGCCCCGCCTCCGGCGCGCGCGCTAGGCGGCCGGATAGTTGGGAACCACGCCCAGCACCCAGGCCTGGGAGTCGTTCTGCGTACCCGCCACCAGATTGGGCGGCGGCGACAGGGTGATCGTCACCGTCGAGCTCGAGGCATCCACGGTGACGTGGTTGGAATAGGTCGATTCCGAGGTGCTGCCGAGGGGGATGCCGAGGAAGCTGACGCTGACCGAAGAGCTTTGCTCGAAAGTCTTCTGGACCTTCTGGTAGTTGGAGGTCTTGGTCGTGATGGTGATCGTCGGATAGCTGGAAATGACGACGCCCTGCAGATAACCGAAGGCGCCTACCGCGGTAAAATCGACGTTTGGCAGCGGCGCGAACTTGAAGCTGCTGACGTCCTTGCCGGTATTGGCGATCGCCTGGCGGATCGGATCCACCCAGAACCAGGACGAAGTATTGCCGCTGAGCGTCATCGCCACCGGCTGGAACGTGACGTAATTGACCCCGGGGAAGGTCATGCTGACGCTGGTCTCGTTAGAGGTTGTCGCGAGATTATCGGAGAAATAGCTGGCTTCGCCGCTGACCCCGATCGTCAGGAAGTCCAGGATCGGAATGCTGAACCCGGTGCTGCCCGAGACGCTGACCCGGAACTCGTCCTCCGTCGACCGGCTCACAGTCATCTCGACGCTGACCTGGGGGGTGCCGGACTTGAGCGAATTCAGGATGTCGGACACCTGCGTCGTCACCTGGTATGCCGGCACGACGCTGCCGTCGTTGAGCGTCAGGCCGCCATTGCCGGTCGAGGGAGACTTGATCGCGTTGACCGCCGCCTGAAGATAATTGGCGTTCGCGTTCAGCGTATCCTGAAGCGACACCGCCGGCCCGAGCGCGTTCAGATAATTGACGAACACCGGCACCACCGCATCGGCGCCGGCCGGCACATTGTTGAGCAGGTTGTTGATGTTGGTCGATTTGCGGATCGCCTGAAGCGTCGTGGTCGGACTGGCCCAGGTGACGATCTGGGCGGCGATGGCCTGGATCGGCGTCTGGTTGGCCGATGCGGCCGGCAGGCTGCCGAATGCGGACTTCCACGCCCGCTGCACCGCCCCCGCCTGCTGCACCGAATTCGCCGAGGCATTGTTGAGGGCGGACTGGTCGGCCGAGGACAGCCCGTAATAAATGCTCTGGATGACCTGCAGATAGAGGTTGTTGAACGACTGGTCGAGCATGATCGGGGCACCGCCGGCCTTCACGTTCGAGCTGATCCAGTTGTAGGTCTGCTTGTTGAACCGGTCGATGTTCACGCTGTCCTGCCAGTTATAGTAGAACTGGCCCTGGCCGGTGACCTGGAACGCCTCGAGCTGGGCCGATCCGAAAACCGGGCCGAGCTGCTGGCGAGCCTCCTCTTTGAGCAGGTTGATGATCACCGAGGGATCGGTGGTGGCGGCAATCGCGTCGAGGGCGGCTGCGGATTCGAGCGCGAGGGCGGTGGCTTCGGTATGCGTCATGGTTCTTCTCCTGTGAAAGGCGCGCGGCGGGGCGGCGCCGGGAAGAGCCTCCCCGGCCTGCGACGGCCGCGATGATCGATGATGAGGAAGCGGGGGCGGGCCTCAGGGACCCATAGGCGAGGCCGGGCGGCGCCAGGTGCGGGCGAGGGTCTCGAGGCCCGCGGCTTCCATGAGCTGGGTACGGCCCGGCGCCTCCGGTTCGGCGACCGCGCGTTCGAAGGCCGCGCGCAGGCGGGGACCGTCGACGAGGCCGAGCTCGGCAAGGACCGGCTCGGTGAACAGCGCGCGGACGGAATCGCTTTGCGGCGGTTCGAACATGCCGTCCCGAACCGGAAGAAAGCTTTCCGGCGGGTCCGGTCTCACCACCCAATCCGGCAGGCCGCGGCGGGCGAGGAACGCCCGCTGCAGCCGCCGGTCCTCGCGCCACGATTGGGGCAGCGAGCGGCAGAAGGCGACGAGCTCGGGCGCCCCGTACGGATAGATCGGCCAGATGCCGCGCCGCATGTAGACGGGCGCGGAGGCCGCGGCTCCGCTGTAGAAGGACGGGGCGGCATGGGCCGGCGGCGCCGGGACCAAATGGTCCTCCACATCCGCCGCGGCCTTGCGGGCGTCGTCCGTCAGATAGCCGGGAAGCCCGGCGCACTCGGCCTTTTCCTCCGGGGCCGCCGGCGGCGCGGTTGCGGCCTCCGAGGCTGTCATCTCCGATATCTCGTCGCCGCCGATGCCGCGGACGAGGGTCGAGCATCCCTGCCCGGCCATGGCCTCGCCGAGCGCGCGGAACGCCTCCCGATAATATTCGCCCCACGGGACGATCAGGTCGTCCGCGATTTCCGGACTCGAATAAGGCGGTCGGGCCAGAATGGCCGTGTCCGAGACTCCGGCCAGTGCCGTGAGCGCCTCGCGCCGCGCCGCCTGCGACGGCATTTGCGGACCGGGCAACAGCAGGCCGAAGCTTTTGACGCGGGCGACGCCGAGGGCGTCCGCAGCGACGAGCGTCGCGACGCCGCTGTCCAGCCCGCCGCTGACCTCCGTTGCGATCGCGCCCTCGTGGTTTCCGACGGCGCGGCGCAGGATCGAGGCGAACAGTTTGTCGAAGGCGGCGACCGGATCCGCATCGGCGTGCAGCCGGCGCGGGACGTGCCGCCGGAGCGGCCGCGGATAGTCGACGGAAAGCCGCCCCTCCGCCGCGTCCCAATGGACCGATGCCCGCTCCGTGAGGTGGAGCACGTTCGGAAAGATCGTCGCCGAGCCGTAAGGCAAAGCGAGCCAGGAAAGAGCGTAAGCGGTGCGGCCAAGATCGAAGTCGCCCGACAGCCTCGGATAGAGAGCGGCAACGTCCCATTCCGCCGCGAGCACGCCGTCCGTCGAGGTCAGGAACAGCGGGGCGGTCGCGCCGCGGCCGGTCGCGACGGTGACGGTCGCGCCGTCGCGCGGAAGGACGACCAGCTGGATGTTGAACGGCCACGCCGCAAGCCTGTCCAGGACTTCGGCTGCCGGCAGGTCGGCACTCAAGGTGGGGTGGTGACCGCGTCCGGAGCCGGCGGGATCCTCGCGGACCAGGATGAGGCGGGCCTCGGGCGCCTCGACCATAGTGGTCTGAAGGATGGGATGCGCGAAGGGCGCGACGAAGCTGCTTCCGCTTCGCCAGGCGCCCTCCGCGAACCGCCAGTGGCCGGCGATGTCACGTGGCTGGATGCAAAGGCTGATCATCCGTGTCCCCACGCCACCGCCGGCCTCGCCCTCAACCGCCGTCCCGGCTCTTGGCAGCGTCATGTCCGCCGGGAGCCTTGGTAGCGGTCCGCTGGTTGCGAACTGAGTCGCCCGCGCCCGCCAATTTGTCGTGAGGCGGGTTGGCAGCGGCCGGCTCGGTGCGGGCCGGCGACTCGAAGATCCTCTCCGCTTCGGCGGTGTCGAGAGAATCGGTTCGAGCAAGCTCTTGGAGGTCGTGCGTCATCATTGCTCTCCTTCAAAATGCGCCGAGGCTAAAGACGAGTCGAAGGCCCATACGGTCGACATGGATAGTCGATCGATCGCGGCGGCTATTCGCCGCACATCCTGGTCCTGCTGAGCGCCAACCACGGCTGAGAATGCCGAGTCCTTTTCTCGACATGTTGCACAATATGCGAGGTGCCATCGTGCGGTAACTGACAATAGAGGCTCAGATTCTGCCACTCCGAGGAGCACGAGCTGTGTCGGCCGTTCCTTGGAACATGACAGCAGCGAAAAACCAAACATTGGGGCGCGAGGAATTAAGGAGACAACTGATCTTCTTGATTAGCCACGGCTTAGCCGAACTGACCTTTGTGGGGATCGCCGTCTTTTCGGAGGCATTCCTACAGGAAGATCAGGGCATCATCATCGTCGCTTCCAGCACCGGCGGGACGATCCGCTCCAGGATTTCAGTTGCGGGGAGGCTGATCCTCAAGGTGCGCTGGTGCCGTCGTCGGCGTCGGGCGGATCATCGCGGCCCAGGATGAGGCGCGCCTCGGCGGCGTCGACCATGAAGGTCTGAAGGATCGGATGCGCGAAGGGCGCGACGAAGCTGCTCCCGCTTCGCCAGGCGCCCTCCGCGAACCGCCAGCGGCCGCGATGTCACGAGGCTCGATGCAAAGGCTGATCATCCGTGCGTCCCCACGCCGTCGCCGGCCTCGTCCTCAACCGGCGTTCTGGGCCCTGGACGCGTCCCGTCCGCCAGGCGGCTTGAAGTCGGTCCGCTGCTTGCGAAGCGAGTCGCCCGCGCCCGCCAACTTGCCGCGAGGCGGATTGGCAGCTTCAGGCTCGGTGCGGGCGGGCGAATCGAAAATCGCCTCAACATCGGCGACAACTAGAGATTCGGCGTCAGCAAGCTCTCGGAGGTCGTGCGTCATCATTGCTATCCTTCAGATGCGCCGGGGCTGAAGACGAATCGCAGGATCATACGGACGACATGGACAGTCGATCGCCCGCGAGCGGCTATTCGCCGCGCATCATTTTTTCTGCTGACGCCAAACCACGGCTACGAAGGCCGAGTCCCTTGCTCGGCCTGTTGCAAAGTATACTGAGCGCTATCGCGCCGTAACTGACAATGCAGGCTCAGAATCTGCCACTCTAAAAACGCGAGCCGTTTTCGGGCGCTCTCGCAACACGGCGTGGCGAAATGGCAAACAGCCGGACCTGACGAGTCAAGGAGGAATGTTCCCTCCTTTCGGTTCGACGACGGTCAGCCGATCTCGATCTGCGGACGCCGGTCGCTATCTTTTCAGCGCGCCCGCACCGGACATCGAGCATCTATGTCTCTTCCAGTTCAGGCGGGACGATCTGCCCTGCCGACTCACGGGAAGGTCCGTTTCAGCCGCCGGTCCTCGCGCCGCGACGGGGGACAGCGCGTGAACGCGGAAGTCGCAAGCGCCCTTTCGCTGAAGGTCCGCACGGCCAGCCGACGCTCGAGCAGCGCGCGGATGCGGGCCGCGCAGTGGCGAAGCTGGAGCGGGAGCCTGGCCTTCCTGCCGTTCGAACAGGCCGCCTTCGATGGGGCCACCGCGAGCGCCGCTCGGCACGCGCTGGGTCTGCGCGCGGGTGACACCCTTCACCTTGCCCTCGCCCCGGCGCATGGCTGCAAGCTCGTCACGCTCGACCAGCGGTTGGCGAAAGCGGCGGTGGAATTGAGCGTGCCCGTCGCGGAGATGTGATCCGCATTCGGTACCCTAAAACCGCAACGGCTCTACTCGCTTCACCCCCGGCAGCGCCGCCAGGTCCTTGAGCAGCGCCGGCCCCACCGGGCTGTCGACGCTGACCAGCGCCACCGCCTCGCCGCCCGCCTTGCGCCGCCCGAGGCTGAAGGTACCGATGTTGACCTGGGCCTCGCCGAGGGCGGTGCCGAGGCGGCCGATGAAGCCGGGGGCGTCTTCGTTGACGATGTAGATCATCGCGCCCTCGAGCTCCGCCTCGACGCGGATTCCGAACATGTCGACGAGTCGCGGCGCAGCGTTCGCGAACAGGGTGCCGGCGACCGACGTTTCGCCGCGCGCCGTGGTCACGGTGACTCGCACCAGCGTGTGGTAATCGCCCTCGCGGTCGTGACGGATCTCGCGCACGTCGAGGCCGCGCTCGCGGGCGAGGAAGGGCGCGTTGACCATGTTGACGCTGTCCGAATAGACCCGCATCAGCCCGGCGAGGACGGCTCCGGTGATCGGCTTCTGGTTGAGCTGCGCCGCGGCACCCTCGACCTCGACCGCGACTCCGAGCGCGCGGCGGCCCTCCAATTGCCCGACCAGCGAGCCCAGTTTCTCGGCGAGCGCCATGTAGGGGCGCAGCCGCGGCGCCTCCTCGGCCGAGAGCGAGGGCATGTTGAGCGCATTGGTGACACCGCCGCGGGTCAGATATTCCGACATCTGCTCGGCGACCTGGATGGCGACGTTGACCTGCGCCTCGGTGGTCGAGGCGCCGAGATGCGGGGTGGCGACGAGACCGGGGGTGCCGAACAGGGGGTTGGCCTTCGCCGGCTCCTCGACGAACACGTCGAGCGCGGCGCCAGCGACGTGGCCGCTCGCCAGCGCCTCCTTGAGCGCCACCTCGTCGATCAGGCCGCCGCGGGCGCAATTGACGATGCGGACGCCGCGCTTGGTCTTGGCGAGGTTCTCGCGGCCGAGGATGTTGCGGGTCTGGTCGGTCAGCGGGGTGTGCAGGGTGATGAAATCGGCGCGGGCGAGCAATTCGTCCAGCGCCACCTTCTCGACTCCGAGGTCTATGGCGCGCTCGGGGGTGAGGAAGGGATCGTAGGCGATCACCTTCATCCTGAGGCCGCGGGCGCGGTCGGCGACGATCGAGCCGATATTACCGGCGCCGATCAGCCCCAATGTCTTGTTGGTGAGCTCGACGCCCATGAAGCGGTTCTTCTCCCACTTGCCGGCCTGGGTGGAGGAATCGGCGGCGGGGAGATCGCGGGCAAGCGCGAACATCATCGCGACGGCGTGCTCGGCAGTGGTGATCGAGTTGCCGAACGGCGTGTTCATGACGACGATGCCGCGGGCGGTGGCGGCGGGGATGTCGACATTGTCGACTCCGATCCCGGCGCGGCCGATCACCTTGAGGTTGGTCGCGGCGTCGAGCAGGTCCGCGGTTACCTTGGTGGCCGAGCGGATGGCGAGGCCGTCATAATCGCCGATGACCGCCTTCAATTCCTCCTTCGAGAGACCGGGGCGCTCGTCGGCCTCGACTCCGTTGGCGCGGAAGATCTCGGCGGCCTTGGGGTCCATCGGATCGGAGATGAGGACTTTGGGCATTGGGGTGCTCCGGAGGGAGGAGGGAGAGGGGAAGGAGAGGCTAGTCATCCCGGCGAAAGCCGGGACCTATGAACGCGGAGGCGGAGGGCTGTTCTCGGGCCCATTTGTTCATGGGTCCCGGCTTTCGCCGGGATGACTCCCCCTTCCCTGCTCAGGATCGCCGCGCCTCCCCATAGGCCCAGTCGAGCCAGGGGAAGAGCGCCTCGAGGTCGGCGGTCTCCACCGTCGCGCCGCACCACAGGCGCAGGCCCGGCGGGGCGTCGCGGTAGGAGGCAAGGTCGTAGGCCGCGCCCTCCGCTTCGAGCATGACCGCCATCTTCCTGACCAGGGCCGCCTGCGCCTCGTCGTCGCCCGCTTCGGCGAAGCGGAGGCAGACGCTGGTGTTGGAGCGGTTGGCGGGATCGTGGGCGAGGTGGGCGATCCAGGGCGTGCGCTCCACCCAGGCGTCGACCGCGGCGGCATTGGCGTCGGCGCGGGCGATCAGCGCGGCAAGGCCGCCGAGGCCGATCGCCCATTCCAGCGCGAAGATATAATCTTCGACCGCCAGCATCGAGGGGGTGTTGATCGTGTCGCCCTTGAAGATCCCCTCGTTGAGCTTGCCCCCCTTGGTCATGCGGAAGATCTTGGGGAGCGGCCAGGGCGGGGAGTAGCTCACCAGCCGCTCAACGGCGCGGGGGCCGAGGACGAGCATTCCGTGGCCGCCCTCGCCGCCCAGAGCCTTCTGCCAGGAGAAGGTGGCGACGTCGATCTTGTCCCAGGGCAAGGCCTGCGCGAAGGCCGCCGAGGTGGCATCGGCGAAGGTCAGGCCCTGGCGCGCGTCGGCGATCCAGCCGCCGTCCGGCACGCGGACGCCGGAGGTGGTGCCGTTCCAGGTGAAGATGATGTCCGAATCGGGATTCACCTTCGCAAGCGCCGGCAGCTCGCCGTAATCGGCGCGGATCACCGTGGCCTCCAGCTTCAGCTGCTTGACGACGTCGGTCACCCAGCCTTCGCCGAAGCTTTCCCAGGCGAGCAAAGTGACCGGGCGCGGGCCGAGCATCGACCAGAGCGCCATCTCGAACGCGCCGGTATCGGAAGCGGGGACGATGCCGATACGGTGGCTGGCGGGGACTCGCAGCACCTTGCGGGTCAGCTCGATGGCGTGGCCCAATCGCGCCTTGCCGAGCTTCGAGCGGTGCGAGCGGCCGAGCGATCCCAAAGCGAGATGTTCGGGGCCCCAGCCGGGCGGCTTGGCGCAGGGGCCGGAGGAGAAAAAGGGACGTGCCGGGCGCACCGCCGGCTTTTCGACTGTCATTTCACGACTCTCCTCGCAGAGAGCCCGCACCGCGTTGGGGCGGCGTGGCCCGTCGGTCAGGGTAGAGGCGAGGCGAAGCGTGTCAACCGGGGATTGCCCCGTTGACCCGGCCCGGCCGCCAGCGCAGCTTCACACCGTGCGGACGTGGGGAGCCTTGCTGGCGGCGGCGGCGCTGACGGGCTGCATCCCGTCGGGCGCGCCCAAGCCAGCGCCGCAGCCCGCGCCTGGCGAGGTCGATGCGAAAACCCGGCTATGTTATGCCCGCCTCGGTGCGGCCGGGCTGCGCTTCCGGCCGCTGCGCGACCGGTCGTTCGAAGGCGGCTGCTCGGCGCTCGGGGCGGTGCAGCTGATCGACATCGGCACGCCGGTCACCAACCTCGGGGCGATGACCTGCCCGCTCGCCGAAGCCTTCGCCTTGTGGGTGCGCGATGCCGTGCAGCCGGCGGCGCGCGCCTGGCTCGGCAGCCAGGTCGTGAAGATCGAGAGCTTCGGCAGCTACAGCTGCCGCCCGGTCAACGGCCAGGCGGGGGCGCGGCTCAGCGAGCACGGCAAGGCGAACGCGGTCGACGTCGGCGCCTTCCTCCTCGCCGACGGGCGCCGCGTCACCGTCGCGGCGGACTGGAACGGCGAGGACGAGGAGGTCCGGCATTTCCTGCGCGCGGTCCACGATGCCGGCTGCCGCCGCTTCAGCGTCGGACTCGGCCCCGACGCCAATGCCTTCCACCGCGACCATCTCCACTTCGATCTGGGGCCCGGCCCCTATTGCCGCTAGAGAGGGCGGGCATGAGCGAGATCGTCCCGCCAGATCGCCTCTTCCCCAATGCCCGCGAGGACGCGCGGACGGCCGAGCAGGCGACCGCCTGCCCGCAGACCGGCGATCCCGCCTATCGCCTCGCCTTCCAGGACCTCGACTTCCTGCTCCGCGAGGATCTGCGCCCGATCCGCTTCCAGCTCGAGTTGCTGAAGCCGGAGCTGCTGCTCGACGCCGCCGGGATCGCCTCCACCTTCGTCTTCTACGGCTCGGCGCGCATACCCGAGCCGGCCAAGGCCGACGCGCTGATCGCCGCCGCTTCGACCGAGCGCCAGCGCCGCATCGCCGAGCGGCTCAGGGCCAATTCGCGTTATTACGAGGAGGCGCGCCGCCTCGCCCGCCTCGCCAGCCAGACCGACCCTGACCCGCAAGGCGGCCGCCACCTCGTGGTCTGCACCGGCGGCGGGCCTTCGATCATGGAGGCGGCGAACCGAGGCGCGGCCGACGAGGGGCGGGAGTCGATCGGCCTCAACATCGTCCTGCCGCACGAGCAGATGCCCAATGCCTACGTCACCCCGGGGCTCAGCTTCCAGTTCCACTATTTCGCGCTGCGCAAGATGCACTTCCTGCTGCGGGCACGCGCCGTCGCCGTCTTCCCCGGCGGCTTCGGCACATTGGACGAGAGCCTGGAGCTGCTCACCCTCGTCCAGACGGGGAAGGTGAAGCCGATCCCGATCCTGTTCTTCAGCCGCGACTTCTGGTCGCGCGTGCTCGGATTCGACGCCCTGGTCGAGGAGGGCGTGATAGCGCCGGACGATCTCAAGCTGTTCCGTTTCGTCGAGACGGCCGAGGAGGCGTGGGATCATGTCTGCGCCTGGTATGCGGCGACGCCCGACCGGGTCTGCTGAGGATGAGCGGCGACATCGAGCGGATGATCGCGACCTTCGAAGCGGCGCTCAGGGGGCGGGACGATCATGCCTGGGCGCTGCTGGGAGTCGCCGAGACGGTGGCCGCCAAGAAGCATCCTCTCCGCGCGGCCGAGCTCGCCCGGCGCGCGGTCGCCGCGGCCCCCGCTGACCCGGCGGTGCGGATGCGGGCGCGGCGACTGCTCGGCTCGCTGCTCCCCGGCTACCATGTGCCGATGATGAACGACGCGCGCCGCAACCCGGCCTGGGACGCGGCGCTGCGGCGGGCGATCCGCCCCGGCATGCTGGTGCTCGAGATCGGCACCGGGGCCGGGATGCTGGCGATGATGGCCGCCCGCGCCGGCGCCCGCGTCGTCACCTGCGAGACCAACGCGGCAGTCGCGGCGATGGCGCGCGAGCTCGCCGCGCTGAACGGCCTGAGCGAGGCGATCCATGTGGTCGACGGAAATTCGCGCGACCTCGCCATCGGCTCCGAGCTCGACCGGCCGGCCGATCTCCTCCTCTGCGACATCTTCGCCGATGGCCTGCTCGATTTCGACCCGCTGAGCGCGATCTTCGACGCCCGTGAGCGGCTGCTCGCCCCCGGCGCCCCCGTCGTTCCTCGCGCCGCGAGCCTCCGCGCCGCGCTCGCGCGGTGGGACGAATGGCCGCGCATGGCCGGCGTCGAGCACGCCTGCGGCTTCGACATCGCGCCCTTCGCAGACTTCGTCCCAGCGGCGATCTTGGCGCCGATCGGCGTCCCGGGCCTCGAGCTGCTGAGCGGCGGCGACGAGGCCTTTCGCTTCGACTTCGAGGGGCCGCGGCCGCGGGCGAGCGAACGCCGCGCCTTCACCGTCACCGCGGAGCGCGGCGGCGAGGCGAACGCGATCGTGCGCTGGATCCGCCTCGAGCTGGACGAGGCGACGCGGCTGGAGGCGCGGCCGGAGCCCGGCGCCAGCTTCTTCTCCGGCCTCACGATCGCGCCGCTCCCGGCCTCGCTCGCGATGCGCGAGGGGGAGACGCTCACCCTCGGCGCCTATCATGACGGCCGCCGCGTCGACACCTGGGTCGAGCCGGCGGGCTGAGTGCGCGCCCCTACAGGCGCAGCACCAGGCCGAGGAAGGCGGAGAGGGGATAGAGGGCGAGGAACAGGACGAGCAAAGCGAGATTGGCCTTGCGGCCGGGCACCAGCATCAAGGCCGCCGTCATCAGGACGAAGAGGACGAAGGCCACGAGGTAGCTCCAGCCGACCGCGCCGAGAGCGAACTGGGCGCCCCGCGCGAGGATCTTCGAGGCGAGGATGCCACCGAGCACCTGCTTCTTGTGCTGGAAATAATAAGCGTCGAGGTCCGGCCACTGCGTCGGCTCATCCGGGAAGACCAGAGTCGCGGCGAGGAAATAGAGGCCGGTGACGACCATCGCGATCATCAAAGTCAGATAATTGGCCGGAATGGCGTCGCGTATCGCCCAGGCAAGCGCCCAGAAGGCGCCGAGATCAAACATGACGAGCAGCCCGAGCAGCGGAGTCAGCCATCCCAGCCGCACCGCCTTGCGCTGCTTCAGCGTCCGCGCCAGCCCCGACAGCAATTCGGCGAGGCTGAGGCCGAGAAGCAGGCCGAACAGAGAAAAGACGAATTCGAACGCACTCATCGCGCAGCCCCCCCGCCCGGCGCCTCCCGGCGAAGGGACGCGCGACTCAAAACTACATCAGTTCCCTCGCCCTGGCGACGCCGATGGGAGAGGCGGACTCAGGCCGCCGTCCACCCGCCGTCCATCGACAAATTGGCGCCGGTGATCGAGGCGGCTTCCTCGCGGCAGAGGAAGAGGGCGAGCGCGGCCACCTGGTCGACGGTGACGAACTTCTTGGTGGGCTGGGCGGCCAGCAGCACGTCGTTCATCACTTGCTCCCGCGTCAGGCCCCGCGCCTTCATCGTGTCCGGTATCTGGTTCTCGACCAGCGGCGTCCAGACGTAGCCGGGGCTGATGCAGTTGGCCGTCACCCCCGCCTGCGCCGTCTCCAGCGCCACCGCCTTGGTGAGGCCGGCAATGCCGTGCTTCGAGGCGACGTAGGGGGCCTTGTTGGGGCTGGCGACGAGGCTGTGGGCGGAGGCGGTGTTGATGATCCGCCCCCAGCCCTTCGCCTTCATGCCCGGCAGAGCGAGGCGAATGGTGTGGAAGGCGGCGCTGAGGTTGAGCGCGATGATCAAATCCCATTTGTCGGGCGGGAATTCGTCGATCGGGGCGACATGCTGGGTGCCGGCATTGTTGACGAGCACGTCGATCCCGCCGAGCTCCGCTTCGGCCTCCGCCATCATCGCCTCGATCGCTTCGGCGCGGGTGATATCCGCGCCGCTGTAGAGGGCGCGGCCGCCGCTCGCCTGCTCGAGACCGGCGCGGATCCGCTCGACCTCCTGGCTGTCGCCGAAGCCGTTGATCACCATGTTCGCGCCCTCGCCTGCCAGCGCCCTGGCGATGGCGAGGCCGATTCCGGAGGTCGAGCCGGTGACGAGGGCGGTCTTGCCTTTGAGGAACATGACGGGGGGATCCCTGGTGTGACGTGGGCCGTCATTGCGAGGAGCGAAGCGACGAAGCAATCCAGTTTTTCCTATGCCTGTCATGCCAGCGAAGGCTGGCATCCCTGTTGAGTCTCCACTTGGCTCGAACTCTGGATGGACCCCAGCCTTCGCTGGGGTGACGCGTAGGCAGCTACCTCATTTGCAACCCGCTTGCCCTCCGGTGCATTCAGCCAGCGAAGGAGAGCGGGCATGCGTCTCGACGACTATCGGATGAGCGACAATGTCGAGGAAGGGCGCTCCGGCGGCGGCTTCGGATTCGGCGGCGGCGGGGGCGGCGGGTTCGGCGGTCTGCTGTTCGGACTGGTGCTCAGCCGCTTCGGCATCGGCGGCGTGCTGATCCTGCTGCTCGGCTATTGCGCGCTCTCGACGCTGGGCGGCGGCGGCGGGCTCGGCGTCAGCGGCTCCGGGACGGCGGTCGCGCCGCACCAGGCGAGCGCCGCGGCCGGCGCCGCCTCCACCTGCACCGCCGACGCGGCGCGGCGCCTCTCCTGCCAGGTGCTCGCCAGCACCGAGGATACCTGGGGCGCGATCCTCGGCCGCTCGGGCGAGCATTACGCTCCGACCACGCTCCACTTCTACAGCCGCGCCGACAATTCCGGCTGCGGCGCGGCCCAATCGGCGATGGGCCCGTTCTACTGCCCGAACGACGGCCGCATCTATCTCGACACCGCCTTCTACGACGAGCTGCAGAACCGCTTCCACGCCGCGGGAGACTTCGCCGAGGCCTATGTCGTCGCCCACGAGGTCGGCCACCACATCCAGGATTTGATGGGCATTCTCGGCAAGGTGCAGACGCAGCAGGGCTCGCTCTCCACCAAGGCGGGGAGCGCGCTCCAGGTGCGGGTCGAGCTCCAGGCGGACTGCTATGCCGGCGTCTGGGCGGCCAACGCGAAGGATGCGCACGGCCAGCCCTTGCTCGAGGCGGGCGACGTCGAGGAGGGGCTGCGCGCCGCCGCCGCGATCGGCGACGACACGCTGCAGCAGCAGGAGCAGGGCTATGTCGTCCCCGACAGCTTCACCCACGGCAGCTCGGCGCAGCGCGTGCAGTGGCTGAGGAAGGGCCTCGAGAGCGGCGACCCGGCGGCCTGCAACACTTTCGCCGGCGCCTGATCGCGGCTTGACTGTATTAGCTGGTTGACACAGTAGGGCGGCGGGCGCCGCGCGGGTGCCGGGAGATTCGCCGTGACGAGATTTCTGGGCCTGTTGCTGCTGCCGTTCCTGGCGCTCTGGGCGGGAGCGGCGGCCGCCGCGCCGTTCAAGAGCGACCGCCTGTCGGTGGAGGTGAAGGGCAAGGGGCCGGACGTCGTGCTGATCCCCGGCCTCAGCTCCTCGCCGAGGGTGTGGGATGCGACCGTCTCGGCCGTCCCCGGCTATCGCTACCACCTCGTCCACATCGCCGGCTTCGCCGGCGCGGCGCCGGGCGCGAACGCGACCGGACCGGTGGTCGAGCCGGTCGCCGAGGAAATCGCCCGCTACATAAAGGAAGCCGGCCTCAAGCACCCGGCAATCGTCGGCCACTCGCTCGGCGGCAGCTGGGCGATGATGGTCGCCGCGCGCCACCCCGAGCTCGTTTCGAAGGTGATGGTGGTCGACATGTTCCCGTTCATGGGCGCGATGTTCGGCGGCCCGGCGGCGACTCCGGACACCCTCAGGCCGATCGCCGAGCAGATGCGCAAGGGCATCTCGTCCGGTACGGGCGACCCGCGCAAGGCGCAGATCGAGCAGACTATCGCCGGCATGGTAAAGACGGAAAGCGCCCGCCCGACGATCGTCGCGCAGGGGATCGCCAGCGATGCCGCGGTCTCCGGCCAGGCGATGTACGAGCTGATCCTGCTCGACCTCAGGCCCGAGCTGGTGAAGATCAAGGTGCCGATGGAGGTGCTCTACGTGTCCCCGCCGGGCGCGCCAGTCACGCCCGAGCAGATCGACCAATATTTCAAGCTGTCCTACGCCAACGCCCCGCAGGCGGTGCTGAAGCGAATCCCCGACAGCTATCATTTCATCATGATCGACCAGCCGGCGGCGTTCCAGGCGGAGCTCAAGGCCTTCCTCGCCCGCTAGGCGGCGAGGAAGCGGCGGATCCATTCAGCCACCAGCGGGCGGTCGTCGCGCGCGGCGAGCGAGGCGATGGCCGAGTCGGGATCGGGGAGGATGTCGCGGCGGGCCTCGACCAGGGCGCGGGCGAAGTCCGGCTCGAATTCCGGGTGGAACTGCATCGAGATGGCATCCTGGCCGGGATATGCGAGCATTCCGACCGGGCTGAAGGCGTTGGCCGCCAGCACTTCCGAATCGGGCGGCAGGAGGACGATCTGGTCCTGGTGGGAGACCGGCACGGCGATCGTCGCCGGCGCATCCGCCATCCATCCGGGACGCTGCCACACCTCGTAATCGTGGAGGCCGACACCCCAGCCGCGCTCAGATTTCTCGACATGGCCGCCATACGCCTCGGCCATCACCTGGTGGCCGAAGCAGATGCCGACCAGCTTCGCCTTCCCGCGGGCCGAGCGGAGGAAATCCTTAAGCGGCGCGATCCACGGCAGCGGGTCGTAGACGCCGGCGGGCGAGCCGGTGATGAGATAGGCGGGATGGTCCTCGACCGCGGCGGGATATTCGCCGCGCTGGACATCGTAGCCGACCGTCTCGAAACCCGCGCCGAGCAGGCGGGCGAACATGGCGTCATATTGGCCGAAGCGCCGGACGAGCTCGGGCGGCGGCGATCCGGTTCTGAGAATTGCGACATTCACTGCGACCGCTTACCCGCGCGGCCTCAGAACTGGAAGCGGAGCGTGCCGCGCAACGTCGTGGGCGCGCCGGGCATGATGTTGTTGTCGTTGAACGCGGAGGCGAAATAGCCGGCGCCGAGCAGATTCTCGACGTTGAGCTGCGCCTCGATCGCCTTGGTCAGCTTCAGATAGGCCGCCGCGTCGACGCGGGTGAAGGCGGGAAGGATCGCGGTGTTCGAGATCGAGGTGAAGCTCTTCGACTGATGATAGAGCCCGAAGCCGGCGCCGAGGCGGGGCGTGACATCGTAGCGCGTCCAGAGCGAGGCCTGGTGGCGGGGCACCAATGCCACCTTGCGCCCGGCCGGCGCGGCTGCGGTGGTGCGGCTGATCTCCGCGTCCGCATAAGCATAGCCCGCGGTCACCCTCCAATTGGGGCGGATCTGGCCGGCGAGGGCGATCTCCAGGCCCTTGCTGCGCTGACCGCCGGTGAGAATCGTCCGCGACGGGTCCGCCGGGTCGGGGGCGCGGGTGTTGGTACGGTCGAGGCGGTAGATGGCGGCGGTGAGGTTGAGACCCGGCCGGACGTCGAACTTGAATCCCAATTCAACATTCTCGAACCGCTCGGGCTCCAGCGCCGCGAGCGTCCGGTCGAGCGAGCCGAACTGGTCCCCCGACTGGGGGAGGAAGGAGCGGCTCCAGCTGGCGTAGAGGCTCGTCGCCCCCGTCGGCTTCACCACCAGGCCTAGGCGCGGCGACCACAGGCTGTCGGTGCGGCGATAGGCGCCGCCGGCGGCGAGGTCGGTCAGCGCGAGGCCGAAGCGGTCGCGGCGGAGGCCGGCGACGAGGTCGACATGATCTCCGACGGAAACCTGGTCCTGGACGTAGAAAGCGATCACGTCCGCCTCGCTCCGCACCCGCCGGTAGCCGGTGCCGTCGCGGAAGGTGACCGGCGGCACCGCGATCCGCCCCTCGAGCGGTACGAAGGTGCGGCGGCCGCCGTTCATGGTGGCGCCGCCGCCGTCGAAGAAGCCGTTGACATGCTCGACCCGCGTCGCCTGGCCGCTCGCCTCAAGGCCGGCGAGGAGGACGTGGCGCAGGGGGCCGGTCCTGACCTGCCAGACGAGGTCGGCCTCGCCGATCAGGTTGCGGCGTTTCGTCGCATCCTCATAGGCCTCGATGCCGACCTGCGGCACGCCGGCGACGAGGGTGATCGGAGTCTGCGCCATCGCGTTGCGGTAGAATTTGTCATAGTCGCCGAAGAGGGCGCGGCCGGTCAGCGTCAGGCGGTCCGAAAAACGATGCTCGACCTGCGCCTTCACGACATGCGCCCGGAAGGCCGCGCGGTTCAGCCCGGGCACGCCGAAGAAGGTGTCGCGAAAGCCGGCGAGCGGCGGCGCCGGATCGCCGAGCGTCCCGGCCCGCGCCGAGGGCACGCCGCGGTCCACGACCCGCCGGTCATCGTCATATTCGTAGCCGATGTCGATCCGCGTTCGGTCCCCGGCGAGCCAGGCGAGGGTCGGGTTCACGCCGATGCGGCGGCCGTCATAAACGTCGCGAAAGTTGCGCAGCACCTCGTAGGCGGCGTTGAGTCGGGCGTAGAAGCCGCCGCCGAGCGGGCGGTTGAGGTCGGCCTCGGCGAACCAGGCGCCATAGCTGTCGGCGGAGAGGCCGAAGCGGGCGAAGGCGCGGGCGCCGGGGCGCTTGGTGACCCGGTTGACGATGCCGCCGCCGCCGCCGCGGCCGAAGATCATCGCGTTCGGCCCCTTCAGGATTTCGACCCGCTCGAGATTGTAGAGGCCGCGATAATATTGGACGTCGTCGCGCAGGCCGTCAACGAAGAAGTCGGCGGTCGAACCGTTTCCGCGCAGGATGATCTGGTCGCGATGCCCCTCGCCCTGGCTGACCAAGGCGCCCGGCACGTAGCGCAGCACGTCGCCGATCGAGCGCAAAGCCTGGTCGTCGATCTGCGTCTCGGTGACAATCGAGACGGCCTGCGGGACGTCCCTGAGATCGGTCGGAGTCCGCGTCGCGCTGCTGGTCTCCTTGATCGTGTAGCCGTCGTGCGCGCCGGTAACGACGATCGGCTCAGCCTCGACCTCCTCAGCCGCCGCCGATGGCTCCGCGGCAAAGGCTGGCGCAGCGGCGGCGAGCGCCGCGGCGGAAACGAGACGAACAATCACGGCCACTCCTTGAGGGAGCGGCACTATCGCTGTTGATAATCATTCGCAATAGCGTTTCTCCAGCACCAGCGGCAGGCCGCCGCCTGGGCGCAAAGTCACCATGCCGTGCACCCGCACCTCCCGTCCGGGCGCCGGCGCGAAGCGCCAGGACCGGAGCCAGAAGGCGAGGATGGTGAGCGCCTCGGCGGTGGCGAAGCGTGCGCCTACGCAGAGGCGCGGGCCGCCGCCGAACGGAATGTACTGGAAGCGGTGCCGGCCGCCCCGCCGCTCCGGCGAGAAGCGATCGGGGTCGAAGACGTCGGGGGAGTCCCACAAGGTCTCGTGGCGGTGGAGCAGCCACGGCCAGATCGAGACGATGTCGCCTTCGCGCACCTCGTGCTCGCCGAGCCGGTCGGCCGCCACCGCCTGGCGGTCGAAGCGCGGCGCCGGCGGGTAGAGGCGGAGTGATTCCTCCAGCACCGACCGGAGCAGCGGCAGCCGCTCGGGGAGGTCCGCGCCGTCGCCCGCGGCCAGCGCCGCCGCGGCCTCCACGGCGACCCGCTCCTGCCATTCGGGCTGCTCGGAAAGGAGGTAGAGCGTCCAGGTCATCGCATTGGCGGTGGTCTCGTGACCGGCCAGGTAGAAGGTCATCGCATTGTCGGCGGCGAGCGTCGCCGCCTCGGCCGGCTCGAAGCGGGCGCCGAGGCCGCGGATCAGGCGACCGAGGAAATCGTCCGGGCCGCCGTCCGGCAGCCGCTCGCGGACCACCGCCTCGATCGTGCTCCTCAAGTAGATCTGGCCGCGCCGGCCGCGCCATCCGCGCGGAGTCCAGGGGATTCGCGGCAGGCCGAGCATGGCCTGAATGCGCGCCTCGCTGAACCCCTCGAGCGCGGCGGCGATATGGGCCATCGCCGCCTCGCTGGTCAGCCGCGCATCGCCGCTGAACAAGGTGTTGGAGATGATGCGCATCGTCGCCCGGGTCGCCTCGAGCGCCATGTTGCGGACGCCCGGCTCCCAGCGCGCCAGAGCGTCCCGGCCGACCTCGCCGAACTCCGGGACGAGGCCGTCGACCGCGGCCGGCGCGAAATTGGCGGCGACGATCTTGCGCTGCTCGCGCCACAGGCCGCCGTCGGAGGTCAGCAGCCCCCGGCCGACCGCGGGCGCGAGCAGCGCCTTGATCAGCGGCGGCTTCTGGTAGTTGGCCGCGTTGTCGAGCAGCACCCGCTGGACGAGCTCCGGATCGAGCGGGATGTGGACGTTGAAGCCGAGGATCTTGCGGCGGATGTAGCGGTCCCTGAACGCCAGCTCCGACCAGCCGTAGACCGCCGTCCGCGCCCGCTCTCCGAAGAAGCCGCGCCACGCGGAGACGGGCCCGGCGCCGCGCGGTGGGCGGGTTGGGGTGAAGACGCTCACTCAGTCCTCCCTGTTCGCGCAGCGAATGGGGAGGGGGACCATGCGAAGCATGGTGGAGGGGCCGATACACGGCCCCTGCCCCTCCACCGCGCTGCGCGCGGTCCCCCTCCCCGAGCAGCTCGGGGAGGACTAAGCTATTCCGCCGCGAGCAATCGCTCCGCGCCGCCCAAATCGACGCTGACCAGGCGGCTGATGCCTTTCTCGATCATGGTCACGCCGAACAGGCGGTGCATGCGGCTCATCGTCACCGCATTGTGGGTGACGATCAGATAGCGTGTGTCGGTCTCGCCGGTCATCCGGTCGAGCAGGTCGCAGAAGCGCTCGATATTGGCGTCGTCCAGCGGCGCGTCGACCTCGTCGAGCACGCAGATCGGCGCCGGGTTGGTGAGGAACAGGGCGAAAATGAGGGCGATGGCGGTCAGCGCCTGCTCGCCGCCAGACAGCAGGGTGAGGGTCGAGAGCCGCTTGCCCGGCGGCTGGGCCATGATCTCGAGACCCGCCTCCAGCGGATCGTCGGATTCGACCAGCTCGAGATGGGCCTGGCCGCCTTCGAACAGGGTCGTGAAAAGGCTGCGGAAGTGGCGGTCGACCGCCTCGAAGGCGGCCAGCAGGCGGGCGCGGCCCTCGCGGTTGAGGCTGCCGATCGAGCCGCGCAGGCGATGGATCGCCTGGCCCAGCTCCTCGCGCTCGGCCTGGCTGGCGGCGCGGCTCTCGTCGACCTCGGCGAGCTCGTGCTCGGCGACGAGGTTGACCGGGCCGATCCGCTCGCGCTCCTGCATCATCCGCTCATGCCGGGCGGATTCGTCGCCGGCCTCACCGATGCCGGCCTCGCCGAAGCCGAGCTTCTCGGGAAGGAGCGGCGGCGCGCATTCGAACCGCTCGCCGGAGATGCGGCCCATCTCGATCCGCCGCGCTTCCTGATTCTCGTGGCGTGCGGCGGCGCCGGCGCGCGCCTCGCGGGCCGTGGCGAGCGCCTCGCCCACCTCGGCGAGCCGCGCCTCGGTCGCACGCAGCGCCGTCTCGCCGTCGCGCTCGGCGGCGGCGGCGGCTTCGGCGGCGACGGCTGCCTCGGCGGCCTCCATTTCCATCCGCTCGACCTGCCGCGCGATCGTCTCGGGCGCGTCGGCGAGCCGCTCGGCCTCGGCCTCCGCCTCGGCGATGCGGCGGCCCATGTCCCTGCCCCTCTTCTCGGCCTCGGCGGCGCGGACATTCCATTCCGCGGCCTCCTTGCGCGCCGCCTCGGCGCGCTGCCGGTCGGCGCTGACCGCGCGGGCATGGGTTGCAGCCTCCGCCCGCACCTCGGCGAGAGCCCGCTGCGCCGTCTCGGCCTTCCCCCGCAGACCGGCGACCAATCGCTCGGTGCCGGCGGCTTCGGGCAGCGCCGCGACGACGCTCTCAGCGGCCTCCAGCGCCTTCTGCGCCTCCTCCGCGTCCGCCTTGGCCTGTCCGACGCGCTCGGCAAGGCCGGTGCGCCGGATGTCGAGCCGCTCGATCTCGGTCCGCGCCGCATCCTCGGCTCGCGCCGCCTCGCGTATCCCCGCCGAGGCCTCGGCCTCGCTCCGCCGCGCGGCATCGGCCGCCTCGCGGGCCGCCTGCATCGCCGCGAGGGCCTCTGCCGTGCGCGCCTGCGCCGCGTCGACCGCGTCGACCGCGATCGGCAGCGCCTGCTCGATCTCCGCGAGGCGGTTGACCCGGATCAGCCGCTCGGCGGCGGCGGCGCCGAGGCCGCTGGCGACGAAGCCATCCCAGCGCCGCAGCCGCCCGTCGCGAGTCACCAGCCGCTGGCCCACCGCCAGAATCTGCCCATCGTCCCGCTCGACGACCGCGACCTGCGCCAGCCGCCGCGCCAGCGCCGGCGGGGCGGTGACGTGGTCGGCGAGCCGCTCGGTATCGCGCGGCAACGCCGGATCGTCCGCTCCGAGATCCGCACCGGCCCAGCGCCTCGGCGCCTCGCCTTCCAGCGCCGCGTCGAGGTCGTCGCCGAGGGAAGCAGCGAGCGCCCGTTCGTAGCCGGGGGCCGCCTTGACGTGGTTGATCGCCCGGTCGCCGCTCGTGCCTTCGACGGCCTTGATCAGCGCCTTGGCTTCGGCCTCCAGGGCCGCCAGCGCCGCCCGCGCCGAAGCCCCCTCGCTCTCGGCGGCATCGCGCGTCGCCGCCGCCTGCTGCCGCCGCGCCTCGGCCTCCGCGATCGCCTCGCCGGCCGCGCCGAGCCGCGCCTCCGCCGCCTCGCGCCGCGCCTTTGCGGCGGCCAGTGCCTCGACCAGCGGCGCCTCTTCGCCGAGAGCGCCCATTTGTTCGGCGAGGCGCCGGACCTCGGCCTCGGTCCGCTCGAGCCGGGTGCGCGCCGAGTCCAGGGCAGCCTGGGCGACCCGCGCCTCGGCCTGCTCGGCGGCCTGCACCGCGCGGGCTTGGCCGAGCTCGGCCTCGGCCGAGCGGGCGGCATCCTCCAGCTCGACGGTGCGGATGTCGATCGTGCCGCGCGAGGCTTCGGCGGCGGCGAGGCGGCCGACGATGTCGCGCTCCTCCCGCTCGAGCCGTTCGAGCGCCGCTTTCGCGTCCGCGCCGAGCGCCGCCTCGCGCTCCCGGTCGGCGAGCAGGGTAGTCCGGCGATCTGCGAGGTCGCGGATACGCCGCGCGACCGTGTCGCGCTCGGCCCGCAAGGTCGCGAGCTGGTGGCCGAGCGAGCTCGCCTGCTCCCGCGCCGCCTGCGCCGCCGAGCGTTTTTCCGCCACCACCTGGACCGCCTGCGCCTGGTAGGCCGCCGCGGCGCGCTGCGCCTCGGACGATTGCTCCACCGCCGCCGTCGCGGCCTCGGCTTCCTTCCTGGCCGCGTCGGCGGCGGCTGCCGCCTCGCGCCAGCGGGCGAAGATCATCCGCCCCTCGGCGACGCGGATCTGGTCGGACAGCTTGCGATAGCGCTCGGCCGCCTTGGCCTGGCGGCGGAGCGCGGCGGAGCGAAGCTCCATATCGCCAAGCAATTCGTCGAGCCGCATGAGGTTGGTCTCGGTCTGCCGCAATTTCTGCTCGGCGTCGCGGCGGCGGACGTGGAGACCGGCGATGCCGGCGGCTTCCTCCAGCATCATCCGCCGCTCGGTCGGCTTGGCGGAGATGACCTGGCTGATCTTGCCCTGGCTGACGAGCGCCGGCGAATGGGCGCCGGTGGCGGCGTCGGCGAAGAGCAGGGCGACGTCCTTGGCCCTGACGTCGCGGCCGTTGACGCGATAGGCGGAGCCGGCGCCGCGCTCGATCCTCCGCGTGACCTCGACGTCGCCGACCGGTGCCAAAGTCACGTCGCCCGGCATGTCCTGCGCGCTCCGCTCGAGCAGCAGGGAGACTTCGGCGAAATCGCGCGCCGGCCGCATCGCGGTGCCGGCGAAGATGACGTCGTCCATCCCCGCGCCGCGCATCGATTTGGGCGAGCTCTCGCCCATCACCCAGCGTATCGCCTCGAGCACGTTCGACTTGCCGCAGCCATTGGGTCCGACGACGCCGGTAAGGCCGGGCTCGACCCGGAGCTCGGCCGCCTCGACGAAGCTCTTGAAGCCGCTGAGCTTCAGCCGCTTTATCTGCACGACGCGCCCCCCGCCGCCATGTCTAGCCGCCCACGGCCTGGCGGATCAGCGGCTCGACGGCCGACCATTCGTTGACGTCGAGCATCTGGCCGTTGAGGAAGAAGGTGGGCGTGCCGCCGACGCCGAGGGCATGGGCGGCCTCGACCATCTTGCCGAGCCGGTCGAGCCCCGCCGGGCTGGCGAGGCACTGCCGGCCGCGCGCCGGTGCAACCCCATAGCGGGCGGCGACCTGGATGAGGCCGCCGACTTCTCCCAGCCGGACCAGCCGCTGGCCCTCGGGCAGGGCCTTCAGGGCGTCCTTCTGCGCCTGGGGCATTCCGGAGATGCGGCCGATCCATTGCGGCTGGGTCGCGTAGAGCGTCTCGGCCATCGGGAAGAAGCCGGCGGGCCCGCTGCACCGGGCGAGCAGGCTGGCGGTGACGTCGATGCCATTGAGGATGAAGTTGCGATACTCGTAGCTGACCTTGCCGGTCCTGACGTAGCGCGCGACGAGCTGCGGCGTCCCTTCCTGGGCGAAGGCGCGGCAATGGGAGCAGGTCAGAGAGCCATATTCGACCAGCTTCACCGGCGCCGCCGGATTGCCCATGCGAAAGCCGCCCTCGGGCGTCGCGACCACGCTGCGGGCCCAATCGCGCGCCGCCGGCGCCGCCCGCCGCGCCGGAGCCGCGGCGGCGGGCGCGGCGAGCGCGGGAAGGGCAAAAGCCGCGACGATGAGCGCCGCCCGCCTCACGGAATGGCGCTCCTCAGCTGCGGCTCGAGCGCCGCCCAGCTCGCTGTATTGTCGGCGATCTTGCCGTTGATGAAGAAGGTCGGCGTGCCGGTGACGCCCTGCTTGGTGCCGATATCGGTCAGCGCGACCATTTTCGTCAGGTTGGCGGGATCGTCGAGGCAGGCGTCGATCTTCGCCTGCGGCATGCCGCGCTGGCGGAAGAATTCGTCGAGCCCGGCGGCCTTGACGAACTCCTTCGGCCGTTCGGTCGCGGGCAGCTGGGAAATCTGCTGGATCTGCGCCTCGGGCATCGCCTGGAGGCGGCCGGCCCAATTGGGCTGGTCGGCATAGAGTTCCTCCGACAGACGGAAGAAGGGCGTCGGCCCCTGGCAGCGGAGCAGCATCGACGGGCCCGGATCGCTCGGGAACAGCATGTAGGGGCGGAATTCCCAGCTGACCTGTCCGCTCTTGACATATTTGTCGCGCAGCGGCGGCATGCCCTGCTCCTCGAACTCGCGGCAGTGCGGGCAGGTGACCGAGGCATATTCGATGAGCTTCACCGGCGCGTCCGGATTGCCCATTCGCATGCCGCCCTCGGGCATCTCGGCGACACTCTGCGTCCAGTCGCCGTTCGGCGCCGGGATCTGCTTCAACGGCGCGTTGCTGACCTCGGTGCTGCTGTTGTTGCCGCCGCCGCCGCCGCAGCCGGCGGCGAGGAGGGCGAGGGCCGCGGCCCCGATCGCGATACTGGCTCTCATCTCTTCCTTTCTCCAATTATGCCGACGACGGGAATGGCCGTTGCCGCCGGCGCCGCACTGTCCGCGACGCCTCTCGCCAAAGCTTCCAGGCACGCGCGCAGCTCCGGATCGGCGACCGCGCGCAGCGACTCCCCCAGGTCCGCCGGGAGCGGCCGAAGCGACGGAGGCGCCGCTCGCGGCTTCGCCTTGCGAAGCTGAACCATGCCTTGCCGGAACTGCACCCGCTCGACCGCCGGATAGCCGAAGAAGCGGTTGACCCGCTCGACGATCGTCGGCGCGACATGCTGCATCATCGTCGAATGGGCGCCCTCCACCACGAGGTGGAGCACACCGCACGAGCGCTTGCCATGAGGGAAGCGGATCGATTCGGGCGAAGAAACGCGGGCGTAACGCTCGCCGACGATTTCGCGCCAGCGGCTGACGATCGAGGACTGGACGAAGCCGAAGCGGCGAAAGGCCGCTCCGCCGATTTCGGGCAGCATGTCGGAAACCGAACGGGCACGATAGGCGCGCGGCCTATCGCCGGCCTTGCTTTTCACCCTTCCGCCGGATTTCGCCATGGCTCGGACCATGGCATAGGCGGGCCATGGCCGTCGATGCTTCCGAGGCGATTCTGCGCTGGTTTGCTGTGGATAAGCGCCGATTGCCGTGGAGAAAAGCGGCGGGGCGGCCGCCGGACCCCTATCGGGTGTGGCTGTCGGAGATCATGCTCCAGCAGACCACCGTGCCGCACGCCATCCCTTATTTCGAAGTCTTCACCCGCCGCTGGCCCAATGTGGAGGCCTTGGCGGCGGCGCCCGAGGAGGAGGTGATGGCCGCCTGGGCGGGCCTCGGTTATTACGCCCGCGCCCGCAACCTCATCGCCTGCGCCCGCCAGGTGGCGGCGGAGCTCGGCGGCCGCTTCCCCGACACCGAAGAAAAGCTGCGGGCGCTCCCCGGCATCGGCCGCTACACGGCGGCGGCGATCGCCGCCATCGCCTTCCGGCGGCGGGCGGTAGTCGTCGATGCCAATGTCGAGCGGGTCGTCGCCCGCCTGTTCGCGGTGGAGGAGCCGCTGCCCGGGGCGCGCGAGGCGATCTACCGCCTCGCCGACGGCCTCACCCCCGCACGGCGCGCCGGCGATTTCGCAGAGGCGATGATGGACCTCGGCTCAACGATCTGCACGCCGCGTTCGCCCCATTGCGGCCGCTGCCCCCTCGCCGCAATGTGCCTGGCGCGAGCCGCGGGAGAGCCGGAGCGATTCCCGGTCAAGGCGAAGAAGGCCCCCCGGCCGCGGCGCGAGGGTGTCGCCTACTGGCTCGAGCATGACGGCGATGTCCTCCTCGTCCGGCGCCCCGCCAAGGGCCTGCTCGGAGGCATGCTCGCGCTCCCGGAAGTCGCGCCCGCCGAAGCCGACTGGCGCGAGGCCGGGGCGGTCGACCATGTCTTCACCCATTTCGCGCTCAACATGCGCCTGCTCTGCGCGGCCGCCGAAGCTCGGCAGGACGGACTTTGGTGGCCGGTCGAGCGGCTCGGCGAGGCCGGCCTTCCCACCCTCTTCGCCCGCCTCGCCCAGCGCGGACGAGAGTGGCGGCGGGCGGCATGAGACCCGGCTTCACCGGCGCCGGGATCGACCGGGCCGACCACCTCCGCCTCGACGCGGCACGGCTGGCCGAGCTGGTCGCCGCAGCCGAGGCCCGTCTGCTCCGGCTCGCCGGCCTCGACCCAGTGCTCGACGCGGAGGAGAGGCTCGCCTGGGATGGGCTCGAGGCCGGCGAGGAGGAACTGATCTTCCTCGGCCTGTCCGGGGACGCGCCTTTGTTCGCGCCGGTGCCGCGGATCGAGCCGGGGCAGCGGGCCTGGAGCGTGTTCGGGATCCTCAGCCGGATGGCGCCGGAGGATGCGGCTTTGTGGGGGGCGGCGCGCAGCCTCATCGAATGGCACAACCGCCACCTCTTCTGCGGCCGCTGCGGCGCCGAGACGCTCCTGTCCCGCGCCGGCTGGGGACGTCGCTGCACGGGTTGCGGCCTCGATCATTTCCCGCGGGTCGACCCGGTGGTGATCATGCTCGCGGAGCGCGACGGCAAGGTGCTGCTCGGCCGCCAGCCGCAATATCCGCCCGGCCGCTATTCCGCCCTCGCCGGCTTCGTCGAGCCGGGGGAATCGATCGAGGAAGCGGTGGCGCGGGAGATCCGGGAGGAAGCTGGCCTCCGGGTGGAGCGGGTCCGCTATGTCGCCAGCCAGCCCTGGCCCTTCCCCGGCCAGCTGATGATCGCCTGCCTCGCCGAGGCCGCGGCGGGCGAGGTGGTGCTCGACCGCAACGAGCTCGAGGACTCGATCTGGGCGGATCGCTCGGAGGTGGCCGCCGCGCTTGCCGGAGATGCCGGCGCGCCGTTCCTCGCGCCGCCCCCGTTCGCCATCGCCAACACCCTGCTCAGGGCCTGGGTCCACGGTCTTGCTCCGCCGCCCGGCGCTGCTTAAAGGGGCGCGCAACTTCACATCCGCGCGGGGGTTCACTTCCTCTCTCCCGCGTCCCTAACGAGGTCTGACAAGGCATGGACGATCGCGCGAACACGATTGCGGGCTGGGTGCTGGGCGCTGGCATCGTCGCCCTCGGCGCCACGATCGTCACCGGCGAGATGTTCCGCGAGGAGCGGCCCGAGAAGATGGGCTTTCCGATCGCCGGCGTCGAGGAGCCGGGCGAGGCCGGCCCCGCCGCCGAGCAGCCCGCCGCTTTCTACCTCGCCTCGGGCGACGCGCAGGCCGGCGAACAGGTGTTCAAGAAGTGCACCGCCTGCCACGTCGCCGCCAAAGGCGGCGCCAACGGCACCGGACCGGACCTGTGGGGCGTGGTCGGCTCCGGAATCGCCAAGCGGCCGACCGGCTTCGCTTACTCGCCGGCCCTTTCCGGCAAGGGCGGCAATTGGGACTGGAACAACCTCTTCGCCTGGCTGAAGTCGCCGCGCGACTTCGCGCCCGGCACCAAGATGACCTTCGCCGGCCTCTCCAAGCCTGAGGACCGCGCCAACGTCATCGCCTACCTGGACAAGCAGAGCGACAGCCCGCTGCCGCTCCCCGCCAAGCCCGCCGCCGCCGCGCCGGCCGCGGGGCCCAACCCCGCCCGGGCCGCCGCCGAGGCGAAGAGCGCGCCGGCCGGGGCCGAGCAGGCCAAGACCCAGCCGGTGCTCAACGAAGCCCAGGCGACTCCCGGCAAGAACGTCAAGGACCAGGCCGCCCCGAGCGACCAGCGCGCCGGCCAGGCCAAGAAATAGCCGCCGGACCCGGCGCCGCTCGCTGGACGGTGGCGGCGCCAGCGCCTAGGAGCCGCGCGACCGGAGGAATGCCGCTTTGGCCAATGTCACCGTCATCGGCGCTCAATGGGGCGACGAGGGGAAGGGCAAGATCGTCGACTGGCTGGCGAGCCGCGCCGACGTCGTCGCCCGTTTCCAGGGCGGCCACAATGCCGGCCACACGCTCGTCGTCGGCAACGAGACCTACAAACTCTCGCTCCTCCCTTCCGGAATCGTCAGGGGCACTCTCTCGGTCATCGGCAACGGCGTCGTCCTCGACCCCTGGGCGCTGAAGGCGGAGGCCGGGCGGCTCGGGGAGCAGGGCGTTTCGATCACCCCCGAGACTCTCCAGATCGCAGACAATTGCCCGCTCATCCTCCCCTTCCACCGCGACCTCGACGCACTTCGCGAGGACGCGTCCGGCGCAGGCAAGATCGGCACCACCCGGCGCGGCATCGGCCCGGCCTATGAAGACAAGGTCGGCCGCCGCGCCATCCGAGTCTGCGACCTCGCCCATCTCGGCGACCTCGGACCGCAGCTCGACCGCCTCTGCGCCCACCACGACGCGCTGCGCGCGGGCTTCGGCGAGCCGCCGATCGACCGGGTGAGGCTCGAGGACGAGCTTCGCGAGATCGCCGGCTTCGTCCTGCAATTCGCGCGGCCGGTCTGGCTCACCCTCAACGAGGCCTGGGCCCGGGGGAAGCGCATCCTGTTCGAAGGCGCCCAGGGCGTGCTGCTCGACGTCGACCACGGCACCTATCCGTTCGTCACTTCGTCCAACACCGTCGCCGGCACCGCCGCGGCAGGCAGCGGCATGGGGCCGGCCGCCGCCGGGTTCGTCCTCGGCATCGTCAAGTCCTATACGACGCGGGTCGGCGCCGGGCCCTTCCCGACCGAGCTGGAGGACGAAGTCGGCCAGCGGCTCGGCGAGCGCGGCCGCGAGTTCGGCACCGTCACCGGCCGCAAGCGCCGCTGCGGCTGGTTCGACGCGGTGCTGGTCCGCCAGTCCTGCGCCGTTGCCGGCGTCGTCGGCATCGCGCTCACCAAGCTCGACGTGCTCGACGGGCTGGACGAGATCCGCATCTGCACCGGCTACCGCCTGAGGGGCGAGGCGCTCTCTCACTTTCCCGCCCATGCGGCCGACCAGGCGGCGGTGGAGCCGGTCTACGAGAGCATGGCCGGCTGGAGCGAATCGACCCACGGAGCGCGCAGCTGGGCGCAGCTTCCGGCCCAGGCGATCAAGTACATACGCCGCATCGAGGAACTGATCCGCACCCCCGTCGCTTTGGTCTCGACCAGTCCGGAGCGGGAGGACACCATCCTCGTCCGGGACCCATTCCGCGACTAAGGCCTCTGGTCTAGCTTTCCTCCCACGGTTAGGTTGTGACCGATAGCCAGCAGGGGGCGGCCGTGAATCTCAGCAGCTTGATCCACAACGAGGTTCTTCAGCTCATTGTCGCGATCGCTGAGATCGTCGGCCTCCTCACCGT
Source organism: Sphingomonadales bacterium (assembly GCA_034668625.1). Classification (GTDB taxonomy): domain Bacteria; phylum Pseudomonadota; class Alphaproteobacteria; order Sphingomonadales; family Sphingomonadaceae; genus Allosphingosinicella. The sequence goes on from JAXDOX010000014.1 coordinate 32,656, forward strand.
AATCTACAAAATCGTTGCCAGCTTTTTTTGGCCGCGGCTGTCGAGAGGCCGCAAAGCCGCTCAGATCCACTTCGAAAAGATCATAGGCATTAGCTCGGAAAACGACGCCTACCTCTCGGCGTGCGTACTCATCTTGTTAACTCGAATATTGACGTCCCTCTTCTTTGTACTGGCCTCCGCCACCTTCTTGCTCTTGTCGCTGTCCAGCGGACGCAGCGGATTTGCTGAAGGCATTGGCTGGCTGAACAGGCTCAGCCCGACTGGAAACCTACCGCATGGCGTGTCGCTCCTGTTCGTCGCACTCTCCTGTATCTTGTTCATTGGGAACGTAGTGTCGGCGACAAACTTTTCGCGCGCGGTCCGGCGAAAGGTCGATCCGAAATCCGTGAAGGCGCCCTTTGCGCGAGCCTTCTTCGGGCTCGATATCTAGCCAAGCGATTCTATCCCGTATCTCGCTGCCGGCTCCGGCTGGCCCATTCTGCTGCACCGCACAAATATCTCTTGAACCGAGGCTGCGGGTGCATTATGTTGCATTGCAGCAAAGACCAGAGGAGCCCGAAATGGCCGAGCACAAGATCGAGACCCAACCGGCAAAGGCCGACGCGCCGAAGCCGTCGGAAACCGCCGCTCCGGCCGCCAGGGGCGAGACCCCCAAGGCCCCCGCGGCTCACCAGGCTGCAAAGCCGGAGGCCAAGGCGGCGCCCAAGGCCGTCCGGGCCAAGGCTCCGGCGCGCCGCAAGCCGGTCCGCAAGGCTGCCGCTCCGGCGAAGGCCGCCCCGGCCCGCGCGAAGAAGATCGTGACCAAGACCCGCAAGATCCAGAATGAAGGAACCCAGACCATGAAGAACGAAGCCAACAAGGTTGCCGACCGCTTCCAGCAGGTGTTCGGCGACGTCAACGAGCGCGCCCGCACCCAGATCGAGCGCAACACCCGCATCGCCGAAGAGATGACCGAGCTCGGCCGCGGCAACGTCGAGGCGATGGTCGCCTCCACCAAGGTCGCCGCCAAGGGCGTCGAGACGATCGGCCACGACGTCGCCGAGCTGAGCCGCAAGAGCTTCGAGGAGGCCTCGGCCGCCCTCCGCGGCTTCGCGGAGATCAAGTCGCCGACCGATTTCTTCCGCCTGCAGGGCGAGTTCGCCCGCGGCCAGTTCGACACCTTCGTCGCCCAGGGCGCGAAGCTGTCCGAGGCGCTGATCAAGCTGGCCGGTGACGTCGCCGAGCCGCTCGCGGGCCGCTACACGGTCGCCGCCGAGCGCGTGAAGGCCGCCGTCGCTCTGTAAGCGACTGCAGCCTGAAGAAATGAGGGGCGGTCCTCCACTTCGGAGGACCGCCCCTTTTCGTATGCGGGAACCGGAGGCGCCGACGCGGCTTTTGCGTGTTCGTAAACCATGCGAATCTCTTGCCCGCCCCGCCGCGCTTGCCATATTTAGGCGATGATCATGGCACAGGACGAGAAGCGGATCATCGCGGGCCCCGACGAACGGCGGGGCGACGACGACGGCACCGGCCTCGGCGTCGCCACCCGGACTCGCACCCGCACCAAGACTCCCTCGCCCTACAAGGTGCTGATGCTGAACGACGACTACACGCCGATGGAGTTCGTCGTGCAGGTCCTCCAGATGATCTTCAAGATGGACATCGAGGACGCAACCCGGGTTATGCTCCACGTCCACCAGCGCGGCGTCGGCGTGTGCGGCGTCTTCAGCTACGAAGTGGCGGAGACCAAGGTCGCCCAGGTGATCGACTATGCCCGGCAGAACCAGCACCCCCTCCAGTGCACGCTGGAAAAGGCGTAGGATAAGCACCCCTCCTTCAGGGAGGGGTGAGTCCCTTGCACCCGCCCCCCAAAGCCGTAAGACCGCCCCATGGACCGCATCGTCATCCGCGGCGGCAGGCCGCTTAGGGGGCGCATCCCGATCTCGGGCGCCAAGAACGCCGCGCTGACCCTGCTGCCCTGCGCCCTGCTCACCGATGAGCCGCTGACGCTCAGGAACCTGCCGCGCCTCGCCGACGTCGACAGCTTCGGCCACCTCCTGAACCAGCTCGGCGTCTCGACCACCGTCGAGGGCGCGCGGCCGGACGAGTTCGGGCGGGTGATGACGCTGCGCGCCTCCCGCCTCTCCTCGACCGTCGCGCCCTACGACATCGTTAGGAAGATGCGCGCCTCGATCCTCGTGCTGGGGCCGCTCGTCGCCCGGGCCGGCGAGGCGAAAGTGTCGCTGCCCGGCGGCTGCGCGATCGGCATGCGGCCCGTCGACCTGCACCTGAAGGCGCTCGAGGCGCTCGGCGCCGAGCTCGACGTCGCCGCCGGCTACGTCAAGGCAACGGCGCCCAAAGGCGGCCTCGTCGGTGGCACCATCCGCTTTCCCTTCGTCTCGGTGGGCGCGACCGAGAATGCGCTGATGGCGGCCGTCCTCGCCAGGGGCACGACCATCATCGAGAATGCGGCGCGCGAGCCCGAGATCACCGACCTTGCCAAATGCCTCGTCGCGATGGGGGCGAAGATCGAGGGGCTGAGGACCGATACGCTCACCATCGAGGGGGTCGACCGCCTCCACGGCGCCACCTATTCAGTGATGCCGGACCGGATCGAGGCGGGGAGCTACGCCTGCGCGGCGGCGATCACCGGCGGCTCGCTCGAACTGATCGGGGCGCGCAGGGAGACGATGCCCTCGATCCTCTCGGGCCTCAGCGACGCGGGCCTGATCGTCGAGGACACCCAGCGCGGCGTGAAGGTCAGCGCCGACGGCAAGCTGAAGCCTCTCTCCCTATCGACCGCTCCCTACCCCGCTTTCCCCACCGACATGCAGGCGCAGTTCATGGCGATGCTGACGCTTGCCGAGGGGACGAGCCTCCTTACCGAGACCATCTTCGAGAACCGCTACATGCACGTCCCCGAATTGAACCGGATGGGCGCCGACATCGAGGTGCGCGGCCGCTCGGCGGTTGTGCGCGGGGTGGACAAGCTGATCGGCGCGCCGGTCATGGCGACCGACCTCCGCGCCTCGATGAGCCTCGTCCTCGCCGGCCTCGCCGCCGAGGGCGAGACCCAGGTCCACCGCGTCTACCACCTCGACCGCGGCTACGAGCGCCTCGAGGAGAAGCTCCAGGCGGTGGGGGCCGACATCGAACGCGCCGGCGGGGACTAGTGACAGTCACTAGTGACTGTCACTAGACTAGCGGCTCAGGTCAGCACCTCGAACGCGTGAATAATGAGCCCGACGAGGCCGCCGACCAAAGTGCCGTTGACGCGGATGTACTGGAGGTCGCGGCCGACCGCATTTTCCAGCCGCCCGGTGATGGTCTGCGCATCCCAGCCGCGCACCGTCTCCGAGACCAATTTGACGATCGAGCTGCCGTAGGTCGCGACGCCGCCGACCACCGCGCGGCGGGCGAACTGGTTGAGCGCGCGCTTCAGCCGCGAATCCTGCTCAAGCGTCTCGCCGAGCTGGCGCAGCGCCTCGCCGAAGCGGCCGGCCATCGCCGCCTGCGGGTCGCGCGCCGCCCGCAGCAGGCCGGCGCGACTATTCTCCCAAAGGCCGCCGACCCAATCGGTCACCGCCGGGTTGGCGATGATCTCGTTCTTCCACGATTCGACCTTGCCCTGCAGTTCGGGATCGTGCTGCATCCCCCAGGCGAGCCGCTCCATGCCCTCCTCGGCCTTGCCGCGAAGCGGATGCTCGGGGTCGACCGCCATGTCGATCGACAGGCGGCGGAGGCCGTCGATGATCGCCTCGGCGAGCGTCTCGTCGAGCCCGGCGAGGCGCATGATCCAGCCGGCGCGCTCGTGCACCATGGCGCGGATGATGTCCTCGTTGGCGTCGAGCGTGCGGCCGGCCCAGGTGACGATGGCGTCGAGCAAAGGCACGTGCCGCTCCTCGGTCATCGCCGCCTCGAGCGTCTTGCCGAGCAAAGGGGCGATCTCGAGGCTCTTCATCCGCGCCGCCACCGCGCTCTTCACCATGCCGCCGAGCCGCTCCTGGTCGAGCGATTCGAGGAGGTCGGCGAGGAGGCGCGAGGCCCCCTCGCGCATCCGGCCCTCGGGCGCGGGATTGGCGAGGAAGCGCCCGATCGCCCCGGCGACGTCGACCTGGCGCATCCGCCGCGCGATCACCGAGGGGATGAGGAAATTCTCGCGGAGGAATGAGGCCAGCGTCTCGCCGATCCGGTCCTTGTTGCGGGGAATGATCGCGGTATGCGGGATCGGGAGGCCGAGCGGGCGGCGGAACAAGGCCGTCACCGCGAACCAGTCGGCGAGGCCGCCGACCATCGCCGCCTCGGCGAAGGCCTTGACGAAGCCGAGCCACGGATAGACCTCGTCCCAGGCATTGGCGGCCAGGAACAGGGCCGCCATCGCGACCAGCATGCCGGTGGCGATGGCGCGCATCCGGCGGTAGCCGTTGTGGGGGCGAGTGGGGACGGACCGCGAGGGAGGGCTCATGCCCTTCCCCAATGGTCCGGCCTCTTTTTGGTTCACTCCGCCGGCTGCGGCGCCGCCGGCCGGTCTTCGTCACCCGGCTTGTAGGTGAGGATCCGGCCGAAGAACCCGCCCAGCCACTTCTCGATACTGTCGGCGAGATGGAAGCCCGCCGGAACGATGATCAGGGTGAGCACCGTCGAAAGGATCAGGCCGCCGATCACAGTGATTCCCATCGGCGCCCGCCAGCTCCCGTCGCCGGTGAAGGAGAGGGCGATCGGCAGCATGCCCGCGACCATCGCCACCGTCGTCATGACGATCGGCTGGGCGCGCTTGTGGCCGGCATCGACGATCGCCTCGTCCTTGGGGACGCCCCTGCCAATTTCTTCAATCGCGAAGTCGATGAGCAGGATCGAGTTCTTGGCGACGATGCCGAGCAGCATCAACAGGCCGATGAACACCGGCAGCGACAACGGGTTGCCGGTGATCAGCAAGGCGAGCGCGCCTCCGAGCGGCGCGAGCAGCAGCGAGCCCATGTTCACGAACGGCGGCAGGATGCGCTTGTAGAGCAGGACCAGCACCGCGAAGACCAGGAAGATGCCGGAAATCACGGCGAAGATGAAGTTGCTGACCAGTTCCGCCTGCCATTTCTGGTCGCCGAACGGCACCCGTTCGACGCCCATCGGCAGGTGCTGGAGCGCCGGCAGCGCGAGTATCTTCTTCATCGCCTCGCCCGACACGAGGCCCGGCGCCAGATCGGCACCGATCGAGAGGCGGCGGCGCTGGTCGAAGCGGCGGATCGTGGTCGGGCCGGCGCCGAAGCTGATGTCGGCGACGAGCTTCAAGGGCACCGAGCCGCCGGTGGCGGTGGGGACCGGGAGGTTCTCGATCGCCGAAAGATTCTCCCGCGAATCCTCGGCGAGCGCGACCCGGATCGGGATCTGGCGGTCGGACAGCGAGAATTTGGCGCTGTTCTGGTTGATCTCGCCCAAAGTCGCGATTCGGATCGCCTGGCTCAAGGCCGCCGTGGAGACGCCGAGCTGGGCGGCGAGATCGAGCCGCGGCCGGATGGTCATTTCAGGCCGCCTGAGGTCCCCGTTGATCCTCGGCTCGCGGAGCTCGGGCAGCTTGCGCATCTGATCGATGAGCGTGGTCGCGGCGAGCTTGAGCTTGTCGGGATCGTCGCCGACCAGGGTGACGTTGAGGTCGCGGCCGCCGCCCGCCCCGCTCTGCGAGGCGAAGTTGATCCGCGCGTCGGGTATGCCTCGGAGCGCCGGCGCGTAATGGCGCTCGAACTCGACGCTGGTCATCTTCCGCTTCTTGTGGAGCGTCAGATAGACGTTGGCGCTGCCGACGTCGATGTCGGCGAAGGCGTTCTCGACCTCGGGCGTGCCGCGCAGGAAGGCGGCGACTCGATTGGCGACGGTCGCGGTCTGCTGCAGCGTCGTCCCCGGGGGCATCTCGATCTGCACCTGGCTCGAATCGACGTTGACCGTCGGCTGGAAGGTCACCGGCAGCATCGCGAAGCAGACGACGGTAAGGACGAGCGAAACCGCGCCGAGGCTGACCGTCTTCCAGCGGTTGCGGATCGACCAGCGCAACAGGCCGACATAGCGGTCCATCAGCCAGCCCGTGGCGTGCGGCGCCTGGCCCTTGGCCCGCAGGAAGTAGGCCGCGATCATCGGCGTGATCAGCCGCGCGACGGCGAGGCTGGTCAGCACCGCCGCGACGACGGTAATTCCGAAATTCTTGAAGAACTGGCCCGAAATGCCCGGCATCAGGCCGACCGGCAGGAACACTGCGACGATCGAGAAGGTGGTCGCGACGACCGCCATGCCGATCTCGTCGGCCGCGTCGATCGAGGCCTGGTAGGCGGTCTTTCCCATGCGCATGTGGCGGACGATGTTCTCGATCTCGACGATCGCATCGTCGACGAGGACGCCGGCGACCAGGCTGAGCGCGAGCAGGCTGAGGCCGTTCAGCGAGAAGCCGAGCAATTCCATGAACCAGAAGGTCGGGATCGCCGACAAGGGGATGGCCAGCGCCGAGATCAACGTCGCCCGAATGTCGCGCAGGAACAGGAACACGACGATGACGGCGAGCACCGCGCCCTCGACCATCGCCTCCATCGCCGACGTGTACTGGGTGCGGACATATTCCACCTCGCTGAACAGCTTGGTGAACTTGACGTTCGGATATTCCTGCTGGAGCTTGGCGATCTCTTTCTCCGCCTTGTCGTAGACGGCGACGTCGGAATAGCCCTTCGCCTTGGTCATGGCGAAGCTCAGCACCTGCTTGCCGTCCATGGTCGAATAGCTGCGCTGCTCGCCATAAGCGTCGCGCACGGTGGCGACGTCGCCGAGCTTGATGGTGCGGCCGCCGCCGATGGCGATCTGGGTCTCGCCCAGCGTGTAGGCGTCCTTGGCGTTGCCGAGCACGCGCACGCCCTGCTCGGACCCGGCGATCTCCGCGCGGCCGCCGGCCGCGTTCATGTTCTGCGCGCGCAGCACCAGGTTGATCTGCGAGGCGGTCACGCCCATCGCCTGCATCTTAGCGGGATCGAGGATCACCTTGATCTCGCGGTCGACACCGCCGCCGCGCCGCACCTGGGCCATGCCCTCGATGCCGAGCAACCGTTTGGCGACCGTATTGTCGACGAACCAGCTCGCCTGCTCGAGCGTCATGTCGTTCGCTTGGACCGAGAAGTAAGCGAGCGGGCCGCTGGCGATGTCGACGCGGGAGACCTGGGGCTCCAATATGCCGTCGGGGAGCTCGCCGCGGATCTGGGAGATGGCGTTGCGGACGTCGTTCACCGCCCGGTCGACCGGCGTGCCGATGACGAACTGGATCGTCGTGGTCGAGCTGCCCTCGCCGACGAACGAGGTGATCTCGTCGACGCCGTTGATGCCGCGCACCGCCGCTTCAATGCGCTGAGTGATCTGGGTCTCGACCTCCGGCGGCGCCGCGCCCGGCTGGCTGACGCCTATGTTGACCAGCGGAAATTCGATGTCCGGATTGTTGTTCACGTCCATCCGGGCGAAGCTGATCAGGCCCATCAGGGTGAGCGCCACGAACAGAACGATCGGGATGATCGGGTGGCGGATGGCCCAGGCGGAAATGTTGCGCATGGCGGGTCAGCTTCTCCTGGAGAGCGTCAGCGGGGGGCGACGGCGAGCTTCGGCCGCACCTTGTCGCCCGGATTGACGAAGGCACCGGCCGAAAGCACGACCCGCTCGTTGCCGGCCAGGCCCTCGGCGATGGCGACGCCCTTGTCGGTGACGCTGCCCACCTTGACGTTGCGGCGCTGGATCTTGTTGTCCGGCGTCACGACGTAGACGTAGCTGCCGCTGTCGTCGTTCAGCACCGCCGAATCCGGCAGCAACGGCGCGTCGACCGACCCGGCGGTGATCTGCGCGGTCGCGAAGCCGCCGGGCCTCAGATCCAGCGTATAGGGGACGGCGATGCGCGCCTCGCCCTGGCGGTTCTGCGGGTCGATGATCGGCGAGATCTGCCAGATCTGCCCCTGGTAGGTTCGCGACGAGCCGACCGGGATCACTGTTGCCGGGACGCCCACCGAAAGCCGTTCCAGATCCTGCTGGGCGAGCCTGGCGCGAAGCTCCATCTGCCCGCCGTCGGCGATGCGGAACAGTGCGCCGGAGCCGGGGCCGACCACCTGGCCGACTTCGACGCTGCGGTCGAGGACGAGGCCCGAAGCGGGCGCACGGACGTCGAGCCGGCCGATGCGGGCGCGGGTCTCGCCGAGCGTCGCCTGGGCGACGCGGACGCGGGCGGAGGCGGCGTCGCGGGTGGCGCGCTTCTGGTCGAGGTCGGCCTTGGAAATGAAGCCGCGCGAGACCAGGGACTGGGCGCGCTCGAGGTTGGACTGGGCGAGCCGCGCGTCGGCGCGGGCGACCTCGATCTGGGCGACCAGCTGCTGGGCCTGCTGCGACTGGACCGAGCGCTCGATCACCGCCAGCGTCTGGCCGGCGCGCACCCACTGGCCGCGGTCGACGAGGACTCGGACCACCTGCCCGCCCTCGCCGGTGACTCCGACCGGAAGGTCGTGCCGGGCCGCGATGCTGCCGGTCGCGCTGATCGTGCGGACGACCTGCTGGCGCCCCGGCACGACGACCGACACTGACGGGAGATCCTGCTGCGAGGTTCCGGCCTTCGCCGGCGCCGCCTTCTTGCCTGAGCCGCCGCGCAGCATCAGCAAGGCGAGCACGACGATAACGATCGCGACCACCACCAAAGCGATGATCACGTTCCTCCGGCGGCGGCGCTGCGCGACCTCGTCGTCGACGACCGTCACATCGAGGGCGCCGCGGCCCCATTTGGGCGATTCGAAGTTCATCGCTTTCATCTTCCCCAACCCAAAAAGGCGGCGACCGCCGCTTCGGCCACTGTGTTAGCCGAATAGGTCACCTGCCTCAACCCTTATTATGCCGCGCAGCCCCCGCCGCGGTGCAAGCTGCGCATAGCTTCATTGCCCGAGAAATGCCACGACGTATCTGCTAAGGCACGCGCCGGAGCGACAAAAGGACGAAGGAGGGACAATGAACCTGCTTGCAGACCATGGCTGGATCGCCTGGATCATCATCGGCGCCATAGCCGGCGCCATCGCCAAGGCGATCATGCCCGGCCGCGACCCGCAGGGGTGCATCGTCACCATCCTGCTCGGCATCGGCGGCGCGGTGCTCGCCGGCTGGCTCGGCCACAAGATGGGCTGGTACCAAAACAGCCAGGGCGCCGGCTTCCTCGCCGCCATCGTCGGCGCGATCATCATCCTCTTTATCTGGAAGCTGATCGCGGGACGGCGGGCGTAGGGCTGAGCTCCAACCGAAGCCCTCCTTTCGCCTCTCCCCTGGGGAGAGGGGTTGGGGTGAGGGGTTGCGGCGTATTCAGTTGGCTCGGAGGTGGAGTCGGGGCCTTTCCTCGTGCTCCGTAGCCCCTCCCCCCCGGCCCCTCTCCCCAGGGGAGAGGGGAGAGGAAGTCGCCGCCTTCATCTCGGCGGCGAAGCGGCGCACCGCGTCGACGTCCGCGCCGAGGGACACGATCGCCGATCCGGAAATGGCGCCCGCCGCCCCCGCCGCGCGGGCGAGGTGGACGTGCTCGGGTCGCGAGATGCCGAAGCCGAGCACGGGCGGCGGCGCGGCGAGCGCCTTCAGGCGGGCGATCATCCCGGCGTCGAACCGGACCTCGCGGTCGGCGCCGGTGACGCCCGCACGGGCTACGCAATAGGTGTATCCCCGCGCGGTCCCGGCGATCCCGCGCAGCACCGCCTCGGGCGTGTTCGGGGCCGCGATCAGCACCGGGTCGATCCCCGCCGCCGCGGCGGCCTCGGCGAAGCGCGGGCTCTCGAGAAACGGCACGTCCGCGACGAGGACGCTGTCCACCCCGGCTTCCGCCGCGGCCCGGTAGAAGGCGTCGAGTCCGCGCGCGACGACCAGGTTGGCGTAGGTGAGGATGCCGACGGGCACGTCCGCATGCCGCTTGCGGAAGGCGCGCAGCAAGGCGAAGCAGTCCGCCGGCGTGACGCCCCGCGCCAGGGCGCGCACCGCCGCGGCCTGGATCACCGGCCCGTCCGCCACCGGGTCCGAGAAGGGGATGCCGACCTCGACCATGTCCGCTCCGCCCTCGACCAAAGCGTCGAGCAGGCGGGCGCTGCGCTCGAGGTCCGGGTCGCCGAGCATGACGAAGGCGCCGAACGCCAGCTCGCCTTGTGCCGCCAGCCGGTCGAACATCGCGAGATAGCGGCTCATGCGCCCGGCCTCAGCAGGCCCTGGGCCTGGACCATGTCCTTGTCGCCGCGGCCGGAAAGATTGACGACGAGGATCGTATCCTCCTCCGCCGCGTCGGCCATCTTCAGCGCGTGGGCGAGCGCGTGGGCGGATTCGAACGCGCAGATGATCCCCTCCTTGCGGGCCAGCAAAGCGAACGCATCGAGCGCCTCGCGGTCTGTCGCGCCGACATATTCGGCGCGGCCGCTGTCCTTGAGGAAGGCATGCTCCGGGCCTACCGCGGGATAATCGAGGCCGGCGGAGACCGACCAGCTCTCGGCGATCTGCCCGTCCGCATCCTGCAGCACATAGGTCTCCGCTCCGTGCAGAATGCCAGGCCGGCCCCGTAGCAAAGTCGCGCCATGCTCCGCCCCGTCGAGGCCGCGCCCGGCCGCCTCGACTCCGATCAGAAGCACCTTTTCGTCGCCCACGAAGTCGGCGAAGGCGCCCATCGCGTTGGAGCCGCCGCCGACGCAGGCGATCACGGCATCGGGCAGGCGCCCTTCCTCCGCCAGCAGCTGCGCCCGCGCCTCCTTGCCGATGACGCGCTGGAACTCGCGCACCATCAGCGGGAAGGGGTGCGGCCCGGCGACGGTGCCGAGCAGATAATGGGTGTCGGCGAAGCTCGCCGTCCAGTCCCTCAGCGCCTCGTTGATCGCGTCCTTCAAGGTGCGCGAGCCGCTCTCCACCGGCACCACCTCGGCGCCCATCAGCTCCATGCGGAAGACGTTGAGGCGCTGCCGCTCGACGTCGCGCGCCCCCATGTAGATGCGGGTCTCGAGGCCGAACAAGGCCCCCGCCAGCGCGGTTGCGACGCCGTGCTGCCCCGCCCCGGTCTCCGCGATCAGCCGCGTCTTGCCCATTCGCCTGGCGAGCAGCGCCTGGCCGAGCACCTGGTTGGTCTTGTGCGCCCCGCCGTGCAGCAAATCCTCGCGCTTGAGGTAGATGCGGGCCTTGTCGGATCCCAGGTTGCGGCAACAGGTGAGCGGCGTCGGCCGCCCGGCATATTTGGCGAGCAACTCGTCCAGCTCCGCCTTGAAGGCGGGATCGGCCTGTGCGTCGAGGAACGCCGCCTCGAGCTCTTCCAGCGCCGGCATCAGTATCTCGGGGACATAGGCGCCGCCATAAGCGCCGAACCGGCCGCTCAGCCGCATGGCTCGGGCGCCCCATTCTCGTCGCCCCAGCGAAGGCTGGGGCCCATGCTGAGTCCGTCACGCGCTGTACGTAGGCCGCATGGATGCCAGCCTTCGCTGGCATGACGGGGGTGCGCGAGCTCCCCCCGCGCCGGGACCCGCAGCGCTTCGAAGAAGGCGGCGAGCTTCGCCGGGTCCTTGCGCGCCGGGGCCGCCTCGACGCCCGAGCCGACGTCGAGCGCATAAGCGCCGACCGCCGCCGCGGCGCGGGCATTGCCCGGGTTGAGCCCGCCGGCGAGGACAGCGCGGCCGAGCTCCGGCCGCCTCGCGAGCCGTGTCCAGTCGAACGCGACGCCGGTGCCGCCGGAGCGGCCGCCGATTTGGGTGTCGTAGAGCGTCCGGTCGGCGCCGAGGCGGGGCTCCGGCACCGTCTCGGCGACGGCGCCGGCGGCCCAGATTTCCGTCCGTGGCGGGAGCAGGCTGCGCAGCCCTCGAATGTACAGCGCGTCTTCCTCGCCGTGGAGCTGGACGGCGGCCAGGCCGAGACGAAGCGCCGCTTCGGCCACCTCGAGCGGCTTTGCGTTGCGGAACACGCCGACGCGCGGCAGGCTTGTCGCCGCGGCGAGACGCTCGGCCCGGCCCAGGCTCACCGCCCGCGGCGTCCCCGGCACCATGACGAATCCTGCGAACGACGCGCCCGCCGCCTCGGCCGCCTCGACGTCCTCCTCTCTGGCGAGGCCGCAGATCTTGACCCGCCCGAAGGCGAGAGTCCGCGCTGCGAGCGCCGGATCGGCGGCGCGCATCAGCGACGAGCCGACCAGGAAGGCGTCGGCGTGGCGCGCGAGCCGCTCGACGTCTGCGCGGCTCTCGATGCCGGATTCCGCGACGAGGATGCGGTCGGACGGGACGAGCGGGGCGAGGCGCTCCGTCGTGGCGAGGCCCAACTTCAGCGTTTTGAGGTCGCGGTTGTTGATGCCGATGAGGCCGGCGCCGAGCGCGACGGCGCGCTCTACCTCCGCCTCGTCATGCGCTTCGACCAGCACGTCCATGCCGAGCGCGTCCGCCTCGGCCATCACCGCTCTCGCTTCCGCGTCTTGGAGCACGGCCAGGATGACCAGCACGGCGTCGGCGCCGTGCAGCCGCGCCTCGGCGACCTGGCGCGGATCGACCACGAAATCCTTGGCCAGGATCGGCCCGTCGAACGCGGCCCGGACCGCCTCCAGGTCCGCCAGCGAGCCGCCGAAATAGGGCCCGTCGGTCAGCACGCTCACCGCGTCCGCCGCGCCGCGATAGGCGCTGGCGATGGCGGCCGGGTCGACGCCGTTCCTGAGCGCCCCCTGCGAGGGGGAGGCGCGCTTCACCTCCATGACGAAACGGGCCCCCGGCCTCGCCAGCACGGCGCGCAGGCTGCGCCGCGTCGGCTCGGCGCGGGCGCGCAAGGCCGCGAGATCCGTCCCCGCCAACCGCGCGGCCACGTCGCTTCGTTTCCGGGCGACGATCTCGCCCAGCACGCCTTCAGCCACGGCTCGCCTCGACGAACAGCTTGAGGCGCCGATAGGCCTCGGCCGAGCGGATCGCCTCCATCGACCGTTCCGTCCCCTCCCTGAGATCGGCCGCGAGGCTAGCGGTCATCAGCAGCGCGCCGGCATTGAGCGCCACCGTCTCGGTCTCTGCCTGGAGGCCGTAGCCCATCAGCAGCGACTTCAGCCTTTCGGCATTCTCTTCGGGCCCGCCGCCCTTCAGGCCGGCGAGTGGGCGCCGCTCCAGGCCGGCCTGCTCGGGCGTCAGGGTCAGCCGCTCCAGCCGGTCGCCCTCGACCCGCACCGCCTCGGTGTCGCCGTGGAGGGCGATCTCGTCCAGCCCGGCTCCGTGGACGACCAAGGCTCTGGCGACGCCGAGCGCCGCCAACGTCTTGGCGACCGGCTCGAGCAGCTTCGGATCGGCGACTCCGAGCAGCTGCACCCTCGGCTCGGCCGGGTTCACGCAGGGGCCGAGCACGTTCATGATCGTCCGCACCCCGAGCGCCTTGCGCACCGGCCCGGCGTGGCGGAGGCCGGGATGGTAGCGCGGCGCGAACAGGAAGCAGATGCCCACTTCGTCGAGGGCGCGACGCGAAACCTCCGCCGGCACGTCGAGCTTGGCGCCGAGCCGCTCCAGCACGTCGGCCGAGCCGCAGCGCGAGGTCACCGAGCGGTTGCCGTGCTTGGCGACGGGCAGCCCGGCCGCCGCGGCGACGAACGCGGCGGCGGTCGAGACGTTGATCGTTCCCGCGCCGTCCCCGCCGGTGCCGCAAGAGTCGGCGAACAGGTAATCGGGACGCGGAAAGTCGGCGTCGGCGGCGCGCAGCGCGCGGGCGGCGCCGGTCAACTCCTCGGCCGTCTCTCCCTTGAGGCGGAGCGCGATCAGCATCGCCGCGATTGAGGGGCCGTCGAGTTGGCCCTCGACGAGGGCGGCGAACAGGGTCTCGGCGCCCTCGGCGCCGATCGACTCGCCGTCGTAGAGCCGGGCGAGAAGCGGAGCGGCGGCATCGGGCGCGGTCTCCTGGGGAGGCGCGAAAGCGAAATTGTTGCTGGCGTACATGGCGTGATGTCCTGGCGATTGGAGAAAAGAAAAAGCCCGCCGAAAGGGCGGGCTTCTCGGAAGGCTCCGAAGACTTTCTAGGCCCTCTTCACCATCGCTCCGGACGCGCCGCCTGGGCAGGATCGCTCCACCGCCAGCGCCAGGCATGCGACGCCGCGGCCGCGGGTGCGGCGAGGGTCGCGAGGAAGGCGGCGCGGTGCGTCATCGCCTCTTCAAGTCTCAGCTAAACGCTTTGCCGTCAACCCGAATTTCTCCCTTGCCGAGACGTTCAGCGGCGGTGCAGCCGCCGAGGCGTTGGGGGACCGCGTTCGTGAACCTGGCTGCAAAGGGATATGCACCATGAAGTTTCGCCTGATCGCCCCCTTGGCCCTCGCTTGCGCCGCGCTGCCGGCGACCCCTGCCGCCGCCCAGGTCGAAACCACTTTGGCCCCGGGCGCCACCCGGCTCCAGGTCGTCGCCACCGGCGAGGCGCGCCGGGTGCCGGACCTTGCCACGATCGGCGCCGGGGTCGTCACCACGGCGCCGACCGCCGCCGCCGCGCTCGATCAGAATTCGCGGCAAATGGCCTCGGTCCTCGCCGCGCTCAAGCGCGCGGGCATCGCCGACCGCGACATCCAGACCAGCTCGGTCAGCCTCTTCCCCGATTACCGGCAGGACGGCACGAGCCCGCCCCAGATCACCGGCTATCGCGCCTCGAACGAGGTCAGCGTCCGCTTCCGCGACATCGCCGCGACGGGCCGCATCCTCGACGTGCTGGTGGCGAAGGGGGCGAATCAGATCAACGGGCCCAATCTGTCGATCGAGAATAGCGATGCGGCGATGGACGAGGCGCGCACCAGGGCGCTCGCCGCCGCCCGCGCCCGGGCCGAGCTCTACGCCCGCGCCCTCGGCAAGCGCGTCACGCGGGTGCTGGATGTCAGCGAGGGGTCGGACGTCTCCTACCCGAGGCCGATGATGATGGCGCGGGTCGCTGCCCAGTCGCCTGGCGTGCCGATCGCGCCCGGCGAGCAGGGGCTGTCCGCGACCCTGACCGTCGTCTTCGAGCTGGACTGAAGGGGCGAACGGCCGCCCCGGCTGGAGGCGGCCGCCCTTCCGCGGGCTTCGTCTAGCGGACGCTGCGGCGGGTGAAGAGGTTGACGATGGCGAGCAGGATCACCGCGCCGAGCAGCGAGACCAGGAACGACATCACCGTCAGCGGGCTGTTGTTGATGTTGCCGTGGCCGATGATCAGGCCGCCGATCACCGCGCCGACGATGCCGACGACGATGTTGAGGATGATGCCCTGCTGCGCGTCGCGGCGCATGATGATGCTTGCGAGCCAGCCGACGATGCCGCCGACGATCAGCCACATGATGATGCCCATAATGTTCCTCCTGTTATGCCCCGCTCGCGCCGGAAGGCCGGCGGCGGTGTCCCGGGAATACGTCCGAGACGGCGCGCTGTTCCAGAGCCGAAATGCTTTGGCTCGCGCCTCGACAGGCGCGGCGGGGCCCGCCATATCGGCGCGATGCGCAGCCCCACCCTCGTTTTTCTCCCGCTGACCCTCCTGTTCGCGGCGCCGGCCGCCGCCGACGATCTCGGCAAGCGCAACGCGCCGCCGGAGAAGCTCCTCGCCGGCATTGGCGGCGGAGTCTCGGACGCCGAGCTGCAGGCCGAGATCGACGCCGCCGCGGCCTTCCCGCTTGGATCGCTGCGCAACCCGGTGCGCGTCGGCGGGCCGGAAGGGCGCAATGTCTATGTCGCCCGCCTGCGTTGCGCCGACGGCAAGCCGCCCCACGCCGCTTCGGCTGTTCCCGGAGGAACCGGCGGCTTCGGCACGGTGACCGAGCTTGTCGCCCTCGACTGCGCCGCCGCCGCCCCCGGCCGGTTCGACCTCATCCTCGACCTCTATCACGAGGAGCATGTCGAGGATCGCGCGCCCGCCGGCTTCACCCTCGCGCCGCGCTGAAGGCACCAAGGTGCGGCGGCTCCTGGCGCGGCTCGGTACCGCCCTCCTCTTCCTCGCCGTCATCCTCTGCTTCGCGCCGAGCGTGGTTCCGCCCTTGCTGGACCGGATCTACTATCGGGGCCCGGCGACCGACCATTTCGACGGCCGCCATTTCTTCAATCCGGAAGACCGCGCCGGGCCGCCGCTCCAGGTAAATCCCGCCCGCTTCTTCAACCGCTGGGCCAAAGGCGAGGGTCGCGCCAAATGGCCGGACCGCGTGCCGGTCACCCCCATCGTCCCGCGGCGCCGCGTGGACGGCCGCGAGATGCGCGTCACCTGGATCGGCCATTCGACGGTGTTGATCCAGACCGGCGGCCTCAACATCCTCACCGATCCGATCTGGTCGGAGCGCGCCTCGCCTTTCTCCTTCCTCGGCCCAAGGCGCGTCCGCGCTCCCGGCGTGCGCTTCGAGGACCTGCCGAGGATCGACCTCGTCCTCGTCAGCCACGACCATTACGATCATATGGATCTGCCGACGCTGAAGCGCCTGTGGGACCGCGACAGGCCGGCCATCGTCACCAGCCTCGGCAACGACGCGATCCTGCGGGCGGCGGGCATCGAGGCGCGCGCGCTGGATTGGGGCGGCGCGACCCGGATCGGGCCCGCCGAGGTCGTCGTCGAGCGGGTCCACCATTGGGGCTCGCGCTGGGGCACCGACCGCAACCGCGCGCTGTGGTCCGGTTTCAGCGTGCGCCTGCACGACGGCAACATCTTCTTCGCCGGCGACACCGGTTTCGGCGACGGAGGCTGGGCCGACGAGGCGACACGCCACGGCCCCTTCCGCCTCGCCATCCTGCCGGTCGGCGCCTACGCCCCGCGGGACGTCATGCAGTCGAACCACATGAATCCCGAGGAGGCGGTGGCGGTGTTCCAGCGGCTCCGTGCGGCTATGGCGCTCGGAATCCACTGGGGCACCTTCCAGCTCACCTTCGAAGCGATCGACGAACCCCCGCGGCGCCTCGCTGCGGCGCTCAGGGCGCGGGGGATAGCGGCCAACCGCTTCGTGACGCCGCAAGCAGGTCAGACGTTCGAGGTTCCATAGACTGAGCAGGCCCACGTCCGTTCGGGCTGAGCCTGTCGAAGCCCTGTTCTTTCCTTTCGCACCGGAAGAGGAAGGAGATGGCCTTCGACAGGCTCAGGCCGAACGGTCGCCGCCTTTCTCTATCTCCGGCACGATCAGCTTCAGCGCGCCCGGCCGCACGCGGTAGCGCAAAGGCGTCTCCATCGGCTGGGCCTCGCCGTCGGTGGCGACCATCAACCGCTGGCGCGGCGAGTCGATCTCGACGCTCTCAACCCCGTCCAAAGTCAGGAATTCCGCCTGCTCGTCCGGGCGCCCGAACACCGCCCGCGTCGAAATCCACAGGAAGGAGAGGGCCGAACGGGCGAGCGGGGCGTAGATGCACAGCTCCCCCCGGTCGATCGCCTCCCGCTTGCCGAGCGCGAGCAGCCCGGTCTCGTAGCGATTGTTGCCGACGAACAGCAAAGGCGTCTCGACCGGCGCCTCCCGTCCCGCGATGCGCAGCGTCAGCCGGTGGTGGGAGAAGCGCCACAGGCTGCGGCTGGCCGCCACGAGCATCGCCAGCTTCTTGCTCCGGCCGAGGTGACGCTGCTGCGCCTCACGGTCCCGGACCAGCTTCGGGTACATGCCGACCGCGCTGTTGTTGATGAACACCCGGCCGTTCACCTCGGCGATGTCGACAGCCCGCGTGCGCCCCCCCGCGATCGCCTCCACCGCCGCCTCGAGGTCGAGCGGAATACCGGCGTCCCTGGCGAAATGGTTGAGGGTTCCGAGCGGCAGGATGCCGAGCGGCATGGCGGTTCCCGCCACCGCGCCGGCGGCGGTCGAGATCGTCCCGTCCCCGCCCGCCGCGACCAAAGCGTCGACGCCCGCCGCTTCGGCCGCTTCGCCGCAATGGCGGTCGAGCTCCCCAGGCTCCACCGCCAGGATCTTCGCCTCGATGCCCAGCGCCTCGAACAGGGGCCGGAGCTGGGCCGCCTTGTCCTCGCCGAACGAGCCGCCGCCCTTGTTGATGACGACCCTGATCTTCTTCGGTCTTGCCTCGCTCACGCGGGCCCGACGCAGAAGGCGCAGAGCTTGTTCCCCTCCGGGTCCCGGAAATAGGCGCCGTAGAAGGCGCGCTCGCCCTCCTCGCCGCGGACGCCCGGCGGCCCTTCGTCGCTGCCGCCGAGCTCGAGCGCCCTCGCGTGCAAGGCGTCGACCCGGGCGCGGCTGTCCATGACCAGCGAGATCATGTTGCCGTTGCCCGCCGTCGCCCGCTCGCCGTTATAGGGCGGCGTGATCGCCACCCCCGGCTGGCCCCAGCCGCACCCGTAGAGGGTGAAGCCGTGCGGCAGCTCCATCAGGCGGCGCGCGCCGATCGTCTCGAACAGATCGTCGTAATAGGCCCGCGCCCTGTCGAGATCATTGGTGCCGAGCGTCACATAGCCGATCACGGCTCAACCCTCCTTGCCGCCCGCCGGGCAGTCGCCGATGCGGCGGCCGACCGTATGTCCCTCCATGGTCATGGTCCGCCCCTGGGCGGCGGTCACGACCTTGGTGCGGATATCGAACGATTCGCCGCCGTAGCTGCCGTCCATGGTGATGCTCGTCGAGCCTTCGACGCCATGCTTGGGCGCGCAAGTCATGGTGCCGTGGATGCGGCCGCCCTCGTAGGCGAGGTCCTTCGCTTCGCACCCTTCGGCCTTGTTGCCGGAAAACAGCTCCCCGCTCGGCCGATTCGCTTCCTCCGGAGTCACGCAGCTGCGGCTGGTCATCTTGGTGTGCTGCATCGCCTGCGCGACTTGGGGTGGCAGCCCGGCGACCTTCATCTCCATCGCCGTCTCGTACAGGCCCGGCCGCAACTTCGAGCCGCCCACGGCGGGCGCGGAAGCGCTGGCGCCGGGAGCGGACGCATTCCCCGCCTCCGCCGTGCGGGCGGCGCCGTTGCCGCCTGCCTGGTTGCCGCTCTTGCCGCAGGCGCCGAGCGCCAGCGCGAGCCCCAGCATTGCGATCGTCTTGGTCCCCATATTCGTCCTCCTTCTCTAGCCGGTCAGCGCGGCGACGAGCCGCTCCACATCCTCTTCGTCGTTGTAGAGATGCGGCGTGATCCGCATGCGGTCGCCGCGCAGGCTGACATGAACGCCCGCCGACGCCAGCCTTTCCTCGACCCCTTCCGGCGGTCCCGCCGCGAAGCGCACCGACAAATAATGCGGCGCCCGCTCGGGCTGGGGGTGGATGCCATGGCCCTCCAGACGCCCCGCGATCTCCGCCGTCATCGCCCCCAGCGTCTCGGCGATGTTGCCAACGCCCCATTCCGACAATTGGGCGACGGCCGCCCCCGCCACCGGCAAAAGCGCGAAGTTGGACCTCTCCCCCACGTCGAAGCGGCGCGCGTCTGGGTAGAGCTGGTCGGGATATTCGCAAAGGCGGCGGAAATCCTCGGCGCCGCGGCGAACCACCCAGCCTTCCTCCAGCGGACGCCCCTGCTGGTGGCGCGGCGCGACGTAGAGGAAGCCGAGCGAATAAGGGCCGAGCAGCCATTTGTAGCCGGCCGCGACGAGATAGTCGGGATCGGCGGCGGCAAGATCGAGCGGCAGCGCACCGGTCGATTGGGTGGTGTCGAGGATGAGGGCGGCCCCCACCGAACGGCAGCGCCGCGCAACCGCCTCGACATCGATGACGGTCCCGCAGACCCAATGGACCTGCGGCGTCACCACCAAAGCCGTCTCGCCCCCGATCGCCTCGAGCAGGCTTGCGGTCCAGTTCTCGCCCTCCCGCGGCCGGTCGACCGTCACCAGCCGCGCTTCGGCCCGCTCCGCCAGCGCCCGCGCGGCGTAGACGCCGGAGGGAAAGTCCTCGGCAAGGGTGACGATCGTCTGCCCCGCGGCGACGCGGATGTTCGCCATCGCGGTCGCCATGCCGTAGCTCACCGCCGGCACGATCGCGATGTCCCCGGCGGCGGCGCCAAGCAGCCGCGCGGCGAGGGCCCGCACGCGTTCCGATTCGTCGAACCAATGCTCGGCCTTGACGTCCCAGGGGTGCGCTTTGCGCATCAGACCCCTCTTGCCCGCCTCCGCCGCTTCGTTCAGCAGCGGCGACATTTTCGCGCAGTCGAAATAGGCGACGTCCCTCGGGATATCGAACAAGGCGCGCTGGCAAGGCAAAGGCGGCATCAGCCGCCCGCTTTGGCCTTGGGCTTGGCGCCGCCTTTCGCCGCGCCTTTGGCATCCGCCGCCGGGGCCGCGGGCTGGCAGGCGCCGGGCGTGACCTTGCCCTTGACGTGGCGGCTCATCGTGAAGTCGCCGTCGCCGGGCAGGTAGCTGGTGCTGTCGACCGTCGCCTCGAAGGACTTGGCGTCGTAGCTGCCCGACACGTTCATGTTGACCTGGCCCTTGAGCTCGGGCCGGCTGCAGACCAAGGCGGCGTTGATCGTGCCGTCCTTGATGTAGCTGTTCGAGTAGGTGCAGTCGTAGCCCGCGCCGGAGAACAGGCTGGCCGGCGGCCGCTCGCTCTGGCCCCCGGGAACGCAGCTCGATGCCTGCTCCTTGTCGCCTTCCTTGGCCTTGAGCGCCGGCGTCGTCTTGTCGGTCGAGCGGAAGGCCTTGACCTCGAACTCGCTGTTCCAGGTGCCGGCCGGAATGGTCGGCGGCGCGGCCGCTTCCTGGTCGTTCGCCCCATTGTCCCCGCCCCCGCAGGCCGCCGCCGCCAGGCAAAACGGCACGATCAGAATTATCCGCATCATCCTTCCCCTTCTTTTGTCCCAAGCTAGCGCGGCGCGGCGGCAATGACCATATGGAAGCCATGGGCATAATGATCAGGACCGGCCTCGACGAGCCGGAGACGGGGCAGTCGTTCGTCCCCCATCGGCCGCAGCGGCCGGAGAAAGCAGAAGGCGGCCGGAAGTTCAGGATCGTCTCCGATTATTCGCCGGCGGGGGACCAGCCGGGGGCGATCGCCGAGCTGGTCGATTCCGCGCGCCAGGAGGAGCAGACCCAGGTGCTGCTCGGCGTCACCGGCTCGGGCAAGACCTTCACCATGGCCAAGATGATCGAGGCGCTGCAGCGCCCCGCCCTGGTCATGGCACCGAACAAGATCCTGGCGGCACAGCTCTACGGCGAGTTCAAGAGCTTCTTCCCCGACAATGCGGTCGAATATTTCGTCAGCTATTACGATTACTACCAGCCCGAAGCCTACGTCCCCCGCTCCGATACCTATATCGAGAAGGAATCGAGCGTGAACGAGGCGATCGACCGCATGCGCCATTCGGCGACTCGGTCGCTGCTCGAGCGCGACGACGTCATTATCGTCGCCTCGGTCTCCTGCCTCTACGGCATCGGCTCGGTCGAGACCTACAGCGCGATGACCTTCAGCCTGAAGAAGGGCGAGACGGTCGACCAGCGCGAGATCATCAGGAAGCTCGTCGCCCTCCAGTACAAGCGCAACGACCAGGCCTTCGCCCGCGGCAATTTCCGCGTCCGCGGCGACAACCTCGAGGTCTTCCCCTCGCACTACGAGGACATGGCCTGGCGGATCAATTTCTTTGGGGACGAGATCGAGGAGATCGTCGAGTTCGACCCGCTGACCGGCAAGAAGATCGCCGCACTGGATTACGTCAAGGTCTACGCCAACAGCCACTACGTCACCCCGGGGCCGACGCTGAAGCAGGCGATGGAGGCGATCCGCCACGAGCTCGCGGAGCGGCTCAAGGAACTCCACGCCGAGGGCAAGCTGCTCGAAGCCCAGCGCCTGGAGCAGCGCACCAATTTCGACCTCGAGATGATCGCCGCCACCGGCTCCTGCGCCGGCATCGAGAATTACTCCCGCTTCCTGACCGGCCGCCTGCCCGGCGAGCCGCCGCCGACGCTCTTCGAATACCTGCCCGAGAACGCGCTTCTCTTCGTCGACGAGAGCCACCAGACGGTGCCGCAGATCGGCGCGATGGCGCGCGGCGACCATCGCCGCAAGATCACGCTGGCCGAATACGGCTTCCGCCTGCCCTCGTGCATCGACAACCGCCCGCTTCGGTTCAACGAATGGGACGCAATGCGCCCGCAGACCGTCGCCGTCTCCGCCACGCCGGGCCCGTGGGAGCTGGAGCAGACCGGCGGAGTCTTCGCCGAACAGGTCATCCGCCCCACCGGTTTGATCGATCCGCCCGTCGAAATAAAGCCGGTCGAGGACCAGGTCGACGATCTCATCAACGAGGCACGGCTGACGGCGAAGAAGGGCTACCGCACTCTAGTCACCACGCTCACCAAGCGAATGGCCGAGGATTTGACCGAGTTCATGCACGAGGCGGGCCTCAGGGTCCGCTACATGCACTCGGACGTCGAGACGCTGGAGCGGATCGAGCTGATCCGCGACCTGCGGATGGGCGTCTACGACGTCCTCGTCGGCATCAACCTGCTGCGCGAGGGGCTCGACATCCCCGAATGCGGCCTCGTCGCGATCCTCGACGCCGACAAGGAAGGCTTCCTCCGCTCCGAGACCTCGCTCATCCAGACGATCGGCCGCGCCTCCCGCAACGTCGAGGGGCGGGTCATCCTCTACGCGGACCGGATCACCGGCTCGATGGAGCGCGCGCTGCGCGAGACCGACCGCCGCCGCCAGAAGCAGACCGAATATAACGAGGCGCACGGCATCACCCCGACGACGATCAAGCGCGACATCTCGAACATCCTCGCCGACGTCAGCCAGCGCGACGGAGTCGTCGTCGACACCGGCGACGACGAGCGTCCCCACCTCGTCGGCCACAATTTGAAGGCCTATATCGCCGACCTCGAGCAGCGCATGCGCAAGGCCGCCGCCGACCTCGAATTCGAGGAAGCCGGCCGCCTCCGCGACGAGATCCGAAGGCTGGAGGCGGACGAACTCGGCATCCCCGACCACGAGAAGAGGGCGCCGATGCTGGGGCATTCCACCGAAGGCAAACCCGGCACCCGCAAAACCCGCTACGGCAAGCAGCAGAGCATCCGCATGGGGCGGCGGATGGGGGGACGGCGGTAGCGAGACTTGCTATTTTCGCTGTACGAAAACCCGCGGATGCCGCGGCCGTTGATCCTGCAACCTCGCGGCAGCGATGCCAAAGCCTACCAGCAGCGGGAGTTTCTTGATATGGTCGCAGACTACGAGCTGAGGCTTTCGGAATGACCAGCCATCATTACCATATCAATGTCTTCTGGTCCGATGAGGACCAATGCTGGATCGCTTCCGTGCCGGATTTGCGGCCTTGCTCCGCCCATGGCGAGACGCCCAAGGAAGCGGTTGAAGAGGTCCAGATTGCCGTCGAGATGTGGATGGACTGGGCTCGAGAGAAAAATATTCCCATCCCCGAACCCCAATACAAGCCTGCGAAGCTAGAGGACCGCGCAGCGGCCTGACCGTGTTTGGCGGGCAGTCCGCCGCCTAAACCCGGACCGATCCGCACTTTTCTTCCGCTCGCCGCCCAAGATTTGCGGGCAAATCCCGTCGCGTTCGGCGCCGGGATCGGACATTTCCAGCGACGATAAGGCGGCCTATGCCTGCCGCTCGGGTTTGGGAGGGAATGAATGGCTACGCTGGCGACACAGGCCGCACCGCGCCGGGCAACGGCGGAGGAGCGGTTCTTCATGACGGCGGCGATCGCGATGGCGATCGTCATCGTAGCGGGCTTCTCATTGAACGCGATCATGGGGCGTTCGACGATCTTTTCGCCGATCTCCGTCCATGTCCACGGCCTCTTGTTCATGGGCTTCCTGGGACTCTACGTGACCCAGAACTTCCTGGTCGCGAGCGGCAACGTCGCCGTCCACAAGCAGCTCGGCTGGCTGGCGGCGGTGATGGTCCCGGCGATGATCGTCGCGGCGCTTTACGTCATCGTGGCGATGCTTCGGCGCGGCGCCGTGCCCTTCTTCTTCACCCCCCTCTACTTCATCGCCATGGACACGATGATCCTGACGAGCTTCGTCGTGCTCGTCGTCTCTGCGATTCGGATGCGCCGGCGCACCGACTGGCACCGCCGGTTGATGTTCTGCGCCATGGCCGCCTTCACCGGCAACGGCCTCGGCCGGCTGCTGCCCATGCCCTTGCTCATCCCTTATGCCGGCGAGGCGGCGGTGGCGGCTTCGCTCGTCTTCCCGATCTGGGGGATCGTCTCGGACCGCCGGCGCAACGGACGCATCCATCCGGCCTGGCTGTGCGGAATCGCGGTGATCCTCGGCGGGCAGATTATCGCCGAGACCGTCACCCGGACGCCGCTCGGCCTGTCGCTCTACCATTGGGTCGCCGCCGGATCGCCCGGCGCCCACGTCGCGCCGCTCGCTTACCCGGCTCCGCCGCTCGGCTGACGGGGGTGACGCGGGGCGGCGGCGCCCCTATCTCGCCGCCGCATGGCTGCTCCCGTCCTCGCTTATGAAAATCTCGGCCTCGTCCAGGGAGCCGGCTGGCTGCTGCGCGGCCTCGACCTGTTCATTGGGCCCCGCGACCGGCTGGCGCTGATCGGCCGCAACGGCGCGGGCAAGACCACTTTGCTCAAATGCCTCGCCGGGCTGATCGAGACCGACGAGGGCCGCCGGACGATCCAGCCGGGGACCAAGGTGGTGCTGCTCGAGCAGGACCCGCCCGTCGCCGATTTCGCGACCCTGCGCGATTTCGCGCTGCACGGGCCGAAGGCGCCAGCGCCGCACGAGGTCGATGCGATTGCGGACCAGCTCGGCGTCGACCTCGACCGCCCCACGGCGACCGCGAGCGGCGGCGAGCGGCGGCGGGCCGCGATCGCCCGGGCGCTGGCGCAGGATCCGGACGTGCTGCTGCTCGACGAGCCGACCAACCATCTCGATCTCGCCGCGATCGAATGGCTGGAGGACTGGCTCGGCCGCTACACCGGCGCCTTCATCGCCATCAGCCACGACCGCACCTTCCTGAAACGCCTCACCCGCTCCTCGCTGTGGCTGGAGCGTGGCAGCCTCCGGCGCGCCGAAATCGGCTTCGGCGGCTTCGACGCGTGGACGGAAGCGGTCTACGCGGAGGAAGCGCGCGCGGCGGAAAAGCTCGACGCCAAGCTCAAGCTCGAGCTCCACTGGCTGCAGCGCGGAGTCACCGCCCGCCGCCGCCGCAACCAGGGGCGGCTCACCAAGCTCCACGAGATGCGTGCCGTGCGGGCGGCGATGCTCGGCCCCGCCGGCGCCGCCAGGCTCGGCCTCGAGAATGACGAGGTGAAGACCAAGATGGTGATCGACGCCGACCGCGTCATCAAGCGTTTCGGCGACCGGGCCATCGTCCGCGACTTCACCCTGCGCATCCAGCGCGGCGACCGCATCGGCGTGGTAGGCGCCAACGGCACCGGCAAGACCACCCTGCTCCGCCTGCTGACCGGCGAGCTGGCGCCGGACGAGGGCAAGATCACGCGCGCGAAAACGCTGACCGGCATCATGATCGACCAGCAGCGCCGGCTGCTCGATCCGGACAAGAGGGTCCGAGACATCCTCGCCGACGGCGGCGACTGGGTCGAGGTGCGCGGCCACAAGAAGCACGTCCAGGGCTATTTGAAGGAATTCCTGTTCGACCCCGGCCTGGTCGACGCCAAGGTCGGCACCCTTTCCGGCGGCGAACGCTCGCGCCTCCTTCTCGCCCGCGAGTTCGCCCGCCGCTCCAACCTGCTCGTCCTCGACGAGCCGACCAACGACCTCGACCTCGAGACCCTGGACCTGCTCCAGGAGGTGATCGCCGATTATGACGGCACCGTCCTCATCGTCAGCCACGACCGCGATTTCCTCGACCGGACGGTGACCATCACCCTCGGCCTCGACGGCTCCGGCAAGGTCGACATCGTCGCCGGCGGCTACGAGGATTGGGAGCGGAAACGGCGTCAGCCGGCAGCTACACCCAAAGCGCGCTCGGCGCCGAAAGCCGCGCCCGCGGAGCCGAAACCCACCACCAAGCTGACGTACAAGGACCAGCGCGACTACAATCTCCTCCCGGACCGCATCCACGCGCTCGAGGCCCAGATCGCCCGCGACGAGGAAGCCCTGCACGATCCCGATCTCTATGCGCGCGACCCGAAGCGCTTCGCCGCGCTCACCGCCGCGATCGACACGGCCCGCGCCGAACGCGACGCGGCGGAGCACCGCTGGCTGGAGCTGGCCGAGAAACTGGAGGGGATGGCGGGCTGAAATCCCCTCTCCCATGGGGAGAGGGGTAGGGGTGAGGGGATACGGCGCCTTCGATACTAACTTTGTAACCCCTTACCCCCGGCCCCTCACCCCAGGGAGAGGGGAGATTATTGACACGTGCTCCCCGGCCCCTCGTCGAGGTCGAGGCATTTGCCGTCGATCGCGCCGGGGGTGATCGGGACGTGGATCAACGCCGCCAGCGTCGGCAAGATGTCCACCGTCTCCACCGCCAGCGACTGCTCGAACGGCACCATGCCCTTGCGCCAGAACAGGATCGGCACGCGCCGGTCATAATCCCACGGGCTGCCGTGGGTGGCGACATAGCCGTGGCTGGTGTCGAACACCGGAGTCACCCGCGGCTTGAGGAGCACGACGAAGTCGCCCGAGCGCTCGGGATCGAAGCTCGCTTTGGCTCGATCGAGCAGGCTCCACGTGTCGGGCGAGCCCGAAGGCGGATGCGCCGCCGCCAGCTCGGCATGGGTGAAGACGGCGGCGACCTGCGGATGGGCGCGATAGCGGGCGACCGCTTCCTTCAGCACCTGCCGCCTTTTCGCCCCGGTGAGGGAGCGGGCGATGTACATGTCGCCGAACGCGGCGTCGCCGAGCAGCACCGGGCCGGTGAGGTGGAGCCTGTCGGCGATCGCCTTCGACATCGGCCCCGGCGACAGCGCGTTGTCGGCGCGGCTGGCGTCGGTGACGCCGTGCTGGTCGATCCGTTCGGGTATGTCGTGGCCGCCATGATCGGCGGTCAGCATCACGACATAATCGATGCCGGTGGCGTCGAGCTGGCGGAAGAAGTCGCCGAGCGCCCGGTCGAGCGCCACCATTTGAAGGCACATCTCGCTGCCCTGGGTGCCGTAGGTGTGGCCTATGTAGTCCGTCGCGGAGACGCCGATGGCGAGCAGGTCCGTCGCCGGCCCCTCGCCGAGCGCCAGCTCGTTGCGTAGGCCGGCTGCAAGGGCGAGCGTCGCCGCGTCGAATTCGGGCGAGATTCTGAAAGCCCTGGCGTCG
Organism: Sphingomonadales bacterium; assembly: GCA_034668625.1. Lineage (GTDB taxonomy): Bacteria > Pseudomonadota > Alphaproteobacteria > Sphingomonadales > Sphingomonadaceae > Allosphingosinicella. Next base: position 59,716 of record JAXDOX010000014.1, read on the forward strand.
CCGGCGGCGCGGGCGAAGCGGCCGGTGCCGACCGGCTTGCCGCCACCCGCGACCGCCACCACCCGGCTGTGCGCCTCACACACGGCCGGCAGCGGCATCGGCTCCGCGGCGCCTGAGAGAGCGGCATCCACCTGCGCGTTGACCGCCGCGCCGGCCGCGGCCGGCCGCGGCTTGCCGGCGCCCTGATAATGCCTGCCGTCCCAATACCAGCGTTGGTCGGTGTCGTAGCCGCCCATCATGATCGCCGCGCGGTCCTTCCCCGCCACCGCCACGGAACGGGAACGCGGGTCCGCCTTCTTCATCCAGTCGCCGAGCGCGGGCACTTTGAGGAAATGGGTGGAGACGGTGTAATGCTCGGAGCTCGAACCGGGGATGCTCGGGTCCTCCGAGCAATAGACTTCCTTGTCCTCGCGGGCGAGGCTCTGGTCGAACCAATTGTTCGCGATGATTCCGGTCCGCGCCGGGTGCGAGCCGGTGAGGATGGTCGAATGGCCGGGGCAGGTCTCGGTCGCATTGTGGCTCTGATAGCCGGACGGGAACACCACCCCCTCCTCGAGCCGCCTTAGACCGCCGGTGAAATGCTGGCGATATTGAGCGAAGAGGTCGGCGGAAAATTGGTCAACCGAGATGGCGACGACCAGCCTGGGCGGCAGCCGGTCGGCGGCGGCGGCCGGCACGGCGAGCGAGGCGAAAGCGAGGAGTGCGGCGAGGCGGCGGCGTGTCATACGCGATGAGTCCCCCTGGTTGGCACCGCCCGATCTACAGCAGCCGCCGCTTTCGGCAAGCCGCTTCAACCCTCTCGACTTGGACGGAAATCTTTGCCAGCGAGACCGTCTTCCAAGAGGGGACTGTACCAAGATGGATTCGAACGACGCCGCCGATCTCATTTCCGAAATCCACGAGCAGCGGGCCGAAAACGAAGCCTCGGAGACGTTCCGCAACCGCGCCGCCCTGCTGATCGCGATTCTGGCCGCCGTCCTGGCGGTCGGCGGGCTCGGCGGCGGCAACGCGACCGACGACATGGTCGCGAACAACATCAAGGCGTCGGACAGCTGGGCCTTCTACCAGGCCAAGAACGTCCGGCAGACCCTATACGAAGTGGCCGCCGACGACCTCGAGGACCAGCTGGCGACCGGCGCCCTCACCGCCGCCGGCCGCGCCGCCGCCGAGCAGCGCCTCGCCAAATACAAGGCGACCGTCGCCCGCTACGACGACGAGCCCGATCCCAAGGCGCCCCGCGACGCGCAGAAGGGCGACGGCAAGAAGCAGCTCAAGGCCCGCGCCCAGGCCTATGAGGGCGCCTATGACGTCGCCTCGCGGCAGGATAATAATTTCGACCTCGCCGAGGTGGCGCTCCAGCTCGCCCTCGTGCTCGGCTCGGTTGCCATCCTCGCGACCAACCGCTGGATCCTGATGCTGTCGCTGTCGCTCGGCATCGCCGGATCGCTGCTCACCCTCAACGGCTTCCTGCTGCTGGTGCCGCTGCCTTAGGACGCCGTCAGCCGGGACTTGAGATACCCGTCACCCCGGACTTGATCCGGGGTCCATCTTCCTCGCGTAAGTCGGAGGAAGAAGGTGGATGCCGGATCAAGTCCGGCATGACGATCCCCGCCTAAGGCTGCAGCTCGTACTGCTTCAGCAAATCGTAGAGGGTGGGCCGGCTGATGCCGAGCAGCTTGGCGGCGCTGGAGATGTTGTTGTCGGCGCGGGCCAGCGCCTGGCGGATCGCCCGCCGGTCCGCCCCCTCGCGCGCCGCTTTGAGGTTGACCGGCAGGCCGTCGTCCGCCGTGGAGTCGAGGTCGAGATCCTCCGCGGTCACCAGCTTGCCGTCGGCCATGATCACGGCCCGCTTCATGCGGTTCTCGAGCTCGCGCACGTTGCCGGGCCAGTTCCAGCCGTCGATCGCGGCGAGCGCGGAGGGGGCGAGACCCTTCACCTGCGGGTTCATCTCCCGCGCGAAAAGATGGAGGAAATGCTTGGCGAGCAGCGCCGCATCGCCGGGCCGCTCGGCGAGAGCGGGGATTCGCACGACAATCTCCGCCAGCCGGTAATAAAGGTCCTCGCGAAAGCTTCCCGCGTTGATCATCCCGGGCAGATCCTGATGCGTCGCGCAGACGATCCGCGTATCGACGGGGATCGTCTTGCGGCCGCCGATCCGCTCGATCACCCGTTCCTGGAGGAAGCGCAGCAGCTTGACCTGGAGGGGCAGCGGAATGTCGCCGACCTCGTCGAGGAACAAGGTGCCGCCCTGGGCGAGTTCGATCTTGCCCTCGACCGTCTTGATCGCGCCGGTGAAAGCGCCTTTCTCGTAGCCGAACAACTCGGCCTCGAGCAGGTTTTCGGGAATCGCCGCGCAATTGATCGCGACGAAGGCCGCCGCGGCCCGCCGGCTGGCGGCGTGGACGCCGCGGGCGAGCAGCTCTTTGCCGGTGCCGCTGGCGCCGAGCAGCATCACCGAGACGCGGGTGTTGGCGACCCGCTCGATGGTGCGCGCCACCTTCAGCATCTCGGGGGCGGCGGTAACCATCGTGCCGAGCACCGTGCGGTCGTCGCCCGCTTTCTCCCCCAGCCGCCGATTCTCATGCTCGATGCCGTGGAGCTGGAAGGCGCGGCGGACGATGAGGCCGAGCTGGTCGATATCGACCGGCTTCTGGTAGAAATCGTAGGCGCCCGACGCGATGGCCCGCAGCGCGCTCTCGCGGGCGCCGTGGCCGGAGGCGACGATGACCTTGGTCTCCGGCTTCAGCGTCAGGATCGTCTCCAGTGTCGCGAAGCCCTCGCTGACTCCGTCGGGGTCGGGCGGCAGGCCGAGGTCGAGGGTGACGACCGGCGGTTCCTCGGCGCGCAGCAGGTTGATTGCAGCCTCGCGGTCGGACGCGACCAGCACGTCGTAATCGTCATAGGCCCAGCGCAGCTGGCGCTGCAGGCCCTCGTCGTCCTCGACGATCAGCAGGCGGGGCTTGAAATGAGCGTTCATGCGGACATCCGTTCAATGGCGGGGCGTTCCTCGGCGAGCGGGAGGAGGAGGAGGAAGCGGGTGCCCTCGCCCTGCCGGCTGTCGACCTCGAGCCGGCCCCCGATGGCGGTGACGAGCGAGCGCGCCTCGAAGGCGCCGACGCCGAAGCCGCCTTCCTTGGTGGAGGCGAAGGGCTGGAAGAGGCGGGTGCGGATGAAGTCGGCGGACATGCCGCAGCCGCGGTCGATCACCTCGATGGCCGCCTCGCCGCCCCGCCGGGCGACGCGGATCCGGACCGGCGCGCCGGGGTCGCTGGCGTCGATCGCGTTCTGGACGAGGTGCATCAGCGCCTGCTCGAGCCGGCCCGGATCGGCGAGCGCGGCGAGCCCCTGCTCGCCCTCCAACTCGACCGGATGGACCCGGCCCTTGATCTCCGCCACCGCGGCGACGCAGCGGTCGACCGCCATCGCCCTCACCGGCTCCGGCTCGACATTGGCATTGCCACGGCTGAGGCGCGCGAGGAGGTCGTTCATCTTCTTCACCGAGCTGTGCAGCGTCGCGATCATGTCTTCTCTGAATTCGGGCTTGTCGGCGTGGCGCTCGGCGTTGCGGATGATGAGGCCGAGCTGGCTCACCAGATTCTTGATGTCGTGCATGATGAAGGCGAAGCGGCGGTTGAACTCGTCGAAGCGGCCGGCATTGGCCAGCGCCTCCTGGGTCCGCGCCTCGGCAAGATAGCTCGCCGCCTGGATGCCGGCGGTGCGGAACAGGTCGAAATCCTCCCAGTCGAGCGGCCGCCTCACCGGCGGGTGCTGGAGGATGACGAGGCCGACCAGCCGGTCGTTGTGGAGCAAGGGCACGCCGGCCCAGCCCTCCTCCATCCGCTGCATCCACTCCGGCGCAGCGCAGATATCCTCGCCGGCCTTGAGCGCGCCCCGCCGCGCCTGCTCCAGGTCGGCGACGAACGAATGCTGCTCGAGGAAAGCGAGCAGCGCCGTCTCGTCGGCGGTCTGCGGAAGGTCGTGGCCCCACCGCCATGCGGCGCCCAGGCTGAGCCGGCCCTCCTCCTCGCGGACCAGCAGCAGGCCGGCCGGCGCCTCGGCAATGTCCGCCACCGCCTTGACGATCCGTTCGGCGAGCGGCGCCTCGTCCGCGCCGGCGGTACCGATCGTGCGGGTGAAACGCAGCCACTCGGCGCGATAATCGTAGCGATGCTCGAAGAAATGCTTGGCGACGATCACGCGCATCCACGCCCGCATCCGACCGGAAGGGAGCAGGATGACGGCGGCGAGCGTCATGGCGAAGATGATCGCGACCTGCGCCACCCGCACCCAATTGCCGCCGATTATCTCCAGCGCCCGCGTCGCCGACATCATCAGGATGAGGTAAGCGAGGATGGCGAGGACGGAGAGCGACTGGAAGCTCGCCGCCCGCGACATCTGCACCCGCCACTGGGCGCTGCGCCGGCTGGCGAGGGCGAAGAGCGGCACGAGCATCGAGAGGATCGCGCCGCGCATCGCGAACAGATCGTCGACCGGCCCGCGGGTGAGATAGGCGACCGTATAAAGGTGCAAATCGTAGGTCCACATACCCGCCAGCGCGATCATCGGCAGGCGCAAGGTCCAGCGGCTGTCGGGCGCCGCCTGGCCGTAGAGATTATGGACGAGGACCAGCGAGCCCGCCGCCACGGTGAGGCCGAGGATCTGGTGGGTGGAGCGCAAAGCCGCGTAGACGAGGCCGTTATGGGCGAATTCGGGCGCCACGCCGCCGATGGTGAGCTGGAGCCCGATGGCGGCGGCGACGGCCGTGTAGACCGCCTTCACCGCGCGTTGCCGCCCGTCGTCCTCGGCGCTGCACAGGATGGCGTACATGAAGGCGAGGAAGCCGAAATTGCGCGCGCTCTCGGCGATCGCCGCGCCCATGCCGAGCGGACCGTCAGCCGCGACGAGGATCGCCCACACGGAAGTCACCGCGAAGGCGGCGACGAGCTGGCGGTTGCCGGCCTGCTGGTTCCAGCGCCGGAGCTGCCACAACGCCAGCGCCCCGAACAGCACCGCCGCCAGCGCGTGGCTCCACAAGGCGATGAAGCCGATCATCGCGCGCCCTCCGGCCAGAGCACGACCCTGACCGTCTGGAGGAGGATGAGGAGGTCGAGGAAGGGAGTGTAGTTCTTGGCGTAATAGAGATCGTATTCGAGCTTCTCGCGGGCGTCCTCGACGCTGGCCGCATAGGGAAAGTTGATCTGCGCCCAGCCGGTGATGCCCGGCTTCACCACGTGGCGCTCGGCATAATAAGGCAGGCGGCCTTCCAGATCGGCGACGAATTGCGGCCGCTCGGGGCGCGGGCCGACGAAGCTCATCTCGCCCTTCAGAACGGTCCAGGCCTGGGGCAGCTCGTCGATGCGCAGCTTGCGGATAACGGCGCCGACCCGGGTCACCCGCGGATCGTCCTTCTGCGCCCAGACCGCCTTGCCGCCGACCTCGGCATCCTCGCGCATCGAACGCAATTTGACGAGCTCGAACGGCACGCCGTAGCGCCCCACCCTCCGCTGCCTGAAGAAGGCCGGCCCGCGGCTCTCCAGCTTGACCAGCAGCGCGAAGACCAGGACGAGGGGCGCGGTGAGGACGAGGATCGCCGCCGCCGCGACGAGGTCGAACAGCCGCTTGCCCGCCGCCGAGATCCGCCGCCCCGAGGAGAAGCCGTCAGAGAAGATCAGCCAGGAGGGATTGAGGCTGTCGAGGTCGACCCGCCCCGTCTCGCGCTCGAGGAAGGAGGAGATTTCGTTGACATGGACCCCGGTCGTCTTGATCCGCAGCAAATCGGCGAGCGGCAGCGCGTTGCGCCTTTCCTCGAGCGCCAGCACCACCTCGCTCGCCTTGAGGCGCACGACATGGTCGGTGAGGCTGGCGATGTCGTCGCGGTTGACGGCGCCGTCGACCGCGCTCGGCCCGTCGTTCATCGCGACATAGCCGGTGATCTGGAACCCCGCCCCGTCGCGCGCCGCCAGCGCCTCGAGCCGCGCCGCCCGCGGGCCGGCGCCGAGCACGAGGACACGGCGGCGGAAGGCGTCGCTGCCGAGCGTGCGGTCGAAGACCAGGCGCGCGGAGAAGACGAACAGCAAGGCGAACAGCATCGCGTAGAGCAGGTTCGAGCGCCAGAAGGTCACCGCCGGCATCAGGAAGAAGACGAGGCTGAGGAGCAGCACGCCGAGCGACACGGCGACCACCAGCCGCGCCGCCGCGATCCGCATCGAGCGCAGCGCGTCGGCACCGTACGCGCCCACCCCGACCATGGCGAGCTGCAGCACGGCGGCGAAGACGAGGAGGTGCGCCCAGCGCGCCCCGGTCTCGGCCGGCGCGTCGGCGCCCAATTGCCACGCCCTCAGCGCCCACCCCGCCTCGGCCGCCCCGGTCAGCAGCGCGAAGTCCACCGCGCCGAGCAGCAGCACGGCGTGAGGGACATAATGTTTGAACAGCCTTACCAAGGCGGCGGTCTCCTCGACCTGTAAGCCCGACCGACAGCCCCTGTCGCATTATTTGACAAACAAAGGGTGAAGGGGCCTCGGCCCAGCGGCTATGGGCAAATGGTTTCTGACTTGGCAGAATTTCCTATTTGTTGGCGGCGCATATCACCGCGCTTCGACAACGTTTTCCTCTAACCCTTTGATTCCTTTGGTTGTCGTTCGTTTGGCACGGCTCGTGCTGAGGGAGGGGCATGCGGCGGGGAATTCGGCCCGCTCTGCCAAAGGAGCCGAAAGATGCAAGACGAGACGACCAACCTTCTCCTGCGCGACGACACGATGCTCGGCGTCTGCCAGGGCCTCGGCGAGGATTTCGGGTTCAACCCGATCTGGCTGCGCATGGCGTTCGGGGCGCTGCTGCTGATCAACCCGATCGCGGTGGTCGGCACCTATCTGGGCCTCGGCGTGCTGGTGGCGACCAGCCGGCTGGTGTTCCCCGCCCGCCGCGCGACGCCGGCCGTTCTGGAGATGGTGTCCGCGACCGCCGGCCCGGCGCCCGCCCAGGACGAGCGCGAGCGTCTGCCGGTCGCCGCCTGACAGCCGCTTGCCCCAGCCGGATATCCGCTTAGGCTGGGGCGATGCGATCGACGCCCCTTCTCCCCCTCCTTCTCCTGTGGCTGGGCGGCGCCACGCCGCCGTCGCCCGATTCGGCCGTGACCCAGCGGATCGAGGCGCGGCTGGCGGAGGCGGGGTCCGGGATACGCTTCGGCATCGTCGTCGCCGACGCGTCGGATGGGCGCGAGCTGGTGGCGATCGCGCCGGAGGGGCGGTTCGTGCCGGCGTCAAGCACCAAGATGTTCACCGCCGCGGCCGCCTTCGCCGCGCTGCCCGGTCTCGACCAGCCCGACCGAAATGGCGGCGCCGCGGTACGGCTCGAGGCTCGCGGCGGCGAGGCGCCGGACGTGGTGCTCGAGGGCCATGGCGACGCGCGGCTGTCGAGCGCCGCCGACTGCCGGGTCGACTGCCTCGCGGCGCTGGCCGACGCGGTGGCGGCGAAGGCGCGGGTCGTCCACGACGTGATCGGCGACGACCGCGAATTCCCCGACGAGCGCTGGAGCCCGGGGATGAGCTGGAACAATATGGCGACCCGCTCGGGCACCGCCGTCTCCGCGCTGACCCTCGACGACAACGAGGTGGCGATGTCGGTCGCGCCGGGCGTGGCGGGGCAGCCGGCGCGGGTCGCGCTCCCCGATTATTTCACGCTCGACAACCGCACCGTGACCGCGGCCTCCGGCCCGGCGGCGCTCAATTTCGAGCGGCTGCCGGGGAGCCGGATCGTGCGGCTCACCGGCAATGTGGCGGCGGGAGCCAAGCCGGACGTGCTGCGGCTCGGGCTCGACGATCCGGCCGATTATGCGGCGTGGCGCCTCCGCGCCCTGCTGCAGGCGCGCGGCGTGCAAGTCACCGGCGCCGTCGCCGTCCGGCATCGCCCTCCCGCCCCGCCCGGCGATCCGGCCGCGAAGCCCGCCGTCGCCGCCGCGCCGCCGCTCGCGCGGCTGGTGCCGCCGCCGCTCGCCGAGGATCTACGCCTGACGCTGAAGGTCAGCCAGAACCTCCACGCCGAATTGCTGCTGCGCCGGTTGGGGCGGCAGGCGGGGAGCGGCTCGATCGCCGACGGGCTTGCGGTGGTCAAGGCGATGCTGGCGAAGGCGGGGCTGGCGCGGGCCGAATATGATTTCGCCGACGGCTCGGGCATGTCGAGCTACGACAGGGTGGCGCCGCGCGGGGCGGTGACGCTGCTGCGCTGGGCGGCGGCGCAGCCATGGGGCGCGGCGTGGCGGGATTCGCTGCCGGTGGCGGGGGTCGACGGCACCCTCGCCAAGCGCTTCCGCGGCACGCCGCTCGCCGGCAGGCTGAGCGCTAAGACCGGGACGCTCAACGCCTCGTTCGCGCTCGCCGGCTACATGATTGGCGCGAGCGGCCGCCAGCTCGTCTTCGCGGCCTTCGCGGGCGACGTCCCGGAGGGAGCCGAGGCGGTAGCGGCGATCGATTCCGCCCTGCTCCTCGCGGCGGCGGCGAATTGAGCAAAATAGGGGCTGGCGTCGGCGCGGCTTTTCTGTTGCAACATCGTCCCATAGCAAGAGGTCGCCGGGGCGCGGCGACATAGAGGGGGATTGCAGGAATGAGCCACAAGGCAAAGTGGGTGCGGCTGCTCGCGTCCGGAACGGCGCTCGCCGCCACGTCATTCTTCCTGGCCGGAAGCGCGACCGCGCAGACCACGCCGCCCGGTAATGGTACGACCGGCCAGGCCGCGACGCCGACCGGCGCCGAGACTCCGAACACCGATGCGACGGTGGCGGCCCAGCCCGCCACGGCGGCCCCGGACGAACGGGACGGGAAGGCGATCATCATCACCGGCTCGCGCATCAAGCAGGACCCGAACAACAGCGCCCTGCCGCTGCAGATCATCACCACCCGCGACCTCGCGCGCGAGGGGATCGCCAATCCCGAGCAACTGATCTCCTATATCACCGACAACGGCAACGGCGCGGACAACCTCGCCTCGAACTCGGATGTCGTGAGCGGCGCGGCGCGCGGCACAAACGGCCTTTCCGCCGCCAACCTGCGCGGCCAGGGCAGCGCTTCGACCCTCATCCTGCTGAACGGCCGCCGCGTCGCCGCGCATGGCCTGCAGGGCTCGGCCGTCGACGTGAACCAGATCCCCTTTGCGGCGATCGACCGGGTCGAGATCCTCAAGGACGGGGCTTCCGCCATCTACGGCACCGACGCGGTCGGCGGCGTGATCAACTTCATCACCAAGACCAACTTCACGGGCGTCGACGTCGCCGCGTTCAACGACATCACCCAGGAAGGCGACGCGCCGATCCGCCGGGTTTCGGCGACCGTCGGCTACGGCAAGCTCAACGAGCAGGGCTTCAACTTCATGGCCGCCGTCAGCAAGAGCTGGAACGGCGCTCTGTTCGGATCGCAGCGCGACTTCATCAACGGCAACCAGCCCAATCGCGGCCTCTCGATCGACACGCGCGGTACGCCGATCGCCAGTGCCTTCCCGATCAACCCGTCTGGGGCGGGGATCGGAATCATCCAGAACGGCACCTTGCTCGGCGGCACCAGCGGCGCGACGTCGCTCACGGCGAATCCGGGCTTCTTCATTCCGGGCACGACCACTCCGGCCACCGGCGGCGTCAACATCCTGCGCCTGCCCGGCGGCGCCGGCTGCGGCTCGGTCGACGGCGGGATGAATTACGATTCGGCTTTATGGGCGACGCCGACGGCGGCGCTCGCCTGCTCGTGGGACACGGGACGCGCCACCACGGTCCAGCAGCCGGTCGACACCCTCACCTATTACGGCCGCGCCACCGCACGGCTCGGACGGCACGAGATATACGCCGAGGCGACCGGCTCCGACGCGAATTCGGCGAAGATATTCTCGAACAACCAGTACAGCTCGAACAACTCCAGCCTGCCCATTGCGTATCCGCTTAATCCCCTGACCGCGCCGACCTACAACGCCGTCTTCAACAGCATCGTCTCGACCCTGCCGGCGATCGCGGGGAATTACGGCAAGCCGATCACCTTCCGCTGGCGCTGCATCGATTGCGGCGGCCGCGAATACGACACCAATACCAAGACCTTCCGCGCCACGCTCGGCATCGACGGGCCGTTGTTCGGCGATTGGGACTATCGCGCCGGGGCGAGCTACGCGACCAGCCAGGCGAACTCGGTGCTTGGCGGCGGCTATCATTATGCCGGTGTGTTCCGCAACGCGCAGGAAGTCGCCTATGCCAAAGCGCACGGCTTCCCGAATGCCGTGATCGGCGGCGTGGATCCGCGCGCGCCGACGGCGCCGGGCGCGAGCGCGCCGGGCATCGTCGGACTGTTCAACAGCGGCATCCTGAACCCGTTTTCGCTGACCCAGACGCCGCAGGCGCTGGCCGCGCTCGACGCAGTCTCCGCAAAGGGCGTCAAGCTCTATGGGGGCAAGTATGATACGCGGCAGTTCGACGCGTCGGTCTCCGGCAGCCTGTTCCGGCTTCCGGGCGGTATGGCGAAGCTCGCCGCGGGCGTCGATTACCGGCGCGAAGGCTATCATTTCGAAGGCTCGCCCTACGGCGACGGCACCCAGCCCGACATCTTCAACGCCGCCTTCGACAATGCCAATGCGCTGACCAAGCTCAGGCGCAACGTGAAGGCGGCTTATGCCGAGGTGCTGTTCCCGATCCTGAAGGAGCTCGAGCTCTCGCTGGCCGGCCGCGTCGACGACTATACCGGGTTCGGCACGACGACCAATCCAAAGGTCAGCGTCAAGTTCCGGCCGGTCGACTGGGTGATGTTCCGCGGCTCGTACAACACCGCGTTCCGCGTCCCGACGTTCAACCAGATCTACAACGGCGTCCTGCAGTCGCCGAACCCCGGCAACACCCTCGTCGACCCGACCACCTGCCCCTCGGGGGTGGTGTCGGCGGTCAACCCGGGCTGCCAGGCGATCACGCCGGACACGCTCAGCGGCGGCAATGCCAGCCTCGGGCCCGAGACGGCGAAGGAATACAGCCTCGGAGTCGTGCTCCAGCCGACGGCGCGCGTCAGCCTCAGCGCCGATTATTGGTCGATCGCGGTGGACAACACGATCGGCACGATCACGCTCCAGCAGCTCCTCGCCAACATCGGAGCCTTCTCGGACCGCGTCACCCGCACCAACGGCGTGATCACCCTCATCGACCTCAGGACCGGCAATTTCGGCTCGCGCCGGACGAAGGGCATCGACTTCACCGGCCGCGCCAGCTTCCCGGTGATGGGCGGCAACCTCCTCGCCGGCTTCGACGCCACTTTGCTGCTCGTGAAGCGCGAGAAGCTGCTGCCGAACCTGCCCTACTCCAATTTGCGCGGCGTGTTCAGCCTCGCCGGCGACCTCGGCCTCAAGTGGAAGCACAACGCCTTCATCAGCTATTCGAGGAACGGCTTCGCGGCGACCTTCTCGCAAATCTATCGCGACGGCTATGCCAACCAGGCGCTGCCCGGGAGCCTGTCGCGCCCCGACTTCAACCCGCGGGTCAAGGCCTACATCATCTACAACGCCTCGATTTCGCAGTCGTTCGGCAACCGGCTGATGCTGACGGCGGGGATCAAGAACATCTTCAACACCGACCCGCCATTCGCGATCACCTACGATTCGAACACCGGCTCGGGCAGCTCGTGGGAGCCACGCGTCGCCGACCCGCGCGGCCGCTCGTTCACGGTCAGCGCGGACGTCAAGTTCTAGCTGCGGCGGCGGATGGGGGCCGGAGCGAGCGATGAGCGACGGCAAGGACCATCACGTCCACCTCGGCCAGAGCGAGCGCGCGCTGCTCGGCGAGCTGCGCGACAAGAGACGGCGGCAGCGCGAGCAGGCCGGCAAGGCCGCCCCCTCGATGACCCGGGGCCAGCAGATCGCCGACGGCGTCGCCGCGACGATGGGCAGCTGGCCCTTCATCATCATCCAGACGACCATCCTCGCCGCCTGGATCACGCTCAACATCGTCGCCTGGATCCGCCACTGGGACCCCTATCCGTTCATCCTCCTCAACCTCGCGCTGTCCTTCCAGGCGGCCTATGCGGCGCCGTTCATCATGATGAGCCAGAACCGCCAGGCCGACGTCGACCGGCAGAAGGCTGGGGAGGATTACAAGGTCAACATCAAGGCGGAGCTCGAGATCGAGTTGCTCCACCAGAAGATCGACGAGCTGCGCGAGCGAGAGGTGCTGGCGCTGGTCCATTCCGTCGAGCGGCTGACGGCGTTGCTCGAAGGCCAGACGGCGACGCCGGCGGGTCTGCCGGGGGAAGAGGACAAAGGCTAGCGCGCTCCGGCGGCTCTGCTAAAGCCCCGGCATGAGCGCCGCGCCGATCACGCCCGTCATCCTCGCCGGCGGCTCCGGGGTCAGGCTGTGGCCGCTGTCGCGCCTCGATCGGCCCAAGCAGCTCGTCGCCCTCCACGATGGCGGAACCCTGCTCCAGCAAACGGCGAAGAGGGTGAGCGATCCCGCTCGCTTCACGCCGCCGGTGATGGTCGCGTCCGCCGCGCAGGCCGGCGCGGTCGAGGACCAGCTGGAGGCGGCCGGGACAGCGGCCCGGCTCATCATCCTCGAGCCCGAGCCGCGCGGCACCGCGGTCGCCGTCGCGCTCGCCGCCATCGCCTCGTCCGCCGAGGCATTGCTCCTCGTCCTCCCAAGCGACCATGTCGTCGCCGACCAAGCCGCCTTCCGCCGCGCCGTGGCCGCGTCGCGAGGCCCGGCCGAGGCGGGGCGGCTGGTCTGCCTCGGCGCCAAGCCGGACCGGCCCGAAACCGGCTATGGCTGGATCAGGCGCGGCGAGGCGCTCGGCGCCGGCGCCTATGCCGCGGCGGCGTTCCGCGAAAAGCCCGACCGGTCCACCGCGGAGGCGATGCTGGCCGAAGGCGGCTGGCTCTGGAATACGGGCATCTTCCTGTTCCGCGCCGGCACCCTTCTCGCCGCGCTCGAGGCGCTGGCGCCGGACCTGCTCGCCGGCGTCCGCCGCGCGATGGAGGGGGCACGGGTCGAGGGAGAGACTTTGCGCCCCGATGCGGCGGCCTTCGCCGCCATTCCCGCCGCCTCGCTCGACCGCGCGGTGATGGAGCGATCGCCGGACGTTGCGGTCGTGCCGGCGGCGATGGGCTGGTCCGACCTCGGCAGCTGGGAGGCGATACACGCCTTCGGCCCCGCCGACGCGGCCGGCAACGTGCTGGCGGGCGACGTCGTCGCGCCCGGAAGCCGGGGCTGCCTGGTCCGTTCCGAGGGCCCGGCGGTCGTCGCGCTCGGCGTCGAGGATCTGGTGATCGTCGCCACGGAGCGGGCGGTGCTGGTAGTGCCGCTGAAGGAGACGCAGCGTCTTCAGGAAGCGCTCGATGCGCTCGAGGCGCGGCGGCGGCCGTGAAAGAGGGACAGGAGAGGCGAATGCCGGAGCTGAGGACGATCGGATCGACGGCGCTCGCGACTGCGCGCCTGGTGCTGGGCGGCAACGTCTTCGGCTGGACCACGAGGGGCGAAGAGGCTTTCCGAATCCTCGACCGCTTCGCCGAGGCGGGCGGGACGATGATCGACACCGCCGACGTCTATTCCGCCTGGGTGCCGGGGCATGAGGGCGGCGAGTCGGAGCGCCTGATCGGGGACTGGCTGCGCCGCCGCGGCAGCAAAGGCGACATGCTGATCGCAACCAAGGTGGGCATGCTCCCCGGCGAAGGCGGCGAGAAGCTGCAGCCGGCGCGGATCGTCGCCGCCGCCGAAGCCTCGCTGAAGCGGCTCGGGGTGGAGACGATCGATCTCTATTACGCCCATCGGGACGACGAGAAGACGCCGCTCGCCGACAGCCTCGGCGCCTTCGACCGGCTGGTTCGCGAGGGCAAGGTGCGAGCCATCGGCGCCTCGAATTATTCGGCCGAGCGGCTCGGCGAGGCGCTCGCCGTCTCCGAGCGCGACGGGTTCGCCCGGTACGAGGTGTTGCAGAACGAATATCATCTGATGGCGCGCGACAGGTTCGAAGGCCCGCTCCAGCGCCTCTGCGTCGAGCACGATATCGGCGTGCTGCCTTATTACGGCCTCGCCTCCGGCTTCCTCACCGGCAAGTACCGCTCCGCCGCGGACCAGGGGAAGAGCGTTCGCGGCGACCGCATGGCGCAGTATCTCAACCCCCGCGGCTTCGCTGTCCTGGAGGCCCTCGACGCCGTCGCCGCCGAGGCGGATGCGACGCCCGCGCAGGTGGCCCTCGCCTGGCTCGCCGCCCAACCCGCCGTCTCCGCCCCGATCGCCAGCGCCCGCACCCCGGAGCAGGCGGAGGAGATCATCGGCGCGATGACGCTGGAGCTGAGCCCCGATCAGGTGGGGCGGCTGACCGAAGCCTCGGCCACGCCGGCTTAGCGAGCGGCGAGCCGGGCCAGCAATTCGGCCCGCTCGAGCGCGGTCCTCAGCGCCGTATCCCCGACATGCGCATAAAGCGCCGTCGTCGCGATATTCTCGTGGCCGAGCAGCCGCTGCAGGACGCGCAGGTCCACGCCGTCCTCGAGCAGCAAGGTCGCGCAGGTATGGCGCAGCATGTGCGGCGTCACCCGGCGGGCGATGCCCGCCTCGGAGGCGAGGCCGCGAAGCCGGCGGCGGACGACCTGCGTGGACCATCCGCCGCCGGGCGTGAGCAGCGGGCCGGCGCCTCGCCCCGCCAGCGCCGCCACCAGGGTCCGCAGCCGCGCGTCGACGACGAACACGCAGCGCTCGCGCCGCCCCTTGCCCCGCACTCGGAGCGCGCCGCCGTCCGGCGAGAAGTCACCCGGCCGCAGCGCGACCAGCTCGGCGACTCGAAGCCCGAGCGAGAGCAGGACGAGGACCGCCGCCGGAAAGGCGCGGGTGTCGAGCGGCCGCGACGGGTCGAAGGCCCGCGCCGAGGCGAGGGCGGCGAGCCGCCGCGCTTCCGCCCGGCTCAACGCGCGCGGCAGCGACCGCGCCCGGGGCAACTGCATCTCGAGCTCGGCGAAGGGCGAACGCTCGATCGCCCCGGTCCGCACCAGGTCGCGGTAGAAGCCGCGCAGGCAGGCCATCCGCCGCCTCAGCGTCCGCGGCGCCGCCGCGCGCTCGCCGATCAGGTGTCCAGCATAAGCGAGCACCGTCTCCCCCTCGCCCGGACACAGCGCCCGCGCCGCGATGAACCGCGCATAATCCCGAAGATCGGACGCATAGGCGCGGAGCGTATGCGGCGACGGATCGCGCTCCGCCCGCAGTCGCTCGACATAAGCGGCGGCACTGGCCGTGGTCAGGATCATCCAGCCTCCTGCGCTACGCAGCGACGCCCGAAGGCGCCCATCGGACCACGACGAAACCTCCATTACGGATGGAATCTTACCGACTGATTGAACGGATTGGCGGGACTGAATTTGCCTTGCGAAGCATCAGCCACGTGAAGGATAACTCGGGATTATGGCTGGTCGCAACCGGCGGCGGTGGTTCTGGGCGACGCAAGCCCTGTCGGCCGCTCGCGTGGTTCTGACCTACTTGTTCGTCGTGCTCAGTCCTTTCGCCAGATGGTGGCACCTAGCCGCGGCGCTTTATGTGATCGCCCTGAGCACCGATCTCATCGATGGACGCTTGGCCAGGGCCAAGCGAGTGGCGTCGCGGATCGGCGGCGCCATGGACGCTTACGGAGACCGCTATTTGGCGATTGCCTCGCTACTTTATGCGGCCGCCCGAGGCGTCAATTTGGCGGTCATCGGAATCATCATCCTGAGGGATCTGTTCGCCCTGTCGATGCGGCTTATCATGGTCGATGGGCGACGCATGATGTATTTCAGCCCGAAGGTCACTGGCCTTGTTTTGGTTGTCATAGGCTGTGGCACGTTGAATCTCGTCTGCCACCCTGGGGTTGCCGCAACACTCTACTATCAAGCTCCGTTCGACCTCGTGGCCGCCTTCTACGTCTTCTATTTTCCTTGGACGGTAAGGATGTCCTGGCGCCGCATGCACCGCGCGGTCACTTTCGAGCTAGAAGAATCTCCGCCCAATGGCTAGCGATACCAAGCGTGGACACAACGAGGCCCGGAGTAATAGATAAGCTGAAGGCACCAAATACTCTTGCAAGATGGGGCCAGTTCGTAATTTTCCTGATCTTATCGGACACATCTAGCAGATATTGACTGTGCTCGTGCGCCTCCTTCAGCTCCTCTCCTTCCAAGTTGTTGTTCATTAAAGCTGCATAATAACTTTGCTGGCAGGCATCAATAGCCAACAGCTCAGCCGACTTTAGCTGCGTTATGATGCCCCTTAACAGTATCGTCGGAACTACATAAAACGCTACCAGGATACTGATCTCGACGACGGTGCCGCTCCCAACGGTGATGTCGAAAGACCTGTGAGTGTACACGGCGCCCAGGAACGCGAGTCCCGACGCAAGCAAGGCCGTGATTACGGGCGAAAGGATGAGGTCCGCTAAAAATCTCAAACCACCGGTCCGGTCTGAGCTGAAAGGCAATATCCTTATGCGCCGTGTCCGCGTAAGTAGCTTTAGGTATGCCGTATGGCACAGTATAATTCCAGCGAATGTATGAATGATGCTTGGAAGTAACAAGGCATCCATATAGAATTTGTAAAGCCGGGTGCCGAAATACCCCCACATGAAATCGCTGGAATCCCAGAACGCAGCGCGGGGAATGTCTTCTGGGTATATGTTATTGTAGGTGTTCCATACGAACCCCATAAAGCCAATCATGCACAATAGAGAGAACAGAGCTCGGCTGCGTGGAGAGCGAAGAGAAACAAAGCGAATGAGAGGCTCATATAGATGCTCTTGAAAACAGATATCACTGCCGCTCGCGGCGAGTCTTCGGTAGAGCGGCTTCACGCCAACCGCTCGGCGAAGGGCCCTATGAATGGCGACTGGAACAGATAGTTGCATCAGAAACCATCCGAAAATTCCCGGATGTTGCACAAATCCGTAGCCATGCTTGCCGAGAACTATAGACCCGTCGGCTATTGAGCAAAGAAGCAGCGCACAGGCCGATATCAAGGTCAAGACGGCGTTCGATGACCAAAACGCCCGAAGTCCGACTCGCCTCAACAGAAGGTGCGGCGCGAATGCCCAATGGCTGTACAAGGCTTCGGAAAGGGTGCGGCGACCAGCCATAATCCCGAGTTATCGCCCAGCCACGGCACGATGAGTTATGCCAGCATCTCCCCCAGCTTCACCGCCGTGCGCCAGTTCCTTGCCGTCACCGCGCACCCCGCGGCGCGATCGATCAGCGCCGGGGTAAGCCTGGAGGCGCCGACGCCTTGCGGATAGTGGAACCAGAGGGCGCCTGCCGCCTCCTTGACGCGCTCGCCCGCCGTTGCCTTGGCGGCGATGCGGTCGGCGGCGCCGGCGGCCGGTGGGCTCTTGGACACGCCGACGAAGACGCGGTTAGGTTCGACTTCCGCTTCCTTCGGGAAGGGATTGGCGGCGAGAAGCGTGCGCCATTCACTGGCGGCTCGGACCATTACGGGCACCTCCAAGCCGAATTGCGCCTCGATCGCCCGCTCCAGCGCCGTCTCCAGCGCCTCGGCCTTGCCGGCCGCCGCGAACACCACATTGCCGCTCTGGATATAGGTCGCCACATCCTCCCATCCCAGCTCCTCGCAGAGCTCGCGCAGCGCCGCCATCGGCAGCGCGCGGCCGCCGACATTCACCGCGCGCAGCAGGGCGACGTATCGCGTCATTCCGCCAAGCCTGCTTGACGCATGGGCGGAGCGCAAGCCAGTAGCGCGCATGGCGACCCACAATCCGCTGCTCCGGCGCGGGCTCCTCTTCGTCCTGTCGAGCCCGAGCGGGGCGGGCAAGACCACCATGTCGCGCCTGCTGCTGGAGCGCGACGACGGCATCGGCCTCTCCGTCTCGGCGACGACCCGGCCGATCCGGCCGGGCGAGGTCGACGGAGTCGACTATCATTTCGTCGGCGACGACGAGTTCCAGCGACTCGTCGATGCCGGCGAGTTCCTCGAATGGGCGCACGTCTTCGGCCACCGCTACGGCACGCTGAAGCGCGAGGTGGTGAAGCAGATCGAGGGCGGCCGCGACGTCCTGCTCGACATCGACTGGCAGGGCACGCAGCAATTGAAGCAGGTCGATCCGGACATCGTCCGGGTGTTCATCCTGCCGCCCTCGATGGCGGAACTTGAGCGGCGGCTGCGCTCGCGCAAGACCGATCCCGAAGAGGTGATCGAGCGGCGCATGGCGCGATCCACGGTCGAGATCAGCCACTGGGCCGAATATGACTATGTCCTCATCAACGACGACGCCCAGCATTGCCTGAAGCTGGTCCACACCATCCTCAAGGCGGAGCGGCTGAAGGCCTCGCGGCGCGTCTTCCTCCACGACTTCGTGCGCAGCCTGATCGGGTAGCTGCTCCCCTCTCCCGCCGGGAGGGGGGGATTACCCCCGCCTCCGCTTTGGGTTACGTTCGCCTCCTCAATGAGGGGGAGACTGATATGGTACGGACCCTGATCGGCGGCCTGGTCGGCGGCCTCATCATCTTCGTTATGGGCTACGTCTTCTGGGCGACGCCGCTCGGCGAGATACCCTATTCCAAGGCCAGCGACGCGCAGAACGCGGCCGTGCAGACGTCGCTGGCGCAGAATTTGACGCCGAGCGGGACTGGGACCTACGTCATCCCCGCCCACCAGAGCGCCGAAGGGGCGGTGCTCTACGCCCAGGGGCCGATCGCCACCGTCGACTTCAACACCAAGGGCTTCTCGCCCGACGACATGAGCATGCTGCTGCCCGGCTTCCTGATGGCCGTCGGCACCGGGCTGCTGATGGCGTTCGGCCTCGCCGCGGTCGGCGGCGGCGGGCGCGCCTTTTCAGGCGTGGCGCGGCTGGTCGTGCTCTACACGTTGGGGTTCACGCTCTGGGAGTTCCTGGCGACGCCGATCTTCAACCATTTCGGCTGGCGCTACTGGATCTACGCCTTCTGCGCCGAGAACGTGTCGCTGATCCTCGCGGGCCTGGTCATAGCCCGCTGGTTCCTGCCGCGCGCCTATGTCGCCCCGAGCGCGGCCGCGGAGACCCATCACGAGGCTCCCGCCGCTACAACAGGCTGAGGAAAAGGTATCCCGCGTCGAAATCGCGCCGCCGCTCGTCACGGGCGGCGGCGGCGAGTGGGTCGTTGCCCCAATGCTCGGCTTGCCAGGCTTCGTCGAGGGTCGCCGCCGACCAGGCCTGCTCGAGCCCGAGCTCGCCTTCGGCGAGCGCCAGGGCGATCAGCAGCGAGCCGGAGACGGTGACGAGCGGCGCCAGCGCGGCGAGGGCGAACGGATCGAAGGCGGCGACCGCGCGGCGCAGCCGCTCGACGGTCGGCGGCGGCTGCGGGCGGTGGATGACACCGGCAGTCACCTCGAAATCCACGTCGAAGCGAAGCCGCGCCCAGGCGAGCAAGGGGTCCCATGCGTCCGCCTGGCGGCGCACCAGCGGCTGCGGAGTCTCGGCGCGGTAGCAGAGGAGGTCGCTCTCGCCATATTTCGCCAGGCCGCAGGCGAAGGCCCGGGGGTCTGGCGCGACCCGGTCGATGGCGGCGTTGGCGAGGCCGGTGAGCGGCATCGCGCGCGGGTCGATTTCCTCCCCCTGCGCCGCCCATTCCGCCGCGATCGCGTGGCCCAACGCCTCGGTCGGCACCGCGAGCGGCGCGCGCGCCGGGGTTTTCACCGGGCGCCCGTCGAGCAGGATGGCGGCGCCGCCCGGGCCGGGCGCGGCGCTGGCGGCCTTGTAGAAGCGCTTCACCGTCCGTCCCGGCCCTTCCAGTGACGGGCGAGGGCGATCGGGGCCCAGAAGCTGGCAATGAGGCCGGCGGCGGCGAGCGGAATTCCGGCGAGCGGAGCGCCGCCGGGGACGATCACATTGGTTTGCCACAGGATCAGGCCGAACAGCACGATCGCGGTGCCGCCGATGCGGAGGAGGTTCACCGCGATGAAGCGGTTGCGCCAGAGATCGTCGTCTTGAGGGGTCATGCCGGCGCCCCGACCAGGCCCGGCACGTCGGCCGGCGATTGCGCGAGGTGATCCGCTCCGGCGGCGAGAAGTTCCTCGCGGCCATGATAGCCCCAGAGGATTCCGACGGCCGTCACGCCCGCCGCCTTGGCCATCGCCATGTCGTAGCTGGTGTCCCCGATCATCAGGCTCAATTGGGGATCGGCGCCGGTCTCGGCAAGCGCCGCCTCGATCATCGAGGGGTTGGGCTTGGAAGGGTGGCGGTCCGCGGTCTGCAGGGTGACGAAGCGGCCGGCGAGGCCGTGTCGCTCGAGGCACAGCCGCAAGCCGCGGTCGGACTTGCCGGTGGCGATGCCGAGCGGCCAGCCGTCCGCTTCCAGCGTGTCGAGCAGCCCGGCGACGCCCTCGAACAGCGGCTCCTCGACAAGGCCGCGGCGACGCAGGTCGTGGAATGCCGCCTTGTAGCCCTCGGCGAGTCGGCGGTGTTCGCCCGCGGCCGCGTGCGGCAGCAGCGCCGCCATCGTCTCAATGAGGCCGAGGCCGATCATCTGCCGCGCCCGAGCGGGGGCCGGCGGCTCGTAACCCGCCTCGGCGAAGCAGCCCTGCAGCGCGCTGCAGTGCGACGCCTGGCCGTCGACCAAGGTCCCATCGCAGTCGAAGATCGCCAGCCGGTTCATGCCTGCGGATCCATCAGCCGCGCCATCGCCTCCTCGCCTTGCCCGCGAAGCGCCGCGGCCAGCCGGGCGCGCACTTCGGGGGGCTTGTCCTGATCGATCTTGGCGGTGCCGCGCCACTCTCGGATGCCGAGCTCGAAGCCGGTGATCGCCTTGAGCAGGCCTTCGTAGCGCCCTGGCGTCATCTTGCCCTTCCGCCACGCGGGCTTCGGCGCGAGACGGCGCTCATGCGCCTCCGACAGGCGGTCGACCAGGTCGACGAGGCCGTCGCGGTCCAGGGGCGAGACCGGGCCGGTGAGTTCGACGGCGACATAGTTCCAGGTCGGGACGCGATCCTCCAATCCGTACCAGTCCGGGCTGATATAGGCGTGCGGACCGTCGACGACGATCAGGCCCTCGCAGCCTCCCGCCAGCGTGTCGTGGAGGGAATTGCCCCTCGACAGATGGAAAAGCACCCGCTCTCCATCGACCAGGACCGGTACGTGCGCCGGGCGGAGGCCGTCGGGAGTCTGCGCTACGATCATTCCGAAGCCGACCTGCCGCACGATCTCCGCCATCTCGTCGCGATCGGTGAGCTGGAACTTGCTGTTGGGGTGCATCAGCGGCGGCCCCGGCTGCGGCGCTCGCCCTTGCGCTCCTTGCGGCGGGACTTCGCCGCCTGGGCCGCGGCGCGGCGCTTGCCCTCCGGCGTCTCTCCGAACTTCACCTCGTCGAGCGGCAGGTCGCCCGCCGCCAGGTCGAAGCCGAGGCTTGCCAGCGTCTCGGCGAAATGCTCCGGCAGCCCAGCGGCAACCTCGATCCGCCCGCCGTCGGGATGATCGATCCTGAGGCGCCGGGCGTGGAGATGGAGCTTGCGGCTGATCGCGCCGGTGAGGAACGCCTCCTGTCCGCCATATTTGCCGTCGCCGACGATCGGGTGGCCGATCGCCGCCATGTGGACTCGAAGCTGGTGGGTGCGCCCGGTCAGCGGCTGGAGCTCGACCCAGGCGGCGCGGTTCCCCGCCCGCTCGATCACCCGGTAGCGGGTCCGCGCGGCGAGGCCGGCTTCGCTCTCGTCGACATGCATCTTCTCGCCGCCGGTGCCCGGCTGCTTGGCCAGCGGCAGGTCGATGGAACCGTCCCTGACCTCGGGGACGCCGACCACGATCGCCCAATAGACCTTACGCGCCGTCCGTCCGGAAAAGGCCTTGGCGAAGAAGGCGGCGGCGCGGGCGGTGCGGGCGAGCAGGAGGACGCCGGAAGTGTCCTTGTCGAGCCGGTGGACCAGCTTCGGCCTTTGCCCGTCCTCGTTAGCCAGCCCGTCGAGCAGGCCATCCAAATGCTGCTTCGTCTTGGTGCCGCCCTGGGTAGCGAGGCCAGGCGGCTTGTTGACGACGATCGCCTGGGCGTCGCGGTGGATGACGATCTCGTTGACGAAGGCGATCTCGTCCTCGCTGAGCGTCGGGCGGACCGCCTTCGGCTTCGGGTCGGCAGGCGGCTCGGCGGGGGGGACGCGGATGGTCTGCCCCGCCTCGATCCGGTCGCCGGGGGCGGCCCGCTTGCCGTCGACGCGCAGCTGGCCGGTCCGCGCCCAGCGCGAGACCATGTTGAAGCTGGCATCGGCGAGGTGGCGCTTGAACCAGCGGTCGAGGCGGATGCCGTCGTCGTCCGGCGCGACGGTGAACAGGCGGACCTCGCTCACGCCGCCGCGCGCGCCAGCCAATAGCCGAGGAAGAGGAGCAGAAGCGCCCCGAACACCGAGAGCAAAGCATAAGCGGCCGCGGCGCCCGCCTCGCCCCGGTCGATCATGAAGAACATGTCGAGGCTGAAGGCGGAGAATGTGGTGAAGCCGCCGAGCAGGCCGGTGCCGAGCAGCAGCCACAGGGGCTGGCTGATCATACCCTTCCCCGCCATAACCCCGGCCAAGACGCCGATCAGCAGCCCGCCGAGAAGGTTCACCGCCAGCGTGCCCCACGGGAAGCCGGGGCCGATGTGGCGCAGCGCCAGCCGCCCGGTCTCGTAGCGCAGCCCCGCGCCGACGGCGCCGCCGAGAAGGACGTAGAGGAGGTTCGGCATCGCCGCGATGTAGCGGCGGCCGGCGACGCGCGCCAGCCTAGACCAAGATTTAGAGCCTGATTCACGCCAACGGCCGAAGCGCGAGCGCCTCGACCTCAGACGATCAGGTTCTAGGCTTACCGCCCGGTGTTGACGATCAGGGAGCCCGTCGTGCCGCCGCCGTTGGGGGTGGCTAGGAAGTAGTAAGCGGATTCGCCGCGGGCGCCGCCGAGGATGTGGTCGCCGCCGCGCATCTGCTCCTCGGCCGAATAGCCGGCGCCGGCCGCGCGGCCGCGGTACCAGGCGACGACGTGGCGCCAGTCGTCGCTACTGGCGAAGGTGACGACGCGGACCCGGCAGGCGCCGGTGTCGCGGCCCGCCGCTTCGATGAGGCGGGCGCCCGGATAGACTGGAAAGGTCTCCGGCAACCGTGCGGCCCAGCCAGACCCGCGGTCGACGCCGCCGTTGACGGTGCAACCGGGAGGCGCATCGGCGCCGGCGCTTGGCGCCGATGCAGGGGTCGGCCCCGGAGCGGGTTGCGGCTGAGGCTGTGGCTGAGGTTGGGGCTGTGGCTGGACCGGGGGCGCGGGCGGGGCCGCTTCGCCGCCCTTGCCAGCGGACTTGTTGGCAAGGTTCGGATCGACGGCGATCTCCTGGGCCAAAGCGTTGCTGAGTGCAGCCTCGTTGCCGGTGAGCTGGTTGTCGATGGCGGCGATATTGTTCGTCTCATCGCCCTTGCGGCCGCAGCCGGCGAGGGCGAGGGCGGCGAACGCGGCGAGCGGCAGCGGGCGGAGCATGCGGACCATAAGCGGCTTATGCCTCACCCGGCGCGGCAAGGGGTGAGGAAGCGTGGTTAATCCGGGGAGGCTTCCCGCCTGTCCCGGAGCGGGACTGCCAGAAGGCGAAGGTTTCCGCCTGGACGACGGCGATGAAACGTTTCGCCGCCGCCCCCTCCCAAGGGCCTTCATATCCGCGCGCGCGGGCGCCGCCGGCGACCCACCAGCCCTGCCCCGGTATTCCGTCGCTCTGCCGGACGACGAGCACGGCGAGCTCCGGCTCGCCCCGCGCCTCCGCTTCCTCGTCGACCGTGCCGAGGAGGGCGCACAGCGCCCGCATCTTCGGCCGTGAGAAGCCATAGCCGAGCCGCTCGAGCAGTTCGGCATAGGTCAGGGCGGTGCCGGCCCTCGCCGCCGCGACGAGATGGAGGCGGACCTCGGCCGGATCGGCGAGCGCCGCCACCAGGGCTCAGTCGCTGTGATGGATGGTGAGCCGGCCGTCGGTGCCGCCGTTCGGCTGGGGCGCAAGCCGCACCTTGAATGGATGGCGGTCGCTATTCTGGATGCCGGCGATCACCACGGCGTCTCCATCCTTCGCGACGCTCTGCAGCCTGAAGCCCGCTGAGCGGGCGGGGTCGCGGTACCAGGCCGCGACGCGGTCGACCGGGTCGGCGGTGCGGAAACGCATCTCCACTTCGCTCTGGTCGGCATCTTCGCCGCCCTTGCCGGCCGCGAGGGCTACACCGGCGATCGTGGCGCCCGGGTAGAGGATCTTGCTGTCCTTATCGACCTTCGCCGCCTGCGACATTTCCTTGGGCAGGTTGAAAGTGAGGTCGAAGCCCGGCGCCTTGATCGAAATCTTGCCCTCCTCCGCCTTGCCCTCGGCGGAGATCGGTTGGCTGGCATTGGCGGACGCCTCATCCTCCTCGCCGCGCGCCTGGCAGGCGCCGAGCAGGACGAGGACGGCGGCGGCGGGGAACAGGCTCGGGCGCATAAGCAAGGGGGCTCCTTCGGCGGGGAGCCTAACCGATCCCCCGGCCGGCGCAAACGCTTGTCGAAGCGAGTGGCGCCGGTTAGTGCGCCGGGCCCGTGACCCAAGATACCGGACGAACCCGCGCGGGCCTGCTCCTCGGCCTCGGCGCTTACTCGCTTTGGGGCGTGCTGCCGCTCTATTTCAAGGCGGTCGCCGCGGTGCGTCCGACCGAGATCGTCGCCCACCGTATCCTCTGGTCCCTGCTCTTCCTCGGCGCGCTGGTCGCCCTGTGGCGACGCGGGCCGGCGATCCGCGCCGCGATCGCGACGCCGCGTATCGCGCTGACGCTGGCGCTCACCGCCACCCTGATCGGGGTGAACTGGCTGGTCTACATCTACGCCGTCGTCTCGGGCCACGTGCTCGAAGGCAGCCTCGGCTATTTTCTCAACCCGCTCGTCAACGTGCTGCTCGGCGCTCTCTTCCTGAAGGAGAGGCTCACCCACGCCCAGAAGGGCGCCTTCCTGCTCGCCGCCGCGGCGGTCGCCCTGCTCGCCGCGGGCTCCGGCGGAGCGATCTGGATCAGCCTCACCCTGGCCTTCAGCTTCGCGCTCTACGGTTTTATCCGGAAGGTGATTCCCGTCGATGCGCTCGAGGGCCTGTCGGTGGAAACCATCTTCCTGACGCCGGCCGCCTTCGCCTGGGTGCTGTGGCTGCAGGTCCATGGCGAGAGCGGCTTCCTCCACAGCCGCGTCACCGACGCCCTCCTCATCCTGGGCGGCGCGGTGACCGCGATCCCGCTGCTGATGTTCACCGCCGCGGCCAAGCGCCTGCCTTATTCGACGCTCGGCTTCCTTCAATATGTCGCGCCCACGCTCCAGTTCCTGCTTGCCGTCCTGGCCTTCGGCGAGCCGCTGACCGGCGCGCACGTCGCCGCCTTCGCGGCGATCTGGGCGGCGCTTGCGGTCTTCCTGTTCGAAGGGGTGCGGATCGGCCGCCGCGACAGCGCGCGCCGCGCCGCCGCCACGGCCGTCTAGCCGCCCCCGCCGCCACAGGCTAAGCAACCCCGCTCATGCGCACGGCCGCCCCTCTCCTGCTGCTCCTGCCGCTGCTCGCCGGCGGCTGCATCCCCAACGTGCCGGTGCCGGAGACGGTCTATTCGCCCTGCCACGCGATCGGCTCGGGCGACTGGAAGGCGCGGGTCGAGAAGCGCGACGTCACCCTCCACCACCCGCCGCACCGCAAATGGCGGCTGATCGTCGACGGGACGGTGACCGTCCCCGGTGAAGGCTA
This sequence comes from Sphingomonadales bacterium, assembly GCA_034668625.1. Lineage (GTDB taxonomy): Bacteria > Pseudomonadota > Alphaproteobacteria > Sphingomonadales > Sphingomonadaceae > Allosphingosinicella. The sequence goes on from JAXDOX010000014.1 coordinate 85,384, forward strand.
TGACGTGTTCCTCGAGCGCGGCCCGGTGCAGAAGCTGCGCGATCCGGTCCAGCAGATCATGGTCCGCACCAACGGCCCCGCCCATCCCCCGCCCGACGCGCCGCCGACGAAGGTGGCGGTGCATGGCGAGTTCGAGGCGCTGAAGCGCTACGGCGGAGTCACCCTGCGCTGCGGCGACGGCACGATCGGCCTCATCCGCTTCGTGCCCCGCATCCCCTCCTAAGCGAAAGCCGCCATCAAGGCGGGCCTCAGCACCATCACGATGCCGACGAGGCTGACCACCCAGGCCAGCGTCCGCACATAGCGGATGCCGAGGCCGTAGAGCGGCAAATAGACGATCCGCCCGCCGATCCACAGCAAGGCCCCGATCGCCGTCCAGCGGCTGGTGAGGTGGGCGACGCTCACCGTCAAGGCCGCCGCCGCGTAGAGCGGAAAGGTCTCGTAGAAATTGGCCTGCGCCCGCGCCAGCCGGCCGACGATCGGCCCGGCGGGCGGCAGCTCCTCGTCGCGCGGCCCGACATTCCATTGCGTGCCGTATTGCCGGGTCTTGACCCGCACCGCCGCGAAGATATGGACGAGGGCGAGGATGCACCCCCAGGCGAGGACTTGGAGCTCGGTGTTCATCGCCGGATTGTCACGTATCCGCAACGATTGCGCAAGTGGTGACAACCAGTCCCCGCTTTGCCACACTGGCGCATGCCCAACCTGCACATCGCCGCCGCGCCGGAGCCGGAGCTGAGCCTGCCCGGCTGGCTTTATCGCGATCCCGAATTCTTTGCCGTCGAGATGGAGCGAGTGATCCGGCCGGCGTGGCAGGTGGTCTGCCACGAGAGCGAAATCCCGGCTCCCGGCGACTGGCGGACGATCGACTATCTCGGCGAGAGCGTGGTCGTGATACGCGGCGACGACGGCGCGGTGCGCGCCTTCGCCAACGTCTGCCGCCACCGCGGCTCCCGGCTGGTCGGCGGCGGCGGCGGCTGCGCGAAGCGGCTGACCTGCCCCTATCACGCCTGGACCTACGCCCTCGACGGACGGCTGATCGGCGTGCCCCACAAGGGCGACTATCCCGGCCTCGATCCGAGCCGCCTCGGCCTCGTTCCGGTCGAGCTCGAAACTTGGCGTGGCTTCCTGTTCGTCCGCCTCGCCGGCGGCGGTCCGTCGGTGGCGGAGATGATGGCGCCCTTCGACGAGGAGGTCGCGCCCTACCGGCTGGAGGCGCTGCAGGCCCTCGGCCGGGTGACTTTGAGGCAGCGGAGCGTCAACTGGAAGAACGTCGCCGACAATTATTCGGACGGCCTCCACATCCCGGTCGCCCATCCCGGTCTCACCCGCCTGTTCGGCCGCGGCTACCGGATCGAGGCCGAGGTCCATGTCGACCGCATGTCGGGCGACCTTCTCGAGCGGCCGTCGGCCAACCTCTCCGAGCGTGCCTACCAGGCCTTCCTGCCCGAGGCGGAGCACCTCCCGCCCGCGCTGCGCCGCCGCTGGCTCTACTTCAAGCTGTGGCCGAACCTCGCCTTCGACCTCTATCCGGACCAGGTCGATTTCATGCAGTTCCTGCCGGTCTCGCCGACCGAGACGCTGATCCGCGAGATCAGCTATGCGCTGCCGGATACACGACGGGAGATGCGCGCCGCCCGCTACCTCAACTGGCGCATCAACCGCCGCGTCAATGCCGAAGACACGGCGCTGATCGAAGGCGTCCAGGTCGGCATGGCCTCGCGCGCCTACACGCCCGGCCCGCTTGGCGACAGCGAAGTCTGTCTTAAGAGCTTCGCGAGGAAGCTCAGGCGCCTGATCCCCGAGGCCAATTTCCACCAGCCGCCCGCGCCCGGCTGGAGCCGCGGCTGACGGCCGCCACCAGCCGCTTCTTCGGGTCGATCCTCGCCGCCCCCTGCCGACTGTTCCCCCCCTGGATTGCTGCGCCGGGTGTAACCAGACCCGCAGCAGATTCGATTCTGGCGCGCGAGGAGGCTATTCTATCGCCATGAACACCGACCCGCGCATCGACGCCTATATCGCCCGCCAGGCGGATTTCGCCCGGCCGATCCTCCAGCATTTGCGCCGCATCGTCCGCGAGGCGGCGCCGGCGGCGGAGGAGACAATCAAGTGGAGCATGCCCCACTTCACCTACAAGGGGCGGCTGTTCGCCGGCATGGCCGCGTTCAAGGCCCACGCCACCTTCGGCCTGTGGCAGGCGAGCGCGGTGCTCGGCGAAACCGGGTCGGAGCGCGACGCGATGGGGCAGTTCGGCCGACTCGCCTCGATCGCGGACCTGCCACCGGAGACGGAGCTGCGGGCGCTTATCGGGCGCGCTGCGGCGGTGGCGGAGGCGGGGCCGAAGCCGCGGCCCAAGAAGCCGCCCAAGCCCGAGCTTCCCACCCCCGACGACCTGCGCACCGCGCTCGACGCCGAGCCCAGGGCCGCCGCGGCCTTCGACGCCTTCCCGCCGTCCTGCCGGCGCGAATATGTCGAGTGGGTGACGGAAGCGAAGAGGCCGGAGACGCGGGCGAAAAGACTGGTCCAGGCGGTCGAGTGGCTGGCCGAGGGCAAGCGCCGCAACTGGAAGTACGAAGGCTGCTGAGGCGGCCGCCGCCGGCCGGGCCCGCCGCGCGGTTCGGCGCGCCCTTAACGTTCCATCAAACCTCTCCGATTACCAAGCGGGCAAGCCGGCATCGCGCAGGATTCCCATGTATCACGCCCCCGTTCCCTTGGACCTCGACCAGCCGGATGCGGAGCCGGCGGAGATCGCCGACGACGGCGTGGGAGTGGACGCGGGCAGCAAACGGCTCACCGAGGCGCATCTCCACAACGGCCAGGCGCAGGCGCGGGGCCTGTTTGCCCCCTTTCTCGCCGCGACCAGCACCGGATCGGCCTTCCTCGTCGCCTGGGCTCTGTTCGCCGCGACCAGCCCCTTCCTGATCGCCGGCTGGCTGGCGGTGGTGGCAGGCGCCAACTTCGTCAACTTCCGGCTGGCGATGCACGAGAAGAGCGCCGCCGACAGCCGCTCGGCGGAAGGCCGTTCGCCAATCCGCGCGATCGGCGAGGCGGTGGCGCTGGCCGCCCTCTGGGCCTCGCTGCCGACCTGGGCCTTCCCGGCGCAGGACCATCAGGTGCAGGTCGTCATCGTCGCGTCGATGTCGGCAATGATCATCGCCGCCACCGCCTTCGCCTCGGTGCCGGCCGCGGCTTATGCCTGGATCGCGACCATCACCGCTGCCTTGTGCTGCGCCTTCTGGCTCGGGAGCGGCCATTTGAACCTGATGATGGGCGTCACCCTGGTCGGAGTCGCCGCGGTGGCGATCAGCGCGATGGCGCGGCTGACGCGCTGGACCTTCGAGCAATTGAAGACCATCGCCAAGGTCCGCACCCAGGCGGAATCGATCCGCCTCCTCCTCAAGGAATATGAGCATCGCGGCGTCGGCTGGCTGTGGCAGGTCGATGCCGAGAACCGCGTCGTCTACATCTCCTCGCGCATGACCAGCCTGCTCGGCCGCTCGGCGAGCCAGCTGATCGGCCATTCGTTCCCCGCGACGCTCGGCGGCAACAGCGCGCTCGGCCGCACCCTGCTCGACCGCCAGGCTTTCGCCAATCTCGAAATGGAGATGAAGACCCGCCGCGGCACCCGCTGGATCAGCCTCGCCGGCGATCCGATCATCGACATGGGCGGCCAGTTCCAGGGCTTCCGCGGCGTCGGCTCCGACATCACCGAGGTCCGCCGCACCCAGGAGCGCCTGACCAACCTCGCCAACATGGACGTGCTCTCGGGCCTGCCCAATCGCGGCCGCGTCCGCCAGTTGCTCGGAGAAGCGCTGTCGGGGGCGCAGTCGGGCAATGTGCCCTGCGCGATCATGTTCCTCGACCTCGATGGCTTCAAGCCAGTCAACGACACGTTCGGCCACCCCAAGGGCGATGCCGTCCTCAAGAGCGTCTCGCAGCGCCTGGTGGGCGAGGCGGGAGAAGCGGGCCATGTTGGCCGCATGGGCGGCGACGAGTTCGCCATCGTCATCCGCGACGCGCAGAGCCGCAAGAAGGTCGACGACCTCGCCCGCCGCATCATCAACGCCGTCGCCGAGCCCTATCATATCGACAAGGCCGAGATCCGCATCGGAGTCTCGATCGGCTGCGCCTTCGGCCCGATCGACGGCCAGAGCGTCGACGACCTCATCCAGAAGGCCGATCTCGCGCTCTATCAGGCCAAGGCGGATGGGCGCGGCACCTGCTGCTATTTCTCGGCCGACATGCAGAACGAGGCCGAGGACCGGCTCCGCCTCGAGCAGGACCTCCGCCAGGCGCTGAGCCTCAAGCAGCTGCGCCTCGACTACCAGCCTTTGATCAACGCCTCCGACCAGAGCCTGATGGGCTTCGAAGCCCTTATTCGCTGGCACCACCCGACCCGCGGCATGGTGCCGCCGACCCACTTCATCCCGCTCGCCGAGGAGACCGGGCTGATCATGCAATTGGGCGACTGGGTGATCGAGGAAGCCTGCCGCGCCGCCTCGGTCTGGCCGGACTATATTTCGGTCGCCCTCAACCTGTCGGCCAGGCAGCTGATCCTGCCGGCGCTCCCCAACACGGTGAGCGAGGCGCTCGCCCGCTACAAATTGAAGGCGAACCGGCTCGAGCTCGAAGTGACGGAGAGCGTCTTCCTCGGCGACAGCGAAGGCTCGCTAGACGTGCTGAAGCGGCTGCGCTCGCTCGGCGTCGGCATCGCGCTCGACGATTTCGGCACCGGCTATTCCTCGCTCGGCTATCTCAACAAGGCGGTCTTCCACAAATTGAAGATCGACGGCAGCTTCGTGCGCGAGGCGGCGAACAACAAGGAGACGGTCGCGATCATCCAGTCGATCGTCCAGCTCGCCAAGAGCTTCCGCATGACAGTGACCGCCGAGGGGGTCGAGACCGCCGACGATTTCACGCGGATGCGCGACCTCGGCTGCAACCAGATCCAGGGCTATTTGTTCGGCCGGCCGATGAGCTTCGAGAAGGCAAGCGAGCTCGTCCACGGCATTCAACAGCGCCTGACCGCCTAGCGCGGCCAGGCCAAGCCGGTCGCCCACGACGGGCGATCGCGAGCCGGCGTCGTCGCGGCCTAACGGCTGCCGGCGGCGAGCAGGG
>JAXDOX010000015.1:0-38667 GCA_034668625.1 Sphingomonadales bacterium
AGCTGCCGTTGGTCTCGGCATGGCCGTCGAAGGTGAGGTTCTCGCCGGCCCCAAGCGTCGAGGCGTTGACCAGCAACTGCGTCCCCGCCGCGACGGCCGCATCGGGCGCGACGATCGAATAGCTGAGTGGACTTGGCCCGCCGCCGCCAAAGCGGTTGTCGTCGTGGGGCAGCACGGCCAGCGTCTCGACATTGGTCAGCGTGCCCAAGGTGACGCCGCCGGCATAATCGCCCTGCAGCGCGACGACGTCGGCTCCCGAGCCGCCGTCGACGCTGTCCGCCGACGTATAGGCCGCGCCGAAATAGAAAGCGTCGGCGCCGGCCCCGCCGCTCGCTGTGTCGTTGCCGCCGTCCTGCAGCCGGAAGAAATCGTTCCCCCCGCCGCCGGCGAGGATGTTGTCCAGCCCGTTGCCGCGAAAGTCGCCCGCCCCCGCCCCGGTCCAGGTCAGCTTCTCAACATTGGCGGGAAGCACGTAGCCGGTGAGAGAGGTGCGGACTTCGTCGGCATTCCCCTCCCCCGCATTCTCGGTGACCAGGTCTCCCGCATCGTCGACCAGATAGATGTCGTTGCCGATGCCGCCGGTCATCTGATCGGCGCCGGCGCCGCCGTCGAGCGTGTCGTTGCCGGCATTGCCGACCAGAATGTCGATGCCGGCGCCGGTGTGGAAGATGTCGTTGCCGGTGCCGCCGTTGACCGTGTCCCCGCCGCTGCCGGTCGTCAGATTCAGCGACTCGATATTGTCGAAGGTCACGCTGCGCCCGGCACCGTCGCTGATCAGGCCCTGGAAGCCGGAGCCCCCGCCCGACGCCACGGTCGGCGCGGACATCGTCACGCTCCCAGTCGCGGCGCTGTAATCGACCCGCAAAGTGTCGAAGCTGGCGCCGCCGTCGACGAAATCGTGGCCGTTGGAAACTTCGATGACGTCGCTGCCGCCACCGGCATAGATGGTCTCGTCGCGGGCGGCCGTCGTGGTGACGATGCTATCGAAGCCGTCGCCGGTGTGGATCGTGCCGAAATATTCGAAATTGACCAGCGAGGCGGGTAGTCCGGTGAAGCTGTTGGTCTTGAGGTTCCAGACGATGTTGTTGATGGTTCCGGAGAAATCGGCGCTGATCCCATCCTCCCCGTCGCCGCCGTCGGCGGTGTCGAGATAGCCGGTCAGGACGAGCGTGTCGTTGCCGGCGCCGAGGGAGACGGTGTTGATCCCGTCGCCGAGCCAGATCGAATCGTCGCCGCTGCCGGTGACGATCGAGAAGTTGCGGATCGCCGTGAAATCGACCTGGCGGGCGCCGCCGTCGCCGATCGTGCCGACGAAGCTGCCGTCGCCATCCCCCGTCGGCGCGGCCATGACGATCGCGGAGACCGAATCGCCCCACTGCACCGACAGCCGATCGAGATAGCCGGGCGCCCCGCCGTTCACCGTCGCGTGGCCGTTGCCGGAGACGATGATGAGGTCCGCGCCCGCGCCGGCGTCGAGCTGATCGTTGCCGCCGCCGCCGGCGATGATGTCGTCGCCGCCGGTGCCGACGATATTGTCCGCGGCCGCGCCGCCGGTGATCTCGAGCCGTTCGATCGAGGTGAAATCGACCTGGCGTCCGCTGGCGTCGGCATAGCTGCCGTCATAGCCGCCTTCGGCCGCATTGGCGGCCGGCGCGGCGAGCGTGGTAATTCCGGTGGGAGAGTCGCTGAAATCGACGACAAGCCGATCGAGGCCGGCGCCGCCCGACACATGGTCCGAGCCCGGGCCCGAGACGGTCAGCACGTCGGCCCCGTCCCCGCCGGCGAGCGTGTCGCTGCCGGGGCCCCCGTCGAGCGCGTCGTTGCCGGCGCCGCCCGAGACAATGTCGTCGCCGCCGCCGCCGTTCAGATCGTCATTGCCGGCGGTGCCGTTCAGCGTCTCGCCGTTCGCTGCGCCGGTCACGAGGTCGGCCGCGGTGAAGATCTGGCCCATGATCGCGCTTCCGCTGCCGTCGGCGGCCGGATCAGGGGTCCTCCAGGCGACCGCCAGGTCGCCCGAGGGCAAAGCCGTCAGGACCGGCTGGATCTGCCACCCCGAGCCGCTGGTATCGGCCAGCAGCTCCGGGCCCGATCGACGGCCGGCGCCGTCGAACGCCTGGACGATGATCGAGGTGCCGTCGCCGTCGGTATTGGCGTTGCGCGAATCCGCCCAGGCGACGGCGAAACCGCCCCCGGGGACGGCCGCGACGGCGAGCGAATCATATTGGTCGGGAACGCCCTGCTCGACGATGAAGGCGGGGCCGGTGGCGACGCCCTGACCGTCGTAGATGCGGCCCCAGGTGCCGGTGATCGCGTTGAAGGGGAAAGCGAGATTCTCCCAGACCACGACGAACCCGCCATTGTCGAGGGCGGCGAGGTGGAATGGTCCGGGCGAATCGGTGCTCGCCGGCGCGAAAGGCAGCCCGACGGGGGTGCCGGCCGCGCTGAAGACCTGGCCGTGCAGGCCGCCGCCGGCCCAGGTCACGACATAGCCGCCCGACGCGAGCGCCTTGACCTCTCCGGCGGAAAGATTCGGACTGGTCGCGGACTGGAGGATCCGGTCGGAACTCGCCGGGACGCCCGAGGCATCGAACGCGCGGACGTGGACCTCCGCGTGGATCTGGTTCGAGGCATTCTGATCGTAATGCAGCCAGGTCACGGCATAGCCGCCGCCGGGCAGCGCCGCGACCGAAGCGTTGGCGTTCGTCCAGGCAGAGAAGGTGTTTCCGGCCGGCGCCGGACCGGCGAGAGTCACGGCCGCGCCGACCGGCGCGCCGCTCGCATCGAAGCGCTGGGCCTGAAGCACATCCCCCTGGGGGCCCGTCGTTGTCACTCTCACGAAGCCGCCGTCAGGCAGGCCGGACGCCGTGCCGGTGCCGGCGATTTCCCCGCCGATCTTCTGGCCGACCGCGTCGAAGACCTGGCCGTGCCCGGTGCCGCCGCTGTCGTACCAGAAGCTCACGAAGCCGCCGCCGGCGAGCTGCGTGATGGTGGGCGATCCCTGGTCCCCGGCCGCCGTCGTGTTGACCAGGAACTCGCCGCCCTTGCGCTTGTAGATCATTGTCGCTTCGCCCCAAAAGGGACCGGCGCCGCCTCGTTGCGCGCGCCGGAGCCCAGTCCCGCAAGAGGCGAGCGTAACCGGGGGGCGACGAAATCGTCAAGCCACGGGATTCAAGGACAATTCCCGGGGCCGGCGAGCAAGCGGGGCGAGTTTTTCCACCAACCGACCGCGCCGATCTGCAAAGCGCCCGCGCGCCGGTTCTCAACCGTTCGGACCCGGGCTAGGCTGCCGGGACGACCAAGGAGACGCGCTTCGTGCCCCAGACGGCCCCGGCCTCCGGTTCAGATGCCCCCTCGCCCACCGCGGCGCCCGGCGTACCGGACGACATCAAGATCATCGCCCAGTTCCTCGCCGGCCGCGCTGGCGCGGAGGCACACTGGATCGCCTTTACCCGCGACGCCGCACGGCTGCGCCGGGCGCTCAAGGCGCGGGGGCATTTTCGGCTCACCCGCTCAACCTAGTCGGGAAGGCTCGGAAGCTCGGTGTCGGCGCCTCAGCTACAGGCGCAGCGCGCCGGCTTCGCCCGCGTCTTCGGCTTGGTCGCCGCGAACTCGGCCGCCGTCAGCCAGCCCGAGCGGTCGCCGTCGGCTTCGGCGAACTTCTCCTCTGCCTTCGCCGCCCATTCGTCGAAGCTCAGCTGGCCGTTGCCGTCCTTGTCGAGCTTGGCGAAAGCCTTGCGGCGCGGCTCCAGCAGCTCGGCGAGCATCACCTTGCCGTCCTCGTTGCGGTCGGCGCGGGCGAAGCGTTTCTCCTCCTTGCTCTTCTCCGAAGCCGACGGCGGTAGGGTCAGGCCATGGCGGCCGGAAGCGCCAGGCTGGTCCTGGACGAAGGCCGCGGCCGCCGTCGCCGATGGGGCCGAGGGCAGTGCGTTGTCGCCCGCGGCCCTTCCCTTCCAGATGAAGAAACCCGCCAGCACCAGCGCCAATGCCGATGCGGCGCCACCCACGATACGAAGCATATTCCCTCTCCTCCTCCTTTGCGGTGGAGTCGGTACAGTCGCCGGAAATCGCCATTTCGGTCGGAAAAAATATCGGAAACGGATCAAAGCCCGGTGAGGCGGTGGAGCAGCATGCGAAGCATCCGCCCGGGGGAACCCTGCGGCTCCCAATGCGGCCGGCCCAGTTCGGCATCGCGGGCGGCGAGCGCGTTCAACATTCCGAGCGGCCGCAGGCGCGGCGGGAGGCGCGGCGGGAGAGGCAGCGCGCAAGCGGCGGTGAGAGCAGCTTCGCGATCTTCGGAATTGCCGCTGCGGCGGGCGAGGTCGACCAGCGCCCAAGCCTCGCCTCCCGCCTCCCCTTCGTATCCCAGCAGGCGGCCGGCGCAGGCGAACAGGATTCCTCCCCGTTTCGCTGCATAGGTCGCCACCTCCTTTGGCGTGAGCGGCTGCTCGGAGAGGAGCATTGCCCACCCCTCCTCCATCTCCGCCAGCTCCGACCCGCTGACGCCGGCGGGAAGGACATGCTCGGCGAGCGCCTGAAGCACCGGCTCGGCGGGCGCCTTGTCCCGGTCGAGCTTCTCGAGCGCCTCGCGCCACCAGGCCAGCTTGATCCGGCTGATCATCGGCTCGCGCCCGCCAGCGAGCACGGCACCCAGAGCCGCGTCTAGCGCGAAGAGAGCCTGGAGCGCCGGACGTCGCCGCGCCGGGACGTAGCTCAGCGCCAGCACCCGATCGGGGTCGAGGTCAGCCAGGGAATCCCCCTTATCGGTAACATACCTTTTTGGCCGCCTCGACGACCAGCTCGACGCGGATCAGCGCCATGCGCTCGAGATTGGCGGCGTAGGGCAGCGGCACGTCCTCGTCGGTGACCCTGAGGACCGGCGCGTCGAGATCGTCAAAGCCTTCTTCCATCGCGATCGCCATCAGCTCGGACGAGATCGAGCAGACCGGCCAGCCCTCCTCGACCGTCACCATTCGGTTGGTCTTGGCGAGGCTCTTCAGCACCGTCGCGCGGTCGAGCGGCCGCAGGGTGCGAAGGTCGATCACCTCGGCCTCTATCCCCTCCTCGGCGAGCCGGTCCGCCGCCTCGAGCGCAACGCCGACGCCGATCGAATAGCTGACCAGGGTCACGTCGGTTCCCGGCCTCGCCACCCGCGCCTTGCCGATCGGCAGGACGTAATCGTCGAGCTTGGGGACGTCGAAGCTCTGGCCGTAGAGCAGCTCGTTCTCGAGGAAAACGACCGGATCCTCGCTGCGGATCGCGGCCTTCAAGAGGCCCTTCGCGTCGGCGGCGGAGTAAGGCGATATGACCACCAGACCGGGCACGTTCGCGTACCAGGGCCCGTAATTCTGGCTGTGCTGGGCGCCGACGCGGGCGGCAGCGCCGTTGGGACCCCGGAAGACGATCGGGCAGCGCATCTGGCCGCCGGACATATAATTGGTCTTGGCCGCCGAGTTGATGATGTGGTCGATCGCCTGCATCGCGAAGTTGAAGGTCATGAACTCCACGATCGGCCTCAGGCCGCCCATCGCCGCGCCGGTGCCGAGGCCGGCAAAGCCATATTCGGTGATCGGCGTGTCGACCACGCGCTTGGGGCCGAACTCGTCGAGCAGCCCCTGGGTGACCTTGTAGGCACCCTGATATTCAGCCACCTCCTCGCCCATCACGAAGACGCGCTCGTCCTTGCGCATCTCCTCGGCCATCGCGTCGCGCAACGCCTCGCGAAGGGTCTGACGGACGGTCTCGGTGCCGGCGGGCACCTCCGGATCCTCGTGCGTGTGCTGGGCGGCTGCGACCAGGTCGCGCGCCGCGGTCTCCATCTGGTGCGGCGTGACGTCGGAATGGACCTCGGTCTTCTGGTCGCTCGGCTGTTCGACCTGCTTGTCGCCCGATGGCGCCGGCGTCGATTCCTTGCGCGCGGGCGCCGAAGCGCTCTCGCCCTCCTCGGCCATGATGGCGATGACGGCGCCGACCTTGACTTCGTCGGTGCCCTCCGGGACGACGAGCTTGGTGATCGTGCCCTCGTCGACCGCCTCGAACTCCATCGTCGCCTTGTCCGTCTCGATCTCGGCGAGGATGTCGCCCGATTTCACCGTGTCGCCTTCCTTGACGAGCCATTTGGCCAAGGTCCCCTCCTCCATGGTGGGGGACAGAGCAGGCATCTTGAGCTCAATCGACATGCGGTGTCTCTTGCGGCGGGCTTGTGACGGTGACGTGCGGCGTTTCGGGCGGCGGCGGATTGAGCTTGAACGCCTGTCTTATGGCCTCGAAATCCAGACCGCTCCCATTCCCGGTGGTGGCGCGCACCTGAAGATCGGAAATGATCAACCCCGATGCGATGTCGGACCGATCGAGCCCCATCAAGCCTCGCATCGCTTTGGCCATCGGCGAATTCGGGTCCCGGAGGCGCCACGCGCGCTCTATGGCCATGTCGAGACCCGGGCGGAACTGCCGGGCCGGCAGCCGATCCTCGACGATCGCCAGATCTTCCTTGGAGAGGCCTTTCCGGAGACAGACCTCTGCCGATTTGAGCGTCGTCGGTGCGCAGGCGGAAAGCCGCGCCTCGTTAAATGACGGCGGCAGCGGCGGCTCCGTGGCGGCGACTGCCAGCTGGAACAGGAGCATGAAGACTCCCGGCATCAATAGCGCTCCACCAGAACGTCTGTGTAGAGCTCGCCGGGCTCGGGCTCGGGCGACTGCTCGGCGAAATCGGCGGCTTCGACAACGATCCGCTTGATCTCGGCGTCGATCTTCTTGAGCTCGTCCTCGGCGACTCCCATCGCCCCGAGGTCACGCTTGGCGTGCTCGATCGGGTCCGATTTCTCGCGCACCGCCTGCACTTCCTCGCGCGAGCGGTACTTGGCGGGGTCGGACATCGAGTGGCCGCGATAGCGGTAGGTCTTCAATTCGAGCAGGATCGGTCCCTTGCCGCCGCGCACCCATGCGAGCGCCGTCTCCGCGGCGCCGCGCACGGCGAGGACATCCATGCCGTCTATCTGCAGGCCGGGGATGCGGAAGCTCTCGCCGCGCCGGTAGAGCTGGTCCTCCGCCGACGACCGGTTGACCGAGGTACCCATCGCATATTGATTATTCTCGATCACGTAGATGATCGGGAGCTTCCAGAGCTCCGCCATGTTGAAGCTCTCGTAGACCTGGCCCTGGTTGGCGGCGCCGTCGCCGAAATAAGCGAGGCAGACGCCGCCGTCGCCGCGATATTTGTGGGCGAAGCCGAGACCGGTGCCGAGGCTCACCTGGGCGCCGACGATGCCGTGGCCGCCATAGAATTTATGCTCGACGCTGAACATGTGCATCGAGCCGCCCTTGCCCTTGGAGATGCCGGCGGCGCGACCCGTCAGCTCGGCCATGATCAATTTGGGATCGATGCCGTAGGCGAGCATGTGGCCGTGGTCGCGATAGCCGGTGATGACGCTGTCCTTGCCCGGCTCCATCGCCGATTGCAGGCCGACGGCGACCGCCTCCTGGCCGATGTAGAGATGGCAGAAGCCGCCGATCAGGCCGAGCCCGTAGAGCTGCCCCGCCCGCTCTTCGAAGCGGCGGATGAGCAGCATCTGGCGGTAATATTCGAGCAATTGCTCGCGGCTGGCCTGGTAGCGCTTGGGCTCGGGCGGGCGCTCGCGATTGGCGGTCGGAGGCGGAGCGGAAGAGGATTGGGTACTGGCGCGCGTGCTTGCTGCCTTGGCCACGTTTCGGCTTCCTGCGGTTCGGGTCGGCGGCTCTATGGCGGCAAACGCCAGCCCGCGCAACTTGTGCCCGAGCGGCCTCGAAACGGCGCCCTATTGCGGGATCTGGAGGATCACCTCATCGGGTCGCACGACGCCGAGCTCCCGCCGGACGAGCTCGTCCGAGAGGTCCGGGTCGGCACTGCGCGGATCGAGCAAGGCGACCCGATGGGCGAGCTGCTGCTGCCCCTGCTGCAGGCTTGCGAGCTCGACGAGCCGCGCCTCCTTCTGCCGACGGTAATCGCCCCAGCTGAGGATGCCGTTGGCGCCGACGATGGCATAACCGAGGAAGTTGGCGATGATCAGCAGGGCGACGGCGGGCCAGAAAGCCCGTTTGATGATGTCGACCGAAGAACGCCCCCGCGTGACCATGTCCGTTAAGAATCAGCAAAAGGCCGAAGAATCAAGCCTTTTGCGACGATGGGTGGGAATTTGTAACCTTTCGGCGCTCAGCCTTGCAGCCCGGCGAAGACGGTGCGGCCCGCATATTGGGCCATCGAGCCCAGCTCCTCCTCGATGCGGATGAGCTGGTTGTATTTGGCCAGCCGGTCGGAGCGGGCCAGCGAACCCGTCTTGATCTGCCCGCAATTGGTCGCGACGGCGAGGTCGGCGATGGTCGTATCCTCCGTCTCGCCGGAGCGGTGGGACATGATTGCGGTGTAGCCGGCGCGTTGCGCCGCCGAGACCGCCTCCAGCGTCTCCGAGAGCGTACCGATCTGGTTGACCTTGACCAGGATCGAGTTGGCGACGCCCGCCTCGATGCCGCGGGCAAGACGCTTCGGGTTGGTGACGAACAGATCGTCGCCGACCAGCTGGATGCGGCCGCCGAGGCGATCGGTGAGCTGCTTCCAGCCGTCCCAATCGTCTTCGGCCATGCCATCTTCGATCGAGCGGATCGGATAGTCTCGGGCCAACTCGGCGAGATAGTCCACCATCTCGCCGGAGGAGAGGGTCCGGCCCTCCCCTTCCATCCGGTAGGCGCCGCCGCGATAATATTCGGTCGCCGCGCAATCGAGCGCGAGGACGACCTCGTCGCCGGGGCTATAGCCCGATTCCTCCACCGACTTCATGATGAAGTCTAAGGCCTCACGGGCCGAGGCGAGGTTCGGCGCGAAGCCGCCCTCGTCGCCGACCGAGGTCGAGAGGCCGGCCGCGTGCAGCCGAGCCTTCAGAATGTGAAAAATCTCGGCGCCGCAGCGGACCGCCTCGGCGAGGCTCTGGCTGCCGACCGGCATGACCATGAATTCCTGGAAGTCGATCGGGTTGTCGGCATGGGCGCCGCCGTTGACGATATTCATCATCGGCACCGGCAGGAGCTGCGCCGAGACTCCGCCGACATAGCGGTAGAGCGGCAGCCCCCGCGCGTCGGCCGCCGCCTTGGCGACGGCGAGGCTGACACCGAGGATGGCGTTCGCGCCGAGGCGGGATTTGTTCTCCGTCCCGTCGAGGTCGATCAGCAGGGCGTCGATCTCGCTTTGGTCCTCGGCGTCGAGGCCCTGGATCGCCTCCGATATCTCGCCCCTCACCGCGTTGACGGCCTCGCAGACCCCCTTGCCGCCATATCGCTTTTTGTCGCCGTCGCGCTTTTCGACCGCTTCATGCGCTCCCGTCGAGGCGCCCGAGGGCACCGCCGCCCGGCCGATCGAGCCGTCCTCCAGCAGCACTTCGACCTCCACCGTCGGATTGCCCCGGCTGTCGAGGATCTCGCGGGCATGGACGTCGCGGATGGCGGTCATTGTTCCGGCCTCGTTCTGAACTATATGGAGGTTGCGGGCGCGGCTTATCGGCGCGGCGCGCGCGGCGCAACTTTCGTCGCTTCGGGCCGGAACGGGAAAGCAGGCCCGCCGTTTCGAGTCCGAGCATATTTCAGATCAGGAGATGCAGGCCATGCCCCCTCGCCCCGATGAGCTGCCGGAAGGAACCGACCACATCATAAACGGCGCGATGGAGACGGACGGCGACGACGGCAGCGGCGGAGCGGGCGGGTTCGTCGGGTCGGCCGGCGGCGACGATACGGGCGGCACGGCTTCGGGTGGAGGAGGACAGGCTATGGTGCAAGCTTCGCAAGCTTCGGGCGGGCAGAATGGTGGCGACGCGGGCGGCGGCGGCGTTGGCGATCAGCTGCGCGGCCAGGTCTCGGCCCTGCGCGACCAGGCGGCGGACCGCGCCCGCGACTTCGCTGAGGGCGGCAAGACCCGCGCCAGCGACGCGCTCGACGAGCTGTCCAGAGTCGTCTCCGACACCGCAGAGTCGATCGACGAGCGTCTCGGCGGCCAATATGGCGAATATGCCCGCCGCGCCTCGGACGCAGTCTCCAACTTCGCCGATACGCTTCGGCGCACCGACGTCGACGAGCTTTACGGCAACGTCCGCGACGCGGTCCGCAAGAGCCCCGGCGTGGCTATCGGAATCGCCGCGGTGGTCGGCTTCACGCTCGCCCGCCTGATCAAATCCGGGCTCCCGGCCGAGAGCGGCGCTTCCGGCGACGACGCGTCCGGCGGCTGAGCCATGGATGGACCGGCGGGGAGGACCGACGAGAGCTCGATCGGCGAGCTGTTCGGGCGGCTGGCCGAGGACGGACGCAGCTTCGTCCAGGCGGAAGTTGGCCTCTACAAGGCCGTGGCGCTTCGGCGCGCGGGCCTCGCCCGCAACGGCGCCATCGCGCTGGCGGCAGCCCTGTTCCTGGCCAACGCCGCGCTCGTCGCCCTGCTGGTCGGCCTCGCGATGCAACTTGCGACCTGGGTCGGGCCGGCGCTGGGCGGACTGATCGTCTTCCTGGTCGCAGCCGCGATCGGATTCGCCCTCGTGCGTTACGGCGCCGGCAAGCTCGCCGCTTTGGGCGGCGACGCGGACGAGCGCGCGGCGCTCGGCAGCGGGAAGAGCGCGTCGTGAGCGCACCCGAGCTCGTCGCCGCCAGGGCGCAGGCGGAAGCGGCCCGGG
The DNA here is from genome assembly GCA_034668625.1 of Sphingomonadales bacterium. Taxonomy (GTDB): domain Bacteria; phylum Pseudomonadota; class Alphaproteobacteria; order Sphingomonadales; family Sphingomonadaceae; genus Allosphingosinicella. Next base: position 10,677 of record JAXDOX010000015.1, read on the forward strand.
CCCGCTTGATGAATACCCTCGCCGAGCTTCAGCAAAGGCTGAAGCCCGCGACGATCGCCGGCCATGCGTGGGAAGGCGTCAAGGAACGGACCGGCGACATGGCCGGCGACGCCGTGGGAGCGGTCAAGGCGCGGCCGTTTGCGGTCTCGGCAGCGCTCGCCGCCTTCACCCTCTTCCTCGCCCGTTCGCCGATCAGGTCGGCGGTCTCGCGCCTGTTCTCGAGCGACGAGGACGGGGACCTCGTCGCCACCCGTCTCGCCGACAGCGACGGCGACTACGACCTGACGGCCCCCGTCGCGGAGCGGCCGCGCAAGAAAGGAGCTAAGAAATGAGCACCACCACCGACCGACCGGGCAAGGCGCCCCCCTCCACAAGCGGCGCTTCGGGCGACGGCGGCGAAGCCTCCGGCGGCCCGCTGTCGGCGGCAAGCAGCGCGGCGTCGGAAGCCTATCGGTCGGCGCGCGAGCGCACTTCGGCGGCCTATTCCGCGGCGCGGGAGCGGGCCGGCGCGGTCGGCCAGCGCACCGCCGAGAGCCTCGATGCCGCACCGATGGCGGCGGTGATCGGCGGGCTCGCCCTCGGGGCGATCGCCGGCGCGCTGCTTCCGCGGACGCGGCGGGAGGAGGAGTTGCTCGGCTCGGTCGGCCGGCGGATCAACGACGGCGCCCGCGACGCAGTCCGCGCCGCGCGCGACGCCGGCCGGGAGCAGCTCGACGGCTTCACAGACCGGGCGGTGAGCGCGCTGCGCAGCTCCGCCGGCGCCGCCGCGGACTCGGTCCGCAAGCGCTGAAGGATTGGGCGACATCCGGGGGCGCCTTGCGTTGCACCGATCCACCGTCCTACCGGCACCGCCATGAGCAAGCTCCACCTCGTGTTCGGCGGGCGGGTCAAGGACCCGCAGGGCCTCGATTTCGACCTCGCCACGATCGATATCGTCGGCGTCTATCCCAATTACGCGGCGGCTCTCGAGGCCTGGCGCGGCTCGGCGCAGCGCACCGTCGACGACGCCGAGATGAAATATGTCGTGGTCCACCTTCACCGGCTGCTCGAGCCCGAGCTGGGCGAGGGCGGCGCGGCCTAGGCGCTCAGGCCTTGCGCCACCGCCACAGGAACAAAGGTCGCGCAAGCGCCAGGCCGGCGAGGAAGCCGCCGACATGGGCGGCGACGGCGACGTCGATACCGTCCATCCTCAGCATCAGGCCGATCAGATACTGAATCGCCACCCAGGCCACGGCCAGCCACAAAGCATTGAGCGCGACGGCGAGCCGCGGGTTGGCGACTGCCACGCGGTTGCGTCCGAACAGGATCGCATAGGCGCCGATCACCGCCGAGATCGCGCCGCTGGCGCCTACCATCGGAGCAGTCACGTGGGGGCCCGCGGCATATTGCGCGGCCGCCGCCGCATAGGCGCCGACGACGTAGAGCAGGAGGAACAGCCGTCCCCCGACGATCGCCTCCACCGCCCGCCCGCAAAAGAGCAGCACCATGAGGTTGAGGAGGAGATGGAGCAGGCCGCCATGAATCAGCGTCGCGCTCAGCGGCGTCAGGACGAGCGGTGCCAGCGCCATGTTCGCGGTGGCGCCCGAGACGCGGGCCGGGATGAAGCCGCCCCAGGTGGCGATCAGCCCCTCATAGCCGCTCGCCGCCGCCAGCGCCCAGGCAATGGCCGTGACGGCGGCTGTCGCGAGGGTGACGCGGGCCTGCTGCCAGCTTTCCGGCGGCCGCACCCTAGATGAACTCGACCTTCTCGATGGCGTAGTAACGGTCGCCCGACGGCGTCGACACCTCGACCTCGTCGCCGACGGTACGGCCGATCAGCGCCCGGCCCAGCGGCGAATTGTACGAAATGCGGCCGACGCGCGCGTCCGCCTCGGTCTGGCCCACGATCTGGTATTTCACCGCGGAGTCATTCTCATCGCGCAGGTGGACGGTGGCGCCGAACACGATCTTGTCGCCGGAGAGGGTGGTGGGATCTATCACCATCGCCCGCGACAGCCGATCCTCCATGTCGGCGATCTGCGCCTCGACCTGGCCCTGCCGCTCCTTGGCCGCATGGTATTCCGCATTTTCCGACAAGTCGCCGTGGCCGCGCGCTTCCTCGATCGCATCGATAACCGCCGGCCGTTCGACCATTTTCAGGTGGCGGACCTCGGTCGTCAGCTTCTCATAGCCTTCGGCCAGCATCGGCATCTTGTCGACGGTCGCCATTCTTGTTGCCTTTCGTCAAATTTCTTTCGGGGACGGCTCCGAAGAAGCCGCCTCAGTCACGCACCGGATTGTGAGGGTCATGCTCTGGAGGCGGAATAATAGTCCTGGAGGGAGCGGACTTCAAGATTATGCTCCCCGAGCGCCGCGATGGCGCGAACCACGGCCGCGCTGGAGGCGGCGGTGGTGAAGTAAGGCAGCTTGCCCATCACCGCCGAAGCCCGGATCGAGGCCGAATCGCGATGGCTCTGCCAGCCTTCGGTGGTGTTGAAGATGATGTCGACGTCGCCGTCCTTGATCCGGTCGACGATGTGCGGTCGGCCCTGCGCCACCTTGTTGACCCGCTCGACCTTGATTCCCTCCCCCGACAGATAATCGGCGGTGCCGCCGGTGGCGAGAACGTGGAAGCCCAGCTCGGCCATAGCCCGGACGGGCGGCGCGATCAGCGCCTTGTCGCTGTCCTTCACCGATACGAAAAGGGTCCCTTCGATGGGCAGGCTAAGGCCGGCCCCGAGCTGCGCCTTCAGGAACGCCTTCGCGAAATCGTCGTCGATGCCAATGACTTCTCCAGTCGACTTCATTTCCGGCGAGAGCACCGGATCGACGCCGGGGAAGCGCGCGAAGGGGAAGACGGCTTCCTTGACCGCGATGTGGCGGATGTCGCGGCGGATCGGCAGAAAGCGCATCAGCGGCTCGCCGGCCATTACCCGCGCGGCGATCTTGGCGATGGGCGTGCCGATCGCCTTGGCGACGAACGGAACGGTGCGGCTCGCCCGCGGATTGACCTCGATCAGGTAGACGATGCCGTCCTTGACCGCGAACTGCGCGTTCATCAGGCCCTTGACGCCGAGCGCGTGGGCGAGCGTGCGGGCCTGGCGCTCGATCTCCGCCACCACCTCCTCGCCGAGCGTGTACGGGGGCAGCGAGCAGGCGCTGTCGCCGGAATGGACGCCCGCTTCCTCGATATGCTGCATGACCCCGGCGATGCAGACATCGTCGCCGTCGGAGATGGCGTCGACGTCGACCTCGATGGCGTCGCGCAAATACTGATCGATCAGGACCGGGCTGTCGCCGGAGACCTGGACCGCGGTGACGATATAATCGTCGAGCTGGGCCGGACCGTCGACGATCTCCATCGCCCGCCCGCCAAGCACGTAGGAAGGCCGGGTGAGCACCGGGTAGCCGATCCGCTCGGCGACCGCGATCGCCTCCTCGCGCGAGCGGGCGATGCCGTTTTCGGGCTGCTTGAGTCCGAGCTTGTTGACGAGGGCGGCGAAGCGCTCGCGATCCTCGGCGAGATCGATGGCGTCGGGCGAGGTGCCGAGGATCGGGATGCCGGCTTTCTCGAGCGCCGCGGCCAGCTTGAGCGGCGTCTGGCCGCCGAACTGGACGATGACCCCGACCAATTCACCCTTCGACCGCTCGACATGAAGGATCTCGAGCACGTCCTCGACCGTCAGCGGCTCAAAATAGAGACGGTCCGACGTGTCGTAATCGGTCGAGACCGTCTCCGGGTTGCAGTTGATCATGATCGTCTCGAAGCCAGCCTCCGCGAGCGCGTAGGCGGCGTGGCAGCAGCAATAATCGAACTCGATGCCTTGGCCGATCCGGTTGGGGCCACCGCCGAGGATAACGATTTTGCGGCGGTCCGAGGGCTGAGCCTCGTCCTCGGGCTCGCCAAAGCTCGGCGCCTCGTAGGTCGAATACATGTAGGGCGTCTTCGCCTCGAATTCGGCTGCGCAGGTGTCGATCCGCTTGAACACGGGGCGCACGCCGAGCTTGTGGCGCAGCCGCCTTACCTCCTCCTCGGTGGTCGCGCCGATCATCGCCTTGACGGCGTCGTGGAGCAGGCCGTGGCTGCGGGCACGGGTCTTGACCCCCTCCCCCCTGATCCCGGCTGAGCGCAAGGCCAGCTCGGCGAGGCGGCGGTCGCAGAAGCCCATCGCCTTCAGCCGCCCGAGCCCCGCGGCGTCATTGGGGAGGCCCTCCCGCTCGATCTCCTGCTCGGCAGAGACGATCTCGGCGATCCGCTCCAGAAACCACGGATCGTAATGGGTGATGGCGTTGATCTCGGCGACGGTCAGGCCCTCGCGCAGCGCCTGGGCGGCGACGAGCAGCCGGTCGGGGGTCGGGCGGGCGAGCGCCGCCTCGATCTCGGCGCGCGGCGCGCCGTAGAGCTCGCGCACCCCGTCGAGGCCGATCAGGCCCGTCTCCAGGCTGCGCAGCGCCTTCTGGAGGCTTTCGTGGAAGCTCCGGCCGATCGCCATTGCCTCGCCGACCGACTTCATCGACGTCGACAGCAAGGGCTCGGCCCCCTTGAACTTCTCGAAGGCGAAGCGCGGGACCTTGGTCACCACATAGTCGATGGTCGGCTCGAACGAGGCGGGGGTGACCCCGGTAATGTCGTTCTGGATCTCGTCGAGCGTATAGCCGACCGCGAGCTTGGCCGCGACCTTGGCGATCGGGAAGCCTGTCGCCTTGGAAGCGAGCGCCGAAGAGCGGCTGACGCGCGGGTTCATCTCGATGACGACGAGCCGGCCATCCTTGGGATTGACCGCGAACTGTACGTTAGAACCACCTGTTTCGACACCGATTTCGCGCAGGCAAGCAATGCTCGCATTGCGCATGATCTGATATTCCTTGTCGGTCAGCGTCAGCGCCGGCGCGACCGTGATCGAGTCGCCGGTGTGGATGCCCATCGGGTCGACATTCTCGATCGAGCAGACGATGATCGCATTGTCCGCGCGGTCGCGGACCACCTCCATCTCATATTCCTTCCAGCCGAGCACCGATTCCTCGATCAGCACCTCGGTCGTCGGCGAGGCGTCGAGGCCGCCGGTGACGATTTCCACGAACTCCTCGCGATTGTAGGCGATGCCGCCGCCGGTGCCGCCGAGGGTGAAGGAAGGCCGGATGATCGCGGGCAGGCCGACATGATCGAGCGCCCGCACCGCCTCGTCGAGGCTGTGGGCGATCTGGCTCTTCGGGCTTGCGAGGCCGATCCGCTCCATCGCCTCGCGGAACTTCAGCCGGTCCTCGGCTTTCTCGATCGCCTCGGCATCGGCGCCGATCATGGTGACGCCATATTTCTCGAGCGTGCCGTCCTTGAACAGCGCGAGCGCGGTATTGAGCGCCGTCTGCCCGCCCATCGTCGGAAGCACCGCGTCGGGCCGTTCCTTCTCGATGATCTTGGCGACAAACTCGGGCGTGATCGGCTCGACATAGGTGGCGTCGGCCAGCTCCGGATCGGTCATGATCGTCGCCGGGTTGGAATTGACCAGGACGATCCGATAGCCCTCCGCCTTCAGCGTCTTCGCCGCCTGCGTCCCCGAATAATCGAACTCCGCCGCCTGGCCGATGACGATCGGGCCCGCGCCGATGATGAGGATCGAGGAGATGTCGGTGCGGCGGGGCATTAACTGCTAAGCTTTTCTAGTTTAGGAAGATCACCTGTGTTGAACCAGTCCCAGACTGCTTGCGGAAACGCGCCCCCCACCTCAAACGGAGTCACGGGAGCAAGGACAAACATCTTTCCATTGAAAAATGACACAAATCCAGCATTGAGGTCTCTTTGAAATAGCTCGCTTTTTAATATATAGGTCCCCGGGAACGGGTTATAAAATTGTGCTATGTCCCTATTCTGCTTAATAAATGCGTGGAGTTGGGCCGCGGTAAACTCTGGCTGATGCGGGTCAAAGGATAGGATATAGGTATTCATTCTCTATCCTCCTTGGTGGGGTTATCTATTAAAGGCGCACCTGGCCGAATTATTATTTCTCCGTCAATTAATCTACTATTATCGCCAATTGTAGATATTAATTGCTTGTTTTCTATATGAACTTCCGTCTGCAACCGATCTGGGTCCCGATTAGTGAAATAGATAATCTGCCAAACAGCTACGATTGGGGGAATGAGTGCCGCCGCAAAAGAAAATTGATTTAGGGGGGCAGGCAAAAACAAGGCACCCGTCATAAAGGAGGGCGTGACCACACCCGTGAGCCAGAGACTTGGATTCAGCGCGCTCTTAGCGGGCCCCCGACCAAATCGTGATACAAATGGAGACAATGCCATCGCTATCTCTCCAGGGTTTTTATGAGCTTGTCGAACAGATAGGTGCTGTCCTGCGGGCCTGGGCTGGCCTCGGGGTGATATTGGACGCTGAAGGCCGGGCGGTCCGTCAACTCGAGGCCGCAGAGGCTGCCGTCGAACAGGGAGATGTGGGTCGGCCGCGCGTTGGTGGGCAGGCTCTCCGCCTCCACGGCGAAGCCGTGGTTCATGCTGGTGATCTCGACTCGGCCGTCGGCGAGGCGCTTGACCGGATGGTTGGCGCCGCGGTGGCCCTGGTGCATCTTCACCGTCTTCGCGCCCACCGCAAGGCCGAGGAGCTGGTGGCCGAGGCAGATGCCGAACAGCGGCTTGCCGGTGTCGAGGAGCTGGCGGATTACGGGCACCGCATATTCGCCGGTCGCGGCCGGATCGCCCGGGCCGTTCGAAAGGAAGATGCCGTCCGGCTCGTGCGCCATCACCTCCTCGAAGCTGGCGGTGGCGGGAAGAACGGTGACCCGCGCGCCTGCATCGACGAGGTTCCTGAAGATGTTGCGCTTCGAGCCATAGTCGATGGCGACGACGTGAGGGCGATCATCGCTCCCCTCCCCGTCGCCATAGCCTTCGCCGAGCTTCCACAGCCCGCCGGACCAGCGATACATCTGCCGGCAGGACACCTCCTTGGCGAGGTCCATCCCTCCGAGGCCGGGCCAGGCCCGCGCCTTCGCCAGCAGCGCATCGAGGTCGAACACCCCGTCCGCCCGGTGGGCGATCGCCCCGTTCGGCGCTCCCCCGGTGCGGATCCTGCGCGTCAGCGCCCTTGTGTCGATGCCGGAGAGGCCGATGCGGCCGTTCGAGCGCATCCAGGCGCCGAAGCTCTGGGCGGCACGGAAGTTCGAAGGATCGGTCACATCCTGGCGGACGATCGCGCCCAGCGCCCAGGGATTGTCCGCCTCGACATCCTCGTAATTGGCGCCGACATTGCCGATGTGGGGGAAGGTGAAGGTGATGATCTGGCTGGCGTAGGAGGGGTCGGTCATCACCTCCTGGTAGCCGGTCATCGCGGTGTTGAAGACGACCTCGCCGACCGCCTCGCCTTCCGCCCCGAAGCCGCGGCCCCAGACCGATGTCCCGTCGGCCAAAACCAGTACGCCCGTCGCTCCGTTCGGCGCAGGCGCGGGCTTGGCGTCGGCCATCGTGGCGGGCACTCCGTGTCGAGGGTATCGGCGATGTCGCTAAGCGCCGACCGCTAGGGCGCGGGCGGCGCAGCGTCAATCTATTAAAGCGGCCGGAGGGCCGCTAAAGCCACCCCTTTCCCGCCCTGTTGGAACCGGAAAGTTCGGCATGATTCGCGACAACCTCAAGACTGCCCTCGTCACCTCGATGAAGGCCGGCGACAAGCCCCGGACCGGCGCCATCCGCCTCATCCAGTCGGCAATCAAGAACCGTGACATCGAGCTGCGCACAGGCGTCCCTCCTGCCGATGATGACGCCATGGTGACCGAGGTCCTCCAGAAGATGGTCAAGCAGCGCCGCGAATCGATCGCCCTCTACGAGCAGGGCGGGCGGCAGGAGCTGGCCGAGGCGGAGAAAGCCGAGGTGGCGGTGATCGAGAGCTTCCTCCCCGCCCAGATGAGCGAGGACGAAGCGAAGACGGCGATCGAGGGCATCGTCGCGGAGACCGACGCCTCGTCGGTCAAGGACATGGGCCGGGTGATGGCCGAGGTGAAGGCGCGTTACGCGGGAAAGATGGACATGGCCAGGGCCAGCGCGCTGGTGAAGGCGCGGCTCTCCGCTTAAGCTCGGGGGCATGTCCCTCAGCCCGATTTCGCTCGAACGGCTCGCCCCGTGAGCCTTTCTCCTCAATTCCTCGACGAGCTGCGCGCGCGGACGGCGCTTTCGACGCTCGTCGGCCGCACCGTGAAGCTGCAGAAAGCGGGCCGCGAGTGGAAGGCGTGCTGCCCGTTCCACAAAGAGAAGACGCCGAGCTTCTACGTCAATGACGAGAAGGGCTTCTGGCATTGTTTTGGGTGCTCTGCGCACGGCGACGCGATCCGCTGGCTGACCGACGCGCGCGGCCTCCCGTTCATGGACGCAGTCAAGGAGCTCGCCGAGGCGGCGGGCCTGGAAGTGCCGGCACCGGACCCCCGCTCTCAGGAGAAAGCCGAGCGGGCAGAGGGCCTGTACGACGTCATGACGGCGGCGCAGGCCTGGTTCGAGGCGCAGCTCGGGGGGCTCGAGGGGGCGGAGGCGCGGGCCTATCTCGAGAAGCGCGGCATATCCGAGGCGACGCGCCGCCGCTTCGGCTTCGGCTTCGCGCCCGATTCGCGGGGCAAGCTGCGGGCGGCGCTCAAGGCGATCGGGGAGGAGAAGCTCGTCGAGGCCGGCCTGCTGATCGTGCCGGAGGACGAGCGCGAGCCCTATGACCGGTTCCGCGGCCGCCTGACCTTTCCGATCCGCGACCGGCGCGGCCGAGTCATCGCCTTCTCCGCCCGCATCCTCGGCGCCGGCGAGCCCAAATATCTGAACTCGCCGGATACGCCGCTGTTCGACAAGGGCCGCACCCTGTTCAACCTCGATCGCGCCGCCGCCGCCAGCCGCACCGCCGGGCGGGTGATCGTGGTCGAGGGGCAGATGGACGTCATCGCCCTCGACCAGGCGGGGATCGCCGAGGCGGTGGCGCCGCTCGGCACGGCGGTGACCGAGGCGCAGCTCGGGCTGCTCTGGCGCCTGTCCCCCTCCCCGATCGTCTGCTTCGATGGCGATGCGCCGGGCCAAAAGGCGGCGGTGCGGGCCGCGCTGAGGGCCTTGCCGCATGTCGGCCCCGGCCGCTCGCTCGGCTTCGTCACGCTACCGGCGGGGCAGGATCCCGACGACCTCGTCCGCACCGGCGGCCGCGAGGCGATCGAGGCGCTGCTGGCGGCGCCGGAGGCCCTCGCCGAGCGCCTCTGGCGGCACGAAAGCCAGGCGGAGCCGCTGGCCACGCCGGAGCAGCGCGCCGGCCTGCGCCGCCGCCTCCTCGACCATGTCTCGGCAATCCAGGACGCCGACGTCCGCGATCAGTATCGCAGCGAGTTGCTCGCCCGCTTCAACACCCTCACCCGGCCGCCGGAGCCGCCGCGGCGGCAGGAATGGCGCCGCGGCGATCCGCGCGGCGCCCGCTTCGCCCCGCCTCGCCCGGCTTCGGAAGCAGCGAAGGCGGTCGGCCACGCCGGGCTGGCGCCCCAGACCGCACGCGCCGTGCTCGCCGGGCTGCTCCGCCATCCCCAGCTGATCACCGAGCATAGCGAAGCCATCGCGGCCCTGCCGCTTCCCGACAAGGGGGCGGAAGCGCTCCGGGACGCCCTGCTCGCGGCGGCCCTGCTCCACGGCGCGCTTGATCCGGAGGGGCTCGATACCATATTGACCTCGGCCGGCGTGGCCGCTTTTGCGGGCAGGCTGCGCAAAGCAAGAGGTCTGTCCTTCTCCTTCACCCGCCGTGACGCGGACCCGGAACGTGCCTGTCGCGACCTCGTTCTGGTGATCGACACATTAGCGGCCCAGCCTGGACTATATGCCGCACTGGACGCGGCGACGGCCCGGCTGAAGGAGACGGGGGACGAAGCGGCGTTCCTGGAGCAGCAAAGGCTCCGGGCGGCGCGGGACGAGGCGGAACGGCGGCTGGCGGCGCTGATCGAGAGCGGCGCCGGCTGATCCGGCCAACAGGAATGTGAAGGCTTTGATGGCGAAGACGAACAACGCGGTCGACATGGAAGAGAAGCAGGAAGGCGGCGACGCCCCGCTCATCGACCTCAACGACGCCTCGGTGAAGAAGCTGATCGCCCGCGCCAAGAAGCGCGGCTACATCACCTATGACGAGCTGAACGACGCCCTGCCGCAGGACCAGATGGCCTCCGAGCAGATCGAGGACATCATGTCCAACTTGAACGAGATGGGCATCAACGTCGTCGAGTCCGAGGAAGCGGACGAGGAGGAGGAAGGCGCCGCCGAGCCTGAGGTCGACACCGCCGAGGACCCCGGCGACGGCAGCGACGGCGAACGCTTCATCATCGAGAAGAAGAAGGAGACGGTCGACCGCACCGACGATCCGGTGCGCATGTATCTGCGCGAGATGGGCGCGGTCGAACTGCTCTCGCGCGAGGGCGAGATCGCCATCGCCAAGCGCATCGAGGCCGGCCGCGACATCATGATCTGGGGTTTGTGTGAATCCCCGATCACGTTCAACGCGATCATCAACTGGTCGAACGCGCTCAACAACGGCGACATGCAGCTGCGCGAGATACTCGACCTCGACGCGATGCTCTCGAAGGGCCCGACCCCCGAGCAGGTCGAGGGCGCCGAGGCCGAAGTCGCCGGGGACGAGATCAGCGAGAAGACCGCCGGCCCCTCGTTCAAGGAGGAGGAGGAGGTCGAGGAAGCGCCGGTCGAGGAGGAGGATGACGAGGAGGAGGGCCTGGTCGAGCGCCGCGCCCGCCCCCAGTTCGAGGAGGAGGACGAGGACAATACCCTCTCCCTCGCCCAGATGGAGGAGACCTTGAAGCCGCAGGCGCTGGAGCGCTTCGCCAAGATCACCGACCTCTACAAGAAGTTCGCCAAGATCCAGGGCTCGCGCATGGACGCGATGAGCGGCGGCCGCGACTTCGCCCGCGCCGAGGAGAACAAATACCAGAATCTGCGGGTCCAGCTCACCGCGGAAGTGGAGAGCGTCCAGTTCCACAATGCCAAGATCGAATATCTCGTCGACCAGCTCTACAGCTACAATCGCCGCCTGACCGCGCTTGGCGGCCAGATGCTGCGCCTCGCCGAGCGCCACAAGGTGCCGCGCAAGGCCTTCCTCGACGCCTATATGGGCCACGAGCTCGACGAAGGCTGGGCCGAGCGCGTCTGCGGCACCGACAAGAAGTGGAGCGCCTTCTGCACCCTCGAATCGGCGCCGATCGAGCGCATCCGCGGCGAGATCGCCGAGATCGCGAGCGCGACAGGAATGAGCCTCGCCGAGTTCCGCCGCATCGTCAACCAGGTCCAGAAAGGCGAGCGCGAGGCGCGGATCGCCAAGAAGGAAATGGTCGAGGCGAACCTACGCCTGGTCATTTCGATCGCCAAGAAATATACCAACCGCGGCCTGCAATTCCTTGATCTCATTCAGGAAGGCAATATCGGCCTGATGAAGGCGGTCGATAAGTTCGAATATCGCCGCGGCTACAAATTCTCGACTTACGCGACCTGGTGGATCCGCCAGGCGATCACGCGCAGCATCGCCGACCAGGCGCGGACCATCCGCATCCCGGTCCACATGATCGAGACGATCAACAAATTGGTTCGCACCTCCCGCCAGATCCTCCACGAGATCGGCCGCGAGCCGACCCCCGAAGAGCTCGCCGAGCGCCTCTCCATGCCGCTGGAGAAGGTCCGCAAGGTGATGAAGATCGCCAAGGAGCCGATCAGCCTCGAAACCCCGATCGGCGACGAGGAGGATTCCCACCTAGGCGACTTCATCGAGGACAAGAACGCGGTGATCCCGGTGGATGCGGCGATCCAGGCCAACCTCAAGGAAACGGTCACCCGCGTGCTGGCGTCACTGACGCCCCGCGAGGAACGCGTCCTGCGCATGCGCTTCGGCATCGGCATGAACACCGACCACACGCTCGAGGAAGTCGGCCAGCAATTCTCGGTGACGCGCGAGCGGATCCGGCAGATCGAGGCGAAGGCGCTTCGCAAGCTGAAGCACCCGAGCCGGTCGCGGAAGATGCGGTCGTTCCTCGACCAATAAGCTCCGCCTGAGCTTACTCGGGGAGGGGGCGATTGGCCAAAGAGCCAATGGTAAAGGGGTCGAACGTCAGAGATCAGGTCCCCGCGCCATTTGCTCGTGAGCCTGATTGGGATTAGGAACGACCTGCTCGGTTGAGTCGCCGCAGGCGCTCGGCAAACTTTTATTGCCGCTTCAAACGCCCGTGACGACCCTAGATGAAAGGGCGTCGATATGTCTTGCAACGGTGACAAGTACGCGGACGGCAGGACTGAACGTCGTCGAAAAGGCGTTGGCGACATCCTAGACGGCCTTGGGACTGGTGGCTTCCCCGGCCTGGTCAATACGGTATTCAGAATGATCGGCGAGCATCAGCCGTCGATCGACTGTCTCGTCGAGGCCGACAATGCTTTCGGCTCAGTCGCGGTCGGCGGCGGCAAGGGCGGTCTTGCCGCAGAACAGACGTGGGACGCTGCACTCGACATGGCCGCCTGTCTGAAAAGCGCCTTGTTGGACCCTGAGCTGCCCGAGCCTGAGCCGCCCGAACCCGAGCCACCCGAACCGACCCCATCTCCACCTGATGGGAGGGACACCCTGGCGGATGTTGTGCTCGCGGCTCTTCTCGTACGCTTGCGGGATGAGGGCAGGCCGGGGGGACGCTAACCCCGCGCGAGGAACGAGTGCTGCGCATGCGCTTCGGCATCGGCATGAGCACCGACCACACGCTCGAGGAGGTGGGGCAGCAGTTCTCGGTCAGCGCTAGTCGGTGACAGTCACTAGTGACTGTCACCGACTTCCCGAGGAGGGCGAGCTATGCTTGGCTCGTTATATCGATCCTTTTCGCTTTATGCCTATTATATGGCTTCAGTCATGAATGGTGCCGGCTGATCGGTGGCTGAAGCCGCATGTCGATTCTTCGTGACGGCTGAGCGCTTTAAGCAGATCGCGGTGAAGGCGCTTCGGAAGCTGAAGCATACGTTGAGGTCGCGGAAAATACGGTCGTTCCCTCGACCAGTAGGTCGTCACCCCGGACTCGATCCGGGTCCACCTACTTTGCGGCTTCGCGGTTTCGCGTAAGGCATTCTTTCTGCGGTTGAGCCCGCGCGCGGAGGCGGGGATGTCGCTGCCTTGCCGCCGTGTCGGTCGCGGATCAAGTCGGAACGATCCTGCATTGAAAATCGGCACCAGCAGCCAATTTTGGATCGTTGGCGTGCGTTGCTGACTTCAAAAACGGTGGCTGTCATTATTTTCCTGCAGGATTAGAAGGCCGGTGTCTCAAAGCCGAGGCGTCTGCCACCGAGGAGATAACGACGTCGTGGCCAGCAACGCCTCTGAAGCAGCCCACGCAGCGAAACATGCGAGCCCGCATTTTCCTACTGAGCCATGGTCGCCATCCGATGTCTTGGCGGTGGGCTTGATAGCGGCATTAATAGCCTTGGTGGGCCATTGGGTGATTAGGGCAAATGCCAAGTTGCAGGCGAGGATAGCCGCCCAGACGGCGGAGCAGGGGCATCAGATAACTATGCAGAACGCGAAGCTTCAGGCTCGCTTAACTGCAAACATCAAGTTAGCTGAATTGAGGCAGGCTTGGATCAATAGTCTTCGAGACGACATGGCCTCGTTCCAGTCCTACGGGGTTACGCCTTCGCTAGAGCAGGCCAAGCAGCAGGAGTTCTACAGGCTGGGAACTCGAATCGAGCTTTTCATGAATCCGGCCGATCCGGATTACGAGGAGCTTCAGAACGGCCTGTATGCATTCTTGGCAGCGAAGAGTATCGAGGAAAAATACGGAGCGAACGCAGGGTTCGTAGCGGTCTGCCAACGAATCTTAAAGAGGGAATGGAATGTGCTGCGCGACGAAATCCGGTCGGTGTCCATCGACCACAATCTAGGCTTGGAAACAGAGGCTCATACTTCATTGGGACCTGGAGTGCCAAGCACGTAGCTGGCGCATACCCAGGTACACCCGGTCCTGGTACATTCCGGCTGAACAGGTACGGAAACTTAACCCATCCCATGCGCCGACGGGATCGACGAGAGGTCCGCCCGCCGGCTGGGCCAGCGCTTCCTCCCTCTCCCCGCCCCGCCACCGCGCCACCAGCGCTTCCGGGTCGAACAGCACGCCCACCGGGTTGTCCGTCGCGCCACTGAAATCTGCGAGACACTTTCCTAACCTAAATCAAATGAATCGGGAACCATTGCGCGCGCGGAACGCTGGTGCCGTGTCGGGATCCTGGCTGACGCCGGGTCCCCGGGCGCGTCCCGACCCATTTGCCTCGAGCGCCACACCCGCCCGCGCCGCCTTCCCGGCGGCGGGCCTGTTTACGGAGTTTATCATGACCCGATTTCTCGCAAGCGCCGCGCTGGCGGCGTCGATGCTGGCCGCCGTCCCCGCCGCGGCGCAGGATTATCGTCCCGCCCCGGGCTATGCCGCCCCCGGCTATTCCGGTTCCGACTTCTGGCGGGGCGCTCCGTCCGACACGTGGCAGCGCATCGACTATCTGGAGCGGCGGATCGACTCCGGCGTGCGCGACGGTTCGCTGAGCCCGCAGGAGGCGCGCCGCGCGCAGATGCAGCTTCGCCAGATCCGCCGCGACGCGATGCGCATGCGGCGCGGCGGCTACATGTCGGCCGAAAATTCGGCGATGCTGCAGACCCGCCTCGACGCGCTCAGCCGCAACCTGCGCTGGGCCCGCCGCAACAACGAGCGCGGCTACGCCGATCAGGGCTACGGCGATCAGGGCCACCGCGATCAGGGCTACGGCGATCGGGGCTACGCCCAGGGCGACATGAGCCGCTTCAGCACCAGCTACGACGCGCAGCGTTATTATCGCGACGGCCCGCAATATAGCGAGCGCCGTCTCACCGACGCCGACGAGGTCTATCGCGGCTCCGACGGTCGCTATTATTGCAAGCGCAGCGACGGGACGACCGGCCTCATCGTCGGCGGCGCCGGCGGGGCGCTGATCGGCAACGCCGTCGACGGCGGCCACGACCGCCTCGCGGGCACGCTGATCGGCGGCGCCCTCGGCGCTCTGCTCGGCCGCTCGATCGACCGGAACAGCGACATACGCTGCCGCTAGGCAGCCCGGCCGGAATAACCGGCCGGCCGTGAACGAAGGGCGCGCTTTCCACTCCCGGAAGGCGCGCCTTTTTCACGCGCCTTTGTCCGGGGAGGAGCGTTCTGCCCTCAGGTCATCCCATGCGCCGCCGGGATCGGCGAGGGCTCGCCCGCCGGCTGGACCAGCAGCGCCTCCTCCCCTCCCCGCCCCGCCACCGCGCCATCCAGGCCTCGGGTCAAACAGCACCCCCCTTGTCTGTCGGGAAACGCTGCGGGAGAGCGGATGACGACCGCCGCCCGAGTCGGCGCCTGATCGATGAAACCGATCAAAAGGCCTCCCATTTGACCGGAGGGATTTTTATTTTCACGCAACTTCGAAACTGCCGGGCCGCGACGCGGCTCGCGGCCGGCGCCGCTCGCGCGGCCGGGTTTCGTCGCCGTGCCACGGGCCTCGGTCGACAAAGCGTGGCGCGCCGGCGCCCGGGAGGATAGTCCGGGAGCCGCGCCCGTCCACAGGGAAAAGAAGAGATTGCCCCTCCCCCGCTCCAGCCTCGTCCTCGCCTGGGCCCTGATCGGCTCAGCCCTGGCCGGCGGCGCGGCTGCGGAGCCGCCCAAGATCGGCAAGCCGCGGCCCGCGCCGCCCTCGGGCGGGGCGATGGCGCCGCTCCCGCCCGCGGTGATCGACGATAATCTGGCGATCGGCGGCGACGACGTGAACGCCCGCGAGACCGAGACCCGCCTCAGCGTCGAGGTCAGGGTGAACGGCCGCGGTCCCTACCAGTTCATCGTCGACAGCGGCGCCGACACGTCGGCGGTCGGGCTGCGCATCGCCCGCGACCTGGAGCTGCCGCTCGGCACGCCGGTCCTCCTCAACAACATGACGGACCGCAACATCGTCGACCGGGTGAAGGTCGATGAACTGAGCGTCGGGCCGAGCATCGTCCACAATTTGCAGCTCCCCGCCCTGCGCGAGCAGGATATCGGCGGCGCGGGAATGATCGGCATCGACGCGCTCCGCCGGCAGCGCCTGATGCTCGATTTCGAAAAGCGCCTGATCAAGGTCGAGGACGCCGCGACGCCCGTCAAAATCCTTCCCGGCGACATCGTCGTCACTGCGCGCTTGCAGCGCGGCCAGCTGATCCTGACCCAGGTCCGGGTCGGCGGCGTGTCGCTCGAGGCCGTCGTCGACACCGGATCGGAGGTCACGATCGGCAACACCGCCCTTCGCGACAAGCTCATCCGCAGGCACGCCAAGCTGGAGAAGGTCACCGCGATCGGAGTCACCGGCAAGAGCCTGGATCTGCTGGTCGGGCATATTCCGGAGCTGCGGCTCGGATCGGTGACCCTGACCGACGTGCCGATGGCGTTTGCGGACGTGCCGCCCTTCGAGGTGTTCGGCCTTTCCGACCGGCCGGCCTTGCTTCTCGGCACCGACCTCCTCGAGACCTTCCGCCGCGTCTCCCTGGATTTCCGCGCCCGCAAGGTCCGCTTCCAGCTGCGGCGCTGCAAGCAGGACGTCTCGATCCACGTGGCCTCCTACGTCTCCCTGACCCGCCTCACCTCCGCCCCCGAGGCGTGCACGCGATGACAAGCGCCCGAGAGCAGCGAGAGGATTGCCCCGGATATCGTCGAGCAGCGCGAAGAGAGCCGCTAGGCCGCGGCCGGCGGAGCGCGAAGCGAAGCCGACGAACGTAAGGCGATTCAGATGCGGGGCGTTCGTACCATCGGCGTAACGAGATGTTCAAGTCGGCGCAGGCTCGAGGGCGCCGCGCCGCGCCGCGCGCGCTTCCGGCGCGCCGGCAGATCGGTCAATCCTCGAAATCGAGCTCGGCGGCGGCGCCTCCGGTGAGGTTCCGGGGGCGGTCGGGTTCGACCGGGACGCCGCCGTGTTTGCCGTCCTTGCCGGGCCTGCGCTTGCGGCGCTTCAGCGCCTCGGTCCAGGCGAGCCAGCCGAAGCCCGGCGTGAACGAGCGGCCGCCGACGTCGCGGCGCGGCCTATGGGGTGGGAAATCGGGCGTGGGCATCGGCTCGGCATAGCAGGAACCGCGCGGATTGTCGTGGGCGCCGCCATCGCGGCGCGGAGCTTGGAATCCGCCGCGTCAGGCCCCATTTCGAATGGGTAATGCCATCGAAACGGAGGGCCTTTTCATGGCCGGCGGATGGGCGCGCGACGGCGCGGTGCAGGATCAGATCGACGATACGGTGAAAGACGCCGTTCTGGCGGCGCGGGCCCGGCTCGCTGCGGCCGAGGGCGAGGGCGAGACCCATTGCGTGGAATGCGGCGAGGAGATCCCCGAGGGGCGGCGGCGGGCGCTGCCGGGGGCTCGGACCTGCGTCGCCTGCCAGTCGGCGCGCGACGCGCGGGCCCCCGCCGGCGGCATCAACCGGCGCGGCAGCAAGGACAGCCAGCTGCGCTAGCGCGTCCCGTAGGTGCGGTCGCCGGCGTCGCCGAGCCCCGGGACGATGTAACCATGGTCGTCCAGTTCCTCGTCGATGGCGGCGGCCCAGATATTCACGTCGGGATGGGCGGCGCGCAGCGCCTCGGCGCCGGGGCGGGCGGCGAGCAGGCAGACGAATCGCATCTCGCTCACCCCCGCCTCCTTGAGCCGGTCGATCGCGGCGATCGCGGTGTGGCCGGTCGCCAGCATCGGATCGACGACGATGACGAGCCGGTCGGCGACGTCCTCGGGCGTCTTGAAATAATATTCGACCGCCTGGAGCGAAAAAGGATCGCGGTAGAGGCCGATATGGGCGACTCGGGCGGATGGGACGAGATCGAGCATGCCCTCGGCCATGGCGAGGCCGGCGCGCAGGATCGGCGCGAAGACGAGCTTCTTGCCGGCGATTGCGGGGGCCCGGGTGGTGGCGATCGGAGTCTCGATCTCGACGAGGGTGGTGGGGAGATCGCGGGTGACCTCGTAGCAGAGCAAGGTCGCGGTCTCGCGCACCACCGTCCGGAACAGCTGGATCGAGCTGCCCTTGTCGCGGAGCAGGGTCAGCTTGTGCTGGACCAGGGGGTGGCCGACGATCGTCAATCCGTCCATGGCTAGAATACCGTTCCGTCGCTGAGGATGTTGAAGGGAGGGCCGCCGCCCGGGCGGCGCTCGGCCGCGAGGCGGCGCCCGGCCGCCCAGCTGCCGCCTTCGAGCATGCGGGCGAGCGGAAAGGCCGCTTCGTCGACGCCGAGGCGCTCGCGCACCAGCGGGGCGAGGCGGTCGAGGAGGGCCACCGTCATGGCGCGCCAGGCGACGATAAGGGGCTCCGACACGTCGTGGGCACGGTCCGCGTCGGCGGCATCGGCGAGCGTCAGCACGCCGGTGTCGATGAACAGGCCGCCGTTGCGATATTCGGCGAGGCCGGTGAGGCCGTCCATGTCGATGACCTCGATGCCGGCCGCCTGGAGCGGCTCGATCAGTGAATAAGCCAGCCATTGCGAGAGCTTGTGCAGCGGCACGAGGGTGTCGGTGGAGTCGTCCCTGCGCAGCGCCGGGTGCCGCCAGCAATCGCCCAGCGCCACCCCCTCCAGGGTCAACCGGCCCGACCAGATCGGGCCCAGCGCCTCGAGCAGCAAAGTGAGGATCGCCGGCGCCGGCAGGCGGCCGCCTTCGGCGCGGGCGGCGAGGCGGTCGTAGAGCCCGCCGGGGCGCCGCGAGTCGCCGGTCGCGAACAGGTCCGGCCGCGCAATTACCTGGGCTCCGAGACGGCGCAGCAACGCGGTACGTCCCTCGAGGCCGAGCAGGGGATTGGCCGCGCAGACCTGGAAGCCGTCCGCCAGCACCGCTTCGTCCAGGGTGGCGAGCGCGGCACCGTCGGCCCGGGCCGGGGCGGCTGGGTCGGCGGAGAAGGCGCCGCTCTCGAACAGGCGCTGGCTCGCCACCGCCAGTCCTTCGGAGCGGGCGAGGGTGCGGCCGCTCACCGCGTCGCGGTAGCGCCAGGCGGGGCCTGCGCCGGCGTCGAGCAGCACCGAGACGATGACCAGGTCGAAGGCGGAGCGCGCGCGCGCGGCCGGGTCGCCGCCGGCGGGAAGCGCGGGCTCGCCGGCGACGAAATGCCTGGCGCGGGCGTGGAGCGGGATGGCGAGATCCGGGTAATTCTCGCGCGTCACCGCGGCGGTGAGATCGGCCGCCGCGTCGAGCCGGGCCAGATCGACGCGCCAGCCGTCTATTTCGCCGGCGAGCGCGAGCTCGAGCATCTCGTGGGCGCGCTCGCGCACGGCGGCGGCGCTCAGCAGGCGCCGGAGCGCTTCGGCAGGCCTTTCCATCGAGTCTAGAACTTGCCCAGGTCCCGGCCGACTACGCCGCGCAGCTGGTCGGGCGTCGGCGCCGATTCCGACGTGAAATAGCCGGCGGCCTTCTTGGCCTCCATCTCGACGCTGGCGTCGGGCGGGATGAGCCCGGCGGGGATCGGCACGCGCTCGCCGATCTCGACCCCGCCGCCGACCAAGGCGTCGTACTTCATGTTCGACATCGAGACGAAGCGGTCGATGCGGCGGATTCCGAGCCAGTGGATGACGTCGGGCATCAGCTGCTGGAAGCGCGCGTCCTGGACTCCGGCGACGCATTCGGTCCGCTCGAAATAGGTCGCCGCCTGGTCACCTCCCGGCTGGCGCTTGCGCGCATTGTAGACGAGGAACTTGGTGACCTCGCCGAGCGCCCTCCCCTCCTTGCGGTTGTAGACGATGAGGCCGACGCCGCCGGCCTGGGCCTGGCGCGTCGCCTCCTCGATGCCGTGGGTGAGGTAGGGGCGGCAGGTGCAGATGTCCGAGCCGAACACGTCCGAACCGTTGCATTCGTCATGGACTCGGCAGGTCAGCGTCTTCGTCGCGTCGCCGAGAAAGGACGGATCGCCGAAGATGTAGAGGGTCATGCCCCCGATCGGCGGCAGGAAGACGCTGAGGTCCGGCCGGGTGACCAGCTCGGGATACATGCCGCCGGTCTGCTCGAACAGGCAGCGGCGCAGCGCCCCCTCGCCGACTCCGAACCGTTCGGCGACGCCCGGCAGCCACCAGACCGGATCGATGGCGATCTTGGTGACCGAGATGTCGCCCGCCTCGTGGACGATCTCGCCGTCCGCCGCCATCCGCCCGTCGGCGATGGCGTGCTGGATCTCGTGCAGGGTGAGGCGCGCCTTGGTGACGGCGATCGTCGGGCGGATGTCGATCCCTTGGGCAATCAGCTCGGCGAAATCATGCGCGACACGGTGGCCCCAGGGGTCGAGCGAGACGATCTTGCCCGCGTCGCCCCATTGCGCATGCGGGCCGATCTCGCAGACCGGCGACGTGTCGTTGAGGTCCGGCCGGGCATTGGGGTCCATCGCCCCCGATGAGATGGCAAGGGCGCGATAGACGGAATAGGAGCCGCCATGCGCGCCGATCGCGTTGCGGTCGGCCCCGGCATTGACGGTGGCGATCACAGGCCCCCGCTCCTGCGCCGTCGCCGCGCCCCAGTGCAGGGGGAAGCGCACCGGCCCGCGGGAGCCAGGGTGCGAGGTGAGGCGGATGTGGCCGCTCTTCGGCTCTGGAAAACTCATACTCGTCCTCTTCACGCCCGCGGCTTATTCCCCGGTTGCTGGGAGGCTACGACAGCGGCGGGGCGGTGGCTAGGCTCCTGATGCGCCGGCGTTTGCACCGCCGAGGCAGCGGGCGGCCATTAACGAGTCTGACCCCGGGCCTAACGGCGCGTAAACCGCGTCTTTACGGCATTGATATAGGTGACGGGGGTTACAGCGGCTGCATGCAGCGCTCGGGAGGGTCGGTAATGGCTTCAGCTTCGCTCGGGACGGCGCCGGCCCCGCGGCCGGGATCGCTGCTCCTCGCCTGCGTGGCGGGGCAAGGCAGCGCCGCCCATGCCTGGCCCCGCTCGCCCCTGCTGCTGCGGGGGACCGACGCCCGCGCCCTCGCCGACCTCATCCATTTCGTCTGCCTCCTCCACGGCCGCTATCCCGGCGTGGTCGACCATGCCGCCGCCCACACCCTCGATCCCGCCGCCCGCGCCTGGCTGACCGCCGCAAGCTATGCCTTCGCCGGCGAGCGCGCCTTCCTCGCCCGCCTCGCCGTCGCCGCCGGCCCCCTCCCCTCGACTCCCGGCGCGGCCGATTCCGACGGGACCGTCCAGGCGCAGCGCCACGCGATCGAAACCCTCGCTTGCTCCGAGCGCAACGGCTGCGCGCTCGGCGCGGCGATGGCCCTGGTGCTCGACTGGGCGTCGATCCGAATCGCGCTGGACGCCGCGGCGGTGCGGTTCGGCATCGACGTGCCGCCGTGCGAGATCGTGGACGCCGCGGCGATCGAAGCGCTCGCCGCCAGTTTCGCCGTCGAACCCGCGACGCGCCGCGCCCTCCTGTTCGGCGCCGAGCAGATCCTCGTCCAGCATTACGGCCTGTGGGACCTGCTCGAAACCCGCCACCAGGCTCGCGCCGCAGCTTAGGCCTTCGGCTTGCCGGAGGCTCGAGCCTCCCCTATCCGCGTGGGATGCGTTTCGAGGGCACCAAGACTTATGTCGCGACCGACGACCTCAAGGTCGCGGTCAATGCGGCGGTCACGTTGCGGCGGCCCTTGCTGGTCAAGGGGGAGCCGGGGACGGGCAAGACCATCCTCGCCCACGAGATCGCCGAGGCGATCGGCGCGCCGCTGATCGAATGGCACGTCAAATCGACGACCAAGGCGCATCAGGGGCTCTACGAATATGACGCCGTCGCGCGGCTGAGGGACGGCCAGCTCGGCGACCCGCGAGTCCACGACATCTCCAACTACATCCGCCGCGGCAAATTGTGGGAGGCCTTCACCAGCCCCGAGCTCCCGGTCCTGCTCATCGACGAGATCGACAAGGCCGACATCGAGTTCCCGAACGACCTGCTCCAGGAACTGGATCGGATGGAATTCCACGTCTACGAGACCGGCGAGACGATCCGCGCGGCGGAGCGGCCGATCGTCGTCATCACCTCGAACAACGAAAAGGAGCTGCCGGACGCCTTTTTGAGGCGCTGCTTCTTCCACTATATCGCCTTTCCGAGCCGAGAGACGATGCAGGCGATCGTCGACGTCCATTTCCCGGGGATCCAGCAGGCGCTGGTCGCCAGGGCGCTCGACACTTTCTACCGGGTGCGCGAGGTGCCCGGGCTCAAGAAGAAGCCGTCGACCAGCGAGCTGATCGACTGGCTGAAATTGCTCCTCCACGAGGATCTGCCGCTCGAGGTGCTGCAATCGCAGGACCCGTCCAAGGCCATCCCGCCCCTCCACGGCGCGTTGCTCAAGAACGAGCAGGACGTCATGCTGTTCGAGCGCCTCGCCTTCATGGCCCGCCGGCCGGGGGGCTAGGCCGCTTCGGCGCCGCCTTCCTCATCCCGATAAGCGACCTCGAAATTGCCCCAGCGGCGGCCGTTGATGCGGAGCGGGACGAAGACGTTCTTGACCGGCAGATAGCGGCCCTGGCCGAGGTTCATGCCGTAGGTGGCGAGCATCGCGTCCTTGTCGCTGGCGATGGCGCGGCGGGTGACGTCGTCGATGAAGTTGCGGCGATTGCGGCAATGCTCGGCGTTCCACTTGGGGTCCGGCCCCTGCGGCTGCGAGCGCTCGGAAATGTGGGTCGGCAGGTAGCCGTTGATATCGGTGATGGCGCAGGCGATCAGCCGCGGCAGCTCGGCCTTCTGCCGGTCGAGAATCGGCCGCACATGCGCATCGGCGAAGGCGCAGAAGCGGGTCTCGTACTGAATTGGGTCGGTGCCCGGCATGGGCACGTAATCGGTGTCGAACACCGCCGCCTCGTCGACCTCGCCGCGCTCGATGCCGGCCTCGATCACCCGCTGGATCTCGAGCATTCCGGCCTGGGCGAAATGGATGAACGGCGTGTCGTCGATCTCGACGCCGCAGCTCGCCAGCCGGTCGAGCATTGTGTTGGAGAGGGTCTCGAGCTTGCCGAGGCGCTTGTGGACGCTGGTCAGCTCTCCGCCATTGTCGCGCGCGTCGGTCGCGAAGGCGGTGAGGCCCTCCTTCACCGAGTTGACGCTCTGCTGGATATGGCTGGTCGACTGGGCGATGCCGTCGGTCTGGCGGTCGACCATGGCGACGATGTCGGCGACGTCGCGCACCGTCTCGGTCAGCGTCGCAAAGCCGCTGCGGGCACGGCGGCTGCGCTCGACTCCGGTGCCGATCTCCGAGGTCACCGCTTCGGCCTCGCGGGTCAGCGAAGCGATGGTGCCGGCGATCTCGCTGGTCGCGGCGCGGGTCTCGTGGGCGAGCTTCTTCACCTCGGCGGCGACGACCGCGAACGAACGGCCGGCCTCTCCGGCACGGGCCGCCTCGATGGTGGCGTTCAGGGCGAGCATGTTGGTCTTGTAGGCGATGCTCTCGATGCTGGCGGAGACGTTGTGGACCCGGCTCATCGCCTCGGCGAAGCCCGCCATCCGCTCGCCCAGCTGGACGACCAGCTCGGTGAGGCCGCTGAAGATCGAGATCGTGTCCTCGATGGCCTCGCGGCCGGCGGAGAGCTTTTCGCGGGCCTGCTCGGCGAGGATGCGCGCCTCGTCGGTCGACTGGGCGACGCTCGCCTGGTCCATGAGCAGGCGGCTGGTCACTTCTTCGAGCGTGTCCAGGGTCCTGAGGTTCGAGGAGATTCGCTCCGAGACTCCGGAGACGTAGCCGGAAACGTCGCTGCACTCGATGGCGAGGGCGCCGCAATTGCGCGCGACGATGCTGATCGCCTCGCCGTCCGCCGTACCGATCACCGAGCTCGCCACGCCTGTCTCCCCTGTCTTTCGCCCATCGGGCTAAGCGCAAATGGTTGAAGCGCGGTTAACCAAGGGCGTAGAGGCAGCCGATGTTCTTCTCCTTCGTCGACGAGCTGCGCGCCGCGGGGATTCCCGCCTCGCTGAAAGAGCATCTCGTTCTGCTCGAGGCGCTCGACGCCGAGGTGATCCGGGCCAGTCCTGAGGAATTCTACTGGCTCGCCCGCGCCACCTTCGTGAAGGACGAAGGGCTGCTCGACCGGTTCGACCAGGTGTTCGGCAAGGTCTTCAAGGGGCTGGAGGCCGAATACGGCACGGAGGCGGTGCCGATCCCCGAGGAATGGCTGCGGAAGGTAGCCGAGCTCTATCTGACCCCGGAGCAGATGGCCGAGATCCAGGCGCTCGGCTCGTGGGACGAGATCATGGCGGCGCTGAGGGAGCGGCTCGAGGAGCAGCAGGGGCGCCACCAGGGCGGAAGCAAGTGGATCGGGACCGCCGGCACCTCTCCGTTCGGCGCCTATGGCTATAATCCCGAAGGGGTGAGGATCGGCCAGGAAGGCGGGCGAAACCGCTCGGCGATCAAGGTGTGGGACAAACGCGAGTTCAGGAACCTCGACAGCTCGGTCGAGCTCGGCACCCGCAACATCAAGGTCGCGCTCCGCCGCCTGCGCCGCTTCGCCCGCGAGGGGGCGGCGGACGAGCTGGACATGGACGGCACGATCGACGGCACCGCCCGCAAGGGCTGGCTCGACATCCAGCTTCGCCCGGAACGGCACAATGCCGTGAAGCTCCTCCTCTTCCTCGATGTCGGCGGCTCGATGGACCCGCACGTCCGGCTCTGCGAGGAACTGTTCTCGGCCGCGACGAGCGAATTCAAGCACCTCGAATTCTTCTACTTCCACAATTGCCCCTATGAGAGCCTGTGGAAGGACAATCGCCGCCGCTTCTCAGAACGGACGCCGACCTGGGACGTGCTCCACAAGTTCGGCCACGACTGGAAGCTCGTGTTCGTCGGCGACGCCTCGATGAGCCCTTACGAGATCACCCATCCCGGCGGCTCGGTCGAGCATTTCAACGAGGAAGCGGGCGCGGTCTGGATGCAGCGCCTCGCCAACACCTATCCGAGCGCGGTGTGGCTCAATCCGACGCCGGAGCAATATTGGAACTACTCGGCGTCCACCCAGATCGTCCGCGAGCTGATGCACGACCGGATGTTCCCGCTGACCCTGGCGGGCCTCGACGAGGCGATGCGCATCCTGAGCCGCAAGGCCTGACCTAGAGCCCCAGCGCCTCCTTTGCCTGACGGTGCCTCAGCGCCGCCTGGGCCGCGGCGAGGCGGGCGATCGGCACGCGATAGGGCGAGGCGCTGACATAATCGAGCGCCACCCGCTCGCAGAAAGCGATCGACGCGGGGTCGCCGCCATGCTCGCCGCAGATGCCGAGCTTGAGGCCCGCCTTGGCCGCGCGGCCGCGTTCGGCGGCAAGCGCGATCAGCTCGCCCACCCCTTCCTCGTCGATCGACACGAACGGGTCCTTGGGGAAGATGCCTTTCTCGACATAGGCCGTGAGGAAGCGGCCGGCATCGTCGCGGCTGACTCCCAATGTGGTCTGGGTGAGGTCGTTGGTGCCGAAGCTGAAGAATTGCGCTTCCTCGGCGATGTCGCCGGCGCGCAGCGCCGCCCGGGGCAGCTCGATCATCGTGCCGACGAGGTAATCGAGCTTGCGTCCCTTCTCCTCGAACACGGCGGCGGCGGTGCGGTCGACGAGCGCGCGGATGATCCGCAGCTCCTGCCGGGTCGAGACCAAGGGGACCATCACCTCCGGCACCGGCGCCTCGCCGCTCTCCTCCGCGACCGCGACGGCCGCCTCGAAGATCGCCCGCGCCTGCATCTCGTAAATCTCGGGATAGGTGATGCCGAGCCGGCAGCCGCGGTGGCCGAGCATCGGATTGAATTCGTGCAGCTCGCCGGCGCGGCGGCGCAGCGTCTCGACCGAAACGCCGGCGGCCGCGGCGACCTCCGCGAACTCCGCCTCGCTATGGGGCAGGAATTCGTGGAGCGGCGGGTCGAGCAGCCGGATCGTGACGGGCAGCGGCGCCATGATCCGGAAAATCTCCTCGAAATCGGCGCGCTGCGCGGGGAGGAGCTTCAGCAAGGCGGCGCGGCGGCCGGCCTCGTCCCCGGCGAGGATCATCTGGCGGACGTTGCTGATCCGCTCCGCGTCGAAGAACATATGCTCGGTGCGGCACAGGCCGATCCCCTCGGCGCCGAACTCGCGGGCGGTGCGGCAGTCGAGCGGAGTCTCGGCGTTGGTGCGGACCCGGAGGCGCCGGACCCGGTCCGCCCAGACCATCAAAGTGCCGAAATCGCCGACCAGCTCGGGCTGCACCGTCGCGACCGCGCCGAGCATCACCTCGCCGGTCGAGCCGTCGAGGGTGATCGTCTCCCCTTCCCTGATCTCGGTGCCGCCGACCCGCATCAGCCGCGCGGACAAGTCGATCGAGACGGCGCCGGCGCCGGAGACGCAGGGGCGGCCCATGCCGCGGGCGACGACGGCGGCGTGGCTGGTCATGCCGCCGCGGGCGGTGAGGATGCCTTGCGCGGCGTGCATGCCGTGAATGTCCTCCGGCGAGGTCTCGACCCGCACCAGGATGACCTTCTCGCCGAGCGCCGCGCGAGTCTCGGCGGTGTCGGCGTCGAATACGGCGGCGCCCGAGGCCGCGCCCGGCGAGGCGGGCAGGCCCTTGGCGATCACGTTGCGCTCGGCCTTCGGATCCAACGTCGGGTGGAGCAGCTGGTCGAGCGCCTGCGGGTCGATGCGAAGCACCGCCTCCTCCTCGGAGATCAGCCCGTCGCCCGCCATCTCGACTGCGATCCGCAAAGCCGCCTTGGCGGTGCGCTTGCCGCTGCGGGTCTGGAGCATGAACAATTTGCCGCGCTCGACGGTGAATTCGATGTCCTGCATGTCGCGATAATGGCGCTCGAGCAGGTCGAAGACCCGGGCGAGCTCGGCGAACACCTCCGGCATCGATTCTTCCATCGACGGCGCCTTCGCCCGCGCCGCCTCGCGCGCATCGCGGGTGAGATATTGCGGGGTGCGGATGCCGGCGACGACGTCCTCGCCCTGGGCGTTGATCAGATATTCGCCGTAATAAGCCGGCTCGCCGGTCGAGGGGTTGCGGGTGAAGGCGACCCCGGTCGCTGAAGTCTCGCCCAAATTGCCGAACACCATCGCCTGGACGTTGACCGCCGTCCCCCAGTCGCCCGGTATTCCGTTCAGCCGCCGGTAGACCTTGGCGCGGTCCGACTGCCAGGAGCCGAACACCGCGCCGATCGCCCCCCACAATTGGTCGTGGACGTCGCCCGGGAAGGGCGCGCCGAGATGCTCCTCGACGATCTGGCAATAGCGCCCGGTCAGGCGCCGCCAGTCCTCGGCCTCGAGCTCGGTGTCGAGGTGGACGCCCTTGTCTTCCTTGGCGATCTCGAGCGCTTCTTCGAAGGCGTCGTGGGGCACGCCGAGCACGACGTCGGAATACATCTGGATGAAGCGGCGGTAGCTGTCCCAGGCGAAGCGCGGGTCGCCGGAGACGGCGGCGAGGCCTTTCACCGTCTCCTCGTTGAGGCCGAGGTTGAGGACGGTGTCCATCATGCCCGGCATCGACACTCGGGCGCCGGAGCGGACCGAGACGAGCAGGGGATCCGCCGCATCGCCGAACCTCTTGCCGGTGAGGCCCTCGATATGCGCGAGGCCCGCCGCCACCTCTTCCCGAAGGCTGTCGGGGAAGCTCTCCCCTTCGGCATAATAAAGCGCGCACATCTCGGTCGAGATGGTGAAGCCCGGCGGCACCGGCAGGCCGATCGACGCCATCTCCGCCAGGTTCGCGCCCTTGCCGCCGAGCAGGTCGCGGTCCCCCGCCTTGCCGTCCGAAATGCCGCCCCCGAAGCGGTAGACATAGCCGGTCATGCGGCGGCGTCCTGGTGCGGAAGCTTACTAAAGTTCGGCCTCCAAAGAGGGAAAAAACCACCTCCCGACGCAGTGAAGCTCACAAAGCTTGCACTTGCCATTCGTCCCGCCGGCTTCGCGCGATCAGCCCTCGATCCGCGAGAAATCCGCGACTTGGTGGACGGCGTCGCGCATTCGGGCGAGGAGATCGAGGCGGGCGGCTCGCCTGGCCGGATCGGGATCATTCACAGTCACCTTGTCGAAAAACGCAT
>JAXDOX010000016.1:0-16304 GCA_034668625.1 Sphingomonadales bacterium
AGGAGGCCTTTATCGCGGCGCTGCGCATGGGGGAGGAATAATCATGGCTGCGGCTGTTGCTCTGCTCTTTAAGGTTCTGACGAAGAATGATTTCTTCCGTATAAACTCAGGCAACATTGGGAGTGGCGGCGGCCAAGCGTATCTCGACTTTCGAACACGCGATGTTCCTGTTCAGGCATGGGAGAGCTTTTTCGCGGGCTCGGCTCAGCGCACTGTGCGGACGAACGGGCCCGCGTGGACTTTCCCGGTTCTGAACCTCGGAACCGGCACCCTTCAGCCGACCCCTGTCACTGCCTACCAGCGTAGAGGGCCGACCGTTTCGATTACCAGTCAGAAGTTGCCCGACAACAGTGAAGATGCCAATCGCATTCTGGCTTGGCGGCCAGATCTGACTGATTTCCCTGAAATGCCGAAGAGTGTCTCCGTGGCGGCCGATGTGCCAGATCAGCTGATCGACGGCCTTCGAGTGTTTCTCATCCGAGACGATCAAAACAGGGTTTGGGCCGGTTGGATTAAGGGGCAGCCGGACAATATAGACGACCCGCGGCTGCTAAAGATGTTCTCCGGTGACGTTGCGGCCGCCATAATCCAGTTGGGTGGCGACTATGACATCGAACCGACCGATCTTCACTGGCCACTTCGGGAACTCGGGGGCAATCCCCGGCCATGGGATGACGATGATGAACTGGAAACCCCTGAGTCCTCCATATCCTACTCGCTGCAGAAACTTCGCCGGCGAGATCAGGCAGCAGCTCGTTCCGTTCGCAAACTTTATGCGGTTTGCCAGCTGACCGGACCTGAGTTTATCTTCAATACGCGTAAGGGAAAACCTTATCTGGAGGTCCACCATCTGATCCCGCTCGGGAAGGGCGGAGCCGATTCTCCCCACAACATGATCGTGGTGAGCGCACAGGCCCACAAGATGCTTCACTACGCGGAAGTATCCGCCATCGATCTGAGCCAGGTTCAGAACAACCAGCTTCCGATCACGATCAATGGCAAGGCCTATACGATTATATGGCACCCGCAGCACGCGGCGCGGGTGCTCGCACATAATCAGCCTTGAGCAACGTGATCAGATATTCCGTGACATGGGCGCCGAGGACGCTCTGGTTGCTCTTGAACCGCGGAAACACGCGCCGCTCGATCGACATCCGTCCCATCGGCTCGAAGAGCTCCGTCAGCTCTGATTCCTTCAGCAAGCCGTCCGAGCTGTAGCTGATCAGAAACACGGGGCAATCCGCCCGTTCCACGATTTTGCGGAATGCGTCCTGAATTCGGGTTCTAGTGCAGAACACCGAGTATTGGTCCCGCCATGGGCGCAGGCCGCTGACGCCGACCGCTTCTGGCTCGTCGCCCCGAGCCACCGTTTCGATCAGGTGGTAGTTAGCCGCATATTGCCTCTTCATGTAGGGCGGATCGAGGTAGCAGAGGTCTGCCGACAGCTGGTCAGCGAGATCTTCTGCTGCCCCGTGAAGCACTTGATGATCGGTGCGGAACTCAGGGCGGAAACTCGTCGGCGCCAAGCGCAGCTCAGCCAAGGAAGCATTGCTGAATGTGGAGCGATAGTGCCCATAAGTGCCGGCAATATTAGCAACCCGGTTCACCGCCATAACGAGGTCGTGCCGCAGCAGGCTGTTCTCGGACTCGTTAATGGCTCCGCTGCTGTGCCACGCCCGGAGCTCGCCATTTATCGCATCGAGGCGGCCTGAGTTATCAGGGGTGAGGTACTTGCGCGGCTCGCTTCCCGAACGGGGGCGGCCCGCGGGTGAATATTCACGGAAGAATAGCCCCTTGGCTGGCTTGATCCCATTCAGGTGCTCAAGCACATCGGCATATCTCATCCCGAGATCCGGAAAGGCCGGGGCCGAGCCCATCAGCAGCCGGACGCGGGCGTGATGAACGGCATAGGTCATTATGTCAGAGGCGATTACGCGGTATCCTGACCCGCGCAGCGCCTCCGAGACAGACGCGGTGCCGCACATTGGATCCGCGACGGTCCCGCCAGACGGGACGAGTTCGCGAATGCGGGATATGAGCCAAGGAGTAAGCCGCGTCTTGTTTCCGATGTAGCGGTACATGCTAGCCCACTGTCAGAGGTTGGATGGCTGTTCGTGAGGCAAGCCGAAGGCGCCGCATCGCGTCGAGATCGGCTGCGCCGTCGAGCACATCCAACACCCATTCGATGTCCCCGCCGTCCAGCCCGTACAGACCGCCAACGAGCGCTTCAATCTCGATCTCTTTGTCGCCTGTAGCCAAGTGTTCGGCGACAACTGCCGCGATCGCGGCGGCCTGCCGTTCCCCTTGGCTGCCCGGCCGAGGCAGCGGAATGGGAAGCGCAGCGAGTGTCTTCTGCGTCACATAGGGATGGGACCGCCACTCTAGCTCACCTCCACGCTTTAAATGGAACGCAAACAATATGCGTGAGCTAAGGACCCCGAGCACATAATGGAGGTAGGAGAAAGAATAGGCTGCCGAGGCGCGTAGCGCATATTCAAAGACCACCTGGTTGGTATAAGCCCCAGTGACGTCTATCGCCGCGTTCAAACCGATGCCGGTCTTCCGCACTAGGAGACGTGGCTTTCCCGCTTGAGGCGGGGCCTTATAGGCAATCCCGCTAAGGTCTGTCTGTATCCAACGCTTCGCGCTGACGGCGAACCGCCGCACGTCCTCGCCGGCGATGAATGGTGACCACGAGCCGTCGGGCGAGGGGGCATCAGCGATGATTTTTCTGACGGGCGACGCGGCGAGGGCGCGGCCGCAGACAAGGCACCGCGGGTCCGGTGCCTTCGGAAGAGGCCGAGCGGAAGAGCAGCGCGAGCAAACCAGTACCCGGCCGGACTTGGAAATCTCCGCGCCACGCCCGCTTAGGAGCGGCTCCGTCCACGAGGATCCGACCGAGAGAAGCTTTCCCACGGTTGCATCTCGGGCCGTGACATCGATGTCGAACCGAAAATCAGGGTCCGCGAGAAACCGAGATTGAGGAACTTCATGGCCGAGACGGCGGCGGCGCTCCTGATAGTCGGCTGCTGTCCGGAGGCCCTGCCTGTCTTGTTTAGTCAGCCGCAGACATTCGATGAGATGTCCTGGCGGGGCCGGCGCGACTTCTCCGGCGACGACCGCACAGCCGCAAAACACATCTGCGAAGATGCCCTCGCCGAGACGCGCTACCAGCCTGATCGTAGTATCGCGGAGGAGCATCTCCCGGAGCGGGGCGTGCTCGGGGAGAAAAATTGAGTCGGGTACTATGAAGGCATAGGCGCCGCCCGGCGCGACAACCCGCAGCGCCAGCTCACAAAACAAGTCGTATGTGTCAAACTGGCCCCTCGCCAAGGACAAGCCCGCCGCACACGCGGTAGCTTTGTTCAAGCTGTGAACGGCGCCCCACGGAGGGTTCATGATCACCGCTCGAGGCGCGCCGTCAAACTGTCGACGCCAGTAGCTGGCTAGATCGGAACGTGACGTACGCGGCGGCTGTAAGACGTCAGCGCCGATCAGGCATGCGGATTTTGGCAGACGGCGCCTGGCTCGGGCCATTGCCAGCGCATCAACCTCAACCCCGGCGAGGCGACTGGTCCGTAGCGTTGCGGCAGCTGCCTCAAGCAGAGCTCCATCGCCGCACCCGAAATCGGCCACAGATGGATGGTTTCCAAGACTTTGCTCCGCGAGCAGCTCCGCGAGCCACTCGGCCAACCCAGCAGGCGTGTAGACCGCCCCTCTGAGCTTTCGCGCCGCCGGAGCCAGCCCATCCGGCTCGCGGAATAACAGCTCAGCTGCGGTGGCCATGAACACCTCCAAAGAGATTGGTGCGGGGGGACGTGCATTCACATAAGCTTTGCATCACCTGTGGCCCTCCTTGCGTCGCTCGCTTTGGCTTGAGCAGGGCGTCGCCTCGGGCGGTCCCAGTACGGACTCTTGCATGCAGGACAGACACATGGCTTCGCCTCCGACCGCGGCAGCCACTGATGGTTGCAGCGATTGCATTCAAAGCCCCAGAGCTTCACCCTCGGCATGTGCAGAGGATATACTGCTATTATGGTTTGTATAGGGTCCGCATAATAATATATCCCTAAAGAGTATATACACGTGCGGACCGTCGGCTGGCGTGCTCGGCTATGGCCCGCAGTCTTTTGCGACTCGCTCTTCGACAGCGAAAAGGAACATATCACGAACTGCTTGGATTTGTAAACTAGCCGCGCGGAAGTCATCGATTTTAACGACCGGTGGTGAGCTGAAGGCGCTCACCTCAGCTGGTCATCGCAGCTCCAGCGCCTCCCTCAGGAGGCGTCTGATCGCTTCGGGCTTCGAGGGCTTGGGGGTCGGCTGCCGCGCGATCCAGGCGTTCAGCGCCGACTCGATGTCGGGATAGAGCCGGAGCCCAACGACAGGACCAATCCCCGTGCGCGGCCGGCCGCCCTTATTTTTCTCGCCCTCAGCTATTGCGCCCGCCCTAGGTTGATGCTAACAGAAACCTCACAAGCGAACCGGAGCAAGGCGGCTTCCTTGCTCCGGCTCTGACCCCCTCACGCCTTGGTTAGGAGGCGAAGGATGGCTGGCGGCCACAATAACGGAACGAAACGGCAAGGGCTAGGCGCGGCAAAGCCGCGCCGTGACGTCGGACGAGTTCATCGGGCTCTAGGCCCGACGCCTCGCCGGCCGGCATGCGCCGACTCCGTTCGCTGCTCATGATCGCTGCGCGATCCTCACGCTGCTCAAGGGCGGCTTTGCTGGAGGCGAAGGATGGCTGGTGGGCAGCATAACCCCACGCGGCGCGCTGTGCTAGGCGCGGCAGTGGGGGTGCCTCTTCTGAACCTTGACCACGGCGCCGCGGAGACGCTGGGCCCCCTCCACCGGGTTTCACCCGGTCGTGCCCAGGCGCAGACTGCCCCCGGCAGCCCGCCGGAATGCCCGGGCATTCCCCGTTCCGGGGAGGAGTGGGGCGCGGCGCTCGCCGCCTTTCGGGCGGCGCAGGGGGCAGTTCTTGGGATGGAGCGGGAGACGAAAGGGGCGTTGGCCGCCGAGGAGGAGGCGTGGCTGCCCCGATACGACGCGGCCTGCGCGGCGATGGCGGCGGCGCTCGCGCGCGCCATCGCGGCGCCGGCGCCGGACCTTGCGGCGTTGGCCGTCAAGCTGGAGCTGGTGTTCGCTCATGAAGTGGAGCCGGGGGCTCTCGACCAGATTTCGATCGACCTCATCCTCTCGGATGCGTGGCGGCTTGCCTCCGCCTGAGCGCCGTCGCGGAACCGGAAGGCAAGTCTGCCCTCGCCCTGCGCGGCCTTGCCGCGCTGTTCCTCTCCCGCAACGGGGAGAGGGGGAGGCGGGCGGTCAGCCCTCGGCTTCGCCGGGGCCCATCGCCCGGCCGACCCTGATCGCGGCATCGAGCCAATGCTCCTCGTCGCCGCGCGTGGCCTCGATGTCGGCGTCGGTGATGCGGCCGTCGGCGCGGCGGGCGGCCCAGTCGGCGCGGGCCTCGGCTTCCCAGGCGACCTGCGCCTCGGCGTCGCTTGCGTAGAGCTGCTCGTAGCGCCGGCCCTTGGCGGCGTGGTCCTCCGACCCGCCATAATGTTCGAGCGGCTCGGTCGCGTAGCCGCCCTGGTCCTCGAGCAAATGGCATTGGGGCGCCGGGCGCGGCGGGTCGCCGCATTCCTCCCAATGGAGGCGGCGGGCCTCGTCGAGCAGCTTCGACGCCGGAGTCTCGGCGATGGTGAGGAGATCGTGGCGGCCGAGGCGGGCGTCCTTGAGGAGGGCCATGGCGTCGCCGCTCATCACGTCGAGCGCGACCTCGACGCAGGTGATCTGGCGCAGGTAGAAATCGGCCGCGGCGATGCAGCCTTCGAGCCGCGCCCGCCGCTCCTCGCGGAGCTTGAGCAGATATTTGTCGACGAGGAGGTGGAGGAGCTCGATCTGGACGCGCTCGGCATCGGGGGCGAGGCCGCCCGCCGCGCCGTCGTTCGCCGCCGGCGGGGGAAGCGCCAGCGCCGCCGCCTCTTCCGCACGGCGGCGGGTCGCGGCCTTGCCCCAGGCCGGCTCTGGCGGGCGCCAGTGAGCGGCGGGGCGGGTGATGGCGTGGACTCCGGCGGCGAGGCGGCGGTCCTTGTCGGCCTTGGCCATGGCGAGCGCCTTCTCGCGCGCGGCCATGAAGCCTTCGTTGCCCTCGTGCTTCTTGAGCTGGTCGACGGCGAACGGCGACTTGCCGACCGCGATCGCCGCCTGGCGATCCGAACCGGTGACGGCGAGGGCGGCGATGAAGGCGCGCTGCACGTCCGGGGAAAAGCCGCCCACGCGGTAGCGGAGCGGGACGGGCTCGAAATCGAGCAGGTCGCCGAGATCCTCGAATCCCTCGGCGCCGGCCAGGCCTTCGGCGCGGCAGCGGTCGCAGACGACGGGGATGGATTCGGGCATGGAGCTAGAACATAGACGGAACAATAGCCATGGAGCAAGCCCCTATGGTTCGTTGGAATGCGGCAATCCGCTCCGGAACGGATGAATCGCGCCGCCACCCCCTACGCGCCGCGGCGCCGGCGGAAGGGGAAGGAGGGGCAATGCGGGGCGACCTGCCCGTTTCGCGTTCCGCTGCGCTTCGACGGCAAGGAAGGGCTGCTCCTCCCCGACCAGATGCGCAGCCTCGACCGCCGACGACTGGTCAAGCGCCTCGGCGCGGTGGAGGCGGAGACCCTGGCGGCGACGCTGGCGGTGCTGCGGGAGCTGTTTGCGGAGTGACGCAGGCTCGTCCGCCGAGGCTTCAGCGAAAGCGGAAGGCGTTCATCGCCGCGCTGCGGATGGGGGAGGAGTGACAGGCGGATGCCGAGGGAGCAGGCCCGCGATCAGGCCCTTCCTTAGCCATGGGAAGTTCGCCTAAGAAAAGAGTGCATCACCGAAGAACTCTTCCTATACTCGACATGTCGGCGGCGCTTGGCGCTCAAGACCTGATGCCAAAGAACAAACCGGATAGCGAACGAGGCTGTTGAGCCATGAATGAAGTACCTTTGAGCGTGCGCGCGAACCACCCGCAGGCGCACGATGCGCCGTACGGGTTCGAACTCGTGCTAGACCTGCACGGGTGCGATCCTTCCACCTTCAACCGCGTGAGCATTGACTGCTTTTTCACCGAGCTATGCGCAGTCATCGAGATGGAGCGCTGTGTCGTGCATTTCTGGGACGACGTAGGCTTGCCAGAGGAGGAGCAACAGACGCTCCCGCACACAAAGGGCACTTCGGCCGTCTGCTTCATTTTGACCAGCTCGATCGTGATTCACACGCTGGACCTTTTGCACGCAGCCTATCTTAATGTCTTTTCCTGTAAGCCATTCGACCCGGAAATCGCGACCGCCTTCGCAAAAAAATGGTTTTGTGCGCAGGACGCGAAACCGTCATTCCTGACCCGCACGTAACCACCTCACCGATTCGAGAGCCTGTCATGCAGATCAGAGAGCGTCGCTTCCGAGCAGCCGCCCCGTGCGAGGGTCAGGAATGGCTCCCTTCCGTCCTCGCCGCCGCCCGTTGCGAGATCAGTGACGACGAATTGCTCCTGAGGGTAATCGTCGACGAGAGTGACAAGGGTGGGGTGGGAGGCGAGGCGTTGGTCATGGGAGGGGATATCCTCTCGCTACACCCTGTGGGCGATCCCTTCCTGCTTGCGCCTCGCCCCTTCGAGAACTGTGAGACGTTCAATGCGGCGCTACTTGTGCCGACCGGGGTTGGCGCCGAGATTGGTGGCCATGCCGGCGACGCCGGCCCGTTGACCAAGTTGCTTGGAAGCATCTGCGATGCCGTGGTCACGCACCCGAATGTCGTAAATGCGTCCGACATCAACGAGGCGCCGGCAAACTGTCATTACGTCGAGGGAAGCGTTCTGACGCGGCTGCTGCTCGGCAACGTTGCACTGCAACCAGTCCGAAAGAATCGCGTCCTGCTTGTCATCGACGATCACCCGGATTCCTATTTTACGACGGCAGCCACCAACGCCGCAAACGCAAGCCGCGCTTCATACGGGCTGGATTGTTCAGCGATTCTGAAGCTGAACCCAGGCGTCAGGCTAAGCGTCTCTTATTCCTCGACAGGCCGGGCTGTCGGCGACGTGACCAACCTCGATTTGCTGTTAAGCAAGCTCCTCGAGCTGCGGGATCAATACGATGCGGTGGCCGTCTCGTCCGTGATCGACGTGCCTCCCGGGTACCACCAGAAGTATTTCGATTCAGCCGGCGAGATGGTGAATCCCTGGGGGGGCGTGGAGGCAATGCTGACCCACACCCTCTCGACGGTGCTCGGCGTCCCCACCGCTCACTCGCCTATGTTTGAGACGCGCGATATCGCGAGCTTGGATCTAGGCATGGTCGACGCGAGAAAGGCAGCGGAAGCCGTCTCAATGACCTTCCTTCAGTGCATTCTCAAGGGCCTGCAACGAAGTCCAAGGATCGTGACCGCGCAATTCGGTCGCGCCGGGCTGTTCGACGTAACCAATGTGTCTTGCCTCGTGATTCCGGATGGGTGCCTCGGCGTTCCAACTTTGGCCGCGCTGGCACAAGGAATTCCGGTGATCGCAGTGCGGGAGAACCGGAGCTTGATGAAGAACGATTTGCGCGCCCTTCCTTGGGCCGATGGCCAGCTCCACATCGTCGAGAATTATTGGGAGGCTGCGGGTGTAGTGGCCGCCCTGAAGGCCGGCATCGATCCCGCCAGCGTTCGGCGCCCGCTCAATAAGATAATCCCCGAAACCGTGCACGCGAGCTCTGATATTCGGGCTATGACTGCGATCGGGGCGGCGGCTGCGGAGCCGGCCTACTAAACCGAGGCTTCAATTAGGCTGCAGAGCCACGGATGAATTGCGCCGCCACCCTGAACGCGCCGTCGGCGCCGGCGGAGGGGAAGGGACGGGGCAATGCGTGGCGGCGTGCCTCACCCTCCCACGCTGCCTTGCCGCGCCGGTCTCTCCCCCTCTCCCCCAGGAAGGAGAGGGTTAGCAACGGCGTGTCCTCACCCTGGGCGGCTTTCGCAGCCCTGTCCCTCTCCCCCGAGGGGGAGAGGGTTAGGCGAACGTTAATAGCAGATACGCACGCGCCTGTGATGCCGCCAGACCCAGCGGCAGTTGCGGTGGTTGCGCCAGCCGTAATGGTGGCCGTAGTCGCGGTGGTCGCGCCAGCCCATGTGGCGGCCGCGGTCGTCGCGGTCGCGGTCGCCGCGCATGCCTTCGCGGTCGCGGTCGCCGCGGGTGGCGTTGCCGTTCCGGTCGCGATCGCGATCCCGGTCGCCGGCCGTGCCTTGGTCGTGGCGGTCGCCCTGCATATTGGGGTCGTGCCGGTCCTGCGCGGCGGCTGGAGCCGCGGCGGCGAAGCCGAGGGCGAGCGCGCCCGCTAAGGCGGTCTTGAGCATCATCATCCGTCTCCTTGATCGAAACAAGTCGGCCCCTGCGCAAGGCCGAACGAAGCCGGGGGCGGAAGGGTCCATTGGGAGGAACGCCCTAGATCAGCCCGTGCCGCCTTAGGCTCTCGGCGAGGATGGTCTCGATCAGCTGCGGCTGGGTCCAGCCGGCCGCCCTGGCCGAGCGGCCGTAGACCTTCTCGGACCACAGGTTGGCGTTGAGGTTCAATTCGAGGAAGTGGAGGCGGCCCGTCTCCCGGTCGAGACGGAATTCGTAGCGGCCATAGTCGAACGGGCGGAATTCCTCGGCGATATTCCTGGTGTGGGCGGCGATGATCGGGGTCCATTGCGGGTCGTCGAATTCGACCAATTGGTATTTCTGCGAGCGGTCGACGAGGTCGCGTTTCTCGTAATAGGTGCGAAGGTGGGAGGGGTCGGCCTGCTCGAACAGCATCATCGGCATCACCACCGGCTCGCCGCCGATCGTCATGACCGGCACCTCGACGTCGGAGCCGTTGAGGAACGGCTCGACGATGGCGTCGTGGCCTTGGCTATGGATGTCGGCGATCGCCGCCTCGACTCCGGCCCAGTCGCGCGCGTCCTGGACGCCCCAGCTCGCCGAGGAGGCGTTGGGCTTGATCACCATCCGCTCGCCCTCGGGACAGCGCTCGCGCGCGACCGGCGCGCCGCGGCGGTAGATCGCCCAGGGCGCGGTCGGGATTCCGCGCGCCGCCGCGGCGAGCTTGGAGAAATGCTTGTCGTCGGAGACCCCACGCAGGATCGGCGAGGCGCCGAGGAAGGGAAGGCCGAGGCGGGTGCACAGCAAGGGCAGCATCATCTCGGAGTTCAGGAAACCGCCGCGGTTCAGCAGCGGGAACACGAAATCCACGTCCGGTTTGTCGAACAAGGCGTCGTAGCGATCGGCGAGGACGAGGTTTAGGCCGAGGCCGCGCAGGATCTCGCGCACCTCGACATGGTAGAGCGCATGGTTGCCGTCCACCGGGTGGAGGCCGCCCTTCCAGAGCGCGTGCTTGGCGATGAACAGGATGCGGAGGCGCTGCTTCGCTTCCTCTGGGATGGTGAGCGGGCGGGGCACGGGCAATCGGGCGGCCTTGCTTGAGGAACGGGCGCGGCGGACATAATGGAGCCGCAAGCTTTGGCCAAGGGCGGGATATGGACGAGACGAGCCTAGGCGACGCGACGCGCCTGATGGCCACCGGCGGCGACGCGCGCCTCGACCTGAAACCCGATTCAGGTCTCAACCGCTATTTCTCCGCGCCGCGGCCGAGCGGCGTGCTGGCCTATGCCTCCTCGACCGCCAACGATATTTCGGCGCCGGCTCATGCTCATGTCCAGTCGATTCTGGCCGAGCTCGGCCGCGGGCTCGACGGGGCCGGCTATGCGGCACGGCTGGAGGCGCTGCGCACCGGCCTGCGCCGGGCCTATGCCTTGCCGGACGCGGTGGAGATCGTCTTCGCGCCGTCGGGGACCGACCTCGAATATGTCGCCCTCGCCGCCGTCGCCGGGCGCGGCCCGAACGGCATCCACAACATCCTGCTCGGCGCCGACGAGGTTGGGAGCGGCTGCATCCACTCCGCCTTCGGCCGCTATTTCGCGGAGAGCACGGCGCTCGGCATCGCCACCGAGGCGGGGGCGCCGGTGCCGGGCTTCGGCGAGACTCGGGTCGAGATGATCGACGTCCCGGTCCGCGACTCCGCCGGCCGGCCGCGCCCTTCGGCCGAGATCGCGGCGCGGATGGACGAGGCGATCGCCGGCGCCGCGGCGGCCGGGCGGCATGTCCTCGTCCACCTCGTCCACGGCTCGAAGACGGGCTTGATCCTGCCGTCGCTCGCCGATCTGGATGCGCTGGAGGCACGCCACGGCGAGGCGGCGAGCTTCGTCGTCGACGCCTGCCAGGCGCGGATCACCTCGCCCGCCATCGCCGATTACCTGGCGCGCGGCGCGATCGTCCTGGTCACCGGATCCAAGTTCATGGGCGGGCCGCCGTTCAGCGGCTTCGCCTTCCTGCCGCCGGCCTTCCGCGCCCGCGCCGAGCCGCTCGCCGAGGGCCTCGCCACGATCTTTCGCCGCGCCGAATGGCCGGACGGCTGGCCGGGAGCCGAGCGGCTCGAGGACAGCGCTAACCCCGGCCTCCTCCTCCGCCTCGAAGCCTCGCACTTCGAGCTCGAGCGCTTCCAGCGGCTCGGCCTCGACGAGGTGACCCGGATCATCCTCGCCTTCCACCAGGCGGTTCGCGACGAGCTGGTCGATCCCACGCCGGCGCGCCGAGTCGCCCCCTATCCGCCGGGCGACAAGGAGACGGCGGAGACCCACCCCATAGAGATGCGCACGCTCTCGACCCTCGACCTCACCGGCTTCGGCGCAGACGGCGCGAGCTTCGACGACTCGACGCGCTGGCACGAGGCGATGCTCGCTTACGGCGTCCGTCTCGGCCAGCCGGTCAAGTGCGTCAGGCTGCCGGACGGACGCTGGGGGGCGACCCTGCGCGTCGGCCTGTCGATGCCGCAGACGGTCGAGCGGGCCGGGCTGGACGGCGAGACCCTCGCCAGGTCCTTCGCGGCGGACATGGCGAGGGTCAGGCAGGCGCTGGAAGCGGTGGCGATCGGCTAGGCCGGCGCTTCCGCCTCGGCGCGGCCGCCCCAGTTGAGGTTGCGGGTGAGATACATCACCGCCGCCAGCGCCGCGAACAGCAGCAGGGAGCCGATCAGCAGCGAGAAGGCCTCGAGGCTCAAGAGGATGTAGAGCACCCCGTAGAGCGCGGTGAGCAGCCCGAAGATGAAGGCCGCGCGCCGCCAGCTCCCAAGCACCGCCGCCGAATAAGCCGTTTCGAGGCCGATGATCGCGGCGCTCGCCACCAGGTAGGCGGGCGTGAAGCCGATCACCTCGGCGAAGGCGAGCAGCAGGGCGAAGAACAGGATCAAGGCCGCGCCGACCAGCAGATATTCGACCGCCGAGACCGGAACCCCGCCGATCAGGTCGAACAGCAGGAAAGCGAGGAACGTGAAGCCGATGAACAGGAAGCCGTATTTCGCGGCGCGATCGACCTGCGAATAGAGGTCGACCGGCTGGATCAGGCTGACCCCGGCTTCGAGCGGCCCCGAGGCGGTGTCGGGCTTGCCCGCATTGTCGGAGCGGACGGCGGCGCGGTCCGAGGCGTTGGTGGCGGGGCCCGTGGCGACCAGCGACTGGCCGAGCGCGAGATTGCCGATGCGGTAGGTCGCGTCGAAGCCCGCCGAGCCGACCCTGCGGCTCGCCGGAAGGAAGCCGCCCTGGAAGGAGGGGCTCGCCCAGGCCGAGCGCAACCGCCAGCGCGTCTCGCCCGCCTGCGGCGCCAGCGAGAGGCTGCCGTTGCCGCGCACGCCGTAGGCGAAGTCGACGTCGATCGGCGCGGCGGAAAGGCTCGCGGCGTCGAGCCAGGCGAAGAAGCCGCCGCCGCCGGTCGCGGCGATGCCGCCGCCGGGCTGCAGCCTCAGCGGCTTGCCGGCGGCGAGGATGCGCGGATTGGGCGCGAGGCCGCGCGGATCGCTGATCCCGAAGCGTAGCTCGGCGCGGTCGAAGGCGACGTCGGTGGGCGCGACGCCCGAGCGGGCGAGATCGGCGGGCATGACGAAATGCGCCTTGCCGCGCACCGCCGCGTCGTAGACGACGACTTCGTAGATCGAGCGCTTGCGGCGTTCCGGACGGACATCGGTGGCGAGATCGACCGTCTCGGGGGACAGGGTGAGCTCCTGCCAGACTTCGCGGCTGTGAGTGACCTGCTTGCCGTTCTCGTTGACGGTTTCCGTGACGTTGGTCCGGTAGGGAATGACGAGCAGGGGCCCGGCGATCGTCTGCGGGCCGCCCCAGCCGGTCGCGATGCTCGCCATCGCCTCCACCGACTGCTGCTGGCGGTCGTAGACCATCAGCCAGACCGAGAAGAGCGGGATCGAGAGCAGAGCGGCGATCAGGATGGCGAGCGCCAGCTTGACCGAGGGAGCGCGCGCGGCGCCGGACGTGAAGCTCATGGCATCCTCCTGTTCGTCGCGGTGTGAGGTCGCCCGCGAGGGGGGTCAAGCCGGCCCGCCGCGCCCCGGCGCTTCGGCAGAGAGGGATGCAAGATAACACCTCGCCGTCTCCACGGCCGCTGCACGGCGGGGTGGTCAGTCGGACGGCAAAGGGTATTTGAGACCGCTGGCGCAGTTGAACAGGAGGATTCGCTCGTCGGGCCCGACCAGCCCGGCCGCCAGCGCCCGGTGCCAGCCGGCCAGCGTCGCGCCGCCTTCCGGGCAAAGCAGGAGCCCGTCGCGCCGGGCCGCGTCCCGCACGGCGGCGGCGATCTCCGCCTCCGACACCGCCAGCGCCGCGCCGCCGCTGTCGCGCACCGCGCGCAGGATCAGGAAGTCGCCGATCGCCTTGGGTACCCTTATGCCCGCAGCGGCCGTGCGCGCGTCCGCCCAGCGCTCGGCCTGCGTCTCGCCGCGCTCGAAGGCCCGGACGATCGGCGCGCAGCCTTCCGCCTGGACCGCGACCATGCGCGGCCGTTCGGAGCCGATGAAGCCGAGCGCCTCGAGCTCCGCGAACGCCTTCCACATGCCGATCAGGCCGGTGCCGCCGCCGGTCGGATAGAAGATCGCGTCGGGAAGCCGCCAGCCGAGCTGCTCGGCGAGCTCCAGCCCCATCACCTTCTTGCCCTCGAGGCGGTAGGGCTCCTTCAATGTCGCCATGTCGAACCATTCGCCCCGCGCCGCGCCTTCGGCGACGAGCCGGCCGCAATCGTCGATCAGCCCATGGATCCGGTGGACCTCGGCGCCATGCGCGGCCATCTCGGCCAGGTTCGCCTCGGGCGTGTCGGCGGGGCAGAAGATGGTGATCGCCATCCCCGCCCGCGCGCCGTAGGCGGCGAGCGCTGCGCCGGCATTGCCGTTGGTCGGCATGGCGATCCGCGTCAGGCCGAAGGCCTTCGCCATCGAGACGGCCACGGCGATGCCCCGCGCCTTGAACGATCCGGTCGGCAGCCGCCCCTCGTCCTTGACCAGCGGCGCCCGCGCCCGCGCCTCGCGCCCGAGCGCGTCGAGCGGCACCAGCGGCGTCGCCGCCTCGCCGAGGCTGACGATGTCCTCCGCCCGCCGCACCGGCAGTAGCTCCCGCCATCGCCACAGATCCGCCGGCCGCCCGGCGAGCTTTTCCCGGGTCAGATGGGTCCGAACGGCCTCCAGATCGTACCGCACCAGCAGCGGCTTGCCGGCCCGCGACAGGCCGTGGACGCGATCCGCCGCGTAGCGCTCGCCGGTGGCCGAGCATTCGAGATGGGTGACGAAGGTCGGCCGCTCCTCGACCTCGTTTTCGGCCCAGCCCATGGCCGGGTCAGTACACCCGCGGCTTGGGCTTGATGTACTGGATGTCGTCGGAGAGGGTGTAGTCGTGGACCGGGCGGTAGTCGATCGCGACGCCGCCGCCCTGGCCGCCCCAGCCCTCGAACCAGCTCACCGTGTGCTTCATCCAATTGGCGTCGTCGCGCTCGGGATAATCCTCGTGCTTGTGGGCGCCGCGGCTCTCCTTGCGGTTGGCGGCCGAGTGCATCGTCACCACCGCCTGGGCAATCAGATTGTCGAGCTCGAGGGTCTCGATCAAATCGGTGTTCCAGATGAGGCTGCGGTCGGTGACGTGGATATCGTCCATCCGGCGGTAGACCGCGTCGATGTTGCCCTTGCCCTCCTCGAGGGTCTTCTCGGCCCGGAAGACGGAGCAGTCGGCCTGCATGACGCGCTGCATGGCGGTGCGGATCTCGGCGGTGGGGCTGCCGCCTTTCGAGAAGCGGAAGCGGTCGAGCCGCGTCAGCGCCAGCTCGTCGCCGCCCTTCGAGAGGGCCGGCAGCGGCGTCCCCGGCTTCAATATCTCGCCGACGCGGTGGCCGACGGCGCGGCCGAAGACGACGAGGTCGATGAGGCTGTTCGAGCCGAGGCGGTTGGCGCCGTGCACCGAGACGCAGGCCGCCTCGCCGACCGCGAACAGCCCCGGCACGACGGAGTCCGGGTCGCCGCCCTTCAGCGTCACCACCTCGCCGTGATAATTGGTCGGGATGCCGCCCATATTGTAGTGGACCGTCGGCACCACCGGCAGCGGCTGCCGCGTCAAATCGACGCCGGCGAAGATCTTGCCGGTCTCGGTGATCCCCGGGAGGCGCTCGGCGAGGACCTTGGGGTCGAGATGGTCGAGGTGGAGCCACAGATGGTCCTTGCTGGCGCCGACCCCGCGGCCCTCGCGAATCTCCATCGCCATCGAGCGGGAGACGACGTCGCGGCTGGCGAGGTCCTTGGCGGAGGGCGCGTAGCGCTCCATGAACCGCTCCCCCTCCGAATTGGTTAAATACCCGCCCTCGCCCCGCGCCCCTTCGGTGATCAGCACGCCCGCCCCGTAAATCCCGGTCGGGTGGAACTGGACGAACTCCATGTCCTGCAGCGGCAGCCCCGCCCTCAGCACCATCGCATTCCCGTCGCCGGTGCAGGTGTGGGCCGAGGTGGCGGTGAAATAGATCCGCCCGTAGCCGCCCGTCGCAAGCACCGTCGCGTGGCTGCGGAAGCGGTGGATCGACCCGTCCTCGAGGCACAGGGCGATCACGCCCCGGCATTCGCCGCCCTCCATGATCAGGTCGAGCGCGAAATATTCGATGAAGAAATCGGCGTCGTGCTTCAAACTCTGCTGGTACAAAGCGTGCAGCATCGCATGACCGGTCCGGTCCGCCGCCGCGCAGGTGCGCTGGGCCGGCGGCCCCTCGCCCATATTCTGCATCATGCCGCCGAACGCGCGCTGGTAGATCTTGCCCTCGTCGGTGCGCGAGAAGGGCACCCCGGCATGCTCCAGCTCGTAGACCGCCGCCGGCGCCTCGCGCACCAGATATTCGATCGCGTCCTGGTCGCCGAGCCAGTCCGAGCCCTTGACCGTGTCGT
>JAXDOX010000017.1:0-39390 GCA_034668625.1 Sphingomonadales bacterium
GTTTTTCGAGGAGCTTCTTCTTCCGGCTGATGTCCCCGCCGTAACACTTGGCGGTGACGTCCTTGCGGAGGGCGGCGATGGTTTCGCGGGCTATGACTTTCCCCCCGATCGCTGCCTGGATCGGGATCTTGAACAGGTGACGAGGTATCAAGTCTTTTAATCGCTCGCACATGTGCCGGCCGCGCGCCTCCGCCGCGGCGCGGTGGACGATCATGCTCAGCGCATCGACCGGCTCGCCGTTGACCAGGATGTTCATCTTGACGAGGTCGCCCTCGCGGTGGCCGATCTGGTGATAGTCGAAGCTCGCATAGCCGCGCGAGATGCTCTTCAACCGGTCGTAGAAATCGAACACCACTTCATTGAGCGGCAGCTCGTAGGTGAGCTGGGCGCGCCCCGCCACGTAGGTCAGGTTCCTCTGGATGCCGCGCCGGTCCTGGCAGAGCTTGAGGATCGGCCCGAGATATTCGTCGGGGACGTAGACGGTCGCCTCGATCCACGGCTCCTCGATGGTCGCGATGCGGTTGGGGTCGGGCATGTCGGCCGGGTTGTGGAGCTCTAGTCGCTGCTGGCCCTGCGCGTCCTTGTGGGTGAGGTGGATCTTGTAGACCACGCTCGGCGCGGTGGTGATGAGGTCGAGGTCGTATTCGCGGGTCAGGCGCTCCTGGACGATCTCGAGGTGGAGGAGGCCGAGGAAGCCGCAGCGG
This sequence comes from Sphingomonadales bacterium, assembly GCA_034668625.1. Lineage (GTDB taxonomy): Bacteria > Pseudomonadota > Alphaproteobacteria > Sphingomonadales > Sphingomonadaceae > Allosphingosinicella. The sequence goes on from JAXDOX010000017.1 coordinate 705, forward strand.
AAGCCGAAGCCGAGCGCGGCGCTCGTCTCCATCTCGAAGCTGAAGCTCGCATCGTTGAGGCGGAGCTTGGAGATGCTTTCGCGCAATTTCTCGAAATCGGCAGCGTCGACGGGAAAGAGGCCGCAGAAGACGACCGGCTGGACGAGCTTGAAGCCGGGCAGCGCCTCGGCGGCGGGGCGCCGCGGGTCGGTGATGGTGTCGCCGACCCTTGTCTCGGAGATGTCCTTGATCTGGGCGGTGATGAAGCCGATCTCGCCCGCCTCGAGCGCGTCCATCGCCTCGATCTTGGGGCGGAAGGCGCCGACGCGGTCGACCAAATGGACGGTGCCGCCGGCCATGAACTTGACGTTCTGGCCCTTGCGGATCGCGCCGTCGATGACCCGGACGAGGATGACGACGCCGAGATAGGGGTCGTACCAGCTGTCGACCAGCATCGCCTTCAACGGCGCGTCGCGGTCGCCCGTGGGCGGCGGGATGCGGGCGACGATCGCCTCCAGGACGTCGTCGATGCCGATCCCGGTCTTGGCCGAGGTCAGCACCGCTCCCCCGTCCCGCCAGTCGCCGCCGGCGGGGAGGCCGACGATATCCTCGATCTCGCGCCGCACCTTGTCGATGTCGGCGGCCGGGAGGTCGATCTTGTTGATGACGGGGACGATCTCGTGGTCGTGCTCGATCGACTGGTAGACGTTGGCGAGCGTCTGCGCCTCGACGCCCTGGGCGGCGTCGACGACGAGGAGCGCGCCCTCGCAGGCGGCCAGCGAGCGGCTGACCTCGTAGGCGAAGTCGACATGGCCCGGCGTGTCCATCAGGTTGAGCACATAGGCCTTGCCGTCGCGGGCCAAATAGTCGAGCCGCACCGTCTGCGCCTTGATGGTGATGCCGCGCTCCTGCTCGATGTCCATCGAATCGAGCATCTGCCCCCGCACCATCTCCCGGTCCGTCAGCCCCCCGGTGCGCTGGATCAGCCGGTCCGCGAGCGTGCTTTTCCCGTGATCGATATGGGCAATTATCGAAAAGTTCCGGATTCTGGAAAGCTCGGTCATTTCCGGCGGGCGTTAGCAGGGGAGGCGGGTGCCGCCAACCAGGAGGCGAATCGTTCATTCGCCTATGGAATAGGTTTTTTCCTAGAAGGCAAGAAGAATTAGAACGAAAACGGTACGGAAATGGGCTGCGCCTCAGCTTCCGGAAAGCCGCCTTGCGGTTGTAGAAGGCGAGGCTGGAGCGCTCGTCGTCGCAGGCGGTGCCCGGTGAAAGGATTGTGCCGGTGGCCGTCTCGCCCGAATGGCAGCATCTCGCGCTCTACGCGCTGGTCGGGGCGCTGCTGCTGGCGGTGGTGATGCGGATGCCGGTGGTCGGGCGGGTGGTGCGCTTGGTGTTCTCGCTGGCGCTCGCCGCTTTCGCTTTCTTCCTGCTGCTCCAGCAGGCGCCCTACGAGCCGCACCTCGCCCGCCTGGCGTCGCGATTGGGGCTCGACCGCCAGGAGGTGACCGGGGGCGAAGTCAGGATCCGGATGGCGGGCGACGGCCATTTCTGGGCCGACGCGAGCGTGAACGGGGTCAAAAGGCGGATGCTGATCGACAGCGGCGCGACCGTGACCGCGCTGTCGGAGGAGACGGCGGCGGCCGCCGGGGTGGCGCCGAGCGTGGGCCCGCTGCCGGTGGTGCTGAGGACGGCGAACGGGCTCGCGCAAGGGCGGACCGGAACGGTGCGCGAGCTGCGCCTCGGCAACGTCGTCGCTCGCGACCTCAAGGTCGTCGTCTCGCCCGCCTTCGGCAATCTCGACGTGGTCGGCATGAACCTCCTGTCGAAGCTCGCCTCGTGGCGGGTCGAGGGGCGGACCCTGATCATGGTGCCCCACCATCCGCAGCCGGCGGCGCGCGCCGGGGCGACGTAGCACGGGAGCCGGTTGCACACCTCCGCCGTCCGTGGCAAGGGCGAGACTATGTCCAGCTTTTTCCGTAGTTTAGCTCTTCTCGCCTGCGCCGCCTTGCCGGTTTGCGCCGCGGCCGGCGCGCCGCCGGAGCCCCAGCGGCCGCTCAAGCCGTGGAACCTCGATTACGGCATGACCGCCTGCACCGCGATCGCCACTTACGGCCCGGCGGACAAGCCGCTGACCTTCGCCATCCGCCCGTCGCCCAACGGCACGGTCGTCCGGCTGATGGTGCTGCGGAGCGGCCAGGCGCAGAAGGCGTTCGAGTTCGAGCTGACCAGCAATCTCGGCGGCGCCTCCGCCCGCACCAACGGCCTCCACTTCCCGGGGACCGACCGCAAGGGGGACATCATCTGGATCAACGTCGCGCGCGGCGATCTCGAGGTGCTGAGGAGCGCCGGCGAAATCGTCCTCCACGGCGGCCCGCTCAACTACCGCCTCGTCCTGCCGAGCATCGCCGCCGTGCTCGACGGGCTCGACAAGTGCAACGCCGACCTTCGCCAATATTGGAACGCCGGCGAGGCCGCGGATCGTCTCACGCGGCATGCCCGGTCGCTGAAGCCGCTCGCCCGGTATTTCTCGGACAGCGACTATCCGGACCAGGCCCTGTTCGGGCATGAGGGCGGCACCAGCCAGGTCATGATGATGATCGACGAGACCGGGGGCCTGAAGGACTGCATGGTCGAGGTGACGAGCGGCTACGCCACGCTCGACGCGATGGCCTGCGCCGTCCTTCACGAGCGGGCCAGGTTCGAGCCGGCGCTCGACGCGGCGGGCAAGCCGACCCGCAGCGTCCTCACCCAGCGCGTGATCTGGCGGACGGGCGAATAGGGGGCGGCCGGCGCGCGACGATCGCTCTTCCCCGGGCGATGCGCCGAAGCAGGCGCGCGCTTCGGGGGGGCAGCAGCTCCAGCAGGCGTTGAACGACGTGCCGCGCTGCTCGCGCAGGGACGGCGCGGCGGCCGGCGCTTCCCGGCTCTGAGCATTCGGCATTCCTTTGCCCCACGGTCGACCGGCCAAGGCCGCAATCGCTATCCCACGGTCACCGCAACCGGCGCCGAGGCGATGCCGTTGGCGATGACGACGAGGGTGGCGGCGCCGGTTTCCGTGCCCGCCGGCACGTCGAACTGCGTGGAAACCGGCACCGCTCCCGTCGCAACGCCCATCGAGCTGTGGTTGTGGGTGCGGGCGTAGAAGACGTGTCCGGTCGCCGTGTTGGTCAGGCGGACGAGCGGATAGTTGGTCGCCGAGCTGAGCTCGTCGCCATAGGCCGCCGCCTCGCTCAACCCGTTCAGCTGGGTTCCGGTGAGCGTATAGGTCTGCCCCCGCGCCAAAGCGGCCGGTACCGCGGCGATGGTCGGGGCCCAGGAAGCCTGCGGGCCCCCGAGCGGCGTATAGACCCGCGCCAGGACGTTGAGCTGCGGGCTCAGCACCAGCACCTGGCCCGACGGCAGGGGCAAAAGGAAGATGGCGACGCCGTTGCTGGCATTGACGGGGCCGGCGGAGGTCAAGGCGAAGCTGGTGCCGTCGAACTCGTAGAGCGAGCCGCTGGTGCCGGCGACGAGGACGTTGCCGCCCGGCAGCAGCGCCGCCGACGAGTCGTCGGCATTGTCGATGCGGGGGAAATCGGGGCCCGCCGTCCAGCTCCCGGCCTGACCCGGGGTTGCGCCGGGCCGGTAGACGGCCGTGTGCGCCGCCCGGCCCGCCACCGCCGCGCCGGTGGCGAAGACCGATCCGTCGGGGCGCAGGATCGCCGGCCCGATCTCGCCCGGCGGGAAATAGGTGCCGGCCGGGCCGGGGCCGTAGGTGACGCCGCCGACAACCTGAACCGGTGCCGGCCCATAGGTCAGGCCGCCCGGGAAGCCGGTCGGCGAGGTCAAAGTGACCGGCGTCGGGCCGTCCTGGATCCAGGCGCTGGACCCCGGCAGGAAATGCTCCGACTGCGGAATCGTCGTCAGGTCGACGACCAGGACGTTGCCGCCGGGCAGCTGGGTGAACCCCTCTTCGGCGAAATTGTCGTTCTTCCCGGTCGACGCCAACGCCGTCCAGGTCAGGCTCGCCGGATCGAGCGACCACATCCGCTTGTCGAGCTTGCTGCCGAAGATGAAGCGCCCGTCGGGGAGGATGGTCGAGGGGACGTCGCCGATATAGTCCTGGCCCGGCGGGGGCGGGATCATCGTCCAGCTGTTGGCGACCGGGTCGAAAATGGCGGACATGTTCGTCAGCGCCGTCGGGGCGAACGGAAGCCTGTAATCGTCCTGGTTGTATTCGCCGCCGACGAACAGCACCCGGCCGTCGGCGAGCACGGCCTCGGCCGACGCATAAGGCGCGTAGCCGGCGGGCGGGGAGGCGAGGCGAGACCAGGTCCCGGCCGCATAATTGCCGAAGGCATCCGGCCGCAGCCTGTAGAAATCGCCGGCCGTGCGTCCCGGCTGACCCTCCGGGTCGGCCTGAACCATGACGGTGCCGTCGGTCAGCAGCATGGCCAGAAAGACCGGGACCGGCGGCTGGTTGGCCAGGGTCTGAAGCGTCGGGGCCGGCGCGGGAGGCGGAGGCGGCGGGGGAGGCGGCGGAGGCGGGGCCGGAGTCGGTGTCTGGCCGCCGCCTGAGCCGCCGTCGCCGCCGCAACCGGACAGGGCCAGCACGGCCAAGGCCAAAGCTGCTACAACCGGTCGCCTGAGCCCCATCGCCGTATCCCCTACCCGCCGAGGAGCAGATCATATCGCCGGTCGGGGCGCAAGGATCTCGGAGCCTCGCCGGTGCTCGCGGGTGGGGCCGGAAGCCGAAGCTCCGGCGCTCCGCGGCCGGGCGGAAAGCGATTGTCGCTATCTCAGGCGAACACACCGGTGTTGCAGGGGCTGGTCGCGCTCTTGCCGTCGGCGCCCCAGACTCGGAAACGCTGCGAATCGACGTGGAAGCGGGTGCCCGAATAGAAGCCCAGGCCGATATCGTATTGCTCGCCCCTGAGGTCGTGGATCTTGCACAGGCTGCGCATCAGCCCTTCGCGGTTGACGGTTCCCAGCGGCACCATGTCGATCGCGTAGAAATGGCGGTGGGCGCTCTGCGGCGCGCCGTGGGCGCAATGGTTCAGCGCCTCGTCGCGGAAGCCCGAGACGACCTCGACCGGGCCGATCACCGGCTCGACATGGTTACGCACGAACTGGAGGGTCCTCGCGATATGGGTCCACTCGGTCATCGGCGCGACCTCGAAGCGGGGGCCGTCGCACTGGCGCCACATGCTTGCGGTGCGGACCAGCTCCCAGGTCGGGACGACGTCCTCGACGTCGGCCGCGTCGAGATAGGATTTGAACGAGAGGACCTCGGCGCGGGCGCCCGGATCGCGGGCAAGCCAGGCGAGATAATCGGCCTTGCCCTGCCCTTCGGGCAGCTCGTCGGCGGCCGCGGGGCTGGAGACGAGGACGAAGAGCGCCGCCAGCGAGAGCGCCGCAAACCGGATTAATTTCAGCATTTCAAATAGATAGGTCACGAACGGCCGATTTCAAGGAGTCCCCGCGAGGGTGCTAGGCCGTGCATTCGCTGCTGTCGAGTCAGGAGACGGCGAAGGGGGGACAGCCTTATAGGCTGTCCCCCTCAGGTCAGCAGTTCTTGGCGCTCTGGCAATTGCCGTGGGCGTGATCGCCGCTCGACGAGGCGTTCCCGCTCGAGGCGTTATTGCCGCTGGTGGTCGAGCTGGTAGTGCTGGTGCTCGTCGTCCCCCAGCTGCTCGAGCTGGTGGTCGAGCTGGTCGTGCCGCTGCTCGTCGAGCTGGACGTGGTGGAGCTGGCCGACGTCGCCGACGTGCTGGAGGTCGTGCCGCTGCTGGTGGCGCTGGTCGAGCTCGTCGTGCCGCTGCTGGTCGAGCTCGTCGCGCCGCTGCTCGTCGTGCTGGTGCTCGTGCTGCCGGTGCTCGACGGGTTGGTGGTGGGAGTCACCTGGTTCGTCGACTGGACGAAGACGCGGCGGTTCTCGCGAAGGGTGATCGCCGGCGTCTTGAAGAAGATGAAATTGAGCGGCACCTGGTAGGTGACGGCGATGTCCTCATAATCGTTGCCGTTGCCGTCGGTGCCGTGGGCGATGGTCGGCGTGCTGAGCTTGGTCTGGTCGAGCTTGGTCAGCATCGAGGTGATCTTGCCGGTGATCGTGCTGTCGGACGGGCGGGGAAAGACCACCGCCACCCGCGCGCCGGCCGCCACCGCATTGTGGAGGTCGGCATTGGCGAAGAACAGCATGCCGAGCTGGGTCAGGCCGATGATGAAGCCGAGCAAAGCAGGCGCGACCAGCGCGAACTCCACGGCGCCGGCGCCGCCCTCGTCGCGGCTTAGATTGCGGATCATGATCATTGCACCCTCACCGCGCCGGTGGCGGTCATCTGCTTTGATTTCATGAAGAAGAAGCCGCTGAACGTCTTCACGATCTGGAGGTGGACGTAGCGCGCCGTGTCCTGGCCCGACTGGCAGCTGCCGGTCCACGAGCCCTGCTTGACGCCGTCGCACATCAGCCATTTGGTGAGCGTCACCTGGCTTGCCGGAACCCCCGCCGCGGTGGCGGCCTCGGTCTGGAGATAGGTGTAGTCGACGTCGGACTTGTTGAAGTCGGCCTGGGCCGGCTGGGTCTGGAGCTGCTCGAGGCTTCGGGTGACCGCCTGCTGGATCTTGTAGCGCTCCGAGAGGCCTTCGCTGAGATCGACGACGCCGCCGACCAGCAGAGCGAGGACCGGCGCCATGATTCCGAACTCGATGAGGCTCGCGCCGCGTTCGTCGCGGCGGAGGCGGGCGAGGAGAGGAGCGAGGCGCTGTGTCATGGCTCAGGCGATCAGCTTGACGTAGGTGAGCTGGAAGCCGTTGGTCTGGCCGGGCACGTTGCAGCTGTTGTTGAGCTGAGCGGTGCCGCGGAAGATCAGCTTCTGGCCGACCATCTGCAGGCACTGGACGTTCATCCCGCTGTTGCCGGTGAACTCCATGTCGGTCGACGGCATGTAGATGGCGCCGGAGAATTGCGAACCGGCGCCGCCGTTGATCTTGATGCCGACGTTCGGCGCACGCCGGTCGCGGTAGACGATCAGGTCCTTGTAGGTGCCGCTGGTCGGCGCGGTCATCCTAAGATTGGCCTGCGCGTCCATCGTGAAATTGCCGGCTTGGCCGTTGGTCCCGGTCATGACGAGCGTCGAATTATAGGCGGTGAAGTCGCCCTTGATGTCGACATCGCCGCCGTTGACGTAGATCACCGAGCCGTCACCGAACGTCGCGGCGTTGCTGGGCTGGATCCCCACCGAGGTGAAGCAATAGGTGCCGGTCGCGTAGGTGCCGCCGGTCAGCGCGCCGCCCGGCGTGCAGGGGCTGGGCGGGCTCGGATTGGGAACGCTGAGGAAGGGGTCCGCCTGCGCCTGCGAATGGGGCTGCAGCTTGGTCGGAGCGACGAAATTGTTGCTGGTCCCATCGAGACCGCCGACCGCCATGATCGGCGCGGCGCTGATCGTCGAGCTGCCGCCGGCCGTCACGCCCTGCAGGCCAGTCGAATTGGCCGCCATGCCGCAGCCCAGGGTGACGTCCGCGGTGCCGTTGACGTCGATTCCGGGATCGGTGCCGTTGTAGAGCGACAGCATGCAGAAATTACCGGTCTGGACCAAGGCCGCGGTGGCGTCGCCGGTGATCGTCGTCGTCGAGTGGGTGAACAAAGAGAAGAAGGGCAGCTTCTTCGCCGTGGTCAGTTGGACGCGGACGGTCTGCTGGTAGCCGCCGCTCGGGCCGACGACCACCGATTCCGCCTGGGTCAGGATCGGAAAGTAATTCTGATCGAGGTCGTGATGGACCGCATCTTCCGGATCGACGTTCTGCTCGAGCGCGTAGGCGCCGGCCATCGCGGCGGAATCGGCGGCGTGCTGGAGCTGCCGCTTCATCAGCGCCATCTGGATCGAATCGACCGCGAACGCCGCCGATCCGAGGATCAAAGGCAAAGTCGCCGCGCCGATGATCAGCGCGTTGCCCTTTTCGTTTCTGAGAAGGCCGATCAGCCGCTTCAGCGCCCGCATCCTGGTTCCTCGCCTGCTTGTTCCGAGCAGCTAGAGGGGACCGGATTAGGCGGGGCCGGTTAAGCGACGGTTCCACGGGCTGGTTAGCAACGCGTTACCCATGATCGTGCCGTTCGGGGACAGCGAAAAAGCGCGGCTTGTGCAATCGGCGTGAAGGCGCTCCGGTTGCCGGCATGCGCGCCTCCTGTCGGTGCGCAAAACAGGAGAAGACCCATGCGTGTCCTCAATGCCAGCGAGTTGACCGCGGTCAGCGGCGGGGCCAACCCGCACCTCACCACCATCAGCGTCACCACCAATCCGGGCGGCGTCGTCAACAACTCGATCTATTCGAACCCGAATGCGATCACGACGACGATCACCTACAAGACGACCGGCAAGCCGGCCTGAAGGAGGACGAGATGCGTCATCTGACCAGCCACGAGCTCCGCGCCGTCTCCGGCGGCGCGAAGAAGCCGAATTACGGGGGCGGCCCCGGCAATAGCGGCCCCGGCGACAAGAACAGCCAGAACGAGCGCGGCCACGGCGGCCAGCCCACGGGCTGAGTCTTTTGCTCAGGCGCAAAAACGAAAGGGCTCCGGCATCGCTGGCGGAGCCCTTTTCGTTTGCCGATGCCGTCCGCTCTAGAAGTTGACCGACATGCGGCCGTAGAGGAACCGGCCGCCGAAGCCGAAGGGCGAGAAGATCGAATAAGGGATATATTCCTGGTTGGCCGGATAGACGCCGCCGATCGAGGCCGGGCGCAGGCCGAAGGGCGAGCGGTCCGGATAGACGTCGAGCAGGTTGTTCGCCCCGATCGCGAACTCGGCGCGGTCCCCCGCTTTCCAGCGGACCTCGAGGTCGGTGATCCACTTCGAGCCCAGGAAGATGTCGTCCGGCCCGTAGGCGGTGAGGCTGGTCGGGTCGGAAATCGGCGAAGCCGCGCCCGGCGAGACTACCTTGCCGTAACGGGTGGTGCGGGCGGTGATTCCGAAATCGCCGACGGTTCCGTCGGCGCTGAACACGATCTTGTCGCGCGGCTGTCCGTCGGTGAAGCGGATCCCCTCGACGCGGCCGAACAGGACGAGGCCGGGGATGGTGGCGAGCGGCCCGAGCGCGTTCAGGCGCCGGTTTATCTTGGTCTTGTTGTAATTATAGGCCGCGGTCAGCGTCCAGCGGCCCATGTTCCCCGCCCGGAAATTATAGGCGGCGACGATGTCGACGCCGCGGGTCGTGGTGTCGAGGCCGTTGATGAAGAAGCGGGCGGCGCCGACGCTGTTGAAGCCGTTGGCGTCGAGCACTGCCTTCACCGCCGCGTTCTGCGCCGCGGTGCCGCTGCCGGCCGCGCCGAGATTCTCGGTCAGCACGATGCGGTCCTTGATCTTGATCGAGTAGAAGTCGGCGGTGAGGGTGAGGCCGCGCAGCGGATTGGCCGTCGCGCCGAGGCTGAGGTTCACCGACTTCTCGGGCTTGAGCGGCTTGGAGCCGAGCGCCAGGGCGACCGGGCTGTTCACCGCCACCGTCGAGATGTCGACCGGCACACCGGCGATGAAGTTGGTCGAGGTGGTGGTGAAATATTGCTGCTGGAGCGACGGGGCGCGGAAGCCGTTAGACACCGAGCCGCGCAGCGCGAAGCCGGTCACGATCTCCCACCGGGCGGCGAACTTGCCGTTCCAGGTATCGCCGAAATCGGAGAAATGCTCGTAGCGGCCGGCGATGGTGGTCGTCACGCCCTGAATAGGATCGGTGTCGAGCTCGGCATAGGCCGCATAGCTGTGGCGGTTGACGTCGGTCGCGGCATTCGCCGGAATGCCCGGGAAGCCCTGCGCGCCGGCGCCCGCGGCGCGGCCGGGGAAGCTGCAGACGTTGGTGCCGGCGTTGAACACGCCCTGCTGGGTCGCGCAATTGGCGGCGGTGGTGGTGAAGGACGGCCGGAACAGCGGCCCGATCGCGTAGGACTGGAGCTCGCCGGGGCGGATCTTGAAATCCTCCTCGCGATATTCGCCGCCGAACGCCACCGACAGCGGCTTGGCGAAGCCCACCTGATATTCCCTGGCGACGTCGAGGTTGGCGACGGTCTGGCCGTAGCGCAGCCCGCCGGCGTCGAACGAGGTCTGGCTGGCGGTGCCGAACGAGGTGTTGAGGGTGTTGTTGACCTGGTAGTCGAAGCTGTTGTGGCCGCGGCCGATCGACAAATCGGTCTTCCAGCCGCCGAGGTCGCCGCGCACGCCGACCGTGCCGGAATAATCCTTCAGCGTCGTATCGATCAGCGGCAGGAAGCCGTTCGGGGTCAGCGGAACGAAATTGGCCGCGTTCGGCGTCTGGTTCGGAGCAAGAGCGCCGAAATCGCGGTTCGCGGCGTTGTTCTGCTGCCGGTAATTGGCGGCGCTGTCCGAGAAGCGGTGGCCGTAGGAGCCGAACGCGTAGAGCTCCCAGCCGCCGCCGAACTCGAAGCCGCTGTTGACGAAGAAATTATAGTCGCGGGTCTTGGGGTCGCCGAAGCGGAATTCGAGCCGGTTGAACGTCGCCTCGCGCGGGTCGAAGGCGGCGGTCGGCCGGTTGTAGTTCGGCCTGAGATCGAAGCCGGCGCGGTTGGTCTGCTCGCGATAGCGGTATTCGGCGGTGGCGTTGATGAAGCCGTGGGGGCCGAGCGGGATTCCGAAATTGGCGCCCGCGGTTACCTGCGTGCCGTCATGCGCCTTGCGGTCGCCGTCGTAATTGGCGAGCAGATAGCGATTGTCGGCCGGATCGAGCTGAGGCTGGCCGGCGGCGGTCAGCTGCAGGGTGGTGACGTTGGCGACGTTGTCGATGGTGGTGATGTACTTGCCGTAGGTGACGCTGGCGCGGCCGCCGTGGCTCGAATTCTTGAGCTGGATGTTGATCACGCCGGCGATCGCGTCCGAGCCGTATTGCGACGAGGCGCCGTCGCGCAGCACCTCGATGCGGCTGATCGCGAGGCCGGGGATGAGGTTCAGGTCGACGGCGGCGCTGCCGCGGCCGACCGTGCCGTTGATGTTGAGCAGCGAGGAGACGTGGCGGCGCTTGCCGTTGACGAGGACCAGGGTCTGGTCCGGGCTGAGGCCGCGAAGGGTCGCCGGGCGGAGCGCGTCGGAGCCGTCGGCGATCGAGGGCTGCGGGAAGTTGAACGAGGGCACCAGCGAGTTGAGGATGCGGTTGGTCTCGGTTTGCCCCGTGTTGGTGATGGCGTCGGCGCCGATCACGTCGACCGGCACCGGGCTGTCGGCGACGGTGCGGTCGGTCCGGCGGGTGCCGGTGACGACGATCGCCTGCTGGTTGTCGATGCCCTGATTGCCTTCGGCATTGGGGTTGCCGGCCTGGCTCTCGGCGGTCGGGCCGGGCGGCGGCCCGCCTTGCGCGGCGGCCGGCGCGGCGGCGAGCGCGAGGGTGGAGAGCGAGGTAAGGAGCGCTGCGCGCGTCAGGCTGGTCATGGCGTCTTCCCGAGAAAAGGCAGCCCCCCGGCTGCGGTCGGGAGGAATCTAGGCCATTTTCTGCCGAGGACGCAGTGGTTTATTGCTGCGCTGCAAAAAATATGACGCGGCTGTAACCCAAGCGCCACAATCGCTTGGCGCGCCGCGGAGCACGGGCTAGGGCGCGATCATGAGCAATCCCATAATCGTCGAGCTGCCGCACAGCCTCGGCGCCGCCGAGGCCCGGCGGCGGATCGAGGCGAATATGGGCCGCCTCGGCCAGCAGATACCCGGCGGCGCCCAGGTCGAGAGCCGCTGGACCGGCAACCGGCTGGCGCTGCGCGTCCAGGCGATGGCGCAGGACATAAAAGCCAATATCGACGTCAACGAGGCGAACGTCCGCCTGGAGGTGGTCCTGCCCCCCGCTTTGTCCTTTTTCGGCCAGGGCATCGCCGCCCTGCTCCGCAACAAGGGCGCGGCCATCCTGGAGGACAAGACGAAAGGCGGTTGAGCCGCGCGGAAACCGTCACCCCGGACTTGATCCGGGGTCCACCTTCTTTGCCAGGCTGAGGCAAGAAGATGGATGCCGGATCAGGTCCGGCATGACGACTAGGCCTTGTGCTTCTTCCAGGGCTTTTGCGGCTTGTCGCTGCGGGTCAGCGACTGGATCGGGCAGCGTTCGCGGCCGACGATCAGGCGGCTAAAGCGGTCGAAGGTCGAGCTTCCGCCGGTGTCGATTCCGATCCCGAAGGCCCAGCCGAGGCCGTAGCAGGGGCCGTAGAGCTGCGCCCGGTACCATTGGTTATGCCGGTCCTCGAGATAGACGACGTCGTCGCTCCACGCCTGGAAGCTGCGGATCCCGCCGAAATCGGCGAACGGGATCCGCACTTCCTCCTGCGCCAGCGGCTTCACAGGAGCGGCGAAGGCTGGCGCGGCGGCGAGCGCGGCGACGGCGAGGAGCAGGGGGCGGATCATGGACCGCGGCTTGCACAGGGCTGCTGAACGGACGCTGACGCGCAGCCGCCATCGCAGGCTTGCCACCCCGCCGAACCGCGCTAGCATCCCGCCCGCACGAGGAGGGCAAGGCATGCGGCACGTCGCGGTGATTGGTTCGGGGCCCGCCGGCTATTACACCGCCGAAGCGCTGCAGAAGCTCTATGGCGACGAGGTCGCGATCGACCTGATCGACCGTCTCCCCGTTCCCTACGGCCTGATCCGGTCCGGGGTCGCGCCCGACCACCAGTCGATCAAGGCGGTCTACAAGCGCTACGAGAAGGTCTCGCTCAGCCCCAACGTCCGCTTCGTCGGCAATGTGACGATCGGCGACGACGTCTCGGTCGACGAGCTTCTCTCGCTCTACGACGCGGTGGTGCTGGCGACCGGCGCGCCGCACGACCGGCCACTCGACATTGCGGGGAGCGAGCTGTCCGGCGTAGTCGGCTCGGCCGCCTTTGTCGGCTGGTATAACGGCCATCCCGATTTCGCCGGGCTCGACCCGCCGCTCGACGTCGCCGCGGCGGCGGTGATCGGCAACGGCAACGTCGCCCTCGACGTCGCCCGGATCCTCGCCAAGACGCGCGCGGAGTTCGCCGGCTCGGACATCGCCGCCCACGCGCTGGACGCGCTCGACCGCTCGGCGATCCGCACCGTCCACGTCCTCGGCCGCCGCGGGCCGCACCAGATCGCGATGACGCCCAAGGAGCTCGGCGAGCTCGGCCACCTCCGCGGAGCGACCCCGACCGTCGACCTCGCGGACTTCCCGCCGGCCGCCGACGACGCCCTGCTCGAGCCGGGCATGCGCAAGTCGGTGACCCACCTGCGCGGCTTCGCCGCGCTGCCGCGCGATCGGGCGAAGACAATCGAATTCGACTTCTTCGCCATGCCGGTGGCGATCGAGGGCGAGGGGCGCGTCGAGCAGGTGATCGTGGAGAGGACCGAGCTCACCTCGGACTTGCGCTCGGTCGGCACCGGCGAGCGCTACGCGGTCGATTGCGGCCTGGTGGTGAGCTGCATCGGCTACCAGACTCCGCCGATCGCCGGGGTGCCCTACGAGCATGGCCGCGGCCGCTTCGCCAATCACCAAGGGGTGATCACCGACCGGCTCTATTGCGTCGGCTGGGCGCGGCGGGGGCCGACGGGAACGATCGGCACCAACCGGCCGGACGGGTTCGAGGTCGCGGAGAAGATCGCCGCCGCCATGCCGCCGGGCGGGGAGGCGCCGGCCCGCGACGGCGGGGCCGGGCTGGACCTCCTTCTCACTGCGCGCGGGGTCGAACCGGTGACCTTCCGCGACTGGCAGCTGATCGAGGCGGCAGAGGCGGGCCGGGCCCGCGAGGGCAGCCCGCGCGAGAAGTTCACCGCCGTCGCCGAAATGCTGGCCGTGCTCGGCCGCTGAAGCGGCGCTTGCGCTCCGCAAAAGCCGACCCTATAGACCCGCGACCTGTCTTCCGGCGGCCTCGAGCGGCCGAACCGGTCGGGGAGTAGCTCAGCCTGGTAGAGCACTGTCTTCGGGAGGCAGGGGCCGGAGGTTCGAATCCTCTCTCCCCGACCATTTCTCCATTCAAGTCGCTGAAATCATGCTCACTGGGGCGCCGCGCCGCGGGCTTCGCCCGCCGGTCACGAAATCCGACGCGCAAATCCCACAGCGTCGTTGAAGGACTAACGCTCGTCAGCGACTTGCATGTTATACGCCCTCGACTAGACTTGTTCATCACGAACGAGTCGAAAGGGGGATCGACCTATGGCCGTGACGGTGGACGATCTGCTGCAGATGCAGCAGAAACAACTTGACGATCTGTTTTCGGCGCACGAGGCGGGGCCGATCCCCGACGGCGAAGCGCACGGCACCGCGATCATCGCACCCGGAACACCGCGAAGCCGTATGCTGGCGAGGGCGGTCACCCTGTTCGCCTGGCAGGGTAAGGAATTCGACCGCGAGCACGGAACTTTGCGCAACCACATCCTCCCCTTCGGACTCAAGGCGATCGTGGCTCAGGTCTACAAGGGGCCGAGCTGGCTCGACGGCAAGGAATGCATCGTCCTTGATTATTCGCAGACCTCGACGGTGGCCGAGTGGGTGCGCGACGAGATCCGGCTGATCGCGCCGAACCTCTATCTCGGTAAAGTCTATTGGAAGAAATCCCGGCTGATCGATTTCGCGCTCGAATTCTCCTGAGCGGGCCGCCGCGGTGACGCCGCAATACGATTTCATGATCGCCGCGCCCTTGCGGGCGGGCGCCCGGCCGTCGATCGACGAATTGCTCGCATCGATGGCGGTGAAGCCGGGGCTCGCCGATCCCGGCAATCCGGTCCTCCCCTTCGACCGCTTTCCGCGGATTCATTTCGCGCGCCTCCTGCTTCTCGATGACCGCACGCTGGCCGACCGCACCTACTTTCCAAACCTCTATTTCCCCTGCCCGGTGCGGCTCGCGCTTCTCGTCGTCTGCGACGGGCCGGCCAAGGCCCAGATCGATGAGATGGCCGCGGTAGCGGGCGATGGCCTGCGCCGCCTGTTCAGCCATTGCGAAGGCTTCGACGAGAGCGCCGACCTGTGCGCCTGGCTGCATGCCAATACCGTCAAGAGCATCGCGTTCTACATCAACTGGCGGGGCCGCACGGTGGTGCAGTCGCGCGAGGAGGCGGTCCTCCACGACGTCCTTCGCGAAGAGCTGGCGGCGCTCCCCGCCGCTTCGCCCCGGGAGACCAAGGAAAAGCTGCGCCAATCCGTCGCTCGGCGCGGCGTGAAGCTGACGCCGGAGGCGCCGACGCCGATCGGCCAGTGGATCGCCAACCTCGTCGATCTGATCGTGGCACCGATCATCATCCTGTTGATGACGCCGGTCCTTATCGTCCTCGCGCCGCTGCTGGCGATCAAGCTCAGGCGGCTCGAAAAGGCCAATCCGGTGATCGCGCCGCTGCGCACGCCGGCGCTGATGGCGGAGCTCTCGCGCTACGAGGATCACGACATCACCAATCCGTTCGGCGCAATGGGATCGGTCCAGCCCGGCGTGTTTCGGCGCTGGAGCGCCAGCTACATACTCTGGCTGGTCGACTGGGCGGCCCGCCACATCACGACCCGCGGCAAGCTGGCGCGGGTGAGGACGATCCACTGCGCGCGCTGGATCTTCCTCGACGACAAGAAGCGCATGTATTTCGCCAGCGATTATGACGGTTCGCACGAGGCCTATATGGACGATTTCGTCAACAAGGTGGCGTTCGGCCTGAACCTGACCTTCGCGCCCGCGATCGGCATTCCCAAGACCCGCTGGCTGCTGTGGGGTGGAGCGAACCGCGAGCGCGACTGGAAGAATTTCCTGCGCCGCCACGAGCTCCCGACCCCGGTCTGGTACAAGGCTTATCCCGGACTGACCTGCCAGGATCTCGCCCGCAACGCGCGCCTCCGCAAAGGCCTCGAAAGCCGCCGCGACGACGAGCGCTCGATCCGCCGCTGGCTGGCCGAGATCTGAGGGAGGGACGATGCCGACGGCCATTCTCGAGCGCGACGACATTCAGGCCCTGGTGCGCTCCGGGTTCGGCAAGCTCGACGGCTCGCGGCTGCTGCTCGTTCGGGTTCGCCCGGGCCGCGAGGCGCAAGCGCGCCAGTGGCTGGGCCAGGCCGAGGTTCTGAGCGTCGACGAGTTCGACGCGGCGCGGATCGCCGGCCGCCGGATCGAGCGGGTCCTGCAGGTCGCCATCACCGCGCCCGGCCTTGCCGCGCTCGGCGTGCCCGACGAAGTGATTGCGGGTTTCCCCGCCGATTTCCTCGCCGGAATCGCCAGCGACGAGGGCCGCTCGAAGCGGCTGGGCGATGTCGGCGAGAACAGCCCGAGCCGCTGGCAATGGGGGCGCAAGGGCAACGAGCCGCATCTCCTGGTGATGCTCTATGCTGACTGCGACGACATCGAGGCGTTCGCCGCTGCCACCCTGGCCGGACTCGGCCAGAGCTGCGAGGTGCTGCAGCCGCAGCTCGACTGCTCTCCGCCCGGGATAGAGCCGTTCGGCTTCAAGGACGGCATATCGCAGCCGCGCATCGACTGGGACGGGCAGCGCACGCCCGGCGGCACCAAGGACCAGCTCTATACCAACTACATCAGCGCGGGCGAGGTTCTGCTCGGCTATCTGGACGAATATAATCTGATCGGCGACCGGCCGCTCGTCCCGACCAGGCTGTCGGGCGCCGAAGGTCTGCCGCCCAGCATCGACGATGCCGACGGGCGGGATTTCGGCCGCAACGGCTCCTTCCTCGTGCTGCGTACGCTCAGGCAGGACGTCGAGGGCTTCTGGGACTGGACGAAGCGGGCGGCCGGCGAGGAAGGCTCGCTCGACCTCGCGCAGGCGGTGATCGGCCGGCGCAAGGACGGCAAGCCGCTCGAGGGCCTCGCCCGGGTGGACGTGACCGGCCTCGACGACCCGGAGGACAATTTCACCTACGACTGCGATCCCGAGGGCCATATCTGTCCGTTCGGCGGCCATATCCGCCGCGCCAACCCGCGCACCGGCGACATACCCGGCGGCGGACGCGGCCTGCTTCATTACCTGCTCGTCCTGCTCGGCCTGTGGGGCACGGTCAAAGACGACGTCATCGCCACGTCGCGCTTCCATCGCCTGCTCCGGCGGGGGCGGCCTTACGGCCGGCCGGGAACCGAGCAGGGCCTGCATTTCATGGCCCTGAACTCGAACCTCACCCGGCATTTCGAGTTCATCCAGAACGCCTGGCTGACCAACCCCAGCTTCGCCGGTCTCTCGAACGAGGCCGATCCGCTGACCGGCTGCCGGGAGCCCTATCCGGGCGGAGTGGCGACCGACAACTTCACGCGGCCGCGCGCCGAGGGGCCGTGCACCCGCTACACCGGCCTGCCGCGCTTCGTCACCGTCGAAGGCGGAGCCTATTTCTTCCTGCCGGGCCTGCGCGCGCTCAAATATATCGCTCGGGCCTGATCGTCTCCCGCTACCCGAACGGCGCCCAGCTGGTCGGCTCGATATGCGGTACCTTGTTGTTCTTCTGCCGGAACTGGGCGAGCGTCTGGTACATCCGCTTGCGGGCCCGGCTCTGATTGCCGAGCGGGCGGTGCTCCGGCAGGCAATGCCAGGGATTGAACGAGAGGTTGCGTGCGAAGGCGAGTTGCTCGGGCGAGTCGAAGCGCTGGCGCGGGATGCGAAGCGTCGCCACGGGAATGCGCGGCGACAGCCGCTCCGGCCACAGCACCGAGGCATTCTCGATCGGCATCCGATAGGAATCGGTCTGCAGCTGGACGGTCATCTCGAGCTCGACGTCGGTCTCGAGAAGCGTCTTGACCATGTTGTCGCGCAGGTAATTGTCGGGCGGGCGGAACGGCACCCGCGGGATCTTCCGGTGCACCTTGGACTTGCCGAAAAAGGCATATTGCATCGCCTGCCCCTCGCCGAGCAGATAGGGCACGCAGCTGTAAAAATTGTGGCCGAGCGGGTTGTACTGCGTCTCGTTCCACAGCGCCTGCATCAGGAAGTCGCGGATGTGGTGCTTCTTCGGGTTGAGGAAATACCAGATCGGCAGCTCGCGCTTGCTCCAGATCTGGAGGTCGGCATTGGCCTTGACGTCGGGGGTCGGGAAGGTCGGCACGCAGATGGCGAGAAAGTCCTGCGTCCCCTTCTCGTCGTCCATCAGCTTGGGCCCGTCGACGCCCATCACCTTGAGGCCGAGGCTGACGAAGCCGACATCGTCTATGTCGGGCTCGACGTGCGGCCCCGGGTTCGAGAAGCGCGCCCAGGCCTTGTAGCGCCCCGGCTTGGCGAAGATGCCGTGCCGCAGGCGCTCCGGGAGATTGTCGTGGACGATGAACTCGGCCCGGACCACGCCGTGGGTCTTGGTATTGCCGGCCCGCTCCATTTTCTCGGGCGGGAAATCCTGGACGAGGTGGTCGCGCATGGTATCGATCATCGTCTGGACGTCCCGCTCCTCATTGGGCTGGATCGTCTCCTCGGCCAGGGCCAGCTTCTCGTCGCGGCGCGACAGGTTGATCGCCCATTGCAGGACAGCCGCGCAGGCGTTGCGGAACCGGGCGTTCCAGGCGCGGCGGAAGAAGGGCTCGAACCGCCGCTCGAGGAGCAGCCCCCAGGTCAGCAGCTCATGCAGCCAGAGCAATCTCATGCGGCTTCCTTCATCCGTGCCGACGCAGCCGCGGCGGCCGCGTCTTCGAGGATCATGTCCGCGGCCTTTTCCGCCGCCATGTAGATGGCGCTGACGATGAAATAGCCCGGAATCCTCGGAAAGATCGAAGCATCGACGACCCGCAGCCGCGGCACGCCACGGACGCGCAGCCGGCTGTCGAGGACGCCGCCGCCGGGCGGCCCCATCGGGCAGGTGCAGGAGGCATGATGCCCCCAGGCATTATCCAGCACCCATTGGGACAGCCCCTCGGGCGGCACAGACGGACCCGGCAGGATCTCCTCGCCGAGCAGACCGGACTTCTGCAGAGGCTGCGCCACCGCCCGGACCATGCCGACCGCCGCCGCGACCGCATCGAGATCCGCTTCCGCGACGGCCCCTTGGTGGAAATAATTGAACTGGACCTCGGGCGGATCCCGCGGATCGGCGGAGCGGAGCGTCACGCGTCCGGCCCGGTTGGTGGTCCGGGCTTTGAGGATCGCCCAGCTCAGCACGTCCGGCTTGTCGCGAAGCTCGGCCGAATAGCCGGGGAAATAGCCGTGGAAGGAGCCGAGAAGCGCCATGATGAATAGATCGGCATCGCCGAGGTCCGGGCGCGACTTGCGCTTCATCGCCAGCGCCGCGCCGTTCGAGGCGTACATGCCGCCCTTTCCGCTTTCCCACAGCGCGCCGAGCGGGTCGCCGGGGTCGAACCTGGCGCCGGCCATCGAGGACCAGGGGCGCCGCAGCTTATACTGGATACAGATCTCGTAGCGGTCCTGGAGATTCTCCCCCACCGGAAGGTCTGCCCGGACGGCGATGGCGTGCGCTTCCAGACCGGCGGCCGGACCGATGCCGGACAGCATCAGCAGCTGGGGCGTGTTGAAGGCGCCGCCGGCTAGGATCACTTCGCGCCGCGCGGTGACCGTCCGCGGCGCCAGGGCCGGCGCGGCGTCGCTCGCCCGAGGCGAGGCACGATAGAGATGCTCGCCCGCCAGATATTCCATGCCGCACGCCGCGCCGCCCTGGTCGAAGAGGATGCGCGTGGCGAGGCAGCCCGTGCGCACGTCGAGCTTCCCACCGACCGGGGGTGCCGCCAACTGCGCTTCCCGCACCCGCTCCCGCGCGCCTCGCCGCCGGGAGCCGGCCGTCGCGATCGGGGTGTAGCAGACGCCCTCCCGCCCGTTCATCCGCGCGTCGTTCGGGTCGAGCATTCCGGTAAGCAGCCGCCGCAGCCATCCCCGCCCCCCGGAAATGCTTCGGCTGGCGGCCAGAGCGCCTCGCTCCAAGAGGGCGCGCATCCGCCGGTCCCGCCTCGCCTGGAGCGGCATGGCGACGCCGACGGGGAGCCAGCCGCGCCAGCCGTGGCCGCTTCGGTCCAGGCCGATCCGCGCAAGCAGCCGCATCGACGGCCGGTGCATGCAGCGCTCGACCTTCTTCTGGTATTGCGCCATCGCGGCGGCGGACCAGGCGGCATCGCCCGTCGTCGCGGCGATGCCGTCCCAATCCGAGGCCTGAGGGGTCACGAAGATCATGGCGTTGTGCGCCGTACAGCCCCCGAGCGTGCCGGCGCGCGGGTAGAGAATGCCTTTGCCCTCGACCCTTTTGTCGTCGCGGCGCTGTTGGGCCGGATCGGGATAATGTTCGACCCAGAAGTTCCAGGCCATCGCCTCATTCTCCGAGGCAAAGGGATGGAAGGCTGGGATGTCGTAGTCGCACGGGAGCCGCGTGCCGCTCGCCGGGCAGCCGCCGGCCTCGAGCAGGATCACATGCCGGCCCGCTTCGGCCAGGCGAGCGGCGACCGTGCCGCCGCCGGCGCCGGATCCGACGACGACATAGTCGCAGTCGAATCCGTCCGCCATCAGAACGTCTTGAGGAAGGCGATCAGCGCCTCCTTGTCGGCGTCGCCGAGCGGCTGCTCGTTGCCTATGAACCATTGCTCGTCGGGGGTCAGGCCGTCGCGGCGGACGAACTGGGCCGTCCCGAAATAATGGCCGCGATTGACCACGAAATCGGGGCATTTGCTGAGGCCGCGCAGGTCGCCGCGCAGCGGCTCGAAGGATTTCAGCGCCGCAGCGTCGTTCGCCGGCCGCGACGCCTCGTTCCCGATCAGCACGTCGACGAGGTGCTTGACGAACCGGATCACCTTGAAGAATTGCGTGATATCGCCCCGGCGCTGAGCGTGCTTGTCGTCATTCTCGGGCCCGCGCAGGTTGATATTGGTGAGCGCGCCGACTGGCGTGCCGCGCGGAATCGGACCCAGCTTGACGTTGCCCTCGCCGTCGAACCAGCGAGACGAAAGGGCATCCCTCACAGCCTTGAAGAGGCCATCGTGGAGGAGCTTGTTATCGGTGTCCGGGATCGGGAGATAGCTTCCGGGCAGGAACAGCCAGCTGGGCTGCTTGGTACGGTCGATCACGCCTTCGACCCGGTTCCCGAAGACCGGGTCCTTCTCGCGGGTCTCGGGCCACAGCAACTGACGGATCGAGGTGTTGAAGACCGCGACCCGGTTCTTCACCGCCGGGCTGGGATCGAATACCTTCGGCCCGAGCCGGTTGTTGAGCAGATAGGGCGCCGTCGACCAGAGCGAGATGAGCGTCGGCGGCCGGGTGTAGCCGCGCCCTCCGGCCGGCATCGCATAGGTCGCCCGGTCGCCCGTATAGGGATCGCTGTAGCTGACCATACCGACGCTCGGCAGGCTCTTGTAGGATTCGGACGAGAAATTGTCCCAGATGTTGTCGCGCAGGGCGTTGGTGGCCAGCGGGCTGCACAAATTGGTCCGCAAAAGAGTCACCGGGATGCGGGCGTCGGTCGAGAGATAATTGTTGTCGAGGAAGTCGGGTTTGTCGACCTCTAACCGCATCTTGGCCTTAAACTCCGCAGTCTGCGTCCAACGCCACCATTCCTTGAACTGCTGGAGGTAATGCGGGCCGGCGGTGCCGCCGAGCCGGTAGCCTGCGGGCGGTACCGGACCCTTGCTCGAGTGGCAGCGGGCGCAGGTGTCGGCAAAGACTTCCTTGCCGCGCTTCAGCTGGTCGTCGCTCGCGGTCAGGTAGGCCGCGCCGCCCGGTGCCGCCGACAGCCGGTCGGGCCGGCCCGCCTTGAGGAAGAACAGGGCCGTCGCCGGCGTGCCGGCGCTGGTCGCCTGCCAGTAGGACGATTTCACCTTGGCGTCGGCGATCCGGATCGGGCTCACCGTCTTGCCGCCCATAACGGGATTGAAGTGGCGCATCCATTCCTCGGAATAGAGACCGATGTTGAGGTAGACGCGGTTGAGCGCGCCGAGCGCTCCGACCGAGTCCGAGCCGTCCTTGAGGACGTGCGGCGTGAAAGTGGTCGGCTTGTCGTAGAGCCGCGTCAGCAGCTTGTTGTCCTTGACCGCCTCGATGTCGTTGAACTGGGCGTTGTCGAGCTGGCCGCCCGCGAGCGTCTCGCGGCCCAGATGGTAGCCGATGTCGAGCCGCGCGGGCAGGTTGTAGATCGCGTTCATCGTGCGCGGGTTGTTGATGTTGTCGGTGGAGACCAGAGAGGTGTCCATCGTCCCCGGCTTGATCGTCTGCAGCCACTCGTAGAAGAAGCTCTCGGGCCGCTGCTTCCAGTTCCAGTAGAAGATGCGGTCCATCCACAGATATTGCGCGCCGACGGTGGAGCTCAGATTCTCCCATTTCGGATTGTTCGGATCGTCCGGCGGATGCGTCGGGCTCGGCCCTACGTGGCAGAAGGCGCAGGACATGCCGACCCGGTACGGGCGCACCAAATTCTTGTCGCCGTAGAAACGCTCGTCATTATAATATCTGGAGCCGTCGCCCCAGTGCCGCGCCGCCGCCTCGTCGAAATCGGGATTGGGGAAAAGCCTCAGGCCGACGATGCCGGTCGGATAGCCGTAATAGGAGCCGAGCGGCAGAGTCTTGCCGCGCGCCTTGTACGGAACACCGGGATAAAGCTTCTCGTCGGCGAAGGGATCGGGGCCGCATCCAGGATCGCGGACATCGAGCCACAGCCCGAAGCGCTTGGGGTCGGGGCCGGGCGCCGGCTTGAAGCACGGTTCGTTGACGACGCCGAGGTTGCGCCAGCGCTCCGTGCGGGCATTGCCGCTCGCCGGGTTACCGGCGACGATCTTGAGGAGGTCGAAAGTGCCGTAGGTGGGCTTGACCATCTCGTTCCAGAAGCGGTCGTCGCCGCCGGTCCAGACAAGCCACATCGCGCGACCCTGAACCTCCGCCTCGGTCAGCGGGATCGCTCCGTCCATGTCGTGGAAATAATCGACGCCGTTGTGCAGGCCGGCATGGTGGAAATGCGCCGCATCGACGTTCGCCAGGGCCGCCTCGTCGGCAACGGCGCCCTCGCCCGGCTGCCTTTCATGCCGATTGCAGGCAGCGAGCGACAGCGACAGCGCACCCAGTGCAGCCAGACCAAGCCAAGAGAATCTAACGCCCACGGCCCCCTCCCATGCGCATGTGGGTTGCACCCGCAGGCCGCAAGCGGCGGCGTGAGCGCATCAACTCACCTGGAGCAAGCATCCGTCACGAAGACCCATCCGTCAAGCCAATACCAATCCAGTATCGCGCGATGGGAGATCGGCACGATTGCAATGCCGCAATCGATCTAGGACAGTCGGCGACCGGATGCGGCCTGCGTCGGCGCCGAAGGCCAGTCACGCGGGCTCAGCCGGCGGCATGCTCGCTCGGCGTGGCGGCGGCGAGCAGGTGCTTCTGGACCTTGCCGGCGGCGGTGCGAGGGAAATCGGGGACGAATTCGAAGCTCTTGGGCACCTTGTAGGGGGCGAGGCGGGTGCGGCAGAAGGCTTCGAGCTCCGGCCCCGCCGGCCTCGGCTGGCCGCTCGCCGTCCGGATGAAGGCGCGCCCCACCTCGCCCCATTTGGGATGCGGGGCGGCGATCACCGCCGCCTCGGTGACCGCCGGGTGGGCGGCGAGCACGTTCTCGACCTCGGCCGGATAGACGTTCTCGCCGCCCGAGACGAACATCTCCTTCCTGCGGCCCGCAATGTACCAGAAGCCTTCCGTGTCGCGGCGGGCGAGGTCGCCGGTCCTCAGCCAGCCGTCGGCGGTGAAGGCGGCGCGGGTCGCCTCGGGATCGTTCCAATAACCGGGCGTGATTCCGGGGCCGCCGAACAGCAATTCGCCCACCTCCCCGTCGGGCACATAACGCCCCGCCTCGTCGACGATCCGGGCGGAGACCAGCAGCTGCGGCTTGCCGACCGAGCCCGGCCGCTCCCAGGCGTCGTCGGGCGCGGCGAGGAAGGCGGTCGGCCCGGTCTCGGTCATGCCCATGCCGGCGCAGATGCGAAGGCCAATGCGGCGCGCTTGCTCGGCCAGGCCCTCCGGCAGGGCCGCGCCGCCGCAGCTCCAGTGGCGGACATGGCCGAGCGGGGCGGCGGCGAAGCCCGGATGGTCGAGCAGGGCCTGGTAAACCGTCGGCACGCCGAAGAAGGTGTCGAGCCGCCGCTCGCGGAGCAAAACGACGACCTGGTCCGCATCGAAGCCCGGCGCTATCAGCACCCGCCCGCCCTCGATCAAAGTCGGCAGCGTGTGGAGGTTGATTCCGGCGGTGTGGAACAACGGCAGGAAGTTGAGGCTGGTGTCGCCGGCGGTGAGGCCGATCGCGGCGCCGATATTGACGTAGTTCGCGAGCGCCATGCGGAAGGTGTAGATCACGCCCTTCGGCCGGCCGGTCGTCCCGGAGGTGTAGAGCAGGTACCAGATGCCGTCCGCCGGCCATTCGCGCCTGAGGCCCGCGGCCGGCCGTGCGGCGGCGGCCAGAGCCTCGTAATCCTCATCGAGGCCGATGGAGGGCAGCGCGAGCGCCGCCGCCGTCGCTTCATCCTCGGCGCCGTAAAAGACGAGCGCCGGCCCGCTGTCGGCGACGAGACCCGAGATCTCGGCCGGCGGCATCCGCCAGTTGAGCGGCACCAGGATCGCGCCAGTGCGGGCGCAGGCGAAAAGCAGCTCGAAGAAGGCGATGCGATTGCGGCAGAGGATCGCGACCCGGTCTCCCGGCGCCACGCCGCGGGACAGCAGCAAGGCCGCCGCCCGGCCGACACGATCGTCCAGCTCCGCGTAGGTGAGGATGCGCCCGGTCGCCAGCTCCTCCATCGCCACCGCGGCGGGGGCGAGGTCGGCCCGCCTGGCGACGATGTCGGGAAGGCTGCCGATCATCTTCAGCGCCTCCTCAGGCCCTCGGAGACGAGAAAGCCGGCGATGTCGGCGATGCGGGCCGGCTTCGCCCCCTTGTCCCACAGGCCGTAGCGCATGCCCAGGAACACGCTCATGCCGATGAGCGCCCAGGCGATCGCCTCGTCCGATTCCTCGGAGTCGCCGGCGGGCCCCTCGATCTGCAGGCGCTGGCGGGCGGCGGCGAGGTTGCGGCGATAAGCGTCGGCGAAGCTCACATAATGTTCGCGATAGACATCCTCCGCGACGAACTGGGCCTCCTCGATGATCCGGTAGAGCTCGGGATGGGCGCGCACGAAGGCAATGAAGGCCTCGAGCCCGAGCCGCTCCGCGGCGAGCCGGTCCGGCGCGTCCTTGACCGCCTCGGCGACATGGGCCCGCGTCGCCCGGCTCATCTCGCGCACCAAAGCGCGGAACACCGCCTCCTTGCTGTCGAAATAGGTGTAGAAGGTGCCGAGCGCGACGCGGGCGCGGCGGGTGATTCCGATGATCCCGGCCTCGTGATAGCCGAGCTCGCCGAATTCCGCCGCCGCGGCGTCGATCAGCCTCTGCAGCGTCTTGCGCCCGCGCTCCGTCCTCGGCGCCTTGTCCGCCGCCGCGCCGCCCTCGCTCGCCAGGTTCATCCGCCGTCCCCCCGTCCCGAGCTGGAAGTTGAACCGGTTTTCAGTTTCGGGCAAGCGGCGCCCGCGCGGTGACGATCAGCGCGGACATCGGCAGGACGATCTCCTCGGCCCCGCCGCAGGACGCGCGCAGGGCCGACGCAGCGGCCTCGGTGGCCTCGTCGAGCCGGTCCGGCGCCCGCGCCTCGATCTCGGCCCGCAGCGGCGAGCCCTGGCAGAGGCCCAGAGCCGCCTCCGACGCCGGACCGCGGCTCTCGCGACAGACGGTCTCGATCACGTCGCTTGTGAAGCCGGCGGCGACCAGCTCGGTCTCGATCAGCGCCTTGTCGTGATAGCCGTAGGGCGTGCGGGCGAGGAAGGCGGGCGGGTCGTCCGGGAACAGGGCGGCGACCGCCCTGGCCGCCGCCGCCGCGGCCGGGTTGGCCTCGATCCGGTCCCACACGGCGAACAGGAACCATCCGCCCGGGCGCAGCACGCGCCGCGCCTCGCGATAGGCGCCGACGCGGTCGGGGAAGAACATCGCTCCGAACTGGCAGACGACGAGGTCGAAGCCGCCGTCGGCGAAGGGCAAAGCCTGCGCGTCGGCGGCCTGGAAGACGACCGCCGGGGCGGTAACGCGGCGCCGCGCCACTTCGAGCATCGCCGGGTTGAGATCGGTCGCGACGATCTCCGCCTCGGGCAGCGCGCCGGCCAGCGCCGCCGTGACGATGCCCGTGCCGGCGGCGGTCTCGAGGATGCGGGAAGGAGCCAAGGCGGCGGCGCGGCGGGCGAGCTCATCGGCGTAGGGCTCGAACAGGAAAGGTCCGAGGCAGCGGTCGTAAAGCTCCGGGATCGAGCCGGCAAATACGCTGTCGCTCGCGACCATCCTGTCCTCCCCCGTTACGCCCTCGCCTTCGCGATATAATCGTCGATCGCGGTCGCCAGCACCGCCAGCGGCACCGCGCCGGCCTCGATCACCGCGTCGTCATAATCGCGTATGTCGAATCGCGGGCCGAGCGCGGCCTTCGCTTTCTCGCGCAAGCGGACGATCTCGGTGTGGCCGACCTTGTAGCCGCAGGCCTGACCGGGCGAGGCGCAGTAGCGATCGACCTCGCTGGTGATCGCGCCGCGGGCGCGGCCGGTGGCGCCGACCATATAGTCGACCGCCTGCTCGCGGCTCCAGCGCTTGGCGTGGAGGCCGGTGTCGGTGACGAGGCGCGCCGCGCGGAAGCGCAAGGCCTGGAACATGCCGAGCCGGCCGAACGGGTCGTTCTCGTAGAAGCCGAGTTCGTCGACGAGCTGCTCCGAATAGAGCGCCCAGCCTTCGGTATAGGCGTTGAAGCCCATCAGCGAGGCGATCAGCGGCACGTCCTCGCGGTGCTCGGCGACATAGGCGCCCTGCCAGGTGTGGCCGGGCAGGCCCTCGTGCGCGGAGAGCGAGGGGATGGTGAATTTGGGCCAGTTCGAGGTGGTGCTGAGGTTGATGTAATAGATGGCCGGCCGCTTCCCGTCGAGCGAGGCGAAGTTCATGTAGCCGAGCGATGCCCCCGCCTCGATGTCGGACGGCACGCGCTTGACCTGGAGCGGCGCCGCCATGCGCATGCGCGAGACGCGGGGCAGGATGGCGCGCAGCTCGGAGATCTTCTCGTTGACGTAGGCGACCGCCTGCGCCTTGCCGGAATCGTTGTCGGGGAAGAGCTGGCGCGGATCGCCGGTCAAAGCCGAGAGCCGCTCTCCGACGCTGCCCTGGGTCATGCCCTGCGACTTCAGCACAGCGTCCATCCGCGCATCGAGCTCGCGGCCCTGGTCGAGGCCCATGCGGTGAATCTCGTCGGGCGTAAGGTCGGTGCTGGTCGAATATTGCAGCAGCCAGCGATAATAGGCCTCGCCCTGCGGCAGCTTCTCAATGCCGGCAATGTGCGTAGCCTTGCGGCGGAGGGCTGCCAGAGCGGCGATCTGGCGCTCGATCGCCGGATAGACGGAACGGCCGACGATCGCCTCCGCCCGCGCGGCCCAATTGCCGGCGATGTGCCGCTCGTTCGTGCGGCGGGTCAGCGAGGTGACGAGCCGCGCCTTGGGGGGCGGCGTGTTGCGGAGGTCCCGCAGCTGCTTCAAGGCGGTGTCGAGCAGGAAATCGGGCGGGATGACGCCGCGGGCGGCGTCGCGCCGCGCCTGCTGCGTCTCCTGGTCGAGCGCGATTGCGAAGGCGGCGAGGCGGGCGAGATAGGCTTCGGCATCGGCGCGGTTCTCGACCCGATGAACGGAATCGAGGAATTCGGGAATGCCCTGGTAGGCGCCGTCCTGCTGGCTGATCACATAGGGGTTGCCGCCGCCGAAATCGCCGATGCCGCCATAGGTGAAACGGGTGCCGGCCGCGGCGTTCTTCAGCAGATAGTCGGCGCTGTCGTAGACCAGCCGGTCGTGGCCGCGGAGCGCCTCGCGGTCGACCGCGGCGAGCATGCGGCGGTGGCGGGCGATCCCGGCGACGGTGCGGGCGCGGGCGGCGGCGGAGCGGTCGGCGAGCTTTCCCCGAGCGGCGGCGTGGGCGCCGGTGTCGAGGCCGAGCAGGCTCAGAGTCTCCGGCGAGTCCCTCAACACGTCCCAGGCGATGGCATCGAGCGTCGAGGCGAGCCTCGCGTCGAGCGCGGCGAAGGCAGGGAAGGGGAGGCCGGCGGCGAGGCCGGCGGCGGCGGAGGCGTAGAGGAAGTCCCGGCGGTGGAGGTTCATGGGGCGCGGCTCCGGTAGGGGTGTAAACGCGCCGTAGCCCCACCCCGAGCCTGCGAGCAAGCACGCCGTCCCGCGAGGGTTCCGTCATGCCAGCAAAGGCTGGCATCGATGCTGACTCCCCAGGGACCCCAGCCTTCGCTGGGGTGACGGAATCCGGTACCTGCTCCCCCCAACTTGAATACTGGTTCAACTTTCAGTATAGAGCTCCACAAGAGGCTGCGACCGACCCTGAAACGGGGGCGCGGCGAGGGGGGAGAGGCAGGCTTGGGGCGGTTCACCGCATCGGATGGGGCTCGGATAGCCTATAGCGACGAGGGCGCCGGGCGTCCGCTCGTGCTGCTGCACGGGCTGATGGCGCATAAAGGCTTCTTCGAGCGGCAGCGGGGGCTGGCCGACGCCTTCCGCCTGATTCGCATCGACCTTCGCGGCCACGGCGAATCGCCGAGCGAGCGCGGCGTCCCGACCGTCGACACCCTAGCCCGCGACGTTGCGGAGCTCGCCGCCCATCTCGAGCTCGAAGGCGCGATCGGCATAGGCTGGTCGCTCGGCGCCGCGGTGCTGTGGAAGCTGCTCGAGAGCCCCGCCTCCACCCGTTTCGCCGGCGCCGTCGTGGTCGACATGACCCCGAGAGTGATGAACGCCGACGATTGGGATCTCGGCCTCCCGCCCGAGACCTGCGCCGCCCGCTCGCGCGCGATCGCCGAGGATTTCACCGCCTTCGCCTCCGCCGCCGGCGCGGCGATCTTCCCGCCCGACGGCGAGCAAGCGCCGAGCCCGCTCGCCGAATGGGCCGGCGCCGAGTTCGCCCGCAACGATTCCGCCGCCATCGGCGCCGTCTGGGCCTCCTTGGTCGAACAGGATTTCCGCCTCGCCCTCGGGCGCATCCGCCAGCCGACCCTCGTCGTCCACGGCGCCCACAGCCACCTCTACGACGCCGACACCGCCCACCACCTCGTCGCGGCCCTGCCCAATGCGTCGGGCGTGTGCTTCGAGCAATCCGGCCACGCGCCGCACCTCGACGAACCCGATCGATTCAACCGCATCCTCCGCGATTTCGCGGCGAGCCTGCCGCCCGTCCGCCAGCCCCAGATCCAGACCGCCTGACAGGAGAAGCCCGATGATCCGCACCAGCCTGATGACGACCCTCAAAATGGGCACGGCGCTCGCCGCTTTGACCGCTGCTTCGCCGCTCTTCGCGCAGGGCTCCGGCACTCCGCCGGCCGACGCCCCGGCCAACCCGCAGACCGACGAGCAGCGCGCCGCCGCCGCCAATGCCGCCGCGACCGAGGCCTCCAGCCAGGGCGACCAGAATATCGTCGTCACCGCGCGCCGCCGCCCGGAAATCCTCAAGGACGTGCCGATCGCCGTCACCGCCTACACCGGCGAGTCGCTGGAACGGCAGGGCGCGCTCGACATCACCGCCCTCTCCGACACGACGCCCAACGTCACCTTCGAGACCTCGCGCGGCACCAACACCACCTTGACCGCATTCATCCGCGGCGTCGGCCAGCAGGACCCGGTGGCCGGCTTCGAGGCCGGCGTCGGCCTCTATCTCGACGACATCTATCTGAACCGCCCGCAGGCGGCCGTGCTCGAGATATACGACGTCGAGCGGATCGAGGTGCTGCGCGGGCCGCAGGGCACGCTCTACGGCCGCAACACGATCGGCGGCGCGATCAAATACGTCACCCGCCGCCTGCCCGACCGGCCGAGCTTCAGCGCCACCGGCCGGCTCGGCACCCACAGGCAGGCCGACCTGATCCTCAGCGGCTCAGCCCCGATCCTGGGCGACGCGGTCAAGATCGGCGGCTCGATCGCCCGCCTCAGCCACGACGGCTTCGGCGACAATCTCAACATCCGCGGCCTCTCCAACTACAACCAGGACGTGTGGGCGGCGCGCGGCACGCTCGAGCTCGCCCCCGGGCCGGGTATCTCGATCCGCTTCACCGGCGATTACACCCGCGACAAATCGAACCCGCGCAACGGCCACCGGCTGATCCCGGGCCTCTTGAGCGGCGCGCCGGTGCTGGGCAACGTCTACGACACCCAGGCCGGGCTCAACACGCCCAGGCAGGACATCAAGGCCTATGGCGGCGCCATGCACGCCGAGTTCGATCTCGGCGGCGACCTGACGCTCAAGGACATCATGGGCTATCGCCACGACCGGACGGCGACCCCGATCGACTTCGACGCGCTCCCCGCCGCCGACGTCGACGTGCCGGCCATCTACACCAACCACCAATTCTCGAACGAGCTGCAATTGCTCTACGAGGGCAAGCAGATCCAGAGCGTGATAGGCCTCTATTACCTCAGCGCCAGCGCCCAGAACATCTTCGACGTGATCCTGGCGACGACCAGCCCGGTGGCGCTGCCAGGCCTCACCGCCTCGACCTTCGGCCACGTCAATACCGAGACCTTCGCCGGCTTCGCCGACTTCACCTACAAAGCGAGCGACCTCATCTCGCTCTCGGTCGGGGGCCGCTACACCAGCGACCGGCGGAGGGCGACGGTGATCCGCAAGAACCTGCTGTTCGGCGCCTCGCCGGCGCTCGGCGGCACCGGCGTCCAGCTCGGCGCCCTGACCTCCGATTTCCGCGGCGAGAAGAGGTTCAACGAGTTCACGCCGCGCGCCTCGATCAGCTTCTTCCCCGATCCCGACAACACGCTCTATGCGAGCTGGTCGAAGGGCTTCAAGGGCGGCGGCTTCGACCCGCGCGGCCTCTCCACCGCGGCGCCCGATCTCAACGGCAACGGCGTCCGCGAGCCGAGCGAGATTTTCGATTACTTCCTGTTCGATCCGGAGAAGGTCACCAGCTACGAGGTGGGTTACAAGGCGTCGCTGCTGGACCGCCGCCTGCGCTTCGCCCTCGCCGCCTTCTACGCCGATTATAGGAACGTACAGGTGCCGGGCTCGGTCGGCGCCATCATCGGCGGCGTGCCGACCTTCGTCGGAGTCACCACCAACGCCGGCAAGGCCAATATGAAGGGCATCGAGGCCGAGTGGGTGGCGACGCTCGCCCGCGGCTTCGCCGGCGGCGGCTCGCACATCAATTTCTCCGGCACGCTCGGCTATCTCGACGCCAAGTACAAGCAGTTCATCACCAACGTGGGCGGCCCCAGCACGGCGACGACGGTGCGCGGACCGTTCGACGTCGCTGCCTACCGCCGTATCCAGAACACGCCGAAATGGACGATGTCGGGCACGCTCGACATGGCGGTGCCGGTGGCCGGGGGCGACCTCGACTTCAGCACGACGCTCTCGTGGCGGAGCAAGACCTTCCAGTTCGAGACTCCGAGCCCCTTCCTCGACCAGCCCGGTTATTCTTTGTGGGACGCGCACCTCGTCTGGACCAGCCCGGACGACCGCTTCACCATCGGCCTCCACGGCAAGAACCTGACCAACAAGCGCTACATCACCTCGGGCTACCAGTTCCTGGCGGTCGACCCGGTGACCGGCGTGCCGCTGCGCGCCGCCAACGGCAACGTCATCCCGAGCCTCGGCAAGGAGGGCGTGGTGACCACCTTCTACGGCAACCCGCGGCAGGTGTTCCTCAGCCTCGGCGTAAAGTTCTAGGGAGGCTCGATGGCGAGGAGCAGAGAGAGCGAGCAGTTGCGCGGTCGCGTCGTCCTCGCGCTCCTGCTCCTCGCCTACATCTTCAACTTCCTCGACCGGCAGATCCTCGGCATCCTTGCCCAGCCGATCAAGGCCGACCTCCACCTCACCGACACCCAGTTCGGCGCGATCGGCGGCCTCGCCTTCGCCTTGCTCTATTCGGCGCTCGGAATCCCGCTCGCCCTCCTCGCCGACCGGACCCGCCGGAGCGCGGTCATCGCCGGGGCGCTCGCCGTGTGGAGCGGCTTCACCGCGCTGTGCGGCCTCGCCGCCGGCTACGGCCAGCTCTTCCTGTGCCGGCTCGGAGTCGGCGTCGGCGAGGCGGGCGGGGTGGCGCCCTCCTACGCGCTGATCGCCGATTATTTCCCGCCCGAGCGCCGGGCGCGGGCGCTCGCCGTCTATTCGCTCGGGATCCCGATCGGCCTCGCCGCGGGCACCCTGCTCGGCGCCTATATCGCGCATTGGGTGAGCTGGCGCGCCGCCTTCGTGACCATGGGTGTGGCGGGGATCCTGCTAGCGCCGGCGATTCTGCTGTTCGTCAGGGACCTGCCCAAGCCGGATCGCTCGGGGCCGGCCCAGGCGCCGCTCGGCGAGGTCTTTCCTTTGCTCGCGCGCAAGCCGAGCTTCTGGCTGCTCGCCTTCGCCTCCTCGTTCAGCTCGCTCTGCGGCTACGGCCTGGCTTTGTGGACGCCGTCGGTGCTGATGCGCAGCTTCGGACTCGATCTGGTCGGGACCGGCTGGTTCATGGCGTCGGTGCTGCTGATCGGCGGCACCGCGGGCGTGTTTGCGGGCGGCTGGCTGGCGGACCGGCTCGGCACCCGGGACGTGCGCTGGTACGCGCGCCTGCCCGCGATCGCCTGGCTGGTCACGACGCCCTGCTTCCTGCTCGCCTTCATGAGCCCGAGCCTCACCATCGCCTGGCCGCTCCTCCTCCTTCCCAACGGCCTCAACATCCTCTGGCTCGGGCCGGTGACCACCGCCGTCCAGCATCTCGCCCCGCGGCGGATGCGCTCGACCGCCTCGGCGAGCTTCCTGCTCATCAACAATCTGATCGGCCTCGGCGTCGGACCGATGCTGATCGGCGCGATCTCGGATCATCTCAAGGCCGGCTACGGCGCCGAATCGCTGCGCTACGCGGCGATGGCGGCGACCTTCTTCTACCTGCTCGCCGCGGCCCTGATGATCGTGGCGTCGCGGACTCTGAAGCGGGATTGGGTGGAGGAATAAGCACTGTCGCCAGTTCGGCGAGCTGAAGGAGAAAGCAAAAGGAAAGGATTATCTCGCGCAGAGACGCAGAGACGCAAAGCTTCCGCCTTATCGAAGCGAAGCTTCATTCCTTCCCCGCTTTTCCAAATACGCGCTACGCGCGAGGCCCGCGCGGCCTCTCTGCGCCTCTGCGTCTCTGCGCGAACCGCCCCTATGTCGCGAAGCTGGGGTCGAGCCGGTACATCTTCCTCAGCAAGGCCGGCCAGGCGAGGGCGCCGGCGGCCATCTTGAGGCCGATCCTGCCCTGCTGGGCGGTCACCTCCGGCGCGCCCTGGGGCGGGTTGTTGCAGCCTTCCCGGCCGGCCGAAAGCGCGTAGATCTGCGCTTGGCAGGCGCGCTCCAGGAAGTACATCTTGACGAACGCCTCGCCGACCGTCTCGCCGACGGTGAGCGTGCCGTGGTTCCGAAGCAGCATCGCCCCCTTTTGGCCGAGGTCGGCGACGATCCGCTCGCGCTCGTCGAGATCGACCGCAACGCCTTCATAATCGTGATAGGCGACTTCGTCGCGGATCAGCATCGCCGTCTGGGTCAGCGGCAGCAGGCCCTCGCCGTGAGCCGAGACGGCCTGGCCGTGGGGCGTGTGGAGATGGATCACCGCGTGGGCGTCCTCGCGCGCCATGTGGATGGCCGAATGGATGGTGAAGCCCGCCGGGTTGGTGATGAAGGGCGAGGGCTCAACCGGCAGCCCGTTCATATCGACCTTGACCAGGCTGGAGGCGGTCACCTCCTCGAACATGAGGTTGTAGGGATTGAGCAGGAAATGATGCTCGGGGCCCGGGATGCGGGCGGAGAGGTGGGTGAAGATGAGGTCGTCCCAGCCGTAATGCGCGACCAGCCGGTAGGCGGCGGCGAGATCGACGCGGATCTTCCATTCCTCCTCCGACACCCGGCCCTGGAGCGAGGGGATCTCGACGGACTGCAGCGGCGCGCAGTCCGCCATGTTGCGGTTGATCGCTTCGACTCGGCCCATCTTTCGGCTCCTTCTGGTCAGCCTCCTATAGCGTCGGGGTGGGCCGCGGCGAAGGCCTCCAGCCGGTTCGCCTCCGCATCGGCCCGGACGAGCGTCGGCCAGGCGTCGAGCGGCACCTCGAAGCGGCGGGCGTTGAACAGCTGCGGCACCAGGCAGATGTCGGCGAGGGTCGGCGCCTCGCCGAACAGAAATCGCCCGGCGAGCGGCGCCGCCAAGGCCTCCAGCGCCGCCAGGCCCTCGGCGACCCAATGGCGATACCATTCGTCCCGCGCCTCCTGCGGCGCCTCGAGCGCCCGGCTCAGATATTTGAGCACGCGCAGATTGTTGAGCGGGTGGATGTCGCAGGCGATGGTGAGCGCCAGCGCCAGCACGTGCGCCCGCGCCGCCGGATCGGCGGGGACGAGCGGCGGCTTGGGCCGGGTCGCGTCGAGATAGTCGATGATGGCGAGGCTCTGGGTGAGGCGCTGCCCGTCTATCTCCAGCATCGGCACCAGGCCTTGCGGGTTGAGGGCGCGATATTCGTCCGCCGTCTGCGCGCCCTCGATGAGGTTCACCGGCACGGCCCGATAGGCGATGCCCTTGAGGTTGAGGGCGATGCGCACCCGGTAGCAGGCCGAGGAGCGGAAATAGTCGAACAGGCGGGGCTGGGCCATCGGCGCAGGCTAGCGCCACGCGCGGAGTGAGGGAAGCGGCCGGTGCCCAGCAACATGAATGAGCAACGTCATTGTGTCGCGACGGCGCATCGATGTGTTACAATCGTTCCGGCATCCGCGGGGGATGCCGAAGCGGGCCGGGGCCCGCGGGATGGGGGGAAGCCGGTGCGACGGCTGGTTCGCATCGATCTGCCGCGCCGGCTGGCGCGGACGCTGCCGCGGCCGCTCACGGAGGTCGCGGCCGGCTTCGTCATCGCCGCCAGCCTGGTGCTGGCGCGGGCGGCCCTCGTCGGCATGCTCGATTCGCGGACGCCGTTCGCGCTCGCCTATCTCGCGGTGGTACTGGCGACCTTGATCGCCGGATGGCGCAGCGGCCTCGTCGCGCTCGTCAGCGGCCAGCTGCTGATCTGGTTCTTCCTGGTACCGGTGAGGGGCAGCTTTGCGATTGCCACCGCCTCCGACGCCTGGGGGCTGGCCCTCACGACCGTGACCCAGGCCGTTATGCTTTTCGCCCTCTTCCTGTACCAGCGGGAGGTCCAGGCGGGAGAGCTGGAGCGGCAGCGGCGGATCAACTTCCTCGGCCACGCGCTTCGAGAGATGGACCACCGCACCCGCAACAACTTCCAGATCATCACGGCCATGCTCCAGCTCCAGGCGGGCAAGGCCGCGAACGCGGAGGTGCGCGCCGCGCTCGGCGAAGCGGCGGAGCGGCTGCGGGCGGTGTCGGCGGTCTATGCCGCGCTGACGCCGAGCAGCCAGGGTCTCGCCGCCACCCGTCTCCACGACCAGCTCGAGGAGATATGCGGGCAGATCCGGCGGGGCATCCTCCCCGAGGGGATCGCTTTGGTGACCGACCTCGAGCCGCTGCTGGTGCCCAACGAGACGGCGGTGGCGATCGGCATCGTCGTCAACGAGCTCGTCACCAACGCCTGCAAGCATGCGTTCGGCGACCGCGGGGGCACCATCCGCGTCTGCTGCCGCAAGGTGGATGGCGGTGCGCTGATCGAGGTCGAGGACGACGGCCGCGGCTTCGCGCCGGACCAGGCGAAGAGCGGGCTCGGCTCGCGCCTCGTCGCAGCCTTCGTCCAGCGGGTGAAGGGGCGGAGCGAGCTCGTTTCCTCGCCCGAGGGCACCCGCCACATCATTCGCGTTCCGCTCGGCTAGTGGCAGCGGTCAGCGCCGGAATCCTCCTCTTTCGCCGCGGCCCCGGCGGCCTCGAAGTGCTGCTTGCGCGGCCGGGCGGGCCCTTCTGGCGCGGGAGGGACGCGGGGGCGTGGATGATCCCCAAGGGCGGCGTGGCGCCGGGCGAGTCGCCGCTCGCCGCGGCGGTGCGCGAGTTCGAGGAGGAGCTCGGCAGCGCTCCCCCGGGCGAGCCGAGGCCGCTCGCGCGAATCCGCCAGGCGGGCGGCAAGTGGGTCGAGGCGTTCGCGCTCGAAGGCGAGTTCGACTGCTCGGGTCTCGCCAGCAACGGCTTCACCCTCGAATATCCGCCGAAGAGCGGACAGTATCGCGACTTTCCCGAAATCGAGGAGGCGCGCTGGTTCGGCGTCGCCGAGGCGCGGGCGAAGATGCTGCCGAGCCAGCTCCCGTTGCTCGACGCGCTGGAGCAGGATCAGAGGTAGAGAATGCCTTCGAGGACGGTGACGCATTTGCCGCCGAGCACGACCCGGTCGCCGTCCAGCCGGCAGCCGACATGGCCGCCGCGACGGCTCGCCTGATAGGCGGAGAAGCGGTCGCGGCCCAACCGCTCGGCCCAGTAAGGCGCGAGTACCGAGTGGGCGGAGCCGGTCACCGGATCCTCGTCGATGCCGGCGCCGGCGGCGAAGACGCGGCTCGTCACGTCGGTCGTGGAGCCCGGCGCGGTGCAGATGGTGAGGATGTCGCCCTCCGCCGCCAGCGCGCGGAAATCGGGGGCCAGCGCGAGCACTTCTTCCTCGGCCTCGAAGACGACAAGCGCGTAGAGAAGCTCGTGCCAGAGCGTCGGCCGCCCCTCGACGCCGAGCGCCGACAGCACGCGCGGGAGCGGCTTCGGCCGGGCGCGGTAGGCCGGCAGCGTCACCGCGTAACCATCGCCGTCGCGCGCGACTTCGAGGATTCCCGAGCTGCGGGTGCGGAAGCGCACCCGGTCTCGCTCGCCGAGCAGCAGGTGGCCCGCGGCCAGCGTCGCATGGCCGCACAATGCCACCTCGATCGCCGGCGTGAACCAGCGCAGCTCGTAGTCGGCGGCGCTGTCCGCGGCCGGGATGGTGAAGGCGGTCTCGGAGAGGTTGTTCTCCATCGCGATCGCCTGCAGCGTTTCGTTCGGCAGCCACGCCTCCAGCGGCACCAATGCGGCGGGATTGCCGACGAACGGCCGGTCGGCGAACGCATCGACCTGGAATATCTTATACTCCGTCATTGCTGCATGTCCCGGGTGAGGTCGGCTTCGGCGAGGGGATTGTCGGGCTCGTCGACCTGGCCCTCGGGATCGAGATGGATGAGGATTTCGCAGCCGGGGAATTCGCGCTCCAGCTTGTTTTCGACCTCGTCCATCACCCGATGCGCTTCGGCGACGGTCATCGCCGGGTCGACCCAGACGTGGAACTGGACGAAATCGTGCATGCCGCTGGTACGCGTACGCAGGTCGTGAATGCCCTTCAGCTCGGGATGGCGGGCTGCGACCTCGACGAAGCGGCGCCTTCTCTCCTCCGGCCATTCCTTGTCCATCAGCTGGTCGATCGCCCGCG
Organism: Sphingomonadales bacterium; assembly: GCA_034668625.1. Taxonomy (GTDB): domain Bacteria; phylum Pseudomonadota; class Alphaproteobacteria; order Sphingomonadales; family Sphingomonadaceae; genus Allosphingosinicella. The sequence continues at coordinate 37,935 of JAXDOX010000017.1, forward strand.
CCGAGGCCTGCCAGGCGCCCCAGCCGAGCCACAAAGCGATGGCAATGCCGAGCACCGGGTCGGCCCCCTTCACATGGAAATATTGGTCGAGCGCGAGGGCGGCGATCACCGAGAGGTTCAGGAGCAGGTCGCTCTGGTAGTGGACGTGATCGGTCTCGATCGCGATCGAGCCGGTGCTGGCGATGACCCGGCGCTGGTACCAGAGCAAAACGAAGGTGGCCGCGATGGCCACGATCGAGACCGCGATCCCGTATTCGGCGCCCGCGGTCGCCTGGCCGTGGAGCAGCCGGTCGATCGCCCGCCAGCCTATGCCGACCGCCGAAAAGCTGATGATGCCGACCTGGAAGAGGGCGGCGATCGCCTCCGCCTTGCCGTGGCCGAAGCGGTGCTCGCGGTCGGCCGGCATGGCGGCGAGGCGGACGCCGTAAAGCGTGATCAGCGAGGCGACGGCGTCGAGCGCGGTGTCGGCGAGCGAGCCGAGCATCGCCACCGAGCCGGTCAGCCAGGCGGCATAGGCCTTGAGCAGGAGCAGGAAGGTTGCGACGGAGACGCTGAACACCGCCGCCCGAGCGGTGAGGTCGCCATGGGCCGCGTGGGCGGCCTGGGAATGGCCGCCGCTCACGGGTAGAGCAGCCCCTCGCGCCAGCCGCCGCCGTCGCGGGTGAAGCGCCGCCGCTCGTGCAGCCGGTGCGGCCGATCGGTCCAGAATTCGATCGTCTCCGGCACCACCCGCCAGCCCGACCAATGCGGCGGCCGCGGTACCGCGCGGCCCGCGTACCGCGCCCGGACCGCCTCGTACCGTTCCTCGAACACGGCGCGCGATTCGAGCGGGCGCGACTGGTCCGACGCCCAGGCGCCGAGCTGCGAGTCGCGCGAGCGGGTGGCGAAATAGGAATCGGCCTCGGCGTCGGCGACGGCCTCCACCTGCCCCTCGACCCGCACCTGGCGGCGCAGCGATTTCCAGTGGAAAAGCAGGCCGGCGCGCGGGTTGGCGGCGAGCTCGGCGCCCTTGCGGCTGTCGAGGTTCGAGTAGAAGACGAAGCCGCGCGCGTCGTGGCCCTTCATCAGCACCATCCGCACCGACGGCCGCCCGGCGCGATCGGCGGTGGCGAGCGCCATCGCGCTCGGGTCGTTCGGCTCGGCGGCGCGCGCCTCGGCGAGCCAGGCCTCGAACAAAGAATGGGGATCGTCCGCCATCCTGCGCCCTTTGCAACTCCCAACCCCGCCGCACAAGCGCGGGGGGAGCTTATGCGAGTCGCTCTAGGGTGGCTCAGCTCATGTGAGGAACCCCAATGAGGTTCCACAGACTTGGAATGAACGAGAGTTTGCAGGAGCTAGCCGAGGGAGATACCCATCGCTAGCCAAATCATGGAGGGGCGCATGAAGGGCTTTGGCGCGTGTCTATTGTGCTTAGGGGCGATTATCGTTTTTATCGCGCTAAACCTTACAACGACCG
>JAXDOX010000018.1:0-6950 GCA_034668625.1 Sphingomonadales bacterium
ACCGCTTCTACATCCTCGATTTGAACCCGAAGAAGAGCTTCATCCGCTGGGCGGTGGACCAGGGCCTCACCGTCTTCATGGTGAGCTGGAAGTCGGCCGACGAGACGATGCGGGACACGATTCTCGACGATTATGTCCTAAAGGGCCAGGTCGACGCGATCGACACGGTGCGCGAGCTGATCGGCGTGCCGTCGGTCCACGTCATCGGCTATTGCGTCGCCGGCACCACCCTTGCCGCCACCCTCGCCCTGCTCGAGGCGCGGGACGAGGCGGACAAGGTCGCCAGTGCGACCTTCTTCACCGCCCAGGTCGATTTTTCGGAAGCCGGCGACCTCAACCTGTTCGTCGACGACGGGACTTTGCAGCTGGTCGACCAGATCGCCGCCGACAAGGGCTATCTCGACGGCCGCTACATGGCGGCGACCTTCAACCTGCTGCGCGGCCGCGACCTCATCTGGAACTACGTCACCAACAATTACCTCCTCGGCGAGGATTATCCCCCGTTCGACCTGCTCCACTGGAATTCGGACGTGACGCGGCTGCCGGCCACCTGGCACCGGAATTACCTCCGCGACTTCTATCGCGACAACAAATTGGTGCTGGCCGGCGAGCTGAAGGTCGACGGCACGCCGATCGACATCCACATTGTACGGACCCCGTCCTACGTCCAGGCCGGCCGCGAAGACCATATCGCGCCGGCGGCGAGCGTCTGGAAGATCACCCATTATTTCCAGGGGCCGATGCGCTTCGTGCTGGCGGGGAGCGGCCACATCGCCGGCGTCGTCAACCCGCCCGAAGCGCAGAAATACCAGTATTGGACCAACGAGGAAAAGGTCGCGACGCTGGAGCAATTCGTCGCCGGCGCCACCGAGCACAAGGGCAGCTGGTGGCCCGACTGGCACGCGTGGATCGAGGCGCAGGGGGCGGCGAAGGTCCCGGCCGAGGGGGCCCGGATCCCCGGCAAGGGGAAATTGAAGGCGATCGAAGACGCGCCGGGAAGCTACGTCAGGGCGCGCTAGGGACGTCACCCCGGACTTGATCCGGGGTCCATCTTCTGTTCGCCCCCCGGGCTTGGAAGAAAGGTGGATGCCGGATCAAGTCCGGCATGACGGTCCCGTGGGCTCACCCCCTCCTCCCACTCACCCGCACTGGGCGCGGTGGAGGAGCTTGTGGTCGGCGAGGACGAGGGCGACCATCGCTTCGACGACTGGGGCGCCGCGCAGGCCGACGCAGGGGTCGTGGCGGCCCTTCACGCCCAGCGCCGCCACGGACGAGGTCGGCTTGAAGGCGGCGCGGACGATAATCGGCTCCCCGGTCGAGATTCCGCCGGTGATCCCGCCGGCCAGCGCCGGGTCGGCATTGTCCTCGCCGCGGAGGCGCGCGGCCGCGAAGCCGGCGCCGACCTCCACCGCCTTCACCGCGTTGATCGACATCAGAGCACCGGCGAGCTCGGCGTCGAGCTTGGCGTAGACCGGCGCGCCCCAGCCGGCGGGGATTCCGGCCGCGACGCATTCGATCACCGCGCCGAGCGAGCTTCCCGCCGACCGGGCGGAGTCGAGCATCGCCGGCCATTGCGATTCCTCGGCCGATCCGCCGACCTCGGCGACCCGGGCGGCGATCTGCACCTCGGGAATGACGAGCCGCGCGATCGCCCCGGCGGCGACCCGCATCGCGGTCTCGCGCGCCGAGGCGCGGCCGCCGCCGCGCGGGTCGCGGAGACCGTATTTCGCCTGGTAGGCGGCGTCGGCATGGCCGGCGCGGGGCGGCATGTCCGCATAGTCTTTGGGGCGGGCGTCGACATTGTCGATGACGAGGCTGATCGGAGTGCCCGTGGTTCGACCCTGATAGGTCCCGGAGAGGATGCGGACCCGGTCCGGCTCCTGGCGGGGCGAGGTGTTCGGCGACAGGCCGGGCCGCCTCTTGTCGAGCCACGGCTGAATGTCCTCCTCGGTGAGCGCGAGCCCGGGCGGGCAGCCGTCGACCACGCAGCCGATCGCGGGGCCGTGACTCTCGCCCCAGGTGGTGACTCGAAACAGCCGCCCGAAGCTGTTGTGGCTCATCGTGCCCTCACCCTGCCGGGGCCTTGCGGCCCGGCTGTCCCTCTCCCCGGTGGGGAGAGGGTTGTCGTGCCCTCTCCCCTTCAGGGAGAGGGAGGGGCCCGGTGCGCGAAGCGCGGCGGGAGGGTGAGGGCACGCGCTCTTCGAGGATGGCGAGAATGGTCGAAAGCACACGCTCCAGCTCGTCCGTCACCTGATTGTTCCAGAAGCGGACGACGCGAAAGCCCTCCCGCTTCAAATACGCGCTCCTCGCCCGGTCATATTCGTCGCGGTCCGCATGCTGTGTCCCGTCCAGCTCCACGATCAATCGCGCTTCCCAGCAATAGAAATCGGCGATGAAGGGGCCGACCCATTCCTGGCGCTTGAACTTGAAGCCGCCGAGCCGGCGGCCGCGCAGGCGGCTCCATAGGCGGCGCTCGGCGGGAGTCATCTCGCGGCGGAGCTCGCGGACTCGTTGAAGCGCCTCGGTGCCGTCGATCTTTCTCATAGGGTCGTGCCCTCACCCTGCCGAGCCTTTCAGGCTCGGCTGTCCCTCTCCCTGAAGGGGAGAGGGTTTGTCTATGTCGTCGCAATATCCGGGGCGTCTTCGGCTTTCATGCCGATGACGTTGTAGCCGGCGTCGACATGGTGGATCTCGCCGGTGACCCCTGAGGCGAGGTCGGAGAGCAAATAGAGGCCGGCGCCGCCGACATCCTCGATGGTGACGTTGCGCCGCAGCGGGCTGTTATATTCGTTCCACTTCAAGATGTAGCGGAAGTCGCCGATGCCGCTCGCCGCCAGCGTCTTGATCGGCCCGGCGGAAATGGCGTTCACCCGGATGTTTTCGGGCCCGAGGTCCATGGCGAGATATTTGACGCTGGTCTCCAGCGCCGCCTTGGCGAGGCCCATCACATTGTAGTGCGGGATCACCTTCTCCGCGCCGTAATAGGAAAGGGTGAGCAGGCTGCCGCCGTCCGGCATCATCGCGCGGGCCCGGCGGGCGACGGCGGTGAAGCTGTAGGCGGAGATGTTCATCGTCATCAGGAAATTGTCGAGGCTGGTATCGACATATTGGCCGCGCAGCTCGGCCTTGTCCGAAAAGCCGATGGCGTGGACGACGAAGTCGATCGTCTCCCAGCGCGCCTTCAGCGTCGCGAAGGCGGAGTCCAGCGCGGCCATGTCGGAGACATCGCATTCCAGGAGGAAGTCCGAGCCGACCTCTTCGGCAAGCGGCCCGACGCGCTTCTTCAGCGCCTCGCCCTGGTAGGAGAAAGCGAGCTCCGCCCCCGCCTCGCCCAGCTTCTTGGCAATCCCCCAGGCGAGCGACTTGTCGTTGGCGAGGCCCATGATGAGGCCCCTCTTGCCCGCCATCAAACCCGTCATGCCGTCTCCCCCTGGGCCGGGCCGTGCGCGATTTCCTGCTTCGCCTCGGCGACTTCCCGCTTGGTGGGCTCCGGCGGTTCCGCCAGCGCCGCGTTCAATTGGGCGCCGATTACCACGCCGAGGCCGATGATGAAGAAGAAAATCAGGGCGATGATGACGCCCGCGAGGCTTCCGTAAGTGAGGTCGTAGCTGCCGAGATGGCTGAGCACGACGGGGAGCAGGGCGGTGGTCGCCAGCCACCACAAGGAGACGAAGGCGGCCCCCGGCCATTTGCGGCACTGGATGCGCCGGTAGCGCCGCGGCGTCAGCGAGACGAAGATCAGATAGATCGAGCCGAACAGGACGAGCCCGGGCACGATGTGCAGCAAAGCGACGAGAGCGATCAATTTGTCGGCATAGGGAAAGACCTGGGCGATGAATTGCTGCAGGCCGGACAGGAGGATCGAGACGCTGAACGAGACCAGCATCAGGATCACCGCGGCGACGATCAACCCGATCGAGCCAAGCCTGTATTCCCAGAACGGCGCGCCCGAAGTGACTCCGTAGGCGCGGCGGAGGATGTCGCGGATCGTCTCGATGAAGCTCCCGGTCGTCCACAGGCCGACCAGAGCCCCGAGCCAGAGGAGGCCGCCGGAGCGGGCGTGGAGGACGTCGCCGATCGGCTTCCTCAGCACGTCGGCGACGTCGTGCGGCATCGTCTGGAGCAAAGCGCCCACCGCCTGCATGCCGCCTTCGGTCTGGCCGAACAGCCGCGCCACCGCCGCCGCGACGATGACGAACGGGAAGACGGTGAGCAAGGCGAGGTAGGCGAGGTTGCCGGCGTGGATGAAGCCGTCGGTGTAGACGCCCATGGCGATCCGCTTCAGCACCTCGAACGGATATTGGCCCGGCCGCATCTTGTCGCGGAACTTGCCGAGATGCGCCCGCGCCCGCGCCAGCTTCTTGCGGCGCGCTTCGGGGGATTCGGGGGAGGGCGCGGGCAGCACGGGATGCTAGACGCCCAGCGGCGCCCGCGGGTTTCCTTTTCTGCCGCTCCAGCCTTCGACGAAGCCTGCCAGCTCGGAATCGTCGGCGGGCACGTCGACCATCAGGGTGACGAGCTGGTCGCCCCGCGCGCCGTCCTTGCCGGTGAAGCCCTTGCCCTTGAGGCGCAGGGTCTTGCCCGAAGTCGAGCCCTTGGGCACCGTCACCATCACCGCGCCGTCGACCGTCGGCACCTTGACCTTGGCGCCGAGCAAAGCCTCGTCGAGGCGGACCGGAAGATCGAGGCGGATATTGTCGCCGTCGCGGGTGAAGAAGCGGTGCGGCTTGATCGAGATGGTGACGATCGCGTCGCCGTTTCCGCCGGGCCCCGGCTGGCCCTGGCCGGCGAGGCGGATCCTGGTCCCCTCCTCAACGCCCTTGGGGAGCTTGATCGCGACCGTCTTGCCGCCTTGCAGGGTGGCGCGCTGCTCGCGCAGCGCCGCCGCGTCCTCGAAGGGGACGGGGAGGCGGTAGGCGATGTCGGCGCCCTTCTGGGGCGGGGCCTGGCGGCGCCCGAAGCCCCCGAACGGCCCGCCGCCGCCGCCGCGCCGCTGGTTGCCGCCGAACAGGCCTTCGAAAATGTCGGACAGGTCGACCTCCTCGCCCCCCATGCCGCCCATGTTCGGGCCCGGCCGGAACCCGCCGGCGCCGCCCCCGCCCGGCCCGCCGCCGCCATAGCCGAACGGCGCCCTCGGATTGCCGTCTTCGTCTATGTCGCCGCGGTCGTAGCGGGCGCGCTTGTCCTTGTCGGTGAGGATGTCATAGGCCTGGGTCACCTTGGAGAAGCGCGCCGAGGCGGCCGGATTGTCCTTGTTGCGGTCCGGGTGGAGCTCCTTGGCGAGCTTGCGGTACGCCTTCTTGATCTCGGCCTCGCCCGCGTCGCGCTTCACGCCCAATTGTGAATAAAGGTCCGCCATCGCCCGCTTGGTTCTCCAGCCCGCGCCAAAAGTCCAGCATTGCCATGCTGAAACGCTGTATCAGATGGGTAAGGCACCGGGGCGGCGCAAGCGGAAGGCGAGCGTGGTGCCTTCGCCATGCGGTTCGGCGAGCGCGGCGAACGCTCCGGCTTCCGGGCCGGAACGGAGCGGTTCGAGCGGCGGTTTCGAACCTGGGCCCGCGGCGCGGATGGCCGTGCCTGTACGCGCGGGCCGCATTCAGGAGGCAAGATCATGGGCAATTACGGCGACGACCGTTCCGGCGGCGGAGATCGATGGCGGGGTCAGGGCCAGGGCTATCGTGACCGCGACCCGGGCGGCGGCAGTGGCGGCGACGACCGCGGCTTCATCGACCGCGCGGGCGACGAGCTCCGCTCCTGGTTCGGCGACGACGAGGCCCAGCGGCGGCGCGAGGCGGACCAGAGGCGCTGGGAGCAGGAGCGGCGGATGACCGGCCGGCGGGATAATGACAGCGGGCGCGACAGCGGCCCCGGCAGCTTCGGCGGCGGCGGCTTCGGCACCGGCTGGGGCAACCAGGCGGGCAACAGCTGGAACCGCGAGCGGCCGGGCGAGCGCGGCGGCTATGGCGCCTCGGGCGAAGACGATCGCGGCGGCGGCGGCCGCCATTACGCGCGCGGCGAGCGCGAGGGCTGGTTCTCCGATTCCGAGGGCGGCGAGCGCGGCCGGCGGCCCGGCGGCTCGGGCGGCCAGAGCGATCCCTATTATTCGGAATGGCGGCGGCGCCAGATCGAGGATCTCGATCGCGACTATGAAGAATATCGCCGCGAGCATCAGTCGAAGTTCGAGGCCGAGTTCGGCAGCTGGCGCTCCAAGCGGCAGGGCCAGCGCCAGTCGCTGGGCCGGGTGACCGAGCATATGAAGGTGGTTGGCTCCGACGGCAGTCCCGTAGGCACGGTCGACAAGGTGCGCGGCGACCGCATCATCCTCACCAAGTCCGACGCCGGCGCCGGCGGGGCGCACCATTCGGTGCCCTGCTCATGGGTCGAAAGCGTCGACGACAAGGTGATGCTCAACAAGACCGCCGACGAGGCGACGAGCGAGTGGCGCAGCGAGGAGCGCAGCCGCGCCCTGTTCGAGCGCGGCGACGAGGGAAGCGAGGGCCCCCGCAACCTCGACCGAGCCTTCCCCGGCACCTACGAGCGCCGCGAAGGCGGCCGGGGCGACTAAGAGCCACGGCGGCCACAGGCGGCCCGGCCTCCCTGCCGTGGAGACCGGGCCGCTTTTTGACAATTCCCGTCACGCCAGCGCAGGCTGGCATCCATTCGGACTCAGCATGGGCCCCAGCCTTCGCTGGGGCGACGGAGGGGATCATGACCAACCGCGCATGGCATTTGAAGTCGCGGCCCCAGGGCCTGCCGACGGGGGACAATTTCGAGCTTAAGGAATTGCCGCGGGAGGAGCTGCAGGACGGCTGGGTGCGGGTCGAGAACAAGTGGCTGTCGGTCGATCCCTACATGCGCGGGCGGATGAACGACGTGAAGAGCTACGTGCCGCCCTTCCAGGTCGGCGCGCCGATGGACGGCGGCGCGGTCGGCAAGGTGGTCGAGAGCCG
>JAXDOX010000019.1:0-9091 GCA_034668625.1 Sphingomonadales bacterium
CGGGAACACCTTGGTGATGCAGGCGGTCCTCAGCCCCGTCTCCGCCGCCCCCATCGTCGCCCGAAGCCCCGACCCCCCGGCGCCGACGACGACGACGTCGTAGGCGTGGTCGACGATCTTGTAGGCGGTTGGGGTCGTGCTCATGCGGCGGCTCGCGGGGTGAGGGTGTCGCGGGCGCTTTTAGGCCGAAGGCGGGGGGATGCAAGGGTGGGGGAGGAGAGGGTGGTTCGCGCGGAGACGCGGAGGGCGCGGAGAAGAAGGGCTGTTTGCGGCGGCGGTGCTTGGCCCTGACCAGCGAGCGAGAATGGTTCACGCCAAGACGCGAAGGCGCGAAGAAATGGTGTAGGATCCTGCGCGGTCACGAAAAGTGACCGGCTAAGTCATTCCTCTGGACGAGTGAGGGGCGGGTAGGGCGGCCGCGGGTCTGCGACTGCCGGTCCGGCGCGGGGCGATCGCGAGGAGAGGCCGTCGCTGGCGCTTCTGGGCCGTAGGCGGGGGGATGCAAGGGCGGGTCAGGGTTTGAATTCTCGCGGAGGCGCGGAAAGAAGATTGCCGGGCGGGCGTAGCGAAGTGCGTCGACCGTTAACCCGCTTGGTCAGCCGAGCACCGAGGTTTCCAAATATTCGATGAACTTGTCTTCAGGAATACGGTGGTCGATCTGCCAAAGCGCTTTCGCGGTTGCGGTGATCACGTCATCGATCTTCGCGCCGGGTCGGCAGCTCTCGTCGAGCCGCGGCGGCGCGTCGGCATCAGCGTGATGGCCGCCCGCCTGTGAATTATACTCATAATAGTGCCTCGCCGGAGCGCAGACTATCTTTGCCTCGAACCTGGCTCGCGGGCCCGGCGCCGTGCCGCCACCGCGGTAGACGTGGCTCTGAGAATAGGAATCCTGGATCAGGTGGAGGATGGCACCCTTGGCCAGGAGGACGGCTCGGCGGTTAGGCCGGGGCCCCCAGCGATGCCAGCAGGTTCCCCACGAGAAGATGTTGCCGCATTGAATGTTGAAGAGGCTCGCCACATGCCACGCAACCTGCCCGCTCTTCCGGCATTGCAGGAAACCCTCCGGAGCCAGGTCTGCCCCGATATGCTCCAGGCCCCGGACCGTGGCGCAATAGTCCGCGTCGAGAGAAAGGGCCGGATCCTCTATAGCGACACGGTAGGCGAAACGGGCCCAGCTGATGATCTTCTGCCGCGTGAGTCGGTCTGATTCCGGAGTCCCGTTCGGCTCTCTCGAAGCCTGCGCATGCATGAATTGAAGCCGTCCGAAGTGCGAGCTGCAGGTCAGGCCTACCTCGTCCAGCCGGGAGGTCGGCTTGGTCATCCGAGCGCATTCCACGAGCAGCCGAGAGACGTATTGCGCGATACCGAGGCTGCCGACCGCATTGTTCGGATCATCCGACCAGCGGGTGGACCGCTCCACCGATGAATAGCGTTCACCTGGATCCAGGTACGCGTCTTTGAGGATCGCGGGTTGGCGGTCACCGCAATATGTGGGTTCCGCGCCCTGAGCCGCCCGAACGCAGGCTATCGCGGCCCGTGTGATGCTCTCGTGAATGCCGGGTAAGACGATCTTGTAGCCCCAAACCGACTGCGGCCCAAGAAGCGCTGCAGCTACGCCTGCAGCGGCGACCACCCTCACCGCTATTCTTGAATAAGCCATATGAGTCCCCCCCTTGCCGAGATTTAACCGGCGGCGGGGTAATAGCAACACACGTCATACCCCTGACGAACCAGCAGGAGGCGCCACGCTCGATAGTCTTCATTTATGGGTTCAGACGAGGCTTGTAAGGCACTCGGGCTCGGCGGCGACGAGGAGGAGGCGGAGGATGGTTAGAGCTATAGCAGCTGTCACAATCAGTAGTCCTCAACTTGTGACGCTTGTACAACCATGCGCTCAGCGGCACCCTTAGCAGCTTCGAGGTTTCCTTCCCGGAGGTAGGTCCCGACTTGGTGCATGTATAATGACATTTGTTCTCGGTTTAGGTTCGGTCCACGGGGGATTGCAAAGCCGTTAGCTAGTAGTTTGCCAAGCAGAAGATTTAGCCGGCTGAGGACCGCATTGTCGGTTCTCAGTGCGCTCATGGCGTCGATCGAATATCCCATCATGCACAATTCGGACCCGAGTGATTTCCATGGGTCCGGGCGCTCCGCCGAGAGCGAGCGCCTTTGAAGCCTAGCGCCGATCCAGGCTCCAATAGCCAGAAATGTGATGGCAAGAGTGACTGGATGGGAGACAAGGCGGACAACAAAACTTGGCAACCCGCGAAAGATGGGAAACGACCACCAACCTGTCGCGCGCGCCGCTACATCAGACGGAGAATTGCTCGCTAAAAACACGACTACAGTCCACACCAGAGCGACAGCTCGTGTGGCCCATTGAATGTAACGCTTCATACCATTCTCGCTCAGCTAGCGTGGCGACCGAGGGCCTGCCGCAACAATCGCCTCATTGCCTCTGGCTTAGACGGCTTCGGATCCGGCTGTGTCGCGATCCAAGAGTCGAGATCCGCCTCAAGGTCGGGATGCACCCGCACGCCGATGGTCCGGCCCCTGCCTGTCCGTGGCCGGCCCATCTTCTTTTTTTCGCGCTCGGCTATTGCAATCGTCCTGACTTTTGGCTAGCACAATGTCGAACCGGAGCAAGGCTGGCACCTCGCCCCGGCTCTGACCACCAAACGCCTTGTGAAGGAGGCGAAGGATGGCTGCTGCCGACCATAATCTGTCGCGGCGCGCGGTGCTAGGCGCGGCTGTCGTGCCTTTGCTGGCCCGTCACTCCGGACTTGATCCGGGGTCCAACTCGTTACCGGCTCGAGCGGAGGAATGGATTCCGGATCAAGTCCGGAATGACGGGAAGTGGGAGCGCGCACTCGCCGCCTTCCGAGCGGCCGAGGCCGAGCTGCGCCGCTACGAGAAGCTGACCGCCGGCGCTCCGTGGGAGGAGCAGGCGGCGATCGAGGAGGCCTATGGCGACCGGCTCGACGCGATGTACGCGGCGCTTCGGCGGCTGATGCGGGTTCGGGCGCCGGATCTGCCGGCGCTGGCGACGAAGATCGTGCTGGCCGTTGACCATGAGGTGGGGACGCTCACGGGCGGCGAGGCATGCTTGGCGACGCTCAAGCGGGATGCGCTGTGGCTTGCCGCGAACACCTGATTCTGCCTCACGCAAAGACACTAAGGCGCTAAGAGGAGAGTTCATTTGTTGTCCCGCCACCACGGCAGGTTCAACCGCGGCGAACGATAGTTCGGGCTATCAGGATCGCATCTGATCGCCCAGATGTTCAGCGCAATGGCGCCCAGCACCATCGTCAACGCGCTCCCGCCAGCCCAAATAACCTGTGCTGTTTCGCTCATGGATGCCTCACACCAGTTCGATCCGAACCCGCAGACGGGTCGGACTCACGCCAAGCTCTTGCGCGGCCCTCTTGCGAAGCGCGTCCTTGAGCTCTTCGAGCGTCTGATCATCATCGACATAGGCGTCATCCCAGAGGTCGGCGGGATTCGCCTTCAGGGCCTTTGCAAGCCGAGCCATCGTTGTCTCATTCGGCTCGTGGCGAGCATTCTCGTAGCCGTTGTATTGGACGACGCTCATGCCGGCCTTGGTTGCGACCTGCGCCTGCGTCAGCGCGAGTTTCGTACGCTGGCGGCGGAGTTTCTCGGAAGTCTTCATCAGCAGCGCTCCAGGCTCGATTCGGGAATACACATGACATATGAATGTGCAATATACAAACAGTTTCTAAGTACATACATATTGGGGTGTTATGCTGCCTGCTGCTTCGCCTCCGAAAGCTACATAACGAGCCTGAGAGCAGTTCCTCTTTTGTGCTTGACAGCGTGACGCTCGTTCGCTAAAAGTTCTCATACTGCCCGGAGGTGGGCCTAGGCGATTCGGGGGCCGCTTCGCCTCTCGGGCGGGCGGCTTTTTCGTGACGCGTCGAGGGCCGGATTCGGCGACGGCGGAATTTTTTTCGACAGCAATGGAGACGGTGATGGCGAAGCGGCGGGGCCGCGCGCGGCGTTCGGCCGTGCGCGTGGAAAGCAGCGCGACACTGGCGGCGCGCAAGCGCGCGCGGGCGCGGTGGAGTGAGGCGCTGGGGGAGCGCTATCTGGCCCTGCTGGGGGAGACCGGCAATTTGCGGCGGGCGGCGGAGGCGGCGGGGGCGCCCTGGCTGTTCGACAACCGGCGGCGGAGCGATCCCGCCTTCGCGGCGCGGTGCCGGGCGGTGCTGGATGCGGTCGATGCCCGGCTGAAGGGAGCGGACAATGCCTTCCCGCACGCACCGGCGCCTCGCGCGGCGCCGCTGCCGGCGGGGGCGGAGGGGGATCCGGGCGGCGCGCTGAAGCCGGGGCGCAAGCGGCGGCAGGCGCGGCCCGAGCCGACGATCCGGATCGGGATGCACAACAGGGCGCAGATCGTCCTAAGCCGCGACGGCCACTGGACCGCGGACATCGAGGCCGATTTCCTCGCCCGGCTGCGGCTCACCGGCAATTTCGACGCCTCGGCGCGGGCGGTCGGATTCCAGCCGTGCTCGGTCGCCCGGCGGCTGGAAAAATGGCCGGCGTTCAAGCGGGACTGCGACGAGGCCTATGAGGTGGCGGACGTGCATCTTCGCTACCGGCTCGTCTCGCACGCGCATGCGCTGACGCGGGGGCCGGGCGAGGCGCGGCCGGAGGGCGAGGAGGACGTGCCGTTCGATCCCAAGGGGGCGATGCAGATCATCGGCTTCCTCGACGCGCGCAAGGACGGCGGACTGCGTCGCCGCCGCAAGGGGCTGCCCGACAAGACGTTCGACGAGGCGGTGGAGAGCGTGCTCGCCAAGATCGAGGCGATCGAACGGCACGAGGAGCTCATCGCGAAGGAAAGGGAGGGAGGCGAATGAGGACGGCTGGGTTGCGGACTTTGGAGCGGCAAGGGCGGGTGCCGGTTTCCCGGCAGCGTCTGTGGTGGCGGCGCCACCGGCGGCGGCTGCCCTACGAGGTGAAGAGCCTGTCCGGCGTGCCGCCGCGGCCGGGGGCGATGCCGGGTCCGAAGGAGATGCTGGCGCGGCTCAGGGCGTTGCCGGCGGAGAAAAGGCGCGAAGCCCTGGTCGCGGCGGGCGAGACCTATGCGAAGGCGGTCGACGATGGATGGCCGGCCTGGGTGCGCGCGGGGCAGATTCCGACGCGGGAGGCCTGGACCGTCTGGGTGATGATGGCCGGACGCGGCTTCGGGAAGACAAGGGCGGGGGCGGAGTGGGTGTCGGAGAAGGCGCGGTCGGTGCCCGGGGCGAGGATCGCCCTGGTCGCGGCGACGCCCGAGGAGGCGCGGCGGGTGATGATCGAGGGGCCGAGCGGGCTGCTCGCCTGCGCGCGCTCGGGCGGGGAAAGGCGGTCGATACGCTGGGAGCCGGGCAACCGGCGGCTGCTGTTCGCGAGCGGCGCCGAGGCGTTCGTCTATTCGGGCGCGAACGGCGAGAGCCTGCGCGGCCCGGAGCATCATTTCGCCTGGTGCGACGAGCTCGCCAAGTGGAAGCAGGCGCAGACTGCGTGGGACAATCTGATGCTCGGATTGCGCGCGGGAAGGCTGCCGCAGGCGGTGGTGACGACGACGCCGCGGTCGGTGGCGGCGCTCAAGGCGATATTGGCGATGGGCGAGGGAGCGGTCGAGCTGACCGGAGGACGGACTCGCGACAACCCGCACGTCGCCGAGCGCTTCGTCGAGACGATGGAGCGGCTGCACGGGGGGACCCGGCTCGGCCGGCAGGAGCTGGACGGCGTGCTGCTCGAGGATGTCGAGGGGGCGTTGTTCCCGCGCGACCTGCTCGAGCGGTGCCGGATCGATCCGGCGCTCGTCACCGGCAACGGGCTGTTCCGGTGGCGGCGGGTCGTCGTGGGAGTCGACCCACCGGCGACGGCGGCGGGGGACGAATGCGGAATCGTCGTCTGCGGGCTCGGCGCCGATGGGACCGGCTACGTGCTGGCCGACCGGAGCGCAGGCGGGCTGTCGCCCGATGGCTGGGCGCGGCGGGTCGCACAGACGGCCGAGGCGTGGGGCGCCGACCGCATCGTCGCGGAAGGCAATCAGGGCGGCGAGATGGTCGAGAGCGTGCTTCGCGGCGCGGGCTTGCGGCTGCCGGTGAAGCGGGTCCATGCCCGGACCGGCAAGGTCGCGCGGGCGGAGCCGGTCGAGGCCTTGTTCCAGCGTGGCGAGGCGAAGCTGGCGGGCCGCTTTCCGGAACTCGAGGACCAGCTCGCCGGCTTCGTTGGCAGCGGGGACTATCAGGGGCCCGGGCGGTCGCCCGACCGGGCCGACGCGCTCGTCTGGGCGATGACCGAGCTGATGCTGGGGCCGGCTCGCGGCGAGCCGAGGATCAGGCGGCTCTAGCGCGTCAGGGCCGGGTCGCCGGCATCCCCTTCCTCCGGAACACGAACGCCCGCGCGCCCATCGGCAGTTGGATCGCCCGCGGCGCCGGGAGGCGGTCGAGGCGGAGCTTTTGGGCGGGCTGGGTGCCGTCGACCTCGAAGCCCTGGTCCTCGAGCGCGCCGACATAGGTGCGCGGCAGGAGGTAGGGGCCGCGGGCGTCGCGGGCGATGTCGTAGCGAATCGACTGGCCGCCGTTGAGGGCGAGGCGGCCCTTGGCGAGCGTGACGGTGCCGCAGCAATCGTTCTCGAACACCCCGTCCTCGCCCTGCGAGGGCGGCGGGCCGCGCAGCAGCAGCACGCCTCCGCCGCCCAGCGCCGCGAGCGCGGCCGCGCCGGCCAGGAAAGCGACCCTCCTCATCCCCCGTCTCCTCCCGCCGCTGTGTAGACCCGGACCTCCCCGAAGCGCAAAGCGCGCCGCTGCCGCCGATCCTCTAGGCACAACGGCGAGGAACGAGGACGAAAGAGAGACGCATGCAATTCTTCATCTTCATCCGCTCGCGGGCGCTTCTACCCCTCGCGCGGGCGGATGCAAGGTTCGGGTGCGGAGCTGGGGCCGGGTACATGCGGAGGCGCGGAGGCGCGGAGGCGCGGAGGCGCGGAGGGAAGGAGGCTGGGGCTGCGATTGCTGCCGGTCCCTGAAAGTGGCGGGGATTATGAGGGGCCTGCGCCGGGGATCGGTGGGGATTATGAGGGCGCCTGGGCCGGGTTCCCATCGAAATGGCATTTCGATGGGAACCCGCTCGCCCGACCGGGCCGACGCGATGGTGTGGGCGATGACCGAGCTGATGCTTGGGCCGGCGCGCGGCGAGCCGCGGGTCAGGCGCCTGTAGAATAGGCCTCGAGAAAGCCGCAGCGGCGGCAGCGCCAGGCGGCGATGTCGTATTGCGCCCGGCCCTTGAGGTGGACGCCCGCCCAGAAGCTTCGCTGCGGCGGCCCGCTTACCCATTTCCCGGTGCCCTGGTTGCGATCGAGGATGAAGCCCTCCTCCATCGCCCCGCCGCATTTGGGGCAGGGGCCGGGCATGTCAGTGGACCGGCGCCCCGGCCGCCGCCGCGCCGGCCGCAAGCGCGATCCTCAGCACGGAGAACAAGGCCAGCGCCCCCGCCGCGACGGCCGCGAAGTTGAGCAGCAGCAGCGTGAAGAAGCGGTTGCCCTCGTCGTGGACATAATCGTCGATCACGACCTGGAGGCCGTCGCGCAGGTGGCGGAAGGTCACCGCGATGAGGAGCAGCATCGGCACCGCCGCCCAGGGATCGGCGAGCCATTCCCGCACCGTCGCATAATCGAGCCGGCCGAGGCGCAGCAGCGAGGCAAGCAGCCAAAAGTAGAGGATCAACGCGGCGATCGAACTCGTCCGTTCCTGCCACCAATGGCCGGCGCCTTCGCGCGCCGAGCCGAGGCCGCGCGCCTGCGCGATCGGAGTTTCGGTCTCCATCAATGAATGCCCTTCACGATCCAGAGCCAGAGCAAGGCGGTGAGGACGAGCGAGCCGGCCAAAGTCATCAGCGCCCAGAATTTGTTGCGGCCGAGCTCGAAGCCGGCGCCGGAGTCGAGGACGAGGTGCCGGAGGCCGGAGAGCATGTGCTGGAAAAAGGCCCAGCTCAGCCCGACCGCGACGATGATGCCGAGCCAGCTCGTCGCCCAGCCGGTGAAGATTCCATAAGCGTGGGGCGAGGCGGCGGCGGCGGCGAGCCACCAGACCAAGGCGGCCGCGCCGGCGGTCGCCAGCGCCCCGCCGGTCACCCGGTGGAGGATCGAAACCAGCATGTGCGGCCCCCATTTCCACACGGTAAGGTGCGGCGCGAGCGGGCGGTTCGGGTTGCGGTGCATCGCCTCTCCTTCGAACCCGCGCTTTTAGGCCCGGCGGCGAGGGATGCAAGGGCGGCGGAAGCTTGGCGGCCGGCCCTTCCCCGGCCGCGGCGCGTTCCCTAGATAGCGGCGACAAGGAGGACGCGATGGCCGAGACGAAGACGACCGACCGGGCGGAGCCCGGCGCCGGGGCCGCTCTACCGCCGCTCCCGTCCTTGGAAGAGATGCAGCACTGGACCGGGGTGATGGGCCGGGCGCAGCAGATGATGCTCGAGCATGTCGCCAAGGCGATGGGCGAGGCGCCGGCGCCGGACCCCAAGGCGGCTTCTCAGCTTCCCTGGATGAACCTGTTCGGCGATCCGGCCAAGCTCGCCGAGGCGCAAATCGGGCTGTGGACCGAGGGGCTCAACATCTGGCAGCGCGCTTTGGGCATGGAGGCGGCGCCGACCGCGATCGAGGAGCAAGCCGACAAGGACCGGCGCTTCGCCGCCAAGGCGTGGAAGGACAACCCGCTCTTCGACATGATCCGCCAATCCTATCTGCTCGTCTCCGAGCGGCTGCTCGGCTCGGTCGATGCGATCGAGGGCGTGGACGAGAAGCAGCGCGAGCGGCTGCGATTCATGACCCGCAATTTCGTCGACGCGATGAGCCCTTCGAACTTCCTCGCCACCAACCCGGTGGTGCTCGAGCGCGCCGTCGAGACCAAGGGCGAGAGCCTGCTGAAGGGCCTCGGGCATATGCTGGACGACCTTTCGAAGGGCCAGCTCACCCACACCGACCCCGAGGCGTTCGAGGTCGGCCGCAACATCGCGGTGACGCCGGGCAAGGTCGTCAAGCGCACGCCGCTCTATGAGCTGATCCAGTACAGCCCGACGACGGACG
>JAXDOX010000020.1:0-20135 GCA_034668625.1 Sphingomonadales bacterium
GCCGAGAACCGCCTCGTGTCGCGCACCGCCGGCGGCGTCACGGCCACGCTCTCCTACGACCCGCTCGGCCGGCTGTGGCAGCTGGCCGGGCCGCTCGGCGCCACCCGGTTCGAATATGACGGCGACAGGCTGCTCGAGGAGTTCAACACCGCCGGCAACTGGGTCCGCCTCTACGCGTGGGGTCCGAGCCCCGACGAGCCGCTCATCTGGTACGAGGGCACGGGCGGACCGGTGCGGCGCTTCCTCAACCCCGACCACCAGGGCTCGGTCATCGCCGTCACCGACGAAGTCGTTCGTCGAATCCCGCTTTCCAAAAGACGCGCGTCCCGATATGGCGCGCGGACCAATCTAGCGGGTGGGGATTTTCCAGCATGATCAAGAAGATAGTTCTGTCGAGCGCGGCTACGATCGGCCTCCTCGCGGCGATGGGGCCGGCCTGGTCGGCCCCCCGCCACGCCGCCCATCGCGCGGCGCACCCGGCGCACGCCGCGGTCGCCGCCAGGCCGCAGCTCGGCGCCTGGGGCGTCGACCTCGCCGGCATGGACAAGAAGGTCAACCCGGGCGACAGCTGGTACGATTACGTGAACGGCACGTGGGACAGGAATACCCAGATCCCGCCCGACAAAGCGAGCTGGGGCGGCTTCGGAATCCTGCGCGACCTCTCCGACCAGCGCACCCATGACCTGATCGAGGCGATCGCGAAGAGCCATCCGGCGCCCGGCACCAACGAGCAGAAGGTCGCCGACCTCTACAACGCCTTCATGGACGAGTCGGCGATCGAGGCGAAGGGCATCACGCCGCTCAAGCCCTATCTCGATCGGATCGCCGCGATCCGCACCCGCACCGACCTCGCCGCGGCCTTCGCCGAGGCGAACCGCACCGGCGTCGGCGGCCCGATCCGCGGCGGCGTCCAGCAGGACGCGAAGAACAACAGCGTCTACGCGGTGTATCTCGGCCAGGGCGGCATCGGCCTGCCCGACCGCGATTATTATCTCGACGCCAAGTTCGCCGACGTCAGGACTAAATATGTGCAGCATGTCGCCAACATGCTCCGCCTCGCCGGCCTGACCGACGCCGACGCGCGGGCCCAGCGCATCTTCGATCTCGAGAAGCAGATCGCCCAGACCCACTGGACCCGAGTCGAATCGCGCCAGACCGAGAAGCGCTACAATCCGATGACCCTCGCCCAGCTCGCCGAGCTGGCGCCGGGCTTCGACTGGAACGCCTATCTGGAGGGCACCGGCCTCGCCGGCCAGCAGCGAGTCATCGTCGCGCAGCCGAGCGCGATCGCGGGCGCGTCGAAGCTGATCGCCGAAGCGCCGATCGAGACGTGGAAGGATTATCTGACCTTCCGCACCGTCTCGGCCGCCGCGCCGATGCTTCCCAAGGTCTTCGTCGACGAGAATTTCGCCTTCTACGGCAAGACGCTGTCGGGCACTCCGCAGCTCAAGGACCGCTGGAAACGCGGCGTCGACCTCGTCAACGGCGGCCTCGGCGAGGCGGTCGGCGAGGCCTATGTCGCCCGCTACTTCACGCCGGAGACCAAGGCCAAGGCCGACGAGCTGGTCCACAACCTCATCCGGGCATTGGACGCGCGGCTTGCGGCTTTGACCTGGATGGCGCCCGAGACCAAGGCCAGGGCGCGGGCCAAGCTCGCCGCCTTCACGCCGAAGATCGGCTATCCGACCAAGTGGCGGGATTATTCGGCCTTGACCATCGTCCCGGGCGACCTCGTCGGCGACGCCTTCCGGGTCAGCGCCTTCGAATATAACCGCCAGCTCGCCAAGATGGG
The DNA here is from genome assembly GCA_034668625.1 of Sphingomonadales bacterium. Lineage (GTDB taxonomy): Bacteria > Pseudomonadota > Alphaproteobacteria > Sphingomonadales > Sphingomonadaceae > Allosphingosinicella. The sequence goes on from JAXDOX010000020.1 coordinate 1,793, forward strand.
CAAGCCGGTCGACCGCACCGAGTGGTTCATGACGCCGATGACGGTCAACGCCTACGCCAATCCGACGATGAACGAGGTGGTGTTCCCAGCGGCGATCCTGCAGCCGCCCTTCTTCGATCCCAACGCCGACATGGCGGTCAATTACGGCGCGATCGGCGCGGTCATCGGCCACGAGCTCAGCCACCATTTCGACGACCAGGGCCGCAAGTACGACCCGCAGGGCAACCTCGCCGACTGGTGGACCCCCCAGGACGTGGCTCGCTTCAAGGTCGGCACCGACAAGGTCGTGGCGCAATATGGCGGCTACGAGCCGCTGCCCGGCACCCACGTCAACGGCGAGCTCACCCTCGGCGAGAACATGGCGGATCTCGCCGGCCTCAACATCGCCTACGACGCCTACAAGCTGTCGCTGCACGGCAAGCCGGATAAGGTGATCGGCGGCTATACCGGCGACCAGCGCTTCTTCCTCGGCTTCGGCCAGGTGTGGCGCAACAAGATGCGCGAAGCGGCGCTGCAGCAGCAGCTCACCACCGATCCGCATTCGCCCGGGCAATTGAGGCCCAACGTGGTGCGTAACTTCGACGCCTGGTACAAGGCGTTCAACGTTCGCGACGGAAAGCTCTATCTGCCCCCTGAACAGCGCATCCACATTTGGTAGGACGGCGAACGAATAAGGGGCCGGCGCGTCGCCGTCGGCCCCGTTCACGAGAAAGCGGGGCCGGGAGTAGACCGCTGACGAGACGGTTCTGGTACGCGGCCGCCGCCGCCTTGTTGCTTCTCATCGTCGTCGTGGCCGCGGGGCCGCGGCTGTTCCGCCGCGAGGCGCCGCCGCCAAGCCTCGGCATCTCCGACCAGGAGCTGACCCGCATCGCCGAGCGCCAGAAGGCGCCGGGCGCCTCGGTCGACTATGCGATTGTCGATCGCCGCCTCCAGGCGCTGATGCGGGCGCCGAACATGATCGGAATGGCAGTCGGAATCGTCGAGGGCGGCCAGATCCGCTTCCTCAAGGGCTATGGCGAGACGGTGGCCGGCAGCGGCGATCCGGTGACTCCCAACACCCTGTTCCGCTGGGCGTCGGTGTCGAAGGGGGTCGCGGCCGACATGGTCGCGTTGCTCGCCCACGACGGCAAGCTGGCGCTGGTCGAGCCGGTCGGCCGCTACGCCCCGTCGCTCAAGCTTCCCGGCGGCAACGAGAATCGGGCGAGCGTCGCCGACCTCCTCTCGCACCGCCTCGGCCTGTTCAGCCACGCCAACGATTCCAAGCTCGAGGACGGCTACGATCCGCATTTGCTGCGCAGCCAGCTCGCCCAATTGAACTCGATCTGCGCGCCCGGCACCTGCTGGGAATATCAGAACGTCGCCTATGACGCGGCCTCGGAGATCGTCGAGCGGGTGACCGGCGAGCCCTATGAGCAGGCGGTGAAGACGCGGCTGTTCCTGCCGCTCGGCATGCGCTCGGCCTCGATGAACCGCCAGGCTCTGGTGACGGCGCAGAGCTGGGCGCGGCCCTATGCCGGCACCAAGGGGTCGAAGCCGGTCGAGGTCAGCGATTCCTATTACCGGGTGCCGGCGGCGGGCGGGGTCAACAGCTCGATCAAGGACCTCGCCATCTGGATGCAGGCGCAGATGGGAGTGTCCCCGTCGGTCGTGCCGCGCGACGTGCTCGCCGCCGTGCAGGAGGCGCGGGTGGCGACTCCGCTCGAGCTGTCACGCCTCCGGAAGTTCCGGGAGCGGGTGCGAACCGCGAGCTACGGGCTCGGCTGGCGCATCTACGATTATGCCGGCCACCGGGTCATCGCCCACCGCGGCGGGGTGAAAGGCTACCGCTCGCTGATCATGTTCGATCCCGCGCTGAAGAGCGGGGTCGTCGCGCTGTGGAACAGCTCGACCAACCAGCCCGGCGGCATCGAGTTCGAGGTGATGGACATGATCTACCATCTGGAGCCCAAGGATTGGCTAGGCCTCGACCAGCGCCCGACCCCCGAGCAGCCGGAGCCGGAGGGGAACGGGAACCAGAGTGTGGACGCTGGGGGCTAAATCCCCTTCTTTGGAAGGGAGGGGCCAGGGTGGGGAAACTCCGGCTCTTATGGCTCGCGCGCTCGCTACCCACCCCCCTCCCTTGCACGGAGGGGAGCTACACCGCCTCCACCCTCGCCCAGACCGGATAATGATCGCTAGCCTTGCGCGCCGTCGCGCTGTGGTGGACGCCGCATTCGGCGATGGCGAGGTCGCGGGTGACCATGATGCGGTCGAGTTGCACCACGGGCCGCCGGGTGTGGAAGCTGCGTCCGCAATTGGCGAAGGTGAGGTGATGGGCGAACTCCCTGAGGCAGCCGCCGCGCGCGCTCCATTCGTTGAGGTCGCCCATCAGCACCGTCGGCATGGCGGGCTCGCGGCTCTGGATGTGAGTGAGGATTGCGTGGGCCTGGCGCCGCCGCCACAGGCCCGACAGATCGAGATGCATGCCCACCACCCGCAGCGCTTCGGAGCCGAGCCGGACCTCGGCGAGCACCGCGCCGCGCGGCTCGAGCGAGGGAAGGTGGAGCAATTCCTTGTGGAGGATCTCGGCGTCCTTGCGGACCAGCAAGGCGTTGCCGTGCCAGCCGAGGCTGCCGTCGCGCGCCTCGAACGGCACCGGCTTGTAGCCGCTATGCTCTTCGATGAGGTGCGGCGGGATGGCGCTGGCGCGGGTGCCGAAGCGGCGGTCGGCCTCCTGGAGGGCGATGACATCCGCCTCGAGCTCGCACAAAACTTCGAGGGTCCGCTCCGGGCGCCGCCGCCGGTCGGTGCCGATGGCCTTGCGCATATTGTAGCTGGCGACGCGGATCATGGCCGGGGACAGTTACTTTCAGACACGTTGGTGCTCGTCTAGCCGCCGCCGCGGGTGAAAGTAACTGTCCCTAACGCCCGTCCCTGAGCTTGCCGAGCTGGTGGTCGAGCGCCCGCACCGCCTTCTTGGCGGCGCCGATCACCGCCCGGTCGACATTGTCGCCCTCGTCGACGACGGCGATCGGCGGCAGGCCGTTGACGCGCGCCTCGAGCGAGCAGCGCAGGTCGGCATTGCCGCCGCGGGTCCCATTGACGTCGGAGACGTGCACCTCGACGTCGGTGATTCGGTCCTCGAAGCGGGCGAGGCGCTGGCGGATCTGCTCCTCGAGCCGCCCGTCGCGCTCATTGTCGGAGGGGACCTGGTTGTCGGCATGGATCTGGATGAACAAGCTCACTCTCCCGCTGATCGGCTGGCGGTAGGTGAATGCCGGGCGGCTTCGAGCGTTCCATGACTTCCGTCGCTCGCACAAAAGCGCTACGCCTTCGCCATGGCCAAACCGAGAACACGCTACGTCTGCCAGAGCTGCGGGTCAGTCGCCAGCCGCTGGCAGGGCCAGTGCGCGGACTGCGCGGAGTGGAACACGCTCGTCGAGGATTCGGGCGCGGTGGTGACGCCCTTCTCGGCCCGCCACAATCTGCGCGGCGGGGGGCGGGCGTTCGAGCTGGTCGACCTCGACAAGGATGTGCCGCTGCCCGAGCGGCTGTCGACCGGGATCGGCGAGATGGATCGGGCGCTCGGCGGCGGCCTGGTGGCGGGCTCGGCGACCCTGATCGGCGGCGATCCCGGCATCGGCAAGTCGACCTTGCTGCTGCAGGCGGCGGCGAAGATCGCCGAGCGCGGCCTCGCGGTCGCCTACATTTCCGGCGAGGAGGCGACCGATCAGGTGCGATTGAGGGCGCGCCGGCTCGGCCTCGGCACGGCGCCGGTGCGGCTCGCCGCCGCCACCTCGGTGCGCGACATCCTGACCACCCTCGGGGAGGGGAGCCCGCCGGCGCTGGTCGTCATCGATTCGATCCAGACCATGCATTCGGACCTGATCGAGGGGGCGCCGGGGACGGTCAGCCAGGTCCGCGCCTCGGCGGGCGAGCTCATCCGCTATGCCAAGGAGACCGGCGCCGCCGTCGTCCTCGTCGGCCACGTCACCAAGGACGGGTCGATCGCCGGGCCGCGCGTGCTCGAGCATATGGTCGACACGGTGCTTTCATTCGAGGGGGAGCGCAGCCACCTCTACCGGATCCTGCGCGCGGCCAAGAACCGGTTCGGCGGGACGGACGAGATCGGCGTGTTCGCGATGGGCGAGGGGGGGCTCGACGAGGTCGGGAACCCAAGTGCTTTGTTCCTGACCCACCGCGGCGATTCCGTGTCGGGCGCGGTGGTCTTCCCTGCGCTCGAGGGGACTCGGCCGGTGCTGGTCGAGATCCAGGCGCTGACCGTCCGCCTCGCCAGCGGCGCCACGCCGCGCCGGGCCGTCGTCGGCTGGGACGCGGGGCGGCTGGCGATGATCCTCGCCGTGCTGGAGGCGCGCTGCGGGCTCAGCTTCTCGACCTCAGAAGTCTATCTGAACGTCGCCGGCGGCTACCGGATCAGCGACCCGGCCGCCGACATGGCGGTCGCCGCGGCGCTGGTCTCGGCCTTGTCGGAGCGGCCGGTGGCGGCGGAGGCGGTGGCGTTCGGCGAAGTGGCGCTGTCGGGCGAGCTGAGGCCCGTCGCGCATGGCGGCCTCAGGCTCAAGGAAGCCGCGAAGCTCGGCTTCGAGACGGCGCTGGTTCCGGCTTCGCTCAAGGGGGAGAAGACCGGGCTCGGGCTGACCGCGTTCCGGACGCTCGGCGAGCTGGTCGATCATTTGCTGGGAAGATAGATCCTCGCCGTTCCGGGGGAGGAGCAACACGCCTTCCCTCTCCCCCCGGCTTCCGTTAGCACCCGCAACATGACCGCGCTCGACATCATAGTCCTGCTCCTCGTCGGCGGCGGCCTGGTGATGGGGTGGTTCAAGGGCTTCGTCGGCGAGGTGCTGAGCCTCGCCGCCTGGATCGTGGCGATCGTGTTTTTAAAGCTGTTCCACGCGCCGGCGACGGCGGCGCTGACCGGAGCGGTCGGCACCCGCTCGGGCGCGGCGGTGCTCGCCTTCGCTTTGGTCTTCGGCGTGGTCTTCCTGATCGGCAAATTGGTCGCGCGGCAGGTGGGTGGGGGGGTCAAGAAGTCGGTGATCGGCCCCATCGACCGGGTGCTGGGCGCCGGCTTCGGCGCGCTCAAGGGGCTGATCGGCGCCACCTTGCTCTATCTCGGCGCCAACCTCGTCTACGACACGATCTACGGCGGCGAGGCCAACCGGCCGGAATGGATGGCGAGCTCGCGCACCTATCCCTTGCTGAGCGCAAGTGGGCGGGCGATCGTCGGTTTCGTCGAATGGCGCCGCGGCGCGCCCAAGGACCCGGTCTACCGGCAGCCCGCCGCCAACAGCGCATGACCCAAATCCGCCTCCATGACACGCTGGCGCGGGAGAAGCGCGCCTTCGCGCCGGCCGATCCCAAAAGGGTGACGATGTATGTCTGCGGCCCCACCGTCTACAGCCGCGCCCATATCGGCAACGCCCGGCCGGCAGTAGTGTTCGATCTCCTCGCCCGGCTGCTCCGCCACGTCTACGGCGGGGAAAGCCTCCTCTACGCGCGCAACGTCACCGACGTCGACGACAAGATCATCGAGGCGGCCCGGGCGGAGGGGGTGGACCCGTCGGTCGTCACCCGCCGGTTCGAGGATTTCTACCTCGCCGACATGGGCGCATTGGGCGTCCGCCCGCCCGACATCGCGCCCAAGGCGACCGAGACCGTGGCCGAGATGGTGGCGATGATCGAGCGGCTGGTCGAAGCGGGCCATGCGTATGAGGCGGACGGCCATGTTCTGTTCAACGTGCCCTCAGATCCGGAATATGGGGCGCTCGGGCGGCGCGACCGGGAGGCGATGATCGCCGGAGCGCGGGTCGAGGTCGCGTCCTACAAGAAGGATCCGGCCGATTTCGTCCTGTGGAAACCCTCGCCGGAAGGCGTGATCGGGTGGGACAGCCCGTGGGGGCTCGGGCGGCCGGGCTGGCACATCGAATGCTCGGCGATGATCGAGCGGCACCTGGGCGAGACGATCGACATACACGGCGGCGGGCTCGACCTCATATTTCCCCACCACGAGAACGAGATCGCCCAGAGCCGTTGCGCCCATCAAGGCGCTCCGCTCGCCCGCTACTGGGTCCATAACGGCTTCCTGTCGATGGCCGGCGGCGAGAAGATGTCGAAGAGCCTCGGCAACATCGTCACGGTGGGCGAGCTGCTGGAGGAGGGGCATAAGGGCGAGACGATCCGCCTCGCCTTGCTCTCGGCCCACTATCGCCAGCCGCTCGAATGGTCGGCGCAGCTGGTGGCGCAATCGAAGGCGACTTTGGACCGGCTCTACCGGGTGGCGGGCGACGCGGAGGCAAAGGAAGCCGAGGCCGGTGTGCTCGATGCGCTTGCCGACGACCTCAACACGCCGCTGGCTTTGTCGCGGCTGTCCGCGATCGAGGACCCCGGCACGCTGAAGGCTTCGGCGACCCTGCTCGGGCTGCTCGGATCGTCTTCGGCGGAGTGGTTTCAGGGCGAGGGCGACGCGCGGATCGATGGCCTTATCGCCGCCCGCGCCGAGGCCAAGCAGCGCCGGGACTTCGCCGAGGCCGACCGCATCCGGGCGGATCTCGCCGCGGAGGGGATCGTGCTGGAGGATGGGCCCACCGGTACCACCTGGCGGAGAGCCTGAATCCCCTCTCCCAGGGGCAGAGGGGTAGGGGTGAGGGGTTGGGGCCTATTCGGAGAGTCACGAGCCCCTCACCCCCGGCCCCTCTCCCCCGGGGAGAGGGGAGAAAGGTGGCACCAACCGCCGCCACCTTTTATAGCCAAGCCATGCCCACCGCTCTCTACAGCCGCGACATCCTTCGGCTTGCCGCGTCGATCCCGCATCTCGGGCGGCTCGAGCGGCCGCAGGCGCGGGTCGAGAGGCGCTCGCCGGTCTGCGGCAGCAGCGTTGCCGTCGACATGGTGCTCGACGAACAGGGCCGTGTCGTCGCGCTCGGCCAGGAGGTGAAAGCTTGCGCGCTCGGCCAGGCTTCCGCGGCGTTGATGGGGGCGCATGCGCTCGGCCGCACCCCTGGCGAGCTGACGGCGGCCGGCGAGTCCCTGCGGCTCTATTTGGCCGGTGAGCGGACCGATCCGGGCGACTGGCCGGGTCTCGCCGTCTTTGCCGAGGCGCGCGCATTCCCAGCCCGCCACGACTCTATCCTGCTCGCCTTCGATGCGGCGGCCGAGGCGGCCCGGGTGGCGGCTTCCGCGGCCGCCGGAGCCACCGCGCCATGAACGTCGGCGCGCCGGCGCCCGCGTCCCTGCTTTGGGACGGCGTGATCCTGCTCGGCTTCGCGCTGTTCTTCGTGCTGCTCTTCCGCCGGCTCGGGCTAGGCGCCACCCTCGGCTTTCTCGTCGCTGGGGCGCTGGTCGGACCGCAGGTGCTGGGGCTCGTCCGCGGGGGCGAGGAGATGCTGAAGATCGCCGAGATCGGCATCGTCCTCCTCCTCTTCCTCGTCGGACTGGAGCTGAACCCGACCCGCTTATGGCGGATGCGCCATGACATATTCGGCTTCGGGCTGCTCCAGGTGGCGCTTTGCGGGCTTGCCGCCGCGGGGCTCGTCTGGCTGGCGACCGGCTCGTCCCCCGCCGCGTGCCTCGCGCTCGGCCTGCCGCTGGCCTTGTCGTCGACGGCGCAGGTCCTGCCTTTGCTCCAGTCGGCGGGACGCCTTCGCACGCCGTTCGGCGAAAGGGCCTTCTCGATCCTGCTGTTCCAGGATCTCTCGATCGTGCCGCTGATCACCATCGTCGCGGCCATGTCGCGCAACCCCGCCGACGCCGGTGGGCCGCCGGGCTGGCAGGTGGCCCTCTCCACCCTGGCCGCCATCGCCGGCCTGATCCTCGCCGGCCGCTTCCTGCTGCGCCCCTTCTTCCGCCTCATCGGCAATCTCGGCGAGCGCGAGATGTTCGTCTTCGCCGGCCTGTTCACCGTCATCGCCAGCGCCGCCGTGATGGAGCTGCTCGGGCTTTCGACGGCGCTCGGCGCGTTCATCGCCGGGGTGATGCTCGCCGACAGCCCCTATAGGCACGAGCTCCAGGCCGATGTCGAGCCGTTCCGCTCGATCCTGCTCGGCCTGTTCTTCCTCGCCGTCGGCATGATGCTCGACCTCCACGCCATCGCGGAGCGGCCGCTTTTCGTCGCGGGCATGGCGCTGGCGCTGATCGCGCTCAAGACGGCGATGATCATGGGCCTCGCCGCGGCCTTCCGGATGGCGTGGCGCCCGGCGCTGGGCCTCGGCCTGCTGCTCAGCCAGGGCGGCGAGTTCGGCTTCGTCCTGTTCGCCCAGGCGCGGCAGGCCTTCCTGATCGCGCCGGAGGCGGCCAGCCTGTTCGGCGCCATCGTCACTCTGTCGATGGCGACGACGCCTTTCCTGATGATGGCGACCAGGGGGCTGCGTTCCGAGCCGGTCAGCAAGGAGGAGCGCGGAGGCCCCGTCGCCGACGGTTCCAACGCGGTGATCGTCGGCTACGGCCGCTTCGGTCAGACTGTGGCGCAGATGCTGATCGCCCAAGGCATAGCGGTGACACTGGTCGACACCGACATCGAGATGATCGACGTCGCCGGAAGCTTCGGCGCCAAGGTCTATTATGGCGACGGCACCCGGCTCGATTTGCTCCGCCAGGCCGGCGCCGCCGACGCGGAGCTGATCCTTTTCTGCACCGACGGCGACCAGATCGAGCCCGAATTCCTCGAGGGCGTGCACGAGGCGTTTCCCAACGCCGCGATCTTCGTGCGGGCGTACGACCGGCGGGCCCTCCTCAAGTTGCGCGACGCGCCGGTCGCCGGCGCGGTGCGCGAGGTGCTCGATTCCGCCGTACGGATGGCGCGGATGGCAATGGAGAAGGTGGGAGTCGACCGCGAGGAGATCGACCGGACCGAGGACCTCTACCGCGCCCGCGACCGCGAACGGCTCAAGGCCCAGCTCGAGACGGGCGACCTGCGCGCTCGAATCGATCGCATGATCACCGCGCCGGAGCCGGCGACGGAGCAGGAAGGACAATAGGAAGCGGCTAGAGACGTCTCTGGTCAGACGAAACACTGACCCGTTCGGGCTGAGCTTGTCGAAGCCCATTCCTTGACCTTGTGCGGGCCGTAGAAAAAACAGGGCTTCGACAGGCTCAGCCCGAACGGTGTTTCAGCATCAGCGGGGGCAGTGTCTAGCCGCCCGCTCGACGCTCCCGCTCGAGGAAGGCTTCGACGTCGGCCAGCTCCACACTCGTGTCGACGAACGCCTTGCCGATGCCGCGGGTGAGGATGAAGGGGACTCGGCCGCCGGTCGCCTTCTTGTCGGCGGCCATGTGCGCGACGAGCGCCGCCGGGATGCCGAGGTCGAGCTTCCTCGGCAGGCCCACCGAGCCGAGGTGGGCTTCGACCCGGCGGGCGTCCTTCGCCGGGCATAGCCCCCGCTCCGCGGAGAAGCGGAAGGCGAGGACCATTCCGAGCGCCACCGCCTCGCCGTGCAGCGTCTTATAGCCGCTCTCGGCCTCGATCGCGTGGCCGAACGTGTGGCCGAAATTGAGGAGGGCGCGGCGGCCCTTCGTCTCGCGCTCGTCCTCGCCGACGATCGCCGCCTTCATTCGCACGGAGGTCTCGATGGCGCGAAGCCGCGCGTCGGCATCGCCGGCGAGTAGGGCCGCGCCATTCGCCTCGCACCAGGCGAAGAAAGCGGAGTCGGCGATGAGGCCGTATTTGACCACCTCCGCATAGCCCGCGCGAAGCTCGCGCGGCGGCAGGGTGTCGAGCGTGGTAGGGTCGATCAGCACAGCGGCCGGCTGGTGAAAGGCGCCGACCAAATTCTTGCCCCCCGCGGCGTTGATCGCGGTCTTGCCGCCGACCGAGGAATCGACCTGTGCGAGCAAGGTCGTCGGCACCTGCACGCAGCGGCAGCCGCGCTTGAAGATGGCCGCCGCGAAACCGGCGAGATCGCCGATCATGCCGCCGCCGAAGGCGACGATCGTGTCGCCGCGCTCGACGCCGAGCGCGAGCAGCCGCTCGGTGACCTCCTCGAGCCGCCGCCAGCCCTTGCTGCCCTCCCCGGCGGGGACGACCACCGGCGCCAGCGCAAGGCCGCTCCGCTCCAGCCGCGCCCCCTGCGCCGCCCAGACGCCCTCGTCGCTGACCACGACCAGCCGGCCGCCCCGCGCGTAGGGCGCGAGCACCTCGCCGGCGCCATCGAGGAGCCCCGCCTCGATCGCGATTTCGTAGCTGCGTTCGCCGAGGCCGACCTCGACCCGGCTCATGCCGCGCGCTCCCGTTCGGCAAGCGCCTCGACGATCCGCTCGACCGCCGCTTCCTGCGACACGTCCTCACTGCGGACGTGAAGGTGCGCCTCGGCGTAGACGGGGTTCCTTGCCGCCGCGAGCTCGCGCAGCCGGGGGAGGGGGTCCTTGTCGCCGAGCAGCGGGCGCGCGTTGCGGCGCCGCACCCGCTCGGCCAATGTCTCAACTTCGGCGTCGAGCCAGACGGCGATGCAGCGTTCGAGGATCAAGGCCCGCGTCGCCGGCTCGATGAAGGCGCCGCCGCCGGTCGCCAGCACCGCCGGCGGGCCGTCGACCAGACGCCGGATCACCCGCTGCTCGCCGTCGCGGAAGCTCGCCTCGCCGAAACGCTCGAATATCTCCGAAATGCTGTGGTCGGCGGCACGCTCGATCTCGTCGTCGCTGTCGACGAAGGGGAGGCCGAGCCGCTTCGCCAAACGCCGCCCGACCGTCGATTTGCCGACCCCCATCAGCCCGACGAGGACGATCGGGCGGTCGAGGCGCAAGGGTGGTTCGGAAGGCGTCTCGGCCATGGCGGCGGGGGCTATACAGCGGCCCGCCTCGTGGGGCAAAAGGCCGGCCATGCGTATCTCCCCACCCCCCCGCCGGCGCCGTTCGCCGATGCCAGTCATCCTCATCGTCCTCGCCCTCGCTTTGGTCGCCCTCCTCATCTGGCTCTCCACCCGCAGCCACGAAGTGCCGACCCAGCGCATCGAGCAGGATGTGACGAATGAAGCGCTGGCGCACTAGCCTCCTGCTTCTCGCCGGCGCGGCCGTCGCCGGCCTCGCCATCCCGGCGGCGGGGCAGCGCGACAAGGGCAAGACGCCCGAAAGCCTGTTGCCGCCCGGTTTCGGCGAGCAGCCCCCGCCGCCCGCGCCCAAGCCGACGCCGGCGCCTACGTCCGCTCCTGCCGCGCCTGCGGCGCCGTCCGGCAATTCCCCGTCCGGGGTCACGGCCGAGGCGCCGCCGCCGGCGCCGCCCGCGGGGCCGGTCGAGTCGGGCGGCGTCGAGGAGACCAATTCGAGCGACCTCGCCGAGGACCAGCTTCCCAAGGCTGCCCCGGCGATCGAGATACCCGACGCGGCGCGGCGCCCGAGCGAGCTGGTCGGGCCGTTGACGCCGACCAACTGGGGCCTCGGCTCGGGCGAGTTCGGCGGCGCCAACGGCGTGTTCCTCGCTTCGCTGATGCGGCGGCTCGACGCGCCGCTGCCGTCGCGGTGGGAATCGATGCTGCTGCGCCGGGCCCTGCTCTCGGAGATACCAGCGCCGGCGGGGGTGAACCCGGTCGACTGGGTCGCCGAACGCGCCTGGCTGCTGCTGCGCATGGGCGAGGCGGACGCGGCGCGGATGCTCGTCCAGGCGATCGACGTCGACCAGTTCACGCCGCGCATGTTCACCGTCGCCGTCCAGGTGGCGCTCGCCACCGCCGACCCGGCCGCGCTCTGCCCGCTGGTGACGCCCGGCCGTGCCGTCTCCGACGAGCCGGTCTGGCCGCTCGCCGATGCGATGTGCGCCGCGCTCCAAGGGGACAGCGCCAAGGCGAGTCAGCTGATCGACCAGGCCCGCGCAGGATCGGGCGTCGGCGGGATCGACCTGATGCTCGCCGAAAAGGTGATCGGCGCCGGCCTCAACACGCGGCGCGCGGTCACAATCCAGTGGGACGGGGTCGATTCGGTCAATAGCTGGCGCTTCGGCCTCGCCGCTGCGACCGGCCTCGCCATCCCCGCCAATCTGATGAACGGCGCCGGGCCGCAGGTCTGGGCGTGGCAAGCGCGGGCGCCGATGATCCCGCTCGACCAGCGGACCGAGGCCGCCCAGACCGCCGCGTCGCTCGGAGTCTTCTCCCATGCTTCGCTGGTCGAGCTCTATTCGACCCTCGCCGACCAGACCGATCCTTCCGACATCGAGGACACGATCGGCGGGCGCCTCGGCCGCGCTTACGCCGGCAGCGTCGACGACCGGCTGAAGGCGATGAAGGGCCTCTGGAACGAGAAGGATGCGCCCGGCGGCCGCTATGCGCGCCTGATCCTCACCGCGACGGCGGCGGCGCGAATTCCCGCCAGCGACGCCCGCAAGGACGAGGCGGCCGACCTGATCGGCTCGATGCTGAGCGCCGGCCTCGACGACGCGGCGGCAGCCTGGGGCGGGACGGTGGAGGCGATGGGCGACAATGGCGACCGCGCCTGGGCGATCCTGGCGGTCGCCGCCCCGCGCGCCGTCGTCGACACCGGGGTTCGCCGCGTCGAGGGCTTCGCCAAGCGTACGGACCCGGAGCGGGCCAGGCTGCTCGTCGCGGCACTGGCGGGCCTCGGCCGTCTGCAGGACCCGGCGGCGCTCGGCGTCGACCCTAACCCGCACAGCCGCTGGGAGCATATGCTCGCCGCGGCGGCGCGGTCGGACCAGGCCGGAACCGTCGCCCTGCTCGCCGCGACCGGAATGCAAACGGGAACGTGGCGTGGGGTGCCGCCCGAGCATCTCTACCACATCGTCTCGGCGCTGCGCCGCGTCGGCCACGAATACGAAGCGCGGATGATCGCCGCCGAGGCGATGACGCGGACGTGAACGGGGCCCGCGAGGACGGGCCGCCGATCGCCGCCTTCCTCGAGATGATGGCCGCCGAGGCGGGGGCGGCGCGCAACACCCTCCTCGCCTATGAGCGCGACCTGCGCGGCGCCTCCCAGCAGCTCGGCGGCAACCTAACCGGCGCTTCGCCGGAGCGGCTCAAGGGTCTCTCCGAGGCGTGGATGCCGCTCAAGCGCTCGACCGTCGCCCGCAAGGCGGCGGCCCTGCGGCGCTTCTTCGCCTTCCTCCACGACGAGGGGTTTCGCGGCGACGATCCGTCCTCCGCTCTGCCGCGGCCGTCCGCGAGCCGGCCGCTGCCGAGGGTGCTGGGGCACGATGCGGTCGATGCCTTGTTCGGCGAGCTCGAGCGGCGGCGGCGGGAGGAGCCGGGGCCCGCGCCGATGCGGATGAGCGCTTTGGTGGAGCTGCTTTACGGGTCGGGGCTGAGGGCGACGGAGCTGGTGTCGCTGCCGCGCCAGGCTTTGCGGCCGGACCAGCCGTTCCTTATTCTGCGCGGCAAGGGCGACAAGGAGAGGCTGGTGCCGATCTCGGACCGCGCGCGGTCCGCGGTGGCGGAATGGTCGGCTTTGGTGCCGCGCGACCAGCCGTGGCTGTTCCCCTCGGGCAAGAAGCACCTCTCGCGCGTCCGCCTGTTCCAGCTGGTGCGCGAGCTGGCCGCTGCTGCCGGCATTCCGCCCGAGCGGGTCAGCCCCCACGTGCTGCGCCACGCCTTTGCCACCCATCTTTTGGAAGGGGGCGCGGACCTGCGCGCCCTCCAGCTCATGCTCGGCCACGCCGACATCGCGACCACCCAGATCTACACCCATGTCGACAGCCGGCGGCTGATCGAGCTGGTCAATGCGAGGCACCCGCTGGCCGACCGGCCGCGTTGACGCGCCGGGCGGCCCGGCTTAACCCCCCCGCCGATGCCGACCTACCTGGATTTCGAACGCCCCATCTCCGAGCTCGCCGCGCGTATCGAGGAGCTGCGCGAGACGGCGGAAGGCTCCGACCTCAACATCGGCACCGAGATCGACCGGCTCGAGGCCAAGTCGGAGCGGATGCTGCGCGACACCTACGCCAGGCTGACGCCCTGGCAGAAGACGCAAGTCGCGCGGCATCCCGACCGACCGCATTTCAAGGATTATGTCGCCGCCCTGATCGACGATTTTGTGCCGCTGGCCGGGGACCGGAACTTCGCGGAGGACGAGGCGATCGTCGGCGGCTTCGGCCGGCTGGGTGGCCGCCGGATCATGCTGATCGGCCACGAGAAAGGGGACGACACGGCGAGCCGCCTCAAGCACAATTTCGGTATGGCCAAGCCCGAGGGCTACAGGAAGGCGGTGCGGCTGATGGCGCTCGCCGACCGCTTCGGCCTGCCGGTCGTGACGCTGGTCGACACCGCCGGGGCGTTCCCGGGCGTGCAGGCCGAGGAGCGCGGTCAAGCGGAAGCGATCGCCCGCTCGACCGAGGAATGTCTGAAGCTGCGCGTGCCGAGCGTGGCCGCGATCGTCGGCGAGGGCGGCTCGGGCGGCGCCATCGCAATCGCCACCGCCAACCGGGTGCTGATGCTCGAGCACAGCGTCTACGCAGTGATCTCGCCCGAGGGCTGCGCGTCGATCCTGTGGCGCACCGCCGACAAGGCGGCCGACGCCGCCGAGGCGATGCGAGTGACCGCCGCCGACCTCAAGCAATTGGGCGTGATCGACCGGATCGTGCCGGAGCCGGTCGGGGGCGCCCACCGCGATCCTGCCGAGGCGATGGCGACGCTCGGCGAGGCGATCGGCGAGGAGCTGGACGCACTGGCAGGGGAGAGCGGCGACACGGTCAGGGCACAACGGCGGGCAAAGTATCTGTCGATAGGATAATCGGCTGGGCCCGGTTGGCGATCCGGAAGAGGACCGACCGGCCGTTGGTCCAGACCGGCACCATCCCAGCCGTCAGCTTCGGGTCCCAGGCCGGCGGGTTGACCAGCCAGACATAGTCGAAGGCCGCGCGGGGGAATTGGCGCAGCGACATGTCGAGCGTCGGCCAGCGGTTCACCGGGCAATCGTGGAGGCGGACGATCTGCGAAGGGTCGCGGCCGAAGCGGCCGGCGGGCGCGTAGGCGACGCGGTTCAACTGGGCGCCGGCCACCGACCATTGGTCGTTCGAGAAAGCCTCGCGGCGGACGACGGCGAGGCCGGGGAGATGGTCGAGCCGAGCCATCGTCCACTCGCCCCGGCAGGGGGTGCCGACGAAGGAGAGGAGCTTTGCGCCGCGCGGCACATGGTCGAGCGCGGCGAGCTCGCGGTCCCAGGCGCCGGCGTAGAGAGCGAAGCTCAAGGTCTCCTCGGCCATGCGCAAACCGATGAAGGCGAGGCCGGCGAGGGCGAGGGGCCGGGTCCATTCCGATGGCGGCTTTAGCGCGATGAGGGTGACCGCCAGCGCGAACGGCATGATCCGCATGTCGGCGTAGGAGGAGCCGAAGATGCGCTGCGGCAGCAGCAGGTAGAACAGGAACAGGAACGCCGCGGCGCCGGCCAGCATCGGCGCGAGGGAGAAACGGCGGCTGGCGAACGGCGCGGCGACGAGGGCGAGCACGACCAGGATCGAGGGGATGTCGATCCACGCCCAGCGGTCGCGCAAGGCGTAGAGGATGTAATTGATCTTCGGAACGATCGCGAACCAGCCGCGGGTCTCGCCGGCGACGTCGCCCGAGCGCCAGATCAGCATGAGCAGGACCGGCGGCGCCAGCGGCAGGCAGTGAAGGGCGCCCCGCAGCGCCGCCTCGGGCCAGCGCCGGCCGCGGCCGCTCTCGCGCACCCACTCGGCGACGAAGGCGAGGAGGCCGAGCGTGCCCCAGCCGAAGGTGTGGGCGAGCCAGACCAGGATCGAGATCGGCACGAACAAAGCGGCGCGGAGGCGGAGTCGCTCCAGCCGCCCAAGCCTCAGCCACAAAGCGAAAGCAAGGAAACCAAACGCCATCGACAGCATGAAGTTGAGGAAGCCGAAGACAAACGGATAGCAATAAGTCAGCGGCACCGCGAACAAGGCCGTCGGCGGCACCCGGCCGTGCACCTCGCGCGCGATCCACAGGAAGCCGACCGCCAGCATCGGGGGGATGGCGAGGATTATCAGCTTGATCGCCGGCTCGAGGCCGAACAGGCGGCCCAGCGGCAGGATGAGGAGGTTGACGCCGAGATTGCCCATCGGCGCCCAGTGCAAGGTGTACCATTGCTGCAGATAAGTCGACGACGCGCGATCCAGCTCCGACTTGTAGGCGACCATATGGCCGGGGAGATCGATCAGCGGCGGCAGCGCCGGCCACAGCAGGGGCAGGGTGGTGAAGGCCGCGATGGCGAGGATGCCCCAGCGGGTCTGCCACCAGTGGAAAATGCGCTCCCCCGCGTCCATCCCCGCTGCCTAGAGGGTCGCCCCGTAAAGGCAAGGAGGGGTCAGAGGTCGGGCAGGGCCTGGCTCGCCTCGCCCCAGCCTTGCAGGGTGCGGCTGGAGGCGCGTTCCAGCAGCCTTTCGGCGTCGCGAAGGGTGAAGTAGGCGCCGCTCTCATAATCGTCGAGCTCGTCCCAGGCGATCGGCGCCGAGACGGGAGCGCCGACGCGGGCGCGGGTCGAATAGGGCATGATGGCGGTAGCGCCGCGCTGGTTGCGCAGATAGTCGAGGAACATGCGGCCCGTGCGCGCCGCCTTGGCGAGGTTGGCGGTGAAGCGGTCCGGCTCGGCGGTGGCCAGCGCGACGGCGAAGCGCATCGCGAAATCCTTGACCACCGGCCATTCGACCTCCGGCCGCAGCGGCACGACGACATGGACGCCCTTGCCTCCGGTGAGCAACGGGAAGCTCTGCAGACCCATGTCGGCGAGGTGGCGCTTGATGTCCCTCGCCGCCTTTCTGACCGCGTCGAAGCCGAGCCCCTCGTCGGGGTCGAT
Source organism: Sphingomonadales bacterium (assembly GCA_034668625.1). GTDB lineage: Bacteria > Pseudomonadota > Alphaproteobacteria > Sphingomonadales > Sphingomonadaceae > Allosphingosinicella. The sequence continues at coordinate 18,509 of JAXDOX010000020.1, forward strand.
GTCGAAGACCAGCCGGTCCGGCTTTTCGTAATCCTCGATCCGTGCGCCCCAGCCGTGGAACTCGATCGCTCCCATCTGGACGCAGGAGATCAGCCCCGCCGGATCGTCGATGTAGAGATAATCCTGCACCTCCCCCTTCTTCTCCTCAATCGGGACGTGGTGGACGTGCGGGCCGAACGTGCCGGCGTCGTGCTTCTGGAAGAAGCATTTCTTCGCCCGTCCCTGCGGGCAGCGGACGAGGGTGAGCGGCCGCTCGCTCGCCCACGGCAGCATCAGCGGCGCGACCGCCCGGAAATAATCGGCGAGCTCGCCTTTGGTGATTCCGGAATCGGGGAAGACGATGCGCTCGGGATTGGTGATCTTGACCCGGTCCTCGGCGGGGGCGCCGACCGGCTGCGGACGCTCGGCGACGACTTCGCCCGCCGGCTTGTCGCCGCGCAGGCCGAGGAAGCTCGCGTGGCGGACGACATTGTCGGCGGTGAACTCGGCGAAGGCGATCTCCGCCACCAGCTCCGGCTTGACCCAGCGGGCGCCGCGCGCCTCCGCCCGCGGCACGGCGACGGCGGCCTTGTCGGTCGCCAGCGAGTCCAGGCGGGCGCGCAGCTCGCGCTGGACCTGCATAGAGAAGCCGGTGCCGACCTTGCCGGCGTAGCGCAGCCTGCCTCCCTCGTTCAGCGCGAGCAGCAGCGCCCGGAACCCGCGCCCCTTCTTGTCGCTCTCGGACCAGCCGACGATGACGAACTCCTGGCGGTGGGTGCATTTGACCTTGAGCCAACTCTTGGTCCGGTCGCCGCGATAGGGAGAGTCGGCGCGCTTGGAGATGATCCCCTCCTGGCCGGCCTCGCACATCGCCTCGAACAGCGCCTCGCCCTGGCCGACGATATGCTCGGCGTAGAGGATGAAAGGCGGCTTGCCTTCGCCGACCAGCGCAGCGAGCCGCGCCTTGCGCTCGATATTGGGGAGCCTGGCCAGATCCTCCCCCTCGATCTCCAGCGCGTCGAACAGGAACAGGCTGAGGCCGCGCCCGCCCTCGCTGATCCCCTGCTGGAGCGCCGAGAAGCCGGTATTGCCGGTCTCGCTCAATTTGACGATCTCGCCGTCGAGGAGGGCGGAGCCGACCTCGAGCTCGCGCGCGGCCGCGACGATTTCCGGGAACTTGTCCGACCAGTCGAGGCCGGAGCGGGTGTAGACCTTCGCCTCCCCGCTCCCGATCGCCAGCTCGCAGCGATAGCCGTCATATTTCATCTCATGCATCCAGCCCGAGCCGGGGGGGACGTGATCGACGAGGGTCGCCTTCTGGGGCGGACGGAAGGCGGGGAGTTTCGCTCCTTCCCGGGACGGGGAGGGGGACCGCCGACGCGAAGCGGCGGTGGTGGAGGGGTCCCCCGGCGCCGGGCCCCCTCCACCGCGCTTCGCGCGGTCCCCCTTCCCGTTCCGGGGAGGAGCGTTGAGCCCCCGGGTCCAGCCCTTGAGCTCCTTCGCTTTCTTGCCGGCGGCGATCTCCTGCATCGTGCGGCCGGTCTTGATACTCGTGAGGTAGCGGTCGGTCAGCGCCATCGAGCCGCCGGCCTGCGCGTCGGTCACTTTCTTCAGCATCCAATTCTCGCTCCGCTCGCCGGGACGGCGC
>JAXDOX010000021.1:0-183121 GCA_034668625.1 Sphingomonadales bacterium
ACCATGCTTCGCATGGTCCCCCTCCCCGTTCCGGGGAGGATTTTTCAGCCCAGCAGCACCTGCTCCAGCCAACCCTGGATCTGGGTCTTGGGCGCGGCGCCGACCTTGGTGGCGGCGGGCTGGCCGTCCTTGAACAGGATCATCGTCGGGATGCCGCGCACGCCGTAGCGCGCGGGGGCGTCGGGATTGTCGTCGATGTTCAGCTTGGCGATCGTCACCTTCTCGCCCAGCTCGCGGCCGATCTCCTCGAGCGCGGGGGCGATCATTCGGCAGGGGCCGCACCATTCCGCCCAGAAATCGACGAGGACGGGCTTGTCGGAGCCGAGGACGTCCTGCTGGAAGCTGTCGTCGGTCACGGTCTTGGTGGTCATTTGAATCTCCTGGCGGGGTCGCACGTGACTTAGGAAGCCGCGGCCTCCGTCTCAACCTCCATGCCGGGCCTGTAACGATCGAGCAAGGCGTCCGGCACGTCGAACAGCCGCGGAACGGCGGTGTAGAGCAACTTCGCCTCGATCCTGCGGCCGGGGAAGATCGTCCGCAGCGCCTCAACGTAATAAGCCAGCTGGCGCAGGTGGGGCACCGGCACGTCGTCCAGGGTGGCGGGCGCGCGGCGGGCGGTCTTGAACTCGGCGAGAAGGATCCGATCCGCCTCGACCAGCAGCCGGTCGACGGTGCCGGAGACGACGATGCCGTCTCCCACGACCGCCGCAACCGGCGTCTCTGCGAGCGCGGCGGGCCCGAACAGGTCGGCGTAGCGCGGGTCGGCGATCAGGCCGCACGCATTCGCCACCAGCTCGGCACGCAGGGCGGCGTCGGCGATGCCCGCGCCCCGCTCCAGCCATCGATCCGCGTTCGCCGCCCGCTCCTCGGCGGGAATGGCGGGCAGCCGCTCGAACAATTGGTGGAGCAGCCGGCCGCGCTCGGCCGCAGCGCGCATCGCCGGCGAGGGCGGCGGCTCGGCGAGGTCGTCTTCGCGAGGCGCGGACGGTGCCAGCGGCCGCGGCGGCCGTGCTTCCACGGGAGCCGGTGCCCGCAGCCACGCCGGCTCCGCCACCGGCCGATCCACGGCGCGCGCCGCCGCCTTGCGCAGCAGCTCGCCGTCGCCGAACGACAAGGCGCTGCCCCAGGCGGCATCGTCGCGCCGCTCGGCGCCGAGCCCGGCAAGCGCCGCCTCGACCGCCGCATACCAGCTCCGTTCGGAGGGCCCCTGCCGGTCCACCGCGCCGAGCGCGCCGCCGACATAGAGACGCTCCTCCGCCCGCGTCATGGCGACATAGAGCAGCCGCCAATGCTCCTCCCGCTCGCGCCGCTCGAGCGCTTCCACCTGCGAGAGGAGCGGCTCGACCAGCTCGTCCCGCCGCGGGCGGAAAGCGGGAACGCTCGGCCCTTCCGCGCCCAGGCGCAGCGAGACCAGCCGGCTGCCGGGCCGCGCCCGCTCCGGGTCGGCGCAGGCATCGGCGAGAACCACCACCGGCGACTGCAGGCCCTTGGAGCCGTGCACGGTCATCACGCGGACCGCGTCGAGCGGCGCCGACGGATCGCGGACCACTTCGACGTCGCCGCGCGCGAACCAGTCGAGGAATCTCTGCAGGGAAGCAGGGGGCGCAGCGTCGAACTGGAGGGCGGAGGCGAGCAGCTCCTCGATCGGGTCGCTCGCCTCCGGACCGAGGCGCTCGAGCAATTTGCGGCGGCCGCCGAGGGGGCCGGAGAGGATCGTCTCGAGGAATTGGTGGGGCGTCGCATAATCGGCCATTGCCAGCAGTGCCGACAGGCCCTCGGCCGCCGGATCGCCGCTGTCGCGCACCCGCGGCCAGAGCGGCGCCCCGTCCCGCCCATAGGCGGCGGCGAAGAGATGGTCCTGGTCCCAGCCGAACAGGGGCGAGACGAGCAAGCTCGCAAGGTTGAGATCGTCGAGCGGCTGCACCGCGAAGCGGATGGCGGCGAGCAGGTCGCGCACCGCCAGCGGCGCGGTCAGCAGCAGCCGGTCGACGCCCGCCACCGGAACCCCCTCGGCATGGAGCCGGGCGACGATCAAGGCGGCGAGGTCGCCCCGGCGGCGCACGAGGATGAGGATATCCTCCGGCCGCACCGGGCGCTTCTTGCCCTCCAGCATGAACGGATTGCCGAGCCAGGCGCGGACCTGGCGGGCGAGCCGGGCGGCATAGGCGCGGACGGTGTCGCTGACCCAGCCCTCCTCCCCCGCTTCCTCCTCCGGCACCGTGTCAGCCTCGTCGGTGAACGGCCGCCAGAGGGTGACTCCGCCGGCGCGGCGCGCATGCTCGGCGAGGTGCGGGTTGGGGGGGCGGGGCAGGCCGAACGCTTCGTGGCCGAGGTGGCGGATGACCGCGTCCACCGCGCGCAGCACCGGCGGCGAGGAGCGGAAGCTGCGGTCCATCGACAGATCGAGGAATTCGGGCGGCAGTTCGCGCTCGCCGACGTCGAGCTCGATCGCCGCCTCGCGGACGGCTCGCGCCTTCGCCTCGAAATATTGGCGCGCAGTCTCGAAAGCTTTCGGGTCGGTGCCCTGGAAGCCGAAGATCGCCTGCTTGTAGTCGCCCACCGTGAACAAGGTGCGGTGGCGCCGCACCGCCCCGGCGCCGGAGAAGAATTCCTCGCTCAACGCGCCGATGATGCTCCATTGGGCGGCGTTGGTGTCCTGGGCTTCGTCGACGAGGATGTGGTCGGTAGCCTGGTCGAGTTTGTAGCGGACCCATTCACCCATGCCCGCCCGCCCAAGCAAACCCTCGGTCCAGCGGATGAGGTCGTCGAAATCGACCACCCCAGCCGCCCGCTTCGCCGCCGCATAGGCCTCGGCGAATCGCTGCCCCGCCCTGAGCCCCGCGGAGAGGCAGGCGACGAGCGCAGCCGTCCGTCCCATCGCCAGCAGCCGGCCGCAGCAATCGAAGGCGGCGGCGGCGAGATGGGCATAATCCTCGTCCGGCGGCGCCTGGCCCTTGCCGAAGCTGCGCATCTGCCCGTCGCTTCGCGCCCAGACCATGTGGAGCTTGTCGAGCAGCCGCGCCCGCTCCGCCGGCGCCGCCTCGGCCCATTGCTCGCACAGCGAGGCGCGCTCGAGGCCGTTCTTCGTGCCCCAGCCGCGGTTCAGGAGGCCCACGCGGCGCAGCGCCGCGAGGTCGAACAGTTCGTCGCCGCATTGCTCTGCAATCGCCGCGTCGATGTCGCCGGGCGGCAGCGCGAAAGCGGCGCGGAGCCGGTCCTCGACCAGCTCCGGCGCCCCAAGCGCCGCCATGCCCTCCGGAGCGCGGGCGCAGGCGCGCAGGAACGCTTCGGCGCCCGCCTCGCCGAGCCGGTGGCTGAGCGCCTGGGCGTCGGCGATGAGCCCCTCGTCGCCGGCCGATTCCGCCGCGACGAGCAGATCGGACAAGGCCTGGCGGGCGAGCATCTGCTCCTCCCGCCCCTCCAGCGGCCGGAAGCCGGGCGTCAGCCCCGCCTCGGCCGGGAAGGCGGCGAGCAGGCCCTGCGCAAAGGCATGGATGGTCTGGATGCGCAGGCCCCCGCCGGCGGCGTCGAGGACCCGGGCGAAGAGCGTGCGCGCGCGCCTGACGATCTCGTCGTCGGTCGGCTCCCCGAGCGCGAACAGCTCCTTTCTCAGCGCATTGTCCTCGAGCCGCACCCAATGAGCGAGGCGCGCCTGGATCCGCCCGGCCATTTCGGCCGCGCCGGCCTTGGTGAAGGTGAGGCAGAGGATCGAGGACGGCTCGACGCCCGAGAGGAGCAACCGCAGCACCCGGGCGGTGAGCACATGGGTCTTGCCGGTCCCCGCCGAGGCCGAGAGGGCGGCATGGTCGCGCGGGCTCGAGGCGCGCTCCTGCTCCGCTTCGAGCGGCGTCAGCGGGTTGAGGCGATGGGCCATGTTCACCCCACCTGTCCCCCAGGGACCGGGGCTTGTGAAGCCCCGTTCAACCGCCGTGAGGCGCGAATCCGCCGAACAGGCCGATCCAGGCCACGATCACGATCCAGTACAGCGCCACTGCCGGCCAGATCGAACGCGTCTTCAGCACCGCTCTCGCGCAGGCCAGGCCGAGGGCGAAGCAGGCGGCGAGGAACCAGAAGCAGAAGCCGAGCCACGCCCAGGGGAGCGGACAGGGGCCGCTGACCAGCCAGTGGCAGCCGAGCACCTGCAGCGGGTGCCAGAGCGTGAACAAAGCGGCCGACAGCACCACGGGCCCGAGTGCGGTCGTGCCGATGGCCGGCGGCTTCAGCAGCACGCCCCGGAACAGGATCTCCTCGCCCAATACCGGGACGAAAAAGGCGACCAGCGCAACGAGCAGGAGATGTGGCCCAAGCTCGGGCCGCCAGTCGAGGAAGCCGCCGAGCCAGGCAAAAAGGGCCAAAGCGGGGAACAGCCAGAGCGCTTCCTTGCCGGCCGCGGCCCATCCGTTTCCGCCCGGCCAGGTGGACAACAAGCGGCCGAGCCGCGCGAGAAGACCCTCCGGCCGGTACGGCGGTGGCGGGATCGGCGGCGGCGGCGGCCCGTATGCCTGTTCCACCTGGAAATGCCCGGGCAGGTTGATCGGGCGGTAGTCCGGCATCGCGGCGACGCGGGCGACGACGGAGCTGTGTACGAAGAAGGGGTCGGGCGACGGCTGCCCGTCGCAAGGACGGTTGGGAATCGGTCGCGGCTCGGCCCACGGAATATAGAGGCCGAGCAAGGCGATCCGAGGCGGCCACTCCTTCAGCCGAGCGAGCTTGGGCAGCGCCTCAAGGATCCACCAGGGTCCGGTCAGCGACTGGTGGAGCTCTGCCGTCGGGCTGGGCGGCACATAGTCGAAGCGGTCCTCCGGACCTGGGCCAGGACCGCCCGACGCAAGATGGGCGAGAAGCGGCCTGTCGAGCACGAGCCCTGCCTTCGCCGCCTCCTCCGCCATCCACAACAAGGGATATTTGGAAAGGCCGCTCTCGATCTCCGGATAGCCGCCGCCGACATCGGAATGGACGCCGGCGAACCAGACCTGGCGGATGTCCTGCTTGCCGTCCTTCGACGGGTCGTAGGGATCGGGCTTGTAGGGCTGCGGGTCCTGCCAATGGTTCAGGCGAAACATGCGCCGTTTCTCGTCGATTGAGATAGCATGGCGGAAGATTTCGACGCGGCTGTTCTTGCGGGTGAATGGCAGGGTCAGCGGCCAGGGGAGGAAAAGCAACTTGGCATTGGGCGTCAGCACCGAAGACACCGTGTCCCAGACGCCGACGAAGCGGATCGTGGCGAGGCGGCTCCCGGCGACCCGCGCGAAATCCCCGCCGACCTTGAAGTTACCGGTATCGCCCGACTTCTTGTAGGCGACGAGAGCGTAACCGCACAGGTTGAGCTGCTCGGGGTTGAGCAAGCCGATGAGGCGGATGAAGCCGCCGAGGACGCGCGCGGTGTAGGCGCCGCGGCTGAAGCCGAACAAATAGATTTGGTCCCCTTCACGCCAGTTGCGGCAGAGCCACGCATAGGCACCGAGGACATTGTCATCGAGGCCGAGGCCGAAGGCGAGGCCGAGCAAGCCCCGGATCTTGACGCCCAGCTGGTGCCACCAGCCCGGCTGCCCGATCGTGCCGACGCCGGGGTCGTAATAAACAAGCTGGTCCTCGTCCTTGTCGAGGCAGCGGTAGAGCTTGAGCACGTTGGAGAGGTTGACGCCGATCTCGTTGCCGGTGCCGTCGAGGCAGACGACCAGCCGCCGCTTCCTCGGCCCGTCGCTCGCGTGCGTCGCCATGCGCTTTCCCCCTGCCCCGAGGCGATCACATCCGATATCCAGCGGCATGTCCAGTCGAATCCTCTCCATCGCGGTGGCTACCGCGGCCGTGCTCCCGGCGCCCGCGACCGCCGCGGAGCCGCGCGATTTCTGCCCCGACCGCCCCGGCCTCGGTACGCCGCCCTGCACGATCGACCGCGGGAAGGTCGATATCGAGATCGGCCTCGCCGATTGGACGCTGGAGCACAGCGGCGGCGATCGCACCGACACCCTGATATTCGGCGACCTGCTGGTCCGGTATGGGCTTACCGATAATCTCGAGGTGCAGCTCGGCTGGACATCGTTCGCAACGGTGCGCGAGCGCGCGGCCGGCACGGTGAACCGTGCCAGCGGCACCGGCGACGTGACTCTGGCGCTGCGCCGCAACCTCGTCCACCCGGACGGCTCCGGCTTCTCGGCGGCGCTCATGCCCTATGCGAACCTGCCGACCGGCGGCCGCGCCATCGGCGCCGGCGACTGGAGCGCCGGGCTGCTGGTCCCGCTCAGCTACGAACTTCGGCACGGCCTGTCGCTCGACTTCACCGGCCGGGTCGAAGCCGCCGCCGACGCCGACCGGCACGGCCGCCACCTCGCTTATGGCGGCATCGCCGGCCTCGACGTCTCGCTGCCCCATGACGTCACCGCGACCGTCGAATTGTCGGTGCAGCGCGACGAGGATCCGAGCGACCGCTCCACGCAGCTGGTCGGCGGCCTCTCCCTCGCCTGGATGGCGCGGCCCGATTGGCAGCTCGACGCCGGCGCCAATGGGGGCCTGGCCGGCGGCGCGCCCGACGTGGAGCTCTACGCGGGAATCGCCCACCGTTTCTGAGCGGCGTCTGACAAAAACTTCACCTTCCCGTCACGCCACGGCCTTGGCCCGCGGTCTATGGGTCCCCCACCAGGAGGGAGGAACCATGGCTCGAGCCGCAGGCGGGCTGATCGGAGCGGCGATCGCGATCGCGGCGGCGCTGCTCGGCCTGCTCGCCGCCGTGGGCTGGTTCGGCGGCCCGGTCTTCACCTTCGCTCCGGCCCGGGCCGCTCCGGCGCCGGCGGCGCGCGGTGTCGCGGCGGTCCTGTTTTCCGGCGACATGGGCTTCCACATCGGCATGGCCGGCGCGGTCGCCGCCAGGCTGGCCGCGGCCGGCATCCCGGTCGTGGGAGTCAACAGCCTCACCTTCTTCCGCACCGAACGCTCGCCGTCCGAGGCGGCGCGCCTCGTCGAGAGCGCCATGACCCGGGCGCTGCGCCTCACCCATCGGCCGCGAATCCTGCTGATCGGCCAATCCTACGGCGCCGACATATTGCCGACCGGCTATGCCGGCGTCGGCGCGCCGCTGCGCGCCCGCGTGGCGCTTCTCGCACTGGTCGTGCCCGGCGAAACCGTGGCGCTTCGGACCTCGCCGGCGGGGGTGCTGCCCGTCTCCGCCCCGTCGCGAGACGCGTTGCCGGCGGCGGCCGGGCTGGGTGAGACGCCCACCTTGTGCGTGTTCGGCGCCGAGCAGCGGGACAGCCTGTGCGGACGGCTGCACCTCCCGAACCTCACCCGCGCCGCCCTTCCCGGCGGCCATTACCTCCACCGCGATGCCGGCGCCGTGGCGCGGGCGCTTCTCGCCGCGCTCGCCCGTCAAGGCAGGAAGAGAAGTTCATGAAAGCTTTGTTTGCTTCTCTGGCCATCGCGCTCCTCGGCTGCGGCAGTGCGAGCGCTGCGGCGAGTGCGCCGGACCTGCAGGGCGTTTGGATCAACCCCAAGGGCAGCATCGCGGTGCGCACCGAGGCGTGCGGCAGCCGGCTGTGCGGCTACGTCGTCTGGCTCAGCGCCAAGGCGAGCGCCGACGCGAAGGAGAGCGGCGTCGCCAACCCGATCGGCGCGGAGGTGCTTCGCGGCTACCGGCCCGGCGCCGATGGCGCCTGGCACGGAATCGTCTATGTTCTCGATATGGGGCGCAGCTTTAGTTCCACCCTGACCGAGGTCGATCCGAACGATCTCAGGATCAGCGGCTGCCTGCTCGGCAACTTCATTTGCCGGTCGCAGACATGGCACAGGCGCTAACCGCTCCGGCCCTCGAAGGTAACAGGCGGCGGCCGGCGCGCCGCGCCCTCCTGTCGGCGGCGGTCGCCGCGACGCTCGCGGCGCTCGCCCTGATCGCCCTGCGCGGCTTGCTTCGCGAGGTCGGTCTCGCCGATATCGCCGACGCTTTTGCCGCCCTCCAGCCGTGGCAGATCGGCGCCGCTTTGTCCCTCACCGCGCTCAGCTACGCCACCTTGACCTTCTACGACGTCATCGCCTTGCGCATGATCGGGCGCCGGCTGCCGTGGCGAACGACGGCTTTCGCCGCCTTCACCGGCTACGCCTTGAGCCACAATCTGGGCCTGTCCCTGGTTACCGGCGGTTCGGCCCGTCTGCGCATCTACGGCAAGGCCGGGCTGGGGGCGGCGGACGTCGCGCGCATCATCGCGATCGCCGGCGCGACCTTGTGGGGCGGATTGTTCGCGGTCGCCGCCTTCGCCGTGCTGGTCGACCCGAGAGCCCTCCCGCTCGCGCTCGACCCGGGGTGGGCGCGCGCCGGCGCCGCCGGCTTCCTCGCCTCGGCCGCGCTGGCCGTCTACGCCGGAGGGGGCCGGACGCTGTGCCTATTCGGCTGGAGCGTGCCGCTGCCGACTGCGGCCCAGGCGGCGGCGCAGGCCGGGATCGGCTTCGTCGACCTCCTCACCGCCAGCGCCGCTTTGTTCGTGCTGGTGCCGCACGCTTCGCTCCACGCTTACGCCCCCTTTGCTTTGGCCTATGTCCTCGCCTGCGCGGCCGGCCTCGTCAGCCACGTTCCCGGCGGGCTCGGGGTCTTCGAGGCGGTGCTCGCCGCCACACTTCCCGGTCCGAAGGCGGAGCTGCTCGCCGCGCTTATCGCCTACCGCGTCATCTATTATATCGCGCCGCTGGGCTGCGCGGCGCTCCTCCTGGCCGCTCTCGAAGCGCGGCGGACCGGCGGCGCGCTCAACCGCCTGCTCATTTCGGCGCGCACCGTCGCCGGCTGGGTGACGCCGACGCTCGTCAGCCTGCTCGTCTTCTTCGGCGGCTCGGTCCTCCTAGTGTCGGGCTCGCTGCCGGGCCTGCCCGAACGACTTGCCGTCCTCGCTCGGCTCCTGCCTTTGCCCTTCATCGAGGCCTCGCATCTCTCCGCCAGTCTCGCGGGCACAGCCTTGTTGCTGCTTGCGCCTGGGCTGCACCGGCGGCTCGACGGCGCCTTCGTCCTCACTCGCTTTTTGCTTGTCGCCGGTGCGATCTTCTCGCTCGGCAAGGGTCTCGATTTCGAGGAGGCGGCCGTGCTGGCCGGCCTTGCCGCGCTTCTGCAATGGACGCGGCCCGCATTCTACCGCCGCACCGCGCTCACCAGCGAGCCGATCTCACCGCGCTGGCTGGCGACCATTGCCGCCGCCCTCGCTTTGTCGGTGTGGCTCGGCTTCTTCGCCTATCGCCATGTCGCTTATTCCAACGACCTTTGGTGGCGCTTCGCCCTCCGCGCCGACGCCGCGCGTTTCCTACGGGGCTCGCTGGGCGCGGCGGCTTTGGTGCTCGCCTGGCTGGTGTGGCGGTTGCTCGCGCCGACGTCGCGCGACCGGCCGGTCGAGGCCCTTCCGCCGGACGTCGCGACCGCCGCTTTCACCGCGACGGACCGGAGCGAGGCGATGCTGGCCTTGACCGGCGACAAATGTTTCCTCGTCTCCCGTTCGGGTGCTGCCTTCCTGATGTACCGCGTCCGGGGCCGCAGCTGGATCGTGATGGGCGATCCGGTGGGGCCGCCCGGCGATTGGGCCGAGCTGCTCTGGTCGATCCGCAGCCTCGCCGACGCCGCCCAAGGCAACCTCCTCCTCTACCAGATCACGTCCGAAACGCTGCCGATCGCGATCGAAATGGGCCTCCAGATCGTCAAATATGGCGAGGAGGCTTCGGTCGACCTCAAGGCCTTCGCGCTGGAGGGCGGAGCCATGCGCGCCCTGCGCCAATGCGTCCGACGGGCGGAGCGCGAAGGCGCCGAGTTCGAGCTTGTGCGGGCCGCCGGAATCCCCGCTATCCTGCCGGAGCTCAAGGCGGTGTCGGACGCTTGGCTCGCCGCCAGAGGCCATGGCGAGAAAGGCTTCAGCCTAGGTCGGTTCGATCCGGACTATCTGGGCCGCTTCGACTGCGGCGTCATCCGTCACTGCGGGGCGATTGTCGCCTTCGCAAACCTCTGGAAGACGCACAACAAGGCGGAATTGTCGGTAGACCTGATGCGGCACGCCGAACATCTCCCCTATGGCGCCATGGACCTGGTCTTCGCGCGGCTGATGCTATGGGGCCGCGACAATGGCTATCGCCGCTTTTCGCTCGGCATCGCGCCGCTCTCCGGCATCGAGGCGCGGCGCCTCTCTCCCGCCTGGGCCAAGGCCGCTTCCTTCCTCTTCCGCCACGGCGAGCGGGTCTACCGCTTCGAGGGCCTCAGGGCCTATAAGGAGAAGTTCGGCCCCGTCTGGTCGCCCCGCTACATTGCCGGTCCGCGCGGCCTGGCACTGGTGCGCAGCCTGCTCGTCCTCCAGAGCCTGATCGGCGGCAAACGGCCCCGTCAGCCCATGGCCGCGGACCGCGCGCGCTCCGCCTCGGCCGCGAGCAGGCCGGGCTCGCGCTCGGGCACCATCCAGCGGCTCTCGTAAATCTCCACCGTCTCGAAAATCGCCTCCGCGAAATACGGGTCGCGAGCAAGGCGCGTCTCCAGCGCCGGCCGGTCGGGAAGGTCGAAGACGAAGACGCTCCCCACCATCCGCCCCGCCTCGATCAGCGGACCGGCATAGACGACTCCCGCCTGGGCGCCCGCGATGAACTCGAGATGCGCGGCGCGGTGCCGCCGCCGCGATTCTCCGCCCGCTTTGTCCTTGCCGATGACGACGAAATGCATTCAGCTCGCCCGGTCGTGGGCCGCGTCCATGTCGACCGGACATGGCGCCTCGTCCGCCGAGCTGGTCTCGCCGCGATCGCCGGGCGACGGCTTCTCGCCCTTGCGTTCGCCCGCCTTGGGCCTGGAGGTTCCGCCCCGGTTGATGGTCGGTCCGCGGCCATGCTTGGTCATCGTCGAGATCCTCTCCCCGCCCGAACGACCAGGCGCGCGGAAAGTTCGTCAGATCTTCACCTGGCTGCCCATCTCGACCACGCGATTGGGCGGAAGGCCGAAGAATTCCATCGGGCTTTCGGCGTTGCGCATCATCCAGGCGAACAATTTCTCGCGCCAGATCGCCATGCCGCGCACGTTGGAGGCGAGCGGGGTCTGGCGGGAGAGGAAGAAGCTCGTCTCCATCATCTTGAACGGGAAGCCGCAGGAACTGATGCGGGCCAGCGCATCGGGCACGTTCATCTCCTGCATGAAGCCGACATGGAGGACGATGCGGTAGAAGCCGTGGCCGAGCTCCTCGACCTCGATCTGCCGGTCCTCGCCGACATAAGGCACTTCCTCGATCGCGACCTTGAGGAAGATCGAGCGGTCGTGGAGCACCTTGTTGTGCTTGAGATTGTGGAGGAGGGCGTGGGGCACGCCGTCGGCCTGGCTGGTCATGAACACCGCGGTGCCGGGCACCCGGGCGGCGGAGCCGGTCGCGGACTTGATGAACAATTCGAGCGGGATCTCGCCTTGCTTCAATTGCCGCGCGAGCAGGCTCCGGCCCTTCGCCCAGGTGGTGAGGAAGGTGAAGGCGATGAAGCCGATCATCAGCGGGAACCAGCCGCCGCTCGGCACCTTGAGGAGATTGGCGGAGAAATAGCCAGCGTCGACGATGAAAAAGAGGGCGAGCAGCGCGCCCGCCGCCCATTTCTGCCAGTGCCAGAGGGTGTAGAGGACGACGGCGAGCAAACACGTGTCGATGAACATCGCACCGGTCACGGCGATGCCGTAGGCGGCGGTGAGGTTGGAGGAGTTGCGGAAGACCAAGACGAGGATGATCACCATGATCATCAGCGCCCAGTTGATCGCCGGTATGTAGATCTGGGCTGCGGTCGCCTCACTCGTGTGTTGGATCTTGATCCGCGGCACGAAGCCGAGGTGGATCGCCTGCTGCGTCACCGAAAAGGCGCCCGAGATCACCGCCTGGCTGGCGATCACCGTCGCCGCGGTGGCGATGAGGACCAGCGGCAGCCGGAACCATTCGGGAGCGAGGAGAAAGAAGGGATTGCCGATCGCGCCGGCATTGCGGATCAGCAGCGCCCCCTGGCCCAGATAGTTGATCATCAAGGCGGGGAGGACGATGTAAATCCACGCCGCCTTGATCGGCCGGCGGCCGAAATGACCCATGTCCGCATAGAGGGCCTCGGCGCCTGTCACCGCGAGCACCACCGAGCCCAGGGCGACGAAGGCGTGGAAGCCCTCGGTGACGAAGAAGCGCACCGCCCAGAGCGGGTTGAGCGCCGCGGCGATCGACGGATTGGCGGCGATGCTGATCCCGCCGAGCACCGCCAGGGTTATGAAATAGACGCTGACCACCGGCCCGAACAGCGAGCCGACCGCGGCGGTGCCGTGGCGCTGGATCATGAACAGGCCGACGAGAATGCCGACGGCGATCGGCAACACGAAGGGCTGCAGCCCCGCCTGGACGACGACCAGGCCCTCGACCGCGGAGAGCACCGAGACGGCCGGAGTGATCATGCTGTCGCCGTAAAAGAGCGCGCAGGCGAAGACGCCGAGAAGGACGATGCTCCGCCCCCAGCGTGCATCCTCCGTCTTGCGCGAGATCAAAGCGAGCAAGGCGAGGCTGCCGCCCTCCCCCTTATTGTCGGCCCGCATCAGGATGAACACATATTTCAGCGTCACCACGATCATCATCGACCAGAAGATCAGGCTGAGCACGCCGTAGACGTGAAGCTTGTCGACCGGCAGACGGAAGCTGTGGTGGCCGCCGAAGGTCTCGCGGAAGGCGTAGAGCGGCGAGGTACCGATGTCGCCAAAGACGATGCCGATCGCCCCCAGCGTCAGCTTGACGAGGCTGCCGTGCGGCGGGTTGCCGGGGGCCGGATCGCGCACGTCCGGTGCCGTCGCAGCCGCCGTCGTCTCGCTCATCTTGTTCCTCGTGCTCCCCAAACGGAGCGCCTGCCGGGACAAAGCGCAGGGGCGGCCTTCCGTTCCGCCCGAAGCGGGCGGCGCGCTCCGCTACGCCGTGGCGCGGCGGACGGCAAGCCCTTCCGGCGCGGCCCTCGATCCCGCGCCGGAACGAACGTGCGTCGCCTCAGGGGAAATAAGGCGGATGGGTCAGCGGATCGCCGGTCGCGCCGGTGACGAAGCCGGCGTCGACTCCGCCGGCGAAGAAGGCGCCGCCGCCGTTGGTCAGGACGTTGCCGTGGCCGGCGTTGGTGAAGAAGGCGTCGAGATCGTCGCTCGCCGTGCCCGGCGTCGGCTGGAACTCCCCTTCAGACGAGCCGGTATAGCCCGGGAAGTAATAATGGGCGTCGGTCGAGAGCTGGTCGAGGACGATGGCATTGTCCCCGTTGATGGCGCCGCTCGCATTCAGAACGTTGTTGTGGAGGTCGAGCCCCAGCTGCGAAAAATCGCCGCTGAAGTCGCTGCCGCCGACCAAAGCGTAGAGCGCCGTGAAGACGTTGGGGCCGAGTTCGGCGACGGTGTTCCCGGTCACAGTGGCATCCATGATCGCGTGGTGCGCGGCATCGCCCCCCGAGGAACGCAGCTGGATCCCGCCGGCGCCGTTTGCGATGTCGGTGACCGAATTGCCGGCGATGTTGACGTTGTAATAGGCGTTGCCAGCCCCGGTCGCCTCGAGGCCGACGACGATTCCGCCGCCGCCGCCCGACGAGCCCGTACCGGTCGCGCCGCCACCGGGCGTGCCGATCGTGTTGCCGGCGATATAGCCCTGAATCGTCCCCGAACCGAGCGTGTAGCTGGCGTTGAAGGCATTGCCCTTGGCGCCGGTGAGGCTGTTATTCTCGACGTCGTAATTGACGTTGACGCTTCCGCTGCCGTCCAGCAGCACGCCACCCGCGCCGGGGAGGCTGGCCTGGAGATTGTGGAAGTTGTTGCCCTTGATCGTCAGATCCTGGCTCGAGGTGCCGCTTGCCTTGATCTCCAGCAGATCGCCGCGGGCGCCCTGGAAGTCGACATTCTCTAGGTCGAGGGTGAGACTCGCCGTCCCGCTCGTCTCGAGGTGGACGCCGTCCCCGGTGTTGGCGTTGCTGGTGGTGCCGACGATCGCCTGGTCGCTGGCGCTGTCGCCGATGGTGAGGTTGAGCGAGCCGGCGCTGTTGGCGACGTGGATATTGTCGCCGCTCGACCCGCCGATGACGTTGCCAAGCATGTCGGAGGTTCCGGTGAGCCCGGTGAAATAGACCGCCCCCTCGGTCCCCGACGTCCCGTTGTTGGTCAGCGTCGAATCAGTGAGGTGGAAGCCGGCGACGTTGTTGCCGACGATGCCGCCGTTCGAATTGCCGGTGATCGCCATGTTGGCGAGCGACACATTCGACATCGCGTCGATATGGACGCCGACGCCCTGGCCCGGGCCCACCCCGTCGACGCCGGTCTTGTTGGCGATGGTGCCGCCGGAGCCGCCCACCGAGCCGGTGCCGGTGACGTGGAAGCCATTCGAGCCGGCCGACTGAAGGACGATGCCGTCGGCGCTGCCGCCGATCGAGGTCGCGCTCTGCAGCGTCACCCCCGCAGCGCCGATGGTGGCGAAGGAGATGTTGACCGCGCTGCCGCCCGCGGTGGTGATGGTGTTGCCGCTGCCGGTGACGGTGACGCTGCCGCCGCTGCCGACGTTGAGGGCGGTGGCGACACTGGTGGTGAGGTTGAGGCCGTTAATGGCGAGCGTGCTCGCGCCGATGTTGTTGAAGAAGTTGACCGCGATCGACGAGCCCGTCGAGGCGGTGAGGCCGCCCTGGAAGGAAACGGCCAGGTTGACGTTGGACGTGGCGTCCAGGCCGCCGCCGGTGGCGCCGGTGATGTTGGTCGCGCCGGTGACGGTGAAGAAGCCGCCGCCCAGCGCATTGAGGTTGATCGCGCCGCCGCTCGAGCTCGTCGAGGCGGCCGAGTTCAAGGTGACGTGGATCGTCCCGCCCTGGTCGATGTCGGCGATCTGGCCGCCGCCCGACTTGCCGACATCGGAGACGTCGAGCGTGCCCACGCTGCCGTTGCTGTCGGCGATGCCGGCGCCCGACGTGCTGCCGATGTCGATATGCGAGACCTGGTTGTCATGGGCGACGTTGATGCCGTCGCCCGCCGTGGTGACGATCGTCGGCCGGACCGCTCCGGCCGGGACTCCGATCAGCACCTGCCCGTCGCGCAGGTTGATGCCGTCGGCCTCGGCATAGGTGCCGGTGCCGGTGCCGGCCATCAAATAGACGGTCTCGCCGTCCTGGGGGCCGCCGACACTCCCCTGCGCCGCGTTGAACGCCGCGATCGAGGTGAACGGGTTGGACTGGGTGCCCTGATTGGTGCTGCCCACCGCGCTGTTGTCGATATACCAGGGCGGGCCCGATTGGTCGTCGGCGCCGGTGATGGTGATGGTCACGTCCTGGCTGGCGGTGCCGCCATGGCCGTCGTCGACCTGGACCGTGTAGGTCTGGGTGACCACCTGGCCGGCGGTGAGACCGTCGATCGCGGCGTCGCTGACGTCGAAATGCCACGCGACCGTGTCGCCGGCCTGATTGACCGGATCGAGCGTGAACGTGCCGTAATAGCCTGCGCCCTGCGGAGTCGCCGTCGCGCTGTGGGTGTCGGACGTGTCGAGGTCGTGGAAGGCGATGCTGCCGTCCGACTGGTGGTTGGCAACGTTCTCGCCGGGAGCGCCATCCGGCAGCTCGGTGACCGAGCCGCTGGCGGTGGTGGAGCCGGCGACGATGGTCGGCGCGTCGTTGGTGCCGGTAACGGTGAGGCTGACGGTCGAGCTCGACTGCGCGCCATGCTCGTCCTGCATCGTGTAGTTGATCGTCACGACCTGCGATTCGCCGACGGCGAGATGGTCGAAGTCGCCGCCGGGGTTGAAGGCGACCTGCCCGGAGACGATCGAGACGCTGCCCTGGCCCGGGGCGACGGAGGTCGAGACGAGCGACAAAGTGGCGCCGTCGTCGGCGTCGGTATCGTTGGCGAGGACATCGATGGTGACCGGCGCATTCTCGCTGGTCGTGGCGGTGTCGGCATGCGCTACCGGCGCGTCGTTGGTGCCGGTAACGGTCACGGTGAGGGTCGACGACGAGCTTGCGCCATTCTCGTCCTGCATCGTGTAGTTGACGACGACATTCTCGGTCGCGCCGGCGGCGAGATGGTCGAAGTCGGTGCCCGGGTTGAAGGTCATGTTGTTGCCGGACATGCCGACCGTGCCCTTGCCGGGCGGGCCGGAGGCGGAGACGAGGCTCAGCACGGCGCCGTCGTCGACGTCGGTATCGTTGGCGAGGACGGCGACGCTGATCGCGGTGTTCTCGTCCGTCGTCGCCGTGTCGGCATGGGCGACCGGCGCGTCGTTCGTGCCGGTGACGGTCACCGTCAGCGTCGAGGTCGACGTGGCGCCATGCTCGTCCTGCACTGTGTAGTTGATGACGACATTCTCCGTCGCGCCGGCGGCGAGATGGTCGAAATCGGTGCCCGGGTTGAAGGTGATGTTGTTGCCGGACATGCCGACCGTCCCCTTGCCGGCGGGACCGGAGGCCGAGACCAGGCTCAGCACCGCGCCATCGTCGGCATCGGTGTCGTTGGCGAGGACGGCGACGGCGATCGCCGCATTCTCGGTGGTCGAGGCGGTATCGGCATGAGCGACGGGCGCGTCGTTGGTGCCGGTGACAGTGATGGTGAGCGTGGACGACGAGCTTGCGCCATGCTCGTCCTGCATCGTGTAGTTGATGACGACATTCTCGGTCGCGCCGGCGGCGAGATGGTCGAAGTCGGTGCCGGGGTTGAACGTCACGTTGTTGCCGGACATGCCGACCGTACCCTTGCCGGCCGGGCCCGAGGCGGAGACGAGGCTCAGCACGGCGCCGTCGTCGACGTCGGTGTCGTTGGCGAGGACCGCGACGCTGATCGCCGCATTCTCGGTCGTCGAGGCGGTATCGGCATGGGCGACCGGGCCGTCGTTGGTGCCGGTTACCGTTACGGTCACGGTCGAGATCGACGTCGCACCATGCTCGTCGGTGATCGTGTAGCTGAGCACCACCTGCTCGGTGGCCCCGGCGGCGAGGTGGTCGAACGCCGTGCCCGGATCGAACTGGACCTGGTTGCCGACAATGCTCGCGGTCCCTTTGCCGGACGGCGCCGAGGCGGCGATGACGGTGAGGATGGCGCCATTGTCGACGTCGGTGTCGTTCGCCAGCACGTTGACGGTCAGCACCTGGTTCTCGGTGCCGCTCGCCGTATCGGGATTGGCGACCGGTGCGTCGTTGCGGCCGGCGACGGTGATGGTGAGCGTGCCGGTATCGCTGAGGCTGCCGTCGGTGACAGTGTAGGTGAAGCTGTCCTGCACCGACTGCCCCTCGGCCAGCGACTGGGTCGAGGCGTAGG
Source organism: Sphingomonadales bacterium (assembly GCA_034668625.1). Taxonomy (GTDB): domain Bacteria; phylum Pseudomonadota; class Alphaproteobacteria; order Sphingomonadales; family Sphingomonadaceae; genus Allosphingosinicella. The sequence continues at coordinate 17,246 of JAXDOX010000021.1, forward strand.
GCGTGTAGGTGTAGGTGCCGTTGGCGTGCATGACGAGCTGGCCGTAGACGCCGTTGAAGGTGCCGGGGGTCGCCGAGAGATTGTCATGCTCCCAGTCGAAATCGTTGGCGAGGACGCTGGTCGAGCTCACATAGGTGCCGACATCCTCGTTGGTGGAGGCGCTGTCGTCGAAGGCGATCGGCGCGTTGTTGTGGGTGAGGTCGATCAGGGCGTCGGCGAACTGGAGCTTCTGGATGCTGATCAGATGGTCGGTGCCTTCGAGCCCGACATTGTCATGGACGTACCAGGACTGGCCGTTATTGCCATCCTGGACGAAGCTGTAATTGAGGATGGAGCCGGAGAAGACCGCGGTGTCCGTGCCGGAGCCGCCGTTCAGCAGATCGTTGCCGCCGCCGCCGATCAGCGTGTCGTCGCCGGCGCCGCCGATCAGATTGTCGTTGCCGCCCGTCCCGCTGATCGTGTCGTTGCCATTGCTGCCGGTGATGGTTGTCACGTGCCTCTCCCCTCGATTTACGAGGGCCAGTCACAGTCGACTCAAGCATTTCCGATGAAACTACCAGCGAAAGTGCGTGAGCGGCAGCGACGGGCCCCACCCAGTACGTAGGTCTCTGTAATTCCCCCCAATCAAGAACCTTGGCCTCGTCGCTGGCTCGATTGTGCTCTTTGCGACTCGGCGCGGTCCTTGGCCGGAACGATCAGAGTGGCCCCGGCCGCGGTTCCTTGTCCAGCCCCCGATATACTTAGATCAATGATATGCATTAGTGCGGCTTTCCGAAGGCTTCCGGCAGCGCTTGAAAAAGTGTATGAACTACGCGGGGACGGGAGATAGTCGCCTTGAAGGCAGCTGTCGGCGAGACGCTCCGAAAAATTTCGGGGCGTCTCGTTTTTTGCGGGAACCCCTCGGCGGGGTCTTCGTTGAGCGATTACCCCACGCGGCGGTCGGCTACCCCTCCCCCCTCCCCGCTGACCCCGCAGAGCCCCGGCCTCCCCAGGCCGGGGCTTTTTTCTTGATGCGCCCTCAATCGCGGAGCTCTAGCTCCCGCGCGCCCTGCCCATTAGGAGTAGAGCGACCGTTTTCGAAGGAGCGTCCGATCCATGGCCCGCATACCCTCTTATCCCAAGGACGCGGCCGTCGGCGCGGCCGCGGTGGAAGCAACCGAGCCCGCCCGGGAGCCGCGCAAGGCCGGCGAATCGCGGCGTACCAAACACCTCATGGCCGGCGCCGCGATCGGCATCGGATCGGCGGCGATCGTCGCCGCCCTCCTCTACGCCAACCGCAACCGCCGGAGCTGAAGCGGCGCGGGCGGCGCGCGGATCGCCGCCCCATTAACCCTTCGCTAAAAGATTGGGGCCAAAGAGGGCGGCTTGGCAGAGGAGCGCCAGCCATGCGAATGCTTTGTCTCATCCTGCGCAACCGGAAAGGCGCTACGGCGATAGAATATGCGCTCGTCGCGAGCCTGATCGCGGTCGCTGCCATCACCGCCTTCCGCAACCTCGGCGGGACGGTCAACCAGACCTTCGAAAACGTTCACGGCGAGCTCAGCTCGGCCTCCTGACCTTCAGCCTTCGCGGCCGTACCATTCGTCGAGTCGCATCAACTGGTCATAGTCGCCGTAGGGCGCATATTCCGGATGGAGCTTGGCGGTAAACGGGGCGCTACCCGTCAGCCAGGCCTCGGTCGCCGCAATGACGTTGCGGGCCGCGACATTGGTGAAATCGGCCGGATCGAAGCCGGTCCGGCCCCCCACCGGGCTGGTCACGTAGCCGAGTTTCCCCGCCTTCTTCGCCAGCGACCAATATTCGAAACAGGCAGCGGCGCCGTCTATGCCCTCGAAGCCGGCGCGCTCGGCGATGAGGCCCAGCAGGCCAAGCTGCATCGAATAGCCCTCCGCCACCGCCTTTGGACCGGGCGGCATGCCGGTCTTGTAGTCGACGATGGCGAGACTGCCGTCGGCGAGCCGGTCGATTCGGTCCGCCTCTCCGTAGAGGGTGACCTCGCCGATCCGGCACTTGCCCTTGGCCTCCGCGCGCAACGGAAGCCGGCCTTCGGCGCGGTTTCGAGCGACCTGTTGCGCGATCCAGTCGATCGCCTCGAGGAGCCGCGGCTGCCATAAAGCCCGCACCAGCGGGTGGGCGGCCGTCTCGGCAAGCAAAACTTCCGCCCGCGGCCTCAGCGCCGCCGGATCGCAATCGTCCTCCTTCATCCAGGTTTCGAGGACGCGGTGCACGGCGCTGCCGCGCCACGCCGGCCCGGGATCCGCGTCCACCTCGTCGAGCGCGGCCAGGCCGAGCAACTTGCGAGCGTAGAAAGCGAACGGGTCGGCCTTGAGGCGATCCACCTCGGTCACGGAGATCAGGCGCGGGCGCAGCGAGGGCGCCGGCGACGGCGCCGGCCTCGAGACGGGACGATAAGCGGCGGGCCGGTCGATCGCGGCCGCCCATTTGCGGTGGAGGGGTGAACGCGAGACTCCGCCGGTCATCGCCTCCAGCCGCAGCCAGAAGCGCGAGGCGATGGCGGGCGCGCGCGAGTCGCGGCGGGCGCGGGTGACGAGGACGGCCGGGGCGCCGAGGCCGGCGGCGAAATCGTGGGCGGCAAGGCCGATCCGCCGCTCCAGCCCCGGCAGGCCAAGCGCGTGGCGCAGCCGCGGTGCCAGCCAGGGGTCGGGGGCCGGCAGCTGCGGCCAGACGCCTTCGTTGAGACCGCCGAGGATGACGAGGTCCGCCTGCTGGAGCCGTGCCTCGATGAGACCCCAGATGAACAGGCGCGGGTGCTGGCCGTAGGGCGGCCGGATCGCGACGCGGCGCATCAATTGCTCGAGCATCGGCGCGGCCGAGGCGGGCGCCACCCGTCCCGTCGCCGCCGCCTCGACGGAGCCGAGCAGCTCCGCCGCGGCCCGGCCGGCCGGGCCGGCCCAGGCCTCGTCGCCGCTCAGCGCCGACGCGGTCTCGCGCAGCGCCGCGAGCAGCCGCGCAAAAGGCGGATTGGGCTGGCGGAAGGCATGCTCGAGGGGCTCGAGCCCCGGCGCGACGTCCTTCCACCAGCGCAGCGCCGCCTTGCGGACCTCGCGGTCGCGACCTTTCTGGTCGGAGAGATGGGCTGCGATGCCGCCGAGGCCGGCCGGCGGCCGCGGGCCACGAAGCGCGAGGTCGAGATGCCGCGCCCCGTCGAGCCAGGCCAGCCGCCTCTCCCCCCGCATCGCCAGCGGATGCTTGAGCAAGGCGAGCAGCGGCACCGGCGCGAACTGCTCCGCCGCGGCGGTGGCGAGAGCGAGGAGGAAGGTGCCCGGCGCCATCTCGGACAGCGGCCGGCCGGCGCTGTCGTCAGCCTCGATGCGCCAGCGCTTGAGGTGGGCCGACACGCGCCGCGCCAGCGCCCGGTCCGGCGTGACCAGCGCCGCAGTCCGCCCCGGCACCTCCAGCGCCTCGCGCAGGGCGATGGCGATCGCCTGCGCCTCCTCGGCGGGATCGGCGAGCTCCAGCGCCCGAATGCCGGTGAGACGCCGCGCCGCGGCGGGCGACGCATGCCAGGCGGAGGTGAACGCGGCCGGCTTCATCGCATTGGCGACCGCGCGGCTGCGCGCGGCCGGCGCCCCGCCGCCGCCGCCCCAGCGCCACCTTTCCACCTCGCCGCGTGCCACGCCCATCCGGTCGAGCATCAGCTTGAGCTGGAATTGCGGATGGGTCTCGATCGAACGAGGCCGAAAGCCGGTCTCCGGATCGGCCTCGTGGGGGCCCAGTGCTTGCCATTCCACCTCCGGCATCGCCGTGTCGAGACCGGGAAGCACGACAATGCCATCGTCGATGCGCGCGACGACCCGCAGCAGCCGCGCCACCGCCGGGGCGGTGTTGGTGATGCCGGCAGCGGCGACGAAGCCTCCGGGCGGCTGCTCCCGCCACCGCCGGGCAAGCTCGTCGAGCAATTGCTTGCGCCGGTCCGCCGGATCGATGCGGCCGCGCTCGGCGAGGAGCCGCGGCCAATGGTCGAGAATCACGGCTAACCGCTCCAGCGAGGCCTGCCAATGGAGCGACAGATCGGGCGCCTCGGCTCCGAACCCGCGAAGCCTGGCGGGCTCGACTTCCTCCACGATGAGTTGATCGAGCGTGCGGGCGAGGTCCTCGGCGAGCCGCAGCGCCTCCGGACCCGCGGTTCCCGGCAGGTGCCGCTCGACCAGGCCGGCGAGCAGGAACAAGCGCTCGACCGGATCGATCGCCGGCGCGACCGGTTCCGCGTCGAGCGGCTCCAGGGCACCGCCGATCCGTTCGTCCAGCTCCGCGTCGCCGACCGGCACCAGCCGCGGCAGCAGCAGACCGCCGCCGGAGCGTCGGACGAAGGCGTCGGAGACCGCCCGCACCGCGCGGTTGTTGGGAAGGAGGATGACGCCCTGAGCGAGCTCGGTTTCGCCGCGTCCGTGGCGCGCGATAAGCCCCGCGGCGAGCGCGTCGGCGAAGGCGCGGTGCGGCGGGATAGTGTAGACGGAGGGACGAGGGACGCTCACCGGCGAAGCTTAGCCGTCGTGCTCAGGCGGTCCCAAGCAATTCTTCGGTGCGGCGGATGTTGGGCGGCGAGCCGACGTCGAACCAGAGCCCCTGGTGGACGAGCCCGAACAGCCGCCCCTTGTCGATCGCCCGGTCCCACAGGAGATTGGTCGAGAAAGGTCCCTCCGGCAGGTCCCCTTCAAACAACCGCTTCGAGACGATCTGGATGCCGGTGAAGACGAACGGCGCGACGCCGCCTTTCTTGCGGCGGCGGAGCGCGCCGCCCGGCGCCATGTGGAAGTCGCCCTGGCCCTTGTGGCAATTCGCCCGGGCGAGCGGGACGAGGAGAAGCAGCGCGTCCATCCGCGCCTCGTCCCAGTTGGAGGCGAGTAGGCGCAGAGAATCAACGGGTCCGTCGACCCACAGATTGTCGGAATTTACGACGAGGAACGGGTCAGCATCGATCAGCGGCAGCGCGTGGACCAGGCCCCCGCCGGTTTCCAGCAGAAGCGGCCGCTCGTCCGAGACCGCGATATCAATGCCTTCGACGCGCTTCTTCAGATGTGCCTCGAGGCGGTCGGCGAGGTAGTGGACATTGACCACCGCCTTCCTCACCCCGGCCGCGCGGAGGCGGTCGAAGCAATGATCGATCAGCGCCTTGCCGGCGACTTCGACAAGCGGCTTGGGCCGGGTGGCGGTGAGCGGCCGCATGCGCTTGCCGAGACCGGCGGCGAGCACCATCGCCGTTTCCGGGACCGCCGCCTCCGGCTCCGGGCGCAGGGCGAGCGGGCGGCGGTGGCGGCTCATCCGAGCATCGCCCTGACGCAGGCGTCCCCGCGGCATTCGGGCGGCACATGGGCTTCGAACCAATCCCTGACTGGGGCGGCGGCGGGATGACGGAAGTTGCGTTCGACATAGTGCCATATCCGCGAATGCATCGCCGGATAGGCCGGCTTGCCATCCCGCTTCCACAGGCGGGTGAAGATGCCGAGGATCTTCACGTTGCGCTGCGCGCCGAGCACTTCGTAGTCGGCGCGGAATCGGGCCGGATCGTCGATCCCGGCGGTGACCATGTAGCGCTCCAGCATCGCCGCCTCGAGCTCGGGCGAGACGTCGCGGCGCGCGTCCTGGAGGAGCGAGACGAGGTCGTAGGCGGGATGGCCGGCCAAAGCGTCCTGGAAGTCGAGCAGGCCGAGATCCCCGTCGGGCAGCACCATCAGATTGTCGGCATGATAATCGCGAAGGACCATCACACGCTCCTCCTCAGTGGCGCGCAGTACATCACTCCACGCCTCGCGCCACGCCGCGAGGAACGAGCCGGCGTCGAGGTCGAGGCCCACCGCCGGCCCGTACCAGTCGGTGAACAGCACGACTTCGCGCGCCATCGCCTCCTCGTCATAGGTGGCGAGATCGGCCGGGGCCGGCGCGGCCGCGAGCCGGGCGAGGATGTCGACGGCCTGCGCATACACCTCCCGCTCGCGCTCGGGCTCCCGGGCGAGCAGAGGCGTCACCTTCTCGTCGCCGAAATCCTCGAGCAGTAGCAGGCCCTTCTCGCGGTCGACCGCGAGCGGCCGAGGCGGCGCGAAGCCGCGATCGAGCAGGTGGCCGGCCACCTTGAGGAAGGGCCCCAGATCCTCATGCTCGGGCGGCGCGTCCATCAGCACCGACGTCTCGCCCCGGCGATGGACTCTGAAATACCGGCGAAAGCTCGCGTCGCCTGCCAGTGGGCGGATCTCGGCTCCGCCCCAGCCGTGCCTAGTGAGGAATTCGGGCGCCGCTGCGGGCGGAATCATCGGGGCGGCCATCGCCCTCCCCAAGCGGCGGGCACATCGGCTGTCAAGGCGCGCGCGCCCTCCCCTTGCCGGGTCAAGGTGAGCCGCAGCGCCTCTGGCCACAGCCGCGCTTCGAGCCGCTCCGGCCACTCGACGATCAGCGCTCCCTCTTCCAGCGCCTCGTCGAGCGCCAGCTCGTCGATCTCGGCCGGCTTTTCAGTCCGGTACAGGTCGACATGCCAGACCGGCAGCCGCAGCGAATCGTAAGGGAGCACGATCGGAAAGGTCGGGCTCGCCACCTCTCCATTGAAGCCGAGCCCCCGCAGGATGCCGCGCGCGAGCGTCGTCTTGCCCGTGCCGAGCTCGCCATAGAGGGCGATCACGTCGCCGGGACGGAGAAAAGGTGCCAGACGGGCCCCGAGGGCCTCGGTCTCTTCTGGAGCGGAGAGAAGAATCACGATTTCGCCGGGGCTCGCCGCCTCATCCCTTCTTCCTGGGCAGGCGGAAGGTGACCGTCGTCCCATCTCCGGGCTCCGAGACCAGCTCGACGCGCCCGCCATGCGCCTCGATGAACTGTCGGGCGAGGGGGAGGCCGAGGCCGAGTTCGCCGCCTTCGGCAGTGCGGTGGAAGCGGTCGAAGACCCGCGCCTGGTCGGCCGCGGCGATGCCACGGCCGTTGTCGGAGACGGTGATTTCCGCCTCCTTCCGGTTACCGGCGCCATGCAGCAGGATGCGGCCGCCGCCGTCTGTGTAGGCGACGGCGTTGCGCAGCAAATTGTCGAGCGCCTGGCGGAGCCGCTGGCGGTCGCCGAGGATGGCGCCGAGCCCCGGCTGCACCTCGAGCGCAAGCTCGATCCCCTTCGCCTCCGCCGCGGCGCGGAAGGCGTCCGCCGCCTCGGTGCAGAGCGCTTTCAGGTCTACCTTCTCGTCGGCGAGGACGAGGCTGCCGCTGTCGCTCTGGGTGAGGTCTAGGACGTTGTCGATCAGAGTACCGAGCCGCGCCACCGATTGAAGGATGGCCGTCACGTAGTCCGAAGCCGCCGGCGGCAGCTCGCCACCATATCCCCCCTCCAGCATCTCGGCGAAGCCGGCGATGGAGGTGAGCGGGGTCCGCAGCTCATAGCTCATATTGGAGACGAAGGCGGTCTTCAGCCGGTCGGCTTCCTCGAGCGCCGCCGTCCGTTCCCTGAGCGCCGCCTCGACGGTGCGGCTGGCGGTGACGTCGAGCATGGTGAAAAGCGCGTTGCCGTCGGGCAGCGGCACGGCGGCGAACTCGAACTCGCGCCCGTCGAGGAAGGAGACGTGACCGCCGCGCTGCTTGCGCTCGACCGTGGCGCTGCGCACCAGCTCCCGCACCAGGCCGGCATGCTGCGGATTCTTGAGCTTGCGGGCGATGATCGGCGCGAGGCTGTCGATGCGGGGATGATCGGCGAGCTGCGACTCGTCGAACTCCCACAGCTCGCGGAAACGGTTGTTCCACAGGTGCAGCCGCCCGTCCGAGGCGAAGACACCGATCGCCTCGAAGAGGTTGTCGAACGTCGCCGTCCGCACCCTCAGCAGAGTGTCGCGCGCCGAGGCCAGACGAAGCTGCTCGGTGCGATCCTCGAAGATGAGCAGCAGCCCTCCGTCGGGCAGCGGCTGGGCGACGACGCGCAGGTGCTGGCCCCGCGGCAGCAACCAATCCTCCTCCTCCGCCGCCAGCCCGCCGGTGAACCAGCGGCCATGCTCCTTCTTCCAATCGGGATAGTCGCGGACTTCGGGCAAGTGCCCGGCCTCGCGCATCGCGTCGAGCAGGCGGTTGAATTCCGGGCGGTCCGTGAGGAAGTCGGCCTTCAGCAAGAAGAGCCGGGCGAAGGGCTGGTTGAAGAAAATGAGCGCGCGGTCGCGGCCGAACTGAGCGACTCCGGCTGAAAGGCGATCGAGCATGTCGCGCTGGGCGCGCACGAAGCGAGCGAGGTCGGCCCGCGCCTGCTCCCGGTCCTCGACGTCGAGCGCGTAGCCCGCCACTCCCGCCTCGCCGAGCGACACTTCTACCACCTGCATGGTGCGCCGCTCGCCGGCGATCGTCGCCGGCAGCGTGCGGACCTGGGCGGCGCCGCGCTCCCGCGCCGCTGCGGCCTGCGCAACGGCCCCGTCGGGCGTGTCGATAAGCTCGACTCCGGCCGCGACGACGCTCGCGGCATCCTCGCCCTCCACCGCCTCGACATAGGCGCTGTTGACCATGGCCAGAGCCAGGTCCGGCCCGCGATGCCACATCGGAAAGGGTGCGGCCTCGATGAGACCGGAAAGGGCGTCGAGCGCCGCGGCCAGGCGGCCGGCCCGGGCGTCGAGGCTGGCGAGGAGGCCGGCGCTCTCGGTCGCATCGAGGATCCAGATCAGCACCATGCCGCCCGGCCACGGCGCGGGAGCGGGACCGCCGCGCAGCTCCAGGACGCGGGAACCGCCCTCCGGCCACACCGTCTCTGCGAAGCTGCCGCCCCCGGCAGCCGTGGCCGCAATCGCTTGAGAGAGGGTGGCGACGGCCTCCTCGCCTAGGACAGCGCCAAGGCCCGCAAGGCTGTCGGGAAGGCTGCTTAGCCCGAGGACGAAAGCAGTGCGGTCCGGCCCCTGCAGCCGCCCCTCACGCGACACCAGCAGCGGCAGCGCCGGGGCGGCCGCGAGCAATGCCTCGGCGCGCACGCCTTCGCCCATCCGCCCGCTCGCCGCGCGGCTGCGCGACAGGCCGCGGAGCGTCGCCCACAAGGCGGCCGCAAGCCAGCCGCCGCAGACCAGCGCGATGAGCGCCACGGCGGTGGGGGAGAGGGTCGGCATCGGCCCCTCTTAGGGTCGGGAAAGTCGGAGCGGAAGAGTGTCAGGCCGCCAGGGCGGCGCGTTCCTTCCTCGCCTTGGCGAGCTTCTTGAGGATCATGTCGCGCTTCAGGCGGGACAGGTGATCGATGAACAGGATGCCCTCGAGATGATCCATCTCGTGCTGCAGGCAGACGGCGAGCAAGCCGTCCAGCTCCTTGTCATGGGCCTTGCCGTCTTTGTCGAGCCAGCGGGCGCGGATGCGGTCGGGCCGCTCGACCTCGGCATACATATCGGGCACCGATAGGCAGCCTTCGTTGTAGCTTTGAAAGTGGTCCGACGCGGTGACAACCTCCGGGTTGATGAACACGAGCGGGCGGCGCACCGGCTCCCCGCCCTCCTCTTCGGGCTCCTGCAGGTCGATGACCAGGATGCGTTTGGGCACCCCGACCTGGATGGCGGCGAGGCCGATGCCGGGCGCCGCGTACATCGTCTCGAACATGTCGTCGATCAGCGTGCGCAATTCGGGCGTGATCTCCTCGACCGGTGAGGATTTGCGCCGCAGGAACGGGTCCGGAGTCTCGATGATGGTGAGCATCGCCATGGGAGAAAAATAGGGTCCGAAAGGGGCGGAATCAAGGCTTTCTCCCCTCCCTGAGGAGGCAGTTCAGGCCACCGGCCGCCGTGCCCTCAGCGCCTGTGCGAGCGTGCCCTCGTCGAGATAGTCTAGCTCTCCGCCGACCGGCAGGCCGTGCGCGAGCTGGGTGAGGCGGACAGGATAGGTTTCCAGCCGTTCGGCGAGGTAATGGGCCGTGGTCTGGCCCTCGAGCGTCGCGTTCATCGCCAGCACCACCTCGTCAATGCCGCCCAGCGAGACGCGGCCGACCAATTTGTCGATGCCGAGGTCCTCCGGTCGCACTCCCTCCAGCGCCGAGAGGCGACCGCCGAGGACGTGGAAACGGCCGGGGAAGAGGCGGGAACGGTCGAGCGCCCAAAGATCCGATACCTCCTCCACCACGCAGAGCAGGCGGTTGTCCCGGCGCGGATCGGCGCAGATCGTGCAGGGATCGACCGTATCGACATTGCCGCAGGTCGAGCAGACCGAAAGGCTTTCGCTGACCCGCTCCAGCGCCTTGAGGAGCGGCGTCAGCGCTACCTCGCGCTTCTTGAGCAGGTGGAGCACCGCGCGGCGAGCGGAGCGGGGCCCGAGGCCCGGCAGGCGCGCCAGCGCCTGGGTAAGCGCGTCGATCTCGGGAGAGGCCATACCGGCTAGGTAGGGGCGCGAGGCGGTGCTTGCCAAGCCGCATGGCGCCGCTAATCACGCCTGCGATGCGCATCGCCTTCATGGGAACGCCGGATTTCGCGGTGCCGACCCTCGACGTCCTGCTCGCCGAGCCGGGGCTGGAGGTCGCCGCCGTCTATTCGCAGCCGCCCCGACCCGCGGGGCGCGGCAGGGCGCCGCGGCCGTCGCCGGTCCAGGCGCGGGCCGAAGCGGCGGGGCTCGAGGTCAGGACGCCGGTGTCGCTCCGCGACCCGGAGGCGCAGGCGGCGTTCCGGGCCCTCGATCTCGATGTTGCGATTGTTGCCGCGTATGGGCTGATTCTGCCGCCGGTGATCCTCGAGGCGCCGTGGCGGGGCTGCCTCAACGTCCACGCCTCCTTACTGCCCCGCTGGCGGGGCGCAGCGCCGATCCAGCGGGCGATCCTCGCCGGCGACAGCCAGACCGGGGTTACCATCATGCAGATGGAACGCGGCCTCGATACCGGCCCGATGCTGGCGCAATGGCCGGTGGCGATCGACCGCAAGACGGCGGGCGAGCTGGGCGCGGAGATCGCTCGCGAAGGCGCCAATCTCATGCTCTCGGTGCTTCGCAAGCTCGACCAGATCCGCCCGCGCTGGCAGGCGGAGGACCGAGCCACCTACGCGCCCAAGATAGACAAGAGCGAGGCGAAGCTCGATTTCAGCCGCAGCGCCACGGAGGCGGAGCGCCAAATACGGGCGTTCAACCCGGACCCGGGGCCCTGGTTCGTTTATGCAGAAAACCGCATAAAGATACATTCGGCGGAGGTGGTCGAAGCGTCCGGCGTACCCGGCACGGTGTTGGACGAAGCATTGACCATCGCCTGCGCCCAAGGCGCGCTTCGCCCAATCTGCGTCCAGCGCGCCGGCCGAGCGCCGATGACGCCCGCCGAGTTGCTGCGCGGCTTTCCGATTCCGCCAGGCGCCCGCCTCGGATGACCCGGTTCCGCCTGACGGTGGAATATGACGGGCGGCCGTTCATGGGCTGGCAGCGCCAGGCGCACGGTCCCTCCGTACAGCAGGCGATCGAGGAGGCTGTCGAGGCGATCGTCGGCGAAACGGCCGTGCTCCACGCCGCCGGTCGCACGGACGCGGGCGTCCATGCCTTGGCGATGGCCTCCCATGTCGACATTGCCAGGCCGATCACGCCCTTCCGCCTTGCCGAGGGCCTCAACGCAAGGCTAAGGCCGCTTCCCATCGCCGTTCTGAAGGCCGAGGCCGTGGCCGACGACTGGCATGCCCGGTTCAGCTGCACCGGCCGCCGCTATCTGTACCGCATCGTCAACCGCCGCGCCCCGCTGGCGCTCGACGCCGGCCGTGCGTGGCGGGTTACCGTGCCGCTCGACGCCGAAGCGATGCACGAGGCGGCGCAAATGCTGGTCGGCCATCACGATTTCACGACCTTCCGCTCCGCCCATTGCCAGTCCGAGAGCCCGGTCAAGACGCTCGACCGGCTCACCGTGCGCCGGACGGGGGACCGGATCGAGATCGAGGCGGCGGCGCGCTCCTTCCTCCACCATCAGGTGCGCTCGATGGTGGGGTGCCTTCAGCTCGTCGGTCGCGGCAAATGGTCGGCCGCCGACCTCCAAGCCGCCCTCGAGGCGAAAGACCGCGCCGCCTTGGGCCTCAACGCCCCGCCGGATGGCCTCTATTTCGTCGAGGCCTCGTATCCACGTGAGCCGAGCCCGAACAGGCGCTGAAGCGCGCCGTCCAGCATGACGAGCTGCCAGAGCAGCCGGCCGTGCTCGCAGCGACCGGTGCGATGCTCTGCGGCGATTCGGGCGATCGCCGCCGGGTCGAGCCAGCCAAGGTCCGCCAGTGCCGGACTACGGGCGAGGGCTTCCGCTTCGGCGGCGAGAGGCCCGCGGAACCAGGCCGACACCGGCGTTACGAAACCCATCTTGCGCCGGTGGAGGATCTCGTCGGGCAAATAGCGGCCGAGCGCCTTCTTGAGCAACCACTTGCCCGTCCCGCCCCTGAGCCGCAGCTTCGCCGGGATCCGTGCCGCGAATTCGACGAGGCGATGATCGAGCAAAGGCTCGCGAGCCTCCAGGCTGACCGCCATGCTGGCTCGGTCCACCTTGGTCAGGATGTCGCCCGGCAGCCAGATTTTGAGGTCGGCATATTGGGCGCGAGACAAGGCATCGGCGGCGGGCGCCTCGCGCATCGCCTGGACATAGCGCGCTTCGGCGCGGTGGCCCTGGAGAAGCTGCCGGAACTCGGGGCGGTAAAGTCTCGACCGCACAGGCAGCGAGGTCGCCGTCACCGCATCGGCATAGGCTTCCTCCGACGAACGGCCGAGCGCCGTCAGCGTGGTCTTGGCGCGGAGGAATTGCGGCGCCCAGTCGAGCTTGGGATAGAGCGAACCCGCTGCCCCGAAGGCGCTCCGCGCCCCCGGGGGGAGGAGCCGCCGCGCTTTCTCCTCCGCCATGAACAGCCTGTGGCGGCGATAGCCGGCGAACGTCTCGTCGGCGCCGTCGCCCGACAGCGCCACCTTGACCCGCTCGCGCGCCAGCTCCGCCACGCGGAACGTGCCGATCGCCGAAGCGTCGGCGAACGGCTCGTCATAGGCCTCCGCCAGCCGGCCGAGCAGCGAGAAATCTCCCGACGCCACCTGGCGCGTGCGATGGTTGGTGGCGAACCGCCCGGCGACGAGGGCGGCGTAGCGTGTCTCGTCATGGTCGGCCTCGTCGAAGCCGATCGAGCAGGTCTCCACCGCGGTGCGGCTCGCCTCCGCCATCAAGGCGACCACGGCCGAGCTGTCCACTCCGCCGGAGAGGAAGGCGCCGAGCGGCACGTCCGCGACCATCCGGGAGCGCACCGCCTCGCGCAGCCGCTCGACCAGCTCCTCCTCGAGCGCGGCCGGCTTCGCGCTCGAGGGGCTGGAGAAATCCATGTCCCACCAGCGCACCGGCTCGGGCACCGCCCGCCCCCGGCGCACCAGCAGATAATGGCCGGCGGCAAGCTTGCTCACCCCCGCCACCAGGCAGGAATCGTCCGGCACGTAGCCGAAAGCGAGAAAGTCCTCGACCGCGCGCGGATCGGGCTCGCGCCGCAGCCGCGGGTGGGCAAGGACGCCCTTGAGCTCGGAGGCGAAGATCAGCGCGCCGTCCGGGAGGGTGGCGAGGTGAAGCGGCTTTACGCCGAGCCGGTCGCGGGCGAGGAACAGGCAGTCCTCGGCCGCATCGTAGAGCGCGAAGGCGAACATGCCGTTGAACCGGGCGAGGCAGGACGGCCCCCATTGCCGCCAGGACGCCAGCACCACCTCGGTGTCGCTTGAGGTCGCGAAGGGGTGCCCCAGCGCCTCAAGCTCGGCCCGCAACTCCCTGAAATTGTAGATTTCGCCGTTATAGGTGAGCGCCAGCCCGCCGTCCGCCGAGCGCATCGGCTGGTCGCCGGTCTCGAGGTCGATGATCGACAGCCGCCGGTGGCCGAGCCCGATTCCGGGCGCCGTCCAGACGCCGCTTCCGTCCGGCCCGCGATGGGCGAGCGCGTCGGCCATCGCTTTGACCCGCGCCGCCTGGACCGGCTTCGGCACGTCCGGATGAAAGATCCCCGCTATCCCGCACATCAGTTGGTCCCTGGCAGCCCCGCCGCCCGGTCGGCAAGGGGCGCGAGCGGCCCGAGCGACCGGAGGAAGTCATCGAGCGCCGGACGGGCGCTCCCCGCCCCCGCCGGCTCCTCCGCCGAGACGAGGATGGCGACCGCCCGCTGCGGCCCGCCGAGAAGATGGGTCTTCATGGTCTCGAGCTTCACCGCGGCGCGGCTGCCGGTGAGGATGTTTCCCACCCGGTAGAAGCTCGCCACCTCCCGGATCGTGCCGTGGGAGAAGATCCGCTCCGACTTGCCGCCCGGCGGCGGCGGCGCGTCGGCGGTCCACGCCCAGGCGCCGTCGGGCCGGGTCGCGCCCTGGCCGAAGCCGGCGAGCTCGCGCCCGTCTTCCTGCCGCGCGTAGACGGCGATTGCGAGGTCGACCTCGCGCCCTGCCGCGTCGCGATAGCGCCCGATGCGGAAGACGTCGAAGCCGCTGAAGTTAGGCACCCAGGGCCGCCCCTTGTCGCGCGCCGCCTTGGTCCAGCCGGGGACGTCGGGAAGCGCCACGTCGGAGACCAGGACCACCGACCCAGCCTGCACCGCCGCGGACCAGGCGGGCCCCGCGGCCGCCAGCGCCAGCGCCGCCGCGCCCACCGCGGCGAGCCGCCGCGGCGAACCGGGCGCCGCGCCTACGGCCTGCAGGGCCGCCGGGTCGAACCAGGGATCGCTGGCCTTGCGGTCGAAGAAGGGCCGCGCCGCCGCCATGATCAGGACGATAACGAGGGCGAAGAAAATCCAGCCATAGACGACGTGGTCGAAGCCGACGGCGTGGCGCTTGTCGGTCAGATAGGCGACGTAGATGGTCGCCCAGGCGCGGACTCCGTTGGCGAGGATCGGGAAGCCGAGCGCCGCGACGACGAACAAGGCGCGGCGCCGGGCGGAGCGGAAGCAGACGTTGGCCGCGAGCGCCGCATAGGCCGCCATGGCGATCAGGAACTTCACGCCCGAGCACGCCTCCGCCACCTCGAAATAGCCTGCCGGCGTCGAGATGAAGACGCCGCGCATCGTCGCCGGGACATGGCTGAACGCCAGCAGCGCCATCGCCATCTTCGCGGTCAGCGTCTGCATCGGCGCCACCAGCTCCTCGCCGAACGGCACGAGGAACAAAGCGTAGAAGATCGGGAAAGCGAGCCCGCGCGTCGCTGCCTTGCCGAGGCATGCGACCGCCGCGCCCTGCAGCATGAGGACGAGTGACACATGACGGGCGATGTCGATGCCGCCGGCATTGCCGAGCAGCCAGCCGAAGGCTCCGGCGGCGACGAGCAGCAGCCCCGGCGCCCAGGCGGCGGGGGCGAGCCGGCGCAGCTCCGGCAGGCGCTGCCAGACCAGCCAGCCGATCAGCGGCAGAATGAGCAGGCAATGATTGTAGGTGTTCCCCTTCAACCACAGAGCGAACACGTCGCCGACGTCGCGGTGGAAGAGGACGAGCAGCCCCGCCCAGAGCAGGGCGAGGCCGGCGAGGTGGGTGCGCCAGCCTGGCGCGCTCAGCGGCCTCGCCTTGGCGATGGGGAGGACCGCCGTCATGCCGCCGCCCTCCGGCCCGCCAGGCCGACCAGCGAGGCGAGCGGCGCCAGCCGCGCGTCCCACCGATAGGCTTCCTCCATTCGCCGCCGCGCCGAGGCGCCGATCGCCGCGGCCCGCGCAGGGTCGGCGACCAAGTCGCGGATTGCCCGCGCCTGGGCCTCGGCCCCATCGGCGACGATCAGGTCGCGCGCCGGCTCGGCCTCGATCCCTTCGTAGGCGGCCGGCGAGGCGACGACCGGCCGCCCCGCCGCCATCGCCTCGAGCACCTTGTTCTGGATGCCGCGGGCGAGGCGCAGCGGTGCCGCCACGATGTCGGCGGCGGCGAGCCAGGGCCTGACGTCGCGCACCTCCCCCGCCACGAGAATGCCGTCCGATGCCAACGCCTTCAGGCTCGCGGCCGGGTTACGGCCGACGATGGCGAAGGTCGCGCCCGGCACCAGCGGCAGCACTTCGCGGGCAAACCAGGAAGCTGCATCGACATTAGGTGCGTAATCCATCTGGCCGGTGAAGACGATCAGCGGGTGCGCCGCCGCCGCGGGCTCCGCGGCGCCGGGCCGATAGAAATCGGTATCGACACCGTTCGGCAGGGCACGAATGTCGGCGCTGGGCAGGCCGGCGTGGGCCCGGAACAGGCTCGCTTCCGCCTCGCTGACGAACAGGCTGACATCGGCGCGGGCGGCGACATCGCGCTCGAAGGCGAACAGCTTCGCCGCCTCACGGCGGTGGAGCGGCGCCAGCGGCCCGCCGGCCTCGGCGTAAGCGGCGAACTTCGCTGAATCCATGTCGACGAAGTCCATGACGAAGCGCTGCCGCAACCGCTCGGGCACGAACTGCGCCATCTGCCCGGAAAAGGTGAATACCGTTTCAACTTTCGGGTTGGCCAGCATCCGCGTCACGAATTCGCGCATGTGGGGGCTCTCGAAGAGGGTGAGCGAGACCGGCTTTCCCTCGAGCAGCGCCCGCGCGGCGGCGACGGCCCTGCCGGTGCGCCGGACCTCGACATGCGCCTCGCCGAGCCGCCCGTTCAGCGCCTCGCGCAGCGCCGGCAGGTGGGCTGCGTCGGCCTCGTTGTCGGCGAAGCAGGCGAGATGCACCCGGGTCAGGCCGGCAAGGTGCTCGAGGATGTGCCACGAACGGATCTTGTCCCCGCGGTCCGGCGGGAACGGGATACGGTGGGCGAGGAAGAGTAGCTCGCTCATCCGAGCCCCCGCGCGATGGGAGGGCCGAGCCGGTTGGCCAGCCACAGGGGCAGGCGCTTCCACGCCGCCACCCGCAGGCGGTAGCGGGGCGACAGCGGGTTCACTTCGCGCTCCTCCCCCCTGATTGCGTAGACCAAGGGCTTGGGCTCGAAGCCCCAATTCTTCTTGAAGGCGAAGGCGCCGGTGCCGGCCTTGGAGCGGCCGAAATCGAAGCGCCTGCAGCCGCGCTCCCGGGCATGGCGCATCAGCGCGAAATAGAGCAATTCGTTCGCCCGCGCCGCCCGCGCCGCCCGGGTGCCGCCGCCCCAATAGGGATAGCAGGTGCCGCCATGATAGAGGCTGAGCACGCTCGCCAGCGGCTCGCCGGCCGCCCCGCGGACGGTGAGGATGTCGGAGTCGAGCGTCTCCAGCGCCGCCTCGAAGAGGCCGCGCGGGAAGACCGGGGTGCCGAGGTTGCGGACACTCTCCGCATAGACGCGGTAATGGGTGTCAAGGTCGCGGCCGACGCTCACGTCCAGTCCGTTCGCGATCGCCCTCCGTACCTCGGCCCGCTGCTTGCGGGGGATTGCGTGGAGGATCGCCTCCTCGCTGTCCGGCAGGTCGCGCTCGAAGCCGAAATAGAGGCCGTCGCGCCGCTCCCAGCCGGGGAGGACGGGACCGCCCCGCAGCTCGACGGAGGCGCAGCCGCGCACCCTGGCCAGATCCCAGGCCGCCTCCGCTAGCTCCTGCGTCCCTTCGCCGAGCAGGCCGCCGCCCACGCCGAAGCCGGAGGAGACCAGGGCGGAGCCAAACAGAAACGATCTCAGCTCGGTCAGCGGCAGCAGGCCGACGATCGCGCCGCCGCGCTCGGCGACGAGGTGCAAGCCACGCTGGCCGCAGCCGCGTTCGACCGCCTCCAGCCAGCCGGGAAGGTGGAACGGAGTGCCGTCCCGGGCGCTCCCCACGAACGCCTCGATGGCGGCGCGATCATCGCCGCCGGCGATGCGGACGCGCAAAGCGGCGATCGGGCTGTGCGCGGTCACGCCAGCCGCTCCCGTTCCGCCGCGACCACTGTGTCGGTGCGCCCCCAACGATGCGCCTTCAGTATTTTGAACAGCTTGGGCCGCATCCCTGAGAGACGACTGTAATGCCGAAGCCGCGATTTGAGCGGGGCCTCGCGCACCCGCGGCTGGTCGGGGTCGATCTCCCACGGGTGGAAATAAAAGACCGCCGGCCGCCCCTCGGCGGCGTTGACGCGGCCGATCGCCCAATCGGAGAAACGGTAGGGAAGCAGCCGGAAGAACCCCCCGCCGCCGGCGGCCAGCCGCCGTCCGGCGACGTTCACCGTGGTCACCGGCAACTCGATCAGATCGGAGTCCGGCAGCGGCCGGTGGGCGAAGCGCGGGGCTTCCGGCCAGCCATAATGGTCGTGCGCCAGCGGCGCGACGCTGGAGGAATAGGCATAGCCCTCCTCGGCGAGAATGCGATGGGCCCAGGGCGTTCGGGCGTCGATCGAGAAGCTCGGCGCCCGATAGCCCCTCGGCGCAACGCCCGCGGCGTCGGCAATGGCGGCATGGGCCCGGCGCAGGTCGGCGCGGAACTGGTCCGGGGTCAGCGAGAAGACCCGGTCGTGATCCCAGCCGTGGCTGGCGATCTCGTGGCCCGCGGCGGCGATCCGCCGCATCAGCGCCGGGTAGCGCTCGGCGACCCAGCCCAAGGTGAAGAACGTGCCCTTCACGCCCGCCTCGTCGAACAAAGCGAGCACCGCGTCGGCGTTGCGCTCGACCCGCTGGGGAAGCCGGTCCCAGTCCGATTTGGCGATGACTTTCTCGAAGGCGCCGACCTGGAACCAGTCCTCGACGTCCACGGAGAGGGCGTTCAGCATCTTGGCCTCCGCCCCTCAGGCGGCGTTGGTGTAGCCCGGAGCCTGGTGCCCGTTCTCCACCCACTCGACGAGCAGCGTCAAGACGCGCCGTACCGCCTTCTCCTGCTCGTCGAGCCGCGCCTCGATGGTCGCGACCCGCCGCTCCGGCGCGAAATCGCGAAGCGGCTCGGCGGCGACGGCCGCTCTCAGCGACAGCACGGCGTCGGCGCGCGGCTGCGGTTTGTCCGCCGCAAGGTCGGCGACGACAGTCTCGACCGCCTCGCCGGCGATCGTCTCCAGCCGCTCCACCGCGGCGTAGAGGAGCAGCCGGCTCGCCAACTGGTTGAGCCGGCGGGGAATGCCGCCGGAGTGACGATAGAGCGCGGCAAAGGCTTCGGGCGCAAAGGCCGGGCGGCCGTTCCAGCCGGCGACGGACAGCCGATGGACCAGATAGGGCTCCACCTCGTGCGGCTCCATCGGCTCCAGATGGTGGGTGGCGATGATCCGCTGGCGCAGCTGCTCGAGCCCGCCGCCTTCCACCAACTTGTCCCGGAACTCGGGCTGGCCGAGCAGGAAAATCTGAATGAGCGCACGGCCTTGGCTGGTGAAGTTGGAGAGCATCCTCAGCTCTTCCAGCGCCGAGACCGGCAGGTTCTGCGCCTCGTCGACGACGAGCAAGGTACGCCGCCCGCGCCGCGCCTCGTCGGCGAGATGGCGCTCGACCGAGTCGAGGAGCTGCGCTTTCTCCTGGCCCGCCACGGCGAGGCCGAGGCCCTGCACGACGAGCCGCAGCATGTCGTCGCCTTCGACCTGGGTCGAGACCAGGCTGATTGCGTTCAGCCGCTCGCGGTCGATGGTGGCGAGGAGGTGGGCGACCAAGGTCGACTTGCCGGCCCCGACCTCGCCGGTGACGGCGATGAACCCCTCACCCTGCGCCAGCCCATAACCGAGATAGGCCATCGCCTTCTTGTGGGTGCGGCTGTCGAACCAGAAACGCGCATCCGGCGTCAGCTGGAAGGGGTTGTCGGTGAGGCCGAAATGGTCCGTGTACATCTCTCGCCCCTCAGAAGGTGTAGCGCAGGCCGAACAGGATCGACCCGACACTGCTGTCGAAATCGCCGCTGTGCGTGGTGTAGAGGCCGGCGGCGATGTTCGCCTGCAACCGGTCCCGCCAGATCGCGCGGTAGTAATTGGCGCTCGCCCCGGTGGTGAAGCTGCCGTTCGCGCCGGCGATACCGCTGTCGTACCAAGCCGCATAGGCGTCGAAATTAATACCGGAGCTACGGGTCAGCCGCCGCCCGAGCTCGCCCCGGACGATGAAGCTCTGGTCGGTGACGCCATGGAGCACGAAGGCGGTGTCCGGCGGCGCGAAATAGCGGCGGTTGGCATAGCCGGCGCCGACGCCGAAGCTCCACGGCCCCCGCTCGCCCGACAGCATCACGGTCGCGCCGCGGTTGCGGAAGTTGAAATTGTCGATCGACTGCAGCGCGTCGTCGAAGCAGGCGCCGCCATTCTTGGGCCCGCTGCCGAACACGCAGCCGTTGAGCCCGCCGACTCCGCTGATGCCGCCCCGCGGCGGGCGAAAATCGGTCGGTACGTTGCCGAGATCGCTGACCAGCAGGCGGCCGAAGCTGCTGACGCTGTCATAGACCGAGGCGGTGAGAACGTAATCGCGGTTCAGCCGGTGCTGGAGCGAGCCGAGGAAGGTCGTGCCGCCGTAGCGCCGGCCGACACGGGCCTGCAGCTCCGTGCGCGGGCTCGGCCGCCAGATCACGCCCACGTCCCAGATGAGGCCGGACTGGTCGTAAGTGAGCAGCCGCGGCTTGGAGGGGTCGCCGACCAGATTGCCGCGCGGCGAAAGGACCGGAAAGCCGTTCGAATCGCGGACGATGTCCTGCTGCGAGGCCTTCATATCCTCCCACCCGACGCCGCCGGTCGCGGCGAGCGTGCCGGAGACCGGGAGGACGACGTCGGCCCGGACATATTGGCCGTGGAATTTCGACTTCAGCCGGTCCGAATCCTCACGGACATAGCCGCCGCCGACGGTCCAGCCGAACGGAAGCGAGCCCGGCGCCATGCCGACGCTGGCGGTGGCGTTCTGGACCGTGCTGCCGTGGTAATTCTCGACCCGCGGAGTCCCCGCCGGCAGGCCGCCGCCCGAGACGCTGTTGTCGTCGACATAGACGTAGCCGAGCCGGTAGGCGGCGCCGATCGCGACCGGGCCGGCGTGGGTGTTGAGGGTCGGGCCGCCATAGACGCTGTAGATCTCCGCCGTATTGGGGCTGTCGACCGTGCGCAGCGCCGGCACCGGCCGGCGGATGTCGTTATGGCCGCGCGCGGCGATGGCCCCGGCGTCGAGGCTCAGCACGCCGGGCACCGCCTCGACATGGACGGCGGCGAGGCCGGTATGGACGTCCTGATCGCGGATATCGTGGTTCCAGGCGATACGGCGCTGATAATCGTAAGCGATCACCGCCTGGACGCGCCGCGTCGCGATCGTCGCGGTCACGCCGCCGCCGACGCCGGTGTAAGTGAGGACGTCGCCGGTGTTGAAATCGGCGGTCAGCACCTGCTCGACCTGCAGATAGGGATGGATGCTGCTGCGCGTCTGGCTGTCGCCGTCGGCGCTCAGCAGCAGGGCCGACGCCGCCATGGCGGCGAGGCCGAGATAGCGGCGCGCGGCGCCGGGGAAGCGGGCTCTGGTCATTGTCCGTATCCATAATAGGCGCCGAAGCGGCGTCCCCCGGCGGCAAAGCCGGTGCCGTTCAGCAGGAGGCTGACACGCTCACAGCCGGAGAGGAGCTCGAGCGCGTCGCGCAACTCCGCCTCCGTCGTCTTGTCGGCCCGCACCACCATCACCAGCTGCCCGGCATGGGCAGCGAGGAAGGTCGCCGGCGAGGCGACCAAGGCGGGGGGGGAATCGAAAATAATCAGGCGCTTGGGATTCGCTTCCGAGAGCCGTTCGAGGACCTCTCGAGTGCGCTCCGAGGCGAGCAATTCGGTGACGTTGTCCGCCTGCCGTCCCGCCGCAAGGACTGAAAGGCCCTTTAGGTCGGTGCGCACGACGAGGCTCTCCGGGTCGATGGCGGCGTCGGCGATCGCGTCGACCAGGCCGGGCCCGTCCTCAAGGCCGAGGATCGAGAGGATCTCGGGCTTGGGGAAATCGGCATCGACCAGCAGCACCTCCGTGTCCTTCTCGCCGGCGAGCGACAAAGCGAGGTTCAAGGCGCAGAAGGTCTTGCCCTCGTCCGGCTGGGCCGAGCAGAGGAGGATCACGCGCCTTTTCTCCGGCGGCAGCTCGGTCGCGGCGTTGGCGGTCAGCAGCAGCTGGCGCTTGACGATCCGGAATTCCTCGGCGAGCGGCCCGACCGGGGCGTCCGGCTCGATCAGGGCCGCCTCGCGCAGCCGCGCGCGATCGACCGCGCCTGTGCGGCCGGACCGCCTCGGCAGCGACGCCGGTTTCGGCTTCGGCTTCGGCTCAACGAGGGCAATTTCCGGTTTCGGCTCCGGTTCGGACCGCTTCAGCTCCGGTTGCGGCTCCGGCGGCGGCACCGGGAGCGGCCGGACGGCGGGCAGGCCGAAGCCGTATAGCTCCGCCGCCCGCTCAAGGAGCGAGCCGCTGGCGCTGAGGGGGCTGTGCTGGTTCATCTGCCGGTCCCTCACGCCACCTGGCTGCGCTGCCAGAATTCGACCGCCATCAGGATGACGTAGCCCGCGGCCAGCGCCCCGGCGCCGCCGGCCAGCCAGGCGAGCTTCGCCCTCGCCTCCGCGCGCCGCGCTTCGGTCCACACCTGTCCGATCGTGCCGAGCACTGGCAGGCCGGTCGCCGCGGCGAGCTTGCCTTGGGTCGGGAAGGTGGTCTGGAGCTGGCCGGCGACGAAGGCGGCGCCCGCGCCGGCGCCGAGCGCCAAGAACAGGATCGCGGTCAGCAGCAGCGGCCGGTTGGGAGAGATCGGCACGTTGGGCCGGCTCGGCGGATCGAGCACCTTAACCTTCACCGTGTCGGTCTTCGACTGGACGTCGCTCCTCAGGCGCAGCTGCTCGCGGTCCTCGAGCAATTTGTCGTACTGACGTTTCAGCACGTCGTAATCGCGGTTCATCTTCGCCTGCTCGGCGGCGACGCCGGGCTCGGACGCCTGCTTGGCGGTGAGCTGAGCGCTTTCCGCCTGGAGCTGGGCCTTGCGCGACGAGGCGGCCTGCACCTGGCCCTCTTTCTCCGCGATCATCGTGCGCACGGAAACGTAGGAGGGATTGGGCATGCCGCCGGCGCCCGGGCCTTCGCGCGCCGCCAGCGGACGCAGCCGCTCGATCTGGGCGCGGGTGGCGACGACGTCGGGGTGGCTGTCGGTCCAGCCGCGCGCGGCATAGCCGGCGAGCTGGCTCTCCAGCGCCTGGATCTGGCCGCTCGCCGAGCCGCTGGCGCCCGTTCCGGGCAGGGTGGACGGCGTGCTGCCGAGCTGGCCCCGCAGGGCGGCGAGCGAGCTTTGCGCTTCGACCAGCTGCTGGTCGAGGCCGGCCAGCTCGGAGCGGTTCGCCGCCAGGCGCTGCTCGATCGAGCCCTCGCCGGGAAGCAGGCCGAGATATTGCTGTTCGAACTCCACCCTCTTCTGTTCGGCGGCCTGGAGATCGACCTCGCGCCGCTTGAGCTCCTCGTCGAGGAAGGCGAGGCTCTGCGTCGCCTCCTGTTGGTCGCTGCCGAGGCTCCCCGCAACGAACAGGTCGAGCAGCTTGCCGACCACGTCCGCCGCGAGCTTCGCATTCTGGGCGTTCGAGAAGCCGCGCACGTTCGCCGTGGCGCTGATTTCGAACATATTATCCTGCTGCTGGGTGACGTTGATCGTCTCCCGCAGCATCTGCACCTGCTCCGCGAGGTCGCGGTCGCTGGCGACAAGCGACGTCAACTCGGTCTGGCGAACGACTTGCTCGAGATTGCCGGTGGAGGTCAGGGTCTGACGGATGCGGACGAGGTCGCCTTGGCGATCCTGCGGCGTGATGCCGACCTGCGTCGGCAGCAGCGACTGGGGCTGGATGAAGACGTGGGCGACCGACTCGTAGCGGTTCGGGATCAGGGCGACGACGAGCCAGCCGACGAGGCAGAGGCTCCAGGCGACGGCGAGCGCAAGCCAGCGGCGCTTCCACACCTGGTGGAGCGCGATCCTCAGCTGCTCGTAGAGACCGTCCATCGCTGGCGTCATTTCCTCTCGTGAGGGGGCGAGCCGGCGCGGCTCAGAACATGCTCTCCGGAATGATGATGACGTCGCCGGGCTCGAGCCGGACGTTGGCGCTGGTGTCGCCTTTCTTGAGCAGGCGGGCGATCTTCAGGTCATATTCCTTCTGGCTGCCGCTCGCCCGGTCGTGCCGGATCAGCCGGGCCCGGTCGCCCGCCGCATATTGCGACAGGCCGCCGACCTCGATCATCGCGTCGAGCAGGGTCATGTTGGCGCGGTAGGGAAGCGAGGCCGGCTTCTCTGTGGCGCCGACGATGCGGACCTGCTGGGCGAATGTTCCCTGGAAGCTGTCGACCATCACCGAGACGCGCGGGTCGTCGATATATTTGACCAGCGCCGAGCGGATGTCGTCGGCGAGCTGCGCGGGGGTCTTGCCGGCGGCCTGGAGGTCGCTGATCAGCGGCGTCGTGATCATGCCGTCGGGGCGGACCTGGACCTTGCCGCCCAGCTCCTGGTTGCGCCAGACGAAGATGTTGAGCTGGTCGAGCGGGCCGATGACGTATTTCTCGCTCGACACGTCGTCGCTGCCGACGAACGAGGCGGGCGGAAGCACGTTGCCGCTGGAACGGGCAGAGGCGCAGCCGCTGAGCGCGGCGGCGCTGACCCCGAGGGCGAGGGCGAATTTGCTGTCCTTGAAAGCGCGCATGGGTCATTCCTCTTGGTCGCCGGCCGATCCACGCCCCACCCCGTCGGGCTGACAGGGCGCGGATATGGCTCCTGTCATGGCTTCAAGAGGTAAAATTAGCGTTAGGAACAACGGCCTCTCTGGGGCGGTCCCGATGCGGGACGGCGCGGGAAGAGAGGTTAAATGCGGGCGCCGACGAGGATTTCGCGCGCCGGGGGATGGCCGAGAAAGGCCTGCGGGCTGGCCGAGAGGCCATAGGCGCCGGCGAGGAAGAGGGCGATCAGGTCGCCCATCTCGGCTCGGGGCAGCATGACGTCATCGGCCAGCCGGTCGAGCGGGGTGCACAGGCAACCAACGACGCTCGCTTCCTCCTCCGGCGCAGCGCCGAAACGGGTGGCGACCGCCGCCGGGAAGTTGCGGCGGACCACTTGGCCGAAATTTCCCGACGCGGCGAGCTGGTGGTGCATGCCGCCATCGGTCACCAGAAAGATCTTGCCATGGCTGACCTTCCGGTCGACCACCCGCGTCAGATAGACCCCGGCCTCGCCCACGAGCCAGCGGCCAAGCTCGATGGCGAAGCGGCTGTCCTCGACCATCGGCGGGCGATGGGCCAGAGCCCCCGCCAGGGCGGCGCCGATCCGCGTCACGTCGAGCGGTCGTTCGCCGTGGAAATAGGGAATGCCGAAGCCGCCGCCGAGATTTACCAGCGGCGGGGGGGTGCCTGCCTCCGCGGCTATATCTGCTGCCAGCGACACGGTCTGCCGCTGCGCCTCGATCAGCGCCTCGGCATCGAGCCCCTGCGATCCGGCGAAGACGTGGAGCCCGCGCCAATCGGCGCCGGCTTCGACGAGCCGCCGAACCAGGGCGGGCACGCGCTCGGCGTCGATGCCGAACGGCTTCGCCCCGCCGCCCATGCGCATGCCGGAGCCACGCAGCTCGAAATCCGGGTTCACGCGAACCGCCAGCCGCGGACCGATGCCGAGGAGCGCCGCGATCGCCAGCGCCCGCTCTGCTTCGCCCTCGGACTCGAGATTCAGCGTCACCCCGGCCAAGAGGGCTGCCTCGAGCTCGTCGTCGCGCTTGCCGGGCCCGGCGAAGGAGATCCGCCCGGCCGGCATCCCGCAGTCCAGGGCCAGCGCCATTTCCCCTTGGGACGCCACGTCTAGGCCGTCCACCAAGCTCACGATCTCTTTGAGCAATGGCTTGTAAGGATTTGCCTTGACAGCGTAATGGAGGTCCACATTCGGAAAGTGGCGGCGAAACAAGGCGATCCGCTCGCGCACCCGGGCGGCATCGTAGACGAAGAGCGGCGTACCGCCCGCCTGCCGCACCAGTGCGTCCGCAGGGCGGCCGCCGAGCATCAGAGCGCCCTCGCGTGCCTCGAAGCCGGGCGGGATCGGGCCCATCGGCTTGCTCATGCCACAAGCTCCCGCTTCAGGGCTTCGCGGTCCAGCTTCCCGTTGGGGCCGCGCGGCAGCGCGTCGCGCCAGAGGATAGCGGAAGGCTGCATGAAATTGGGCAGCTCGCGCCTGAGGTAGGCGCGGAGCGCCGAATCCCCTTCCCTTTCGTCGCCGCGGACGATGAGGGCGATCGCCTCGCCCAGCCGCGGATCCGGATAGCCGATCGCGACCGCCTCCACGGCGGCGCCGCTGGCCACCGCCGCCTCCTCCACCTCGGTCGGACTGACCCGGTTGCCGCTCGTCTTGATCATGGCGTCGTCGCGGCCGACGAAATGGAAAAGGCCGTGCTCGTCCTGGCGGACGCGGTCGCCGGACCAGACCGCGATGCCGGGGTAGCGGGACGCGGCGGGCGCCGGACGGAAGCGCTGGGCGGTGCGAACAGGGTCGTTCCAATAGCCCTGCGCGACGAGGGGGCCGGCATGGAGCAGCTCGCCCTCCTCGCCGGGGTCGCAGGGCGAGCCGTCGGGCCGTGACGCCATGACGTCGGCGAAGGGAATGGCGGTGCCGATCGAATCCGGGTGAGTGTCGAGCAAGGCGGGATCGAGCGACGTGGAACGGAAGGCCTCGGTGAGGCCGTACATGAGGTGGATCTCGGCGGCCGGGAACAGCTCGCGCATCCGCCGCACGACCGAGACCGGCAGCCGGCCGCCGGAATTGGTCAGCCGCCGCAGCGCGTAGGCGGCGCGGGGCGGCCACGCGGCCTCGACCAGCTGCAACCAGAGCGGCGGCACGCCGGCCAAAGTGGTGATGCGGTGCGCCTCCACCGCCCGCACAACGTCGCGCGCGGCGAGATATTCGATGGGGACGACGCAAGCGCCGGCGGCCCATGTCGAGAGCAGCTGGCTCTGGCCGTAGTCGAAGCTCAGCGGCAGCACGCCGAGCACGCTGTCGGTTGGGAGGAGCCGCAGATAATGAGCGACGCTCACCGCGCCGAGCCAGAGGTTTGCGTGGCTCAACATCACCCCTTTGGGGCGGCCGGTGGAGCCGGAGGTGTAGAGCAAGGCGGCGAGCTCGTCGGGCCGGGCCCCTGAAGGCGGCAGCCGCGCCTCCCCCTCCAGCATCGCAGCCCCTTCCCGCTCCGCCACGGCGGGACAGCCGAGCTCGCCGGGCTCGAAAGTAGCGAGCCGCGCTCCGCCCGAGACGAGCAGCGAGGCGCCGCTGTCGGCGAGGATGTGCGCGGCCTGCTTGTGCTTGAGCAAGGGGTTGATCGGCACGTGAACGAGCCGGGCCCGCGCGCAGGCGAGCGGCAGCAGCGCCGTCATGCGCGACTTGGGCAGCCAGCTCGCCGCCCGCGCGCCCGGCGCCAGCCCCATGGCCTTCAGAGCCCCGGCCAGGGCGCCCACCCGCGCTTCGAGCTCTCCATAATCCAGCGGGCCTTCGCGGGTGAGCAGGGCCGGTGCCGACGGCGCGCCGCGCAGCGTCAGATGGTCGAGCGGGTACGGCCTGGGATCGGGTGCCTGCACGCCGGCTTCCTGCCGGAACCGGCGGCGGAGGGGAAGCGCGCTTGTCGCGCCGCCGCGGAGCGTCTAGGGGCGCGCCCGATGAGGCTGGAGGGAGCAGGACGGGCCGTCGCGCGCGATGATGCCTCCGGGGCCGAGAGGATTCTGAGGGCGGTGCTGGAGGACGTGCTCGGCCTCGACCCCATCCGCGTCGCCGGCTTCGATGACGCCACGCCGCTGTTCGGGGCGATGCCTGAATTCGATTCGATCACGGTGGCCGCCTTGCTGACGGCGCTCGAGGAGCGGCTCGGCATCGTCATTGAGGACGACGAGGTCGACGCCGACATGATGGAGACGTTCGGCGCCCTCCTCGCCTTCGCCAGGGCGAAGGCGCTGGCGGAACCCTAAGCCGCGGCGGAGGCCTCGAACTCGGCTTCCGCGAGAAAGCGCTCGGCGTCGAGGGCGGCCATGCAGCCGGTGCCGGCGGCGGTGACCGCCTGGCGGTAGACCTTGTCCATGACGTCGCCGCAAGCGAAGACGCCGGGGACGTTGGTGTTGGTGGTGCCCGTCTCGACCTCGATATAGCCGTCCCGGTCGAGCTTCAGCTTGCCCTTGAACAGCTCGGTCGCGGGCGTATGGCCGATCGCGACGAAGCCGCCCTCGGCCTCGACACGGCTGATCTCGCCGGTGCGGGTGTCGCGCAGGTCGAGGCCGACCAGCCCCTCGGGCTCGCCGCCCGCGACGAAGCGGTCGACCACCCGGTTCCATAGCACCTTGATGTTCGGGTGGGCGAAGAGACGGTCCTGGAGAATCTTCTCGGCGCGCAGGTTGTCGCGGCGGTGGATCAGGGTGACCTCGTGGCTATGGTTGGTCATGTACAGAGCTTCCTCGACCGCGGTGTTGCCGCCGCCGATCACGGCCACCTTCTTACCGCGGTAGAAGAAGCCGTCGCAGGTCGCGCAGGCGGAGACGCCCTTGCCCTTCAGATGCTCCTCGGAGGGGATGTTCAGCCACTTCGCCTGCGCTCCGGTGGCGATGACGAGAACGTCGCCCGTGTAGATCGTGCCGCCGTCGCCGACGAGCCGGAAGGGTCGGCGCGAAAGGTCAACCTCGACGATATGGTCCCACATCATCTGTGCGCCGACATGCTCGGCCTGGCCCTGCATCTGCTCCATCAGCCAGGGACCCTGTATGACGTCGCGAAAGCCGGGATAATTCTCGACGTCGGTGGTGGTGGTGAGCTGGCCGCCGGGCTGGATACCCTGGACGACGATCGGCGCCATGCCCGCCCGCGCGCCGTAGATCGCCGCCGAGAGGCCGGCGGGCCCGGAGCCGAGGATGAGCATGCGGGTGGAATGGGTGGCGACCATCGGACTCTCTGAAACGGGCGGAAAGGAGGGGTCCGAGATAGGGGCTGGACCCGGCCCGGCGCAACCCATTTGCCGCTTGGCGGCCGGTTCGTTAGAGAGCCGCAGCAAGGGTCCTTACGCGAAGAGGTGAGCCATGCCCCACCACAACCCGCTCGGCCTCGATGGCTTCGAGTTCGTCGAGTTCACCGGCCCCGATCCAGAGGCGCTCGCCGGCCTGTTCACCGCCATGGGCTTCGCCCACCTAGGCAACCACAAGTCGAAGAACGTCCGGCACTACGGGCAGGGCGACATCAACTTCATCTTGAACATGGAGCCGTCAGGGCAAGCGGCGGACTTCCGCAAGGCGCACGGCCCCTCTGCCAACGGCATGGCGTTTCGCGTCAGGGATGCCAGCAGAGCCTTTGATTTAGCTGTGAAACGCGGCGCTACGCCGGTCGAGACGCCGCGCGGCCCCGGCGAGCTCGAAATCCCCGCGATCGAGGGGATAGGCGGCTCCTATCTCTATCTCGTCGACCGCTACGGCGCCGAGCAGATCTACGACGTCGACTTCGAGCCGGTACCGGGGGCGGGGCCGAACGAGCGGTCGGTGGGCCTGCACACGCTCGACCACCTCACCCACAACGTCAACCGCGGCCGCATGGACCATTGGGCCAAATTCTACGAGCGGCTCTTCAACTTCCGCGAAATACGGTATTTCGACATCGAGGGGCAGCAGACCGCCCTGGTCTCCCGCGCCATGACCGCCCCAGACGACAAGATCCGCATCCCGCTTAACGAAAGCCAGGACGAGCACAGCCAGATCGAGGAGTTTTTGCGCGAATATAAGGGCGAAGGAATCCAGCATCTTGCAATGGCAACCGATGACATATTCTCAACTGTAGACATGCTCAGGGCCAACGGCATCCGGTTCCAGGAGAGCCCGGACACCTATTTCGATATGATCGACCAGCGCCTGCCTGGCCACGGCCACGACGTCGCCGACATGCGCAAGCGCGGCATCCTGATCGACGGGTCTCCCGAGACCGGCGAGGGCCTGCTCCTCCAGATCTTCACCGAGAACATGATCGGCCCGATCTTCTTCGAGATCATCCAGCGCAAGGGCAATCAGGGCTTCGGCGAGGGGAATTTCAAAGCCCTGTTCGAATCGATCGAGCTCGACCAGATCCGCCGCGGCGTGCTGCCGGCGAAAGCGGACGCCTAGCCCGCGACGAGCCGCTGCAGCTTCAGCGCGTCGCCGGTCGCAGCCGACGAAGCGGTATTGTCAAAGATGCACCAGGCAGGGGCATTGGCGGCCGCCGCTTCCAGTCGCTTTGCGTAGGCTTCGAGCCTGCCGTCGTCATAGCTCGAGCGATAGGCCACGGGCGATCCGTGCAGCCGATAATAGACGAGGCCGGGCCAGGCGCCGGGTTGCCTTCCTTCTTCCGCTTTTGGCGGATCGGCGGCCACGCGCGCGATCTCGCGCTCGGCGAGCAGGCGCTCCGCCTCCTCGGTGAACCAGCTCGGGTGGCGAGGCTCGCAGGCGACGGCGCCGGCCCATTCGCCGCGGAGCAAGTCGAGGAACCGCGCGGCTGTCTCGGCCTCGAAGGCGAGGCTCGGCGGCAGCTGGACCAGCACGACGCCGAGCTTGTCGCCGAGCCGCCGCATCTCCGCGATCGAGGCGGCGAGCGGCTCGGCGCAGTCGATCAGCTTGCGGCGGTGAGTCAGCTCCTTCGAGAGCTTCGCCGAAAATCGGAAGCCTTGCGGGACGGAGCGCGCCCAGCGATCCCATGTTTCCGCCCGATGCGAGCGATGGAAGGAGGAGTTGATCTCGGCGCAATCGAAGCGGCTCGCGTAGCGCTCGAGGCTGCTACCCTCGACGGGAAAGGCATCGCCGAGACGGCCCGGCAAGGACCAGCCGGCGGTGCCGACATGAATTGGGGAAGGCGCGATCACGATGGGCCAACGCCGTCGCCGTGCCGCGGCTCCCTATTCCGCGCGATAGGCCTGGTTGCCGGAATGGAGGGTCCGGCTCGGCGTCCGCGCCAGATGGTCGCGCAGGTTGGCGGCGAGCCCGATAAGGATCTGCTGGGTGTCGGCCGGGAGACAAAGGAAAGCCGAGAGCAGATCGCTTGCCCCCTCGCTCAGCCACTCCCCTTCGGCACGCTGGCCGGTAAGCACGTAGACGACGTCGACCTTCGCGCCGGCCAGGCGGGCGAGATAGTCGGCGCGCAGCTCGCGCCGGTCGTTTTCGTACAGGCTCTGCTTGGGAACGTCGGTCCCGACGAGCGCTGCGAATTCGGCCTGCTTCAGACCGAGCCGCTTCCTTTCCTCCGCCAGGCGCGAACCGAAACCCATCGTTTGTGAAAATTCCCCTTTGACTATTCCGTGCAAACCGATGATTTCACTGCGAAAAACGCCGCAACATGCTCATTACACCTGCATTCCGGCCTGGCGCCGGAAATGCAAGTGCTGTCGCCACGGATCGTCCATTCGATTGACCGCTGCCCCCGCAGACGGTCCGGGTACCGCGCACCAAGCCAAGCGGGCTGCGGCAGCTTATGGCTAGCCGCGTCGAGATCGAGCGTCCACCCTTGCAGGTGCGGAGATTGGCATTCGCCGGAGGCCGCGTGCATAGAAGCACGCCATGGGCGCCCTCGTCACCCTGTTTGGCCTGATGACCGGCCGCCGCCGGCGGCAGTTCCTGGTCACCCTCGCTCTGATGCTGCTCGGCGCCCTGGGCGAGCTCGGCACCATCGGCGCCGCCCTCCCCTTCCTGGCGTTGCTGAGCGGAGAGCCCGCCGCCGGGCGCTTCGCGCGCTGGATATCCTGGCTGCCGGTACGGCCGGACGGCGTGCTCGGCTTCGCCCTCATCCTGGTCACCGCCGCGGTGATGGCGGCGGCGGTGCGGCTGATGCTCGTCTGGACGACGCAGCGCCTCGTGATGGGCATCGGCCACGACGTCGCCACCGCCATCTTCTCGCGCATGCTGCGCCAGCCTTATGCCGAGTTCGTGCGCCGCAACAGCAGCGAGGTGCTAGGCTCGCTGGAGAAGGTGCGGGACATCGTCGGAAGCATGCTCCAGCCGGCGATGCAGGGCCTGATCGCCGTTGTCCTCGCCGCGGCCATCGCCGCCTTGCTCTTCGCCATCGAACCATTTGCGACGCTTGCCGCCGCGGGCACCGTCATCGCCACCTATGTGGTGATCAGCGTCGCCGGCCGCGGCCGCCTGCGCCGCAACTCACGCATCCTTGCCGAAGCGGCGACGGCCCGCACCAAGATCGTGCAGGAGGGCATGGGCGGCATAAGAGACATCATGCTCGACCATTCGCAGCCCCTGTTCGAAGCGAAATTCCGCGAGATCGACGGGCGCTTCCGCCGCGCGCTTGCCGGCAACGTTTTTATATCGAGCGCCCCGCGATTCCTGGTCGAATCGGCCGGCATCGTCGCCATCGCGCTGATCGCGGTGGCGATGAGCCTCGAGCCGGGGGGGCTGGTGCGCGCCATCCCCGTCCTCGGCGCGCTGGCGCTGGGCGCGCAACGGCTGCTACCGCTCATCCAGCAAGCCTATAACGGCTGGAGCCTCGGGCTCGGTAACCTCCAGGCGCTCGAGGACGTCGCCGCCCTGCTCCAATCGACTCGGACCGAGGAAGACGGAGCGCTGGAACCGGAGCCTTTGGCCTTCCGGCGCGCGATCGTCTTCGACCGCGTCGGATTCGGCTACGAGGCGGCGGGATTCGCGCTGCGGGAGGTCGAACTCACCATCGCGCGCGGCGAGCGCGTGGGCATCGTCGGCACGACCGGCAGCGGCAAGAGCACCCTCCTCGACCTGCTGATGGGGCTGCTCGCGCCCACCAGCGGCGCGATTCGGATCGACGGGAGGGCGCTGGGCCCGGCGACGCGCGCGGCGTGGCAGGCGCAGATCGCCCACGTGCCGCAGAGCATCTACCTGATGGACGACACGATCGCCGCCAACATCGCCTTCGGAATCCCCGCCGACCGCGTCGATCCGGCGCGGGTCGAGGCGGCGGCCGAGGCGGCGAGGCTGCGCCCCTTCCTCGCCGAGCTTGCCGAAGGCCTGGAGACGCGGGTGGGGGAGCGGGGCATCCGCCTCTCCGGCGGCCAGCGGCAGCGGATCGGGCTCGCGCGCGCCCTCTACAAGAGGGCCGAGGTGCTGATCCTCGACGAGGCGACCAGCGCGCTCGACGACCGCACCGAGGCGGAGGTGATCGACTCGCTGATGGGGCTGGGCCGGACGATGACCCTGATCATGATCGCCCACCGCCGCTCGACCCTGGCCGGCTGCGACCGCATCCTCAGCGTCGAAGCAGGTCGGGTGAAGGTGCTGGCGCCGGAAGAGGCGATGCGGCCGCGAGGCGCCGCCGGTGGTAGCGGAGGAGGGACTTGAACCCCCGACACGCGGATTATGATTCCGCTGCTCTAACCAGCTGAGCTACTCCGCCCCTCGGGCCGGCCCGCGTGGAGGTGGCGGGCGTCGCGGGCCTATAGGCAGCGACGCCTTGAGGGTCAACCGAGCGCGCCGCCCTCGCCTCCAAGCCAATCTTGCCGTCCGATCCACGCTGGAACCCTCCCCGCCGCCTGTCGTTAGCCGGGCGATGGAGAGCTAGAATGGAACTTCTGACCCCCCTTGAGACGCTGTGCCGGATCATCATCCGGGCGCGCGAGAACGAGGCCCAGATCCCGGCCCAGGACCCCGGCGAGGACGCGGACAGCGAGGACGATTTCGAGGACGAGGAAGGCGGCGCCGTGGCCCGGTCGACGCTCGAGGACGAGCTCAACACCGCCGTCGAGGAGGAGCTCCGCGCCATCCTCGACGACCTCGCCGACGACCAGCTCGCCGAGGCGCTGGCTTTGGCCTGGGTCGGCCGCGGCACCTACGACGTCAGCGAATGGGACGATGCCTGCGGGGAAGCCAACGAGGTCGATCCCGAAAGCGCGATCGACGAGCTGATGGACATGCCGCTGCTTGCCTCCCACCTCGAAGCCGGACTCGCCGCCTTCGATTACAGCTGCGACGGAGTGGGCCAGCTGGATTAGCCGCCCCTGAAGCTCCAGGCCTTCACCGGCTCCCAGGGGCCGCCGAGATAGCGCCACAGCGCCAGCCCCTTGAGGTCGAGCGGTTGCCCCTGGAACCTGTCGGCCAGCTGCTGTTGCAGGCGCCGCGCCTCCTTCGGCTCGACCTTGTTCTGGATGGTGACGTGGGGAGTCCAGGCGCCCTGGTCCTGGGCCGTCAGCAGCCCCTGGAGCGCCGCGGCGAGATCGTCGCGTATGTCCTCCAGCGCCACGCTCGCGACGCGGAGCGCGGTGCCCTCGCCGAGGTCCATGATCCCGGCGATCACCGCTCGCGGCGGCGGCGTGGCGGCATGGCCGGCAAGGCGCCGCGCCACCTCGCTTTCGGCGCTCGGCGGCAGCTGCTGGAACAATGTGAGATGCGCCGGCACCCGGTTGCGGTCGGCGGGATAATGCTTGCGGCGCAGCTCTTGCAGCCAGCCATTGGCGCCGTCGCCGAAAGTGGCGGTGACGATCAGCGGCGCGGCGGGATGGCTCATGTCGGCAGGGCGGCGCGCCTAACACGTCGCCTGCGCCGCGCGCAACGGCGACAAAGCGCAAAGCCGCGGCTATAGGGCGCCCAATTCATGAGAGACGAGGAGTCGGAAATGCGCGTCGGCGTGCCGAAAGAGATCAAGGTCCACGAATATCGCGTCGGCCTCACCCCCGGCTCGGTCGCGGAGCTGACCGGCGCTGGCCAGGAGGTGATCGTCGAGACCAATGCCGGTCGCGGCATCGATTTTTCGGACCAGGATTATGTCGACGCCGGCGCCCGCATCGCCCCGGACGCGGCCGCGGTGTTCGCCGGGGCCGACATGATCGTGAAGGTGAAGGAGCCGCAGCAATCCGAGATTGCGCTGCTCGAACCGCGCCACACCCTCTTCACCTACCTCCACCTCGCCGCCGACAAGCCGCAGGCCGAGGGGCTGATGAAGTCCGGTGCCACCTGCATCGCTTATGAGACGGTGACCGCCAACGACCGCTCGCTGCCGCTCCTCAAGCCGATGAGCGAGGTGGCCGGGCGCATGTCGGTGCAGGTCGGTGCCCATTATCTCGAAAAGGAGCAGGGCGGCCGCGGCGTGCTGCTCGGCGGCGTGCCGGGCGTGGCACCGGCGCGGGTGGCGATCCTCGGCGGCGGAGTCGCCGGCGTCAACGCGGCGCAGATGGCGGTGGGCATGCGCGCCGACGTCACGATCTACGACATCTCCAACGCGCGCCTCGCCGAGCTCGACATGTTCTTCGGCAGCCAGATCAAGACCGCTTATGCGAGCCGCGCCGCCATCGCCGGCGCCGTCGCCAAGGCCGAGCTGGTGATCGGCGCCGTCCTCGTTCCGGGCGCCGCCGCGCCCAAGCTGGTCACCCGCGACATGCTGAAGACGATGAAGCGCGGCGCGGTGCTGGTCGACATCGCCATCGATCAGGGCGGCTGCTTCGAGACCTCGCACGCGACCACCCACGACAACCCGGTCTACGAGGTCGACGGGGTCATCCATTATTGCGTCGCCAACATGCCCGGCGCGGTGGCGCGGACCTCCGCCTTCGCGCTCAATAACGCTACCCTTCCCTTCGTGCTGCGGATCGCCAGCGACGGCGCCGAGGCGGCGATGAAGGCCGACCCGCACCTCGCCGCCGGCCTCAACGTGTCGGGCGGCAAGATCCGCCACCAGGCGGTCGCGGAAGCGCTCGACCTGGCGTTCGACCCGGTCTGAAGCCTACCGCCCCTGCCCCGTGGCGCGGGCTTGCTCCAAGAGCTGGAGCTGCTGTTCGACCTGCGCCCGCCATTGAGCGTCTGGCGGGGCGGTGGCGAGGAGGTCGCGCCAGACCTTCTCGGCCTCGGCGAGACGGCCACCCTGGGCGAGCGAGAGGCCGTAGAAGAATTTCGGCCCCGGATGGTCCGGCGCGAGCTTCGCGGCGCGGTCAAAGGCGAGCTGCGCCGCCGGGGTCATCAGCCCGCCGGCGTGCATGACGAGGGCATTGCCGTAGCCGACCCAGAGGGTGGCGTTGTCGGGATGCGCCTTGAGGCCCGCGCGGATGAGGTCGGCGGCGCCGCGCGTGTCGCCGTCGTGCGAATAGGCTTCGGCCATGGTCAGCCATTGGTCGGCGGTGTCGAAGCGGCCGAGCATGGCGCCGCGCATCGAGGCAAAGGCACTTTCGGGCGCCGCCTTCTGCTCGACCGCGCGCTTCGGGCTGCCGGCAAGGTCCGGACGGCCCTGCCAGGCATAGCCGGCAACCGCCAGCAGCAGCGCCGCGCCGAGAATCTGCATCCCGGCCTTATCGAGGCGGCCGAAGCGCCAGACCGCGACGAACACCGCCGCGGCAAGCAACAGCATAGCGATCCAGCCCATCAGCCGCGCCTCCGCCGGAAGCGCCCGCGGGCGAGCATCGCTCCGACGGCGAGCAGCAGCAGCGGCGCCGCCCACAAGGGCCAGGTGAGCGGCTCGACTGGCGGCCGATAGCTCACCCATTCGCCGTAGCGCTCGATCAGCCAGCGGCGGATCGCCTCGGGCTTCTCCCCCGCCTTGATCCGCTGGCGAACGAGGGCGCGCATGTCGCCGGCCATGTCGGCGTCGCTGTCGGCGATCGACTGGCCCTGGCAGACGAGGCAGCGCAGGCTCTCCATCAGCGCCTTCGCCTCCGCCTCCTGCCGCGGGTCCTCGAGCTGGGTGTAGGCGTAGGGCGATGGCGGCAGGGCGGATTGGGCGAAAGCGGGAGCGGCGAGGAGGAGGAGAAGGGCGGCGGCCACGCTCCTCCCCGGAACGGGGAGGGGGACCGCACGAAGTGCGGTGGAGGGGGCCCGCCTTCGAAGCGGCGAAGAAGTGGGCCCCCTCCACCAGCCTGCGGCTGGTCCCCCTCCCCGTTCCGGGGAGGAATGGAGGCGCCGAGCCCTTCTCATTTCGCAGCCTCGTAGGCTGCGAAAATCGCCGGCATGTCCTCGGTCCGGATGTCGCCGATATGCTGCAGGCGGACGACGCCCCGGCCGTCGACGATGAACGTCTCGGGCACCCCCGAGGAGCCGAGGTCGAACTGGACCTGGCTGCGCGGGTCCGAGCCGATCCGCTCGAACGGATCGCCCACCTCGTCCAGGAAGCGGGCGACATCCCCTGGCTTGTCGCGGATGGCGATGCCGACGATAGGGACGCCGCGCTGCGTCAGCGCGGCGAGCTGCGCCGCCTCGGCGCGGCAGGGCACGCACCAGCTGGCGAAGACGTTGACGAGATGCGGCTTGCCCGAGCGCAGGTCGGCGAGCGACAGGCCGGGATGGCTCGCCACCGCCGGCTGCAGCGCGAAATCGGGCATCGGCTTGCCGATCATCTGCGAATGGATCGTGGTGTCGTCGGGCCGCCGCAGGCCCCAGACTACCAGGCCGACGAGGAGGACAAAGACGGCGAGGGGCGCCCAGAGAATCGCCCGCCTCATGAATAGGCCTCCTCGTGACGGAGCCGCGTCCGCCGCTCGCGCCGCACCCTGCCGATGAGCGCGAGGAATCCGCCGATCGCGACCATCGCGCCGCCCGCCCAGATCAGGGTCACGAACGGCTTCCACCACAGGCGCAGCTGCCAGCGCCCTTGTGCGTCGGGCTTGCCGATCACCGTATAGAGCTGGCCGTCGAGCCGGGTGACGATCGCCGCTTCGCTGGTCTCGGTCGGCGGCGCGCTGAACGCCCGCGCCTCCGGCTTCAGCGCGAAGCTGCCACCGCCGCGCGAGGCGATGAGCGTCGCTTCGACCGCGGTCCAGTTCGGCCCGGCGACTGGATCGACCCCGGCGAAGCGGACGCTGTAGGGGCCGACCCGCACCGTCTCGCCCGGCCGCGCCGCGACCAAAGTCTCCCTGGTGAAGGCGGCGTTGGACGCCATTCCCGCGAGGCTCACCGCGATGCCGAGGTGCGATATCACCATGCCGTAGGTGAAAAGCGGAGTGCGGCGAAGGTTGCGCTTCCAGAGCGGCGCGAGACTCGCGGTGCCGACGCCCAGCGCCAGCACCAGGCCGAGGAAGGGAAAGACGGGTAGGCCCGGGGCCAGCAGCACCAGCGCCAGCAGCGCCAGCGCGGTGACCAGGATCGGCAGCGCGATCCGCCCCGTCACCGCCTTCAGCCGGTCGCGCCGCCAGCGCATCAGCGGCCCCGCCGCCATCGCCACCACGAGGAGCAACGCCAGCGGCCCGGTGACGAGGTTGAAATAAGGCGCGCCGACCGAAACCTTGACCCCCATCGCCTCGGTGACGAGCGGATAGAGGGTGCCGACGAGGACAAGGCCGAGGATGACGGTGAGCAGGAGGTTGTTGAGGACGAGCGCGCCTTCGCGGCTGACCGGCTCGAAGGTCGAGCCCTCCTTCACGGTGCCGACGCGCAACGCGAAGAGCGTCAGCGCGCCGCCGATATACAGGGCAAGGAGCGCGAGGATGAAGGCGCCGCGCCGCGGATCGATGGCGAAGGCATGGACGCTGGTGAGGATTCCGGAGCGAACCAGGAAGGTCCCGACCATCGACATCGAGAATGCGACGACCGCCAGCATCACCGTCCAGGCGCGGAGCGAATCGCGCGTCGCCAGCACCGTCGCCGAGTGGAGCAATGCGGTGGTGGCGAGCCAGGGCATGAGCGAAGCGTTCTCGACCGGGTCCCAGAACCACCAGCCGCCCCACCCCAGCTCGTAATAGGCCCAATAGGAGCCGGCGGTGATGCCGAGGGTGAGGAAGATCCAGGCGGTCAGCACCCAGGGCCGCATCGCGCGGGCGAAGGCTGGGCCGACGTTGCGGGTGACCAAAGCGCCGACGGCGAAGGAGAAAGCGATCGAGACTCCGACATAGCCGAAATAGAGGGTGGGCGGGTGGAATGCGAGGCCTGGGTCCTGCAGCAGCGGGTTGAGGCCGTTGCCCTCGAGCGGCACCGGGTAGAGGCGGCGGAACGGGTTGGAGGCGAAGAGCAGGAAGGCGTAGAAGCCGAGGCCGATCGCCGCCTGCGCGGCCAACGTTGCGAGCAGGGTCCGCTCCTCGAGGCTGCGCTCGAACAGAGCGACGGCGGCGCCGGCGAGGGCGAGCACCGTCACCCAGAGCAGCATCGAACCTTCGTGATTCCCCCAGGCCCCGGCGAATTTGTAGAGCCACGGCTTCAGCGAATGGCTGTTCGCCGCGACCAATTCGACCGACAGATCGGTGCGGAGGAAGAGCTGGATGAGGAGGAGGAAGGAGAGACCGGCCAGCAACGCCTGCGCCACCGCCACCGGGCGCACCGCGCGGGCCAGCCCCTCCCCGCCCGGCCGCAACGCCATCGCGCCGAAGAAGAGCTGGAGGAGCGACAAAGCGGCGGCGATCCAGAGCGCGGCGAGCCCGGCCTCGGCGATCATCTGAGGCTCTCGCTCTTATGCTCGCCCCTGGCGCCGACCAGCTCGGGCGGGCGGTAATTCTCGTCATGCTTGGCGAGGATCTCGTCGGCGACGAACAGCCCGCCGGGCGCGAACCGCCCTTCGGCGACGACGCCTTTATTCTCCTTGAACAGATCGGGGACGATTCCCCTGTAGCGGACGCGGAGGCGGTTCGGACTCTCGTCCGTCACGACGAACTCGATCGTCACGCCGTCGGGAGCGCGGCGGATCGAGCCTTTCTGCACCATGCCGCCGATCCTGACCGCGCTGGTCGGCAGCATTCCCTGTCGGGCGAGGTCGCCGGGCGTGTAGAAATAGGCGGCCTGGTCCTTCAGCGCCGACATGGCGAGCAGCACCGCCCCCAGCACGGCGGCGGCGGCGATGAGGAGCAGGGTCAGCCGCTGGCTCTTCGGCTTCACCGCTCGCTCCTCAGCGCGTCGGCCTCGCTTTCGGCCCTGCGCATGACGGCATAGCTCCACGCCAGCAGCCCGGCTGTGCCGAGCAAAGCGGCCGCGTAGGCGGCGATGACGAAGGGCCAGGGGTTCACTCCGCAATCCGCTTCAGCCGCGCCTCGACCTTCTGCCGCGCGAGGGCGGCGCGCATCCGCATTAGCACGATCGCGCCGAACAGGCCGGTGAAGCCTAGCACCGCTCCGAACAGCGGCCACAGCATCGAGGCGTCGATCGACGAGCCGGTGAGCCCAATCGACTGGCCCTGGTGGAGCGAGTTCCACCAGATGACCGAGAAATGGATGACCGGCAGGTTCACCGCCCCGACCAAGGCGAAGATGGCGGCGAGCCGCCCCTCCCCGTCCCGCTCCCGTTCGGCGTCCGCCAGCGCGATGTAGCCGAAATAGAGGAAGAGGAGGACAAGCATCGAGGTCATCCGCCCATCCCACTGCCACCACGTCCCCCAGGTCGGCCGGCCCCAGAGGGAGCCGGTGGCGAGGCAGATGCCGGTGAAGACGGCGCCCGGCATGGCGATCGCGCGACCGGCGATCCCGGCCAGCGGGTGCCGCCAGACGAGCTGCATCAGGCCGGTCACCGCAAGGCCGGCCCAGCCCCCCATACCAAGCCACGCCGCCGGCACATGCACGTACATGATCCTGACGCTCTCGCCCTGCAGATAGTCGCGGGGCGCAACGAGCAGGCCGACGCCGAGCGCGGCGAGGGTGACCAGCGCGCCGCCCCACCCCAGCCAGCGGGTCATCGGGCGGGCGAGGCGGAGGAAGCGGGCGGGATTCGCGAAAGCGTGCATGGACGACACCCCGTCTAGCCGAGCCGCGCGCCGCCTCAAAGCACAGGAATTTCTGAACTGGCCTTTTGGCGCAGGCGGCGGCATGGCCGCCCTTTCGATGGCTTCGGAGCGCCCCCGCCAGAACCGCCTGCTCGGCATCGCGCTGCGGATCGCCGCGGCGAGCTGCTTCGGGTGCATGGGCGCGGCGATCAAGCTCGGCTACGCGGCCGGAGCCAGCACGCCTGAGCTCGGCTTCTACCGCTTCGCCTTCGGCCTCGTCCCCTTGCTCTTCTGGATCTGGCGCAGCGGCAACCGCGAGGCGTGGCGAACCCGGCGCCCGCTTGCCCACGTCTCGCGCGCCATCCTCGGCCTGACGACGATGATGCTGACGTTCAGCGCGCTCGCCTATTTGCCGCTCGCCGAGGCGACGACCATCGCCTTCGCCGCCCCCCTGTTCGCGGTGATCCTTTCGGCGACAATGCTGAAGGAGCCGGTCGGCCGCCACCGCTGGAGCGCGGTCGCGCTCGGCTTCCTTGGCGTCATCATCGTCATGCAGCCGCACGGCGAACACTTTCCCGCCATCGGCCTCGCCCTTGCCGTGACGGCGGCACTCGGCGTCGGCGCCGTCACCATCACCCTGCGCCAGATCGGCCGCACCGAAGGGACGCAGACCATCGTCCTGTGGTTCACCTTGCTGTCGCTCTTGGGTCTCGGCATGCTGATGCCGTTCTACGGCCAGGCGCACGACCCGCGCACCTGGCTCATCCTGGTCGCGCTTGGCCTGTTTGGCGGCCTCGGCCAGCTGCTGATGACCGCATCGCTGCGTTGCGCGCCGGTCTCCGCGGTGGTGCCGTTCGATTACGTGCAATTGCTCTGGGCGGTGCTGCTCGGCTGGCTGTTCTTCGCCGACCGGCCCGCCGCGACCACGGCGGCCGGCGCCGCGATCATCGTCGCGAGCGGCCTCTACACCGTCTACCGCGAGCACCGCCTCGGCCGGGAGAAAGCCAGGCTCGACCCGCCGCTTTGAGGTCAGCCGCGGCCGATCAGCTTGTAGGCTATGGCGTCGGCGACGGCGGCGGGGTTGCGCCCGGTGGCGTCGCTCTCCGCCCAGATTCCCTCGAGCCGGGCGGGGATTTGCTCGATGCGGTCGCGCACCGTCGCCTGATCGCCGTCCTTCAGATATTCGGTCGAGACGTTGATGATGCCGCCGGCGTTGATCACGTAATCTGGCGCGTAGAGGATGCCGCGGCGGTGGATGCGGTCGCCGTCCGCCGGAGTCGCGAGCTGGTTGTTGGCGCCGCCCGCGACCACCGGCACCCGAAGCGCGTCGATGCTCTCCTCGGTGAGGATCGCGCCGAGCGCGTTGGGGCTGAGGATGTCCGCCTCCAGCGTCATGATATCGTCCGGTGCCACCGCCGTGCCGCCCACTTCGTCGGCGAGCCTTTGCGCACGACCCTGGTCGATATCCGCGATGCTGATCTTCGCTCCGTCCCTGGCCGCGAGACGGGCGAGGCCGCCGGCGACGCTGCCCGCACCCTGAATGGCGAGGTGGAGGCCGGCAAGGCTCTCCTTGCCGAGCTTGCGCTTGGCCGCAGCGCGCACGCCCAGAAAGACGCCATAGCTGGTATGGGGCCCGGGATCGCCGCCGACCGCGCCTTCCGCCACCGGCAGGCCGGAGACGTAGCGGGTCTGCTTCGAGACCTCGACCAGGTCGGGGACCGTGACTCCGACATCCT
The DNA here is from genome assembly GCA_034668625.1 of Sphingomonadales bacterium. GTDB lineage: Bacteria > Pseudomonadota > Alphaproteobacteria > Sphingomonadales > Sphingomonadaceae > Allosphingosinicella. Next base: position 59,237 of record JAXDOX010000021.1, read on the forward strand.
CGGCCGTGACATAGGCGCCTCCGAGCCGCTCGACGGCGCGGCCGTAGGCGGCGAGCAGCTCCGGCGTCTTGGTGCGCGTCTCGTCGGCGAGGATCACCGCCTTGCCGCCGCCGAGCGGCAGGCCGGCCATCGCATTCTTGAAGCTCATCCCGCGCGACAGGCGCAGGGCGTCCCGCACCGCCTCGCCGCTCTCGGCATAATGCCAGAAGCGCACCCCGCCGGCGCCCGGGCCGAGATGGCGAGAATGGACGGCGATCACGGCACGGAGGCCGCTCTTACGGTCCGTAACGAAGTGGACGATCTCATGATCGTCGAAATCGGGATAATCCCACGGGGACTGCATGGAAGGGTCCTGGACTTTGGGGGCGGTGGGGCGACCGAGGGGACTTGAACCCCCGACCCTCGGTACCACAAACCGATGCTCTAACCAGCTGAGCTACGATCGCCACTAAGCGCCTGAAGGTGCGCGCACATAGGGGTGGGGGCCGCCTTGCGTCAAGGCGAAGTCACCAGTCCAGCAGGCCCAGCCGCTCGCGCCTCAGCCAGCGCCCGAGCATCAGGGCAGCGACCATTGCGAGCCCGGTGGCGAGGCCTACCCAGACGCCGACGCCCTGCCATTCGAGACCAAACCCAAGGCCGATCGCGGTGCCGAGGCCGACCACCCAATAGCCGAAGGCGGCATAAGCCATCGGCGCCTTGGTATCGTGGAGGCCGCGCAGCATCCCCGCCCCGACCGACTGGGCGCCGTCGAACACCTGGAACAGCGCGGCCACGAACAGGAAGGAGACGGCGAGCGCGATCACCGGGCCGTTGCCCGGCACGGTCGGGTCGAGGAACAGCTCGACCAGCTGGTGCGGGAAAGCGAGCATGGAGACCGCCATCGCCGCCATGAACGAGACTCCGAGGACGAAGGCGGTCCAGCCGGCTCGGGCGACGCCACGCCGGTCCCGCCGGCCGTAGGCGAGGCCCACCCGCACCGTCGCCGCCTGGCTGAGGCCCAGCGGTACCATGAAGGTGAAGGCGGCGATTTGCAGGGTCAGGGCATGGGCGGCGATCGAGGCGGCGCCGATCAGCCCCATCAGGAACACCGCCGTGTTGAAAAGGGTGATCTCGAGCGCGAGGGTCACGGCAATGGGAAGGCCGAGCTTCCACACCGCGCGGAACCGCTCGGCGTCGGCCCGCCAGAAGCGGCCGAACAGGCGGTAGCGGCGGAAGCGCGGGTGGAGGCTGACCACCGCCGCCATGGCGAGGAACATGAAGCTGTTGGCGCAGCTGCTGCCGATGCCGGCGCCCCTCAGCCCAAGGGCCGGGAAGCCGAACTTGCCGAAGATCAGGCTGTAGTTGAGCATTGCATTGAACGCGACTCCGCCCGCGCCAACGGCAAGCGACCAGACCGGCTTCTCCAGCGCCGAGACGAACGAGCGCAGGACGAGGTACCAGAGCGCCGGCAGCATCCCCCACATCAGCGCCCGCACGAACCGCTCCGCGCCTTCGGCCAGCACCGGATCCTGGTGGAGGGCGAGCAGGATCGGCCGTGTGTGCCAGAGCACGAGCCAAACCGGCAGGGTGACGGCGAGCGCGACCCACATCGTCTGGCGGACGGTGCGGCGGACGTCGCGGACGCTGTGCCGCCGCGCGCCGAGCTCCTTTGCGACCATTGGCGCGGCCGCATAGACGAGGCCGATGCCGAAGATGAGGAAGGCGAAATAGACGTTGATGCCGAGCGTCCCCGCCGCGAGCACCCCCGCCCCCGCCCAGCCGAGCAGGAGCACGTCGGTCGACTGTATCAGCGACTGGGTCAAATTGGTGAGGATCAGCGGCCAGGCGAGCGCGCCCGTCGCGCGAAGCTCTTCGCGCCAGAGGCGGCTCTCCTTGTCGCTCCGCTGCAGCATGGCTCCGCCCTACAAGCTGCCGTTCGGGAGCGGAACCGCGCCGCCGTTCAGGCGAGGATTTTGCGGTCGACCTGCGACACCTCGGTCACGCCGGTGAGCGCCATGCCGATGCGCAGCTCTGCCTCGAAAATGTCGAGCAGCCGCGCGACGCCCTTGCCGCCCGCCGCGGCAAGGGCGAAGGCCCAGGCGCGGCCGAGCAGCACACCGTTCGCCCCGAGCGCGAGCATGCGCAACACGTCGAGGCCCGAGCGGATTCCGCCATCGACCAGCAACGTCGTCCGGTCCCCGACCCGTTCGGCGATCGGCGACAAGGCACGCGCCGTCGAAGGCACGCCGTCGAGCTGGCGGCCACCATGGTTCGACACGACGATTCCGTCGGCACCGACCGCCACCGCCCGCTCCGCGTCCTCCGGGTCGAGGATGCCCTTGATGACGAGGCGGCCCGGCCAGTGGGAGCGTATCCAGTCGATGTCGCGCCAGTCGATCGAAGGATCGAAATTGCGCCCGATCCAGCCGACATAATCTTCGAGTCCGCTCTTCCTGCCCAGCACCGGCGCGAAATTGCCGAGGCCGTGCGGGCGGCCGAGCAGGCCCACGTCCCAAGCCCAGCGCGGGTGGGTCAGCGCCTGTCCGAAGCGCCGCCAGCGCGCGCGTGGGCCGGACAGGCCCGAATGAAGGTCGCGGTAGCGGGCGCCGGGCATCGGCAGGTCGACGGTGAACATGAGGCCGGCGCAACCGACCTCGCGCGCGACCTCGAGCAGCTCGGCCATGTAGCCGCGGTCGCGGATGATGTAGAGCTGGAACCACACCGGCAGAGCGGACGCCGCCGCGACCTCCTGAAGCCCGCACACCGACAGGCTCGACAGACAGATCGGCACGCCTTTCGCCGAAGCCGCGCGGGCGGCCTGCGCCTCGCCGCGGCGGGCATATAGGCCGCTGAGTCCGACCGGGCCGAGCATGACCGGCAGGCTCTGCCGGGTGCCGAACAAAATGGTCGAGAGATCGATGCGGGAGACGTCGACCAGGACGCGCTGGCGCAGCTCGATCGCCGCCAGATCCTCGACGTTTCGCTTGGCGGTCCGCTCGGCATAAGCGGCGCCGTCGACATAATCGAACAGGAAGCGCGGCAGGCGCCGCCGCGCCGCCTCGCGAAAGTCAAAAGCCGAGGAAATCCGCATCGTCTTCTGGTTAGCGGGCGGAGAAGGAGAGGGGAACAGCCCTCTAACCCCTCCCCCTCGAGGGGGAGGGGTTTCATGCCTTCGCCCGTCTCCCCATCTCCCGCTAATGATCCCCCTTTCGATCCTCGACCTCGCGCCGATCGCGGAAGGGAGCCACGCCGGCCGCGCGCTTCGCAACGCCCTCGACCTCGCCCGGCTCGGCGAGCGGCTCGGCTACAAGCGCTTCTGGATGGCGGAGCATCATTCGATGCCGGGCATTGCCAGCGCCGCCACCGCCGTCGCGCTCGCCTTCGTCGGGGCCGGCACTTCGACGATCCGCATCGGCGCCGGCGGCATCATGCTGCCCAACCACGCGCCGCTCGTCGTCGCGGAGCAGTTCGGCACCCTCGAGTCGCTCTTCCCAGGCCGCGTCGACCTCGGCCTCGGCCGCGCCCCCGGTACCGACCGCGCCGCCGCCTACGCGCTACGCCGCAACCTCGCATCCGACGAAAACCAGTTCCCTCGCGACGTGGTCGAGCTGATGGGCTATTTCCAGCCCCCCGCGGGAGCGCCGCGGGTCCGCGCCATACCCGGCGAAGGCTTCTCCATCCCAGTCTGGATCCTCGGCTCGAGCCTGTTCGGCGCCCAGCTCGCCGCGATGCTCGGCCTTCCCTACGCCTTCGCCTCGCACTTCGCGCCGGCCCAGATGGACGAGGCGGTCGAGCTGTACCGGCACCGCTTCCAGCCGTCGGAGCAGCTCGACAAGCCGTACGTGATGCTCGGCTTCAACGCCTTCGCGGCCGACTCCGACGCGGAAGCCCAACTCCTCGCCACCTCCGTGCAGCAGGCTTTCGTCGCGCTACGGACCGGCCATCCCGGCAAGCTCCCGCCGCCCGTCGCCGGCTATGCGGAGACCCTGCCCCCGAGCGGCCGCGCGATCCTCGACCAGGTACTGACCTGCTCCGCGATCGGCTCTCCGGTGACGGTCCGGTCGGCCATGCACGACTTCATCGAGCGCACCGGCGCCGACGAGCTGATGATCACCAGCCAGATCTACGATCACGACGCGCGGATGCGTTCGTACGAGATCGTCGCGGCGGTCATGCGCCCGTGACTCCCCTCCCTCATTCCTCGCGCGCGTCGAGTTCCTTCACCAGCTTCCTCGGCGCCTGGGCACGATAGCTCTCCTCGACCCATTCCTTGAGCTGTTCGAGCGGTGGGATCTCCTCCTCGCCAGGCGCGAAGCTCACCCAGCCCCATTTGCCGAGCCCGTAGGCCGTGGGCTTCGCGAACGGGAGGTCGAGCGCCACTGAGCCCGTATATGGCAGCTTGCACGAGAGGGTGAAATCCTCGCCGGCGCTCAGGTAAGCAAAGGTCTTGTCGTTCACGGCGAGGTCGTCATGCCCCTCCCATGGCGACTTCGAGTGGGCGCCGGGCAGGGTAAGCCCCCATTCCCTCAGCTGCCGGGTCGTATCGTTGCCCATCGCGTCCCTCCGGATCCGCTCCGCCGTCGCACACTCCCCAGCACAGCGACAAGGCCGATCATGGACGAGCCGCGGAGCGGACGTGGTGGGCGCGGTAGGGATTGAACCTACGACCCCACCCGTGTGAAGGGTGTGCTCTACCACTGAGCTACGCGCCCACGTCCGCTGGAGAAAGGCGGCCTGTGGCGGGCCGAGGCGGCTCCTTAAGGGAAAGCCTCGCCTCCTGTCCAGCGCCAGCTGACGTCCGCGCCGAGGCCGGAATTCAGCGCGCGACCGAATCCTTGAGGACTTTGCCCGCCTTGAATTTCGGCTGCGTCGATTCCTTGATCTGCATCGGCTCGCCGGTGCGGGGATTGCGCCCCGTGGATGCCTTGCGCTTCGAGCAGGAGAAGGTGCCGAAGCCCACCAGACGCACTTCGTCGCCGCGCTTCAGCGCGCCGGTGATGGCGTCGAACACGCCCTCGACCGCCCGGGAAGCGTCGCCCCGGTTGAGGCCGGTCGTCTCGGCGACGGTGCCGATTAGCTCCTGCTTGTTCATCTCACCCGAACCCCTGTCCTGGCCCCTGAGTCGCGGCTCGCGCCACCGCGCATCTAAAATCGGGTGGCGGAGCCGAGTCAAAAGGAAAGCGCGAATTCCCGAGGGAATTCGCCCCTTCTTGGAGCAATCTCTTCATTGCGTCGCCACAAGGGTCAGTGACGGATCGACACCTCGTCGGGCGCGGCGGCAAGCTCGGGCGCGGGCGTGGCCGCCAGTTCGTCGGCGTCACTCCACTCGATCGGGGCGACCGGCGTGGCGAGCGCATGTGCCAGCACCTCGTCGACATGGCTGACCGGCACGATCTCGAGCACCTCGCGGATCGTCGCCGGGATCTCGACCAGATCCTTCTCGTTCTCGGCCGGAATCAGCACCTTCTTGATGCCGCCGCGCAGCGCCGCGAGCAGTTTCTCCTTGAGGCCGCCGATCGGCAGCACCCGGCCGCGCAGGGTCACCTCGCCGGTCATGGCGACGTCGCGGCGGACCGGGATGCCGGTCAGAGTCGAGATGATCGCGGTGACCATGCCGACGCCGGCCGAAGGTCCGTCCTTCGGCACCGCGCCTTCGGGAAGATGCACGTGGATGTCCTTGCGCCCGAAGATGCTCGGCTTGACGCCGTAGCTCGGGCTGCGCGCCTTGACGAAGGAGAAGGCGGCCTGGATCGATTCCTGCATGACGTCGCCAAGCTTGCCGGTCGTCTTGATCTGCCCTTTGCCCGGCACGGTCACCGCCTCGATGGTCAGCAGCTCGCCGCCCACCTCGGTCCAGGCAAGGCCGGTGACGGCGCCGATCTGATCCTCTTCCTCGCCCATGCCGTGGCGAAAGCGGCGGACGCCTGAGAAATCCGCGATGTTCTCGGCGGTGAGCTCGACCCGCTCCGTCTTGCCCTCGAGGATCCGCCGCAGGACCTTACGCGCGACCTTCGCGATCTCGCGCTCGAGCGTCCGCACCCCCGCCTCGCGAGTGTAATGCTGGATGAGGCTCCTGAGGCCGCTTTCGCTGAAGACCAGCTCGCCGTCCTTCAGCCCATGGCTCTCGATCTGCTTGGGGATGAGGTGGCGGATCGCGATCTCGACCTTCTCTTCCTCGGTATAGCCTTCGAGCCGGATGATCTCCATGCGATCGAGCAAGGGCTGCGGCATGTCCATGGTGTTCGCCGTCGTGACGAACATGACGTCGGAGAGGTCGTAGTCGATCTCCAGATAATGATCCTGGAACTTCGAATTCTGCTCCGGGTCCAGCACCTCGAGCAAAGCCGAGGCCGGATCCCCGCGGAAGTCCTGGCCGAGCTTGTCGATCTCGTCGAGGAGGAAGAGCGGGTTCGAGGTGCCGGCCTTCCTCAGGTTCGACACGATCTTGCCCGGGAGCGAGCCGATATAGGTGCGCCGGTGGCCGCGGATCTCGGCCTCGTCGCGGACGCCGCCCAATGACTGGCGGACGAACTCGCGGCCCGTCGCCTTGGCGATCGAGCGGCCGAGCGAGGTCTTGCCGACGCCGGGCGGGCCGACGAGGCAGAGGATCGGGCCCTTCAGTCTGTTGGTGCGGGCCTGGACGGCGAGATACTCGACGATCCGGTCCTTGACCTTCTCGAGCCCGTAATGGTCCTCGTCGAGGATGGCCTGTGCCTCGGCGATGTCCTTCTTGACTTTGGACTTCTTGCCCCAGGGCAGGCCGAGGAGGACGTCGAGATAGTTGCGGCTGACGGTGGCCTCCGCCGACATCGGCGCCATCGCCTTCAGCTTCTTCATCTCGGAGGTCGCCTTGGACCGCGCTTCCTTCGACAGCTTGGTCTTGGCGATCTTGCGGGCGAGCTCGGCGAGCTCGTCGCCCTCGCCTTCCTCGCCTTCGTTGCCGAGCTCCCGCTGGATCGCCTTCAATTGCTCGTTCAGATAATATTCGCGCTGCGTCTTCTCCATCTGCCGCTTGACGCGGGAGCGGATGCGCTTCTCGACCTGCAGCACGCCGAGCTCGCCCTCCATGAAGGCGAACACCATCTCCAGCCGCCGTGCCGGGTTCAGCTCGGCAAGCAGAGCCTGCTTGTCCGACACCTTGATGTTGATGTTGGAGGCGACCATGTCGCCGAGCTTCGACGGCTCCTCGATCTGGGCGAGCTGCACCGCGGTCTCGGTCGGCAGCTTCTTGTTGAGCTTCGAGTAATTCTCGAACTGCTCGACCACAGAGCGCATCAGGGCCGCGATCTCGGCACCCTCGGGATCCGCGATATCGACCGACTCGACATCGGCCGCGAGGTGCTTGCCCTCCGCCCGCATGCCGGTCAGCGAAGCGCGCTGCTGGCCCTCGACCAGCACGCGCACCGTGCCGTCGGGCAGCTTCAGCAGCTGGAGGACGGTGGCGATCACGCCCATGTCGTAGAGGGCGTCACGGTCCGGATCGTCCTCGGCCGGGTCGAGCTGCGAGACGAGGAAGATCTGCTTGTCGGCGGCCATCGCGCTCTCCAGCGCCGCGACCGATTTGTCGCGCCCGACGAACAAAGGCACGATCATCTGCGGGAAAACGACAATGTCGCGAAGGGGAAGGACGGGAAAGGACTGGGTCATCGATACTCCAACGGCCTTGCGGCTCTGTTGGACCCTATATGGAGGCCGCGCGCCCGCGCATCAATGCGCGCGGCCTCGCTCCGACTGGAAGCTCCGGATTGCGTGAAAGCCATGCGGCGCGCCGATGGCCGGCGCGCGGCTGAGCAGCCGATCAGGCCGCGCTTTCGCCTTTCTTCTCGGCGTAGACGCGGACCGGGTCCTTGCGGCCTTCGACCACGTCCTTGTCGATCATTACCTCGTCCACCCCGTCCATCGAGGGCAGGTCGAACATGGTGTCGAGAAGGATGTTCTCGAGAATGGAGCGCAGGCCGCGCGCGCCGGTCTTGCGCTCGATCGCCTTCTTGGCGACGGCGATCAGAGCCTCCTCGGTGAAAGAGAGCCTCACGTCCTCCATGTCGAACAGCTTCTGGTACTGCTTGACCAAAGCGTTCTTCGGCTCCTTCAGGATCTTGACGAGAGCCGCCTCGTCGAGGTCCTCGAGCGTCGCGATCACCGGCAAGCGGCCGACGAATTCGGGGATGAGCCCGAACTTCAGGAGGTCGTCCGGCTCGCCCTGGCGGAGGATCTCGCCGGTGCGCCGCTCCTCGGGCGCGGCGACATAGGCGCCGAAGCCGATAGACTTGCCCTGCAGCCGGTCGGCGATGATCTTCTCGAGCCCGGCGAACGCGCCGCCGCAGACGAACAATATGTTGGTCGTGTCGACCTGCAGGAATTCCTGCTGCGGATGCTTGCGCCCGCCCTGCGGCGGCACCGAGGCGGTGGTGCCCTCCATCAGCTTCAGCAAGGCCTGCTGGACGCCCTCGCCCGAAACGTCGCGGGTGATCGAGGGATTGTCCGACTTGCGGCTGATCTTGTCGATCTCGTCGATATAGACGATGCCGCGCTGCGCCCGCTCGACATTGTAGTCCGATGCCTGGAGCAGCTTCAGGATGATGTTCTCGACATCCTCGCCGACATAACCGGCCTCGGTGAGCGTCGTGGCGTCGGCCATGGTGAACGGCACGTCGAGCAGCCGCGCCAGCGTCTGGGCGAGCAAAGTCTTGCCGCAGCCGGTCGGCCCGACGAGCAGGATGTTCGACTTCGAAAGCTCGACCTCGCCCGACTTCGCGCCGTGCGCGAGGCGCTTGTAATGATTGTGCACCGCGACCGAGAGGACGCGCTTGGCGTGGCTCTGCCCGATCACGTAATCGTCGAGGTGCTTGCAGATCTCGAGCGGCGTCGGCACTCCGTCGCGAGTCTTCACCAGCGAGGATTTGGTCTCCTCCCGGATGATGTCGTTGCACAGCTCGACGCACTCGTCGCAGATGAACACGGTGGGCCCGGCGATGAGCTTCCTGACCTCGTGCTGGGATTTTCCGCAGAAGGAGCAGTAGAGGGTGCTCTTGGAATCGCTGCCGCTAAGCTTCGTCATAACCTTCCTGTCGGGCCCATCGCCTACGCCCCTTGCTCGAAAGCCATGTTAGCCCGCTCTATCGCACGACCACAATGGCTTATTGATTAACGTCGCCGCCCCGGCGGGACGGGAGTGCCGGACGCGCAGATTGGTTCCCGCCCCCCGTAAACTCACCGGGCGCATGTGGCGAGCGCCCCGCTAGCGCGCAAGCCCCGCGACCGTTGCACGACCGACGGCTTGCGCCGACAAAAGCGGCGACGGGCGAGCGAGCAGGGATCGGCCGGCGGGCCTTGCTGGCGGCGGGCGCGGCGGCGCTGGCCGCGACGTTCGGCCGGACGCGGCGGATGATCCTCGCCGCCTGGCTCCTCCTCGCCGCGGCGCCGGCGGAGGCCGCGCCCGCTTTGCCGAGCGCGGAGGAGGCGGCGCGGCTCGTCGCCGCCTGCGGCTTTCCCGCGCCCGACCCCGGCGCTGAGGATTCGCGCGAACGCGGATCCTCGAACCTCGCGGCGCCCCGCGCGTTGAAGGGACTTGAGGAGAACCGGCCATGACCAAGCTCAGCACGAAGCAGCGCGACAAGCTCGACAAGGGCGCCTTCGCTTTTCCCAAGGAGCGCAAGGAGCCGCTCGAGAATGCGAGCCATGTGCGCAACGCGGTCGCGCGGTTCAATCAGGTGGAGGGCGTCAGCGACGCGGAACGCGATGCCGCTTGGAAGCGGATCGAAGCGGCGGCGAAAAAGTTCGGGGTCGAGCTCGGCGAGAAGAGCTGGCGGGAAATCGGCAAGGGATGAGACGAAGTCGCTGTTCCGCCCCTCCCCCGGTCGTGCTTTGAAAGCAACCGATGATTCGGGGAGCTGACATGATCCAGGTCGTGCGATTGATAGCGGCGGCCGGCTTGCTCGTGAGCGCGAGCCCGGGGCGTGCCGCCGCCGACCGGGGACAGCCGGTTTACAAGGACGCCGCCCGCAACATAGAAATACTTTATTCAACCACCGCAACCGAGGCGGTGTTCTCCGCCTGGCTGCCGGCCGGCTGGGTATTCAAGGTGAATATCGACGGCGATCAGGACGGGCGCTGGGGCGATGGGCCGGAGGGCGCAGACATCCGCGTCCACCCCACCGGCGACCATGCCTTCGCCCAGGATTCCCGCAACGGAATCTTCTGCCCGCAATATATCCTCTCGGCCGACCCGCAGGACCCGACCGACATATACAGCACGACGGAGTGCGGCGGATTTCCTTCCAAAGGCCATGTCGAGCTGGGGCCGCTCGACGCGCAGACCCGGGCGACGATTACCTACCGGATCCCGCTGGCGGAGCTGTTCGGCGACCGCCCCGAGGCGCACCTCCAGGTCTGCCTCTGGGACACCCGGCGCCGCATTTGCCAGTTCACGCCGGCCAAGCCCCTGGTGCTGCACCGGCCTTGAGACCGACGGCGCGGGGGGACGCGAGAGGGAGGCGATCCCCCTCGCAGGCCGCTACAGAGCGGCCGTGGCGCTTGCGAACATCACTCCTCGCGCCGACGCCGGGCGCGGCTGCGTTCCAGCCCGACGAGCGCGGCGAGGATGAGGAAGAGGGGCGCGATCAGGCCTTCCAGCCAGCGGTCGCGGGTGATTGCGATGTAGAGGATTCCGCCCAGGAGCAGCGCCAGGATCGGCCACAGCCACCAAGCCAGAGGCGGGTCCCGCTCGGGCTCGAGGAAGCTCATTGGTTCACCGACGGCTCGGCGGGCGGCGGGGTGGACGGCTGGGCCGCGGATTCGGCAGGCGGCTGGGCCGGGGGCTCGATGAGAGCCTTCGAATCGACGTGATAGCCGGCCAGGACTGCCCGCCCCCCGTCGATGCGGAAGACGAAATTCTCCTGCGCCGCGCCGGTCTCGTACGTCGCGGCATAATCGATGGTGACGAAGCGGCCCGCAGTGGTGCGGCTGTCGTTCCAGCCCGCCGTCCTGCCGCCCCGGAAACGGCCCAGCCGCGCGTGCACCGCTTCGAGCAGCCGGACGAGATCCTGCTGCGACGTGGTCCGCTTCATCTCCTCGCTGGCTGCCGCATAGATGGCCGTGAAGCGGCCGGCGTCGAGCTGAGCGTGGAAGCTCGCAGCGGCGCGCTCGGCGGCGGGCACCTCGGCCCCCGGCGAGCAGGCGGCGAGGATGAGAAGGGTGGCGAGGAGGAGCGGCTCGAAACGCATCGCCGGCGAACCTGCCTTACTCGGCTTCGCGCCGCAACTGGGCGGAGAAGCTTCTATTTCCCCCCGTCCGGACCGCTGCCTTCGTGGCGGTGGTGGCGGATCATCGCATCAGCCTCGTCGGCCAGCCGCTTGCTCTCGGCGATGCTGTCGCGCAGCGCCTGCTGATTGCTCTCCAGCTCGCGCGCCTGCCGTTCGCGGCGCGTCTGGCGATTTTCCTTGTGCTCGATGATCGCGGACTCCCTCGCGGCCCAACGACCGATCCGGTTTATTGATCCATGTAAGAAAGATTTCGGAGACGCGGCGGTCAGGTCACCGTGCCGATCCGCCGGCCCTCGTGCCAGACCTCGCAGATCGGGCAATCCTCGTCCGCCTCGGCACGCGCCACCGCCTCGGCATGGCCGGTCGCGAGGATGTCCTTCTTCTTGACGACCGCCCCGCCCGGCTTGGCCACCTTGTTGACCCGGTAATGCTTCATGCCGCCTCCGCTTCGACCCCGAGACTGCAACAGGCCGGGCCGCCGCGCAAGAGCAGCTAGCGCGCCGTGCGTGCGTACATCACCGCCTCGATCAGCGCCCGCGCGTAGAAGCCGCCGCACAGCTCGGTGACCTCGCGGCGGCGCCCGTCGGCCCATATTATCTCGACCGTGCCGCCGATCACGCCGGAGCAGGGCTCGCGCGGCGGCCGGCCCCTGCGCACCGGCGGGTCGAACGGCATGGAATCGGGCTGGAGGGCGAAGCAGGGGTCGGCAAGCGCCCGCTCTATCGCCGCCGCCTGCTCGGGCTCGAGGGGGCCGTGGATCACATCACGCTTCAGCCGCTCATATTCGGCTTGGCTTTGCGGCGCATATTCCGGCCGGTGCGAGTCGGCGCCCGGCGGGGGCGGCGGCCTCGGGGGCGGATCGCGCGTCGTGACATAGTCTACGCGGTCGACGCGCCAAACGCCGTCCCCCGCTTTCCACACGACGCTCGACGTCTCGGTCGGCTGCTCCTGGGTCTCTCCCGGCCCGGCCCAGAGGCGGATCGAGACGAGCGCGTCGGCGGGCGCCGCGAATGTACCGAGCGGCCCCCGCGTCCGGGCATGACGCGCGTCGAGCGCCTCGCGCCGTCCCGCTTGCCCGGCGGCGGCGCGGATCCTGGCGAAGTCGAGATCGGCCAGCGCCGGACACGCTTTGAGCTGCGCCCGCGTCGGCAGCGAAGGGGTGGCGGCGGCCCCGGCGAGCAAAGCGAGGAATCCGGCAAGCATCGTGCCACGCTGGCATCCGCCGCCGCCCGGCGCAAGCGCGCGCCCCCCTTGCCGCCTGCGCCTCCGCCGCCTACCTCGGCACCACATCCCCTATGCAGGACCAAGCCATGCCCGACCACGCAGACATTCTCGCCGGCCTCGTCCCCATCGTCATCGAGCAGTCGAACCGCGGCGAGCGCAGCTTCGACATCTATTCCCGCCTGCTGCGTGAGCGGATCGTGTTTGTGACCGGCCCGGTCGAGGACCATATGGCGACGCTCATCACCGCCCAGTTGCTCTACCTCGAGAGCGAGAATCCGAAGAAAGACATCTTCATGTACATCAACTCGCCGGGCGGGGTGGTGACGGCGGGCATGGCGATCCACGACACGATGCAATATATCCGCCCGCGGGTCGGCACCGTCTGCATCGGCCAGGCCGCCTCGATGGGCGCCTTCCTGCTCTGCGCCGGCGAGCCCGGCATGCGGGTCGCCCTCACCAACGCGAGGATCATGATCCACCAGCCGTCGGGCGGCGCCCAGGGCATGGCAAGCGACATCGAGATCCAGGCCAAGGAGATATTGCGCATCCGCCACCGGATGAACGAGCTGATGGCCAAATATACCGGCCAGCCGATCGAGGCGATCGAGACCGCGGTCGAGCGCGACAAATTCTTCGGCGCCGACGAAGCCAGGACCTTCGGGCTGGTCGACGAAGTGTTCGAGAAGCGCCCCGCCCCGGGCGACGAGGAAGGCTCGCATCAGGCGGCGGCGGCTTGAGCGGGCTCGGCTCGCTGCCGGAGAATTAGCGTCGCAAGGCGCTGGGCAAGCCGCGATAGATGTTCGACTGGGGCGACCTAGTGCTCGGCTTCCTGCTGGAGCTGATCCCCAACCGCATTTTCTGGTCGGGCGTCGCAATATTGCTCGTGCTGCTGCTGGTCCTCTGGGCGACAAGATGAGCCGTCCGCTTTTAGAGGCGCGGCGCCGACCCAAATAAGTTGAGGAAGTTGAGGCGTGCCGAGAGGCGGTCCTTCTTCCGCCTCTTCGCCGGCCCCGCCCCGGGCAAGCTCATCCCAGAACCGGTCCGGCACCGGCTCAGGACGCCGCTGCGAGCGGCGGGCGAGCTGGTCTTCGGTCCATTCGTCGAGACGCTCGGCGTCGAGATCCTCGGTAGGGATTTTCGCTGCCTCCTCCTGCGTGAGCGGCGCGTCGCCGGGGAAGAGCCTCGACACGGCGCACGCCGCCGCCCGCTGAACGTGGAAGCGTAGCGCCGCGCCGGAGCCGGTCGAAGGGCCGCCGTCCCTCTCCATGATCGCGAGCCAGACCATCAACCCGCTGCGACAGGCGCGGACGCACTGGTCGGCGCCAACGTCGGAAAGCGCAGCGGGATTGACCTTCGGTCGTCTTCGGCTCCCGCTCGCGCGGAAATGACTGTACGTCTTTCCTAGCCTTACATCTTGTAGGTGGCCCTGGCGTAGAAATAGGTGCCGGGGACGTCGTAGGTGGTCGGGTCCATGTTGTTGAGGCCGCACGAGAAGCAGGCCGGCGGATCGACGTTGAAGAGGTTATTGGCGCCGATCGCGAAGCCGAAGCCCTTGAGGCCCTCCCCTTCCCAGCGGAGCTGGATGTCGGTGTAGAGCCGGTGGCGCATGCGGTTGCCGTTATCCTCGGTGACGGCGCCGATGTAGCGGCCGGTCAAGGACGCGGCGAACTCGCCGAGCGACCAGTCGAGCACCGCCGTCGACTTGAACTTCGGGAAGGCCTGATCGGGGCTGCCTTGCTCGGTCCCCTCGCGCTTGATCTTCGTGGTGCCGTTGGTCGCCGGGACGGTGACCGCGTAATTGAACAGGAAGGTGCTGGTCCAATAGAGGCCGAAGCGGCCGGCGCCGGTGTCGCCGGTGCGGGCGCTGAACGTCGTGTCGACCCCGTCCGTCTCGATCGAGGCGATGTTCTGGAGCAGGCCCCTGATCTGGGCGACCGCTCCCGAGGCGGTGCGGGTGATCGCGGCGCAGCTGAACGCGTCGCCGCTGGTCGCGCAGCGGCCGAGCAGCACCTCGGCGTCGATCGCCTGGATCGCGCCGTTGACCTTGAAGTGGAAATAATCCGCCTGGAGCGAAACGCGCTTCGCCCAGGTCGGATTGTAGACGGCGCCGAATCCCCAGCTCTCCGAGGTCTCCGCCTTGAGGCTGCTGTTGCCGCCGGTGATGACCGGAAGCTGCGGGTTGGCCTGGACGTAGCTGCCGTTGGCGGGAACGCCGTGGGCGATGCAATTCGCCCGGACGGCCGCGGGGATCTGCCCGCCGACCGCCGAGCAGGGATCGACGATCTCCTGGTCGAAGCGCGACGGCGTTCCGAACAATTCCCCGATGGTCGGGGCTCGGAAGCCCTGTGACCAGCTGCCGCGCAGGAGAAGGTCGCGGACCGGCTTCCAGTCGGCGCCCGCCTTGAACGTGGTCTTGGCGCCGGACGTGGAATAATCGGAATAGCGCGCGGCGAGGGAAAGTTCGAGCTTCTGGAAAAAGGGCGTGTCCGCAAGCAGCGGCGCGCGCAGCTCGCCATAGACATCATCGATGTTGTACTTGCCCTTGGTCGGCAGCGCCGGGATGTCGGAGCCGAGGCCGGCGGCGACGGTCGGATCGGGATCGAATCGGCCGCGCTGGTCGCGATGCTCGGCGCCGAGCGCGATGGCGAGCGGGCCGCCGGGCAGATCGAACAGGCCGCCGGTTACGTTGGCGCTGACGTCCCAGACGCGCTGGCTGCTGCTGTCGCGCTGGGTGAAGGCGACGTAGTTGATCATCGCCTGGGTGATCGAGCCGACGCCGCCGAAGATGTTGAACGGAACGCAGGGCGCGGTGCAGGCGGCGACCGGGCCGAGGGCGCGGGCGAGGTTGGCGGCGTTGACGTTGCCGAGCACCGTCTGCTTCGCCTTGTTGCGGCCCATCAGGCCGTTGATGTCCCAATACCAATCGTGGCCGGCGAGCTCGAACTTCCCGTCGAGCGTGGCGCTGCCGTAATAGGTGTCGACCCGCTGGTTGTAGCGGCGCGGCCCGTTCTCGACGAAGCGGCGGCCGATGAACGCATAATTGGACGCGTCGAGCGTCACGCCGAACGGGTTGAACGGGTTGGTCGACGAGATGGCGATCGTGTCGAGGAGGTTGCCGTTGCCGGCGTCGGGGCCGACGAACAAGGGCAGCGGCGCCGCCTGGTTCTTCGAGTTGCGCCGGTTGAACACGCCCTTCAGCGAGAAATTGATATTGTCGCCGAGCCGCTGGTGGAGGTTGAGGAAGGCGCCGTAGCGCTCGAGCGGGGTCTGGATGAAGTTGAACGGCGCGAAGTTGAACCGATCGGCGGTGGTGAACGCCTTGAAGTCGCTCGCCGGGTCAGTGGGGTTGGCGGGGTTGTAGACCGGCCGGCCGGTCAGCACCGGACGGCGCAGAGTCAGATTCTGGCCGAGGACGATGAAGCGGCCGAGCGGCGTTCCCGAGCTGCACGAGGAGTCGCACGCAGTCGTGCCCGGAGTCGGGAACAGCGAGATCGAGCGAGCGCCGGAGCTGATCGAATCCTGGCGAACGTAATTGGCGCCGACGACGAGGTCGGTGCCGCCGCCGAAGCTCGTGCCCCAGCTCGCCTGGAGGTTGGTCGAGGCGCCGTCGCCCTGGCCGAACACGCCTTCCTGGGCCGACAGCCTCAGGCCCTGCTGCTTCTTGCGGGTGATGATGTTGACCACCCCGGCGATCGCGTCGGAGCCGTAGATGGCGGAGGCGCCGTCCTGCAGCACCTCGACGCGGTCGATCATGCTCTCGGGGATCGAGTTCAGGTCGGTCGCGCCTGGAACCCCGCTCGCCGAGGCGCCGTTGACGTAGCGCAGGCCGTCGACGAGCACGAGCACTCGCTTCGAGCCGAGGTAGCGCAGATCGACCTCGGCCGCTCCGGCGCCGACTCCGCCGCCATCGGGCGGATTGCCGAAATTGCCCGAATTGTTGAACCGGCTGTTGAGCGCTCCGCCCGAGCTCGGCAGGCGCTGGAGGACGTCGGCGGTCGAGGTGAGGCCGGTGCGGGCGATGTCCTCCTGGTCGACGAAGGTGACCGGCTGGTCCTGGCTCAGCGGATCGCGGCGGATGCGCGAGCCGGTGATGACAATGGCGTCGCCGGTCTGCGTATCCTGCGCGGCGGCGGTCGGCGCGTTGGGGCTCGGCTGGTCCGGCTGGGTCGCCGGGGGCTGCGCCCAGGCAGGGCAAGCGGCGGCGAGCGCCAGGGTGGCGGCGCCTGAGCGGATCGCGCACGTAAGAGCGGTCATATCATGTCCCCTGTTGCGTCAGCCGCGCCACGGCATGGCGGCCGATCCGGGTCATTATCGCCCGGAACGGCGATGAAATGAACCTCCCGCGGCCGTGCCGGCGGGGATTTCGCGAGGGTCGTTGCAGTTGCGTGACAGTGAAAGAATGGAGACACGTACTTTTTCGCGAAAAGTACGTGTCCCCATTCGTCAGAAGAAGTGATTTTCCTGGCCCGCGTCCCCCGGCGCCGGCAAAGCGAGGTAGGCGAGGCGGCGCACCTCGCGCCGGCCGCGCACGACGGTATCGAGGATGAGACCGACGCCGAAGCTCAGGAAGGCGACAATCATCAGCCCGGTGGCGAGGATCGCGGTCGGGAAGCGCGGCACCTTGTGGGTCTCGACGAAGGTGATGACGAGGGGCGCGGCGAGGATCAGGGCGACCAAAGCGAGCAGGGCCGCGAAGCCGCCGTAGAACAGGACCGGCCGCTCGATCCGGAAGAGATGGAGGATGGTTCGGGCGATTCGCCAGCCGTCGCGCCAGGTCGACAGCTTGGAGTGGGAGCCTAAGGGCCGGGCGCCGTAGGCGGTCACCACTTCTGCCACCGGCATGGCGAGCTCCAGCGCGTGGACGCTGATCTCGGTCTCGGTTTCGAAACCGCGGGAAAGGGCCGGAAAGCTCTTCACGAAGCGGCGCGAGAAGACTCGGTAGCCGGAGAAGATGTCGGTGAAACTGCGGCCGAACAGGCTGGCGAGAAGGCCGGTGAACAGGCGGTTGCCGAGCCGGTGGCCGCGGCGATAGGCCTCCTCCACCTCCGAGCGGCGGGCGCCGACGACCATGTCGAGCCGTTCGGCTAGCAGCCGGCGGATCAACTCGGGCGCCGCGGCGGCATCGTAGGTCGCGTCGCCGTCGGCCATGAGGTAGATTTCGGCGTCGACGTCGGCGAACATGCGGCGCACGACATTGCCCTTGCCCTGCATGCGCTCGGCCCGGACGATCGCGCCGGCCGCGGCGGCGGCCTCGGCGGTGCGGTCGGTGCTGTTATTGTCGTAGACGTAGATCGCGGCGTCCGGGAGCGCGGCGCGGAACCCCGCCACGGTCTGCGCGACCGCCGCCTCCTCGTTGTAGCAGGGGAGGAGCACGGCGATGCGGATGCGTGACTCGGCCAAGGCACTCCCCCAAAAACCCGCCCCCATCTAAGGGGGAGCGGGAGCCTCGCTCAAGCCTTCTTCTTGGGGGACGCCTTCATAGCGGGCTTCCCGGCGGCCGGCGCAACGGCCTTCGCCGCCCTGGCCTTCTTCGCCGGCTTCGTGTCCGCCGACTCCTCGGCGGGCGCGGCCTTGGCCTTCTTCGCCGCGGGCTTCTTGGCCTTGGGCTTGTCGTCATGGTCGTGGCCGCAGCCGGGGCCGTGGACGTGGCCGCCATCGCCGGTGTCGGTCGATTCGATCTCCGCCTCCAGCGCCTCGCGGGTCACCTTGCGGTCGGTTACCTCGGCTTTGGCGAAGAGGAGGTCGACCACCTTGTCCTCGAACAACGGCGCGCGCAGCTGGGCCGCCGCCATCGGTTCCGCCTGGACGTACTCCACAAATTTTTGGCGGTCCTCGGGACGATATTGCTGGGCGGCCTGCATGACCAGCTGGTTCATCTCGGTGTCGCTGACGACGACGTTGTTGCGCTGGCCGATCTCGGAGAGGAGCAGGCCCAAGCGGACGCGCCGCTCGGCGATCTTCCTGTAATCCTCGCGCTCCGCCTCCATCTCGGCGCGCGCCGCCGCCGGATCCTCCTCGCGGTCCGCCTCCTGCTCGAGCTGCTGCCAGATCTGGGCGAACTCGGCCTCGACCATCGAGGGCGGCACCTCGAAATCGTGGCTGGCGGCGAGCTGGTCGAGCAATTTGCGCTTCATGTGGGTGCGGGTGAGGCCGCTGAGCTCCTGCTCGACCTGGCCGCGCACCAGGCCGCGCAGCTGGTCGAGGCTCTCCAGGCCCATCGACTTGGCGAAGCCGTCGTCGAGCGCGGTCTCCTTCGCGACCTGGACCTCGCCGATCGTGACGTCGAACACCGCCTCGCGGCCCTTCAGATAGGCGACCGGATAATCGCCCGGGAAGGTGACTTTGACGGTCCTTTGGTCGTTCGCCTTGGCGCCGACCAATTGGTCCTCGAAGCCCGGGATCAGCCGGCCGGAGCCGAGCTCGACCCGCATCGCCTCGCCCTTGCCGCCCTCGAACGGCTCGCCGTCGACCTTACCTTCATAATCGATGACGAGGAGGTCGCCGAGCTCGGCCGCGCGGCCCTTCCCCGCCGGCTCGAACGCCTTCTGGCCGCCGGCGATGCCGCGGAGCTGCGCGTCGATCTCGGCCTCGGTCGGCTCGGCGGTGAGGCGCTCGAGCTTCAGGCCCTCGATCTTCGGCTCCGGAACCTCGGGGAGCGTCTCCAGCTCGACCTTGACCACCGCGTCCCGGCCCGGGCCGGCCTCCTCGAGCTCGACCGAGGGCTGCATCGCCGGGCGGAGGCGCTGCTCGGCCATCAATTGCTGGACGCCCTCCTGGACGGCGCTGTTCAGCGCCTCCTGCTCGAGCGCGGGCCCGTGCATCTTTCTGACGAGGTTCGGTGGCACCTTGCCGGGGCGGAAGCCGGGCATGCGGATCTGCGGCGCGACCTTCTTCAATTCGCCGTCGACGCGCGCGTCGATGTCGCGGCGGGGGATAGTGATCCGGTAGGCGCGCTTCAGGCCCTGGTTCAACGTCTCGACGGTCTGCATGTCTTGCTGGCTCTGCTTTCTAGATCGGGTTCCGGCTGTGCGGCCCGTGGTGCGCCACCGGCCCTCGCTCGCGCTCGGGAGTTTCGCAAGCCGAAACCGTCCACCGGACAGTTTCGAGTCTGGCTTCACCGCCCTCGCTTACGCTCCGGAGTTTCGCAAGCCGAAACCATCCACCGGACGGTTTCGAGTCTGGCGAAACTGGTGCGGGCGGAGGGGCTCGAACCCCCACATCTTTCGATACCAGGACCTAAACCTGGCGCGTCTACCAGTTCCGCCACGCCCGCCAGGCCCGGTCGGCGGCGGATATAGCAGGGTCGGATGGGAGGGCAAGGGATGCGTCCGCAAGTGGTACTTGCGGCCGGGGGGAGATGCCGCGGCGGCGCGGCAGGACGGCTCACCAAACGCCTCTTGAGGCCGTTGCAGTAAGTAGGACTTAGTGCTACTGTTTTGGCATGGCGGCTCCGGTGGATTCTACGCGGACGTTCAGGACGAAATGGTTCTCGAAAGCCGCCCGCAAGGCGCTGATCACGGACAGGCAGCTGTGCGAAGCGATCGAGCAGGTGCGGAAAGGGCAGGCGGACGATCTGGGCGGCGGCGTTTACAAGAAGCGTCTCGACAAGAACCGGTATCGCGGCATCATATTGGCCAAAGGCGGCGCTCTCTGGGTCTACGAATATCTGTTCGCCAAGAAAGACCGGGCCAATATCGAGGAGGATGAGCTGGATGCCTTTCGTAAGCTGGCTGCCGGCTATGCGGTGTTGAACGCGCAGCAATTGCAGCAACTTCTCGACGACGATGATTTGATGGAGATTTGCAATGACGGCCAAGCCCAAGTTCAGGAGTGACGCCTTCGAGGCGATTCACGCTTCGGCGGCGGCGCTCCACAAGGTCGGCGCTATCGGCAAGGCGACGATGCGGCATTTCGACGAGGCGAGCCTGGCAAAGCCGCCGGCCTTCACGCCGGACGAGATCAAGCGCCTGCGGGAAAGCCACCATGTCAGCCAGCCGGTCTTCGCGCGCTATCTCAACACCAGCGAGAGCACGGTCGAAAAGTGGGAGGCCGGCACGAAAAGGCCGAGCGGCGCCGCGCTCAAGCTGCTGAGCGTCGTTCAGAAGCACGGGCTGAGCGTCCTGAGCGAATAAGCGATTCAGAGGGTCCTTTTTTCGTTGGGGGACCGACACAGGATTGCTCGATCATCCGACGCAAGCTCGCGATCCTGCTGGCGACGCGCAGCAGCATTTCCCACTGGGTTGCCGGATCTCCATTCACTACGGAGGAGGGGCGCCCGGCGGTACGGATCACGCCAGATTGGGCCATCAGCTTCGACTGGATCGAAGATGCGGGGCCGTTCAGGATGCGCCTCGAAGACTAACGAGATGCGGATGAACATCGCACGATCCTTCACGGTATCGCCGGGCAGCATTCTGAGGCAGGAGATCGAGGAAGGTCTCGGCATCAGCCAGGAGCGGCTCGCCCAAGCGCTGGGAGTCTCGCGGCTCACGATCAACGAGATCGTCAACGAGAAGCGGACGGTAACCGCCGAGATGGCGCTGAAGCTGGCGAAGGCGCTCGGCACCGATCCCGAGTTCTGGCTGAACCTCCAGCAGGGCGTCGATCTTGCCCGCGCACGAGAGAAATGCGGTGACCTGCCGGACGTTCAAGTCCTGCGGGAGCCGGTGGAATTTCCGGGCAAGGATGGGCTGCGCGAAAGCCGTCATGCCGCAGAGTAGCGCGCAGGTTTTGACGCCCGGACCGTGCTGTACGGAAACGATGCCGCTTCCTGAGATATTGAGGAACTCGGCGCCGGCGATCGGCGGGCTTCTCGTGGCGGCGGTCGGTCTGGCTTTTGCTCGGTTCAGCCGGCCGCCCTCACGCAGGACCGCGTCCGACACGAAAGCCGCGGCGCCCCACGCCGCTGAGTGATTAGCAGGTTCGGGCGCTTCCCGAGCCATCCCGATGGACGCCGGGATGACTCCTGATCCTTCCGAGCAGCCGCCAGGCAAACAAAGCTCTTGACATATTCCTATTGCTATAGGTAAGTTCCTATTTACTCGGGAGGGCTGATTCGGCTTGGCGTTGGGCCCGGCGAGGCTTCGGGCGGATCGGCGGCGGCGCGCGGCGGGCTTCGGCCCGGCGCGCTCTTTTTGTCTGCGCGGCCGGGAGGCCGGAGGAGGCGTGGTGAGCGGGAGCAAGGGCAGTCGGGAGGGGGAGCATGCGGGGGCGAAGGCGCGGTTCCTCGCGGCGCTGCGGGGCGACGCGAGGGTGGAGGCAGCGGCCCGGGAGGCGGGGTTCGGGCTGACCTGGCTCTACCGGATGCGGGGGCGCGATGCGGGTTTCGCTTCGGCTTGGGGGGAGGTGCTGTCCGGGCCGGGGAGACGGCGGCAGCGTCGGACTCGGCAGCCCGAGGTCGATCCACACTCCCTCGGCGCCTTCCTGCAGGTGCTGATGCGCGGCGGGTCGCGCCAGGAAGCGGCGGCGGCCGGGGGGTTCCACTTGAGCACCTTCGAGCGGCACCGCAAGCGCGACGCGGCTTTCGACGCAGCATGGCGGGAGGCCGACGCGAAGGGGAATTGCCCGCGCTTCATCGCACCCGCGAACCGGCGAAAATGGCAGCTGCAGCGGGTCCGGCGGCCGCGGTTCGACGCGGGGCGCAAGGCGATCTTCCTCGATCATTTCGCCGGGACCTGCGACCTCACCGCGGCAGCGGAGGCGGCGGGGGTCTGCGTCGCGACCGTCCGCCGGCATCGGCGGATCGACCCCGTCTTCGCGGCCGAGTGCCGGGCGGCGCTCGAACAGGGCTATGAGCGGCTGCAGGAAGAAGCGGTGCGGGCGCGGCTCGAGGCGCAGGAGAAGATGCGCAAGGGCCGGATGCCCAAGGGCGAGATCGCCGCCGAATTCGACCGCCAGATGAAGCTCCTCGCCCAGTGGCGGCGGCCGGACGGGACGCTGGCGCCGCGGCGTCACGGCAAGGCGGCGGCCCGGGCCTGGAGCTTCGACGAGGCGATCGCGGTCCTCGCCAAGAGGCTCGACGCGCTCGGCATCCCGCTCGCCGACGGCAGCGATCCTGCGGCGCCGCGGCCGCGGCCGGGACGAGGAGATTCCGAATGAGCCGGGAAATGGCCCAGGCGACGCTGAAGCGGCTGGCGCGGCTTTCGCCGGAGGAAAGGTGCAAGGTCATGGCCGGCATGCCCGAGCCGGCCCTGCGCGCCATCGCCGAGGAATTCTGGTGGGGGGCGCGGGGCGGGCAGATCGAACCCGAGGGCGACTGGCGGGTGTGGGCGATCGTCGCCGGCCGCGGCTTCGGCAAGACCCGCGTCGGCGCGGAATGGGTGTCGGCGCGGGCGCGCGAAATCGGGCCCGAGGGCCGGATCGCGCTCGTCGCGGCGAGCCTCGACGAGGTCGAGAAGGTGATGGTCGAAGGCGAGAGCGGGCTGCTCGCCTGCGCGCGGAGCGGCGAGCGGATCGAGTGGCAGCGCAGCCGCGGCATCCTCGTCTTCGACAGCGGCACCCAGGCCTTCGCCTGGTCGGCGGAGAAGCCGGGCATGCTGCGCGGGCCGCAGCATCATTTCGCCTGGTGCGACGAATTGGCCAAATGGGCGCCGGCGGCCGGCCGGGGACGCGGACGCGGCGAGGAGGTGTGGGACAATCTCATGCTCGGCCTCAGGCTGGGCGAGAGGCCGCGGACGATCGTCACGACGACTCCGCGGCCGGTGCCGCTGCTCCATCGCATCCTCGCCCTTCCGCGCACCGTCGAGACCGGCGGGAGGACCGCCGACAACCCCTTTTCGGCGGAGGATTTCAGGGAGGCGGCGATGGCGATGTACGGCGGCACGCGGCTCGGCCGGCAGGAGCTGGACGGCGAGATGATCGACGAGGCGGAAGGCGCGCTGTGGACTCGCGAGATACTGGACGCGGCGCGGATCGAGGCGGCGCCCGAGCTGGCGCGGGTGGTGATCGGAGTCGATCCGCCCGGCGGCGCGGCCGGCACCTGCGGTATCGTAGCGTGCGGGATCGGAAAGGACGGCAGGGCCTATGTGCTCGGCGACCACAGCGTCTCGGGCCTCAGGCCTGAGGGCTGGGCGCGGCGGGTGGCGGTGGCGGCCGAGGCGTGGGAGGCGAGCCGGATCGTCGCCGAGAAGAACCAGGGCGGCGACATGGTGGAATCGGTGCTGCGCGCGGTGGAATCGGCGCTTCCGGTCAAGCTGGTCTGCGCGACCCGGGGCAAGGCGGCGCGGGCCGAGCCGGTGGCGCTGCGCTTCGAGACCGGCAAGGCCCGAATCGCCGGCCGCTTCCCGCAGCTCGAGGACGAGCTGGCGGGGCTGACCTGCGCCGGCTTCGAAGGGCCGGGCGATTCGCCGGACCGCGCGGATGCCATGGTCTGGGCGATGTCGGAATTGTTCGAGAAGACGCGGGGAGAGCCGCGGGTGCGACGGCTCTAGCGAGGGGGACAATTGGGTAACTGTCCCCCTCCCTCGGTCACTTCTCAATCGCCACGCGCCTAGCGGGCGCGGTGGCGCTCGTAGGTCTGGAGGCAATGGTCGGTGACCGTCGCCGTGCAGGCCGGGTAGGAGGCGGGCGTGTCGGCCACCGGCTCGCCAGTCACCGGATCGAGCAGCGGGCCGCCCATCGCTTCGCCGGTGCCGGCGACTCCGTTCCAGCCGGCGGGGACGATTGCGGCCGCGGAGATGACCGCGATGCCGCGGGCGTCGCGCTCGGGGTTGGCGTTGCTCGGCTGGACGACCGCGTCGGTCGCGGCCGGCATGGCGGTGGCGAGGGTGACGCCCGGCTGGACCTCCGGCTGCATCGCGGCGCCGTCGGTCTCCCAGGCGGCGGTGGCGGCGCCGTCGCCGGCATAAGGCATCGCGGCGCCCGCGCTCGGGGCGAAAGCGGCAGCTCCGATCAGCAGCGCCGTGGCAAAAGCGGCTGTCTTCATGGATCTTACTCCTCTTTACATAGCCCCGGAGGCGCCGTGCGGCCGATGCCGGCGGCGCGCCGCGACGCGAGGCCGCGGACAGGGGACGACGGGACAACCGGCGGAGCGCCATTTCTATCCGCCGACGGCGCGTCGGCGGGCCGAGCCGGGGCAAAGGCGGGACGCACCCTCGCCGCCCACGCAGGAGCGGATGCGCAATCCCACCGAATCGGTGACTCCTGCGGTCCGAAACGGAGCAATCGCAGCCTGTAATCGGCCGGACCCAGGCTCATCATCCCGGCTCGAATCGCAGGGGGGAAATCATGATGAACAGACGTCTCTTGGCGTGCACGCTGGCGTTCGCGCCCGCTTCCGCTTTCGCGCAGACGGCACCGATGGCGGCACCCGCAGTGCCGATCGCCGCGCCGGCCACGACAAACGCCATGCTGCGGGTCGGCACCGAAGTTCCGCTCAGGCTGTCGGAGGAGCTCACCACCAAGGGCAAGCAGCTCCACACCGGCCAGCGTTTCCGGATGGAGACGTCGGATGCGGTGGTCGTCCAGGGCGTTACCGTCATCCCGGTCGGCAGCCCCGCCGTCGGCGAGATCACCGACGTGCGCAACAAGGGCATGTGGGGCAAGTCCGGCCACCTCGCCGCCCGCATCCTCTACGTCACCGTCAACGGCCGGCAGATCCGCCTGAGCGGCGCGTTCGACGACAAGGGGGTGGCCGGCGGAGTCGGCGCCGTCGCGGTCTCGGCGATCGTGTTCCTGCCGGCGGGCTTCTTCATGACCGGCACCAGCGCCCGGCTGCCGGTCGGCACCGCGGTCAAGGGGTTCGTCGACGAGGACGTACCGCTGACCATCGCCGCCGCGGCGCCCGCGCCGCTCGCGGTGGCGGCGCCCGCCCCGCTGGTCCCGGCGGCCGCGCCGGCGCCGGCCGCCGCCCCGCACAAGTGAGGCGGCGCGCCGCGGCGGCGCGGTGAAGATCGCCGTCCGGGTCCCGTCTTACGGCTATCCCAGATTCCACTGGGTGGGATCGCTCGTCGCCGCCGTGCAGCATGCCGAGCGGGCCGGGCACGAGGTCGACTATAACGGGCTCAAGAACACCGCTTTGGCCTGGGCGCGGCAGGCGATGGCGGAGGAGGCGCTGCGCTCGGGCGCCGAGGCGTTGATCTTCTGCGACGACGACCATGTATTCCCCGAGGATGCGTTCACGCGGCTCGTCGGCCACGAGGCGGAAATGGTGGCGGCCAATTATCCCAACCGGCGCGCGCCCTCGATCGAACCGACGGCCTACAAGCTGGTGGACGGCAAGCCCGAGGCGGTCTGGACCACCAGCGAGAAAGCGGCGGCGGGGGTGCTGGAGCCGGTCCAGGGCGTCGGCCTCGGCCTCTGCCGGATACGGACCAAAGCGCTCGAGCGGGTGCCCAGGCCCTGGTTCGGCGGCGACCGGGAGGATGTGTGGTTCTGCCGGCAGCTCGGCGTCGCCGGAATCCCGATCCACGTCGACCACGCCTTGTCGCTCCAGGTCGGCCATATCGACGAGGGCCCACGCTTCTTCCCGCGATGAGGGCGCGGAACGAAGGGAGCGCGCCCCGCATTACCCGCCCGTCACGCGAGGGAGGACGATCATGCGCTACCGCCGGCTCGGTTCGAGCGATCTTCAGGTCTCGGCGATCTCGCTGGGCTCCTGGCTCACCTTCGGGGTGGGAGTCGAGGCGGCGCGGTCGCGCGCCGTGGTGGATGAGGCGTTCGGGCTCGGCATAAACTTCATCGACACCGCCAACGTTTACGGGCGCGGCGCGGCGGAGGAGTTTCTGGGCGAGGTGCTGAAAGGCCGGGCGCGCGATAGCTACGTGCTGGCGACCAAGCTCTTCTTCCCGATGTCGGACAGCGACCGGGGGCTGTCGGCCGCGCAGATCGAGAAGCAGCTCGACGCCTCGCTGCGGCGCCTTCGCACGGACCATGTCGATCTCTACCAATGCCATCGCTACGATCGCGACACGCCGCTCGAGGAGACGATGGCGGCGCTGACCCGGGCGGTCGAGAGCGGCAAGACCCGCTACATTGGCTTTTCGGAATGGCCGGCGGAGCGGATCCAGGCGGCGCTGGCGCTGGGCGGGGTCGCGAAGTTCGTCTCCAGCCAGCCGCAATATTCGCTGCTCTGGCGCGAGCCGGAGGAGGAGGTGATCCCGCTCTGCGCCGCGAACGGGATTTCGCAGATCGTCTGGTCGCCGCTCGCCCAGGGGGTGTTGACCGGCAAGTACCGGCCGGGCGCGCCGCCGCCGGCGGACAGCCGCGCGACCAGTGAGGCGATGGGCGGCTGGATGGACCGGCTGCTCAAGGACGAGGTGCTCGAGGCGGTGCAGAAGCTGAAGCCGCTGGCCGCGGAAGCCGGGCTCAGCCTCGCGCAATTCGCTCTGGCCTGGGTGCTGCGCGAGCCGAATGTGGCGTCGGCCATCGTCGGCGCGTCGCGGCCCGAGCAGCTCGCCGAGAATGCCGCGGCCGCGGACGCCGACGTCCATCCATCGCTGTTCGAGAGAGCCGAGGCAATCGTCGCGGGGGCGGGCTAGCGCCATCCCGGCGAAACGAATGGCCGTTTCCGGCTAAGTCTTATGCGCAGCGTCTCGTGCTGATGCAATTTTCGATGCACTGACGGTCAGCAACTCGCGTTTATCCTCGCCCTCTCCGACGACAATTCGCCACTCCAGAAACCCCACCGCACCTCTTCCTTCACAGGGCCGCAGTTCCTTCATGAGCACAATCGTCAGAGGCCGCCCAATTCGGGGATGCGGGCCAACGGAAGCAACAATGCCAAGCGTTGTGCCTACTCGAATGAGAGCACCTATCTGCGAGCCGCCGGCGGGATCGAATGCACTCTTCTCATCCGCCTCAATCGTGACAGACGGAACAAGTATACCCTCCCACGGCTCCGCTTCGGTAACTAAGAAACCCTGACCAGCGAGATCGCCGTTGAGCACGACGCCGTACCGTTGATCGAAGGCCTCTCCGATCAAGGCGGCGTGCTCGTACTGCGCACGCGGGAGGAGGAGCGTAATGCCCTCTCCGGTTGCACTTGCGAGATCGCCCACGTGAAACTCGTCGGGCCGTAGCATAATGCCTCCTGTCGCCCTCTTTCTCGGAGGGCGGATCGTCAGTTTGTTGTGCCGGCCATCTGCGAATTTGTGGTGAGATCGACCGCGAAAAGCACCCGCTTTTCCTCAGCATCCCCAAGGACGACCTGCCACTTTCTAAAGCCGGCGGAACTGCGCTCCCGGCACGGGCTAAGTCCGCTGACCAATGCGACTGGCTGCAACCGGGTGAGATTGTGATTATCGGCCATCCTGGCGACGATGCTCAACCCGGCGTCGGCCCGAACAACGGATCCTGGGGGTGCGTCCTCGTACTCTGGGTCAAAAAGGCTTCCCTCATCGACCTCGATTTCCACCCCGGCGATCAGCAGTCCCTTCCGGGCTTCTGAGTCGCCGCAGGGACAGGCATTGTACTTGTGCTGGCCGAGGTACACGGCAACTTTCTCCCCGCCCGCGAAGGTGATCAGAATCGGCTCGTCGCTACTCCGTCGCGGCAGCATCATGGTGAGCCCGTTCGCATCGGCCTCCGGGAAGCTCCCCACAGTGAATTCGGCACCCCTTAACATGCGTGCTTCACCTTTCATCCGCGCTGGAGTGGCCCAATGAATAAATCCCAAAACAGTTCAGCGGCGCCCTCAAGACTGAGATTTTCATCACGGCCGCGCCCGCCAAACATGGACATGCCCATGCTCCGCAAAAACATCGCCTGATCATCGGCATGAACGGTCAACTGCTCATTGAGGCTGTTGCTCGACGTGCTTTCACCATGGACATAGCCAATGCCGCTGGCGCCGAAATGACCTCCGCCGATGAAGACTGTGCAGCGCGCCTCCGCTTTGCCGTTGCGGTAAACAGCCGCGGTGAAACGGTTCGCATCGACGCGTCGGAAGCTGCCTTCAATACCGGCGTTCCGAGCTCGAAGCTCCACCAGGGAGCTCTCGAAGAAACGGGCCAGATACTCGAAAGCTTCAAGACGAAATTCGTCCTTGTCGCGGTCGGTGAAGATTTTTGCGAGCCGGAGATTGCTCGAGCGCGGGCTTGCCGGGGCCTGCTCGGCAGCGGCAAGAGGCGACGGCGAAACTCTGGAGGGTGATGCCGACATTCCATGGCTCGACACTGAAGCCACAGCCGCGCGAACGGCCTGCGCCACCTCGAGCAGGGCAGCGTCGCGGTCGGGCATCAGCGTTACAGGTTTGCCATCCTTCGGAACTGCCTGAAGCTTGCCGAAAGGCGCTCCATGCCAATCGCACGGGCGCAGAATGACAGGGATTACGACAGCTTGCCCCGCTTCATGACGTTCCATGGCGCGGACCATTTCCCGCTCGTAGCAATAGTCGGAAGCGAGAAAGTCAGGGCTGACGAGAAGCAGGATGATGTCGTCATTGTCGCTATGGCGATTAATCGCGGCAGCCCATTCGTCGCCGGCCCCGATGCGTCGGTCGTGCCACGTCTCAATCACTCCCTGTCGCCGCAATATCGCAAGCTGCTTTTCGAGCTGGTCACGCAACGCTTCGTCGGCATGGGAATAGGAGAAGAATACGCTCGCCATGCGGTGAGACCCTGCTTCCTACTTTTTGGTTCCGTAGGGCCGCTGGTTGGTCGGCTTGAGCGATACGCCGAGCTCACTGGCCTTAGCTTGGACCGCTTCTGGCGTCCTGCCCAAATGCAGCCCGAGCACTCGCGTCGGCGTGTTCTGCTTAACCTCGACCCGAAGTTGCTTGACCTGCTCGGGTGTCCACGCCGCACCATGATTTTCCGGAGGCCTCGCCATCGCATTTATCCTCTCTGAAAGTGTCCAAGCAATCTATGCGCCTTAGAACAAACGAGAAACGCTATTTAAGAGCGGGGGGCCGGTTTACAACCATCTAACGCCACGTTCTTGTGGATAACCCGGGCGCCTTGCCCACCTTCCGCGCTCGCCCGCTTTCGCCGCAAGTTGAGCGGGGCCGAGACTTGGACCGGGGCAGATACGGCCCCTCGCCTCGTCCTCCCTGGTGCAGTGTTCATGGGCCCCGGCTTGCGCCGGGATGACTATCTATCTTCCTACACCTTCCGACGCATCGGCAGGCAGCGTGAGGATGGCGAGGAGGCCGCCGCCTTCGCGGTTGGCGAGGGCGAGGGTGCCGGCGTGGCTTTCGGCGACGGCGTGGGCGATGGCGAGGCCGAGGCCGGCGCCGCCGGTCGAGCGGCTGCGCGATTCCTCGGCGCGGTAGAAAGGCTCGGCGGCGCGGGCGAGCTGCTCGGGCGGCAGGCCGGGGCCGCGATCGGCCACTTCGATCCGCACCGGCTCCCCTCCTCCGCCAGTCACGCGAAGCTCGGCCGAGCCGCCATATTTGACCGCATTGTCGACGAGGTTGCGCAGCGCGCGGCGGAGCAGGTCGGCGCGGACCGACGCGACCGCGCGGCCCTCGCTCTCAAAGGCGACGTCGGCGCCGAGCTCGGCGAACTCCTCGGCCACGGTGTCGGCCAGGGCGGCAACGTCGACCCGCCGGGGCGGCTCGCGCAGCCGCCCGGAGCGGGCGAGGACGAGTATGTCCTCGAGCATCGCATTCATTTCCTCGGTGATGGCGACGATGCGGTCGCGATTCTCGCCGTCCTCCACCGCCTCGGCGCGCAGGCGCAGCGAGGCGAGCGGGGTCCTCAGATCGTGGCCGATGGCGCCGAGCATGCGGTCCTTCTCGTCGAGCAGGGCCGAGACGCGGGCGTTCATCGCGTTGAACGCCTCGATCGCGCGGCGGAGGTCGCGCGGGCCCCGCGGCTCGACCACCGGCGGCGATTCGCGGCCGCCGAAGCCCTCCGCGCCGCGGGCCAGGTCGCGCAGCGGCCGGACGATGCGGGCGGCGAGGAACAGGGTCGCGCCGAGCACGATAAAATAAAGGAACAAGGTCGCGGCGCCGAGGCGGAAGGCGAGCCACGGATCCGGCGCCGGAGTTGCGACGCTGGCGTTGAGCCATTCGCGAGGCGTCAGGTGAGCGGAGAGGAGGAGCGAGCGGCCGCCCCGCCCCCGCGGCGGCCCGAAGGCGGCGCGGACCTCGACGGCGCGGACTCCGGCCGAGGCGAGGGAATCGGCGAGGCGTGCCTCGACGCGGGGCTCGCGGACGGCATCGGCGGCGACGGCGCTGGCCGGGGCGATCCGGAAATCGGCGCCGCGCCGTGAGGCGTCTTCCAGCACGGCGGCGCGGAATTCGCGCGGCGCCTGGAGGAGGTCGGCGGCGGTGCCTGCGTAGCGCGAGACGGCCGGACCCTGGTTCTGGGCGAGCGAGAGCTTCTGCCGCTCGTTGAGCACCAGCGCGAAATTGGCGAGCTGGGCGACGAGCAGAGCCGCGCCGATCAGCAAAGCCATCTGGCCGATCAGGCTCTTCGGGAGGAAGCGGGTCACAGCTGCCGCACCTCCGCCGCCAGCTGGTAGCCGCCGCCCCACACCGTCTTGAGCAGCTTCGGGTCCGCGGGATCGACCTCGATCTTGCGGCGCAGGCGGCTGATCGCATTGTCGACGCTGCGCTCGAAGGCGGCGAGGTCGCGGCCCCGGGTCAGATCGAGCAATTGCTCCCGGCTGAGCACGCGCCTCGGGTGGGTGACGAAGGCGAGAAGCAAATTGTACTCGCCGGTCGAGAGCGGCACCGCGACGCCGTCCTCGCCGACCAGCTCACGCTCCCCGGTCCTCAGCACCCAGGCCCCGAAGGCATAAGCGTCGGCATCGGGCGCGTGGACGGAACGGGCCGAGCCGTCCGAGCGGCGCAGCACCGCCTTGATGCGGGCGAGCAGCTCGCGGGGATTGAACGGCTTGACGACGTAATCGTCGGCGCCGAGCTCGAGGCCGACGATCCGGTCGGTATCCTCGGCCTTGGCGGTGAGGAGGATGACCGGCGTAGCGCTGGTCGCGCGGACGAAGCCGGCGAGCGACAAGCCGTCCTCGCCAGGCATCATGATGTCGAGGAGGATGAGGTCGACGGCGTGGGCGGCGAGCAGCCGGCGCGCGGCGGCCGCGCTCTCCGCCTTCGTGACCCGCAGGCCGTTCTTCGACAGATAGGCCGCCAGCGGATCGCGTATGTCGCGTTCGTCGTCGACGACGAGGATATGGGGGATTCGGGTCATGGTTGCGGGGGTGAAACGACGAAGGCCCCGGAACGTGCCGTCCCGGGGCCCCCTCGCCTTCGCTTAGAAGGCGTTGCCGAGCACCGCGCCGATCAGGCCGCTGACGACGGCGACCAGCACCGCGTCGTTGCCCGACTGGACCCAGCGGTAGCCGCGGGGCGCGTCGTGGAGCCGGTAGGCGCGCGGGTTGTCGATCACCCGGTAGTTGCTCGCATAGCGATTGTCGAAGCGCTGGCCGCGGCCCCATTTGCGGGCCTGGACCTGGCGGACCTGGACCATCCGGCGCCCGTTGTCGCGCTGGACGATGCGGGTGGTCTGGACCCGCTCGATGCGACCGCGGTCGTTGTTGCGGCCGAAGTCGGCGGCGGAGGCCGGCGCGGCGGCAAGAACCGTAGCGGCGGCGGTGCCCAGGATCAGGGACTTAATCATGGTCTTCATCTTGCTTCTCCTTCGAAACGCCCTGGCAGTTCGTCCGGCGTTGAGAAGGAGATGCGCCCGCCGTGTCCCAGGCCTATCCCGGCGGCGGCGCATATTTGCACCAAATTGTATCAGCGCCCGCGTCGGGGTGCTTGCGTGTATTAGTGTTATCCACTAAATAATCGCCCCATGGACCGTGCAATCAGTGCCACCGAGGCGAACCAGCGGTTTTCGGAGCTGTTGCGGGAGGTGGCCGAGGGCGAAAGCTTTACGGTGACCTCGCGCGGGCGGCCGGTGGCGCGGGTGGTGCCGGTCGAGCGCGAGGGCGAGAAGCGGGCGGTGAAGGCGCTCGTCGAACGGCTCCGGCGCCTGCCCGTCCGGCATTCGGGTGCGTGGTCGCGCTCCGACCTTTACGAATGACGCGCGTCGCGCTCGATTCCAACATCCTCGTTTATCTGGCCGGCGTGAGCCGGGCCGCCGCCGATGAAGCCAAGATCGAGCGCATTCGCGCGCTCATCGAAGCGCTTGGCGAAACGGCGACTTTGGTTGCACCGGTCCAGGCCCTCGGCGAGCTGGTCGTCGTGCTGAGGAGAGCCAGCGCCTCCGCCGAGGAGGCGCGGGCGGTGCTCATCGACATCGCAGAAGGCGTCAACGTGGCGCCCAGCGAGGCGCGCACTGCCCTCTCGGCCGCCGACTTGGCGGTCGATCACAAGCTGCAATTCTGGAACGCGATGATCCTCTCCGCCGCCGTCGAGGCCCGCTGCACCTTGCTCCTGTCCGAAGACATGCAGCACGGGTTCGTGGCGCGCGGGGTGACAGTGGTCAATCCGCTCGCCGATGCGCCGCATCCTCGGCTGGCGGCGCTGCTCGGGGGAACGATAGTGGGGCGAAATCGGTGACAGGTACCGTTTTTCCCGTTCACGGTGTTCATGGGTCCCGGCCTTCGCCGGGATGACTATCCTTTTGGCCCTTTCCGTCTCACGTTGCCTTCGCCGTTCAGGCGCGGTTCGGGAGGGGTGTGAGAGAAGGTGCGTTGACAGAGGCGGCGTGGCCGCCGACAGTTGGAGCGACATGATTCAGTCTGTGACCCAGATCCTGGCTTCACCCGCCGCCGCCGCGGCCACTTATTATTACGCCCGCTCGCCATACGGACGGGAAACCTAGCGCACGCCCTTAAAAGCCAAGCTCAACCGCCCCGTCCGGACCTTCCGGGCGGGGTTTTTCACATTCAGGGAATTTTCACATGTTCAGGGACTTTGCCGACACGGCGCCGAGACGGGACGACTGGACGATCCCGCAGAACTGGGCGCATTTCACCGCCGAGGACCACCGGGTGTGGGACCTGCTCTTCGCCCGGCAGCAGCAAAGGCTCGCCGGCCGCGCCGTCCGCGCGTTCGAGGAGGGGCTCGACCTCCTCCGCCTCGCCCATCCCGGAATCCCCGATTTCGACGAATTGAACGAACGACTCTTCCCGCGGACGGGCTGGACGGTGGTGGCGGTGCCGGGGCTGGTGCCGGACGAAGTGTTCTTCCGCCACCTGAGCCGGCGGCAATTCCCGGCCGGCAACTTCATTCGCTCGGCGGACCAGCTCGATTATCTCGAGGAGCCGGACGTGTTCCACGACGTGTTCGGCCATGTCCCCCTGCTCGCCCAGCCGAGGATCGCCGACGTGCTCGAGGCGCTCGGCCACCAGGGCCTCGCCGCTCTGGCCTCGGGCAACCTCCACCGCCTGTCGCGGCTCTATTGGTACACGATCGAGTTCGGCCTCGCCCGCGAGGACGGGGCGCTCAAAATCTACGGCGCCGGCCTCGCCTCGAGCTTCGGGGAAGCCGGCTTCGCGCTCGACGACCCGGCGCCGTGGCGGCGGCCGTTCGACCTCGACGCGGTGCTTCGCACCCCCTACCGCTCCGACGCCTTCCAGCGCGGCTATTTCGTCATCGACGGCTTCGAGGCCCTGCTCGACGTGCTGGCTGGGACCGACCTCGCCAGCACCTACGAAGCGCTGGAGGGGCTGCCGGAGCTACTCTCCTAGTCCTCCCTGTGGAGCGCAGCTCCATGGGGAGGGGGACCGGCTGAAAGCCGGTGGAGGGGCTTTTCTGAGTCGGCAAGGCCCCTCCACCGCACTTCGTGCGGTCCCCCTCCCCATCCGCTTCGCGGACAGGGAGGACTGGCTCGGGACGGTGACAGGGTGACGGGGGCCGCCTAAGGCCCCCGCGATGACGCTCCTCCTCGCCTTGCTGCTGGCGGCCCAGGACATGCCCGGGATGGCGATGCCGCCGCCCCCTCCCCCGCCGCCGCCGCACGCCGAGGGGAAGCCGGCCACACCGCCGATGGACGACATGGGCGGGATGAACATGGATCCCGCCGCTGAAAAGCTCAGCCGGGAAAGCGATTCCGGGACCGCCTGGCAGCCGGACCTGACGCCGCACGGGGGCGCCCACGCCAAGGCCGGCGAATGGATGCTGATGGCGCATGCGCGGCTCGCCGCCGTCTACGACCGGCAGAGCGGGCCGCGCGGGGGCAGCAAGGCCTTCATCTCCGGCATGGCGATGGCGATGGCTTCGCGGCCGCTGGGGACGAAGGCGGGTATCGAGCTGCGGGCGATGCTGAGCCCCGAGCCTTTGATGGGCGCGCGGGGCTACCCGCTGCTGCTGGCCGCCGGCGAGACGGCGGACGGGCGGACTTTGCTGGTCGACCGCCAGCATCCGCACGATCTCATCGGCGAGCTCTCGGCGCGGTTCGACCTGCGGCTCGGGGCCGGCGCCAGCCTCTTCGTCTATGCCGGCCTGCCGGGCGCCCCCGCCTTCGGCCCGCCCGCCTATATGCACCGGCCTTCGGCGATGGACGATCCGGACGCGCCGATCAGCCACCATTGGCTCGATTCGACCCATGTCAGCTTCGGCGTCGTCACCGCCGGTCTGGCGGTGGGGGGCGTGAAGTTCGAGGCGTCGCGGTTCAACGGGCGGGAGCCGGACCAGCATCGCTGGGACGTGGAGACCGGGCCGCTCGATTCCACCGCTGTCCGGCTCAGCTGGAACCCGGCCGCCGAGCTGTCGCTGCAGGCGAGCTGGGCGCGGCAGAAGAGCCCGGAGCAGCTCGAGCCGGGCGTCGACGTGACCCGCTGGTCGGCGAGCGCTTTATGGACCAAGCGGGCGGGGCCCGGCCGGATCTTCGCCACCGCGGCCTGGGGCCGGCGCATTGCGGCGCACGGCCGGCCGCTCGACGCCTTGCTGGCGGAGCTTGCGTGGCGGCGGAGCGGCTGGACCCTGTTCGGCCGGGCCGAGAGGGTGGAGACGGACGAGCTGCTGCGCGGGTCGGTGTTCACGGTGGGCAAGCTCAGCCTCGGGGGCGTCCGCGACTTCGAGGTGGCGCCGCACGCCGCGATCGGAGTCGGCGCCTCGGCGAGCCTCAGCCTGGTGCCGGCCGGGCTCGCCGCCGCCTATCGGGGCGACCGGCCGGCGGCGACGGCGTTCGTACGGCTCAAGGTCGACTGAGGCTCAGGCGGCTTCCTCGAAGGCCGCTTCGGGCGGATGGCGGAACAGGCCGACTCCGGTCATGCCGGTCTCGGCCAGCGCCAGCGCGGTGCCGCAGAAGCCGCATTCCGCCGACAGCCGGCCGACATACCAATGGGTGCGGCCGCAGCCCGGGCAGTGGTTCACCTCGCCCGCGTGGTAGAGCATGAGCAGCCCCCGGCGGGCGGGATCGAAGGCGCGTACTGACCTCAACATCGTCTGGTTCCTCGACTCGCCGCAGCGACTGGCTGCGACGAATCGTGTTTTTCCATAGACGAGTTGAATCAAAGATGAATGTTGCGGCAAAGAGCGACGAACGGTTGACGCGACGCCGGCCTTCGGTGGAGATGCCCGCCCATGACGCTCAAACTCTATTACCACCCTTTCTCCTCTTACTGCCAGAAGGCGCTGGTCGCGCTCTACGAGCGGGAAGTGCCGTTCGAGCCGGTCCATGTCGACCTTTCCAACCCCGAGCAGCGCGCGGCGCTGGAGGCTCTTTGGCCGCTGGGCAAGTTTCCGGTGCTGCGCGACGAAGAAGCGGGTGTGACGGTCCCCGAGGCGAGCCTCATCGTCGAATATCTCGACCGGGCGCATCCCGGACCACCGCCTTTGGTGCCCGGCGAGCCGGCGGCGGCGCTCCAGGTACGCCTCTGGGATCGCTTCTTCGACAATTATGTCGAGACTCCGATGCAGGCGATCGTCGCCGACAATTTCCGGCCCGAGAGCGCGCGCGACGCGTACGGCGTCGAGCAGATGAAGGCACAGCTCGGCCGGGCCTGGGCGATCCTCGACCGGCACCTCGCCGAAACGGAGGGCAGCTGGGCGGCTGGGCCGGATTTCAGCCTCGCCGATTGCGCGGCGGCGCCGGCCTTGTTCTACGCCGGCATGCTGGTGCCGTTCGACGATCGGCCGGCGCTTGGCGCTTATTATGAGCGCCTGCGCGCCCGCCCCACCTTCGCCCGTGCCGTCGACGAGGCGCGCCCCTACCGCTCCTACTTCCCGCCCGGATGGCGGGAAGGCTGGGACTGAGCGGCTGCTGGCCACCCACCCGTTCGGTGTTTACAGCGACTGCCAGGAGCAGGTTCGGGGAACTTCACTCACCCGTTCGGGCTGAGCTTGTCGAAGCCCACTCCTTCGCTTTGACCAATGAGGAATAGAAGGGCTTCGACAGGCTCAGCCCGAACGGTGTTTGCCATGCGGGTACTCTCCGCAGGCGCTCAGAGCCGGGCGCCGTCCATCATCGCGCGGACCTCGTCTATGCCGGCGTCGTAATAATGGATTGCGGGGGCATTGTAGTTGATCAAATAGAGCTTGCCGCCGACCACGGCCGCCCGCGCCTCGCCCTTGCGCCGCACCTCGTCCTCCTGGACGACGTAATGATATTCGAAGCGGAAGCCGTCGCGGCCGCCGAGCCTGGCGGGCTCGACCTTGTCGACCTCGAACAGGCTGGTGTTGAGGAGGATGCGGTCGGTCGCCTCGAACATCTGGACGATGTCCGGCGGGGTCATGGACGCGCTGAACTTGGGCAGCGGCTTGTCCTTCTTGTTGCGCTCCTTGACCAGGGCCTCGCCGGGGCCGACGCCGCCGATGAAGTCGAGCTCGTTCAGGGTGAAGCCGTCCTGGGTCCAGGCCTCGGCCTTGGGGCCGAGCTTGTGGGTGGCCTTGTTCCACGGGGTTCGCGGAGTCACGGTCATCGTGCTTCCGGCGACGGCGACGGACTGGCTCGGGCCGATCACCGCCCAATTGGCGGCGGCGACCGGCGCCGCGGCCAGCGCGACGGCGGCGAGCGCGGCGAGACGGGTCTTCTTCATTCTCATTCTCCTCCAGCCAGCATCGCCATCATCTTCGAGTCGACGGCGTCCGGTTTCATTGCGAGATAATCCTTGATCGCCTTGCGCCCGTCCTCGGCGTTGCCGGCGCGGATCAAGGCGAGGCCGAGGCCGCGGCGCAGCTCCGGCAAGGTCGAGCCCAAATCGAGCGCCTGGCGGTAGAAGCCGGCCGCCTTGTCGAAGTCGCCGGGGGCGCCGCGGGCGCGATAGAGCTCGCCGCGCGCGTAGAGCAGCTCGGCAGTCCAGGAGCCGCCGGCGAGCGCCTGGAGCAGGAATTCTGTGCCGCCGAAATCGTTGAGCTTGATCTGGTCGTCGATCAAAGGCGCCCACCAGCTCGCCATGGCGGCGCGATATTCGGTTTCGCCGAAGCGGGTCGGCGGGTTGGGGATGCCCTGGGCGGCGTGGGTCAGATATTGGACCCGCTCGGCCGAATTGGGATGGGTGGCGAAGAAGCCGCCGTTCCTGTCCTTGCGGCTCTTCTGCTGGCGGGCGACCGCGGTGGCGTCCTGCTCGGCGCGGAACTGGGTCCAGACGGTGGGGGCGGCGCGCGGCGAATAGCCGCCGCGGGTCATGAAGCGCAGCCCTTCGATGTCGGCATCGCGCTCCATGTCGCGGTTGAACTCGAAGGCGCCGCCGATCACTGCGAACTGGGCGATCAGGCCGACTCCGTAGGGGAGGAAGGAGAGCCAGGCCATGGCGCTGGTCTTGCTCTTCAGATCGCGGAACAAGCGCAACGTGTCGCGATGCTCGAAATGGCCGAATTCGTGGCCGAGCACGGCGGCGAGCTGCGCCTCGTCGCGGACTCGGAGCAGGAGGCCGGTCCACACCTGCATCATGCCGTTGGGCGCCATGCTGGCGTTCATGAACGGGGTGCGGATGACGTAGATGCGCGCGGCGTGGCAGCGGTCGTCGCCGACGGTGCGGCAGAGGACCGACCTGATGTAGGCGTTGAGCGCCTGGTCGTGGACGACGAAGTTGGAGGCTTTGAGCGTCCGCTCGGCCTCGTCCGCCTCCATCCACAGGCCCTTCTCGTCCTTGTCGAGCGGCTGGTAGCCGGGAGTCCAGGGCGGCGGCGCGCCGGGCTCGAGCGCCTGCAGCCTGGGCTTCGAGTCGGCGGCGCGCGCCGGGCCTGCGGCGGCGAACGAGACGCAGGCGGCGGCGAGCAGGGCAGCCGCGAGGCGACCGCGGCCGGTCACTTCGCTGCGCTCGCTTGGGTCGGCGGGGGCGCCGCGCCGGCGCGCGCCGGGAAGCCGTTCAGGAGCTCGCGGATTCGCTTGTCGGCGCCGTCGGCCTCGCGCACGTCGCCGCCCATCCGCATGTCGGCGTTGATCCAGACCAGCTCGCCGGTGTGGAGGTCGACGAGACCGGCATAGCCGGTATGGACTCCGACCGTGACCGGGACTCCGAACAGGAAGCCGACCATCTGCACCGCCTTGCGGCCGGCCGAGCCGTAGCTGTCGTTGCTGAAGATGAAGAGTCCGTAATCGCCGCCGCCGATCTCGGCCAGCTTCGAGGCGCCGGGCCCGAGCGTCCAGTTGAACTCGGCCTTCTTGGTGGGAAGCCGGTTGCCGACGAACAATTTGTGCTGGATGACCGCGCTTGCGACGGCGCGGAACAGCGAGCGATAATCGTTGAGCAGGGCGCCCTGCTCGCCCTCAAGCTCGGGCATCATCACCAGCTCGTTCGAGCGCGCCTGCTGGGCGCGGGCAAGCGCTTCGGTGAGCTGCTTGCGGGCGGTTGCGGTCCAGTCGGCATTGGGCTCGTTCAGGCCGCCGGCGGTCTGCGAGCCGACCTGCACGTCGGGGCGGAAGACGAGGATCTTGACCGGCCCCGCCGCCGGGAAGGTGAAGCCGCTCTTGGCCGCGTCCTTGTGGCTGCCGATCTGCGCCGTCGCCGGCGCGCCGATGAGGAGAGCGCCGGCCGCAGCCAGCGCGACGAGACGACGCAGCATATCCTAACCCCCTGCTACCGCCGGCGAATCGCCAACGGCTCCCATTGATGTGCTTAGGATAACGCCATTTTTTCCGAGGGCAAGCCGGCTGCTATTGGGCGGCGCCACGAGGCGGATCGGGCCAGCCTTCGCGAGGGCGCCAGCCGAACAGGTAAGCGAGGGCCATGACGGCGAGCAGGGCGGGCCATCCGATCAGCGGCCAGGTCACGTAAATCAAAGCTCCCATCGAGCTCCAGTGCACGAACGCCGCATCGAGGATCAGCCCGAGCGGCGCCAGGATCAGGAGCATTTCCACCCCGAGGAAGAACAGGCCGCCGCTCGCGGTGCGCGAGGCCGCGACGCAGGCCGCCGCGCCCACGACCGGCGAACCGGTCCAGACCATGGCGAAGAGGAACCCGACGAACGAGACTCCGTCGCCGCCAACCACGGCTCCCCAGAGCAGAAAGGATGCCGGCGCAAAGGCACCGAGCAACGCCACCCATCCGGCGGCGCGCGCCAGCGCAGGAGAGCGTGCTTGCTCCACCGCGCGAGCCTAGCCCTAAAGCAGGGCTCAGGCGAGCGGCTTGCGCGGCTCCAATTCGTGTCGCTCCCCACGAAAGAATCACTGCTGCCATAATGTCTTTGGGAAGCGGGAGGTCCTTACTGTGGCACGCAGCCGGCTACGCTGAGGTTGAGCGCGTCCAGAACCTCGAGAGTAATGGTTCCCGTCGGCTCCAATCCGTGCGCACGCTGGAAGGCATTGACTGCCTCTCGAGTCGCTGGTCCCACCGCGCCGTCAGCCGCGCCGTCATAATAGCCGCGAGAATGCAAGGCGAGCTGCACTCGACGTACTGCGTCGACAAAGAGGCGCGAGCGCCCGCTGAGCGGCCTCACCGCCGGCGGCGGAGACGGCGAGTATGTCGGCGCCGGTGGGGGCGGAGGGGGGAGCGGCGCCAGATCGTACGACGAGCCGCCGGAGCCCGAGCTGTGGGAGCTATGGCTGCTATGACTAGAGTGGCTACTGTGGGAGGCGTGACTTGCAAGGGTGAACCGGTGATCCTGGCGGAAAAGCTGGAACACGGTGCCAGCTTTGCCATCGTCGCCGCCTGTGGTGCTGACCGCGTTGATGAATTGCACCTGGACCGGATCAACCGGACCGAAGCCGGCCGCAACGAGGCTGGGTATCAGGAAATGTGTCCTTTTCATAACGGCTCCACTCCTGCAGTGGCATCCTCGGTCGGATGCCATTCGAAAAATCCGGAACATTGGTCCTTTTCCCGACAGCCATCGCACGCCGGCGCATAGCGGCGCTTCCAGTCGGATATCGAAGCGACGGCATAGCGGCGGTAGGCCGGCGGTACTGAGCAACGGGCGAAGTTGAACAAACGGACGGCAATCCTGCCCAGCACGGCCTCGTCAATAGCCGCGGCAAGGGGGCCGAAGTCACGACGGTGATCGTAATAGAGGGCGCCCCACCGATTGCGCGCAAACCCGATATTTTCGAGCTGCATAACCGACCACGTGGCGATGAAGCCGAGCTGCCTGGCGACGTAGCGGGCGAGGGCAGGCAAAGCAGCCGCGTTCTCGGTCAGCACCACCGTCCTCAGCTCCACGCTCGCCCCCGCAAGGAGGAGAGTCGCGAGGCTCTCCTGGAGCCGCTCATACGCTCCCGGCTTATCGACGATACGGTCGTGAAGCGCGGCGTCGGCGGCGTAGAGCGGTATGCCCCACTGCACTCTTCGATAGAGCGGCTGCCGTAGCCGCTCGATGTCGCTGGTGTCGAAATGCTGCCCATTGCTGAGGATATGGAACTCAAGGTCCTCGCGGCTGGTCAGCACCGTCTCGACCATCCGGAGCAGCGGCTCCTTGAACAAAGTCGGCTCACCGCCGGAAATGTTTATGACGATGTTCCGCTCCGCCAAGAGGCATGCCTCGGTAAATACATCAAAGCGATCGACGTGGGTCTTCTTGGGAGGCTGAGAGCACATCACGCAAAGTTGATCGCACCGCTCGGTCACCAGCAAGGTGTTGTGCGATGAGCCGGCGCGGAGGAGCCGCTCCACCCTGCCCGCGGCGGGAGTCACCAGCACCACATCGCCATCGAGGGCCGCGGCAGAGACTCCACATACCTCGAAAAGACCGTGCCGGCCGGAGAAAAGGGCCAGCGCATCGTCGGAAGCGAGGAGGGAAGCGTCGGCTCGCTCCCTCGTCGGAGCCCCGTTCGCGAGCAGCCTCGCCACGAAAGGGGCGATGGCATCGCTGCGTCCAGGAAGCGATAGCGGAATCATGACGCCCGCACAGCCAGTTGCGCCGAGTCACCCGGCAAGCCCAGCCAGCGCCCCAGCGAATAGGCGATGGCCGGATCTCCCGAATAGATGAGATCGAAGAGAAGGTCGAAAATGAACATGTGGCGGCGGCAAAATGCGGTCTCATGCCTCGCCACGTCGATCCGCCCGTAACGGGCGAGGTCGTCGATCAGATCGCGGCCGCAGAAGGGTTGATACGCACATTTCCGGCATTGGGGGTCAAATTGATTGGTCGAATGAACGTTGAGCAGCCGTCGTTGCTCGGTGTCCCAACCCGTGTCGAGGTCGCCTATGCACAGATCGACGACCCGAGACCGGGTCAGCATCCGTGCCTCGTCAGTCGGGTAAACTCGTCCATCATAATCTATTACGATATAATCCACCCCCACCGGGTTTGGGTTGCGGAGGTCGACGTGCCGATCGCGCCCGGCTTGAAAAATGCGCCGCAGGCAGAGGCTGAGATAGGTCTCTTCGATGACGCGGGAGCGATCCTCCCAGTTCCTGGCGATGAGGCGGTGCACGAAATCAAGGTAGTAGTCGTGCCATGCCTTGCCCTGCTCAACTGAGCCGCGATGCCGCTTGCGTGCGAAGCCGTGATAGTTGATCGGGCGCAGAAAGATTCGGTGAAGACCGCGATCCACATAGCTGTCGATCAGGCGATCCGGGTCCGGCGGATCGTCGGGATCGACCGTCGGCAAGGCCGAAACCTTGCCCGGCCCGTAGCGAGCAAGCAGCCGATCGAGATTGTCGATGAATGCCTGAGTCTCGGCGGCGCCATGGGTCCGGTGGGCCTCGTGCGTCCCAACATCGCCGTCGAGCGAGGTGCTGATGAACACATCATTCCGATCCGCCAATGCCAGGAAATCGTCGTCGATGCGGCTTAGGTTCGTGCAGATAACGAACTCGCGCTCGGCAAATCTTTCGCAGCGCTCTATCACCCTCTTCACGAGGTCCAGCCGAAGCGTCGCTTCGCCGCCCTGAAACTCGATCTTTATCGATGGCGTCGTGAGACTGTCGAGAAGCGCCAGCACGCGCTCCAGCGTGTCCTCGGTCCAATCGAAATTCGAGGCTCCAAGCGCCGCTCTCGAGACCTGGCAATAGCTGCAACTGAGATTGCATCGCAGTGTCGGCACGAGGATCAGGTAATCCAGCGGCCCCACCGTCGCGAACCGGCGCGCCGCTTCGCGGCGGCGCGCCAAGTCTGTCAAACTGCCCGGTTGGGCCGGCCCATGCCCCTGTTTGTCCAAGAATGTGCAGTCCGCTTCCGAGAGCGCATCGGCGACAAACCGGTCGCGGAAGGCGCTCGACGCCTCAAAGAAGCGACCCGCCTCATCCACGAAAAGCCACTGGCCGTCCGCCCGCATTCGTGTCCGGAAGGGACGAGGCGCACCGGAGGCGCAGTTCGAGCCATTCCTTGCTAGCGCACACCCCTGGTCCGCCACCCCTCTTCCCCCCTTGCCGGAGAAGAAGCTAATCCTGCTGGCACCGAACGGCCCGCTGAGACGCGTTCGTTATGGAGTCACACTTCATCCAGATTGAAGGGAGAAGGAGCCTTAGCCCAGCGCCTTCCTGAGCAGGTCGTTGACGACCCCCGGATTGGCTTTGCCGGCCATCGCCTTCATCACCTGGCCGACGAAGAAGCCGAACAATTTGTCCTTGCCGGAGCGGTATTCGGCGAGCTTGTCCTGGTTCGACGCCAGCACGTCGGCGATCGCCTTCTCGATCGCGCCCGTATCGCTGGTCTGCTTGAGGCAGCGCTCCTCGACGATCCGGGCCGGGTCCTCGCCGGTCTCGAGCATGATCTCGAACACCTGCTTGGCAAGGGTTCCGGAGAGGGTGCCGTCGGCGGTCAGACGGAGCAATTCGGCGGCCTGGCGAGGGGTCACGGGGCTGTCCTCGATGGTGCGGCCGAGGCGATTGAGGGCGCCGAACAACTCGCTCGTCACCCAATTGCCCGCCCGCTGGGAATGCTCGTCGCCGAGGGTCTCGAGCAGGGTTTCGAACCAGCGGGCGGTGGTGACGTCGGCGGTCAGCACCGAAGCATTGTAGGGCGTGAGGCCGAGCGCCGTCTCGTAGCGGCGGCGCTTGGCGTCAGGCAGCTCGGGCAGGCTCGCTCGACACTGGGCGAGGAACGCCTCGGAAAGCTCGACCGGGAGCAGGTCCGGATCGGGGAAATAGCGGTAATCGTGCGCTTCCTCCTTGGAACGCAGGCTGCGGGTCTCGGCCTTGTCGGGATCCCACAGCCGGGTCTCCTGGACGATCGTGCCGCCGCCCTCCAGCAGGTCGACCTGGCGGTTCGCCTCATAGTCGATCGCCGC
Organism: Sphingomonadales bacterium; assembly: GCA_034668625.1. Classification (GTDB taxonomy): domain Bacteria; phylum Pseudomonadota; class Alphaproteobacteria; order Sphingomonadales; family Sphingomonadaceae; genus Allosphingosinicella. Next base: position 103,104 of record JAXDOX010000021.1, read on the forward strand.
CATGATGAAGCGGACCGAGTTGACGTTCTTGGTCTCGGTGCGGGTGCCGAGCGGAGTCCCGGGCTTGCGGACGCTGACGTTGACGTCGGCGCGCATCGAGCCCTGCTCCATATTGCCGTCGCACGAGCCGACATAGCGGAGGATCGACCTCAGCTTCCTGATGTAAGCCCCTGCTTCCTCGGGAGAACGCATGTCGGGCTTGGAGACGATCTCCATCAAGGCGACCCCCGAGCGGTTGAGGTCGACATAGGACATGCTCGGGTGCTGGTCGTGCATCAGCTTGCCCGCATCCTGCTCGAGATGGATGCGCTCGATGCCAACCGTCTTCGCCGAGCCCTCGTCCTTCTCGTCGAGGAGAATCTCGATCTCGCCCTCGCCGACGATCGGGTGGTAGAGCTGGCTGATCTGGTAGCCCTGCGGCAAATCGGCGTAGAAGTAATTCTTGCGGTCGAAGCGCGACCAGGGGTTGATCTGCGCCTCGAGCGCCATGCCGGTGCGGACCGCCTGGCGAAGGCACTCCGCGTTCGGCACCGGGAGCATGCCCGGCATGGCGGCGTCGACCAAGGACACCTGAGTGTTGGGCTCGGCCCCGAACTCGGTCGAGGCGCCGGAGAAGAGCTTGGCCTTCGAGGTCACCTGGGCGTGCACCTCGAGCCCGATCACCACCTCCCATTCGCCGGTCGCGCCATGGATGCGATAGGACATGTTGGTCATGGTCGGTTTTCCGGAGTGATCAGGGGAAGCTCGGGGAAGTAGCGGCGATAAACGGCAGGGTCGCGGGTCAGCAGCGGAACCGCGAGAACCGAGGCGTGGGCGCCGATCATGAAATCGGCGAGCACCCTGGTCTCGGCACCCTGTCGGGTCTTGCGATATTCAAAGAAGGCCCGTCCCGCAACGAAAGCCGCCTCCTCGTCGAAGACCGCGATCGCGATCGAGACGGATTCGAGCCGCGACAATAGGGCGCCGAGCGACTCGTAGCCGGGGCTGAGCTCGGCCAATACGACTGCATTGATACTGGCGCCGGCGTCGGCAATCTCCTCTTCAATCCGCGCCAGCGACCAGGAGGCCCAGCGCGGATCGGCGTCGAACACGTCGATAAGAACATTGGAATCTATGAACGTCACAGCGCGTCGCGTCGGTGCGGCCGGATGAAATCCATATATTCGTCGGTGGTCGCGAAACCGGTTCGCATGCTTCCCCGCGCCGCCTCCAACGCTGCGCGGATGCGGCTGCGCCGCTCCTCAGGAGTCTCGGCGACATGCTTTGGAAGGACGACGGCCTCGCCGCGGTCGTTGATGCCGACCGTCACCTGCGCACCGGGAACGAGACCGACCCGGTCCCGAATAGTCTTCGGGATCAGCACCTGGCCCTTGCTGGTCATGTTCACGTCAAATTCGCCGACCGGCACCGCCTTGTTCATTGTCGGCTCCTTTAAGTGTTACCGAAGTAACACTTCTGTCGATAGCAAGCAATCACCACCAGGCTTCCGCTCTCGCGGTAAAGCCCGCCCGCTCTTCCAGGGCAAGGCCGGCGTTGAGGACGGACTGCTCGTCGAGGGCCTTGCCGACGAGCTGAAGGCCGAGGGGGAGGCCCTCGGCGTTCAGGCCGGCGGGGACCGACATGGCCGGCAGGCCGGCGAGGCTGGCGGGGACGGCGAAGACGTCGTTCAGATACATGGCGATCGGGTCGTTCGACTTCTCGCCGAGCGCGAAGGCGGCCGAGGGGGCGGTCGGGGTGAGGATCAGGTCGCACTGGCCCCAGACGCGCTCGAAATCGCGGGCGATGAGCGCCCGGACCTTCTGCGCCTGGTTGAAATAGGCGTCGTAGAAGCCAGCGGAGAGGACGTAGGTGCCGATCATGATGCGGCGCTTGACCTCGGCGCCGAAGCCCGCCGCGCGGGTCGCCTCGTACATGTCGGTCAGGCCGCCCTGCTCGGGCTGCACGCGGACGCCGTAGCGGACGCCGTCGTAGCGGGCGAGGTTCGACGAAGCCTCGGCGGGAGCGATGATGTAATAGGTGGGCAGCGCGTATTTGGTGTGCGGCAGCGAGACCTCGACGATCTCGGCGCCGGCGCCACGCATGAGGGCGATGCCCTTCTCCCACACCTCGTCGATCTCGGCCGGGACTCCATCGATGCGATACTCCTTGGGGATGCCGATGCGACGCCCGCGTATGTCGGGGGAGAGGTTGGCCTCCCAGTTCGGCACCGGCAGATCGAGCGAGGTCGAATCCTTCGGATCGAAGCCAGCCATCGCTTCGAGCAGGACCGCGCAGTCGCGCACCGACCGCGCCATCGGGCCGGCCTGGTCGAGCGACGAGGCGAAGGCGACCATGCCCCAGCGCGAGCAGCGGCCGTAGGTCGGCTTGATTCCGGCAAGCCCGACGAACGCGGCCGGCTGGCGGATCGAGCCGCCGGTGTCGGTGCCGGTCGCTCCGGGCGCCAGCCGCGCCGCCACCGCCGCCGCCGAGCCGCCGGAGCTCCCGCCCGGGGTCAGCGGCGCGTTGCCCCCATCGCCGCGCCGCCAGGGCGAAAGGACCGGCCCCCAAGCACTGGTCTCGTTCGACGAGCCCATCGCGAACTCGTCCATGTTCAATTTGCCCAGCATCCCAGCGCCGGCGCGGAGCAAATTGCCGGAGACGGTGGATTCGTAAGGCGGCGTGAAACCCTGGAGGATGCGGCTGCCGGCGGTGGTCGCGACGCCTTCGGTGGCGAACAGGTCCTTGATGCCGAGCGGCACGCCGGAGAGCGGCTTCAGCGCGCCCGCGGCGCGCGCGCGGTCGGCTTCGTCCGCGGCGGCGAGCGCGCGTTCCGGAGTCTCGACGGTGAAGGCGTTGAGCGCCCTGCCCTTGTCCACCGCGGCATTGAACGCCTCGGCCACCTCGCGGGCCGAAAACGCGCCGTCGCGGACGCCGTCGCGGATCGCGGCCACGCCGAGATTCGTAAGGTCTGTCACTCGATTACCTTCGGCACCGCGAAGAAACCGTGCTCGGCGACCGGCGCGTTGGCGAGCACCTCGTCGCGGATGCCGCCGTCGGTGACCACGTCCTCGCGCAGACGCAGCGTGTTCGGGATGACGGCCGTCATCGGCTCGACGCCTACCACGTCGACCTCCTGGAGCTGTTCGACCCAGCCGAGGATGTTGTTCAATTCGGGCGCGAGCGCCTCGACCTCCGCCTCGCTGACGGCGATACGGGCGAGGCGGGCGATGTGGCGCACGGTGGCGGCGTCGACGGACATGATGGGGCGGGCGCTAGCATCCGTGCTGCGCTGCATCAAGAACGGCTTGCCAAGCGCCCCGGCATCGGCTTGGGGCGCTGAATGCTGGCGAGGCGCTTCCTGTGGATCGTCGCGGGCCTCACGATCCTCGTGATGCTCGGCGCGATCGGCTACCGGCTGTTCGAGCGGCAGCTGATGAAGCTGGCGCTGGTCCCCACCGCCCGGTTCGAGGCGCCGGCGGGACCCGGGGCGCCCGATTATGCCGGCAAAGCGGGCTGGATCGCGCGCCCGGACATAAGCGGCAACCCGTCGCTGTGGACTCCGCCGGGCGTGACGCGGCCGTCCGGAGTCGCGGCGGCGGTCTTCTTCATCCACCCAACTTCCTACCTCGAGAAGGCCCATTGGAACGCGCAGCTCAATGACAAGGAATCGCAGTGGCGGGCGCGCTTGTTCGTGCAGAGCCAGGCGAGCGCGTTCAATTCGGTGGGCGAGATCTGGGCGCCCAAATACCGGCAGGCGACCTTCGGCGCTTTCTTGACCGGCAAGGCCGACGCCGGGAAGGCGCTCGACTTCGCCTATCGCGACGTGCGGGCGGCGTTCGACTATTTCCTGGCCCACGTGCCGCAGGACCGGCCGATTCTCCTCGCCGCGCACAGCCAGGGCAGCCTGCACCTCGTCCGGTTGCTCGCCGACCGGGTCGCGGGGACTCCGCTCGCGAAGCGGATCGTCGCGGTCTATGCAATCGGCTGGCCGATCTCGACCACCGCCGATCTGCCGCGGCTCGGTTTCCCGGCCTGCGAGGCGCCCGGCCAGCCGCGCTGCATCCTTTCGTGGCAGAGCTTCGCCGAGCCGGCCGACCCGAAGATGGTCACCGACCTCTACGACGCCTCGCGCGGCGAGACCGGGGGGCCTCGCCGCGGCTCGCCGATGCTGTGCGTCAATCCGCTGACCGGCACGCAGGGCGCCGACGCCCCGGCGAGCGCCAGTCTCGGCACTTTGGTGCCCAATGCCGACCTCAATGCCGGAACCCTGACGAAGCCCGGCGTCCCGGCGCGCTGCGACGTGCGCGGCTTCCTGCTCGTCGGCGGGGCACCTCCCGCGCTCGGCCCCTATGTGCTGCCGGGCAACAATTACCACGTCTACGATTACGCCTTGTTCTGGGCGAACGTCCGCGCCGACGCCGAGGCGCGGCTGGCTGGGTGGGAGAAAGCGAAGTGATCACCGCCTCCCCCGCCGAGTTCCGCGAAGCGCTGCCCGGCGGCGGCCGCCTCCTCGGCCTAGACGTCGGCACGAAGACGATCGGGGTCGCGCTCTGCGACGCGGGGTGGACGATCGCCACGCCGGCCGAACTGATCCGGCGCGGCAAGTTCACCGCCGATCTCGAGAAGTTGCGAACCATAGCGAGCGCGCAGCTGGCAAAGGGGCTGGTGATCGGGCTCCCGCTCAACCTCGACGGCAGCGACAGCCCCCGCACCCAGTCGGTCCGCGCCTTCGCCCGCAACCTCGCGCCGCTGGCGCTCCCGATCCTGCTCTGGGACGAGCGCTGGTCGACCCAGGCGGTGACCCGCACCCTGCTCGACGCCGACGCCAGCCGCGCCCGCCGTGCCGAGCTCGTCGACAAAATCGCGGCGGCCTACATCCTCCAGGGGGCCCTCGACGCCTTGACGATGGCCTAGCTTTCCTCCGCAGGCGGCGAAGGCATCAGCCAGCCGCTCACCGAATAGCGCAGGCGCGGCGCGAACGGCACGACGGCGCTGACGCTGTGCAATTGCGGCACCGAAAAGAGCGTCAGCGAATTGAAGCGCGGCCGCCACGCTTCGACCACGTCGCCCGACCGGTCGTGGAACATGAGGAGGCCTCCCCATTCCGTCCTCCAGCCTTCGGTGAGGCCGAGCACGTAGGCGACGCGGCGATTCTGCGCCTGCCGGAGGTCATCGTGGATGGTCAGGAAATGGCCCGGCGCGTAGCGCGTCGCCTGGGCATCGGCGAAGGCGACGTCGGTCGCGCCGGTGATGCGGCGGAGCAGATCGAGCACCGGCTCGCTGCCAAGGAAATCGGCGAAGGCGGCGAGCATGGTTCCCGCTTCCCGGACTCGCTTGGCGTCGACGGCCCAGATGCGGTCATAGAGATAGCGGAAGCCGGGCCGGTCCGGCGCCGCGAGCTTCTCCAGCGCCCGCGACTGCTCGGCGCTCATCGCGGCCCGGCCGGCTTCGTCGAATTCGAAGACCTTGTTGCTCTCCCCCTTGAGCGCGAGGCGCCAGTCCGCGCGCTCGTGCAGATGGTCGCGAAGCCGGGCGGCGCTGTCGGCCGAAAGGAATGGCTCGATTCGGATGCGCCCCTTTGCGGCATGAGCCGCCGCCAGGCTCTCGGGGTCGATGCCTGGGTCCAGTGCGAAACGGGGCGCGGAATAGTCGGCCACGCGGCTGAACCATCATGTCGCTTCCCGCGCGTCAAGCGGGACTCGCTTGAGGGCCTCCCCGCCGCGCCCTAGAGACGGGCCGTGCCCTCCTCATTTTGCCACCGCCACCTGCTCGGCATCGACGCGCTCAGCCGTGAGGACATATTGTTCCTGCTCGACGAGGCGGAGCGCTGGGTTCCGTTCAACCGCGGCATCCGCAAGGCGGACGACCGGCTCGCCGGCCTCACCCAGTTCAACGTCTTCTTCGAGAATTCGACCCGCACGCTCTTCTCGTTCGAGGTGGCCGGGAAGCGGCTGGGGGCGCAGGTTTCGAACTTCCACATTGCCGGCTCCAGCGTCCACAAGGGCGAGACCCTGATCGACACGGCGCTGACGCTGAATGCGATGCGGCCCGACGTGATGGTGATCCGCCATGCCGAGACCGGCGCGCCGCACCAAGTGGCTGCGGTGGTCGATTGCCCGGTGGTCAATGCCGGCGACGGCACCGGCGAGCATCCGACCCAGGCGCTGCTCGACGCGCTGACGATGCGGCGGCGGCTCGGGCGGATCGAGGGCCTCAAGGTGGCGATCTGCGGCGACATCCGCCACAGCCGGGTGGCGGACTCCAACCTGCGGCTGCTGCCCAAGCTGGGCGCGGAGGTGCGGGTGGTCGGGCCGCGGGCGCTCCTCCCCGACGAGATGGGCGACATCCCCGCCTTCACCGACCTCGAGGAGGGCATAGCCGGCTGCGACGTGGTGATGATGCTGAGGATCCAGCGCGAGCGGATGGAGGCGGGAGTCTCCGGCTCGCTCGACGATTTCCACGCCCGCTACGGCCTGACCCGCGAGCGGCTCGACCGCGCGGCGCCGCGCGCTTTGGTCATGCATCCGGGGCCGATGAACCGCGGCGTCGAGATCGAAGGCGCGCTGGCCGACGATCCGGAACGCTCAGCGGTGACCGAGCAGGTCGAGATGGGGGTGGCGGTGAGGATGGCGGTGCTCGACGTGCTGACGCGGGAAGAGCGGGACTAGCTCCTCCCGGGGCGGGGAGGAGCGAATTAGGCCCGCGGGGCGCCGCCCATCGCCTTGTAGAGATCGATGGCGGCGTCGAGGCGGTCCTGGCGGGCGACCGCCTGGGCGTCCTCGAGATCGAGCAGGCCGCGCTCGGCGTCGAGCACGGTCTGGAGGTCGGCGGCGCCCTCGACATATTGGGCGCGGGCGAGGCGGGCGGTGCGCCGCGCCTCCTCGATCGAGCCGGCGAGCAGGGTGACGCGGCGGCCCGATTCGTCGATTGCGGTCAGCGCGTCCTCGCCCTCGCGCATCGCGGCGAGCAAAGAGGCGCGGTAGGTCTCGACCGCCTCGATCTGGAAGCCGGAGGCGGTCATCAGCTCGCCGCGCAGCCGGCCGCCGTTGAAGATCGGCGCGAGCAGGCTGGCGCCGGCCGAGAGGATTACCGAGAGCGGCCCGCCGCTCAGGGCGCTGGAGCCGAGGCCGCCGGCGGAGAGCCGGATCGAGGGCAGGAAGGCAGCGCGGGCGCGGTCGACGTCGCCCTGGGCGGCGCGGATTCCCGCCTCGGCGGCGCGGACGTCCGGGCGGCGGACGAGCAATTCGCCCGGCTGCACCGGCTCGAAGCTCGGCAAGGCGAAATGGGCGAGATCGTCGTCGGCCACCTCGAAGCGCGGCGCTTCCTCGCCGGCGAGCACCGCGAGCGCGTTGCGGGCATGGGCCCGCGCCTCGGCCATTTGCGAGCGATCGGTCTCGATGCGGCGGACCTCGATCGTCTGCAGGCCGGAATCGACGCGAGTGGCGGCGCCTTCCTTGACGCGAAGAAGGATGATGCGCTCCAGCTCGCGGGCATTGGCGAGCGCGCGGTCGAGCACCGCGAGCCGCTCGGTGAGCGCGGCATATTGGACATAGGCGCGCGCCACTTCGCTCTCGACCGCCAGCGCGACGGCGTCGGCCTGGAAGGCGGCGGCGGCGAAGCGGGCGCGGGCGGCGCGCTTGCCCGCCCGGTTGGCTCCGAACAGATCGAGGTCCCAGGCGATATCGAGGCCGGCGCCGGCGCTGTGGCTGAACACCGGCTTGCCGCCGCCGCTGGAGCGCGTCCAGGCCGGGGCGCTGGAAAGGCCGAGGCTCGGCAGGGTCGCCGAGCGGGCGACGCCGAGCTGGCCGCGCGCCTGGACGATGCGGGCGCGGGCGATGGCGAGATCGGTGTTCGCCGCCCGCGCCCTCGCGATCAGGCGGTCGAGCTCGGCCGAATGGAAGGCGGTCCAGGTGCTCGACAGGGGCTCGCCGGCCGGGGCGGGCGCGCGCCATTCCTGCGAGAGCACGGTCGGCGCGACTTCGAGCTCGGGCACGGGCCCGGCGGCGCAGCCGGCAAGGCTCAGCGCGGCGGCGGCGAGGGTCGCGGGCTTGACGGGTCGCACCATGTCCCCTGCCCTAAAGCGGCGCGGTTAACGAACTGCCCATCATGAGCGCGGCCTTAACCCCACTTTGAGGATTGGCGTTTAGGGCGGTCGCCTCGACGCGCGCAGGGATTTCATAGGGGCCGGATGGCGACCAAGCTCTTTCGTCAGGAAGTGATCGAGGCGGGACGGGACCGGCTGACCGGCACCGTCGTCGCCGCGACTCCGCCCGGCTCGCGTCTCTACACCCTGGTGCTGGCCGCGGTCGGAGCGGCGTTGATCGCCCTGCTCTGCCTCGGCCAATATGCAACGCGGGTCAGCGTCAAGGGCATCGTCGCCAATGGCGGCGGCATCGCCCGAGTCCACCCGCCCGCCGCCGCCGAGGTACAGGAGGTGCAGGTCACGGAAGGGCAACGCGTCGCCCGCGGAGCGCCGCTGGTCGTCATCTCGCTGACGCAGGGCCGCGACCAGGGCGGCGAGGGCGTCGCCGGCCGGCTCGCCGAGCTCGAGCGGCAGGACCAGGAGTTGGCGCGCCAGCAGGGCCTCGCCTCCAGCCTCGGCTCTTCCGACACCAACGCGCTCGAGCAGCAGAAAGCGGGCCTGGTCGATTCGATCGCTTCGATGGAGCGGCAGCGCGGATTCATCGGCGGGCAGATCAAGCTCGCCCAGTCCGACACGGCGCGTGCCGTGCGGCTGGCCAAGGAGGGCGCCGGCACCCAGCGCCAGGTCGAATCGAGCCGGGCGAGCCTGCTCTCGCTCCAGCTCGACCTCGAGAAATTGAACGAGCGCCTCGCCACTCAGCGCGAGAGCCTGCGCGGACTCGACGCGCAAATCGCGTCGCGCGGCCTCTCGGCCCAGCAATCGCAGTCCGAGGTCACCGCCCAGCGCGCCGCGCTCGCCGAGCAGCGCGCCCAGTTGCTGCGGCAGGACCGGCTGACCCTCACCGCCCCGGTCGCCGGGGTCGTGGGCGACGTCGGTGCCCGCCCGGGCCAGCATGCCGAGCCGGACAGCGCATTGGTCAGCGTCGTCCCCGACAGCCAAGTGATCGAAGTCCAGCTCTACGCCCCTTCGCGCGCCATCGGCTTCGTCAAGCCGGGCCAGGAAGTGCGGCTGATGTTCGACGCCTTCCCCTATCAGAAATACGGCGCCGGCAAGGGGCGGGTGACCTGGGTGTCGGACGTGCCGACCGACCCCGCCTCGCTCGATCAGAATCTCGGCATCACCGAGCCCGTCTTCCGAATTCGCGTCGCGATCGACGCCGGCGGTCTCAAGGGGCCCGCCGCCCAGCATCCGTTGCGGCCGGGCATGACGCTCTCCGCCAACCTGCTGCTCGAGCGCCGCCGGCTCTGGGAAGTGTTCCTCGACCCGGTTCTGAGGGCGCTGAAGCAATGAGCGCGATCGACTGGCCCTGGCTCGGCCGGACCCGGCCGATGCTGCAATCCGAGGCGGCGGAATGCGGCCTCGCCTGCATCGCCATGGTCGCCGCCCATTACGGCCACCGGGTCAATGTCGGCGGCCTCCGCCGGCGCTTCCCGACCTCGATGAAAGGGGCGACTCTCGCGTCCCTGATCAACGTCGCCTCCGAGCTTGAGCTGGCGCCGCGCGCGCTTCGGCTCGAGCTCGACGAGCTCGCCCAGCTGCAGACCCCGGCGATCCTCCACTGGGACCTCAACCATTTCGTCGTCCTCGAGAAATATGCCGGCGGCAAGGCGACCTTGCTCGATCCGGCGAGCGGCCGCCGCGTCGTCGGGCCCGACGAGCTCAACCGCCATTTCACCGGCGTCGCGCTGGAACTGACTCCGTCAGCCGAATTCAAGCCGGTCGATGCCCGCATCAAGACGCGGATGCGCGATTTGTGGTCGAAGCTGGTCAATTACCGCTCCGCCTTCGTCCAGGTGGTGGCGCTGTCGCTGCTGCTCGAATTCACCGCCCTCGCTCTCCCCTTCTTCATGCAGCTCACCGTCGACGAGGCGATCGGGCAGAGCGACGCCAACCTGCTTGCCTTGCTCGTCCTCGGTTTCGGGCTCGTCTATGCGCTCAGCCATATCATCCAGGCGCTGCGATCCTGGGTGGTGCTGACGCTGGGCCAGTCGATCTCCTTCCAGCTCGCCGGCAACGTCTTTCGCCATCTGATGCGGCTGCCGATGAGCTATTTCGAGAGCCGCCACGTCGGCGACCTGATCAGCCGGATGGGCTCGACCCAGCCGATCCAGTCGATCCTCGCCGAGGGCGTGGTGAGCGCGATGGTCGACGCCGTCCTCGCGATCATGACGCTGGCGGTGATGGCGCTGATCAGCGTGCCCCTGATGCTGGTCGTCGCCGGCGCGACCCTGGTCTACATCCTGTTCCGCCTCGCCATCTACCCGCCGCTCCGCCGCCGGACCGAGGAGGAACTCGTCGCCCGCGCCCATGAGGAGACCTACCTGATCGAGAGCATCAGGGCGATGCGGGCGATCAAGCTCCACGTCCACGAGGCGATGCGGGAGAATGGCTGGCGCAACAAATATGCCGACGTCGTCTCCGCCGGCTACCGGACCAAGATCTACAAGATCCTTACCCGGCTGGTGGAGGGCCTGCTCCTCTCCGGCCAGTTCCTGCTCATCGTCTGGATGGCGGCGGGGCTGGTCATGGCCGACAAGATGACGATCGGCCTGATGCTCGCCTTCCTCGCCTACCGCTCCTCGTTCATGTCGAGCGCGACCGCTTTGATCGACCATGGCGAGCGCTGGCGGCTGATCTCGGTGCATCTCGAGCGCCTCTCCGACATCGTCGCCGAGCCGCGCGAGAATCTCGTCCCCGCGCCGCCGCGCACCGAGGTGCAGCCGCCGCCGGCACTGAGGGCCGAGCACTTGAGCTTCGCCTACGGGCCGAACGACGCCCCGGTGCTCAAGGACATGGATTTCGCGATTCCTGCGGGAAGCTACGTCGCCATCGTCGGCGCCTCGGGAACCGGCAAGACCACCCTCATGCGGATCATGCTCGGCCTGCTCCAGCCGACCTCGGGCAAGATGCTGGTCGACGGCAAGCCGCTGACTCCGGCGACCACGTCCGAATGGCGCGCCCGCATCGCCGCGGTGCTGCAGGACGACCAGCTGCTGACCGGCACGCTCGCCGATAATATCAGCTTCTTCGACCCCAGGCCCGACGACGCGCGGATCGAGACGGCGGCCAGACTCGCGCGCATCCACGACACGATCATGGACATGCCGATGGCCTATCAGAGCCTGATCGGCGACATGGGCGCCGCGCTCTCGTCCGGCCAGCGCCAGCGGGTGATGCTGGCGCGCGCCCTCTACCGCGACCCCGACGCCTTGTTCCTCGACGAAGGCACCGCCAATCTCGACGAGGAGAATGAGCGGGCGATCGCCGAAACCATCTCGCAGCTCCCGATCACCCGCATAATCGTCTCGCACCGGCCGATCCTTGTCGAACGGGCCGAAATCGTCCTGCGCCTGGTCGACGGCCGGCTGGAGCCGGCGCGGAAGCCAAGCGGCGGCGGGTCGGCCTGGGACCGATTGAGGACGCTGGCGCCGGAGCTCAAGCGCCTGTCCTGACCAGGGTCACCTGCGCGACGTCGATGCCGCCGCCACGGAAGCCGCCCTCGCAATACATGAGATAATAGCGCCAGAGACGGTGGAAAGGCTCGTCGAAGCCGGCGGGCAGCCGCCCGTCCCGCACCGCCTCGTCGTAGCGAGCGCGCCAGCGTTTCAACGTCTCGGCATAATGGAGGCCATAGCCTTGGCGATCGCGCCATTCCAGCCCGGCCGCGGCGGCGAGGGCGGCGAAGCGCGCCTCGCTGACCAGCATGCCGCCGGGGAAGATGTAGGTCTGGATGAAATCGGCATTGGCCGCATAGGCCTCGAACAAGGGCTCGCGGATCGAGATGAGCTGGAGGGCCGCCCGGCCGCCTGGCTTCAAGGCTTTGGCGATCGCGCCGAGATAAAAGGGCCAATAATCCTGCCCCACCGCCTCGGCCATCTCGACGCTTGCGACGGCGTCGAACATGCCTTCGACGTCGCGATAATCCTGCAGGCGTATCTCGACCGGGTCGGAAAGCCCCGCCTTCGCCATCCTCGCCTCGGCAAACGCCTTCTGCTCCTCCGACAAGGTAAGGCCGACCACCGCGCCGCCGTAATCGCGCGCCGCCATCTCGGCGAGCGATCCCCAGCCGCAGCCGATGTCGAGCAGCCGGTCGCCGGGCTTCAGCGCGAGCCGGTCGAGGAGGAGGCGCAGCTTGCGCTCCTGCGCACTCTCCAGCGCCTCGCCGGCCGAGATCGGCTCGGCGAAGATCGCGCTCGAATAGGTCATCGAAGCGTCGAGCCAGGCGCGGTAGAAGTCGTTGCCGAGGTCGTAATGATGGGCGATGTTCTCTCGCGCGCGCTTCTTGTCATTGTTGCGGAAGCGGTGGGCGAGGCGGTTGACCCGCCGGAACAGCCCCTTCGCCCGGGCCGTATTGCCCAGGCTCTCGCCGTTCAGCATGAACGTTTCGAACAAAGGAACCGGATCGGGCGACGACCATTCGCCCCGCTCCCAGGCCTTGTACCAGCCGACCGACCCGGAGGCCGCCAGCCGCACAAGCGAGTTCCAGCTGTGCAGCCGGACGACCGGTTCCGGTCCCGGCGCGCGCCCGCCGAGCCGGCGCCGCGATCCGTCCGGCAAGGTGACGTCGATCGCGCCTTTCTCGATCCCCGCATCGATCCGGTCCAGCACCCGCCGGAACCCCCCGCCGAGCAGCCGCGCGAGCAGCCCGCCCCCGGTCGCGAAGCCGCGGTCGGCGGAGACGAGATGGCGGCCGCGCGGCGGAGCGTTCATGGCGACGTGACTGGCGCGGATACGACGAGGAGGCAAGCGGCGAGGGAGCAGTATCCCCTCTCCCGGGGGAGAGGGGTAGAGGTGAGCACCCGGCTGTGCCTTGCCGACAACGCCCCAACCCCTCACCCCTAACCCCTCTCCCCGAGGGAGAGGGGAATCAGCGCCGGCCGGTGGTCGGCCTAGATCGCGTGCGGTTCCTTGGTGACCATCCAGCTCTGGCCCTTGGAGACCAGGGCCTGGAGGTCGGCCTCCTTGCCGGCGCTCGCTTCGGCATTCTGGCGGACGACGGCGCTTTCAAAGGTCGGGGCGGGGTCCTCGTAGAGCACGCCGAGCGCGGTCGGGAAGGCGCCGAACGGCATCTCGACCAGCATGTGCGCGACCGACCGGTTCCGCGAATCGTGGACGAGGATCCCCGCCGCCTGCCAGTCGCCGTCCGCCACCTCGACGACCTTGAGCGCGAGCGCTTCGCGGTCCAGCGCGATGCCCTTCGAGCCGCCGTCGAACAGCATCGGCTCGCCTGCCCTCAGCCATAGCTGCCGTCCCGCATTCTCCTTGGCCGTAAAGGGCGCGAAGACGTCGTCATTGTAGACGATGCAATTCTGGTAGATCTCGACGAACGAGGCGCCCTTGTGGGCGTGCGCCGCCTTCAGCACGTCGGGCAAATTCTTATGGACGTCGATGCCGCGGGCGATGAACCGCGCCCCCGATCCGAGCGCGTAGGCACAGGGGCTGACGGGCCGGTCGACGGAGCCGAAGGGCGTGGAAGGGCTGCGCGTGCCGGCCCGGCTGGTCGGCGAGTACTGGCCCTTGGTGAGACCGTATATCTCGTTGTTGAACAGGAGGATCTGGCAGTCGAGGTTGCGGCGCAGCACGTGCATGGTGTGGTTGCCGCCGATCGACAGAGCATCGCCGTCGCCGGTGATGATCCAGACGTCGAGCTCGGGATTGGCGAGCTTGATCCCGGTGGCGAAGGTGGGGGCGCGGCCGTGGATGGTGTGGAAGCCGTAGGTCTCCATGTAATAAGGGAAGCGGCTCGAGCAGCCGATCCCGGAGACGAACACCACATTTTCCGGCCGGACGCCGAGCTCCGGCATCGTCCTTTGCATCGCCTTCAGCACCGCATAGTCGCCGCATCCCGGGCACCAGCGCACCTCTTGGTCGGTCGCGAAATCCTTGGCGGTAAGGGGGGTTAGGTCGTTCATCTCTACCTCGTCATGCCAGCGAAGGCTGGCATCCATGCCGCTTTGGCTGCGGCACGGACATAGTCAGCATGGACCCCAGCCTGCGCTGGGGTGACGTATTTCATCGCAGCGCCTCCTCGATGGCCGCCTCGATCTCGGCTATCTTGAAGGGTTGGCCGGAGACCTTGGTCACCGGCCGGGCGTCGACTAGATACTGGTCTCGGAGCAGCGTCTTCAGCTGACCCTTGTTCATCTCGGGCACGATGATCCGGTCGTAAGACCTTAGAAGGTCTCCCAAATTCTTCGGAAGCGGCCAGATGTGGCGGAGGTGGATGTGGCTGGCGTCGAGGCCCTTCGCCCGCGCGCGCGACACCGCCTGGTGGATCGGCCCGTAGGTCGAGCCCCAGCCGACCACCGCAAGCTTGCCCCCCGCCTGCCCGACGCACACGTCCTGCTCCGGCAGATCGTCGGCGATGCCGAGCACCTTGGCGGCGCGGGTATCGGTCATTTTCTGGTGGTTGTCGGGCGAATAATCGATGTGGCCGGTGCCGTAATTCTTCTCGATGCCGCCGACCCGGTGGGTAAGGCCGGGGGTGCCCGGCTTGACCCAGATGCGCGCCAGCTTGCCGTCGCGCTCGTACGGATTGAACCCCTCTCCTTCGGCAGGCACCTCCTCGAAGAAGCGCACCGGAAAAGGCTCGTATCCCGCCATGTCCGGCACCTTCCAGGGCTCGGCGGCATTGGCGATATAGCCGTCGGTGAGCAGCATCACCGGAGTCATGTAGCGGACGGCGATGCGGCAGGCCTCGATCGCGCAGTCGAAGGCGTCGGCGGGCGAGCGAGCGGCGATCACCGGCATGGGCGAATCGGCGTTGCGGCCGTAGACGGCCTGGTAGAGGTCCGACTGCTCGGTCTTGGTGGGGAGGCCGGTCGAGGGCCCGCCGCGCTGGGAGTTGACGATGACCAAAGGCAGCTCGGCCATGATGGCGAGGCCCATCGCCTCGGTCTTGAGCGCGATGCCCGGGCCCGAGGAGGAAGTGACTCCGAGCGAGCCCGCATAGCTCGCCCCGATCGCCGAGCCGATCGCGGCGATCTCGTCCTCCGCCTGGAAGGTGGTGACTCCATATTCCTTGAGGCGCGAGAGGTGGTGGAGGATCGCGCTCGCCGGGGTGATCGGATAGCCGCCGAAGAACATCTTGAGGCCGGCGAGCCGGGCCCCCGCCACCAGCCCGATCGAGATCGCCTCCGCCCCCGTCACCGTCCGGTAGAGGCCCGGCGCGGCCGGCGCGGGCGAGAGATGCTGCTGGTGGAGCTGGCCGCCAATCTCCGCCGTCTCGCCATAAGCGTGGCCGGCGTTCAAGGCCGCGATGTTCGCCTCGGCAAGCTCCGGCGCCTTGGCGAACTTGGTCCTCAGCCACTCGACGAGCGGCGCCCGGTCGCGGTCGAACATCCAGAGCGCCAGCCCGAGCGTCCACATGTTCTTGCAGCGCAGAGCCTCCTTGTTGCCGAGGCCGAACGGCTTCACCGCGTCGAGGGTGAGCTGCGAGATGTTGAGGCGGATGACCTGCCATTTGGCCAGCGAGCCGTCGTCGAGCGGGTTGGCGCCGAAGCCCGCCTTGGCGAGGTTGCGCGCGCCGAACTCGCCCTCGTCGGCGATGATCAGCCCGCCGGGCTTGAGATCCTCGACATTCACCATGAGCGCCGCCGGGTTCATTGCGACCAGCACGTCGGGCGAGTCCCCGGCCGTGTCGACCGCCGTCGAGCCGAAATTGATCTGGAAAGCGGAGACTCCGAAGGTCGTCCCCTGCGGCGCGCGGATCTCGGCCGGGAAGTCCGGGAAGGTGGCGAGGTCGTTGCCGGCGAGCGCGGTCGACAAGGTGAACTGGCCGCCGGTCAGCTGCATGCCGTCGCCGCTGTCGCCGGCGAAGCGGACGACGACCGCTTCCGCCACCGGGTGGGCGCCGGCTTCTTCGGGGGTGAGGCAGTGCGTGGCGGTCGCCAACGTGGCTTTTCCTTCGAGTGGAGGGGCTTCGTCTCTAGCCTTCCGGACGAGTGCGGACAACCGGCTGAGGCCAAGCGTGGACGGCGCGGGGCATCGTCCCTAGTGAAGCGTCGATCCTTGCGAGGAGCTGCCGTGTCCGAACCCTATGTCCGCCCCGACGTCCGCGCCTTCCTCGATTACCTCAACGCCCTGCCCGGCCCGAAGAGCCACGAGGTGGGGCCGGAGGAGGCGCGGCGGCTGATGATCGCCTCGCGGCACGTCGCCGACGCGCCGGTGGGCGAGCTGGCGGTGATAAGCGACCTCGCCTGCCCCGGGCCCGAAGGGAACACCATCCCGCTCCGCCTCTACGATGCGCGCGAAAGCCGGGGGGCCGGCCCGCTCTTCCTCTTGTTCCACGGCGGCGGCTTCGTGCTCGGCGACCTCGAGACGCACGAGCCCTTCTGCGCCGAGATGGCGCGGCAGCTCGACCTCCCGATCCTCGCCGTCGACTATAGGCTCGCCCCGGAGCACCCCTTCCCCGCCGGCGCCGAGGATTGCATCGCCGCGGCGCGCTGGGCGGCCGGCGGCCCGGAGGCGCTCGGCCGCGAGGTGACCGGCCTCGTCGTCTGCGGCGACAGCGCCGGCGGCAATTTCGCCATCGTCGTCTCGCTCGCGCTTCGCGACGAGCCCGCCGCCGTGCCCATCCTCGCCCAATGGCCGATCTACCCCGCCGCGGACCCGGCCAAAGGCTATCCGTCCTACGAGGATTTCGGCGAAGGCTATCTGCTCACCCGCGAGGGCATGCGCTGGTTCGACGATTGCTACCGCCCGCAAGGGCGCGACTGGCGCTATTCGCCGTTGCTCAAGAGCCAGGTGGGCATGCCGCCGACGCTCGTCGTCACCGCCTCGCTCGACCCGATCCGCGACCAGGGCCGCGCCTATGCCGCCGCCTGCGCCGAGGCCGGCGTCCCGGTCGTCTTCCGCGAGGCGAAGGGCAACATCCACGGCTTCATCAATTTGCGGAAGGCGATCCCCTCGTCGGAACAGGATTTGCGGGGCTGCGTCGAGGCGCTGAAGCTGATGCTGAAGGAGTCGGGGGGCGTCCAATCTCCCTCCCGTTCGGGCTGAGCGTCCCCAATACCGTTCGGGCTGAGCCTGTCGAAGCCCGCTCCTTCTATCGGCCCGAGAAAAGGGAATAAGAGGCCTTCGACAAGCTCAGGCCGAACGGTATTGGGGGAGGAGTCGCTTCCTCGCGAGACCCTGATGACCGACCAAACTGATCCGATCGACCTCTCCGAATATGGCTACCGTCCCGCGGTCGGCGTGATGCTGATCAACAAGGCGGGCAAGGTCTGGGTCGGGCAGCGGCTCGATAGCACGCTCGAGGCCTGGCAGATGCCGCAGGGTGGCCTCGATTCCGGCGAGAGCCCGCGCGATGGCGCCCTGCGCGAGCTTCGCGAGGAAACCGGCATCGATCCCGCGCTCGTCGAGATCCTCGCCCAGGCCAGGGAAGAGCTCAGCTACGACCTGCCAGAGGACCTGATCGGCAAGATCTGGAAGGAGAAGTGGCGCGGCCAGCGCCAGACCTGGTTCCTCGCCCGCTTCCTCGGCACCGACTCCGACGTCCACATCGACACCCCCGACCCCGAATTCCGCGCCTGGCGCTGGGCCGAGCCCGACGAGCTGCCGGCGATGATCGTCCCGTTCAAGCGCAAGCTCTACGAGGCGGTGGTGGCGAGCTTCCGGGAGTGGCTTTGAGTCCTTTCCCCGGCTAGAGGCTCGGCCATGCGGGGGCTTTCGACAGACGAAGCGGCGGCGGTGGAGCGGGCGGCCGTGGAGCCGATGCTCGCGCAGGTTGAGGAATGGGCGCGGATCAACAGCGGCTCGCGCAACCTCGACGGGCTGGCGACGATGGCGGGACGGCTCGCCGACGATTTCTCCGCGCTTCCCGGCGAGATGCAGCTGGTCGAGCCGGCGCCGGTCGAGGCGATGGAGGCGGACGGGAGCCTGCGGCCGGTGGGACATGGCCGCAACCTCCACCTCAAGGTCCGGCCCGAGGCGCCGGTGCGGCTGCTGCTCACCGGCCATATGGACACGGTCTACGGCGCCGATCACCCCTTCCAGCGGCTCGAATGGCTCGGGCCCAAGGTGCTGCGCGGGCCCGGAGTCGCCGACATGAAGGGGGGGCTGGCGGTCATGCTCGCCGCGCTCAAGGCGGTGGAGGCCTCGGCGGCGCGCGAGCGGCTCGGCTACGAAGTGGTGATCAACTCGGACGAGGAAGTCGGCTCGCCCGGCTCGGCGGCGCTGATCGCCGAGGCCGCGCGAGGCAAGGCCGCTGCGCTCACCTACGAGCCCTCCGCCCTCCCCGACGGGACGCTCGCCGGCGCGCGCCCGGGCAGCGGCAATTTCTCGCTCCACGTCCGTGGGCGTAGCGCCCATGCCGGCCGCAACCCCGAAGAAGGACGCAATGCCGTGGTCGCGGCGGCCGACCTTGTCTTGCGGCTGGCGCGGGCGAAGCGGCCGGGTCTTTCCGTCAATCCCGCGCGGATCGATGGCGGTAGCCCTAACAACGTCGTGCCGGACCATGCGGTTTTGCGCATAAATATGCGTCCGGCGACGCTCGACGATCAGGCGGCGGCGCAGGCCGCGCTGTCGGAAGCCGTCGCCGCCGTCGCCGTGGAGCATGACGTGTGCATAAATATGCACGGCGGCTTCGGCCGGCCGCCCAAGCCGCTCGACGCGAAAGCGGAGCGCCTGTTCGCCCTCGTGCGGTGTTGCGGCGCCGATCTCGGCCAGACGATCGGCTGGCGCGACACCGGCGGCGTGTGCGACGGCAACAACATCGCCGCCTGCGGCGTCCCCGTCGTCGACACGATGGGCGTAAGGGGCGGCGCCATCCATTCCGCGGACGAATATCTGATCGTCGAGAGCCTCGCCGAGCGAGCGGCGCTGTCGGCGCTGGCGATGCTGCGCGTGGCAGCGGGAGACGCGTCGTGAGCTTCAGGGTGCGCCCGGCGGCCAACCAGGATTTCCAGGCCGTCTACGAGATGGCCAAGCTGACCGGCGGCGGCTTCACCAACCTGCCGCCCGACCGCGGCGCGCTGGTCGACAAGATCATCCGTTCGGAAAGGGCGTTCGGAACGGAAGCGACCGCGCCCGCCGACGACCTCTTCCTGTTCGTGCTGGAGAATGTCGACACCGGCCAGATCCGCGGCACCTGCCAGGCGTTCGGTCTGGTCGGCACCGCGACCCCCTTCTACTCCTACCGGGTCGGCACCCTTACCCAGACCTCGCACGAGCTCGGCAAGACCTTCAGGAACGAGATGCTCAACCTCACCACCGACCTTGAAGGCTCGTCGGAGGTGGGCGGCCTGTTCCTCCATCCGGGCGAGCGGGCGGGCGGGCTCGGCCTGCTGCTGGCGCGCAGCCGCTATCTGTTCATCAAGCTCCACCGCGAGCGGTTCGCCAAGCGCGTCATCGCGGAGCTGCGCGGAGTCATCGACGAGAGCGGCGGCTCGCCTTTCTGGGACGCGATCGCCGGCCGCTTCTTCGGCATGAACTTCCAGGAAGCCGACGAATTCAACGCCGCCCACGGCACCCAGTTCATCGCCGATCTGATGCCCAAGACGCCGATCTACACCGCCATGCTGCCGGAAAGCGGCCGCGCGATCATGGGCATCCCCCACCCGTCGGGGCGCGCGGCGATGAAGATGCTGGAGCGCGAAGGCTTCCACTTCGATTGCTACATCGACATTTTCGACGGGGGGCCGACGATGATCGCCGCCACCGACCAGATCCGCACCATCCGCGAATCGCGCGAGCTGGTGATCGGCGCGGTCGAAGCCGAGGTGAGCGGCCCGAGCGTGATGCTCGCCGCCGGCCGCCTCGCCGGCTTCGCGGCCTGCTGCGCCGAGGTCAGGATGGACGAGGACGGCACCGCCGCCATCGCCCGCAAGACTGCGGACATGCTCGGTCTGGCGCCGGGCGACGCCTTCCTCGCGATGAGCCGCTGATGGCGGTCACCGAGATCAATTTCGACGGCGTCATCGGGCCGAGCCACAATTATTCGGGCCTCAGCCTCGGCAACCTCGCTTCGTCGACCCACAAGGGGCTGGTCTCCCAGCCGCGTGCGGCGGCGCTCCAGGGCCTGGCGAAGATGCGGCACAATGTCCGCCTCGGCCTCGCCCAGGGCCTGCTCCTCCCGCACCGCCGCCCGGATCGCGCCTGGCTGGCCGAGCTCGGGACGAGCATCGAGGAGGTGCCCGCCTCGCTCCGCCCCGCCGCTTTCTCCGCCTCGGCGATGTGGGCGGCCAATGCCGCCACCGTCTCCCCCGCTCCCGACACGGCGGACGGGCGCTGCCACCTCACCGTCGCCAATTTGAGGACGATGGCGCATCGCAGCCACGAATGGCCGGAAACGCTGGCGCAGCTGCGTCTGGCGTTCGCCGACAAAAGCGCCTTTGCGGTCCACCCGCCAGTGCCCGCCACCTTCGGCGACGAGGGCGCGGCCAACCACATGCGGCTCTCTACCGCCCACGCCGAGCCTGGCGTTGAAGTGTTCGTCTACGGCGCCCGCGGCGGCGCGTTTCCGGTCCGCCAGCACGAGGAAGCGAGCCGCGCCGTCGCCCGCTGCCACGGCCTCGAGCCGGAGCGGTGCCTGTTCGTCTGCCAATCCGAGCAGGCGATCGCCGCCGGCGCCTTCCACAACGACGTCGTCGCGGTCGCCAACGAGCATGTCCTTTTCGCCCACGAGCTCGCTTTCGATGACCGCCGCGGCTTCTACACCGAGCTCAAACACCTGCTGCCCGAGGTGGAGATCGTCGAGGTGCCGGCCGGCGCCGTCAGCCTCGAAGCAGCGATCCGCTCGTACCTGTTCAACGCCCAGCTCGTAACCATGCCCGCCGGCGGCATGGCCCTGATCTTGCCCGAGGAAGCGCGAGAGACTCCGGGCGTCCGGGACTGGCTCCAGCACTTGGTCGAGGGCAACGGCCCGATCCGCGAGCTTTTCTTCGTCGACGTCCACCAGTCCATGGCCAATGGCGGCGGCCCTGCCTGCCTTCGGCTGAGGGTCGTCGCCGATCCGGCGACGATCGACCCGCGGTTCCTCGTCGATGAGACGAAGCTCGACCGGCTGGCGGAAGTGGTCGAAGCGCAATGGCCCGAGGCGATCGCGCCCGCGGATTTGCTGGAGCCGGCACTGTGGGCCCGGATGGATCAGGCGCGTCGGGTTCTTCTGGAGGCGCTCGAGCTGGAAGAGCTGGTCTGACTCCCCTCCCTGAAAGGGTGGTGTTGGGGGTGGGTGGCGAGCGCAGCGGGCTTATGCCCGACGCCGTGTTTCGGCGCCTTCGTACCCACCCCTAACCCCTCCCTCCCTTGCAGGGAGGGGAATCTCTAATCCTTCGCGGCCGGGGTCGTGTCGACCAGAAGGTCGAGCTGGGACTGGCAGCCGTGGTCGAGGAAGGCCTTGGCGAGGCCGGGAAGGTCCTCCGGCACCGGGGCCAGGGTCTTGAGCCTGAGGTGCGACACGTCGGTGCTGCCGGTGAAGGTGAGGTCGTAGTCGGCGCCGTCCGCGACGGCGAGCGCGGCGGGCCAGGCGATCGTCGCCTTGCCGGCGGGCCAGGCGATTGTGCGGGTGTCGGCGCCGTGCTTAAGCGAGAGGCTCGTCGCGTCGTCGGCCTCCGGCCGCCACAAAGTCACCGCCTTGGGGTCGGCGAGGCAGAAGGTGCCGCTCTGCGAGACGTCGACGTCCCAGAGGGTCGGGCTGGCGATCTCGCCGCTGCGCATCGCGCCGAAGCGGGCGCGTGGGTTGAAGGAAGCGGCGGGCAGGCCGCGGCCGCCGCCGGCGAGATTGAACGAGCCCGGCCCGCGCAGGATGCGGGTGCCGGTCGCGACGAGCACGGTGACGATGTCGCCGGCCTGGAGGCTGACCGGCGTGCCGTCGGCGATGGTCCGGCCCGGCGGGAGCGCCTTGGCCGAGGGGCCGGACGAACGGACGACGAGGGTGGCGGCGTCGGCAGCGTCGGCAACCAAGGCGGCGGCGAGGATGGCGGCGGCAGCGAGCGAACGCATGGCTCTCTCCTTGTCAGGGCATTGGGATGGTGACGACGTTGTAGCGCTTGACCTCGTCCTGGGTGAGGCAGCGCCGGGTCGAACGGTCGGCGCCCGCTTCGGCGACCGCCTTCTGCTTGTACATGACATCCGTCAGCAACTTGCGCGACACCCCCATGCGGATGAGGAAGTCGTTATCCTCGCTGGCGAGCAAAGCGGAATCCTGCTCGATCCCGGCCACCGTGCCCGCCGCCTTGTCGCCGGCGACTTCCGAGCGCAACGCCTCGCGGTCGACAATATGGGTGAACATGTGGACGGCGAAGATGCCCCCATCGTCCACGAAGCGGGCCCATCCCCCCATGAAGACGAAGTTGCAGGCCGAGAAGCAGGCCCATCCCTTCGGAATCCGCGTGGGGATCGCGGCGTCGCGGATGGCCTTGCCCATGCGGTTGCCGGCGCGTGCGTCGCCGCCGGGCGAGCGGACCCAGATCTCGTCGATCTTGGTTGGATCGTACTGGGCCAGCGCCGCTTGCAGCCGCTCCGGCGCGCCCTCGTCGATGAGGCCCTCGGCCTTGAGGATGCGATGCCCCCCGGTCTCCTCGAGCGTGAAGCGCATCTGGCGGTAGGTCGACCAGTTGAGGCTCTTGGGGCAGGTCGGGTTGTCTAGGTCCATCGCCTGCTGCTGGGCGGAGGCCTGGCCGGCGGCGAGCGCCACGAGCGCCGCGGCCGCGGCAAGGCCCCAGCGCATGGTCAGGCGCGCTTCCAGCCGCCACCCGGCTCGCGGCACATCTTCTTGGGGACCGTCGTCTCCTCGCCGTCGACGATGACGACGTCGGTGACGGTCATGCAGCGCGTTCCGTTGGCCGCCTGCTGCTCGCCGGTGACGCTGGACGAACCCGACACGCCCGGCCGGCTCTCGCTCTGCCAGGTCGAGGTGGTGCCGACGCCGCCCCTGATCGCCTCGTTCGTGGCGGTGGCCGCCTGCTGCTGCTCCTTGCAGTCGAGGAGAGCGGTGATCGCCTCGGACAGGATTTCGGAGGTGGGAAGGCCGACCCCGGCGACGCTGGTCGGCACGCCGACCCGCGAGGCGAGGCTGCCGAACATGCCGCCGATCGTCGAGTTGCGGCGCTTCTTGCCCTGGTCCTGCTCGCACTTGCCGCTTTTGGCATCGGCATGAGCAGGGGTCGAGGTCGCCGCGAGCGGCAGCACAAGGAGGGCGGACCCGAGCAGAACCTTACGCAACATCAGTAGCTTCCCCTCAGCATTTGCCATCCGCGAGCCTAGGCCGCGGCGCCGGGGCGGTCAATCGCGAGCCGCGCCGAAAGCCGGTCGATCTGCCGCTGCTGCGACGCCAGTGCCGCCGCGACCTCGCGCTCGCGCCCCTCGCGGCTGAGCGTGATCCACAGCGCCCGCGCGACCGGTCCGGCCACCTCCTTCAGTGCGGCGAGCTCGGCCGAGCCGATCGACGAGCAATCGGGCCGCGGGCCGATGAGCAGGAAGCCGAGGCAGGCGCCGTCGTCGAGCCGCAGCGGCACGCGGATCGGGAAGAAGGCGTCGCTCCCCTCGAAATGCACCTCGCAGGCGGGATCGAGGCCGGCGCCGGCGATCCAGGCGAGCACCTCCTCCGAGTTCGCGCCTCGGGCCCCAATCACCCGCCCTTCGACCACTGCGGCGACGCGGATCGGTCGCACCCCCGCCTCGACCCGGTCGAACACCTGGTCGAGCAGTTCCGGCAGGGTGGCGACGTGGCGCAGGTCGCGCAGGCAATCGGGCAAATCCTCGCGCAGCTCGACGAGGCGGCGGTGGAAGCGGCGTTCGGTCCAGGCTTCGACCCGCTCGTAGATCGGCTTGATGAGGATGGTGGCGAGGGCGGCGGCGACGACTGGGCCGGTCGAGCCGCTATTCTGGCCGAACTCGTTCTGCACGAACTGCTTCAGCGCCTCGATGACCATCTCGAACAGGGTCGCGACGATCAGGGCGATGACGGCGATCGAGGCCGACCGCGTGATCACCGATTCGGCGTCGTAGAGCCGGTACCGCATCAGCGCGACGAACAGCCCGAGCTGCAGGAGCAGGAAAGCGAAGCCGAAAGAGAATCCTGCGAGGAGCTCGAGGCCGAGGCGTCCCGACAGGCTCGCCGCCTCCAGCTTCCACATGTCCGAGATCAGCGAGGTGGCGAGGAACAAGGCGTAGCCCGAGAAGCCGAACAGAGCCCATTTGAGCTGCTGCCGCTCGTCGCCTTTGGTGTGGCGCAGGCGCCAGACCAGGGTGAGGACGCTCGCCGCCATGTAGAGCATGAACATGGTGCGGTAGGCGTCGCCACTGAGGAAGAAGAGAATTGGCAATGTGACGATCACGCCAAGCACCAGCCGCGGCGACAGGCGGCCATGCGGGAAGAGCATGATCCCGGTCAGCAGGAGGATATTGCCAAAATCGTAGAGCAGGCGATGGAGCCAGGCGGGGACGTGGGCGACGAGCTCGAGGAAGGTCGCCGAGGGCTGCTCGCTCGCCATGGTGAGCAGGATGGCGAGCGAGACGACCGAGCTGATCACATCCCTTTCCTTGCGGCGGTAGAGCACCCAGGCCGAGGCGAGGAGGAAAGGGTAAGTGATGAGGTGGATGAGGTCGGCGAAGCTCAGCACCGCGTCGGGGATGCCGAGCGCCGCCGCGCCCGCTTCGATATGCTGCTCGCCGGTGGTGACTCGGACGTCGCGGGTGCGGCCGTCCGCGCCGCGCAGCGTCAGCGCCACTTCGCGGCTCTCCTCGCCATACAGGAGGTCGCCGAACAAGGCCTGGTCGGCGTCGGTGACCTTGGCCTTGGCCGCCGCGCCGGTCCCCGGCATCGGCACGACGGGCGAGACCGGGATTCCATCGATGGCGACGATATGGTCGCCGCGCTTAAGGCCGAGCCGCGCCGCCTGCGGCCCGACCGGGAAGCGGATTCGGGTGAGGTCCTTGTCGGAGACGGCGAAACCGGCGCGGCTGCCGGGAATGAGCGCGCTGTTGCGGCTGGCGTCCTTCACCCGGTACCAGGTGCCCGCAACCGGCCCCGCCAGCGCCAGCAGGAAGGCGGCGAACCAGAGCAGCCGAAAGAGGATCAGCGACTTGCGGCCGAAATCGGGCAGGCGCTCGGGCAGCCCCAGCCGCCACGGCCGCTTCGCCTCCCCCGCCGACGCCGTCGCCGTCGCTGCCACCATGTCGCGCCCCCTTGTGAGCGAAGGCGCTGATAGCATGGCCGTTTCGGCCAAGCCTAGCCTTGCGCGCTCCAGAAGATGTCGATCGGCACCTCGATCGAGGCGAGGACGCGGCCGATCGGAACCGAGCTCAGCGGCCCCTCCTTGATCGCCTGCTCGAGCCGCCGGCGCTTCTCCGCCCCCGCTATGACGATCATCACCGCGCGAGCGGCGCCGATCGCGGCGGCGGAGAGGGTCACCCGGTCTGCCGCTGCTTCTTCGGGCATCGGATCGGGACGCAGGCCGAGCGCGCGGCGCTCGCGGGGGCCGGCGACGGCGCGCTCGCAATCGGGGCCGGGGAAGATTCCGGCGGTGTGGCCGTCCTCGCCCATGCCGAGCTGGACGAGGTCCAGCGGCCCGCCGAGCAGCGACAGGCGCGCGTCGGCGAGCCGCCCCGCCTCCTGCCGGTCGTCGAGCGCCGCCTCGTCGACGAGGCTCACCATCTCCGCCCCCTTCGCCGCGAACCAGCCTTCGAGCGCGCGGTAGCGGCTCAGCGGGTCGGACAGCGGCACCAGCCGGTCGTCGGTGGGGAGGATGCTGACCTTCGACCAGTCCACCCCCTTGGATTGGGCCAGCTTCGCGTAGACGGGCTCGGCGTCCTTGTCCGCGGACAAAGCGAGGCGGGCTCCACCATGCGCCTCGAGCGCGCTCTCGATGACGAAGGCGATGTCGCCCGCGGCCTGCTCGGCCATGTCCTTCGCGGAGTCGAACTCCCACCATTCGATTTCGTCCATCGGCGACGTCGCTCCCTGTCATGCCGGAACCGGGGCCCGCGGACGCGGGTTCCTTGTGGCGTCCCGTTAGAGGAGTTCCACCATGCCTGCCAAATCGAAAGCGCAGCAGAAGGCAGCGGGCGCCGCCCTTTCCGCCAAGCGCGGCGACACGCCGAAGAGCAAGCTCAAGGGTGCGTCCAAGTCGATGGCCTCATCGATGAGCGAGAAGGAGCTCGAGAAAATGGCCTCGACCAAGCGCAAGGGAAAGCCGGAGCACGTCGGCTGACCATGGCCCGCGAACCGGAGCCGCGCGAGCCGGCGCAGCCGCCGGAGGGCCCGGAAGGCCATAACAGCCTCGCCGATCTCTCCGAGGAGGCGGTCCGCGAGATCGAGAAGCGGCGCGACGGCAGCGGCGGCTATGCCGGCGAGGGCGACATCGGCTGAGCCTGCCGCCTCAGGCCTCGCCCAGGATTCGCGCGGCGACCGCGGTGCGAAGGTCGTCGATATCCTCGACCTTGGCCCGGCGGCACAGGCCTTCCCAGCGGTGGAGCATCATCCGGCGGAGCTCCGGGTCGGGCACGCTGGCGAGCCGCACCAGCCAGGTCCCGGCCGCCTCGACCTCCTCGCGGTGGGCGAAATGGGCGCGCTCGGCGATGGCGTTGACGATCTCGAACTCTCGCGCCGGGGTGCGCGGGAAGAGGCGGTAGAATTGCCGGAAGCGATAACGGCGGAGATCGCGGGTGAAACGGCCGCGGTGGACGACGTTCGCCTGGCCCGGATGGAGGCGATGCCGCACCAGGCATTCGCGGCAATTGCCGAGGCGCGCGATTGCGATTGCGCGGGTCTGCCATTCGTAATCGTCGTGGGTGGCACCCTCGTCATAGGGGAGCCGTCGCATCAATTCGGTGCTCGCCACCATCGCGGGATGGAGCATGGCGACGCGGAAGACGAGCTCGCGCTCCATCGCCGCCTGCTCTTCCGGGAACCAATAGGGCCGATCCTCGCCGCTGCCGAACGCCGTTACCTGGCTGCCGCAGGCGTCGAGCCCGGTCGCGCGCAAGAAATCGAGCTGTACGGCCAGCCGCTCCGGCAGCGCGATATCGTCCTGGTCCATCCGCGCGATCCACTCGCCTCGCGCCAGCGCGATCCCCTGGTTGGCCGCGCGAGCACCGCTGGTGAGGCTTGGGTCGCGCTCGCGGCGGACGAGTCGCACGCGCCGGTCGGACGCCGCGAAACCGGCGGCGATCTCGACGCTCGCGTCGCTCGAACCGTCGTCGACGACGATCAGCTCGAGCGCCTCATGGGATTGGGTGAGGATGGATTCGATCGCCTCGGCCAAATGCGGCTCGCCGTCGAGCACCGGCATCACGACCGAGACCAGGCTCATCCCCGCTTGCGCCAGTAGATCCCGGTATTGTCGATCCTCTCGATCGGCTCGGCGATGCCGCGGCGCGCGCGGAAGCCGTCGACGGCGTCGCGGCAGCATTGCAGCGCGCCGTAATCGTCGACGATGAGGAAGCCGCCGGGCACGAGCTTGTCGTAGAGCGACTCGAGGCATTGCTCGGTCGCGCTGTAGAGATCGACGTCGAGGCGGAGCAGAGCGAGGTCGCCGATCGGCGCCCCCGGCAGCGTATCCTCGACCAGCCCCGGAACGAAGCGCACCTCTGGCCCGAGCAGCCCGTAGCGGCGGAAATGCTCCCTGACGCTGGCGAGGTCGCAGGCGATCCACGGCTGCCGCGCCTCTTCGAGGTTGATCCCGTAGGCCCGGTCCGGCTCCGCGGTGGGCGGCGGGACCCCTTCGAAGCTGTCCACCACCCAGAGCCGCCGTCCAGCCTCGCCGTGGGCCACCTGCAGGCCGCGCAGGAAGATGGCGGCGCCGCCGCGGCAGACTCCCGCCTCGAGGAAGTCGCCGGCTATGCCGTCGGCGAAGAGCCGCTCGGCGCAACGCTCGAGATTGGCGAGGCGGAACAGGCCGATCATGGTGTGGGCGTGGCGTATCGCCCAGCCGTGCTGCTTGGCGTCGATCAAGGCATCGAAGGCGTCGGCGCGGCGGAGCCTGACGTCCCGGATCGCTCGCTGGAGCTCGACCCCCCTCAGCCCGTCGCCACCTTCCTCGAGGAAGTCGATGGCCACCTCCAGCTCCGGGTAGAGGAGGTTGGCGACCGCCTGCTTGAGCAGACCCAGATAGGCTTCGCGGACCGTGTCGCGCGCCGGCCCGGAATCGGGCTCGATGACCCCCTGCTTCACGAAAAGGGCAAGCGCCTCGTCGACCGCCGGCTCCAGCACGGCCGCGGGCGCGTCATATTCGGCACCCAGCGCGGCGACGAGCTCGCCGCGGCTCTTGGGATAGTCGAGCAGCTCCCAGAGGCGCCGCGCCGATCCGCTCAGCGCCAGCCAGTCTTGCTCCGGGGAGCCGCGCAGCAGGAGCCGGCCGCCTTGGACGCCGCCTTCCAGCGGGCGAACCCGATAGCGAATGTCGGTGGAACTCTTGTCGTCGCGGTGGCGCGCCGCGTTCTCGATGACCGCCGCCGTCACGGCCTACGCTCGCATCGGTGCGGCTGCGCGGCCCTAGCTGTGATAAAAGCCCGAGTCGCTGCCGCCGTAGGTGATGTGCGCCGCCTCGGCATCGCGAGCCCGAAACACCTCGATCTTGGGATGGACCCAGGCGAGCTTGCCCTCGCCGACAGTCTCTTCGGAACGGGTGTCGATGCGCTCGGCCATCTGGAATTCCCATGCTTGCGGTGCAGCCTGCAGTCCCTAGACCAGCCGCACGGCCACGGGCAAGGGCTCGCACGATCTGTCCCACCACGCACGGACGAAGGCAATGGACGCAAGGAAGACAAGCTGAACGCGATCGCCGGCCTCTGGCGCCTCGATGGCGCGGGCGCCGAGGCGGCCTGCCGCCGGATGCTGAAGGCGCAAGCCCTCTACGGACCGGACTCCTCGGACCTCCGCGCCGAGGGCGACGTCGCCATCGGCCGGCAGCTGATGCGGCTGGTGCCGGAAGACGCGCACGACCGACAGCCGGCCGTGGCGGGCGGCGGCCGGTTCATTCTCGTCGCCGACCTCCGCCTCGACAATCGCGAGGAACTGGCGGAGGCGCTGAGGCTTGCTTCGGACCAGCTGAGGATGACCAGCGACTCGGCCCTGCTCGCCCTCGCCTGGGAGCGATGGCAGGAAGAATGCTGCGGGCGCCTCGTTGGCGATTTCGCGTTCGCGGTCTGGGACGCCGCGCAAAGGCGGCTCACCCTCGCGCGCGACTTCGCCGGGGGTCGGCCGCTCCATTATTATGAGGGCGAACGGCTGTTCGCGTGCGCGAGCATGCCCAAGGGCCTCCACGCCCTCGCCGAAATCCCCCGAGGCCCAGACCGGGGCTTCGCCCTTGCCGCATTGGCGGGGCGGCCGCCCACGGGCGGCGAGACGATGTTCGAGGGGATCCGTCGCGTCCTGCCCGGACACCTGCTCGCCTTCGACCGCGGCGGGCTGCGAAGCCGCCGCCATTGGCGGCCGGGCGTGGAGGAACGGCTCGTCCGCGCTCCGGCCGACGCCGGCGAGGGCCTGCGGCACCATCTCGACGCGGCGGTGCGGCGGCAGCTGCGCGGCGCGACGCGGGTGGGCGCCCATCTCAGCGCCGGGCTGGACAGCACGGCCGTAACCGGGTCGACCGCCCTCGTTTTGCAGGAAGTTGGGAGCGTCGTCGCCTTCACCGCGGTGCCGCGCGAGGGCTATGCCGGCGGCGCTCCTTATGGCCGCCTCGCCGACGAAGGCCCGCTCGCAGCCGCCACGGCGTCGCTCTATGCCAATGTCGAGCATGTGGTGATCCGGGAAGGGGGCCGTTCGCCGCTCGCCTCGATCGACCGCGACCTCTTCCTCCACGACCAGCCGCTGGTGAACCTGTGCAACATGGGCTGGATCAACGGCATCAACGATGCGGCGCGCTCGCGGGGCCTGACCGTGATGATGACGGGGCTGAGAGGCAATCTCGCCTTCAGCCATAACGGCCTTGATCTGCTCCCCGCTCTCTTCCGCCGCGGCCGCCTGCTGCGGCTGGCCGGAGAGATCGCTGCCCTGCGGCGACGCGGCGGAGTCGGCCTCGCGGGAGGCCTTGCCGCGACCTTGCGCCCGATCCTGCCGTTCGCGGCGTGGAAGGCGCTGGCCGCAGCGACCGGCCGGGGCCCGCTGCGCTGGCTGAGCGGGGCGGTGAACCCGGACACGCCCGTTCCCGAGCCGGACGAGTCCTCACCGCCCGATGGGCCGCTGCCCGCACGGGCCGCTGGGTTCGAGATCGTCGACCTCGGCAATTTCCAGAAAGCCATGCTCGGCGGCTGGGGGCTCGACTATCGCGATCCCACTTCCGACCGCCGGCTGGTCGAATATTGCCTTTCGCTCCCGCCGACGGCGTTCCTCGCGAACGGCGTCCGCCGCGCCGCGGCCCGGGAAGCGCTCGCCGGGCGCGCTCCGCAGGCCCTGTTGCGGGAGACGCGGCCAGGCCTTCAGGCGGCCGACTGGCACGAAGGCGCAACCGCCGCGCGCGCGGCCCTGGCCGAAGAGCTGGAGCGCGCCGCCGCCTGCGCGCCGGTCTGCGAGTTGCTCGACGTGCCGAAGCTCCGCCGGCTGGTCGATGAATGGCCAGCAGAGGGGTGGGACCGTCCCGACATCGACAAGGCCTATCGGCTCGACCTGCTGCGCGCCGTCTCCCTCGCCGCCTTCGTGCGCAAGGCAAGCGGCTCCAACGCCTGAACCATGCGCGACCCAATGTAAGTGAGGAAAATGGCGCGCCCGGAAGGATTCGAACCTCCGGCCCTCAGATTCGTAGTCTGATGCTCTATCCAGCTGAGCTACGGGCGCGCGGGAGACGGCGACATAGGGGGTAGGCCCGGCGGGCGCAACCCCGTTGCGGACGCGGCGGGGGGCGCATAGACGGAGGCGCGATGGCCCGCTTTTCCCGCCTTTTCCTGCTCGCTCCGGCGCTTCTCGCGGCGGGCGGGTGCGCCGAGAAAGGAACGTTTCCGTCGTTGGCCCAGCGGCCCGCCGAGAGAGCCTATGAAGCGGAGCGGGACGCGGTCGAGCCCCCCGCGGCGGCGCGGCCCGACGATCCGGCCATCGCGCGGCGGGTCGCTGAGCTGATCGCCGAGGCCGAGGCGGGGCAGGCCGAGTTCGATCGCGCGGCGGGGCCGGCCCGGGCCGCCGTGGCCAAAAGCGGGGCGGTCAATTCGGACAGCTGGATCGAGGCGGAGCAGGCCGTTTCGCGGGCCGGGGCCGCCGGGGCGCGGACCGGCCGCGCGCTCGCCGATCTCGACCGCTATGCCGCCGACCGCACGAATTCGACGACGGTCAGCGAGGCCGACGCGGCGCGGCTGCGCGACGCGGTGGCGCGGGTGCAGGGGCTGGCGAACGCGCAGGCGGCCGAGGTGGCGCGGCTGGAGGCTTCGCTCAGGCGCGGCTGAGCGCCTCCCGGTGAAGCCTCGCCAGCTCGACATAGTGAAACACCCCTGCGAGGTTCATCGCCTGCTCCTCTTCGCCGAGGTCGCGGACATATTTGGCCGGCCGGCCCGCCCAAAGCTGGCCGGCGGGGATGCGCTTGCCTGGGGTCAGCATCGCGCCCGCGGCGAGCATGCCGCCGCTCTCGATCTCGCAGCCGTCCATGACGATCGCGCCGAGGCCGACGAAGCTGCGGTCGTGGAGGATACAGCCGTGGACCATGGCGAGATGGCCGATCAGCACCTCCTCGCCGATCAGGGTGGGCTGGCCCGCTTCGTGGCCCGGCCGGGGGGAGTCGACGTGGAGCACCGTCCCGTCCTGGATGTTGGTCCGGGCCCCGACGCGGATGCGGTTGACGTCGCCGCGCAGGACGCAATTGTACCAGATGCTCGCTTCGGCCCCAATTTCGACGTCGCCGATCAGCACTGCGCCGGGTGCGACGAAGGCGGTGGGATCGAGGACCGGCGCGCGGCCGTGGTACGGAATCAAGGTCGGCGCCGGCGCCATGTTTCGGCCTCCATGTCATAGACGATGGTCGGGTTGAGCTCCTCGCCGAAGCGGGTGTCCCAATAATCGAGGTCGTGGCGGCGCCTGAGGGCCAGCCGCTCCATCAACCCCCAGCTGGGGGCGTTGCCGGGGACGGTGATGGCGACGACGACCGGCGCGCCGAGCCTCTCGAAAGCGAAGTCGAACGTGGCGATCGCTGCCTCCTTCGCATAGCCCTGCCCCCAGGCATCCTCGCGCAGCCGCCAGCCGATCTCGTGCAGCCCGGCGATCGCTTCGCCGCCGGGCGCGTCGGCGAGCTTGAGGCCGCAGAAGCCGAGCAGCGCCCTGTCCGCCTTGCGCTCGACCGCCCAGAAGGTGAAGCCCAAAGTCTCCTGCCAGACCATCACCCGCTCGCGCCAACGCGCCTCCAGCGCCCCCGGATCCTGCACGCCGCCGAGCCAGCGCATCACCGCGGGCGTGTTGGTCTGGCGGACGAAGGGAACGAGATCCTCCTCCCGCCAGTCGCGCAGGAACAGGCGCGCCGTCTCGATCATCTCTCCCCTCCCCCCGGCGGCAGCCATTTGCGCCAGTCCTCGAGGAGGGGGAGGATGCTGGCATGGTCGTCGGTCCAGCCGGCGAAGCCCGGACGCGGCCGCCACGCCCGCCAGCGCCAGGCATCCGGGCCGCTCGTCTGGCGCAGAACCGAGAGCGTCGCGCCGTCGCGCGACATCGCGACCCAGATCGACATGGTCATGTTGCGCGCGACCAACTCCGGCCGCGGCACATATTCGTAGACGAGCCCGGCCCAACCGTCGCGGGCGCGGGCGGCGAGCACCGGTTCGAGGTCCAGATAGCGGTTGGAGATGTGGATGAGGAGCAGGCCCTTGGGCTGCAGCGCCCGGCCGTAGACGGCAAGCGCCTCGCGGGTGAGCAGGTGCATCGGCACGGCGTCGGAGGAGAAAGCGTCGATCGCGAGGAGGTCGAGCGAGGCCGGCGGCTGCCGGACGAGGCTGAGGCGGGCGTCGCCGAGGACGATCCGGGCCGCCGGCGCGCAGCGGGCAAGGAAGCTGAAACGGGTGCGGGCGATGCGCACCATCGCCGGATCGATCTCGAAGATGCGCCAGTCCTGGCCGGGCAAAGCGTAGCAGGAGAGGGTTCCGGCGCCGAGGCCGACCACCCCGATCCGGGCGGCGGGGCCGTAGAGGGCCGGCGCGGCGCTCATCGCCTGTCCCACGCCGGAGCCGCGGGCGTAATAAGTGGTCGGCTCCGTCTCCTCGCCCGGCGTCAGGTTCTGGATGCCGTGGAGGGTCGTGCCGTGGGTGAGCAGACGGGAAGGCGGATCAGAGCGGTGGCTGACCGTATAGATTCCGAAATAGGAGCGGGTCCTGAGGCTCGCCTCGCTCTGGTGAAGCTTCTGCCAACCGCCGTAGCTCAACATCAGCGCCCCCAGCCCGACCGCGAACAGGGCCCGCCAGCCGACGAAATGAAGGACGATCAGCGAGATGAGGATGCTGAGCATCGCCGCCCAGCTGGCATCGATCCACGCCAGCGCCCGCATATCGGCGGCGTAGGAGAGGCCGAGCGCCGCCGCCGCCATCGCCCAGCGGCTCCAGGCGGGTAGGTCGGCGGCCCAGGGGATGAAAGGCCGCTGCGGCACCAGCAAAGCGGCGGCGAGCAGCAGCAGGGGGTGCTCATAGGCCCAGTCGAACACCAAAGGCGCGATCACCGCGCAGAACAGCCCGCCGAGCATTCCTCCGGCGGCCATGGCGAGGTAGAAGCCGGTCAGCCGGTCGGCGGCGGGCCGGAGGCGGTAGAGCTCGGCATGGAGCGCGACCGCCGTTACGAGCAAGAGGACGAGGCCGATTGTGGCGTTGAACAGCGGCTGCCCCGAGCCCTCGCTGAGCGCGAAGCCGCCGGCGATGAGCAGGACCAGCGGTGCGATCGCAGTGAACAAATGCGCCGTCTTGCGGCGGGCGGCGAAGGCGATGACGAAGCTCAGCAGGTAGAGGCCGAGCGGCACCACCCAAAGCAGCGGCACGGCGACGATGTCGGTGGTGAGGTGGGTGGTGGTCGACAGCATCAGGCCGGAAGGGACGGCCGCGAGCGCGATCCAGTGGAGGATTCGGCGCGCCGGCGGGGCGGGCGAGACGCGCTCCGGCTTGGCCTCCACGGCATGGGCTGGGATGGTCAGCGCGGCCGCAGCCACGAGCAGCACGAGAAGGGCGTAGCCCGCGGTCCAGAGCAGGCTCTGCTGGCGGAGCGTGAGCAGCGGCTCGACCGCGATCGGATAGGCGATCAGGCCGGCGAAACTTCCGAGGTTCGAAGCGGCATAGAGGGCATAGGGCTCGCCGCGCGCGCTCTCCAGCGCGTACCAGCGCTGCATCAGCGGCGCCTGCGCCGAGACGAGGAAGAAAAGCGGGCCGATCGCGCCGAGCAGGAACGAGGGCGCCCAGAAAGCCGGCTGTGCGCCGGGCGGGAGGGTGGCGGCGCCGAGGCCGATGGGCAGCCACAGGGCCGCCACCGCGAACAGAACCAGGTGGACGCCCGCCTGCAGCCGTGGCGTCAGGCGCGCGAGGAAATGGGCATAAGCGTAGCCGCCGAGCAGCAGCGCCTGGAACACCACCATGGCGCTGTTCCAGACCGCCGGAGCGCCGCCGAGCCGCGGCAGCGCCATCCGCGCCACCATCGGCTGGACGAGGAAGAGCAGGAACGATCCGGTCAGGATGGTGGCGAGAAAGAGCGGCCGCGCGTAGCGCTCGTCGAGCCGCCCGCGAAAGCCGGCCGCCTCGCCGCTCCGGCTCATTCGCCCTCCAGGAAGGCCGCGGCCCGCTCCAGCGCCTCGATTGTCTCGTCGACATGTTCCAGGTGCGTGCGGAACGAGAGGATTGCGCAGCGCAGCCAATCTACGCCGTCGAGGCGCGTGCCGCTGAGGAACACCCTCCCCTCCTCCTGGACACGGCGGAGCAGGCGGCGGTTGAAATCGTCGATATCGCCTTTGCGCGGGCGGTAGCGGAAGGCGACGATCGACAGGTCCGGCGGCGGAGCCAGCTCCCAGCCCGGCCGTTCGCCGAGCCGGGCGTGGAAATAGCGGGCCAGGCCGATCTTCTCCGACTGCGCCGCCCGGAACGCCGCCACGCCGGCGAGGCGGAGCGGCAGCCACAGGCGCAGCGCGCGGAAATGGCGGGTGAGCTCCGGAGAGAGGTCGCCCGGGGACGGCCCGACCTCGCTCTCGCCGAGCGGCCGGATGTAATCGGCGCTGGCGCTGAACGCGTCGAGCAGCATTTGCCCGTCGCGGGCGACGACGGCGCCGGTGCCGTAGGGGAGGAACAAGGTCTTGTGCGGGTCGAGCGCGGCGGTGTCGGCGCGCTCGAGCCCGCCCAGCATCGCCCGCCCCTCGGGGCACAATCTGAACAGGCCGCCATAGGCGCCGTCGACATGGAACCAGGCGCCGTGCCGCTCGCACAGCGCGGCAATGGCAGCGAGAGGATCGACCGAGCCCGTGTCGACCGTGCCGGCCGAAGCAATTACCAGCCAGGGCCTCACTCCGGCAGCGGCATCCCCCTCCAGAGCGGCGGCGAGCGAGTCGGCACGCATACGGAAGCGCTCGTCGACCGGAATCAACCGCCGCGGCGCCTTGGCGCGGCCGGCGATGCGGAGCGCCTTGTCGATGCAATGGTGGGCGGTCGAGCTCATATAGACGGCACCGCGGCCCGCCTCGTCGCGCGCCTCGCGGGCCGCGACGATCGCGGTCAGGTTGGCGAGGCTGCCGCCCGAGGTGAGCGTCCCCGCCGCGCCGGGCGGAAAGCCGATCACGCCGGCAAGCCAGGCGCATGTCGCATTCTCCATCCGGACCGCCCCCGGCGCGGCCGAGGCGAAGCCGGCATATTTATTGGAAGCGGCGGCGAGGAAATCGCCGACGGCCGATTGAAAGAGCCCGCCGCCCGGCACGTAACCGGTGAAAAAACCCGAAGCGGTGGTGATTCCGGGCCGATCGACCGAGCGGCCAAGCCATTCGAGCGCCTCTTCCAGATCGGCTCCCGCTTCCCCGAACTCGTCCGGCGGTCCGGCGAAGGCGTCGGCCCAGGAGCGGTTGGCCGGGCCCTCGACGAGGTCGGCGAGGAATTCCTGCGCGTGGCCGAAGGCGGCGGCCATCATCGCCGCCCGCGCCTCCGCGTCCGGCTCCAGCGCCGCCGCCGCGGCCCTCAGCCGGCCGAGCTCCGCCCGGACCTCGTCGCTCATCCGGCGAGGAGCCGCGCCGCGACCGGGGCGTGATAGGTCAGCACCCCCGAGCAGCCGGCGCGCTTGAACGCGGTCAGCGTCTCCATCACCAGCGCGTCCCGCTCGCCCGCGCCGGCGGCGGCCGCGGCCTCGATCATCGCATATTCGCCGGAGACCTGATAAGCGAAAACAGGGACTTCGAACCGTTCCTTCACGCGGCGAATGATGTCGAGATAGGGCAGGCCCGGCTTCACCATCACCGTGTCGGCGCCTTCGGCGAGGTCCATCGCCACCTCGCGCAACGCTTCTTCGGCATTGGCATAGTCCATCTGGTAGCTCTTCTTGTCGCCCTTCAGCAGGCCCCGCGAGCCGACCGCGTCGCGGAACGGCCCGTAGAAAGCCGAGGCATATTTGGCGGCATAGGCCATGATCTGGACGTTGAAATGGCCGCCTTGCTCGAGCGCGTGCCGGATCGCCCCCACCCGTCCGTCCATCATGTCGGACGGCGCGACGATGTCGGCGCCGGCCTCGGCCTGGACCAAAGCCTGCTCGACCAGGATCGCGCTCGTGACGTCGTTGAGGACATAGCCCGTCTCGTCGATCAGCCCGTCATGGCCGTGGGCGGTGTAGGGATCGAGCGCGACGTCGGTCAGCACCCCCACTTCCGGCGCCGCGGCCTTGGCGGCGCGGACGGCGCGGCAGATGAGGTTCTCGGGGTTGAGCGCCTCGCGCGCATCCTCGGTCCTGAGCTGGCGCGGCGTGTTGGGGAAGAGCGCGATGCAGGGGATGCCGAGCTCGCGCGCCTCGCGTGCCCGTTCGGCGATGCGGTCCACCGACCAGCGCGAGACTCCGGGCAGGCTGGAGATGGGCTCTTCCACCCCCTCCCCCTCTGCGATGAACAACGGCCAGATGAGATCGGAAGGGGTGAGGATTGTCTCGGCGACGAGGGCACGGCTCCAGGCGGAGGCGCGGGTGCGGCGCAGGCGGGTGGCGGGGAAGGAGCTCATCGTCCGGCTAGTAGCGCCGCCCGCCCGCCGCTGCAAAGGCGCGAGGTTTCGTTGCGACGGCGTTCCGTCATTGCCGGGCCGGCCGAAAGGTGTCACTCTGCCGTCAAGCGCGAATGGCGATAGAGGAACTAGTCGAGCCACTTTTCTGACCAGGGGGGAGAAACGGCGATGAAGATTGGCAAAGGCCTCATATTGGCGGCGGCGATACTGGGGGCTGGACCGGCGCAGGCGGGACCGGTTCCCAATCCGGTCCTCTATCTGACCGGCACCGAATATTACAGCGCGGGCGGGAAGAACTGGGTCCGGCACAGATACGACGTGTTCAACAAGGACCAATATCCCGATTCGATGTTCGCGCAGGCGCCGGCGCTGCCGCCCTGCGGGCTCAACACCAAGGCCTCGCGCTCGTGGGTCGACTTCTACGATTCCCGCGGCAAGCGCCTCTACGGCTTCTGCGCGCTCGGCAAGGCGAGCGATCTCGGCAGCATCTGGTTCGCGACCGAGGAGGGCATCGTCCCGCCGAGCTACGTCTATATCGAGATCACCGACCGCCAGACGAACACGAAATACAAGTCGAACCTGGCCGATACGACGCTGTAGGCACGGGGCACGGGGACACTCATATACGAGTGTCCCCTCATGTTACCCTGCGGGGTTTAGCCGGCCGCCGGGCTCGGCGTCGGCGAGCGCTTCCTCGACGCATTCCTGCGCATCGAGCGGCGGCGCCGGGCCGCCGATGCTCATCCGGCTCTTCCGCCAGCCGCCGTGGAGGTAGAAAGCGACCGCCAGCGCCATGTTCGAGAAGGAGCTGACCGGGAAGCTCAGCCACAGAGCGTCGGCGCCGAGCCAGCGATAGGTGCCGAGCGCGAAGCCGAGTCGCACCGGGTAGAGACCGATGGTGAGGATGACGAGCGGCCCGACCACCGCGCCGTTCGCCCTGACCGTCCCGAACAGCACGAGGGTCACCCCGAACAAGAGGAAGCTCCAGGTGGCGAGCAGCTGGATGTGCCGGGCGATCGGCAGAGCCGGGCTGTGGCCGCCGAGGAACAGGGCCAGCGCCGGCCGGTCGGCGATGGCGAGCAGGACGACCAGCGCCCCGGTGATGCCGAGCGCGAAGAACACGCCCGAGCGGGTGATCGCGCTCACCCGCTCCCACTTCCGGGCGCCGATATTCTGGGCGACCATCGCGCTGACCGCGGCGCCGAGCGCCATCGCCGGCATCTGCAAATAGGTCCACAGCTGCATGGCGACTCCGAAAGCCGCCGTCGTGTCGACCCCCTCGCGGTTGACGAGGCCGATCAGGGCCAGCGCCGAGGAGGAGATGACGATCATCTGCAGCCCCATCGGCAGGCCCTTGAGCACGATCGTCTTCAGGATCGCGCGGTCGGGCAGAAGGTAGCGAAGCTCGCCTCCCTTGAGGCGCAGCGGCAGGTCGCGGACATAAATGTAGACCAGCATCGCGGTCAGGCTGGTGTAGTTGGCGATCACCGTCGCGGTCGCCGAGCCGGCGATGCCGAGCGCCGGCGCCGGCCCAAGGCCGAGGATGAAGACCGGGTTCAATCCGCTGTCGAGGAGGACGGCGAGGATCATGAACCAGAGCGGCGTCATGGCGTCGCCGCCGCCCCTCAGCGCCATCATCAGCATGATCATCATCAGCGAGCCGGGAATGGCGATGAAGATGACGCGAAGGTAGGCGAGCGCCAGCGGCGCCGCCCCGGCGGGCGTGGCGAGCAGCTTCAGCAAGGCGGGCGCGAACACCCATCCCGCCACCGCGATAGCGACGGCGACCAGCAGGAATGCGCCCATCGCCGTCCCCAGCACCCGCCGCGCGCCCTCGACGTCGCGGCGGCCGAAGGCCTGGCCGATGAGGATGGTCGAGGCCATGCCGAAGCCGAATACGAAGGCCATCAGCAGGAACATGACGATGTTGGCGTTGGACGTCGCCGCCAGCGCATCCTCGCCGAGGAAGCGGCCGACCCAGATGGCGTTGATCGACCCGTTCAGCGACTGCAGGATCGAGGAGCCGAGCGTGGGCAGCGCAAAGGCGAGCAAAGTCGGCGCGATCCGCCCCGTAGTGAGATCCCGCTGGCCTGGGTGGCGGCCGAGAGATGGCGGCGCAGAAGGTCGTGCTGCTTCGTCTGCCATCTCATCTCCGTCACCCCAGCGAAGGCTGGGGTCCATGCTGACTTGGGTGCGGCACCAAGGCCGCATGGATGCCAGCCTTCGCTGGCATGACGATTTGCGTCAACCCAGCCGCTTCAGGGCCGCCCGATACCGCTCCGCGTCCGCCGCCTTCTCCGCATGGTCGCCCCGCGCTTTCTCCACCGCCTCCGGCTTCGCCCGCTCGACGAAGCTCGGATTGGCGAGGCGCGTGGCGAGCGAATCCCGCTCCTTCTCCGCCGCCTGCGCGGCCTTCCCGAGCCGCGCCTTCTCGGCGGCGATGTCAATCACGCCTTCGAGCGGCAGGACGTAGGTCGCCTCGTCGACGATCACCTGCGCCGCTCCGCCTGAGACGGAATCGCCGCTCAGTCCCTCGATGCGCGCCAGTCGCTGGATAGCGGAGAGGTTCCGCTCGAGCCTTCCTTGCGTCGCTTCCGCCACGTCGTGGAGGTGGAGCGGAAGCCGAGCGCCGGGCGGCACGCCGAGCTCGGTGCGCACCGCGCGGATGCCGCTGACCAGGCGAATGAGCCAATCCATTTCCGCCCCCGCCTCCAGGTCAAGCGCGCGGGCGTCCGGCATCGGCCATTTAGCGAGGATCAGCGCGTAGGGACGCTCGTTCGAGCTCCACAATTCCTCGGTGATGAATGGCATGAACGGGTGGAGCATGACGAGGATCTGGTCGAGCACCCAGGCGGCGACCGCCTTGGCCTCCTCGTCCACCTGGCCCTTGATCAGCTCGACATACCAGTCGCAGAAATTGTCCCAGACGAAGTGGTAGATCGTGTTGGCGCTCTCGTCGTAGCGGAATTCGGCGAGCGACAGGTCGAGGGCCTGGACCGTCTTCACCGTCTCGCCGATGATCCAGCGATTGACCGGGAGCGCGGCGGCGGGCGGCTCCAGCGAGGCCGAGGCGCCGATGCCGTTGGCCTGGCAGAAGCGGGCGGCGTTCCAGAGTTTGGTGGCGAAGTTGCGGTAGCCTTCGACCCGCTTTTCATCGAGCTTGATGTCGCGGCCCTGGCTCTCCATCGCCGCCAAAGTGAAGCGGAGCGCATCGGCGCCGTAGCGGTCGATGAGGCCGATCGGATCGACCGTGTTGCCCTTCGACTTGGACATCTTCTGGCCCTTGGCGTCGCGGACCAGGCCGTGGAGGTAGAGCGTCTTCCACGGCCGCTCGCCCATGAAGTGGAAGCCCTGCATCGCCATCCGCGCATCCCAGAAGAAGATGATGTCGAAGCCGGAGATCAGCACGTCGTTGGGGTAATGGCGGGCGAGCTTGGTGCCGGGCCTGGGGGTCCAGACACCACTCCGCTCGCCCTGAGACTGACCACCCCGTTCGGGCTGAGCTTGTCGAAGCCCTTCTCTTTCTTCCAGCGCTGGGGAAGAGAAGGATTGGCCTTCGACAGGCTCAGGCCGAACGGTTTCCTTCAAAAACGTCGCCTCGTCCGGCCAGCCGAGCGTGGCGAACGGCCACAGCGCCGAGGAGAACCAGGTGTCGAGCACGTCGGGATCGCGGCGCAGCGGCTTGTTGCCGGCCTCGCGCTGCGCTTCCTCCTCCGTCTCGGCGACGTAGATGTTGCCTGCGTCGTCGTACCAGGCCGGGATCTGGTGGCCCCACCAGAGCTGGCGGGAAACGCACCAGGGCTGGATGTTCTCGAGCCAGTTGAACCAGGTCTTCTTCCACGTCTCGGGCACGACGCGGATGTCGCCCGAGCGCACCGCCTCGATCGCCGGTTTCGCAAGCGTCGCCGCGTCGACATACCATTGGTCGGTGAGCCAGGGCTCGATCACCGCGCCGGAGCGGTCGCCGTGGGGCACCTGGACGATCCGCTCCTCCACCCGCTCGATGAGACCCTCCGCCTCGAGCCGCGCGACCACGAGCCGGCGCGCCTCGAAGCGGTCCAGGCCGACCAGGTTCTCCGGCACGAGGCCGTCCGCGGTCTGAGCGACCCGCGCTTCGGCGTCGAGCATGTTCAGCATTTCCGCCGGACGCATGCCGGCGCGCTTGCCGACTTCGAAGTCGTTGAAGTCGTGGCCGGGGGTGATCTTGACGGCCCCGGAGCCGAGCTCCGGATCGGCATGGGCGTCGGCGATGACCGGAATCAGCCGGCCGGTGATTGGATGCTTGAGCTTCTTGCCGATGGCGCTCCGATAGCGCTTATCCTTCGGGTGCACGGCCACCGCCATGTCGGCGAGCATCGTCTCCGGCCGCGTCGTCGCGACGTGGATGAAGCCGCTGCCGTCCTCGAACGGGTATTTGAGGTGCCAGAAGCGGCCCTGCACCTCCTTCGTCTCGACCTCGAGGTCGGAGATCGCGGTCTGGAACTTCGGGTCCCAGTTGACGAGGCGCTTGTCGCGGTAGAGCAGGCCCTCGCGATAGAGCTGGACGAAGACCTTGAGCACCGCGCGGCTGAAGCCCTCGTCCATCGTGAAGCGCTCGTGCGCCCAGTCGCACGAGGCGCCGAGGCGGCGGAGCTGGCGGGTGATGGCGCCGCCCGACTGCGCCTTCCATTCCCAGACGTTGGAGACGAACTGGT
This sequence comes from Sphingomonadales bacterium, assembly GCA_034668625.1. Lineage (GTDB taxonomy): Bacteria > Pseudomonadota > Alphaproteobacteria > Sphingomonadales > Sphingomonadaceae > Allosphingosinicella. The sequence continues at coordinate 144,978 of JAXDOX010000021.1, forward strand.
CGCGGGTCATGTCGGTGCGCTTGACGCCCTGGCTGGCGAGGTTGCGCTCGACGACCATCTGGGTGGCGATTCCGGCATGATCGGTGCCGACCACCCACAAAGCGTCCTTCCCCCGCAGGCGGGCGTGGCGGACGAGCACGTCCTGCAGCGTCACGTCAAGGGCATGGCCGATGTGGAGCGAGCCGGTGACGTTGGGGGGCGGGATGACGATGGTGAAGGGCTCGGCCTCCGGCCGCTCGGGCCGGAACCGCCCCTCCTTCTCCCAGCGCGCATACCAGCGGGCCTCGATCTCGGCCGGGTCGAAGGTCTTGGGCAGCTCGGTCATTTGGGAGGCGTTAGCGAAGAGATTTCCGTCATGCCAGCGAAGGCTGGCATCCATACGGAGGCATCGCGTGTTGCTCAGTCAGCATGGACCCCAGCTTTCGCTGGGGTGACGGCGCCATCAGAAGCTCTTGCCGACGATCCGGGCAATCTCGCGGGTGACGAGCTCCTCGACGATCTCGGGGAGGTTGCGGTCCAGCCACTCCTTGAGCATCGGCTTCAGCATCTCGCGCACCACCGCCTCGAGCGCGCCGTCGCCGACCGGCGCGCCATCCGCTCTCTCGCGCAGCGCCGACAAAGCGGCGAGCGACTGGCGGCTGGCGGCGGCGGCATCGTCGGAGACCAGACCGTCGCCCTCGGACACCGGGTCGCTGAGCTCGAGCACGTCCTCGTCATCCTCGTCAGGCACGAGTCCGGGACGCGGCGCCTCGACCGGGCGCGAGCCGCGGGCGGGGCGCGCGGCGGCGACGCGGCCGTCCTCGGCGATCACGCGCTTGATGGAGGCGAGTATCTCCTCCATCGACGGGTCCTGGTTAATTTCCCCCATAACGAGCGGCTTATCGCTCAATGCGAAGGCGGTGTCACCCTGTTGTTTGCCGCAGGCTCGAGGGCTGGATCGACATAGGTCGCGCCGCTGGTCGATGGAGTCGTCACGGTTCGGGTCGAGACCGGCTGCGGCGCCGGATCGTCGCCCCAGTCGGACGCGCGGTGCGAGGCCTTCCGATAATGCGGGATCGGATCGTAGAGCGTGCCGCCGTCGAGGTTGAGATCCTCGGCCTCGGCGAGGCCCATGGCGTTGAGCAGGTTGAAGCCGGCGACATAGGCGTCGCGGCGGGCGGTGACGAGCGCGACCTGGCTGTTGAGCAGCTCCTGCTCGGCGTTCAGCACGTCGAGGACGTTGCGGGTGCCGACCGTCTGCTCGGCCCTTGTCCCCTCGAGCGCGAGCGTGTTCGCAGCGACCGCGACCTCGTTCGAACTGATGGCGAGCTCCGCGGCCTCGTAGCTGGCAAAGGCGGCGCGGGTGTTGGCGACGACCTGCCGCTCGACCTCGACCCCGCGCTCGAGCAGCTGGCTCTGGAGCGCCTGCGACTGGCGGACCCGAGCACCGACCGCTCCGCCCTGGTAGAGCGGGATGCTCGCCTGCACGCCGACCCCGGTCGAGGCGACGTTGTTCGGCGCCAGCGGCGAGCCGAACTGGGTGTCGGCGGTGCCGAGATAATTCGTCTCGCGCCCCGAGCCGAAGGCGGAGACGGTCGGCATCCGGTCGGCGCGGGCGACCGAGACGTCGCGGCCGGCGGCGCGGATCTGCGCCGCCAGGGAAGCGATATCGCTGTTGTTGGCGAGCGCGATGTCGACCGCTTCGTCGGCGGTCCTGGGCAGCGTCGGCAGCGTGTTCGGCGGCGCGAGATCGCCCGGCGAGACTCCGATCACGCGCCGGTAGCTCTCCTCGCTCCCCTGCAGCCGGCCTTCGGCGCCGGCGAGGTTCGAGCGGGCGAGTGCCAGCCGCGCCTCGGACTGGGCGACGTCGGTACGGGTGAGGTCGCCGACCTCGAACCGGTCGCGAGTCGCCTGGAGGTTGGTCTCCAGCACCTTCACCTGGCTGACGTTCAAATCGACGATCGAGCGGTCGCGGATCACGTCCATGTAGGCGGAGACCGCATCGGTGAAGACGTCGCCCTCGGTCGCGCGCAGGTTCGCCCGCCCGGCGAGGACTCGCTCGTTGGCGGCGGCGACGCCGTTGCGGACGCGGCCGCCGTTGAACAGGGGATAGGAGACGTCGAGGCCGGCGCTTAGGTTGCGCCCGTTGCCGCCGCCGGTGCGGGTAAGGTCCTGGTTGACTCCGACCGTGGCGGAAACCCGCGGCCGGCCCGCGGCGCGGGCGATCGCCACCGATTCGTCGAGCGAGCGCAGCAAAGCGCGCTGCGCCATGATGGTCGGGTTGCTGCTGTAGGTCTCGACCAGCGCCTGCTGCAGCGTCTGGTCCTGCCCGGTGGTCTGCGTCGAGGTGGGCGGCAGCACGGTCGGCGCGACCGGCGCGGACGGCCGCGGCGCCATCGCCGCCGCCGATGTGCCGCGGGGCGCGTACGCCCTCGTCTTCGTCTGCGCTCCCGCCGACCCTCCGGCGATCAGCGCCGCGGCCCCCGCCGCTGCCAGCAACCCACCCCGCATGAAACTCTACTCCGCTCTTTAAAAAGTGAATGACTTGGGCTTGACGAAGCCCGGCAGAATGGCCGCCGCAGCGTCGGCGAAGGCGGCCATGCCGAACCCATCGCCGGCCTTGCGGCCGAGCGCCAGCCGGGTGACTCCGTCCTCGAGAATGGCGCAAGCGAGCTTGCCCCCGTCCTTCAGCTGGTCGATCAAGGCCCGAGGCAGGAATTCCACCGCCCCGTCGATCAGGATGAGGTCGTAGGGCCCGCCTTGGGCATAGCCTTCGCCAAGCGGCCCTTCGACGAGCGTGACGCCGGTCCCGGCAAGCGTCTCGCGCGCCGTTGCCGCGAGCTCGGGATCCTCCTCGACGGCCACCACCGTCGCGGTCAGGCGGGCTACGACTGCCGCGGCATAGCCGGTGGCCGCGCCGACGACGAGCGCCTTGGCGGCCTTTTCCGGCGCCGCTTCGGTGAGCAGCCGGCCCAGCGCCATCGGATTGTTGAGCTGCCGCCCCGGCTTCAGGGGGACGAGCGCGTCGGCATAAGCGAGCGCGATGCGGCCGGCGGGGACGAAGCGCTCACGCGCCACCTCCCCCATCGCCGCGAGCACCGCCGGGTCGTTGGTGCCGGTCGTGCGCAACTGGCTGGCGATCATCGCCCTCCGCATATGCTCGAAATTATGCTCGGTCATCGGCTCCCATTCGCACAGCTGTCTTACTCATGCAATACACTTCGGGTCCCCGCGGCTGTTTATCGGCAAGGCGCAAGCAGGCCAAGCAGATAGTCGGCGCCGCTGGCGGAGCAAGAGCCGTGCCAGCGCCTCGGCCGGAGAAAGCGCCGGCCGCCGCGAATTGCGGTGTCCGAAAACGAACGGTCGCGCGTCCGCCCGCGGACAGGCGGCGGGTCGAAATTGCGTTCCAGTTTTCTGAGGTGCATCTTGTCCCGGATTCTTGATCCGAATGCCTGGGGGGCTGGTGTGGCGATTCGATCGATGGGGTTTCCCTGCGGGCTGGCCCTTCTCTTTCAGTCGGCTCCGCTGGTTGGGCAACCTCCCGCCGAGCGGGATTGGAGCGCGGCCCTGCGTGAAGATGCGCAGGCGTTGCACGACGACATCGCGGCCAACCATCCGGGTCCGGTGAACCCGCAGGACCCGGGATTTGCAAAACGCAACGACGCGCAACTCGTGCTGGCGCTAAGGCGTGCTCGAGACGCCCGCACCTATGCCGATTATTTCTTCCCGCTGCGCCAATACGTGGCCTCCTTCAGCGACGGCCACATGGGGTTCGGGGCCTATGGCGACACGCCAAACGACTTCCGGTGGCCTGGTTTCCTGACCGGATACGACGGGCGCGGAGACGTGAAGGTCCTGCTGACCACCGATCAGGCAAAGGTGCCGGTCGGCGCCAGGCTGCTCGGCTGCGATGGCATGACGGCCGAGCAATATGGCGCGGCAACCCTCGGGAAAATGTGGGGACGCTGGCAACTCGCATCGCAGCGGCTAGCCTTCGGCCGCTCCCTGTTTCTCGACGAGGGCAGCCGCTATGTTCCGCACGCGTCGCGCTGCCGCTTCGCAGTCGGTGGCCGGCAGCGCGTCGTGGCCCTCGCGTGGCGGCCACTCGGGTTCGCCGAGTTCCGCGACCGGATGAAGGCGATCTCCCCCCAAATCTCCTGGCAATTCGGTGCGCGGGTGCTGAGCGACGGCACAAGGTGGTATTCGATTCCGTCTTTCAATGCCGATCCACGATCGCCCGCCGGCAAGGCGCTGCCGCCGATGATCGCCGCAATGCAGGCGGAGCGCGGCACGTTGGCGGCGGCGCCCTCCATCGTGCTCGACGTGCGAGGCAATGGCGGCGGGTCTTCGGATTGGTCACGCCAGATTGCCGAAGTGCTGTGGGGCCGGGCGGTTATCCAAAGGCACACGCCGTCGAATGTCCATGTTGATTGGCGGGTGTCGCGCGCCAACCTCGAGGCCATGCAGCAAGCCTTTGCGCGGCAGGATGCGGGGCACGCGCTCTCCCCTGAGATGCGAGCCTATTTCGGAACGGTGATCAACGGCTTGACCGCAGCTCTGGCGAGGGGGGACCGACTCTGGCGCGAGCCCGACGAGGGCGATCAAAATCCGGTTGCTGCGACACGACAGGAGCCGCCGCCGTCTCCGCTTGCCGGACCTGTGTATTTGCTGACCGATGCGAGCTGCGGTTCCGCCTGCCTTGACGCCGTCGATCTGTGGCGGGCGCTGGGCGCTGTACATGTCGGACAGACGACCGGTGCCGATACGCTTTACATGGAAGTGCGCAACAGCAAGCTCCCCAGCGGGATAACCGGCGTGTCCATGCCGATGAAGGTGTACCGGGGTCGTCCGCGCGGGTCGAATCAACCGGTCGTGCCGAAATATTCGTTCGGAGGAGACATTGCCGACACCGCGGCGATCGAGCGGTGGATTGCAACCCTTGAACCCAAAGGGCACCCGCGAGGGCGCAGGCGGGGCGGTTTGTTTGCGCCGTGACCATAGTGGGAACGTTGCGAACAAGCCGAAAAAGACTGCGAACTTGGGATTGACCGCCTTCCAAAAAGCACGCATTTCCGCGCCGGCGGCCCGATGGCGGAGTGGTTACGCAGAGGACTGCAAATCCTTGCACGCCGGTTCGATTCCGGCTCGGGCCTCCACATCCTTCCTGAGGTGGACCCTCCAGCCCTCCGACGGCGCATCTTTTCGCGTTGCAATAGGCCTTGGAGGCCAACTAAAAGACCGCAGACGCGCCCTTCGAGAGCGTTGGTCATCAGCAGGGAGTGAACCGAATGTCTTTTGAGAGCACAATGATCCGGGCCGGGGCACTCGCGGCCGCCAGCACGCTTGCCATCGTCGTCGCCACTCCCGCCTCCGCGCAGGGCGCGGTCTGCGGCACCTATGCCGCCGGCACGATCACCCAGCCGGCCCAGGGCACCCCGACCGGCACCAACTCCACCGCCTGCGGCAACCTCGCGACCGCGACCGGCACCTCGTCGACCGCCGACGGCGACCGCAGCTTCGCCAGCGGCGACTTCTCGACCGCAGTCGGCGACTTTGCCGCCGCAACCGGCCTCCAGTCCACCGCCGTCGGCGACGCCGCCAGCGCGCTCGGCACCAACTCGACCGGCGTCGGCTCCAACGCCAACGCGACGCTCAATAACGCCACTGCCGTCGGCGCCGGCTCGCAGGCGACGGGCCTTTCGTCCACCGCCGTCGGCAGCGGCGGGGTCGGCTCACGGCCCAACATCGCGGCGGCAGGCTTCAGCACCGCGATGGGCACGGGCAACCAGATCGCCGCCGGCGCGACCGGCGCGGCCGCGGTCGGCGACTTCAACACGATCGGGGCCGGAGGCAGCTTCGGCGCGGCGTTCGGCAACTTCAATATCGTCACCGGCGCGAACGGCACCGCGATCGGCAGCGGCAACACCGCCACCGGCGCCAGCTCGAGCGCGTTCGGCAACGCCGCGCTCGCCTCCGGCGCCAACTCGATCGCCTTCGGCACGCTCGCGACCTCGACCGGGGCGCAGGGGACCGCGGTCGGCAGCGGCACCTCGGCGACCGGCACCTCGTCGAGCGCCTATGGCGACCGCGCGGTTGCGTCGGGCAATTTCTCGACCGCGCTCGGCGACTTCGCCGCCGCCACCGGCCTCCAGTCCACCGCCGTCGGCGATTCGGCCAGCGCCCTGTCGACCAACGCCAGCGCCTTCGGCCGCAACGCCAATGTCGGCGCCGCCGCCACCAACGGCACCGCGCTCGGCGCCAACTCGTTGGTCAGTGGCGTGAACGGCACCGCGGTCGGCTGGACCACCACCGCCAGCGGCCAGTCCTCGACCGCGCTGGGCGATCGCTCCGTCGCGTCCGGCAACTTCTCGACCGCGCTCGGCGACTTCGCCTCGGCGACCGGCGTGCAGTCGACCGCCGTCGGCGACTCGGCGAGCGCGCTGGCCGCGAATTCGACTGCGGTCGGCCGCAACGCCAATAACGGCGCGGCGGGCACCAACGGCACCGCGATCGGCGTCAACGCGACCAACAATTTCGCGAATTCGACCGCGATCGGCGCCAATGCGACAACGACGGCGGCGAACCAGGTAACGGTCGGCGGCACGGGCTCGACGGTCCGCTTCGGCGGCTACAACACCGCCGGCGTGCTGGTGAACGACGCCAACGGCAACATCACCACCAACACGACGCTGCTCGGCCAGGTGGCGAGCAACACCACCAATATCGGCGTGCTCCAGACCAACGTCGCCAACCAGGGAGCGGCGATCACCGCGCTTCAAACCCAGACGACGGCGCTAACCAACCTCGAGAACATCAACCGGCTCGACATCCGCAAGGCCAATGAGGGTGTCGCCATGGCGCTGTCGATGGAGACGCCCTACCTCCCGGCCGGCACCAGCTTCGGAGTCGCCGGCGGTCTCGGTTACTACCAGAACCGCCTGGCGGGCACGGCGTCGTTCGCCGCGCGCGTCGGCGCCCACGCGTCCTTCTCGGCCGGAGTCGGCGTCGGCTTCGACAGCGGCGAGATCGGCGCCCGCGCCGGCTTCCAGGCTGCGTGGTAACAGGGCCGCAGAGGCCTCGGTCCGGGTCGGGGCGGCATGCCCCGGCCCGGATCGTTTTGGGGCGGCTTCTGCTCGGACTCGGCATCGTCGCGGCGACCGTGCCCGCCGCCGCGCAGCAGCCCGCGCCGGCGGCGCAGGCCGGCCAGCCCGGAGTCCCCGATTCGACAATGCTCCACAAGCTGGTCTGGTCGGCGATGGCGGCGGTCGACCAGGCCAACCAGACCGGCAATTATTCGGTGCTGCGCGATCTCGGCGCACCCAGCTTCCAGGCCGGCAATTCCGCAGCGACGCTGGCGCAGATCTTCACGTCGATCAGGAACCAGAATGTCGACCTCGGCTACACGCTGGTCGTGACACCGGTTTTCCAGTTCCCGCCGGCGATCCAGAACGGGCTGCTGCGCATTCGCGGAGTCTTTCCGATCCGCCCCACCCCGATCGGGTTCGATCTGCTCTACCAAAATGTCGGCGGGCAGTGGCGGATCTTCGGAATCGCCGTCGTTCCCCTTGTGGCGCAGACGCAACAATCGGGCACCACAAGGCGTTGAGCTTCTCGCAATCCAGCAACTCGGCCTTGCAAGTTTAGCCACTTCCGCTAACACATGACCAGCAGGGAGACTGAGATATGAAGATCGACATGCAGCAGCAGAAGGCACCGAAGCGGGAGTGGAGCCGGCCGGAGCTTCAGCGCCTCGAAGCCGGCGCTGCGGAAAGCTCGCACGGCAACGCCCCTGACGGCGGCGGCGGCAACCAGGGCTCCTGAGCCCCGGCGCCAGGCCAGAGAACGGAGCCCCCTGCCCTCGCGGCGGGGGGTTTTTCTATGACGGCCCTTGCCGGATTCTGGGATTTTGACGGGGCCGCGATACAGGCGGCCGTTGCGCCGCGATGCTCGCCGCGCAGGCCGCGCCTCGCCCTCGCCCTCGACCGCGACCGCGACCGCGTCCTGGTTGATCGGATCGCCGCGGATGCCCTCGCCGCCTCGGTCATCGACACGGAGGTGCTGAGACGGCTGCTGCGCCCCTGGCCCCGGAGCCGCTGGGGGCAGCCGCTCACCATCGCCCGCTATCGCAACCTTCTCCTCCAGACGCTGTCGGCCGCAGCCTTTCTGCTGTTTGCGCTGCGCCCTCTTCCCCCGCCGCCGCCGCTGCCGCTAGAGCGGGGCGCGTGACCCTCGCCCTTTATTCCGTCTTCGGCCTCGTCATCGCCTCCGAAATCGAGCTGGCCGAGCTGGAGCCGGCCGCCTCCGGCGCAGCGGCGGACGCGGTCGTCCGGCGAGGCGCCGTCTCGGCGCCAGAGGCGGGCCCGGGCTATTCCGCCGCCGGAGACGCCACCCTGCTCACCGTTCCTCGCGTCGCCCGCTATCTCATCTCGGGCGGCCGTGGGATCGTCGTCGATTCCGCTCCCGGCGCCTCGGAGCGCAACGTCCGCCTGTTCCTGCTCGGCTCGGCCTTCGGCGCCCTTCTCCACCAGCGCGGCCTCCTCCCCCTCCACGCCAACGCGATCGAGATCGGGGACCGCGCCTTCGCCTTCTGCGGCCATTCCGGGGCGGGCAAGTCGACCGTGGCGGCCTGGTTCCACGACCGCGGCCACCGCATCCTCGCCGACGACGTCTGCGTCATCGGCTTCGACAAAGACGGCCGGGCGCTCGCTTATCCCGGCATCCCGCGCCTGCGCCTGTGGAAAGAGGCGCTGGAGGCGAGCGGCCGGGAAGCGGGGGCCTTCGCGCGGTCGTTCGACGATCTCGATAAATATGACGTGCCGACTGGGCGCGAGGCACCGCTCCGGCCGCTGCCCCTGGGCGCGATCTACCTGCTGCGCAGGACGGAGGAGGGCGCGACGCCTGCGGAGGTCAAGCGGTTCGCGGGGGTCGATGCGGTCGAAACCCTGGTCTCCAACACCTATCGGGGCGCTTACCTGAAGACGATCGGCCGCACCGGCGAGCATCTCTCCGCCTGCCTCCGCATCGCGCGCGCAGTGCCTCTCTTTATGGCCGAGCGCGCGTGGGGTTTCGACCGCTTCGACGCCCAGGCACGCCGGCTCGAAGCCCACGCGCGTTCCCTCGCCGACAGCTAAGGCCCGCGGACGATCGCGCCGCCCTTCATCACCAGCCGCACGCGCCGTACCGCTGAGATGTCGCGGGTAGGATCGCCCTCCACGGCAACCAGATCCGCGAGGAGCCCGGGCTCAACCGCGCCGCGATCAGCCAGCCCGAAGATGCGCGCGTTGCCCGACGTGGCGGCGACGAGCACGTCGGCCGCCGGCATGCCCCACGCCGCCATCAGCTCCATCTCGCGGGCATTCTCGCCATGGGGGAAGACGCCGACGTCGCCGCCCATGCAGATCGCCACCCCCGCCGCGAGGGCGGCCGCGAAGCTCGCCCGCTTGTCGCGGATCGCTTGCGGCTCGGGCGGGACGCCGTTCCAGCCGCGGTAGCGGGTGATCGCGTCGGTGGCGGCGACCGTGGGGCAGTAGCCGGTGCCGTGCTCCTTCATCAGCCGGAAGATCTCGGGCGTGCCGGCGTCGCCATGCTCGATCGTGTCGGCGCCGGCGAGGATGGCGCGGCGCATGCCTTCGGCCGTGCCGGCATGGACGGCCACCTTGCGCCCGGCGGAATGGGCGGCCTCCACCGCCATCCGCATCTCGTCGAGGGTGAAGGTCGGCCGGCTCGGCTCGCCCGGTCGCCAGCGATAGTCGCCGTAGAGCTTGACCCAGTCGGCCCCCGCGCCGATCTGCCGCCGCACCGCCGCGATCAGGCCCGGCCCGTCGGCTTCCTCGGCGCCGCGGGCGGCGAATTCCGGCTCGGCATTCTTGGGTCCGTAGGCGCCGGTGGCTACGATGGCGCGGGTGACGACCAGCATGCGCGGCCCCGGCACGATGCCCTGATCGATCGCCTGCTTCAGGCCGACGTCGGCATAGCCGGCGCCCTCGGTGCCGAGGTCGCGGGTGGTGGTGAAGCCGGCCATCAAGGTGGCACGGGCATGGTTCACCGCCCTGGCCGTGCGCAGCGCCAGCGGCTCCTTCATCACCTGGTCGTCCCAGGACGTCTCGTTATAGGGATGGAGAAAGAGGTGGGAATGGCCCTCGATCATGCCCGGCATCAGCGTCATGCCGGGGAGGTCGACCACCCGCGCGCCGGGCGGCGCTTGGAGCGCGGGGCCCGCCGCCTCGATCCTCTCGCCCCGAACCAGCACCTGCCAGCTTTCGTGGGGCCGCGGATCGACGCCGTCGAACACCCGCGCGGGACGCAGCAGGACGACATTCTCCTGGGCCGGCGCGGGCGCAGGGACGGCGAGGAGCAGGGCGGCGAGGGCGGCGAGGAAGCGCATGGATTCTCCCCAGGCTAGGCGCTAGGCGGGCGGCCGTCACATTAAGGAGCGCGGGCCTTGGCGCAATATGAGCTTGTCTGCGGAATCGAGGTCGATCCGGCGCTGAAACGCTTCATCGAGGAGGAGGCGATCCCCGGCGCCGGCGTCGATGCGGACGCTTTCTGGTTCGGCCTCTCCGCCCTGCTGCGCGACCTCACGCCCGAGAATCTGCGCCTGCTGCGTAAGCGCCAGGATCTGCAGGCCCGGATCGACGCGCGAAACCTCGATCTGGCCGACCGCGCGCCCGATCCGGCCGACGAGGAGGAGTTCCTCCGGGACATCGGCTACATCGTCGACCCGCCGGCCCCGTTCACCATCGGCACCGCGAATGTCGATCCCGAGCTCTCCGACATCGCCGGGCCCCAGCTGGTCGTCCCGGTCAGCAATGCCCGCTACGCTCTCAACGCCGCCAATGCCCGCTGGGGGAGCCTATACGACGCCCTCTACGGCACCGATGCCATGGGAGACCGCCCGGGCCAGGGCGGCTACGATGCCGAGCGGGGCGCGCGCGTCATCGCCTGGGGCCGCGCCTTTCTCGACGAGATCGCGCCGCTGACCGGCGGCAGCCATGCCGCTGTGAGCGAATACCGAATCGAGCAAGATCGGCTCGTCACCGACCAAGGCGACCTCCGCGATCCGAGCCTGCTGGCCGGCTGGCGGGAGGGCTGCATCCTGTTGCGCCACCACGGCCTCCACATCGAGATCGTCGTCGACCGCAGCCATCCGATCGGCCGCACCGACCGCGCCGGCGTCGCCGACCTCGTCCTTGAAAGCGCGGTCACGGCGATCATGGACTGCGAGGACAGCGTCGCCGCCGTCGACGCCGCCGACAAGATCGCCGTCTACCGCAACTGGCTCGGCCTGATGAAGGGTGATCTCGCGGCCCGCTTCGCCAAGGGCGGCGGCGAGGTCGACCGGCGGCTGGATCCGGACCGGGATTACGAAACGCCCGCAGGCGGCACGCTGACGCTCAAGGGCCGCGCGCTGATGTTCGTGCGCAACGTCGGCCACCTGATGACCAACCCGATGATGCGGATCGACGGCGAGGAGGTGCAGGAGGGGCTCGCGGACGCGGTCCTCACCTCGCTCATCGCCCTCCACGACCTGCGCGGGGCCCGCGCCAACAGCCCGGCCGGCTCGATCTACATCGTCAAGCCGAAGATGCACGGACCGGAGGAAGCGGCGTTTGCCGAGCGCCTGTTCGCCGGCGCCGAAGACCTGCTCGGCCTTCCTCGCAACACGATCAAGATCGGCCTGATGGACGAGGAAAGGCGGACCAGCCTCAGTCTCGCGGCCTCGATCGCGGCCGTGCGCGACCGCATCGTCTTCATCAACACCGGCTTCCTCGACCGAACGGGCGACGAGATCCACACCTCGATGCGACTCGGGCCGATGATCCGGAAGGGGGCGATGAAATCGGCGCCCTGGCTGCTCGCCTACGAGGACAACAATGTCGACGTCGGCCTCGCCTGCGGCTTTGCCGGCCGCGCCCAGATCGGCAAGGGCATGTGGGCGATGCCGGACCTGATGGCCGACATGCTGGCGCAGAAGATCGCCCATCCGCGCGCCGGCGCCAGCACGGCGTGGGTCCCCTCCCCCACCGCCGCCACGCTCCACGCCGTCCACTATCACCGGGTCGACGTGGCGGCGCGCCAGCGCGAGCTCGCCGGCCGCGCGCCGGCCAGGCTTCGCGACATGCTCCGCGTTCCGGTCGCCGAGAAAGCGAATTGGGAGCCCGAGGAGGTACGGGAGGAGCTGGAGAACAACGTCCAGGGGATATTGGGCTATGTCGTCCGCTGGATCGAGCAGGGCATCGGCTGCTCGAAGGTGCCGGACGTTCACGATGTCGGCCTGATGGAGGACCGTGCGACCTGCCGCATCTCCAGCCAGCATGTCGCCAACTGGCTCCTCCACGGAATCGTCACTGGCGGGGAGGTGGAGGCGGCTTTGCGGCGCATGGCGGCCGTCGTCGATCGCCAGAATGCCGGCGATCCCTTCTACCGCCCGATGGCCCCGGATCCGGAGGTCAGCTTCGCCTACCGCGCCGCGCGGGCGCTGGTGCTCGAAGGCGCGGACCAGCCGTCGGGCTATACCGAACCTTTGCTCCACGCCTACCGGCAGGCGCTCAAGCAGGAGACCTAGGCGGCGCGGACGGCGGCGGCGTCGAGGCGCGCCCGCAGCTTCCCCGCCTCGCGCCGGGCCATGGCGCTGACGAACGCCCCCGGATCGGCCGCCGCCTGCTCATAGACCGCGATGCGCGCCTCGCCGTCACCGGCCCCTGCCGCCCGGGCGCGCCAGGCGGCGAAACGGATGCGCTCGCTCGGGTGGGAGCGGGAGAAGGTCTCGACGAGATCGTTGCCGTTGCCGCCGCCGATCCGCGCGGCCAGCGCCACCAGCCCTTCGAGGCCGCTGGGATTGGCGAAGCCAGCCACCTCCCGCCGATCAAGGTCGAACAGATACTGGTCGCGGAAATCGTTGCTCGGCGAGAGCGCAAGGACGTTCAGCGACACCGAGAGCGAATCGGGAGGCAGCTGGCGATGGACGTCGCGATGCTTGCGGTAGAGCAGCACCTTGCCCGGCGACAGCGACGACCGCTCGACGAAGCGCAGCGGCGCCGGCTCGCCGACCGCGCCCACCACCGCGCGATAATCATATTCGTAATAGTCGCTTCCGTAGCCCGGGCCGAAATAGCCCACGGTCAGGAAGCTGAAATTATGGTCGTGCGGCACGTCGTAGAAGAAGGGCGAGGTGCCGCTGTTGACGACGACGCTGTCCTCCTCCGCCGGCCAGAAATTGGCCCTCAGGGCGAATTTCGACGCGCCGCCGTGGAGCAGGATGACCTGGGCGCTGTACTGGTTGCGGGCGACCTGGCCCGCGCAACCCTGCTTCAGCTCGTCGATCACCAAGTCGCCGAGGAAGCGGCGGTTGCGGCCGAGCCGGGCGAGCGCGGGGCCGAAGGCGGCGATCGACTCCTCGTCTTCGGGGTCGAAGCCGCCGGTCTCGAGCGCCTCGACGAGATCGTCGAGGGATATGGCCTCTTCGGCGGGGTCGGTTGGGATCAAGCGGGGCACGGGTCGGTTCTCTCCTGCATGTCGTCGAACAAGGCGCCGAGCGTTTCGGCGGCGGCGGCGCGCACCTCCGGATGGGGATCGCCGGCGGCCATCGCGCGAAGGCCCGGCAGCGCCGCCTCGGCGTCGAGGCCGAGCAACTCCCGCATCGCGTGCCAGCGGGCGTGAAACGGGCCCGAGGCGGCGAGGTCGGCGAAGAGCGGCGCGGCGTCGACGCGGCCCGAGGCGCGCAGCAAGGTTAGCATGAGCTGGATCCGGGAGCCGGCATCGTCGGTTCCGCTCGTCCCGACGAGCCGGCGCGTCGTCCAATCATATTCGGCGCTGACCGGCCCCGCTCCGAGCGGAGTAGTCGCCTGGACGAAGACGAGGTCGCGCGGCGCATGCTCGACGAGGAAGCTGTTGCGCCGGCCGTCGATCTCGAAGAAATCGCCGTCGGCCAGCGCCCGACGGTCAACCAGCCGGCACTGCCCGCTTCGCTCGGCGATGAATTGGGCGTCTATCTCCGGCGCCTCCCACAGCGACAGGGTGGCGCCGCCGGAGTCCAGGAAGCGGAACAGGCTGCGCTGGCCGGTGAAAAAGATCGAGGCGGCCGAGTCGCCGCGCCGAAAGCGCTTCTCGGCGATCCGATCCGCGCCCATCACGGAGAGCTGGATCGACAAAGCGGGCTTGTGGAACAGCAGCAGCCCGGATTGCACCTCGCCGCTCACCGCGCGCATCGGCGGGCGGAAGAAGGGATCGCGTGCGGCGGCCGCGATCAGAAGATCGAGGCACGCGCGGATGACGCCCAAATCGTCGAGCAAGGTGCGTGCGAGGGCGAGGACCGCATCGGCCCCCTCCCGCTCGGCGGCGGCGAGGCCGTCCGCGAGCGCGCCGACGGCCGGCAGGCGGGCGAGGGCGCCGGCCGCGTCCTCCATCGCCTGCCGGGTATGCCTTTGCGCCGACAGGTCGCCGAGCCATCGGTCGAGAGTCTCGTTGATGATCATTGACAGGTCTTGCCTTCCTTGAAGGGCGAGGAGCGCCGCCGAAGCGCTGCTCCTCGCCGCGTTCAACCCCCGACGACGAGGACGAAGACGCCCCCGCAATAGACACCGCCGACCTCCTGCTGGCGGGCGGATCCGTAGATCCCCACGCGCGTCTTCAGCTCCGGTACCTTGGTTACATTGATCTTGCGCATCTTGCGTCTCCTCATGGTCGGGCGTCCGAACCGGAGCCGCTCCAAATAGCGCGCACCTCGGCCAACCCCGCTCAATCAGTCGCGAAGAGCGCGATTTCCTTTCGCTCAGGAATTCACTAAGTTGTGGGCTTTCAAGGGAAAATTCCGGTAAAACTTGCGCTAAGCGGAGTCTCGCCTGTCGCACTCCGCTTCATCCAGATAGGCCGCTTCTAGCGTTTCGAGCCGGCGCAGCTCGGCCTTGATCTTCAGCCGAGACCTTATGGTCAGGCCTCCGAGCAGGAAGAAGATCGGAAGCACGATCATTCCGCGGATCGACGTCGCCCAATGGGCAAGCTCCGTCAGCGGATGCGCGAGGTGGCCGCCATTGCGCCAGGCGATCTTGAACAGGATGGCGACCGGCAGACTAGCCGGGAAGACGATGAGGCTGAGCGTCACTCTGCGGAGATTGGCCTGGGCATTCTCGACGCTGCTTCTGACGAAGGCGCGCCGGTCGGAGGTGTCGAGCGTCTTCGTCATCTGACGGATCTTGCGGCGCTGCCAGGTGATGGCGATGCTCGTTACGGCCATCACGAGGCCGGCGGCGAGCATTGCCCCGCTCGGCTTCAACAGTACGCCGGCGAGCGACATGCCCACGATCATCACGACCACGATGGCGTCGCCATAAGCGTGAAGCCGGCCCTGGAGCCGCGCCTTGCGAGCCATCCTCTCGAACGCCTGCTGCTCCCTATCCTCGGGCTCGTTCCACAGCGCGGCGAAATCTTCGAAGCCGGGTTCTCTCATGGCCGCGGCTCCACCGAAGCCTTCAGCGTGGTCTTCGCACGCTGACAGCGCAGCATCGCAGCGTTGGCGCTAATTCCGAGTATTTCTCCTATCTCCTGGTAGCTGAACCCTTCGAGGCAGAGCACGATCGCTTCGCGCTGAGGAATTGGAAGCAACTGGATCGATTCCACAAGCCGCTTCTTCTGCTCGTTTCGGACCGCGACTTCGTCCGGAGCGGGGGAAGCCGAAACCAAATCAGGCGACAATTCGACCTGCCGGGGCTCGCGCGCCCGTTTGATCACGTGCGAAATGCATCTTTTCTGGGCGATCGAGGCCACGAAGGTCTTGAGCCCCGCCTCGCCGCGATAGGAGGACAAGGCCACCCAGATGGCGAGCAATATGTCCTGGATCAGCTCGCGCCGCAGTGAAGGATCCGCCTCGTAGGAGAGCGCGATGCGGCTGATGAGCCCGGTGCACTCCTCGCTCGCCCGCGCGAACAGTTGCCCTCTCGACCCGTTCGCGGCCATGCTCGGCTGGGGAGGCGATGTCTCCCTGTCAGCCACGTCTGCCGCCTGGTCTAGAAGAGATGTGCAAGGTGAGCGCCCGGGGAGGAAGGAGCAACATGGACAGGAGCGCGCAGAATAGCGGCACGATTGAAGTCCGCAACGCGCATCGCTTCGACGCCGCCGCCCTCGAGGGTTGGATGGCGCGGGAAGTCCCGGGCTATCGGGGGCCGCTGACGGTCGAGCAGTTCCGCGGCGGCCAGTCCAACCCCACCTACAAGCTGACGACCCCGGGCCGTTCCTACGTGCTCCGCCGCAAGCCGCCCGGCAGGCTGCTCCCCGGCGCGCACGCTGTCGACCGCGAATATCGGGTGCTGTCCGCGATGGGCGGCCAAGGCTTTCCCGTGCCGCCTGTGCACGGCCTCTGCCTCGACGAGAGCGTCATCGGCACCGCCTTCTATGTAATGGACATGGTGGAGGGACGCATCTTCTGGGAAGCCGATTTCCCCCAGGTGCCGCGCGAGGAACGGCCGCTTTACTTCGACGCGATGAACGAGACGATCGCGCGCCTCCACCGGATCGACCCCGCCGCCGCGGGGCTGGCCGACTACGGCAAGCCGGGCAATTATTTCGAACGCCAGATCGGGCGCTGGTCCAGACAATATCTGGGCGACCTCGAAGCCGGACGGGTCGGCGCGATGGACCGCCTCGTCGAATGGCTGCCGGCCCACATCCCCGCCGGCGGCGAGGACGAGGCGCGCATCATCCACGGCGACTTCCGCTGCGATAACATGATCTTCCATTCCGCCGATCCGCAGGTCCTCGCCGTGCTCGACTGGGAGCTTTCGACGCTCGGCCACCCGCTTGCCGACTTCGCCTACCACCTCATGGTCTATCGTATGCCCGCTGGGGTTTCGACCGGCCTTGCGGGCAGCGACCTCGTCGCGCTCAACATCCCGTCCGAAACGGATTACGTCGCCGCTTACTGCCGCCGGACCGGGCGCGACGGCATTGCCGACCTCGATTTCTACATGGCCTTCAACATGTTCCGGCTCGCCGCCATCGTCCACGGAATCAAGGGCAGGCTCGTCCGCGGCACCGCCGCCTCCGCCCATGCCGACCGCATGGCCGCCAACCTCGAGCCGCTTGCCGAGCTCGCCTGGGCGCAGGCGGTTCGCGCCGGCGCCCGCTAGCCCTCGCACGGCTTTCCCTCTAGCCTCGCCGCGAGGGGGACGGATGGCGGAAGAAGGCGCAAGGCGGCGGCTGCGGCGCGCGCTGAGGCAGATCGGCCCGGCGCGGCTCGCCGTCACCGTCGCCTTCCTGCTCCTCGCCCTGCTGGCCGCGCGTTTCTCCTGGCAGCTGCCGCTCACCGGCGACGCCGAGCGCGCGCTCTACGACATACGCTTCGTCCGCTCGGCGCCGCGCGTCGCGCAGGATCCGCGCATCGTCCTCGTAACCTATGACGACCAGACGCTGCGCCAGCTCGGCAAGCGCTCGCCGCTCGACCGGCGCCTGCTCGCGCAGACGCTCGCCGTGCTTGACGCGCTCCACCCCAAGGCGATCGGCATAGACATCCTGTTCGACCAGCCGCAGGCCGAGGATCCCTTGCTGCTCGCCACTTTCAGGCGGATGCGCACGCCGACCTATCTCGCTTATGCCGACGCCAGCGAGAATCCGGACCAGATCGAATATGAGCAGCAGCAATTCCTGCGCTCGTTCCTGCGCGCCGCGCGGACGGGCGCGGTGCGACCGGCAAGCATCAAGCTCGAGCCCGATTTCGAGGACGACGTCGCCCGCCGCTGGCCGGTGCAGAAGGGCAGCCTGCCGCCCGAGCTCGCCAACGCCATGGCCGGGCCCGTCAATACCAAATTCGCCCATTACTCGCGCAGCATCGCCTACCGCCTGCCGGCGGAGGCCGACCGGCCGGTTTTCGCCAATTTCGGAATCGACACCGTCCCGCTGCTCGGCACTGCGCTCAAGGACCAGATCGAAGGGCGCTACGTGCTCATCGGCGGAAACATCAAGGACCAGGACGATTACGAGACTCCGATGAGCCGGCGGAGCGGCGGCTGGATGAAGGGAATCGAGGTCCATGCCCACATGCTCGCCCAGCAGATCGACGGCCGCCTGCCGCCGGAGGTGCCTGGCCTGGCCCTCTGGCTCGCCGCGCTCGCCGTAGTCGGCGCGGGCGGCCTCAGCAGCCTCGTCGAGGCACGCGGCTGGCGGCTTGCCGGCCTGCTGCTGGTCCAGCTGCTCTTGTTCGCGGCCCTGCCCTTCCTGCTCCAGGCGGTCGGCGTCGACACGCTGGGAATGCCGGCTTTCGGCTGGGGCGTCGGCTGGGCTGTGGCCTTCGGGGCGGTCGGGGTCGCCGCCCGCGCCGTTGGGTCGGAGCAGCGCCGATTCGCCCAGGCAACGCTCGGCAAATACCTGCCGCGCGACGTCGCCGCCGAAATCCTGAAGGACCCCGAGCGTCTCACCCTCACCGGCGAGAAGAGGACCATCCTCGCCCTCTTCACCGACCTCGAGGATTTCACGCGGCTCAGCCACGCCATCGCACCGGAGCAGCTGTCGCAGCTCCTCAACCGCTATCTCGACCTGCTGAGCGAGACCGTGCTGCGCCACGGCGGCACGATCGACAAGTTCGTCGGCGATGCTGTGGTCGCTTTCTGGGGGGCGCCCCTCGCGCGCGCCGACGACGCCGACCGGGCGGTCCGCGCGGCGATCGCGATGTACGAAGCGGGGGAGGAATTCCGCCGCACCGCCGCGCCGGGCCTGCCGCCGATCGGCCTCACCCGCGTCGGCCTCCATTGCGGGGAGGCGGTGGTCGGCAATTTCGGCGGCGAGGGCCGCATCCAGTACACCGCGCTCGGCGACGGCATGAACACCGCCTCTCGACTCGAGGGCGCCAACAAGGCGCTGCATTCGACGATCCTCGTCAGCGGCGAGGCCAAGGCAGCATCGACCCTCGACCTGTTCCGCCCGCTCGGCCGCGTCGTCCTGCTCGGCCGCGCGACTCCGGTCGAGGTGTGGGAGCCGGTGCCAAACATGGGCGCGGGCCACCGAGAGCGTCTCACCGATCTCTGGCGCCGCTTCGACGGCGGCGACGTCGCGGCCCTGGCAGAGCTTGAAATCCTCGCCGCCAAAACGTCGGAGGATGCGGCGCTCGCCGACATGGTGTATCGGTTGCGGATCGCCGGCCCTGGAGGTCACTTTGTACTTGCGTCCAAATAGCTTCGCCCGCGCCCTGGTCGCCGCCTCTTTGCTTGCCGCGGCCTCCGCTGCCGCCGCCGACATCCTCGTCGTCCGCTCGATCGGTCCGTCGTCGGCGAGCTACCCGCCCGGCAAACGTCTCCCGGACAGTGCGCGGCTGACGCTGAAGGGCGCCGACCAGCTGATCCTGCTCGACGGCCGCGGCACCCGGATGCTGCGCGGCCCGGGCACCTTCACCGCCGGCGCGGCGCCGCCGCAAATCGCCACCGCGCAGCCGATCCAGCAACGCCGCGCCCGTATCGGCGCGGTCCGCGGGGTCGAAGGCGGCGCGCTGCGCCCGCCCAGCCTCTGGCACGCCGACATCGCCCAGGACGAGACCTTCTGCCTCGCCGATCCGGCCGCAATCACCCTCTGGCGGCGCGACACGGCGACGGCCCTGCCCCTCACAATCACCCGCGTCTCCGACGGCACGGTCCGCCGCGTCCTCTTCGAGGCCGGCGCCTCGACCGCCGCCTGGCCCGCCGACCTGCCGCCCGCCGACGGCGACCGCTATCGCCTGTCGCGGCGGGAGGTGGCGCAGCCGACCCTGCTCACCTTCCGCGCCCTCGGCCGCACCCCGGCGGCGCTGCAGGACCTGGCGTCGAGCCTCATCGCCGCCGGCTGCAATAGCCAGCTCGACCTGCTCGTAGAGACGGTCCGCCTTCCCGATCGGACGCCGCGCGGCTGACCGGCGAAGGTTCTCCCTTCGTTTCGGCGCGGAAAGCGAATCGTCCGTCGCAAATTTCCTTCCGCGCCATGGCTTTGGCTCGCGCGCCGGAGCAGCCTCCGCGCATCCGCCAGGTCGGGGAGGGCCGCTTGCTGAGCATCCTGATCGTCGAGGACGAGCCTCTGCTGGCCGATACCCTGCGCCGGCTCGTCGAGCTCAATCCCCGCTATCGGGTGACGGCGGTCGCCGACGACACGGCCAGCGCCCTCGCCGCGGTGGAGGAGCAGCGGCCCGACCTCGCGCTGGTCGACCTGCAGCTCGCCAACGCGACCAGCGGCTTCAGCGTCGCCGCCAAGCTCCACGAGCGCGGCGTCGCCTGCCTGTTCACCACCGGCCGCGTCCCGGCCTTCCCGCTCCCCGATCTCGCCATCGGCTGCCTCCAGAAGCCGTTCCGCGAGGAGCATCTCGTCCGTGCGCTCGCCGAAGCCGAGGACATATTGAAGAACCGGCCGAAGGTGGTGCTGCGCCGCCGCCTGCCTGACGAGCTGCAGCTCTATTCGGAGATCGACGCCGAACCCGCACCCGCCTGGCTCCCGGCCGTGCGCCGCCGCACTTCGCTCGCCGCCCGCCTCTGGAAGCTCGTCCGCCGCCCCTCCAGCTTCAGAAGCGCCGCGGCGTAAGATCCCCCACGCCCTCAGCGGCGGCGGATGACGAGGTTCCTTATCTCGGTCATGTCCTCCATCGCGAAGCGGATTCCTTCGCGGCCGAGGCCGCTGTCCTTGACGCCGCCATAGGGCATGTTGTCGACGCGGTAGGAGGGAACGTCGTTGACGACCACCCCGCCCACCTCGAGCCGGTCCCACGCGTCGAGGACCTTGAACAGGTCGCGTGTGAAGAGTCCCGCCTGCAGCCCGAACTTGCTGTCGTTGACCTCCGCCAGCGCGTCCTCGAAGCGCGCGAACTTCGAGAGGATCGCGACCGGCCCGAACGCCTCCTCGCGGTAAAGGTCGGCCGAACGGTCGACGGCCTCGAGCAGAGTCGCCTCGAGCATCGCCCCGTCGCGCCTGCCGCCGCACAGCAATGTCGCGCCGCCCGCCACGGCTTCGCGAATCCATCCGTCGAGCCGCCGCGCCTCGCCTTCGCTGATCATCGGGCCGATGAAGGTATTGCGGTCCTTCGGATCGCCGGCGACGAGCCTCGCGGCCCGCGCCACCAGCCGGTCGCGAAGTTGGCCATATACGGATTCATGTATGATTATGCGCTGGACGCCGATGCAGCTCTGGCCGGACTGGTAGAAGGCGCCGAAGATGATGCGATCGACGGCGTCGTCGAGGTCGGCGCCTTCGTCGACCACTACCGCCGCGTTGCCGCCCAGCTCGAGCACCACCTTCTTCTTCCCAGCGCGCGCCTTCAGATCCCAGCCGACCGCCGGCGAGCCGGTGAAGCTCAGCAGCTTCAGCCTTTCGTCGGTGGTGAAGAGGTCGGCGCCCTCGCGGTGGGCGGGAAGGATCGAGAAAGCGCCCTTCGGCAGCTCGGTCTCGGCCAGCACTTCGCCCATGATGATGGCGCCGAGCGGCGTGCGGCTGGCCGGCTTCATCACGAACGGGCAGCCGACCGCGATCGCCGGCGCGACCTTGTGGGCGGCAAGGTTCAGGGGGAAGTTGAACGGCGAGATGAAGCTGCACGGCCCGATCGGAACCCGCTTCCATATCCCCTGATAGCCGCGGGCGCGGGGGCTGATGTCGAGCGGCTGCACCTCGCCCGTCATCCTGACCGATTCCTCGGCGGCTATGCGGAACGTGTCGATCAGGCGGGTGACTTCGCCCTCGCTGTCCTTGATCGGCTTCCCCGCTTCCACGCAGAGCGCGTAAGCCAGCTCGTCGAACCGCTCCCTGAAGCGGTCGACGCAATGCTGCAGCACGGCCTGCCGCTCGTAGGCCGCCATCCGCGCCATCGGTTCCGCCGCCGCAACCGTCGCCGCGATGCCGGCGTCGATCGTCGCCGCGTCCGCCTGAGCGACCCGGAAAGCCACCTCGCCGGTATATTTATCGGTGACCGCGAGATCCGCGTTCGGCTGCCGCGCCTCGTTGGCGAGGTAGAGCGGATAGATGTCTTTCAGCTTCGCCATGTCGCCTTCACCATGGCGACACGTACTTTTTCGCGAAAAAGTACGTGTCCCCTCTTAGAGCTTCGCGCTCAGTGCCTTGATCTCATGATTGAGGATGCGGTCGTTGTCGGCATAGTCGACTGGGCAGTCAATCACGTGGACGCCCTCGGTCGCGAGACAGCCGGCGAGCAGGTCCGGCAGCCCTTGCGCGCTCTCCACCCGATGACCATGCGCGCCGTAGCTCTCGGCATATTTCACGAAATCGGGATTGCCGTAGGTCAGACCCCAGTCCTTGAAGCCCATGTTCGCCTGCTTCCAGCGAATCATGCCGTAGGCGTCGTCGCGCAGAATCAGCACAATGAGGTTCAGGCCGAGCCGCACCGCCGTCTCGAGCTCCTGGCTGTTCATCATGAAGCCGCCGTCGCCGCACACGGCCATCACCTTGCGGCCCGGATAGACCATCGCGGAAGCCATGGCGGAGGGGAGCCCCGCCCCCATCGTCGCCAGCGCATTGTCGAGCAGCACGGTGTTGGGCCCGCGCGCCGGGTAGTTGCGCGCGAACCAGATCTTGTAGACGCCGTTGTCGAGGCAGAGGATGCCGTCCGCCGGCATCGCCTCGCGCACGCATTTGACGAGGCAGGGCGGGAAGACCGGGAAGCGCATGTCGTCGCACAGCGAGCCGGTGTGCTCGACCTCCGCCGCCCGCGCCCGCAGCATCTCGGAAAAATCCCAGGTCGGCGAAGGGACGATATCCTCCTTGATCTGCCAGATGGCGTTGGCGATGTCGCCGATCACCTCGATCTGCGGGAAATAGACCGGGTCGACCTCGGCGGTCTTGGTCGAGACGTGGATCACTTGGTCGCCGCCCGGCTTCATGAAGAAAGGCGGCTTCTCGATCACGTCGTGGCCGATGTTGACGATGAGGTCCGCGACCTCGATCGCGCGGTGGACGAAGTCGCCGGCCGACAGGGCGGCGCAGCCGAGGAACTTGGCGTGGGTCTCGTCGACCACGCCCTTGCCGAGCTGGGTGGTGATGAAGGGAATGCCGGTCTTCTCGATGAACTGGAGCAGCATCCGGCTGGTCATCTTGCGGTTGGCGCCGGCGCCGATGACGAGGACCGGCGAGCGAGCGCCCTCGATCGCGCGGACGGCGGCGCGGACCGCTTTCTCGTCCGCCGCCGGCCGCCGCACCAGGCTGCGCGGGATGGGCCGCGCCTCGGTCTGTTCGTCCGCGATGTCCTCGGGAAGCTCGAGGTGTACCGCGCCCGGCTTTTCCTCCTCGGCGAGCCGGATCGCCTCGCGCACCCGGCTCGGGATGTTGTCGGCCGACGCGAGCTGGTGGGTGAATTTGGTGATCGGCCCCATCATCGCCACGACGTCGAGAATCTGGAATCGGCCCTGCTTCGATTTCTTGATCGGCTTCTGCCCAGTGATCATCAGCATCGGCATGCCGCCGAGCTGAGCATAGGCCGCGGCGGTGACGAGGTTGGTCGCGCCCGGGCCGAGGGTAGCGAGGCAGACTCCGGTGCGCCCGGTATGCCGGCCGTAGGTCGCCGCCATGAAGCCGGCCCCCTGCTCGTGGCGGGTGAGGATCAAGTCGATCTTGGTGGAGCGCGAGAGGCTGTCGAGGAAATCGAGATTCTCCTCGCCGGGAACGCCGAAGACATGCTCGACGCCTTCCTGCTCGAGGCACTCGACGATCAGGTCGGACGCCTTCGCCATCAGCCTCTCCCGCGCGATTGAGGCCGACTGACTAACCGGCTTTCCCTTGCCTGTCATCCGCTTGCAAGCCGCGGCCAGTTCGGCTCTTATCCCGCGGAGGAGGGGGCGTGATGGTGCGTATCCGAGGCCTGGGGATCGCTGCCGCCGCGACCGGCCTCGCCTTTTTCCTTTTGTTCCTCGTCCACGCCGCCGGCGCCCGGGCCGCGGGCGAACCGGCTTACGCCTATGTCGGAGTCGCCAGCTGCGCCGGCTCGACCTGCCACGGCCGCTCCGAGCCGACCGGCGCCGTGGTGCGCCAGGACGAATTGATGATCTGGCAGAACGCCTCCTCCCCCACCGGCGCGCACAGCCGTGCCTGGGCCGTTCTGCGCGAGCCGAGGGCGCGGTCGATCGCCTCGCGCCTCGGCATCGGCGAGGCCTCGTCCGCCCCGCTCTGCCTCGGCTGCCACGCCACCCCCGCCTCGCCCCGCTCGCGCCTCTCCGACGGCATCGGCTGCGAAAGCTGCCACGGCGCCGCCTCGGGCTGGCTCGCCAGCCATTATGCCGTCGGCGGCACCCACGCGGCCAACGTCGCCCGCGGCATGGTCCCGCTCGACGACCCCAGGGTGCGCGCCTCGCGCTGCCTCGATTGCCATTTCGGCTCGGCGCGCGACGGCCAGTTCGTCGACCACCGCATCATGGCCGCCGGCCACCCCAGGATCAGCTTCGAACTCGACCTCTTCTCGACCCTCCAGCAGCACCACAACGAAGATTCCGATTATGCCCGCCGCAAGCGCCGCACCGACGACGTCGCATTCTGGGCATTGGGCCAGGCGATGGCGCTCGACCGGTCGCTCTCGCTCTGGTCGAACCCGGGGCGCGGCACCCAGGGCGTCTTCCCCGAATTCTATTTCTTCGACTGCCATACGTGCCACCGCCGGATCTCCGACGATCCCGGCTACGAGCCGAGCGCGCCCGGCAATCCGGCGCGGCCGATCCCCACAGGCATGCCCGCTTACAACGATGAGAACATGATCATGCTCGCCGCCGCCGCCCGCGTCGCCGCGCCGACTCTGGCCCAGCGTTTCGAGCGCGATTCCCGCGCCTTCCACCTCGCGCTCGCGAAGGACCGCCCCAGCGCCGTCGCGGCCGCGCAGCGCCTCCGCGAAAGCGCCGCCGCATTGGGCGACGCCTTCGCCCGCGGCGGCCTCGGCCGCGCCCAGGTGTTCGCGATCATCGACGCCATCGCCGGCAACGCGATCAGCGCCCGCTTCACCGATTACGAGGGCAGCGTGCAGGCGGTGATGGCGGTCGACACTTTGCTCTCCGCGCTGGTCAATTCCGGCGAGGTGACGGCGGCGTCGGCGGCCGCGATCCGCGGCGACATCAACCTCGCCTACCGGGCGGTGCGCGAACCCTATGCCTTCGAGCCCGCCGACTTCCGCGCCAGCCTCGGCCGCGCCGCCGCCGCGATCCGGAAGCTCAAATGAGGAAGCGCGCCGCCACCGCGATCTGCGCCCTGATCTTGGGTTCCTGCGGCGGCGGCGGAGGCGGAGGCGGTTCGGGCGGCGGCGGCGGCTCGACCCCGGTTCCCGTGCCCGTGCCCCCGCCGCCACCCGCGCCGCAATCGCT
The DNA here is from genome assembly GCA_034668625.1 of Sphingomonadales bacterium. Taxonomy (GTDB): domain Bacteria; phylum Pseudomonadota; class Alphaproteobacteria; order Sphingomonadales; family Sphingomonadaceae; genus Allosphingosinicella. Next base: position 170,240 of record JAXDOX010000021.1, read on the forward strand.
CTATGCGGTCCCGGCGCTCGAATCCCTCACCCAGGCCGACGTCCAGCAGGTGCTGGCCCAAGGTGTCGCCGAGGCTCGCGCGCGGGGCCTTCCGGCCACGCTGGCGGTCGTCGACCGGGTCGGCAACGTCCTCGCCGTCTTCGCCATGACCGGCGCCAATCCGCGCCTCGCCGTGCCGCGCGGCCCCAATGGCAGCACGTTCGACCTGCAGGGCATCGACGCCCCCGCCGCGGCGGCGGGCGCGATCGCCAAGGCGATCACCGGCGCCTATCTCTCGTCCGGCGGCAACGCCTTCTCGACGCGGACGGCGAGCATGATCGTCCAGCAGCATTTCCCGCCGTCGCGCGCCGCGGTCGGGCTGGAGAGCGGGCCGCTGTTCGGGGTCCAGTTCAGCCAGCTCCCCTGCTCCGACCTCGCCACCCGCTTCGGCACCAGCGTCGGCCCGCACCGCTCGCCGCTCGGGCTCGCCGCCGATCCGGGCGGCTTCCCGCTCTACAAGAACGGAGTCCTGGTCGGCGGCGTCGGGGTGATGGCCGACGGAGTCTACGGCTTCGATCCCGAAGTGCAGGATGTCGACAAGGACGGCGAGGAGATCATCGCGCTGGCCGCGGAGAGCGGCTTCGCCCCGCCCGACGACATCCGCGCCGACCGAATCCCGGTCGACGGCACCTTGCTGCGCTTCTCCGACGCGACGCCAGGCGACCTCGCCGCCAATCCGGCCGCTGCGGCGCCGTTCGCCTCGGTGAACGGAACGCTCGGCGCGCTCCACTCGGTCAACGGCTATTACAATGCCGGCGGCGGGGTGCTGGCCGGGCGGATCTACGGCGCCGAGGATTCGGGCATCCGAGCCGCCAGCCCAGCCGAGTTCGCCAATCCGGACGCCTTCATCCTCACCAACGGCGCCGGCGCCGACCGCTACCCGATCCGCGCCGGCACCGACGGCAACCTCAGCGCCGGCGAGGTCGCCGCCTTGCTCGAGGAGGCGTTCCGGATCATGAGTGCGGCGCGCGCCCAGATCCGCCACCCGCTCGACAGCCGCGCCCAGGTCTCGATCTCGGTGGTCGACACCAACGGCGAGGTGCTCGGCATCGTCCGCTCGCCCGACGCGCCGATCTTCGGCATCGACGTCTCGCTCCAGAAGGCGCGCACGGCCGCTTTCTATTCGAGCGCGAACGCCGCCGCCGAGCTCCAGTCGGACCCCGACCCTGACGTCGCCGGCTTCGTGACGGCGGTGCGGGCCTTCCTCGGCGATCCCAATGCGCTGACCGGCCAGTTCGCCTTCACCGACCGCGCCGGCGGCAACCTCTCCCGCCCCTATTTCCCCGATGGCGAGGTCGGCCGCCCGCCAGGGCCCTTCTCGCGCCCGATCGACGCGTTCAATCCTTTCTCGACCGGCCTCCAGTCGGCTTTGGTCCAGCTCGCGGTGAAGCAGCATGTCGGCTTCGTCCTCGGCGCGGGCCCGGACGTGCCGCAAGCGTGCAGCCGCATCCCCCACCCGACGCGGCTCGCCAACGGCATCCAGATCTTCCCGGGCTCGGTCCCGGTCTATCGCGGCGCCAATTTGGTCGGCGCGATCGGAGTCTCGGGCGACGGCATCGACCAGGACGACATGATCGCCTTCCTCGGCACCTACAATGGCGGCCTGCGGGCCGGCACCTTCGCCAATGCCGACCCCGCCCGCCGCGCCGACCGGATCGTCGTCAACGTCGGCGGGAACGGCGTCCGCCTCCGCTACGTCAATTGCCCCTTCGCCCCCTTCCTCGGCACGTCCGAGCAGAATGTCTGCGAGGGGAAGTGACGTTCGCGAGTGCGTTAGCCCTCGCCCTCCTCTCCCCTCTCCCTGGGGGAGAGGGGCTGGGGGTGAGGGGCTCGGACGTTGGCGATCAAAGCACTGACGCCGAAGCCCCTCTCCCCTACCCCTCTCCCGACGGGAGAGGGGAAAAACCGGTCACGACCCCCGAGACCGCCCCCCTCCCCGGCCGCCGCCGGCCCGGCGTGCCGCAACGGGTGCTGGAGCCGCCAGTCAGCCAAGACAATCCCGGTGCGCTTAGGGCACCGCCGCCCGAGGCCTTTCCGACCGACCAGATCCCGGTCCCCGACCGGTGGCGGCTGATCCAGAGCCTCGGAATGGTCAAGGAGCGCTGGCTCGATCCCTACAATCAGAACACGTACAAAGCCGACCGGCCGCTCTGCCTGCCGACCGACGAGGAGCAGACGAGGCGCCGCGCCGAGGGCAAGCCCAAATGCCGCACCCCCCGCTTCCTCGGGCTCGAAGGCCACGACTGGTTCCTGAACCTCAGCGCCGTTTCGGATAGTGTGATCGAGCCCCGCACCTTCCCGATCCCGGTCGGCGTCCAGACCACCGAGCGCCCCGGCGAGGTCGACGTCTTCGGAAAGAACGACAGCCTCGCATTGGCCCAGACCTTCATTGTCGGGGCGTCCTTGTTCAAGGGCTCAACGGCCTTCATGCCGCCCCACGTCGAATACCGGCTGAGCCTCGCCCTCAACCTGAATTACGTCGACGTCTCCGAGCGCCGCATCCTGTTCGTGCAGCCCTCGAAAGGCACGTCGCGGCTCGACGCCTTCGTCGGCGTGCAGGAGGCGTTCGTCGACTATCATCTGCGCGACGTCTCGGCCCGCTACGATTTCGATTCCGTCCGGGTCGGCATCCAGCCCTTCCAGCTCGATTTCCGCGGATTCCTGTTCAACGACCAGCAATTGGGCGTGCGCCTGTTCGGCAACCGCGACAACAACCGCTTCCAGTACAATCTCGCCGCCATCTGGCGTCTTGAGAAGGACACCAACAGCGGCCTCAACTCGGTGCTGCAGGGCCCGCGCAGCGACTGGATCCTCCACGCCAACCTCTACCGCCAGGATTTTCCCGTCCCCGGCTTCACCAGCCAGGCGAGCCTCACCTGGAACGCCAACCGCGAGCGCGGCGACCTCGAGGTCGACAAGAACGGCTTTCCGGTCCGCCCGGCGTTGATCGGCAACCTCCGCGCCCGCAATTACGACGTCGCCTATCTCGGCCTCAACGGCGACGGCCATTTCGGGCGGCTCAACCTCACCGCCTCCGCCTACGGCGCCTTCGGCTGGGACCGCGACAATATCTTCACCGGCCGCACCGGCCATGTCCGCGCCTTCTTCCTCGCCGCCGAGCCGAGCTACGACGTCGACTGGGTCCGCGTCCGCGGCTCGCTCCTCTACGCCAGCGGCGACGGCCACCCGTTCAACGACAAGGAAACCGGCTTCGACGCGATCTTCGAGAACCCGATCTTCGCTGGCGCCGACACCAGCTACTGGATCCGCCAGTCGATCCCCTTCGCCGGCGGCGGCCGCGCGGTGGCGATCAACGGCCGCAACGGCATCTTGAACTCGCTCCGCTCGTCGAAGGAGCAGGGCCAGTCCAACTTCAACAATCCCGGCACCATTCTCGCCGGCGGCGGCGCTGATTTCGACCTGCTGCCGCAGCTTCGCCTCAGCGCCAATTTGAACCACCTCTGGTTCGCCAACACGGCCGTGCTGCAGGCGCTCAGGAACGAGGGCAGCATCGCCAGGGACATAGGCTGGGACATATCGGCCGCGGCCATCTACCGCCCCAAATTTACCCAAAACCTCGTCTTCCGCGCCTCGGCGGCGGTGCTGCAGCCCGGTGCCGGCTTTAAGGACCTCTTCGCCAATTCGGACCGCCACAAGCGCTACGTCTCGGTGCTGCTGAACGCGATCGTCAGCTACTGAGCGGTGACGCGCGGGGCCCGGCGGCTCGTCGCGGAGCTCACTGACAGCGTCGAGGACCGGCTCGATTTCGCCGGAGTGCGGACCAATCCCCTTGAGCGGGCGTTCCCCGGCTACCGTCGCAGCGACTCTGCGGGTCGTGCAGGTCGGCGCGAGATTCAGGAGGCAGAAAATGCAGACACGTGACCTCGGCCGCAGCGGCCTTGAAGTGTCGGCCATCGGCCTTGGCTGCATGGGCATCAGCTTCAGCTATGCGACGCACCTCAGCAAGGAAGACGGCGTCGCGCTGATCCGCGCGGCGGTGGAGCGCGGCGTGACCTTTTTCGACACGGCCGAGGTCTACGGACCGTTCGAGAATGAAGAGGTCGTGGGCGAGGCGCTGCGGCCGTTCCGCGACCGGGTGGCGGTCGCGACCAAGTTCGGCTTCGACATCGACCCCGAGACTCGCGAGAATCGCGGCGTCTGCAGCCGCCCTGAGCGCATACGAGAGGCCGTGGAAGGCTCGCTGCGGCGGCTCGGCATCGAGACGATCGACCTCCTCTACCAGCACCGCGTCGACCCGAACGTTCCGATCGACGACGTCGCCGGCACCGTCGGCCACCTCATCGCCGAGGGCAAGGTCAGGCATTTCGGCATGTCCGAGCCGGGCGTGGAGACTCTCCGCCGCGCCCATAAGGTGCAGCCGGTCGCCGCGCTTCAGAACGAATATTCGCTCTGGTGGCGCGCGCCTGAGACCAACGGTATCCTCGAAGCCTGCGATGAGCTGGGGATCGGCTTCGTGCCCTACAGCCCGCTCGGCAAGGGCTTCCTGACCGGCACGATGAACAAGGACAAGCTGCCGGCGAACGACTTCCGAAGCAGCATCCCGCGCTTCCAGCCCGAGGCGATGGCCAAGAACCAGGCCTTCGTCGACCTGTTGAAACGCATCGCCGGAGAGAAGGGCGCGACCCCGGCGCAGATCGCGCTCGCCTGGCTGCTCGCGCAACGCCCGTACATCGTGCCGATCCCCGGCACGACCAAGCTCCACCGTCTCGACGAGAATATCGGCGCCGCCGACGTCACCCTGACCGCGGACGATTTGCGCGAGATCGAGGAAGCCGCCTCGCACATCCAGGTCGAGGGCGAACGCTACGCGCCCGCGCAGATGGCCATGGTCGGCCGCGAAGCGCCGGTGAAGGAGGAGGCATGACGGATGTCATCGTCATTTCACGGAAAGGATTGCTGAGACCATGCGCGCGACAATCATGCACAAGGCCGGCGACGTCCGGATCGAGACCGTCCCCGACGCGGCCATCAAGGAACCGACCGACGCGGTGATCCGCATCACCCGCGCCTGCATCTGCGGCAGCGACCTCTGGCCCTATAATGACGGGCCGAATGTCGAAGGCCAGCGCATGGGGCACGAGTCGATCGGCGTGGTCGAGGAGGTCGGCAGCAACGTTCAGAGCATCAAGCGCGGCCAGGTGGTCGTGATGCCGTTCGCCTATTCGGACGGAAGCTGCATGTTCTGCGAAGAGGGCCTGCAGACCGCCTGCGTCCAAGGCGGCTTCTTCGGCAATGGCGGCGAGCCGGGCGGCGCGCAGGCGGAGGCGCTGCGCATCCCGCAGGCGGACGGGACGCTGTTCGCTCTGCCGGTCGGCGAGGACGATGCGCTGATGCCCGCTTTGCTTACTTTGTCCGACGTGATGGGCACCGGGCACCACGCCGCCGTCACCGCGAGGGTCGCCCGCGGACACAAGGTTGCCGTGGTCGGCGACGGGGCGGTCGGGTTGTGCGGAGTCATCGCCGCGCGCAGGCTCGGCGCCGAGCAGATCATCATCATGGGCCGCCACCCGGACCGGATCGAGCTCGCCAGGGCCTTTGGCGCGACGGACGTGGTCAGCGAGCGCGGCGACGAGGCGATCGAGCGCGTGCGCGAGCTGACCGGCGGCTTCGGCGTCCACTCGGTCCTCGAATGCGTCGGCACCGAGCAGGCCATCGCCACGTCGGTCGGCATCGTGCGTCCCGGCGGCGCCGTCGGCCGCGTCGGGGTGCCGCATTATGAGGCGGTCCCCGCCGGACGGCAGACCTTCTACCACAATGTCAGCGTCGCCGGCGGCCCGGCGCCTGTCCGCGCCTATATCGCCGAGCTTCTGCCCGACGTGATGGAGGGCCGGATCGAACCGGGCCTCGTCTTCGACCGCATTGTCGGACTGGACGGAGTCCCCGACGGCTATCGCGCGATGAACGAGCGCGAGGCCCTCAAGGTGCTCGTCCGGCCATGACGGGCCATTACCTCAACCGGGCGGCGGCATTAGCTTCGGCTTGACGCCGACGATGACGGTCGGCTCGCAATAAGGCCGCGGCATCACCGCCGGCCCGCGCGGCACCAGCTCGTTGACGATGGTGCCGCCGACCCGCGCGCACGCCTCCGGCGGTGCGTCGTAGTGGGCAATGCGCCTGGTATAAGCGGGGCAGACGTCGCCGCAGGGATAGTCGACCACCACCAAAGTGCCGCGATGGACTCCGAGCACCCGGATCCGGCCGGTCCTCGCATAGGGGTCGAACCGGCTGCTGGCGAAACGCACCAGATCGGCATCGCTGAGCCGCGGCGGCCGGGCCGGCGGCGACGCCGCGACGCTGAGCGCCACCAGGCCGGCGACGGCCCCTATGAAAATCGGCATCGGCCTCCCTCCTTGCAAAACGCCATCGCAGCAGGAACCGGCTTGCCGTCCGCTGAACGATGGTTCCGGCCCGCCATGTCGCTGAGATCGCGCCCTTTTGCCTCACGCATTGTTAACTGGTGTCGGTGCAATACCTTCCGGACCGCCAGCGGGAGGAAGCGAATGCCCGGCCTGAACATCAAACGGCCTGCCCGCTTCTCGCCGCGCAAGCCGCGCCTTGCCGCTTTCATCACCACCGCCGCCTTGCTGCCCGACGATCGGGAGATCCGCGTCGCGATCCGCAACATCTCCTCCGAAGGCTTCATGGCCGAGACCGACGCTCCGCTCGAGCCCGGCTGCCGCTTCGGCATCGACATACCCGGCCGTGGTATCGTCCGGGGCGAGGTGAGGTGGTGCGACGGCGAGGCCTTCGGCGCCCGCTTCGACCGCCCGCTGAGGCTCAGGCAAGTGGAGCCGGATTGAGGCTCGGCGCGCAAGGGACACGCAGCAAGTTCGTGTCCCCGCTTCCTCTCCCCCTAAGCCATTGAGCCCACCCCATTTGGCGCCTATCCGCAAGTGGCGACAGCGAGGATGCCCGAATGGCTTTCACCATTGTCTGGATGAAGGGACCGTTGGTGATGGGCACCCGCGCCTACGAGTCGCTCGACGAGGCGACCCGATCCGCCCAGGAGGAGATGCCGGACATGCAGCGTCAGTTCGGCGCCACCGCCGTCAAAGTGGTCGACGAATCCGGCACCCCCTGCTTCCTGAGGGCGATCAGCCGCAACCCGTAAAAAGGGGACATGGACTTGCACGTGTCCCCTTCCGCCGCCGACGCCGGGGGACACGTAGGAGTGCGTCTCCCCTAGTTGCGCGCCGCCGCGGCGCCGGGCAGGGTGAGCCGATGTTCGCCGGCTGGGAAGATTTCTACCTGTTGATCGGCTCCGCCGCCGCCGCTCTGGTAGGCCTGCTGTTCGTCGTCAGCACCCTCACCGCCGGTCGGCCCCGCTCGCTGGTGCTGCGGGGCAACCGGCTCTACCTCAGCCCGATCGTCGGGCATTTCGGAGCGATCGTGCTGCTGAGCGGCGCCGCGATGGCGCCGACGGTCACGCCGGCAACATTCGCCGTCGCGACCGGGCTCATCGCGTTGATCGGTCTCCTCGCCGGCCTCCGCATCGCCCGCGCCATTCGCCGCGCTTCGCCCGGCGAAATGTTCGACGCCTGCTGGTACGGCCTCGTGCCGGCCGTTCTCTACGTCCTGCTCGGCGCTGCCGCCTTCGGCCTCGCCGCCGCCCGCCTTTGGGCGCCGTCAGCGGTCGCGGCCCTGCTGATGGCGCTGCTCCTCGTCTGCATCCACAACGCCTGGGACTTGGTCACCTGGCTGGCGCCGGGCCGCGACGAAGCGCCGTCAGGGAAAAGCGCGGACTAGAGTTTCGACCCGCAGCGTGCGTGCCCGAAAGCGGCTGGCTTAAATGTTGGTCTGGTCGGCCGGCACGCCTTCGGGCAGGCTCGCCGCGCCCGCCGCCCGGCCGGCGGCCGCCTCGCCCGTCGCGACGCCGTAGCAGGTCATCGAGAGCGAACCCATCGCATAGCCGCGCACCAGCGGCTCCACCCTTTCTCCCGACGCCGCGGCGAGCCCGGCGAAATAGACGAGCGGGATGAAATGGTCGGGCGTCGGTACCGCCATCGCATAGTCCCGATGGGACGCGAGGCGCAGCATTGCGGCGGGATCGTCCGCCAGCTGCGCGGCCACCGCCTCGTCGAAGCGCTCCGCCCAATCGAAAGCGGAATCGGGGTGGTCCCAGGCGATGCGGCTCAAATTGTGGACGACGTTGCCGCTGGCGAGGACCATCACGCCGCGCTCGCGCAGCGGCGCCAGCCGGGCGCCGAGATCGAGATGGAAGTCGAGCGGCTTCAGCGCATTGATCGACAGCTGGACGACCGGCACATCCGCCTCCGGATAGAGATGGGCGAGAACGCTCCACGTGCCATGGTCGAGGCCCCATTGGTCGTGATCGAGGCCGCACCAGACCGGCTTCACGGTGTCGGCGACCTCCTCAGCCAGTTCCGGCGCGCCCGGCGCGGGATATTGGAAGGCGAACAGCTCGGGCGGGAAGCCGTAGAAATCATGGATCGTGCGCGGCCGCGCCATGGCGGTGACCGCGGTCGCTCCGAAATACCAATGGGCCGAGACGACGAGCAAAGCCCGCGGCCGCGGCAGCCGCTCGCCGAGCGCGCGCCATTCTCGCGTGAAGCCGTTCCGCTCGAGCGTATTCATCGGGCTGCCGTGGCCGATGAAGAGGGCGGGCATGCGGTGGCTCTGCGTATTCGACATTGGCGGCCCTTTCGGTGTCGATGGACGCACAGGCTTGAACGGCCGGCAATGTCTTTTCGCTCTTGCAGGCGATTCCGGCGACCGTTGCCCCCTTCTACCCCGCCGCGCCCTCTGCAATAAGTCACAGGTTGCAAGGGGGCTGAATGCTGACGCGTTTCGTGTCGCAATTCCGGCGATCGGGGCCCTGGCTGGCCGCGTTGCCGCTCGCCCTCCTCATGCTCCTCGCCTCGCCCCTCGTCGCGTCGGAGGGCGAGACGCCCATGACGCGCGATTACAGCCTCGTCCGCGCGCCGCCGGCGCCGCAGACTCAGGCGCCGGAGGAGGCGGAGGCGAAGAGCGCGGGTTGCGTCTCCTGCCACACCGACAGTGAGGCGCGGACCATGCACCCGACGCCGGCGGTGGTGCTCGGCTGCACCGATTGCCACGGCGGCAACGCCGCGGTGCGCGGCGACCCGGCTCTTCCCCACGACGACCCGCGCTACGTCGCGGCGCGCGACCAGGCGCACGTCCTCCCGCTCTACCCGCAAGCCTGGGGCTGGCCCTCCTCGGCCAATCCCAAGCGCAGCTACACCCTGCTCAACCGTGAGAGCCCCGAGTTCGTCCGTTTCGTCAATCCGTCCGATTATCGGGTCATGCGCCAGGCCTGTGGCGCCTGCCATATCGAGACGGTCGAGGCGGCCGAGCGCTCGCTGATGGCGACCGGCGCCATGTTCTGGGCCGCGGCCGCCTACAATAACGGCATCCTGCCGATGAAGACGCCTTTGTTCGGCGAGGCCTATACGTCGCGCGGCGAGCCGGCGAAGATCGTCTCGCCCTTCACCGAGGCCGACGGCAGGCTCACGTCCCGGCAGAGAGCGCGCGGCGCGCTCGCCGAGCTCTACCCGCTGCCGACCTGGCAGGTGGTGCCGCCGGGCGACATCTTCCGGGTGTTCGAGCGCGGCGGGCGCAACGTCTCCACCCAGTTCGCCGAGATCGGCCTCCCCTCCCCCACCGGCTCCCTCCAGCGGCTCGAGGAAAGCGGGCGTCCCGACATCCGCCAGTCGAGCCGCGGGCCGGGCACGGGGCTTCGAGTCGCAATCCCGATCCTCAACCTCCACAAGACCCGGCTGAACGACCCGTTCCTGTGGTTCATGGGCACCAACGACCAGCCGGGCGACTATCGCCATTCGGGCTGCGCCGGCTGCCACGTCGTTTACGCCAACGACCGCGACCCCAAGCACAGCCTCACTTATGCGCAATATGGCCGCGACGGGCAGACCGCGACCGCCGACCCGACGATCGCCGGGCGGACGGAGAGCGGCCACCCGATCGGCCACGCCTTCACCCGCGCCATCCCGACCTCGCAATGCATGAACTGCCACATGCACCAGCCCAATATCTTCCTGAACTCCTACCTCGGCTACACGATGTGGGATTACGAGGCCGACGCCGATCTGATGTGGCCGGGGCCCGAGAACCGCCTTACCCCGCCGAAGGGCAAGGAAGCGGCCTACCGGACCCAGCGCCACCCGAGCGATGCGGAGACCCGCGAGATTCTCGACCGCAACCCCGAAGGCGCGGCGCCGCGCGGACTGTGGGGCGATCTCGATTTCCTCCGCAACGTCGCCGACGATGTGAACCCGAAAGCGAGGCACACCCAGTTCGCCGACTATCACGGCCACGGCTGGAATTTCCGCGCCGTCTACAAGCGCGACCGCGAGGGCAACCTGCTCGACGCCGCCGGCCATGTCGTCCGGCCCGACGACCCGGAGAAATTCCGCAGCGCCGGCTCGCCCGCTTTCGCACCGCCGGGAGTGCAGCCGGGCAAGGCGGTGCACCTGATGGACATCCATGCCGAGAAGGGGATGCAGTGCGCCGACTGCCATTTCGCGCAGGACAGCCACGGCAACGGCTTCATCATCGGCGAGGTGCCGAACGCGATCGAGATCGCCTGCAAGGATTGCCACGGCACCACCCGCGACTATCCCAACCTGCTGACCTCCGGCCCCGCGGCCCCGCCCAGGGGCACCAACCTCGCTCTGCTGCGCAACGAGGACGGGCGGCGGCGCTTCGAATGGGTGACCGACGAGGCGGGCCAGCGCGCCCTCGTCCAGCGCTCGATCGTCGATCCCAGCCTCGAATGGCGGGTGTCGCTGGTCAAGGACAGCGTCGACCCGGCCAATCCGCGCTTCAACCTCAAGGCGGCCCGGGCGAAATTGATGTCGCAGGAGGGGGCGAAGACGGGGCGCTTCGTATTCGGCTTCGGCGTGCCGGACGGGAAGCTCGCCCACAAGCCGGGTGAGATGGCCTGCTTCACCTGCCACCTCTCCTGGACGACGAGCTGCGCCGGCTGCCACCTGCCGATCGAGGCGAACTGGAAGACGGCGATGCACCGCTACGAGGGGACGGAGACGCGCAACTTCGCGACCTACAACCCGCAGGTGGCGCGGGACGACATGTTCCAGCTCGGGCGGCACATGACGACCAAGGGCAACGAGATCGCGCCGGTCCGCTCTTCCTCGGCACTCGTCCTGTCCTCGACCAACCTCAACCGCGAGCGGATCTACGTGCAGCAGCCGCCGATCTCCGCCGCCGGCTTCTCGTCGCAGGCGTTCGCGCCGCACTTTCCGCACACGGTCCGAACGTCGGAGACCAAGACCTGCAGCGACTGCCACCTCTCGGCCGCGAACGACAACAACGCGATCATGGCCCAACTCCTGCTGCTCGGCACCAACTTCACCAACTTCGTCGGCCTCAACGCCTGGACCGGCCTCGACGGCGGGTTCCAGGCGACGCGGGTGACCGAGTGGGATGAGCCGCAGGCGGTGATCGGCTCGTATCTCCAGCGCTACGCTTACCCCGATTACTGGCGGCTCCACGTCGAACAGAACAAGCGCGAGCTGATCGACTGGAATCGGTCGGGCGAGCATTTCGGAAGCGTCGTCCAGGCGACCGGCGGCCCCGTCGGCTGCCTCCAGAATCGCGGCGAATATATGTACGTCGCCGAGGGCAGAGGCGGCTTCAGGGTCTACGACGTCGCCAGCATCGGCAACAAAGGCGTCTCCGAGAGGATCACCACCGCCCCCTTCTCGCCGCTCGGCCAGAAGATCCACGTGCCGAGCCGCAACGCCACCTGCGTCGCTTTGCCCACCAACCAGCCGATCAACCCCTTGCGCAACACGCCCGAGCTGCGCGCGGCGAACCAGGAGCAGGCGTTCGATCCGATCTACCGCTACGCCGTGATCACCGACAGCGACGAGGGCCTGATCCTGGTCGACGTCACCACCCTCGCCGACGGCGACCCGCGCAACAACTTCCTTCGCCGTGCCGTCACGTGGAACGAGGGTGGCGTGCTCAGCGGCGCACGCCACGTCACCCTCGCCGGCCACTACGCCTACGTCACGGCGGCGGCGGGGCTCGTGGTCGTCGACCTCGCCGACCCGCTCCACCCGCGTGCGACGGCCACCCTGCCCCTGCGCGACGCCCGCGCCTCGGCGCTACAATTCCGCTACCTCTGGGTCACCGACGCCGAGGGGCTGAAACTGTTCGACGTCACCCACATGGACCGCCCGGTGCCAATCCCTGCCGCAACCGTGCCCCTCGCCGACGCGCGCAAGATCTACGTCGCCCGCACCTACGCCTATGTCGCCGGCAAGGCGGACGGCCTGGTCATCGTCAACCTCACCAATCCCGAGCGGCCGATCGTCTACCGCAAGGAGACGTTCGGCGGGCGGATGAACGATGTCGAGGACGTCGTAATCGCCTCGACCAATGCCTCGCTCTTCGCCTACGTCGCGGACGGGCGGAACGGGCTCAAGGTGCTGCAGCTCACCTCGCCCGACAGCCAGCCCAATTTCTACGGCTTCTCGCCCGCGCCGGTGCCCGAGCTGATCGCCTGGGCGAAGACTCCGCACGCCGCGCTCGCCATCGCCAAGGGCCTCGACCGCGACCGGGCGGTAGACGAGACCGGCGGCCAGATCGCCGTCTTCGCCCGCATCGGCTCGCGCCCCTTCACCCGAGCGGAGATGGAGCGCCTGTTCCTCAACTCCCGCGGCTTCCCCTGGAAGGTGCGCGACACAGGGACGATGGACGATTGGGTGCGGTAGCTCCTCCCCGGAACGGGGAGGGGGACCATGCGAAGCATGGTGGAGGGGGGCGAGCGCAGCGAGCATGGAGGCGTGGGGCCCCTCC
>JAXDOX010000022.1:0-3927 GCA_034668625.1 Sphingomonadales bacterium
GCTTCGGCGCCCTCGCGGCAGATTCCAAGGGACGCATCCACTTCATCTGGCGCGACGGCCAGGGCCGGCTCCGTTACCGCCATACCAAGAAGCTCGGCACCCTCGGGCTGTCAAAGCCGGAAACGCTTTTGGGGTCCGGGAACCGCAGCTTCGCGAACCTCGACCTCGCGGTGAACGGGGGCCGGGGCTGGGCGACCTGGAACGACGGCTCGCCATCGCACGTCTTCGCGTTCCCCTTCAAGGCCGGATAGCGCTGCTGCTTGGCGCTTCGAGCTAGCTGCACTCGCATGGGACGGACAGACGACTCAGGCATAAGTAAGGAGTGGAGCTAGGGGGACTCGAACCCCCGACCTCCTGGGTGCGATCCAGGACGGCGGTCTCAAGCCTGGGACCGGGTTTATGGCTTGATAGAGCCAGGTTCAGCTCACGGGTCACGACCTTGCGAGCGCCAGATAGCGGTGGATGCCCGTGGATGTCGTTGGATTTGGGCACCAGAAGGCGGCTGGTGCCCAATGGAATAGCGCCTCTGCGAGAGCCGACACCTCCTCTTCGCGCGACGCGTAAGTGAGCTGGGCGGATTCCAAGACTTTCGCTTTGCATGGAAAGCGCAATAAGCGCCTTGGATGAAGAGCAGAGCGCCGAATACCGAGGACCGCGGACAAACAGAAATCGGAGCGGGACGAATGCGCCCTCGCCCGAACGCCTGCGCGACCTGGGATATCGCGTCTACACCAATGGCGTTGGTTGAAGGCGGCGAGGGCTAGCTCGGCCTGACCTTGATCGTCGCCGACTTGGCGGCGAGGCATTGCACGCTTTCCGGCGCATTGAAGGCGGGAGCCTTTGCGTAGTAGCTGCCGGCCCTGCGCCGCTTCGCCTTCGTGAAGGAGCCGTTGGCCGCGGTGGTGACGGTTGCGAGCTTTGCGTCGGGGCCCTTGAGCTTCTTGAAGATCTGAACCGGTGCGTTCGCGGCGCACTCGGTGTTGTCGGGCGCCGCGAGCTTGCCCTTGAACGCCTTCTTCTTCGAGCTGTAGGCGAGGGTCACGGTACGGTCGACCGGCGGTGGCGGTGCTGCGACCTCGAGCTCGAACGCGCCGAGGTCACATGCGGCTCCCTGCGGACGCGTGATGCCACGCTGGTCGGTGGTCAGGGCACAGTTGCCGCCGGCGTCAAAGGCCGGGCTCGAGTTCATGATGGCGTGGGTGGGTGTGTCGCCGCCGTTGAGGCTGAGCGAGCCGAGGTTGGGATCGGTGGTGATCGGGGAGCCGCTGAAGGTCCCGCCGGTGTTCGAGTGCGTCACGACGATGTTGGGATCGGTGGCGGTGACGGTGGTCGGCGCGATGTTCGAGCTGCCGTTGGCGACCGTGGAGGGGTGCTGCACGACAGCGTCGTTCGCGCCAACGGTGTTGGCGAGGATCGAGCCCGAAAGTGTCGCCGACGCCGAGTAGGCCTGCGCGCCGTCCGTTGCCATGTAGCCGAGGTCGTAGAGGCCGCCGCCCGAGTCGGCCGTGTTGAAGGCGATCGTGGAGAACGTCAGGGAGACCGTGCCGTTGAGGTTGAAGATCGCTCCGCCGAATCCCTGGCCCGAGGTGCCGCCGCTGCCGGTGGTGCCGCCGTCGGCCGTGTTCCCCGAGAGCGTCGAGTTGGTGACGGTGACCGTGCCCTGGTGGTTGAAGATCGCCCCGCCCATCCCGGCGCCGCCGCCGCCGACGTAGGTCCCGCCGGAGCCCGCCCCAAAGCCGCCGGCGCCCGCGGTGCCGCCGCTTCCCGCCCCGCCGCCGCCTCCGCCGAAGCCGCCGTTACCCCCCGAGGCGCCGTTGGATATGCCAGACCCGCCGCCTCCGCCGAAGCCTCCGCCCCCGGCGCCGGAGGGCTTTGGGGTGCCGCCACCGCCGCCGCCGACGCCGCCTCCGCCGCCGCCGGTCCCGCCAAGGCCACCGACGCCGAAGCCGCCGCCGGACACCCCGGCGAGGCCAGCGGTTGATCCGCCGCCGCCGGATCCGTCTCCGCCCGCGCCACCCGCCGCTCCCGCGCCGCCGAGTCCCACCGCGGGCCCTCCGCCGGCACCGGTGCTGGTTCCCGCCGTGCCGTTCTCCGTTGGGCGAAAGCCGCCGCCTCCGCCAGCGGTCACATTGCCGCCTGCGCCGCCGGAGCTTCCCGTGGCCACGAACCCGCTGCCGAACCCGCCCCCGCGGGGGTTCGTGCCTCCGTCGGCGCCGCTGTTGTAGATCCCGCCGCCGCCGGAGTTGTTGACCGCGAGCCCGGAGTTGCCGCCCAGAGCCTCGTTCTGTAGGAGGGTCGAGCGCTCAATGACGAGCTGGCCTTGGTTGTAGATGGCGCCACCGAGCCCGGCGCCGCCCCCACCGCTTCCAGAGTCACCGCCCTTGGCGAGCCCGTTTCCGATCGTGACGTCGCGGAGGGTGAGCTTCCCGGCGCCCGGGGTCGCGTAGTTGAGAGTGTGGGCGTTGGCCGGATCGGCGCCGACGAAGAAGAACCGGAACGGCACGCTGCCGATTCGCTCGATGGTCGCGCCGTTGCCGTTGATCGTGATGTCGGAGGCGACGGCGGGCAGTGCGCTCGCCCCGTACCAGTAGGCATACGGGGAGGAGGAGCCGCTGAACGGGCTCGCGAAGACGTAGTCGCAGGAGGCAGTCAGGTCGAGGGTGTCCGGCCCCGGGTTGGAGTTGGCGGCGACAATCGCGTCGACCAGGGCCGTGGTCGTGCAGGGGACGGTGGAGGCGTTGGCCGGCGCTGCGTAGCCGAATGCGCCGAGCACCACCAGCGCGGCTGCCAGCCGGGGGCGTGAGACCAGGCACAGTGCGATTTTCAGGCCTCCTCCCACGCCTGCAGCCTACCCGCGTTGCACCGCCATCGGTTCGAATCGTCCGAGGAGCCTCCGGCGCGGTCCAGATCCCGGAGAGCACCCGACTCATCCGCTCCAGCAGCCAGGCGATTGCCGGCTACCAGACCCCGCCGCTTTTCGTCCAAAGCAGAAGGCCTGCCGGGCTACTCGCCCCCTCTGGCAAACACCAGCAGCAAGCCCCAGAAGACGACGCCCGCGACGACGAGGAGCGGGACGGCTTGCGCAACTCGGCCCTTGGCCGCGAGCACCACGGCCCATATGAAGACCGCAAGGGGCACTGCGAGCGCGACGATCCACATTTGCAAAACCTACGCCGCTTTTCGTCCGAAGCGGTACTTCTTCTGCTTTTCGCGCAAAGCGGAAGCGGGGCCGTAGCTACGGCCCCGCTAGCGGGTAGGTTCGACCTCCATCAGTGTTCGAGAGCGGAGGTATTGGATGTCTGAACGAGGTGGCCTGCGCAACGTCGCCACGGTCGTGATCATCGCTGCGGCAGGGGGGTTCATTGCATCGCTTTTTATTGCGTGGTCCCGGGGATTCCCACACCAGAGCCCGTTCCAGTTCTTCAGCCGGGCCGACGTCATGTTCCTCGCGGTCGCTGTCGTGGCGATCGCCCTCACGCTCCTCGACTTCACGATCGAGGACAAGAGATGGCTGCCGCTCGCTGGTCTTCTCGGGCTCTTCCCGCTCGGCTTCGTCTCCGTTCAGGTGATCGAGGTCCCCACGTTCACGCGGGACCATTTTGCGATCGGGATGTGGCTCGCGTTTGGCTCCTCGCTCGTGTGGGCCGTTGGAGGCGTTCTCGCCCTCGCCAGCCTTGAAGTCGGACGAATAGGCGCGCCCAGTCGGTAGAAGCACGGCCCTGGCCGCCGCCGCGCTGCTGCTTTCGCGTGGAAGCGGAAGTACTGCTTTCCATGCAAAGCGGTAAAGCCTAATGGGCACCAAGTCAACCACCGCGTAGCCGTCCTCCGTGGCCATCCCGATGTGGAAAACCGCCAGACGCAGGCGGTTCTCAAGTGGAGCTAGGGGGACTCGAACCCCCGACCTCCTGGGTGCGATCCAGGCGCTCT
>JAXDOX010000023.1:0-20128 GCA_034668625.1 Sphingomonadales bacterium
CACCAGCTGCCGGCGGGTGACCAGCCCGGCGCGCTCCAGCAGCATCAGCAACACCGGCAGCAGGAAGGCGACGCCGAAGCCGAAGATGAAGCGGGTCGAGAAATCGAGATAATTGCCGACGCCGGGCAGCGCCTGCTGCTCGATCCCGCCGATATTGCCGGAATAGCCGAGCAAATAATGGAGGGCGAGCGGCATGGCGACGTAATAAGCCAGCGCAGCGCCGGCGAGGAACAGGAAGGGCGTCATCACCAGGAAGGGGAAGAAGGCCTTCTTCTCCTTGGCGTATAGGCCGGGGGCGACGAACAGCCAGATCTGGCCGGCGATGATCGGGAAGGCGATCATCAAGGCGGCGAAGAAGGCGACCTTGATCTCGACGAAGAAGGCCTCGAACACCGCGGTGTAGATGAGCCTGTTCTGCCCCGCCGCCTTGAGCGGCTCGAGCAGGAAGGCGTAGATCGGCCGGGCGAAATAGAGGCAGCCGCCGAACGCCGCGGCCAGCGCGGCGAAGCTCCACAGCAGCCGGCGCCTGAGCTCGATCAAATGCTCCATGAGCGGCGCGCGGGTCTCGTCGATGTCGTTCATGGCAGCTCGCGGGGCGGGGGCGGCGGAAGCGGCAGCTCGTCCTGCGGCGGTTCCCCCTCCCCTTCCGTCGGCGGCTCGGCCGCGGGCGGCGGCAGCGCCTCGACGGTTTCGAAATCGCCGCCCAGCGGGTGCGCCTTCATGATCCGCTCATTCTCCTCGCGCCACCGTTTCTCCAGCTCGTCGAGCTCGGACTGGCGGATCATCTCGTCGATTCCCGAGCGGAAGTGGCGCGCCATCCCGCGGGCGCGGCCGACCCACTGGCCGACGACGCGCATGACTCGCGGCAAATCCTTGGGGCCGATGACGACCAGGGCCACCACGGCGATGATGAGCAGCTCGGAGGAATCAACGCCGAACATGGCGCGGGGCTCGTCGGCGCGGGGAGATCAGGGCTCGCGGCGATCGACGGGTTCGGCCGTCGTCGTGGTCCGCGGCGGTTCGGGCGGATAGTCGCCGCGCGGCGCGGCGTCGATCCGCCGCTGGGTATCGAGCCGGCGCTGGGCTTCCGCCTCCTCGTCCTCGGTCATCCCCTTCTTGAAGCTCTTAATGCCCTTGGCGACGTCGCCCATCATGTCGGAGAAACGGCCCTTGCCGAACAGCAACAGGATGATGATGCCCACGACGAGCCAATGCCAGATGCTGAAGCCACCCATTTGCTGTCTCCGATATGCCTTGCGGCGTACCTAGTCCTCCTCGGGGCCGGTTTCCAGTTCCAGTTGTTCCAGCGCCGCGTCGATGGGGTCGAGCAGGCCGGCGGCCTTGAGATCGTCGAGCCCGGGCAGGTCGCGGCGGCTGGCGAGGCCGAAATGGCTGAGGAAGCTCTGGGTCGTGGCGTAGGTGAGCGGCCGCCCCGGCACCTCGCGCCGGCCGGCCGGCCGCACCCAGCCCGCCTCCATCAGTACGTCGAGCGTGCCCTTGGATATCTGGACGCCGCGTATCGCCTCGATCTCGGCGCGGCTGACCGGCTCGTGATAGGCGATGATCGCCAGCGTCTCGACCGCGGCGCGCGACAGCCGCCGCGGCTCCTCGCGCTCGCGGCGCAGGATGTGGGCGAGATCGGGGGCGGTCTGGAAATGCCAGCGCCCGCCGCGTTCGACGAGGTTGACGCCGCGCCCGGCATAATGAGCGCTCAGCTGGGCCAGGGACCCGGCGACTTCGACGCCTGCGCCGACATGGTCGCCGATCTCCGCCGCGCTCATCGGCTCCGCGGCGGCGAACAGCACCGCCTCGACGGCGCGCAGATCGTCCGGCTGCTCGATCATGCCGCCCTCACGTAGAGCGGCTCGAACGGCGCGGACTGGTCCAATTCGACCTTGCCCTTGCGGGCCAGCTCGAGGGCAGCGACGAAGCTCGACGCCAGCGCGGATTTGCGGAACTCGGCGTCCTGGGTCTCGGGCAGGAAGGCTTCGAGCCGGGTCCAGTCGAGGTGGGCGCCGACCAGCCGCTCGACCCGCAGCAGCGCCTCCTCCAGCGTCATTACCGGCCGGCGCGAGACGATGTGGACCGCGGGCTCGGCGCGGGCGCGGACCGCGCCATAGGCGGCGATGAGGTCGTAGAGCTCGGCCTGCCAGGCCGACCGGCGCACCACCCGAAGCCCTTCCGGCGCCGAGCGGACGAACACGTCGCGCCCCACCCGGTCCCGCGCCAGCAGCCGGGCGCCCGCCTCGCGCATCGCCGAAAGGCGCTGCAGCCGCAGCTGCAGCCGCATCGCCAGCTCCTCCGGGCTCGGATCGGCCTCGCTATCCTTGGGCAGGAGCAGGCAGGATTTGAGGTAGGCGAGCCAAGCCGCCATGACGAGGTAATCGGCGGCGATCTCCAGCTTCAGCTTCTTCGCGTCGGCGATGAAGGCAAGATATTGCTCGACCAAAGCGAGGATCGAAATCTTCGCCAGGTCCACCTTCTGCGACCGCGCCAGCGTCAGCAGCAGGTCGAGCGGCCCCTCCCAGCCGTCGAGGTCGAGCGTCAGCCGGTCGGCCTCCCGGACGGGCCGCCCCTCCTCGAAGGATTCATCGAGCTCCATGGCGGCAGATTAGGCGCTGCTGGAGCGGTTGCGAAGAGCGGGCAAGGCTTTCATCCCCAGCTTTTCGCGCCCGTCACACCACCCCGAAGGCCAGCATCGCGTCGGCGACCTTCTTGAAGCCGGCGATGTTGGCGCCGCGGACATAATCGACATAATCCTCGCCCGGGCGGCGGCCATGTTCGAGGCAGCGGTTGTGGATGCCGTCCATGATGTCGCGCAGCAGCTGCTGAAGCTCGGCTTCCTTCCAGCTGATCCGGGCCGAATTCTGGCTCATCTCGAGACCCGAGACGGCGACTCCGCCGGCATTGGCGGCCTTTCCCGGCGCGTAGAGGATTCGGGCCCCCTTGAAGACGTGGACGCCTTCGAGGTCGGTCGGCATGTTGGCGCCTTCCGCGACCGCCTTGCAGCCGTTGCGGACCAGCGCGCGGGCGTCGTCGCCGAGCAGCTCGTTCTGGGTGGCGCAGGGGAGCGCGACGTCGCAGGGGACGTCCCACGGCCGCTTGCCGGCATGGAAGACCGCGCCGGTGAATTCCTTGGCATAGTCGCTGATCCGGCCGCGCCGCCTGGTCTTGTGCGCCTTGACCCAGTCGATCTTCTCCTGGGTGATCCCTTCCGGATCGTGGATGAAGCCTTCGCTGTCCGAGAGGGTGAGCACCTTGCCGCCCAATTGCACAATCCTCTCCGCGGCGTGGGTCGCGACGTTGCCGGAGCCGGAGATGACCGCCCGCTTTCCCTCGATAGCCTCGCCGCGGGTCTTCAGCATGTTCTCGAGGAAGTAGACTGCGCCGTAGCCGGTCGCCTCTGTACGGATCAGCGAGCCGCCATATTCGAGCCCCTTGCCGGTCAGCACGCCCTCGAAGACGCCGGTGATGCGCTTGTACTGGCCGAACATGTAGCCGATCTCGCGCGAGCCCACTCCGATATCGCCGGCTGGGACGTCCACGTCGGCGCCGATGTGGCGGTAGAGCTCGGTCATGAAGCTCTGGCAGAAGCGCATCACTTCGTGGTCCGACTTGCCCTTGGGATTGAAGTTCGCCCCGCCCTTGCCGCCCCCCATCGGCAGCCCGGTGAGGGCGTTCTTGAAGGTCTGCTCGAAGGCAAGGAACTTGAGCACGCTCTCGTTCACCGACGGGTGGAAGCGGATGCCGCCTTTGTAGGGCCCGATCGCGTTGTTGTTCTGCACCCGCCAGCCGCGCTGGACGCGGATATGGTTGTTGTCGTCCTCCCAGACGACGCGGAAGGAGACCACCCGGTCGGGCTCGGCGATGCGGCGGAGGATCTGATATTGGTGATATTCCTCCTTGTCGGCGATGAAATCGAAAATGTCTTCGGCGACCTCGGTGACGGCCTGGACGAATTCCGGCTGGCCCGCGTTGCGCCGGGCCACCCCCTGGATGAAGCCCTCGAAGTCGACATGATCCGAAATCGCCATCGCGGCCTCTCCTGCTAGCGGTCGAGTCTCGCCTTGAGCCGCGCGAGCTGCTCGGCCAGCACGCCGTCGACCGCCGGCGCGAGCTTGTCGCCGCCCATCGGCATGTAGCCGCCGGCGACGTAGGTCTGGGTGATCTCGGTCCCGCCAGCGACGGGCTTCAGCCGCCAGGTCAGCCGGGTCGCGACGGCGAGCGACTGGAGGGGGCCCAGCGGCGCCTCGAGCAGGAGGAGCCGGCCCGGCATCGCGCTCAGCACCCGGCCATGCTCGACGCTGCCTCGCGGCGGCACCGCCTCGCAGAAGCAGCCGCCGGCGCGCGGCTCGAGTGTCAAATTCCTAGCCTTGCCGGACCAGCTATGCTCCGGATTCCACCACAGCGCCGGTCTGGCGATCATCGCCCACGCCTCTTCGGGCGAGGCCTTGACCACGGCCACCGACTGGACCTCGAAGCCGTTCGCGGTCGCCGACTTGACCTCCGCCGCGGCGGGCGCGGCGACCAGGAGGCACAGTAGGGCGAGGGCGCGCATCCGGCGGCGTTCAGCGCATCGGCACCGGCTCGCCGACCGGCCAGCGCGTTTCGCCGATCCGCTTCAGGTTCATCTCGAAGACCTGCACCGGCGCGCCCGCGTCGGCGACGCGGAAGCCGACCTCCTTCCACGCTCCGTTCGAGACGGCGGCGCGGTAGCGGATGACGGCGCCGGGGCCGGCAGGCACCTCCCAGGCATAGCCGTCGGGGGTGACGGCCATCGCGAAGTCGCCGGCCATGCCCTGCGCGTAGGAGCGCATGCGGTAGGTTCCGTTCGCCGGGTTGAACGAGATGATGCCGAGCGCGACGAACGGGATCGTGCCGTTGGGGGAATAGGAGCGGCCTTCGATCATCCGGACGGTGCCGGCGAGGAACAGTCCGACCCGCTCGGTATGGGTGACTTCGACCTTGCCGCGCGGCGTGATCGTCCAGGCACTCCCCCGCCAGGCGCCGTCGAGCATGGCGAGCTTGCCCATCGCCTGCCGCTCGGCGGCCATCAGCGCCATCGGATCGGGCGGCCCCGGCCGCGCCGCGGCGGGCTTCGCTGGGATGGCGCCCGGCCCCGGCGCTGCGCCGGTCTGCGCCAGCGCGGGCAGCGACAGGCCGAGGAGGAGCGCGGCGCCGAACGAGACGAGCTGCATCGATGATCCCCCAGACAAGTCCTTGGAAGAAAGGGATGCGCCAGAATCAGGAGTGGGTCAACGCGCCCTCAGGGCGGGCCCGAGGAGGGCATCGATCTCGCGCTGCACCTCGTCGATCGGCGCCATCCCATCCACCCGGCGCACGAGATCCTTCGCTTCGTAATAAGGCAGGATCGGCGCCGTCTTGGCGCGGTATTCGGCGAGGCGGGTGCGGACCGTCTGGTCATTGTCGTCGGGGCGGCGCTTGAACTCGTCCGAACCGCAGACGTCGCAGAGGCCCTCGACCTTGGGCATTTTGTAGCGGTCGTGATAGCCCTCGCCGCACTTGGCGCAGGAGAAGCGGCCGGTGATGCGGTCGACCAGCGCCTGCTCGTCGACGATCAGCTCGATGACGTGATCGAGCCTCAGGCCGCGCGCGGCGAGGATCCGGTCGAGCGAGATGGCCTGCGCCTCGGTGCGGGGATAGCCGTCGAAGATGAAGCCGGCGCCGGCATAGCCTTCGGGCGCGTCGAGCCGGTTCTCGATCAGCTCGTCGACCATTTCGTCGGGCACGAGCTCGCCCGCTTCCATGATCGCCTTGGCGCGGAGGCCGATCGGGGATTGGGCCTTGATGGCCCCGCGCAGCATGTCGCCGGTGGAGAGCTGGACGAGGCCGCGGCCGGCGATCAGATGCTGGGCCTGGGTGCCCTTCCCCGCGCCGGGGGGCCCAAGCAGGATGATGTTCATCGGCGCGTACCTCCCTTCAGAGCCGCGTCCCGGTCAGCGCCGGCCGCCGCCCTTCAGCTTCGCCTTCTTGATGAGGTCGCCATATTGGTGGGCGATGAGGTGGCTCTGGATCTGCGTCACCGTATCCATCGTCACGTTGACGACGATGAGCAGGCTGGTGCCGCCGAGCCTGAAGTTGAGGCCGAGCTGGGCGATCGCATATTCCGGCACCAGGCAGATCACGGTCAGATAGGCGGCGCCGATCACGGTCACGCGGGTGAGGACGTAGTCGAGATATTCCTCGGTGCGCTTGCCCGGGCGGATGCCGGGGATGAAGCCGCCGTAGCGCTTCAGATTCTCCGCCGTCTCCTCGGGGTTGAACACCACCGCCGTGTAGAAGAAGCAGAAGAAGATGATCCCGGCCGCGTAGAGCGCCATGTAGAGCGGCGCGCCGTGGCGCAGCGCGGTCGTGATGGTGATCAGGAGATCGCCCCAGCGGCTCTCGCCGGCGACGCGGTTGCCGGCGAACTGGGCGATGGTGAGCGGCATCAAGAGCAGCGACGAGGCGAAGATCGGCGGGATGACGCCCGCGGTGTTGATCTTGAGCGGCAAATGCGAGCGCTCGGCCTGCATCTGGCCGCGCGCGGTCTGGCGCTTGGGATATTGGATCAGCACCCGTCGCTGGGCGCGCTCCATGAAGCAGATGCCGAGGATAAGGCCGGCGGAAACGACCATGACCCCGATGATGAGCAGCGGCGACAATGTGCCGGTGCGGCCGCCCTCGAACATCTGCGCCAGCGTCGTCGGCAACTGGGCGACGATGCCGGCCATGATGATCAGCGACACGCCGTTGCCGATGCCGCGGCTGGTGATCTGCTCGCCCAGCCACATCAGGAACATGGTTCCGCCGATCAGGGTGATGACCGTTGTGACGCGGAACAGGAAGCCCGGGTGGATCACCGCCGAGCCGGTGGTCGTGTGGCCCCAGCCCTCGAGGCCGACGGCGATGAAATAGCCCTGGATGGCGCAGAGAAACACGGTGCCGTAGCGCGTATATTGGTTGATCTTCTTGCGGCCGCTCTCGCCTTCCTTCTTCAGCGCCGCGAGCGTCGGCGACATCGAGGTGGCGAGCTGCACGACGATCGAGGCGGTGATGTAGGGCATCACCCCGAGCGCGATGATCGACATGCGCTGCAGGCTGCCGCCCGAGAAGGTGTTGAAGAAATCGAGCACGCTGCCCTTGGTCGTGTCGAACAGGGTGGCGAGCGAGCGCGGATCGATGCCGGGCAGCGGCACGAAGGAGAGCAGCCGGAACACGACCAGCGCGCCCAGGGTGAACCAAAGGCGCCTCTTGAGGTCGGTCGCCTTCGCGAAATTCGCGAGGCTGAGGTTGGAGGCCATTTGTTCGGCTGCGGATGCCATTCGGTAATTCCCCTAGACGCTCGGCGTCATATAGGCCCTAGCTCCGTCATTGCGAGAACCCCGGCGGATGCCGGTGGACGAAGCAATCCAGCCTCAGGCCTTGCGCTTCTTGACGCTGTTCTTCTTGGCCGCGGCCTTGTCGGCGGCGGAGACGGTCTCGATGAGCTCGACCGAGCCGCCGGCGGATTCGACCGCTGCCCTCGCGCCGGCCGAGACGCCGGCGACGCGGAAGGCGAGCTTGGCCGACAGGCTGCCCTTGCCGAGCAGTCGGACGCCGTCCTTGCCGCCGCGGGCGAGGCCGGCCGCCTGCAGCGCGGCCTGGTCCAGCGTGCCCTTGCCGTCGAGCTTGCCGGCGTCGACCAGCTTCTGGATCGCGCCGATATTCACCTCGGCATAATCCTTGGCGAACTTGTTGTTGAAGCCGCGCTTCGGCAGCCGCATGTGGAGCGGCATCTGGCCGCCCTCGAAACCGGCGATCGAGACGCCCGAGCGCGCCTTGGCGCCCTTCTGCCCGCGCCCGGCGGTCTTGCCGAGGCCGGAGCCGATGCCGCGCCCGACGCGCACGCGCGATTGGCGGGCGCCCTTATTGTCACGAAGATCGTTGAGTCTCATGTTCTGCACTCGCTTTCGCTGTAGTCGCGCTAGTGGAGACGGTGGAACTGGTCCCACGTCATGCCAGCGAAGGCTGGCATCCATGCGGCCTTCGTGTCTCCACTGCCGCATGGACCCCAGCATTCGCTGGGGTGACGGAGGATCTACCCCTCCACCGACACCATATGCTGCACCTTGCGGATCATGCCGCGGACCTCGGGCGTGTCCGTCAGCTCGACCGTGCGGTGCATCTTGTTGAGGCCGAGCCCGATCAGCGTCTTGCGCTGGTCGGGCGTGCGGCGGATCGGCGATCCCGTCTGAGTTAGCTTGATCGTGGCCATCATCTTCACTCCACCGCCGCCGCGGCGTCGGCCTCGGCGGTCTGCGAGCCGCCGCGGCCGAGCAGGTCGGCGATTTTCTTGCCGCGGCGCTGCGCCACCGACTTCGGCGAAGTCTGCTCGGTCAGCGCCTCGAAGGTCGCGCGGATCATGTTGTAGGGGTTTGACGTGCCGACCGACTTGGTCACCACGTCGGCGACCCCCAGGCTCTCGAACACGGCGCGCATCGGGCCGCCGGCGATGATTCCGGTGCCCTGCGGCGCCGAGCGGAGGGTGACGCGGCCGGCGCCGAAATGGCCGTTGCCGTCGTGATGGAGAGTGCGGCCTTCCTTCAGGGGTACGCGGACCATCGCCTTCTTGGCCGCCGCGGTCGCCTTGGAGATCGCCTCGGGCACCTCGCGGGCCTTGCCGTGGCCGAAGCCCGCGCGGCCCTTGCCGTCGCCGACCACGACCAGAGCCGCGAATCCGAAGCGCTTGCCGCCCTTCACCGTCTTGGAGACTCGGTTGATGTGGACGAGCTTCTCGATCAGCTCCTCGCCGCCATCGTCGTCGCCGCCGCGGCCCCGGCCGCCGCGCTCGTCGCGCCGGCCCCGGCCGCCGCGATCGCCGCCGCGCCCGCCGCCGCCGCCACCACGGCCGCCACGGCCGCCGCGAGGGCCGCGGCCCTCGCGGGCCGGCGGTGCGCCGGCCTCGGCGGGAGCGGCCTCGGGCGCAGCGGCCTCGGGGGCCGCCGCCGGCGCTGGGGCCTGGGTCTCGATAGTGTTCTCGTCAGCCATTTAAAACTCCAATCCGCCTTCGCGCGCGGCGTCGGCGAGCGCCTTGACGCGGCCGTGGAACAGGAAACCGCCACGGTCGAAAACCACCTGGGTAACGCCGGCCGCCTTGGCGCGCTCGGCGAGCGTGCGGCCCACCTCCTGCGCGCCCGAGATGGTGGCGCCGGTCTTGCCGCGCAGATCCTTGTCGAGGGTCGAGGCGGCGGCGACGGTGCGCCCCGCTTTATCATCGATCACCTGGGCGTAGATGTGCCGCCCGGAACGGTGGATCGAGAGGCGCGGGCGGGTGGCGCCGCGGCTCCGAAGCGAGGTACGGACGCGCTGCCGGCGCCGTTCGAAGAGGGTGAGCTTCGCCATGGCTATTTCTTCTTGCCTTCTTTGCGGAAGATGTACTCGCCGCGATATTTGATGCCCTTGCCCTTGTAGGGCTCCGGCTTGCGCCACTGGCGGATTTCGGCGGCGAGCTGGCCGACGCGCTGCCGGTCGTTGCCCGAAATCTCGACCGTGGTCGGGTCCGGAGTCTTCACCTCGAGGCCTTCCGGCACCGCGATGTTGACGTCGTGGCTGTAGCCGAGCTGGAGGCGCAGGTTGCGCCCCTGCGCCGCGGCGCGATAGCCGACGCCGGTGATCTCGAGCGTCTTGGTGAAGCCCTCGGTGACTCCGGTGACGAGGTTCTGCACCAGAGTGCGGTGCATGCCCCAGAAGGAGCGCGCCCGCTTGGTCTCGTTGGCCGGCTTCACGACGATTCGCCCGTCTTCGATGCCGTAGCTGATGTCGTCGAGCATCGGCATGGTGAGAATGCCCTTCGGCCCTTTCACCGACAGCACCGACCCCTCGATCGAGGCGCTGACGCCGCTCGGCAGGGCGACGGGGACTTTTCCAATGCGGCTCATCTTAAAATACCTCCGCCAGCACCTCGCCGCCGACATTCTGCTCGCGCGCTTCCGCGTCCGAGAGAACGCCCTTGGGCGTCGAGACGATGGTAATGCCGAGGCCGTTCCTGACCCGCGGCAGGTCCTGCGAGCCCGAATAGACCCGGCGGCCGGGCTTCGAGACTCGCGAGACGTGCTGTATGGCCGGGCGGCCCTCGAAATATTTAAGCTCGATGCGCAGGCCCCTGGCGGGGCCGAGCGCCTCTTCGGCATAGCCACGGATATAGCCTTCGCGCTGGAGCACGTCGAGGACCCGCGCGCGCAGCTTCGACGCCGGGCTCACCACGGAATCCTTGCGCGCCTGCTGGCCGTTGCGGATGCGGGTGAGCATATCACCCAGGGGATCGGTCAATGGCATATCTATACCTTACCAGCTGGACTTCGTGAGACCGGGGATCAGGCCCTTATTGCCAAGCTCCCGGATCATGATCCGCGACAGTCCGAATTTGCGATAATTGGCGCGCGGGCGGCCGGTGAGGCCGCAGCGATTGCGCACGCGCGTCGGGTTGCCGTTGCGCGGGATCTCCGCCAGCTTCAGCCGCGCGATCAGCCGCTCGGTGTCGTCGCGGGTCTCGTCGTCCGCGATCGCCTTCAGCCGGGCATATTTGCCGGCATATTTCTTGACGAGCTTCTTGCGACGCTCGTTCTTGTTGATCGAACTCAGTTTCGCCATGACTTAAGTTCTCTTTCCTTCTTCCCCCTCTTCCCTTCAGGGGAGAGGGCCGGGGAGAGGGGGTGTCCGTTCCATCCTCTCGGTTTCGTTGGCGGGAGAGGCTTTTCCCCTCTCCCAACCCTCTCCCCTGAAGGAGAGAGGGCTATTCGTTAGGCGGCCTGCTTGGCCTGCTCCTCCTGCGGGAACGGGAAGTTGAAGAGGCGCAGCAGCTCGCGCGCTTCCTCGTCCGTCTTCGCGGTGGTGGTGACGATGATGTCCATGCCGCGCACCTTCTCGATGCGGTCATAGTTGATCTCGGGGAACACGATCTGCTCCTTGAGGCCCATCGCGTAATTGCCGCGGCCGTCGAACGAGCGGGGGTTCAAACCCCTGAAGTCGCGAACGCGCGGCAGCGCGATGGTGACGAGCCGGTCGAGGAACTCGTACATCCGCTCGCGGCGGAGCGTCACCTTGACTCCGATCGGCATGCCCTCGCGCAGCTTGAACTGCGCGATCGACTTTTTCGCCTTGCTGATCACCGGCTTCTGGCCCGCGATCAGCTCCATCTCGGCGGCGGCCGTCTCGGTCTTCTTCTTGTCCTGGGCCCCTTCGCCGACGCCCATGTTGATGACGATCTTATCGATCTTGGGAACTTCGAGCCGGTTCTTGTAGCCGAACTTCTCCGTCATCGCCTGGACGATGCGCTCGTCATAGTCGCGCCTCAGGCGCGGGGTGTATTTGGAATCAGCCATTGATCAGCTCCCCGGAGCGGGCCGCGACCCGCACCTTCTTGCCGTCGCGGGTTTCGAAGCGGACGCGCGAGGGCTTGCCAGTCTTCGGATCCTCGATCGCGACCTTCGAGGCGTGGAGCGGCGCCTCCGAGCGCTCCAGCCCGCCCTGCGGGTTGGCCTGGCTCGGCTTGCGGTGCCGCGTGATGACGTTGACGCCGGCGACCACCACCTTGCCGTCCTTCGGCATGGCCCTGGTCACTTCGCCGTGCTTGCCCTTGTCCTTGCCGGACAGGATCACGACACGGTCGCCCTTCTTGATCTTCTGCGCCATGGTTACAGCACCTCCGGCGCGAGGCTGATGATCTTCATATGCTTCTTCGCGCGCAGCTCGCGGACGACCGGGCCGAAGATACGGGTGCCGATCGGCTCCTGGTTGTTGTTGACGAGGACGGCCGCGTTCGAATCGAAGCGGATCGTCGACCCGTCGGGGCGGTGGATGTCCTTGGCGGTGCGGACGATGACCGCCTTGTGGACGTCGCCCTTCTTGACGCGGCCGCGGGGGGCCGCTTCCTTCACCGACACGACGATGATGTCGCCGACGCCGGCGAAACGGCGCTTCGAGCCGCCCAGCACCTTGATGCACTGGACGCGCTTCGCGCCGCTATTGTCGGCGACGTCGAGGTTGGACTGCATCTGGATCATCGATCCAATTCCTTCTTTCGATCCGGTCCGGATAGCCGGACCCGCATAATCAATCCCGTTCGGGCTGAGCTTGTCGAAGCCCTCACCTTCTCTTCTTCGGTGAAGAAGGAAGGCCCTTCGACAGGCTCAGGGCGAACGGAGTCTTTCCCGTCTGCCCTTGCCCAATTTCAAACCTACGCCACGTCCGCCTTTTCCGGCGTGGCGTGCGTGTCGACGCGGTCCAGCACCTTCCAGGTCTTCAGCTTCGAGATCGGCCGCGTCTCCTCGATGCGGACCGTCTCGCCGGCCTTGAACTCGTTGCCCTCGTCATGGGCGTGATACTTTTTCGACCTTTTGATGATCTTGCCGTAGAGCGGGTGCTTCACCCGCCGCTCGACCAGAACCACCACGGTCTTGTCGGTCTTGTCCGACACGATCCGGCCGGTGAGAACGCGCTTCGGCATTCTTGCTACTCCCTATGCCTTCGCCTGAGCGGCACGGGCGCGCTCGGACTTCAGCGTCTTGATCTGGGCGATGGTCCGGCGGACCTCGCGGATTCGCGACGGCTTCTCGAGCTGGTTGGTCGCGGCCTGGAAGCGCAGGTTGAACTGCTCGCGCTTCAGCTGCTGCAGCTGCTCGGTCAGCTGGTCGTCTGTGTCTTTGTTGAGATCCTGATATTTGGGCATGTCAGACGTCCTCGAGCAGGGTCTCGCCCAGGCGGGCGATGACCTTGGTCTTGATCGGCAGCTTCTCGGCGGCGCGCTCGAACGCCACGCGGGCGATCGGGCCCGGAACGCCGTCCAGCTCGAACAGGATGCGGCCGGGCTTGACCCGCGCCACCCAGAATTCGGGCGAGCCCTTGCCCGAGCCCATGCGGACCTCGGCGGGCTTGGACGAGACCGGCACGTCCGGGAAGATGCGGATCCAGAGGCGCCCCTGGCGCTTGATGTGGCGGGTGATGGCACGGCGGGCCGCCTCGATCTGGCGGGCGGTGATCCGCTCCGGCTCCAGCGCCTTGAGGCCGTAGGCGCCGAAGTTCAGCGCCGTGCCGCCCTTGGCGTCGCCGTGGATGCGGCCCTTGAAGGCCTTGCGGAACTTGGTGCGTTTGGGTTGCAGCATTGTCCTCGTTCCTTAGCGGCGGTCGTCGCGCGCGGGGCGCACGCCGGAAGTCTGCGCTTCCATCATCAGCCGATCCTGCGACATCGGATCGTGGCCGAGGATCTCGCCCTTGAAGATCCACACCTTCACGCCGCACACTCCGTAGGAGGTGTGGGCGGTCGCCTCGGCATAATCGAGATGGGCGCGCAGGGTGTGCAGCGGCACCCGGCCCTCGCGATACCCTTCGGTCCGCGCGATCTCGGCGCCGCCAAGACGGCCGCCGCACACGACGCGAATGCCCTCGGCGCCAAGACGCATCGAAGATTGCACCGCGCGCTTCATCGCGCGGCGGAAGGCGATGCGGCGCTCAAGCTGGTCGGCGATGCCCTGCGCGACGAGCCTGGCGTCGATCTCCGGCTTGCGTATCTCGACGATGTTCAGCGACACGTCGCTGGAGGTCATCGCACCGAGCTGCTTCCTCAATTTCTCGATGTCCGCGCCCTTCTTGCCGATGATCACGCCGGGGCGCGCGGCGTAGATGGAGACGCGGCACAGCTTGGCCGGCCGGTCGATCACCACCTTGGAGATCGCCGCCTGGGGCAGCGCCTTCATGATGAAGTCGCGGATCTTGAGATCCTCGAGCAGCAGGCGGGCGTAATCGGCGCCTTCCGCATACCATCGGCTGTCCCAGGTCCGGTTGATCTGCAGCCTGAGGCCGATCGGAGAGCTTTTCTGACCCATGTGCTTACGCTTCCTGGCTGGCCTCGCGCACGACGATGCGCACGCGGCTGAACGGCTTGACGATGCGGCTGGAGCGGCCGCGGGCGCGGGGGGTGAACCTTTTCATCGACAGGCTCTTGCCCACCGACGCCTCGGCGACGACGAGGCTGTCGACGTCGAGATTGTGGTTGTTCTCCGCATTGGCGATCGCCGAGGCGAGCACCTTCCTGACCTCGATCGCCATCGCCTTGGGCGAGAAGGAGAGGATGTTCAGCGCGTCTTCGGCCTTCTTGCCGCGGATCAGGCCGGCGACGAGATTGAGCTTCTGGGCCGAGCCGCGGATCTGCGTGCCGACCGCCAGCGCCTCGTTGTCGGCGACCTTGCGGGTGGATGCTTCCTTGCCCATGGCTTACCTCTTGCCCTTCTTGTCGGCGGCGTGGCCGGGGAAGTAGCGGGTCGGCGCGAACTCGCCGAGCTTCATGCCGACCATCTCCTCGTTGACGGAGACGGGGATGAATTTCCTGCCGTTGTAGACGTTGAACGTCAGGCCGACGAACTGCGGCAGGATGGTGGAGCGGCGCGACCAGGTCTTGATCGGGGTGCGGCTGTTCGCGTCCTGCGCGGCCTCGGCCTTCTTCAGAAGGCTGAGCTCGACGAACGGGCCTTTCCAGACGGAGCGGGCCATATCTACCTCTTCTTCTTCGCGTGGCGGGACCGGATGATCATCTTGTCCGTCGCCTTGTTGTTGCGGGTGCGGGCGCCCTTGGTCGGCTTGCCCCACGGCGTGACCGGGTGGCGGCCGCCGGAGGTGCGGCCTTCGCCGCCGCCGTGCGGGTGGTCGACCGGGTTCTTGGCGACGCCGCGGGTCAGCGGGCGCTTGCCCATCCAGCGGCTGCGGCCGGCCTTGGCGAAATTCTGGTTCTGGTTGTCGGGGTTGGAGACCGCGCCGATCGTCGCCATGCAGTCGGAGCGGATGTAACGCTGTTCGCCTGAATTGAGCCTGACGATGACCATGCCGCGATCGCGGCCGACGACCTGGACATAGGTGCCGGCCGAACGGGCGATCTGGCCGCCCTTGCCCGGCTTCATCTCGACATTGTGGACGATCGTGCCGACCGGGATCGAGCCAAGCTCCATCGCATTGCCCGGCTTCACGTCGACCTTGTGGCCGGCGATCACGCTGTCGCCGGGGGCGAGGCGCTGCGGGGCGATGATGTAGGTGAGCTCGCCGTCCTCATATTTGACCAGCGCGATGAAGGCGGTGCGATTGGGATCGTATTCCAGGCGCTCGACGGTCGCGGGCATGTCCCACTTGCGGCGCTTGAAGTCGATGTAGCGGTAGCGCTGCTTGTGGCCGCCGGCGATGCCGCGCGAGGTCACATGGCCCTTGTTGTTGCGGCCGCCGGTCTTGCGCTTGCCTTCGGTCAAAGCCTTGACCGGCTTGCCTTTCCACAGCGCCGACTTGTCGACGAGGATCAGGCCGCGCTGCGACGAGGTCGTCGGGTTATAGGTCTTGAGTGCCATTGCTCGCGCCTCAGATGCCGGTGGTGACGTCGATGGTCTGGCCCTCGGCCAGCGTCACGATCGCCTTCTTGATGTCCGAGCGCTGGTAAGGCTGGCCCTTCCACCGCTTCGTCTTGCCCTTTTGGGTGAGCGTGTTGACGCCAGTCACGGTGACTCCGAACAGGGCCTCGACCGCCGCCTTGATCTCGGGCTTGCTGGCGTTCTTGGCGACCTTGAAGACGACCGCGTTCTGCTCGGAGATCAGGGTCGATTTCTCGGTGATGTGGGGGGCGAGGACGACGTCGTAATGGGCGATGTCGACCTGGGCCTGCTTCTTCGCTGCCTTAGCCATTGAAACGCGACTCCAGCTTCTCGACCGCGGCGCGGGTCAGGACCAGCGTCTCGTGGTTCAAGATGTCGTAGACATTGGCGCCGACCGCCGGGAGCAAGTCGATCTGCCGCAGATTGGCGGACGCCTGAGCGAAGCTCACGGAGAGCGCGTCCCCGTCGATCACCAAGGCGTTCTTGCCGAGGTTGAGGGTGGCCAGCCGCTCGCGCGCCGCCTTGGTCTTGGCCTCGCCGAGATCGAGATTCTCGAGCACGATGAGCCGGCCGTCGCGCGCCTTGGCGGAGAGCGCCATCCTGAGCCCGAGCGCGCGCACCTTCTTGTTCAGCGACGGATTGAAGTCGCGGACGCGCGGGCCGTGGGCTTTGCCGCCGCCAACGAAGATCGGCGCGCGGCGGTCGCCGTGGCGGGCGGTGCCGCCGCCCTTCTGGCGGCCGAACTTCTTGCCGGTGCGGGCGACCTCCGACCGCTCGCGCGCGGCGCGGGCGGTGCCGCGGCGCTTCTCGAGCTGCCAGGTGACGACGCGATGGAGGATGTCGGGGCGCGGCTCGACGTCGAAAATCTCGTCGTTGAGATCGATATCCTTGCCGGCCTTGCCGTCGAGGCTCTGAACTTTGACCTTCATGGCTTAGCCTTCCTGGCCTTCGGTCGCTTCCGGAGCCGCGGCACTTTCGGCCGGCGTCTCGGCGGGAGCGTTGTCGTTGTTCTGGCGGATGCCGGCGGGATAAGGCGCCGCGTCCGGACGGGCGACCTTCACCGCGTCCTTGACCAGCAGCCAGCCGCCCTTGTGACCGGGGACCGAGCCCTTGACGAAGAGCAGGCCGCGCTCGGCGTCGGTGCGGACGATCTCGAGATTCTGCTGGGTGCGGTTCTTGGCGCCCATATGGCCGGCCATCTTCTTGTTCTTGAAGACTCGGCCTGGATCCTGGCGCTGGCCGGTCGAGCCGAGCGAACGGTGCGAGAGCGACACGCCGTGGGTGGCGCGCAGACCGCCGAAGCCCCAGCGCTTCATGCCGCCCTGGAAGCCCTTGCCCTGGGTCGAGCCCTGGATGTCGACGAGCTGGCCGGCGACGAAATGGTCGGCGGTGATCTCGGCGCCGACCTCGAGGAGCGCATCCTCGGCGACCCGAAACTCGGCCAGCCGCGCCTTCGGCTCCACTTCGGCCTTGCCGAAATGGCCGCGCTCGGGCTTGGTCATGTTCTTGGCCTTGCGGGTGCCGGCGCCGACCTGGACCGCGACATAGCCGTCGTCGTCCGCGTTCTTGCGCGACACCACCTGGACATTGTCCAGCGCCAGGACGGTGACCGGCACGTGGCGGCCGTCCTCCTGGAACAGGCGGGTCATCCCCATTTTCTTCGCGATCACGCCGGTGCGCATGACCAAACTCCTCACGACAGAGGCCCCGCGGGAAATCCGGGGGGCGTGCAGCCCGAACATGATGCGTGCCCCGCCTGGGCTTGTGCTCCGCCCGAAGGCAAAACGGCGGGGACGCAGGCCGGGAGCGCTGCTCCCGCGGTATCACCCTATCCCGTCATGCCGGACTTGATCCGGCATCCACCTTCCTTGGGCCCTGCGGAGCAGGAAGGAAGGTGGACCCCGGATCAAGTCCGGGGTGACGATGCCGGCGCCTTACGCCAGCTTGATCTCGACGTCCACGCCGGCGGCCAGATCGAGCTTCATCAGCGCGTCGACCGTCTGCGGGGTCGGCTGCACGATGTCGAGCAGCCTTTTGTACGTCCTCACCTCGAACTGCTCGCGCGACTTCTTATCGACGTGCGGCGAGCGGTTGACGGTGAACTTCTCGATGCGCGTCGGCAACGGAATGGGACCGCGGATGAGTGCACCCGTCCGCCGAGCGGTGTCGGCGATGTCGCCCGTGGCCTGATCGAGCACACGATGATCGAACGCCTTCAGGCGAATGCGGATGTTCTGCGTTTCCATTCCTACACCGATTGCAAAGAGCCTGCCCCGAGGGACAAATCAAAAACTGCCGATCCGGACCCTTGCGGCCCCGGAACGGCCTAAAACTCATACTGAAGCCGAAGCCGCCCGAATCTCCCGACCCGGGCGGCTTGCGGACCCTATATTACTTCGTGATCTCGGCGACAACCCCCGCGCCGACGGTCCGGCCGCCCTCGCGGATGGCGAAGCGCAGGCCCTGGTCCATCGCGATCGGGGCGATCAGCTTGACGCCGAGCTGCACGTTGTCGCCCGGCATTACCATCTCGGTCCCCTCCGGCAGCACCACTTCGCCCGTCACGTCGGTCGTGCGGAAGTAGAATTGCGGACGGTAATTGGCGAAGAACGGCGTGTGGCGGCCGCCTTCGTCCTTCGAGAGCACGTAGACCTCGGCCTTGAAGTCGGTATGCGGGGTGATCGCGCCCGGCTTCGAGAGGACCTGGCCGCGCTCGACCTCCTCGCGCTTGGTGCCGCGCAGCAGCGCGCCGATATTGTCGCCGGCCTGGCCCTGGTCGAGCAGCTTGCGGAACATCTCGACGCCGGTGACGACCGTCTTCTGGGTGTCGCGGATGCCGACGATCTCGACTTCCTCGCCGACCTTGATGATGCCGGTCTCGACGCGGCCGGTGACGACGGTGCCGCGGCCCGAGATCGAGAACACGTCCTCGATCGGCATCAGGAACGCCTTGTCGAGCGGACGCTCCGGCTGCGGGATCCACTCGTCGACGGCGGCCATGAGCTTGATGACGGCGTCGTGGCCGAGCTCGGGCGTCTTGCCCTCGAGCGCGGCGACAGCCGAGCCCGCGATGATCGGAATGTTGTCGCCATCGAAGTCGTACTTCGAGAGCAGTTCGCGGATCTCGAGCTCGACGAGCTCGAGGATTTCCGGGTCGTCGACGAGGTCCACCTTGTTCATGAACACGACGATCGACGGCACGCCGACCTGGCGCGCGAGCAGGATGTGCTCCTTGGTCTGCGGCATCGGCCCGTCGGTGGCCGAGACGACCAGGATCGCGCCGTCCATCTGCGCCGCGCCGGTGATCATGTTCTTCACATAATCGGCGTGGCCCGGGCAATCGACGTGCGCATAGTGGCGCGCGGCGGTTTCATATTCGACGTGCGCGGTCGAAATGGTGATGCCGCGCTCGCGCTCCTCGGGAGCCTTGTCGATGTTGGCATAGCTTGTGTATGTCGCGCCGCCGGTCTCAGCCAGCACCTTGGTGATCGCCGCGGTCAGCGACGTCTTGCCATGGTCGACGTGACCGATGGTCCCGATGTTCACGTGCGGCTTCGTCCGCTGGAATTTAGCTTTCGCCATTTTACGCCTCTTCTTCTGGAAAATCGGGCGGCCCGCCCAATGCGAGCGCGCCCATAGCTAGTATTTGACGCTTACGCCAGCTTGGCCTTCACCTCGTCGGCGACGTTCTGCGGCACCTCGTCATAATGCGAGAACTGCATCGTGTACTGCGCGCGGCCCTGACTGAACGAGCGCAGCTGATTGACGTAGCCGAACATGTTGGCGAGCGGCACGATCGCCTCGACCACCTGGGCGTTGCCCCGGCTGTCGGTACCCTGGATCTGCCCGCGGCGGCTGTTCAAGTCGCCAATGACGTCGCCGAGATAATCTTCCGGAGTCACCACCTCGACCCGCATGATCGGCTCGAGGAGCTTGATGCCGGCCTTGTGAGCGGCTTCGCGCATTGCGCCACGGGCGCAGATTTCGAACGCGAGCGCCGAGGAATCCACATCGTGATATTTGCCGTCGATCAGGTGCACTTCGAAATCGATGATCGGAAAGCCGATCAGCGAACCCGTCAACGCGGTCTCGCGCAGGCCCTTCTCGACGGACGGAATATATTCCTTGGGGACGTTGCCGCCCTTGACCTCATCGAAGAACTGGAAACCCGTTCCGCGCTCGGCCGGGACCACGTTGATCTTGATTTCGCCGAACTGGCCGCGGCCGCCCGACTGCTTCTTATGGGTATAGGTGAGCTCGACTGGCTTCGCGAGATATTCGCGATAGGCGACCTGCGGCGCACCGACATTGGCCTCGACCTTGAACTCGCGCTTCATGCGATCGACGAGGATTTCGAGATGGAGCTCGCCCATCCCCTTGATGATCGTCTGGCCGGACTCGTGGTCGGTCGTGACCCTGAACGACGGGTCCTCGCGCGCCAGGCGATTGAGCGCGACACCCATCTTCTCCTGGTCGACCTTGGTCTTGGGCTCCACCGCGACTTCGATGACCGGGTCCGGAAACTCCATCCGCTCCAGGATGATCGGCGCATTCGAAGCGCAAAGAGTGTCGCCGGTGGTGGTGTCCTGGAGACCGGCCAGCGCGACGATATCGCCGGCGTAGGCGACCTGGATGTCCTCGCGGTCGTTGGCGTGCATCAGCAGCATCCGCCCGACCTTTTCCTTCTTGTCCTTGACCGAGTTCATGACCTGCGATGAGGTCTCGAGCTTGCCCGAATAGAT
>JAXDOX010000024.1:0-116545 GCA_034668625.1 Sphingomonadales bacterium
GACGAGGACCGGCAGTATACCTGCGCTTATTATCGCGACCCGTCGAACAGCCTCGAGCAGGCCCAGCTCGACAAGAAGGCGCATATCGCGGCCAAGCTCCATCTCAAGCCGGGCATGAAGGTGCTCGACATCGGCTGCGGCTGGGGCGGCCTCGCCCTCTATTTCCACCGCCATTACGACGTCGACGTGCTCGGCGTGGCGCTGGCGCCCGACCAGATCGCCTTCTGCAAGGAGCGGGCCGAGGCGGAAGGCGTCGCCGACCGCGTCAAGTTCGAGCTGATGGATTATCGCGACGTCCAGGGCCAGTTCGACCGGATCAGCAACGTCGGCCTGATCGAGCATCTCGGCACGCCCCATTATCCCGGTTTCTACCGGCACATGAACCGGCTGCTGAAGCCGGACGGGGTGATGTTCTCCCATTGCTGCGGGCGGATGGGAACGCCCGGCACCACCGACAAATGGACCCGCAAATATATCTTCCCCGGTGGCTACATCCCGGCGCTCTCGGAGCTGGTCAGCGAGGCCGAGAAGAACCGGCTGATCGTCAGCGACGTCGAGGGGCTGCGCTTCCATTACGCCTACACGCTGGAGGAATGGTTCCGCCGCACCGTCGCCCACAAGGAGGAGATCGTCGCCCTCTACGACGAGCGCTTCTACCGAATGTGGGAATT
The DNA here is from genome assembly GCA_034668625.1 of Sphingomonadales bacterium. Taxonomy (GTDB): domain Bacteria; phylum Pseudomonadota; class Alphaproteobacteria; order Sphingomonadales; family Sphingomonadaceae; genus Allosphingosinicella. The sequence goes on from JAXDOX010000024.1 coordinate 672, forward strand.
CTACCTCGCCGGCGCGGAAGCGGCGTTCCGCTACGGCAGTCTGGTCAACTGGCAGATCCAATATGTGAAGCGGCGCGACGCGCTGCCGATCACGCGGGACTTCATGTTCGAAGAGGAGGAGAGGCTGCGCGCGGCCGAGCAGCCGCCGCAATGGCACCTCGCCGCCGAATAAGGTCCCGCGTCGTCCGCCGCGCGGCGGCGCTCGCCACCGGGGCATGGGCCGCGGCGGCGGCGGCCGGCCCGCCCTACGTCACCGACGATCCCGAGCCGACCGACCTCGGCCATTGGGAGATCTACGTCTTCGGCGCAGGCTCCGGCCAGCATCGCGACTTGGAAAGCGAGGGCGGAATCGACCTCAATTACGGCGGCTTCAAGGACGTCCAGCTCACCGCCACCCTTCCCGTCGCCTTGACCCATCAGGGCGGCAGGGGGACGCGCGTCGGCCCCGGGGACGTGGAGCTCGGCGTCAAATACCGTTTCATCAAAGCCGAACGGGGCGGCTTCGAAGCGGCGATCTTCCCGCGCGTCATCCTGCCGACCGGCGGGCACCGTTTCGGCACGGGGCGCGTCCGCCTGCTGCTGCCGCTCTGGGCGCAGAAGGATTTCGACCGCTGGTCGCTGTTCGGCGGCGCCGGCTACACGATCAATCCGGGCGCCGGGAACCGCGACTTCTGGCAAAGCGGGCTCGCCCTCACCCGCAGCCTCTCCGAGCGGACGTCGCTCGGCGGCGAGGCGTGGATCGAGGGCGCGGACGCGGTCGGCGGCCACCGCACGATCGGCCTCGGCCTCGGCGGCATCCACAAGCTCGGCGGCCCATTCGCGCTGCTGGTGTCCGGAGGCCCCACCTGGGAGCATCGCGGCGCCCGCGGGTGGCGCGGCTATGCGGCGCTCGGGCTGAGCTTCTGAAGCCTGGCGAGCAGGGGCGCTACCCCAGCCGCTCCGCGAGCAGGCGCTGGACGCCGGCGAGGTCGTTGCCGGGGCCGGCGCGCAGGTGCAGCGGGTGGTCCTCGTCGCCGAGCCAGATGCGGACCTGGCTGCGGCCGTCCTCGCCCTCCTGGATCGAGAAGCGACGCACCTCGCGATAGGGATAGGAGCTGGTCTCGACGCGCGCATCGAGCAGATGCTCGCGCTGGACGAGGAGGATGCGGCGGTCGGTGAACAGCACCGCCCCGGTCGGCGAGACGAAGGCGGCGATCACCGCCTCGCCTTCGACCAGGTGGCCGGTGATCGCCTTCGCTTCGGCGGCACAGGCGGGCTCGACATCGAGGATTCGCATGTCGTCGTCTCACCCGTGCCGCCGCTTCCGTCAACGCCAGGCGTGGCGCGGGTAGCCTTCCCAGCCGCCGCGGTCGTACCGCTCATGGCGCTCGTGACGATAGCCCCAGCGCGGCTCCCGCTCCCACCGGGCCGCGCCGTAGTAGATCGGGCGCGGGCGATAAAGGACCGGCCGGTAGAGCGGGCGGTAAAGCGGCCGCTCGACATAGACGACCCGGGTCAGGGGCGGCCGGTAGCGGGTCGGCGGTACAAAGGTCTCGCGATAGGCGACCCGCGTGGTCGTGCAGCCGCAACCGGCACGGCGGACGGGCGCGCGATAGGCGACGCGATGGACCAATGTACGGTGGACCGCGGCGCGGGCCTTGTGGTGCGTGCCGCAATGGGCGAGCGCCGGCGCGGCCGGGAGGGACGCCGTCATGATAATTGCGGCGGTGAGGGTGAGCTTCATCGAGATAACCTTTCGACTGGCGCCTCCAATGCACAGGGAGGCCGCGAGGGTTAACGCCCGACGCGCCGCCCGGTTGCGGGAGAAAGCCCTTCAGGCACAACGGCTTGCCCAGCCTGGACGGCGCCCGGCGAAGCTCAGCGGCGGTCGGGCGGAACGATGGTTGGGCCGAGCCGGGCGAGGACGTCGCGCGCGTCGAAGGCGCGCGGATTGTCGGCCGGCTTGGGCCCGCGACCCATCACGATCTCGGCCGTGGCCTCGTAGCGGTCGACGGTGCGCACATCCATCGTGTCGGCCCAGAACGGGTCGCCGAACCAGGGGTCCCAGCTCCGCCAGCCGAAGCCGCGGCCCCAATAGCGCCAGCGCGGGCCCCAAGAACCGCCCCAGCCGCCCCACGCCCCCATCGGCCGGTCGTAATAGGTGTTGGTCTCGCGGTTGGTCTCCCGGTCGGCGGTGACGAACCAGTCGAAGCCCTGCTGCTGGGTCAGCTCGGCGGCGCGGTAGAGGAGATAGGTCTCGACCGTGTCGCGCGAGGTCATGGTGTTGCCGGCGAAGGTGACGCGGAAGCGGTTCGCCTCGACCTGCCGCTCCGAATAGCCGCCGGCGACGCGGTTCCCCGGCGCGCCCATCGGCTGGTAGGGCGTGGCGGTCATGCAGGCGGAGAGAAGGGCGACGAGCGGGAGGAGCCGCGCGGCGCGGCTGCGGCGGCGGTGAGAAACGGGGTAAGCGGACATGGGCAAAGCTCCTTGCAAAAAGGGCCCGTGGCGAAAACCCGCGCACGAGGGGGCTTGTTCCTTCGGTGCGGTGCGGCGTTGCCCTGAATTCGCCGCAATAAGCGGCGAGCCTCCCCAGGGCCGGAAACCGTGGAGCGCTCTATGTCCCTGGCTTTGCTGATCGGCCTCCAGGCCGCCGCCCACACTGCCGCGACGCCAATTCCCGCGCCGGCCGCCGCCGATCGGCCGGTCGACATCCGCAAGATCGTCTTCGACCTTTCGCTTTACCGGCCGGCGCCCCAGCCGCTGTTCGGCTGCGCGCCCGACCCGGGGGGCATCCTTGTCTGCGGGCGACGGCCGGCGGCCGGGCCGGACGCGGCCGAGATGGCGCGGCTGGCGAAGCTCTACGAGCAGGGGCCGGTCGACGCCGAGACGGGCCTGTTCGGCAAGGTCAGGGGCCGCGTCTACACCGAGGAGGTGGCGATGCCGGGGGGCCAGGTCAGCAAGCGCGTGCTGGTCGGCATCCGCCTGCCCTTCTGAGCCGGCTGCCAAGACGAGGCTCGCCATGCTAGGCTGCGGGCGCGCAGAGCGGGGAGGTGCGATGGGCTGGGAGGATCGCGATCAACGATGAGGAGCAATGAAGCGTGTCGGGAGAATCCGCCCGGCTGGCGCGACGCCGGCAAGAGCGGCCCCAAGGCCGAATGCCTCGCCTACATCGAGGAAGTGTGGACCGACATGCGGCCGCTGACCCTGAGGAAGAAGATGGAGGAGAGCGACTGAATGGCCGCGGCGCGCTCCGCGGCCGGCGCCGCCTTGATCCTGCTGGCGGGATGCCGCGGGCCCGCGATGCCCGACGCCGGCGAGTCGAACCGAGGTGCTGAGGCGCCGTCGCCGCCCGCACCCGTCCTCCCGGCACCCGCCACCGCCGCCGCCGCACCGGACCGGAAGCCGCACCCCGGGACCCTGGTTGAAGCGACGAGCGCGCAGGCGGCGGCGCAAGTCGTCCACAGCTATTTCGACCTGATCCGCGCGCACCGCTACGCCGAGGCGCGGCGGCTGTGGACCGGCGGAGGCGAGGGCAGCCGCAACAGCGAAGCGGAATTCGCCGCGGAACATGCGCGTTACCGCGACTATCGCGCCGAGATAAGCGCGCCCGGGCCGGTCGAGGGCGCGGCGGGATCGAGCTACGCGACGGTCCCGGTCCGAGTCCACGGCCGCCTCGCCGACGGGAAGCGGTTCAGCCAGAAGGGAGAGGTGACGCTGCGGCGCATCAACGATGTCCCCGGCTCGACCGACGAGCAAAGGCGCTGGCACATCAGCGGCATTGCGTTCGAATAGGATCTGCGCGCGCCGACGCTCTCCGGCTACGCGATCCGGCTCTTCGCGTCGTGAAAGGGTAAAAGCAGGCGGCTGCCGGCTCAGGCGGCGCCGGAGCGGCGGGCTTCCTCGCAGAGGCCGCGCAGCTGCCTGGCGATCGCGAAGCCGGCGAGGTGGGCCTCGACCTGGTCGAAGCGCTCGCGCCGCAAGGCGAGGCGGATGTCGGCGACCGAGGCGTAGCGGCCGGAGCGGGCGAGGTCGAAGGCTCTCTCGAGCGTCGTTGGCGTGTCCATGAAGCCGACATAAAGCGGCGGGGGCTGAAAACCTAATTCGAAACATTATGTTGCACTGCAACAAAATGCGCCTGCACCGGTTTGGGCGGGGAAAGAACCGCCCGTTCACGCGGCGGCCGAAAGGATTTGCATGCCCGTCATCACGCCCCGCCTCCGCCGCCCGGGCCTGAGCGCCTTCCCTCCCCGCCTCGCCGCCCGCGACCGCCTCTCCGAGCTCGAGGGGGTACGCGACAATCCCGGCAATCTGCGCGGCCGCTGCTACCTGCCAGCGGGGCTGGAGGCCGGCGCGCCTTTGGTGGTCGTGCTGCACGGCTGCGCCCAGGACGCGGCGGTCTACGACCATGGCTCGGGCTGGTCGGCGCTGGCCGACCGCCACGGCTTCGCTCTGCTCTTCCCCGAGCAGCGAAGGGCGAACAATTCGATGCTCTGCTTCAACTGGTTTTCGGGCAACGACAATCAGCGCGGCATGGGCGAGGCGGCGTCGATCCGGGCGATGATCGAGGCGATGAAGAAGGCGCACCTTATCGACCCGGCGCGGATCTTCGTCACCGGGCTCAGCGCCGGCGGGGCGATGGCCTCGGCGATGCTCGCCACCCATCCGGAATTGTTCTCCGCCGGTGCGATCCTGGCGGGCGTGGCTTATGGCTGCGCCGACAATGTGGCCGAGGCGTTCGATTGCATGGGCGGCGGCGCGCGCAGCGACTCCGCCGCGCTCGCGGCCCAGGTCCGCCGCGCCTCGGCGCACAACGGGCCGTGGCCGCGGGTTCAGGTCTGGCAGGGCAGCGCCGATCCTATCGTCGTGCCGAGCAACGCCGACGCGATCGTGCTGCAATGGGCGCACCTCCACGGGCTCGAGCCGAAGCCGGACCGGCTCGACGAGGTCGAAGGCTATCCTCGCCGCGCCTGGCTGGGGCCGAAGGGCGAGCCGCTGATCGAGCAATATACGATCACCGGCATGGGCCACGGCGTGCCGCTCGACGCCGGTGCGGGCGCGGGCACGGGCGACGCGGCGCTGGGCGAGGCGGGGGCGCACATGCTCGACGTCGGGCTGAGCTCGACCCAGCTTATCGCGGAATTCTTCGGGATCGCGGAGGCCCCGGCGAAGGCGGCGGCGAAGCGCCGGCCGCCCACCCAGGTCGAGCCCCGCGCCCGGGCCAAGACGCGGCCGCACGCCGCCGCCGGCCCGCAGGCCGTCATCGAGAAGGCGCTGCGGGCGGCGGGGCTGATGCGCTAGCGGCGGCGGTTGCGCAGGCGCTGTTCGTATCCGGTCGAAGGTCCCAAAGGTCCGTGGGTCTCGCAGAGGGGCGCCTGTGCGTGCGAGCGCGTGTACCCGGATCGCCCTCTTCGAACACGGCTTCGAGATAGCCGAGGGTCGACTCGGAATTGTCGAATGCTCGGCGGCCCCGAAGGGGTGGTTCGGCTTCTCCGTGATGGCGGTCACGCGCCACAGGGGAGGGGCGGGATAGATCTCTCGACATTCAACGAAGGAACCAGATCATGCAAGCCGTACTGGAGAGATATCGCGCGTTCGCGGGGACGGACGCGGATCGCGACGTGGAACAGCCAGGCTACACAATCGACATCGACTTCCTGGCGGGCCTCACAGAGTCGCAGAAAAACGTATTCAAGGCGGCAGCACGGCGGTGGTCGGCGATTATCACCGGCGACGTGCCGAGCGTTACGATCGATGGCCGGACGATCGACGACATCCTGATCACCGCGAGCGGCGAGGCGATCGACGGCGAGGGCGGCATACTCGGCAGTGCCGGCCCGACCAATGTTCGCAGCCGCACCTTCCTTCCGGCAACCGCAACGATGCGGTTCGATACCGCCGACCTGGCCGCGATGGAGCAAGACGGCCGCCTCGTCGACGTCATCGCGCACGAGATGGGACATTGCCTTGGCATCGGCACCATCTGGCGGGACCTCGGGCTCCTGACCGGCGCTGGCGGGGCTGATCCCGTCTTTTCGGGAGCCGCCGCGAAGGGCGAATATGCGACGCTCGCGGGCGGCCATCCCGCCGGGGTGCCGGTGGAGAATAGCGGCGGAGCTGGAACCCGCGACGGTCATTGGCGGGAATCCACCTTCGCGAACGAGATGATGACGGGCTTCATCGCCGCAAGCGGCAATCCGATCAGCCGGGTGACCGTCGCAGCGCTGGGCGACATGGGCTATACCGTGAGCATGACCGCCGCCGAGCCTTACCAACTGCCGCACGCTGCAACTTTCCTGGAGGCTCATATCTCGCTCCACGATTGGGAGATCGTGCGGCCGGGCTATTCCGTTTTGCCGGACTAGGGCTCCAAATCCCCTCGTTAGGCAGTGGCGGCGGGCCCGCACAGCCGCCGCGCATCGGCCTGCAGGCCGGCGAGGCAGGTTTCGCAGCCGGTGAGCTCCCAGGCCTGATCGGCGACGGCGAGGTCGAGCTTGAGGGCGAGGGCTGCGAGGTCCGGCGCGGGCAGGCGGAGCAGGCGAACAGTTTTAGGCCGCATCGTAACTACTCGTAGCCCAGCGACAACTTTAAATCGTTGAAGAGCCGACTCTCGCCGCTTGTTCCAGGCGGATAATACTCCGTCGTGAAGCTGCTGCCGCTGAGCTTGCTGCGAGCAAACACCGTGTCGAACGTCGTCTTGCTTACCATATCTCCTGGCATCGCGAGCTCGTTATATACATTCCTAAACAGACGCATCAGGGCCCGGAAGCCATTAGTTCGGCCCAAAATGTCTCCTCGCCCCCTGGCCTCCCAAGCCTTGGGCCACTTCGTTTGAACCGCATCAAAGTAGTTCCACAGTATTTGTGCCATGCTCAAGTCGTCTTCCGCCAAGAAAAAAGGTCGAAGGACTAGGCGGCGGCTCTCCTCAGGCGATAGGCGGGGCCAAGACCTAGACCGCAAGCCGCGATCCCTGTCCTCAATCAGCTGGATCTGATTTAAGACTATATGAGACAAAATTCCCTCAACAACGAGAGCCTGCGAGAAGGTTTCTTCTGTGTCTCGACCGGGTGTTGCTGAACCTAACCTCTTAATCCTGTTATGAAATGGGCTTCCTTCAGCTTTATCCAAGGACACGCAAACGTCGTGCGCACATTTCTCCGGAGACCACGACGTGCTGTAACCAAAAAGCTCGTAAACCAAGCTCCGGTTTACCTTTGTCTGAGCCAGGTTAACGATTGAGAAGACCCTGGCCTGGTCCTCCATGTCCGCATCTATCAACAGCGCAATATTCACGTAAAAATCGGCCGCTGCAGCCTTCTTCAAGCCAGCTATTCTGTGTTGACCATCGATGATACGTACGACTGGCTTATAGAACACCGAACTAATATCGTCGTCGCCCTCCGGTAAGTCGGCCTTTAGTTCAATGGACTTCCCGTCTGCGTTTAATACGGCGATTTCACTCGACGCGGCCAAGACAATTGCGGTAGGAAAAGTTGCGTCAACCGTTTGAACATAGGCCGCAATCTCGTCGACTCGCTTTTGATTCAGCTTTCTTTGGATTCCGGTGAAGGCATAGATTCCGTCTTTGCCACGAGCAATGTCTCCGATATCGGCCTCCGCGATCCTCCAAAGGTCGGCAGCACGAATACCACTGATGTAGACCTCCCCGATGGGTTGAGGGACTTTCAATACGGGGAGTTTTAGAACCTCAGCCATTACCGGATCCTTGGGTGGGGTTTTGAGCTTGAAGGCGACTGGTTAGGGTGGAAGCTTGGGCAGTCGCTACCGCCGGGGCGTCCGCAGGCTCCATTTTTGAAAGAGCTACGAGGAAAACGGTTGCGAATTGGGCAACCGCGAATACGTAGCCTGTCACCGGGCCAACAAAGGTCTTTGGCGCGTTGGCGAACTTGGGGTCTATCCCGATGAGCCACGTAATGAAGCCCAACGTCAGCAGGCATGTCCCGCCAGCCATGACCCGGACCGTTTCCGGCAAACCCTTGCGAAGGCACAGTATCGCGATTCGAGCTGTGGTTCCGATTGCGTACAGCGCGAGCTGACCCGAGGCAAATATCGACCAGAAAGTGACGGTTTCATTGGGCCCCGCTACGGCTCTGGCGAACGGCTCTAACCTAGCGAGAAGCAGCGGAAGCAGCACTATGACCGTGATGATAAATACGTCCACAAAGGCAGAAAATAAGTGGCGCCAAATCGCGAGCCAGTAGGCTCCCATCCGCTTGAATCGACCTAACAGCCAATTCATCACCGGCCGTCCGAGACGACGACCAAGCCATGACGAGGCTCTGCCCGCGAAGCCCCCTGAGGCGGGTAAAATCGGCATATAGAGCTGGATGCTAGCACTATCTGCGTCCGACACAACGATGCTGGAGGCACGTTGGGGTGCGTGCCGTGTTTAGCAAGGAATGGCTACGCGGCGGCGCTTCGGCGGTATTCTGGTGATTGTGAATTATTGGGATAGGTCGGCCAGCCGATCTCATACGCCGCTGCTTGATTGCCCCAACAGGACCAACCATGACGGCGGCCGCGGGCGAACAGCTCCAGCCTGGGGCCAGAGCTACAAGCCTCGATGAGGTCGTATATCTCATCGGGTTTGCGACTATGCTCGCGCTTGCGCGTGCCGAGAAGATTGACTTGACGGCGGCCGGCTGGCCCGGTGCGGGCATTCTTACCGCGCACTCCGAAGAGGAGCAGCTCCGTCACATTTCGAAAGTAGAAACCTACACCGCGGCCATCGGAGCCACCGTCCTTGCGCACTTTGTGCCACACGATGTTAGATTTGTAGTGGAATCCCCAGGCAGCCATAACCTTCAATCCCTCTGGGAGAAGGGCGTTGGGAACCCAAAGATATAGATGGGCAGGATCGGCAGCGACGTTAGCCACTGGAAGGTCACAAATCTCATCGAGCGACATTGTGTCATATCTCGATAATCGCTGATGCTCCGGCGCGATTTTTCCGCTGCGATTCTGAAACCGCCAAGGCGGATCTGCCAGGATTACGGCGAACGGGCGATCTCCGAGAAGAGTCCGGAAATCATTAGGAGATTCAGGTTCTTCGTCGGCCATAGGGATCTGAATCGCGGCAGATCCAGTGTTTCAAGCTTCCTGAGTCCGGCCGGTAGAAAAACGGGTCGAAGCGTTGACGGTCCTTTGGGCACGGCACTCTACTCCGCGGCCACCCCAGCCCGGGCGAACATGTCCTCGCCTTCGGCCTTCGCCGAGGTTTCGGCCTCCGTCGCGGCGCCAGCGCCGTCGTTGGCCGCCTTCCTGCGCCGGATTCGCCTGTACCCCGGCAGGCTTCGCTGTTCCAGACCTCGTTCCAATTACCTGCCGTCACAGCACCGCATCCCGCGCCGGCGTGCCCCGCAGCAGCCCATCCGTGCTCAGATCCTCGTCCACGTCGGGCCAGTGGATGCCGTAGCCGGCGCCGGCGCGTTCCCAGCGGGCGCGCTGTTCGGGGGTGGCGTTGAGGAGGCGCGGGTACCAGCGCAGGGGAACGGAGATCGTGCGGCCGTCCATCAGGTCGACGCTGAGGCTGTCGTCGGTGCAGCGGACGTCGGCGACCCGGGCGTCCGTCATCTTAGCCGAAATATTCATACCATGCCTCCAGCATCATCTCGCGATGCTCCGTCACCAAGCCCAAGATAACATTCCGGTCGCGCTTCCGGAACCCGCGGCTCCGGGCGATCCGCACCTCCTCCAGCCAGACCTTCGCAGTGGCCTCAGCTTTGTCGACGTGAACGTGGGGCGGCTCGTTCGGTTCGTGGCTGTAGAAGTAGAAGCGGTAGCCGTCCTGGCGCAGAATCGTCGGCATCCGGTCCTCCCCACTGGATCGGCGGCCAATACGCCGACGAGTTCGCCGAGCTTGCCCTCACCCTGTCGCTGCGGGACCCCACGAAAGTAGTACTTCGTGGGACCCTTCGCGACTGTCCCTCTCCCCTGCAGGGAGAGGGGCTGCGTCACTCCGCCGCCACACCCGCCCGCGTGAACATGTCGCCCTCCTTCGCCGAGGCTTCGGAGGACAGGTCGCCATCATTCGCAGGCGCCGCCTTGGCTTGCTTCCGCCGGTCGAAATTGTCCCAGACTTCGCCCCAATTCCCCCGCGTCGCGGCCTTGGAATATTCGGTCGCCCTCGTCTCGAAGAAGTTGGCGTGCTCCACCCCGTTGAGGAGGGGCGCAAGCCAGGGCAGCGGGTGCTCGTCGACCATGAACATCGGCCTGAGGCCCAATTGGCCGAGGCGCCAGTCGGCGATGTAGCGGATGTATTTCTTGATCTCCTTGGGGGTCATGCCGGGGACCGGGCCCATCTCGAAGGCGAGGTCGATGAACGCGTCCTCGAGGTCCACCGTGTGGTGGCAGACGTCGCGTATGTCCTTCCTGACCGCGACGGTGAGGCAATCGCGCTCCTTGGTGAAGGCGTGGAACAGGCGGGTGATGCCCTCGCAATGCAGGCTCTCGTCGCGCACGCTCCAGCTGACGATCTGGCCCATGCCCTTCATCTTGTTGAAGCGCGGGAAGTTCATCAGCATCGCGAAGCTGGCGAAGAGCTGCAGCCCCTCGGTGAAGCCGCCGAACATGGCGAGCGTCCTGGCGATGTCCTCGTCGGTGTCGACTCCGAAGGTCGCCAGGTAATCGTGCTTATCCTTCATCTCCTTATACTGCATGAACATGCCGTATTCGCTCTCCGGCATGCCGATCGTGTCGAGGAGATGGGAGTAGGCGGCGATGTGGACCGTCTCCATGTTGGAGAAGGCGGCCAGCATCATCTTGATCTCGACCGGCTTGAACACGCGGCCGTATTTGTCGTGGTAGCAATCCTGCACCTCGATGTCGGCCTGGGTGAAGAAGCGGAAGATCTGGGTGAGCAGCGAGCGCTCGTGCTCGGTCAATTTCTGCGCCCAGTCGCGGCAATCCTCGCCCAAAGGCACCTCCTCGGGCATCCAGTGGATCTGCTGCTGGCGCTTCCAGAATTCGAACGCCCAGGGATATTCGAACGGCTTGTACTGCTTGGAGGCGGTGAGGAGGGACATCGGCGTTACTCCGGCTTCGATCAGCGGATGGGGGCAAAAAGGGCGTGAAGGGAAATGGCGGCGAGGACGATGGCGACGATGACGAGGGCGAGGCCGGACCGGCGGGTGCGAAGGCGATGGTCCTCACCCTCGATTTCCTCGTACCGCTCGGGAAAGCGGATCATGCGCACGCCCATCCAGCCGAAGCAGAGGCTGAACAGGATCCACGTCAGATCCTGGACGGCCGGTTCGCCGTAGCGGCGCTCCAGGAACAAATAGGCCGCGAAGAAGGCGGCGACGGCGAGCGCCGCCATGGCGATTCCGCGCGGCGTCAGGCCTTCCGGGCGATAGCCTCCGCCGGGTTCGTAGCCGGCCTTGGGGCCGAGGAGATCGGCGCGGCCCACGGCCTCAGCTCCGCTTCAGCCAATAGAGCAGGACGATCGCGACGAGGACGACGAGGACCGCCGCGACGGCGGGGATGACCGGGCTGGTCGGCGCGCCGCGGCCGGCGCCGGAGGCGACCCCGGCCTTGCGGCGGTAGGAGGCCGCAGCGATGACGATGACCAAGGCGGCGGCGGCGAGGATGATCAGGGGCTCGAGCATCAGCAGGCCTCGTTGAGCGAAAGGGGGCCGCGCGGCGCGGGCGCGGCGGCGCGGGAGACTATTTTGGCGACGATCGATCCGGTCATGCCGAGCCCTCCCTTTCCCCGCTCGAAAAGCGCTTCGAAAGCTAGGGGAAAGGCAGGCCGGAGGCTACAGCAAAAGCGTCCCCAGGACCAGCAAAACTGGGGATAAGGGGAAGATGTTGCGGGTCGGCACAGGGCGCAGCCGCAATATGCTGCGGCCCCGGAACGGGGCAGGAACACGATTCCGCCGCCGCCCAGAGGGCGAAAAAGGCGGGGCGGGGAGGCGGCCGCTACGCGGGCGCTGGGCGCGGGTCGCGGTCCCCGCGCGGGCCCTGGCTTGTCTCCCCGCCTCGCCAGACCCCGCGCCGAAGGGAGCCAGGCGCGGGCTCCTCCCCCCGCTCGGGGAGGTGACGATCCGGCGATCTTTGAAACCCTGGACGCGACCCTAGGCGCAAGCCGACGGCGCGGCCACAAGCGGGGGGCGAAAATTGGGGATAAGCCGCAATCTCTTGTGGACGGCGCGGTGGACGGAGGTGGGGGTGGGGACACGTAGCGAGTACGTGTCCCCTCAGGCGGCTTCGGCCTCGAACTGGTCTTCGGCGACCGGGCCCGAATCCTGGCCCTTGGCGGAGACGTCGCGGTCGACGAACTCGATGATCGCGATCGGTGCCGCGTCGGAGGCGCGGATGCCGGCCTTGACGATGCGGGTGTAGCCGCCGTCGCGGCCCGCATAGCGCGGCGCCAGGACGTCGAACAGCTTCTTGAGCTGCGTCTCGTCGAGCAAACGGGCCTGGGCGAGGCGGCGGTTGGAGAGGCCGCCGCGCTTGGCGAGGGTCACCAGCTTCTCGACATAGGGGCGGAGCTCCTTCGCCTTGGCGGTGGTGGTGGTGATCTGCTCGTGCTTGATGAGGGCGGCCGCCATGTTGCGGAACAGGGCCGCGCGGTGGCTGGAGGTACGCTGGAGCTTACGCCCGCCGACGCGATGACGCATGGGTCTTGCCTTTCGTTCGTCCCGGAACCGTGTCAGGTATTCCGGGCCGCGCGGCCTGAAAAAGGGGACCGCGCAAACCCCAAAAAAGAGCGCGGAGCCTTGCAGCCCCGCGTGCCGCGCCGCTCAAGCGGAAAAGGCGCTTGAAGTCAAGCCGCAGCGGCTCCGCCGCGCGCAGGGAGCGGCGCGGCGGAGCCAACCCACGCACCCCCAACGACGCGAGTCGGAGCTACGATAGCATTGATGCAGATCAATCCCAAAGCGCGACGACTGTTGTGCGCCAAGCGGGAGCCGCGAGGGGGCCCCGGCCGGCGCGTGCGGCCCAAGGATCGGAAAAGAAACGAGTAAAATGCCCCGACTGATCTAGGTCAACGCGGCTCCTGCGGCCGTTCCCTATGGTCGCGCCGTCGGGAGGGGGGCATCCTGCGTGGAACAGCGCGTCGGCGGCGCCTCACCCCGTTACGAGGAAGAGCGTGCCCGACCTGCATCCGACCTTCGCGAGGATGATCGCCCGCCTCGAACGCCGCTCGCCGCTCGGCGAGGCGGGCCGCAACGCCCTGCTCGGCCTGCCGTACAATTTCCGCAAGCTTGCCGCCGGCCGCCACATCGTCCGCGACGGCGACGAGACCGAGCATTGCGCGCTGCTGCTGACCGGGTTCGCCCATCGCTACAAGATCACCGGCGAGGGCGGCCGCCAGATCATATCGATCCACATGGCGAGCGAGTTCGTCGACCTGCAGAACAGCCTGCTCGGAGTCGCCGACACCAGCGTCCAGACGCTGACCGAAACGGAGGTGGCATTGATCCCGAAGGGCGCCCTCGAGGCGCTGGCCATGTCCGATCCGGCCGTCGCCCGGGCGCTGTGGATCGACACGCTGATCGACGCCTCGATCTTCCGTGAATGGGTGGTCAATGTCGGCCGCCGCGACAGCCGCGCGAGAATCGCGCATCTATTGTGCGAATTCTCGCTTCGGCTCGAGGCGGCCGGGCTGGCCCGCAACCACCGCTACGAGCTGCCGATGACCCAGGAGCAGCTCGCCGATGCGGTCGGCCTCACTTCCGTCCACGTCAACCGCGTGCTGAGGCAATTGGCCGAGGAGGGGCTGATCCGCCGCGACAGGCGCCACATCGTCATCGCGGATTGGGCGCGGTTGCGCGACGCCGGCGACTTCAACGAGCGCTATCTCCACCACGACGCGGCGGCGGCCCAGGCGGAAGCCTGATTCCTTTGCCTGATCCATTTGGTTGCAAGCCGTCACCGACTCGCCCATCATCCCCTTCCACCCAGTAGAGTTCCCACCCCGAATCGGGGCGAGCGACATGTCCAGGCAAGAGCGCATCAACCACCACGCCGAGCGGGCTTTCCAGGAGCTCGACCGCGCGCGCGCGGCGGTATCGACTGAGGCCGCGATCGCCCATCTGGAGTTGTCGGAGCTGCACCTCGGGCAGATGAAGACGCTGAGCGAGGCGCCGAAACCGCTCCTCCAGCTCGTCGAAGACTGACAAAATCCGAAGCGGATCAATTGCTTGTCGAAAGTTGATGCACGTCAAGGCGCGCGCCTCGTAAATTTACCATGATCGCTTCTTGCCGATGGCGAGTCGGGGGGTCAGGTGCAGGACGAGATCAAATTCCATTCGGACAGAGCGATGAGCGAGCTGGATCTCGCCTCGCGCGCCGCCGATCTGCGCGCCGCCGAGGCGCATTTGCGCCTGTCCGCGCTCCACCTCGAGCGGATGCGGCAGCTGACCGAGGCCGCGCCGTGGCCGCTCAACCAGCCGGCCTGAGCGCCGCCCCGCCGCGCCCGGGATCCATCAGAAGACGAAGTCGCTGATCCCCAGCTGATGACCGTCGGCGACCGTTACCAGGATCTGGAAGTCGGCGTGGCCGTCGCCGTCGACATCGCCCGAGACGGTCCAGGCATTGCCGGCGGTGTTGAGGACCTCGAGCTCGCCGGCATGGCTGGTGAAGGCGCCGACGAGGTGGAAGGCGTCGTCGGCGCCGCCCGTGACCGCGTCGATGCGGCCCAGGTTGATGAAGTCCCCGGTCGTGAAGTCGGTGATCCGGTCGGACGCCCCGACGGCGGATTCGTCCGTGGCCTGAAAGCGGAACTCGTCCTTGCCGCCGCCGCCGGTGAGCAGATCGGCGCCGCCGCCGCCGTAGATGAGATCGGATTGGGCGCCGCCGATAATATGGTCGTTCGCCGCCCCGCCGAAGATTCGCATGTGGCCGTCGGTCTCGGCCGAGCCGTCGAAGGACAGGGTCTCGGCGCCGCGCAGGGCACCTCCGTTGAAGGTCATTGTCACGCCGGCGCCCACCGTATTGTCGGCGGTGGCGATGGCGTAATGGAAATCGGAGCCGGCGGCGTAGAAACGCGCGTCCGTGCCGGAGAGGAAGACCACCGTCTCGACATTGACCAGCGAGGCCGCCGACAAAGTGAGGTCGTAGTCGCCGCGCAGCACCATCAGATCCTGCCCCGCCCCCCCGTCGACATGGTCGGTGGGGGCATAGCGCCCGTCCTCGACGAAAAAGAATACGTCCGCGCCCGAACCGCCGGTCAGCGTGTCCACACCCTTGCCGCCGTAGATGAAGAAGCTGCCATTGGTCTCCGCCGACCCGT
Source organism: Sphingomonadales bacterium (assembly GCA_034668625.1). Classification (GTDB taxonomy): domain Bacteria; phylum Pseudomonadota; class Alphaproteobacteria; order Sphingomonadales; family Sphingomonadaceae; genus Allosphingosinicella. Next base: position 15,904 of record JAXDOX010000024.1, read on the forward strand.
CGAACGTCAAATTCTCGCCGGCCTTCAGCGTCGAGGCGTTGACCTTGAGCTGCTGACCGGCGCCGACCGCGTCGTCGGTGAGGGTGAAGTCGTAACGATAGGGATCGGCGCCGCCGCCGCCGAAGCGGAGGTCGTCATGGGGAAGCACGGCCAGGGTCTCGACATTCTTCAATTGCCCGGCGCCGAGCGTCAGCCCGCCCGAATAATCGCCCTGGAGCGCGAGAACGTCGTTGCCCGCGCCGCCGTCGACCGTATCCGCACCGGTCAGCGCCGCACCGAAATAGAAAGCGTCGCCGCCGGCGCCGCCCTTGACGATGTCGTTGCCGCCCTGATCGAGGTGGAAGAGCGTGCCGGAATCGGAGCCGGCGATCCAGTCGTTGCCGCTCGTCCCCGACGGGTTGGTGCCCACAACCTGGGTGACCAAGGGCGGCCAGCCGAGATTGTCGGCGGTGAAGTCGGCGGGCGCGCGGTTCTGGAAGGTGAGGATGGTGCGGAAATTGCCGTCCGCATTGTAGCTGACCTGCAGCAGCGTGTCTGAACCGACCTGTTCGAGCCGGGCATAACCCTGGGCGAAGGGGTTCGACCCTTCCTGATAGCCGTGGGCGCCGAAGGCGAAGGGAAAGGCCACCGACCAGTCGATCTTGTCGCCGCCCGGGCCGGTCTGGAAGTCGGTCACCACCACGTCGGCCGACTGGCCGTCCATGAGCCCGGCAATGAACAGCGTGTCGCGGCCGGCGCCCGTGGTCACGAAGAGCTCGCTGCCCACCTTCTCGTCGAGGTAGAGATTGTCGTCGCCCGCGCCGAGATCGATCGTCGCGCCGGCGCCGGCGATGAACGTGCCGAACGCCACCTTGTCGTTGCCGTCGCCGGCCTCGATCGTCGCGCTCTGCCAGGACTCGCCGAAATAGCGCCGGTAGTAGATATAATCGTCGCCGTCGCCGCCGCGCATCGTCGTGACGTTGCCGGACAGATCGTAAAGGCCGTCGTTCCCGGCGCCGCCTTCGATAAGGTCGTTGCCGCCGCCGCCGTCGAGGGAGTCGCCGCCCGCGCTGCCACGCAGCACGTCGTTGCCGGCCCCGCCGCGCACGTCGAGATAATTGGCCGCGGGGTCGACGGCGCTGCCGTCGAAGTTCAATGATTCGCCGGCGCGAAGCCCAGTCGCGTCCACGAGCAGGCCGCCGTCCTCGCTGGGCATCGGAATGAGGAGCCCGATCCGAGTCGTGAAGTCCGCGGCCCGCGTGATGTCATAGCTGTAGCTGGCGCCGGGGGCCGCGGCGCCGAAGCGGTTGTCCGCGGCGGAGAGCAAGGTGAGCGTCTGCACTGCCTCCAGCGAGTGGCCGGCCACGGTCAATCCGGCATAATTGCCCTGGAGCACGACTTCGTCGTCGCTGAACCCGCCGTCGACGCTGTCGCCCGCACCGAAGGCGGCCCCGAAATAGAAGACGTCCTTGTTGGTCGCGCCGTAAGCGGTGTCGGCGCCGCCGTCCTGAAGCAGGAAGGTCGAGCCGGCGACCGCGCTCTCCAGGATGTTGTCGCCGGCATTGCCGCGCAGGGTCTGGGCGGTGATCGCGGTGCCGGTCAGCTTCTCGACGTTGGCGGCCGCGAGCGTGTAGCTCGCCAGCGCGGTCTGGATCTCGTCCGTGCCGTGGTCGGCGCTCTCGAATATCTGGTCGCCGACGCTGTCGACGACATAGACGTCGTTGCCGAAGCCGCCCCCCATCCTGTCGTCGCCGGCGCCGCCGTCGATGTGGTCGTCGCCGGTCGCGCCGCTGATGTCGTTCGCCAGACCGTTGCCGGTGAGGCTCTGGCCGGCGCTGTTCATGCCGGCCAGGTTCTCGACGTTGGCGGCCAGCGTGTAGGCGGCGAGGCCGGTCTCCACGATGTCGGTGCCGCCGCCCGCCTGCTCCACGACACGATCGCCCGAGTCGTCGACGAAGTAGGTATCGTTACCGGCGCCCCCGGTCAGCGTGTCGGCGCCGAGGCCGCCGTCGAGAATGTCGTCGGCGGCGCCGCCGGTCAGGCTGTCGGCCCCCGCGCCGCCGAAAGCATTGAAGGCGAGGCCGATCGCCGCCGCCGAGCCGTCGAAGGTCAGCGTCTCGTTGGAGGCGAGGCCGGAGGCGCGCACCGTCAGCTGCCCGCCGGTCACGCCGATCGCGGGGGTGATCGACACCACGTAGTTGAACGCCCCCGCGCCGCCCGCGCCGTACCGATTGTCGGCGGCGCCCAGCATCTCGACTTCCTCCACCCGGGCAATGTTGCCGCCCAGCGTCAGCGCGCCGTAATTGCCCTGCAGCTCGAGCCGGTCGTAGCCCAAGCCGCCGTCCACCTGGTCGAGGCCGTCCAAGGTCGCGCCGAAGACGATGAAGTCGTTGCCGTCCCCGCCCGAAGCGCGGTCGCTCCCGCCATTGTCGAGATAGAGCGTGTCGGCGCCGCTGTTGCCCAGCAGCTCGTTGTCGAGCGCGTTCCCCCGAAAGGACCCCCCGGCGGTCGTGGTGGCGGTGAGGTTCTCGATGTTGGCGCCCAGGATATAGAAGGCGCTTGCGGTGACGACGCGGTCCGTTCCGCCGCCGGCGGCCTCGATCACCGTGTCGTTGCCGCCGAGGAGGGAGTAAGTGTCGTCGCCGGCGCCGCCTTCGAAGGTCATGCCGGTGGTGACGTTGTTGGTGAAGGTGTCGCCGAACGCCGAGCCGACGATCTTCTCGATCTGGCTGAAGCTGTCGGTCTCGTTCGGGTCGAGCGTCACCGTGCCGGCGAAGGCGGAGTTCACCGACACCCGCACCGCGGCGTTGAGCGCGTAGCTGGCGGTATCGATGCCGGCGCCGCCGGTGAGCGTGTCGTTGCCGGCGCCGCCGGTCAGGACGTCGTTTCCCGACCCGCCGGTGATGATGTTGGCGAGCGAATTGCCGGTCAGCGCCTGGCCGGCGGCGGAAGTGCCGGTGAGCTTCTCGACATTTCCCGCCAGCGTATAGGCGGCGAGCGAGGTCTCGACCGTGTCGGTCCCCTCGTCGGCATTTTCCGTGATCGTGTCGCCGGCATTGTCGACGACATAGGTGTCGTTGCCGAGGCCCGCCGCCATCGCGTCGGCCCCCGCGCCGCCGTCGAGCCGGTCGTCGCCGGCGCCCCCGGTAATCGAATTGGCCGAACCGTTGCCGGTCAGCGTCTGGCCGGTCGACAGCATGCCGACGAGGGTCTCGACATTGGCCGCGAGGGTGTAGGTGGAGAGGTAGGACCGCACGGTGTCGGTCCCCTCGCCGCCATTCTCGACGATCGTGTCGCCGAAGGCGTGGACGGCGTAGAGGTCGTCGCCGAGGCCGCCCTTCAGCGTCGCCGCGAATCCGCCGTCGGCGAGCACGTCGTTGCCGCCGGCGCCGATGATGGTTTGGCCGGCCGCGCCGGCGGTCAGCGCCTGGCCGGCATTCGAGGTGCCGCGCAACGTTTCGACATTGGCGGCGGTCAGCGTGTAGCTCGCCATCGCCGTGCGGATCTCGTCGGCGCCGCCCCCCGCGAGCTCGGTCACCGTGTCGGCGAGGCTGTCGACGACATAGGCGTCGTTGCCCGAGCCGCCGGTCATCGTATCGGCGTTCGCGCCGCCGTCGAGCACGTCGTCGCCCGCGCCGCCGGTCAGCGTGTCCGTCCACGCGCCGCCGGTCAGGCTGTCCGCCCCCGCGCCGCCGGTGATGCGGAAGCGGCCGTCGGTCTCGGCGGAGCCGTTGAAGGTCAGCATCTCGTTCGAGGCAAGGGCGCTCGCATCGACGATCAGCTCGGCGCCGTTGGCCACGTTCGCGTCGACGGTGGTGATGTTGTAGCTGTCCGGTGTGGTTCCGTTGCCGAGGAAGCGCGTGTCGGTGCGGGTGAGGAGCTGCAGCGTCTCGACGTTGACCAGCGCGTTGGCGCCGAGGACGAGGCCCGCATAGGCGCCCTGCAGCATGACGATGTCCGCGCCCGCGCCGCCGTCCACCTGGTCGGCCGAGGTCATCGCCGCGCCGAAATAGATAATGTCGTTGCCGCCGTTGGCGATCACGGTGTCGGCGCCGCCGTCGCTGGAGTTGATCGTGTCCGACGCTCCGCCGGCGGTTATGGTGTTGTCGAGGGCGTTGCCGCGCAGGGTCTGGGCGGTCGCGGCGGTGCCGGTCAAATTCTCGACGTTGGCGGCGAGGGTGTAGGAGGCTAGCGCGGTCTGCACCTTGTCGATGCCCTCGCCGGCATTCTCGATCACCGCGTCGGAGCTGCTGTCGACAAGGTAGGTGTCGTCGCCCTGCTCGCCGCGCATGACGTCGCCGCTGGTTCCGCCGTCGAGCTGGTCGTTGCCGGCGCCCCCCCACAGGGTGTCGGTGCCGGCGAGACCGAACAGCTGATCGTCGCCGCTGCCGCCGCGAATCGTGTTCGAGCCGCCGGTCCCGCTGAGCGACTGGCCGGTCGTGGCGAGGCCGGTGAGGTTCTCGACCCCGCTCGAGGCGCCGATCGTGTAGACGGCGAGGGCCGTGCGGATCTCGTCGGTGCCGCTCGTGTCCGTCACCGCGTCGCCCGCGTCGTCGACATAATAGACGTCGTTGCCGGCGCCGCCCTGCAGGACGTCGGCGCCCGCGCCGCCGTCGATGACGTCGTTGCCGGTGAAGCCGGCGACGACGTTGGCGAGCGCGTTGCCGGTCAGCGTCTGACCGGTCGCGAGCGTGCCGACGAGATTCTCGAGGTTGGTGCCGAGCGTGTAGCTGGCGAAATCGGTGTCGACCTCGTCGATCCCCTCGCCCTCCAGCTCGACGACGACGTCGGACGCGTCGTCGGGGCCGTCGACCACATAGATGTCGTTGCCAGTCCCGCCGATCAGGGTGTCGATGCCGGCGGCGCCGGTCAGAAGGTCGGCGCCGCCGTTTCCGTGGATGACGTCGTCGCCGCCGCCGCCGATGAACAGGTCGGCGCCGTCGCCGCCGGCTATGTCGTCGGCCGCGTCGGTGCCGGTGACGGCGAAGCGCTCGATGCCGGTGAACTCGACCCTGTGGTCGGCGTCGGTCTGGAACCAGCCGCTATAGCCGCCCAGGCCGTCCGGCGTCAGGGACCAGGTGAGCGGCCCCGCGACGGCGGCGAAGCTGACGCTGAGCAGGTCGCTGCCGGTGCCGCCCGTGACGACGTCGACGTCCTGCCCGCCGGCATGGGCGGTGTAGTTGAACGCGTCGTTGCCGGCGCCGCCGTCGAGCTGGTCGTTGCCAGCGCCGCCGTCGAGCGTGTCGTTGCCGTCGCCGCCGGCGAGGACGTCGCCGAGCGCGCCGCCGGTGAGCCGGTCGTTGCCGGCGCCGCCCGTTATGTGGAGCGCGGCGTCGGTCTCGTCGGTGGAGAATGTAAGGCTGTCGGTGCTGCCGAGGCCGCTCGCGTCGATATTGAGGGTGGAGCCCGAAGCGGTGACTCCGTCCTGCAGCGTCAGCGTGTAGGCCGCGGCGGCGCCCAGGCCCCAGTTGCGGCTCGCGTCGGCGCCGGCGAGGAGCTGGACCATCTCGATGCCCGAGGCGAGGATGAGGTTGCCGCTCGCCGCCGAGGTACCCAGCGTGACCGCCTGCGCGCCATGGCCCTGCAGCTGGAGCAGGTCGTTGCCGCCCGCGCCGGTGACGCGGTGGGTCGTCGCAACCGAGGTCAGCGCGACGAAGAAGGTGTCGTCGCCCGATCCGCCGATCGCATTGTCGGTTCCGCCATAGCCGATCAGGAAGGTGTCGTTGCCGCCGCCGCCGTCGAAGCCGTCATTGCCGGTGCCGCCCGAGAAGGTCTCGTCGGCCCCGGTGCCGTGGACCAGTGTATAGGGGGTCTCGTAGCCGTCGAAATTGAAAGCGGTGAGCGACCAGATGTCGGTATTCTTGAACGTGATCCAGTTGACGTAGCTGCCGCCGCTGCCGGTCTGCGAGACCTGCAGGACGACGTCGCCCCCGGCCTGGACCAGCTTCATGTAGCCCGAGAGGAAGGGGCTCGTCGCGGTGTCGTAGCCGGGAAGGTCGGTCGCCAGCCAATTGTCCCAGTCGAACCGGTCGCCGCCGTCGCCGGCCTGGAAGTCGGTGAGGACCAGCGAACCCGGGCTGAAGCTGTGGAAGGCGAAGTCGTAGAGCAGGATCCTGTCCTGCCCGGCGCCGAGCGAGGCGGTGACCGGGGAGGTCAGCGACAGCATGTAGAGCGTGTCGTTGCCCTCTCCGCCGGACACGTTGAAGGTGCCGCCGTTCGCCGCGACCTCGATCACGTCGTCGCCGGCGCCGCCGTCGAGCAGCACGATGTCCGTGCTCGTGCCGCGGGAGCCGTAGAGCGTGTCCGCCCCGTCGTCGCCGTAAAGGGCGTCGCTTCCGCCGACATCGTCGGAGAGATAATCGGCGCCCGCGCCGCCGTGCACGACGTCGTTGCCCTGCTCGCCGTAAAGGCTGTCATTGTCGTCGCCGCCGTCGATCGAGTCGTTGCCGGCGCCGCCGCGGATCGTGTCCGAGCCCGCGCCGCCGTGCAGCGTGTCGGCGCCGCCGAAGCCGTAGATCGTGTCGGCATCGCCGAGCCCGTCGATCGTGTCCGCGCCGCCGCCGCCGAACAGCGTCTCGGGTCCGTCGGTGCCGGTCAGGGTCACGCCGGCCACCGGCGCGCCGTCGGAGCTGAAGCCGCCGAGGTTGAATGCGGTGAAGGCGCTCGCATCGCTGTTCTTGAACGTGACGAGGGTGACGAAGCTGTTGGCGCCGCCGTCGCGATCGAACTGGAGGAGGACGTCGCTGCCGCTCTGGACGAGCCGCGCATAGCCGGCGGCGAAGGGATTGGCATCGGCCGCGAGACCGGTCGCGTTCCGGGTGAGGAAGCGAGTCATCTCGAGGCGGTCCCCGCCCGCGCCCGTCACGAAATCGGTGACCGCGATCGACGCGGTGCTGGTCGCGCTCTTCGTCCAGCTGCTAAGGTCGATGAGGTCGGCGCCGTCGCCGAGGGTGACGGTGAGGCTGCCGGTGAGGGTGTAGACGTTGACCTTGTCATCGCCGGCGCCGCCGTCGGCGAACACCGCGTCGGTCGTGCTGATGTTGATGTTGAGGCGGTCGTTGCCGTCGCCGCCGATCAGGGTCGAGCTGCCGCCGCCCGCGCGCGAGAAGCGCTGGACCCAGAGATCGTCGTCGCCTGCGTCGCCGTAGAGGACGTCCGTCCCCGAATCGTTGTCGCTGAGGAAGTCGTTGTCCGCGCCGCCGTGCACCACGTCGTCGCCGAAGCCGCCGTAGAGCGAATCGTGCCCCGCGCCGCCGTCGATCGTGTCGTTGCCGGCCCCGCCTTCGATCCAATCGTTACCGTCGCCGCCGGAGACGGTGTCGGCGCCGAAGCCGCCATAGAGATAGTCGGAGCCCCCGCCGCCGTCGATCGAGTCGTCGCCCGAGCCGCCGGAGAGCACGTTCCGCTCGCCGTCGCCGGTCAGGCCGAGAGCCGCCGAGACCGTCCCGGTCGGCGAGATGCCCGCGAAATTCTCGGCCGTGAAGCTCCCGACCGTCGTGTTCTTGAAGATGAAGACGGTGCTGCCCTGGAAGCGCAGGATCGAATCGGCGCCCGACTGGGTGAGGGTGAGCAGGCCGGCGGTGAACGGGTTGGTGCTGCCGTTCCAGCTCGGCGCATAGTCGGCGAGCGCGTCGGTGAGGTTCGCCACGTCTCCGCCGGCGCCGGTCTGGAAGTCGGTGACGGTGACTCCGATCCCGCTCGTTCCGGTGAACGTGCCGAGCGTCGACATATAGAGGAGGTCGCGGCCGGCGCCGAGGGTGACCGTCGCCGCGGCGTCCCACGACCAGAGCTCGACATAATCGTCGCCGTCGCCGCCATTGATCGCGACCGTGGCGCCGCTGCGGACGTCGATCCTGAAAAAGTCGGTTCCCGCGCCGCCGTAAGCGGCGATCGTGCCGCTGCCCTGGAAGCGGTCGATCTCGATATAATCGTCGCCGGCGTCGCCGTAGAGCGTGTCGGAGCCGGTCCGCTCGGTGCTGTAGAGGGAGTCGTTGCCGTCGCCGCCGTGCACCAAATCGTCGCCGCCGCCGCCGACCAGCACGTCGTTGCCGCCGCCGCCGTCGATCTGGTCGTTGCCGGCCTCGCCATAGACCCGGTCCGCGCCGTCATCGCTGCCGGTGACTGCGTCGTTGCCGCGACCCGCATAGACGGTGTCGCTGCCGCCGTTGCCGGCGATCGTGTCGCCGCCGCTCGTGCCGAGCAAAGTCTCGGCCGCGGCCGTTCCCTGAATGTCGCTCATCCCGCTCCCACGCGCCGTAAGTCGCTGGCGCAGAGCGACTTCTTGCTGGCAAACTTCCCGTTGATTCCGAGGCATTTAGCAAAAGGTTAAAGTCTTGTAATCTCTTTTTTGCAGGCGCGTTGCGGAGGGCAGGCGGAGGCGCGATAAGGCCGCACCGTCACTGGAGAACGCCATGCGCCGCGCCGCCCTGCTGTCCCTCGCTCTGCTCTCCGCCTGCGCGACCCCGTCGACGGCCGACCGCGCGGAGCCTCAAGCCAGCCCGCGCTACGCCTTCTGGCGGCCGGCGCCTGTGCTCGGCGCCGAGGAGCCGTCGAAGGTCGTCGCGGCGGCCCCGGCGGAGGCGTGGCGGCCGATCGACCCCGAAAACCTGCTCGTAGTGGAGCTCAAGGAAGGCGGGCGGGTGGTGATCGAGCTCGCGCCGGACTTCGCGCCGATCCACGTCGCCAATGTCAAGGCCTTCGCCCGCGGCGGCTGGTGGAACGGCGCCGCAATCTACCGGGTGCAGGACAATTATGTCGCCCAATGGGGGAATAACGAGGCCAAGATCCCCTTCCCGGCGGGAGTCGCTCCCAAGCCGCCGGCCGAATATGACCGGCCCCTGACGGGCCTCAGCGTGCGGCCGCTAGGCTATCCGGACAGCTATGCGCCGATGGTCGGCCACGCCGGCGGCTGGCCGGTCGGCTACGACCCGGAGCGCGGCCGCGCCTGGCTCACCCATTGCTACGGCTTCGTCGGAGTCGGCCGCGACCTCGCCCCCGATACCGGCGCCGGCGGCGAGCTCTACGCCGTGATCGGCCACGCGCCGCGCCACCTCGACCTCAACGTCGCGCTGATCGGCCGAGTGATCGAGGGGATGACGCTGCTCTCGGCGCGCCCGCGCGGCACCGGCAATCTCGGTTTCTACGAGGATCCCAAGCAGAATATCGCCATCTCCCGGGCACGGCTCGCCAGCGACATGCCGGCCGCCGAGCGGCCGCGCTACGAGGCGATGCGCACCGAAGGCCAGAGCTTCAGCGACTATGTCACCGGCCGCGCCAATCGCGGCGGCGATTTCTTCCAGAGGCCGGCGGGCGGAATCGACCTGTGCAACGCGCCGGTGCCGGTGCGCAAGGCGCCATGAAAAGCGCCGGCCCCCACCTGTGGAAGGGCCGGCGCACGGGAGGCACACAGTGCGCCTTAGCGAAAGGGGAAGGCCTCAGGCCGCGTAGGCATGCTCGGCGTCGTAGAGCGGCCGGCGGATGGTGCGGACGATCGCGCCGCCGGCAATCATCGGCGCGTTCTCGAGCGGCAGAGCCGTGGTGCAGAAGGCGCATTCCGCCATCGATCGGCCGATATACCAGTGGGTGCGGCCGCAGCCGGGGCAATAATTCGTCTCATGCTCGCGATAGACGATATGATAGCCACGCTGATCGGCCTGCGGGATGATGCAGCCGCCGCGCGCCTCGAGGATACTCGTCGCCATACTCCTGGCTCCTTTCACAACACTTGGCCGTCAAACGAGCGACGAGTCTGAAGAGTTTCATGGCTTTGAGATGAACGGCAGGGTGAAGGACCCGCACCGGCCCGCGCGAACCGCTGAAAAAGCGCGGAAATCCGCCGCGATGAGGCGTTTTGCGGGTCCGACAGGCCGTTTTTGCAACAACCCAAAAATTTTTGCTCAAGGCGGCGGGAACCGCGTCAGGGTTCCTCGGTAAGGCGGATCTTGTCGGTCCGGCGGGTGCCCATCCTGCGGTTGCGCCGGCGTTCGCGGCGCTGGTGCACGACGAGGGCGACGATCGGAAAAACCGCCGCGGCGGCCACGCCGAGCGACAAGGCAATGATGTCGTCCACGAAAGCTGCCTCATTCTCTCCTGCCTCGCTCCTAATGTGGATTGTATTCGCCGTCACGCCCTGCGAGGTCTCGTGACATGATTCATTCGCCGGTCAGACGACGCGCTTATGATGACGCGATGACCCGCACCGCGCTCCTCCTCGCCGCCCTCGCTCTGCCGCTCGGCGGCTGCCTCGCCAAGACTGCGCTCGACGTGGTGACCCTGCCGGTCAGGGCGGCGGCAAAGTCGGTCGACCTGCTCACCACCAGCCAGAAGGAAGCGGACGAGAAACGCGGCCGCGCCATCCGCGAGCACGAGGAATGCCTCGGCAAGGAAGAGCGCGAGGCGCGCAAGGCAGGACGGGAGCCGGACCCCAGCCGTTGCCCGGAGCCAAAGGCGCGCCAGACACGCTAGCGGCGGCCGAGCACCATCTCCTTGCCGCGAATGCCCCATAGGCGCCGCGGATTTTCGGTTGTGACGTCGAGCGGCAAGTGGAACGCCTCGCCGACGCGGCCAATCTCTTCGGACGTGAACATCACCGGCGCCGGTGCGGGCGGTGCCAGCAACAGCGCGAAGAGCGCGAGACTCACAATGCGATCGCGACCGTCTTCAGCTCGGTATAGGCCTCGGCGCCGTAGCGGGCGCTTTCGCGGCCGAAGCCGGACTGCTTGAAACCGCCGAAGGGGAGCGCGACGTCGGCGAGGGCAGGGGCGTTGCCCCAGACCATCCCGGCCTTCAGCTTCGCCGCGAGCCGGTGCATCGCCGAGACGTCGCGGGTCCAGATCGAGGCGGCGAGGCCGTAGGTCGTGTCGTTCGCCGCCTTGGCGACCTCGTCGAGATCGTCGTAGCGCTGGGCGGCGAGAACCGGGCCGAATATCTCCTCGCGCACCACCGACATTTCCGGCTTCACGTCGACGAGGATGGTGGGGTTGACGAAATAGCCCTCCCCGCCCGGCGTGTCGCCGCCATGGAGCACGGTGGCGCCGGCCTTGCGGCCCTGCTCGATATAGGAGAGCACCCGCTCGTGCTGCTCGGTCGAGACGAGCGGGCCCATCATCGTGTCGGGGGCGAGACTCGGCCCGACCTTCCACTGGGCGGCGTTGGCGGCGACGGCTTCGAGCAATTTATCGAAGATGTCGCGGTGGGCGAAGAGGCGCGAGCCGGCGATGCAGACCTGGCCCGAATTCATGAAGATCGACATGGCGGCGCCGCGGGCGGTGCCGGCGATGTCGACGTCGGGAAGGACGATGACCGGCGACTTGCCGCCGAGCTCCAGGGTTACCCGCTTCAGCGTGTCGGTGGCGGCGCGGTTGATGATCTTGCCGACTTCGGTCGAGCCAGTGAAGGCGATCTTGTCGACGTCCGGGTGGCGGACCAGCCGGTCGCCCGCGGTCTCGCCCATGCCGGTGACGATGTTGACGACCCCGGCCGGAATCCCCGCCTCGGCTACCAGATCGGCGAAGCGCAGGACGGAGAGCGGAGTCTGCTCGGCGGGCTTGAGGACGAGCGTGCAGCCGGCGGCGAGGGCGGGGGCGATCTTCTGCACCGCCATCATCAAGGGGAAGTTCCAGGGCACGATCTGGGCGGCGACTCCGACCGGCTCGCGGCGGACGTAGGCGTGGACGGCGCCGGCCGGGAAGGCGGCGGGCTCGACATGGTCGCCGCTAAGCTTGGTCGCCCAGCCGGCCTGGTAGCGCAAAGTGTCGACGCATTTGGGGATGTCGTAGCCCTGGCTCGCCGCGCGCGGCTTGCCATTGTCGATCGATTCGATCTCGGCAAGCTCCTCGAGATTCGCCTCGACGAGATCGGCGAGCTTGTGGAGCAGCCGCTCGCGGCGCGAGGGCGGCAGGCCGGTCCAGCGGCCGTCGTCGAAGGCGCGGCGCGCGGCGGCGACGGCGCGGTCGATCTCTGCGTCCGAAGCGTCGACCACCGAGGCGATCTCCTTGCCGGTCGACGGATCGTAGACGGCAATCGTCTTGTCGTGGGTGGAGGCGACCCATTCGCCGTCGATGAACAAGGCGGGCGCGCGGGCGAAGGCGCGGCGGGCGGAGTCCGAATAATCGGGCTGCGGGGCGAGGCGGGTCATCTCGTTCATCGGGCTGTCCTCCAAGGCTTCCTCATAGACCTCAGGCGAGGATAGAGCGAGCGGTCTCGACCGAACGGGCGGGGTCGGCGCGGGACGGGGCGACGATGCCCTTTTGCACCGCCGGGCGGGCGGCGATCGAGTCGATCCAGCGCTGCAGGTGCGCCAGCCCGTCGACCGGGATGCCGGACCATTCGTGGGTATGGACCCACGACCAATTGGCGATGTCGGCGATCGAATAGTCGCCGGCCAGCCATTCACGGTTGGCCAAATGGCCGTCGAGCACCTCGAACAGACGGCGGCCCTCGCGCCGGTAGCGGTCGATGACGCTCGGCAGCTCCTCGGGGAAATAGCGGGTGAAGACGTTGGCCTGCCCCATCATCGGCCCGACTCCGCCCATCTGGAACATCAGCCACTGGACGACCCGGCTGCGGCCGTTCGGGTCCGCGGGAATCAGCCGGCCGGTCTTCTCGGCAAGGTAGAGGAGGATGGCGCCGCTCTCGAACACGGGGAAATCACCCCCGTCCTCGCCGGCTCCGCGGTCGACGATGGCCGGAATGCGGCCATTGGGGTTGATGGCGGTGAACCAGGGCTGCTTCTGCTCGCCGGCCGCCATGTCGATGACGTGAAGCGTGTAGGGAAGGCCGAGCTCCTCGAGCGCGATCGAGACCTTCCAGCCATTGGGCGTGGCCGCCGTATAGAGGTCGATCAAGGCGCCGCTCCTGTCCGTTGCGGGAGCGACATAGGCGCGGGTCGGGCGCCGCGCTAGCCGCCGAGCAGGATCTCGTGGCCGAAATTGAGGCCGATGCGGCCTTCGCGGGCCCACCGCACGAAGGCGTGGATGCGGCTGCATTCGGGGAACTGGACCAAGACGGTCTCGCCGAGGCGCGGCGCGAAATCGGCTTCGATCATCGTGCCGCGCGAGGAGAGATTGAGTACCGGCACCTCGTGGGGGACTCCCCGAAACCAGATGATTGCGCTGTCGACAAGGCCTTCGTGGCGGGGCTCGGCCCGGCGCTCCGAATAGGGATCGGTGCCCGGGCAAACCTGCTGAACGGCCATGTCCCGCGCCTCCTCTTCCGATCCGCGAGGACGGTGGCAGACCAAAGTTTCCAAATCTTTAGCGGCCCCGGATTCTTCCTATCCTGGATTGCCGGCTGACGTTTTTGCGGGAACCGCGCCGACGGAAGGGCCGTTCGTTACTCGTCCGCCACGACTGAGACGCGAGAAGGAATGACGAACGATCAACCGGCCGCGCCTCCCCCGCTCGAACTCTGGGGAGGCGTCGAATGCACGATCGTCCGCCTCGGCGACGATTACCGCGACCAGAGCGAGGAGACCGGCCACCGCGCCCGGCTCGCCGATATCGACCTCATCGCCGATCTCGGCATCCGCACGATCCGCTACCCGATCCTGTGGGAAGCGGTCGCGCCGGAGCGTCCGGACGCCTTCGACTTCGCCTGGACCGATGAGCGGCTGGCACGGCTGCGGGAGCGCGGCGTCAACGTCGTCGCCGGGCTCCTCCACCACGGCAGCGGGCCGCGCTACACCGACCTGCTCGATCCGGATTTTTCGAAGAAGCTCGCCGATTATGCGGCCCGCGTGGCCGAGCGTTACCCCTGGATCGAGATGTGGACTCCGGTCAACGAGCCGCTGACCACCGCCCGCTTCTCCGGTCTCTACGGCCATTGGTACCCACACGGGCGGGATTACCCGACGTTCCTCAGGGCGCTCTACAACCAGTGCCGGGGCGTGCTCGAGGCGATGCGGGCGATCCGCGCCGCTCTCCCGGCCGCCCGGCTGCTCCAGACCGAGGATCTGGGCAAGACCTTCTCGACCCAGCCGCTCCGCTACCAGGCCGCGCACGAGAATGAGCGGCGCTGGCTGAGCCTCGACCTCCTCTGCGGCAGGGTGACGGAGCGCCATGCCTTCCGCGACATATTGCTGGGCGCCGGCATCGGCCCGGGCGAGCTGGACGCGCTGGCGGGCGGCGAGGCGATTCCGGACCTGATCGGCATCAACCATTATCTGACCAGCGAGCGGTTCCTCGACCACCGCATCCACCTCTATCCCGACCATGCGCCGGGCCGGAACGGGCGTGACCTCTATGTCGACGCCGAGGCGGTGCGGGTGAAAAGGCTCGAGCCCGACACCGGCATCGGCCCGCGGCTGCGCGAGGCGTGGGAGCGCTACCGGCTGCCGCTGGCGGTGACCGAGGTCCATCACGGCTGCCACCGCGACGAGCAGCTGCGCTGGGCGAACGAGGTGTGGAACACGGCGGCGGTCCTCCGCAGCGACGGCGTCGACCTCAGGGCGGTGACCTTATGGTCGATGTTCGGGAACGTCGACTGGCGCTTCCTGCTCACCTGCCGCAACGGCTTCTACGACACCGGCGTGTTCGATACGCGGAGCGATCCGCCCCGGCCGACCGCGATCGCCCATGCCGCCAGGGCCTGGGCACAAGGCGCGGATTACGACCATCCGGTGCTCGACAGCCCCGGCTGGTGGCGGCGGCCGCCGCGCCTCTACCCCTGGAACGGGCGCGGCAAGCCGCTCGACTGGGGCGGCCGCAAGCTGCTGATCGCCGGCGCGACCGGCACCCTCGGCAACGCCTTCGCCCGCATCTGCGAGGAGCGCGCCCTCCCCTTCTGCCTCACCGGCCGCGACGAGCTCGATCTCACCGACGACGCGTCGATCGCGGCCGCGATCGAGGCCGAGCAACCCTGGGCGGTGATCAACGCCGCCGGATTCGTGCGGGTCGCCGATGCGGAGCGGGAGCGCGACGCCTGCATGGCGGCGAATGCCGAGGGGCCTGAGCGGCTGGCGCGGGCCTGCCGCAAAGCCGGGATCCGGCTTGTCACCTTCTCCTCGGACCTGGTCTTCGACGGCCGCGCGGGGCGGCCCTATGACGAAGCCGATCCGGTCAACCCGGCCTGCGTCTACGGCCTCAGCAAGGCCGAGGCCGAACGGCGGGTGCTGGCCGCGATGGACGAGGCGCTGATCGTCCGCACCAGCGCCTTCTTCGGGCCGTGGGACCGATACAATTTCCCCTGGCAGGTCACCTCGGCTCTGGCACGTGGTGAGCGCTTCATGGCGGCGGCGCATATCGAGGTCTCGCCGACCTGGGTGCCGGACCTCGCCCACGCCACGCTCGACCTGCTGATCGATGGCGCGAAGGGCATCTGGCACCTCGCCAATCCGGGCCGGATCAGCTGGTACGAATTCGCCCGCCGCGTGGCGGAGGGCGCCGGCTACGACCCCGCTCTGGTGGTGCCCGTGCCGGAGGAAGAGCGGCTCGCGACCCCCCTTACCAGCGCTCGCGGCATCCTGCTGCGCCCGTTCGAGGAGGCGCTGGCCGACTTCGTGCGCGAACTCGGCGACACCGAGGCGCTGGCGGCGCTGGCGGCGGAATGATCAGCCGCGCGGCGGCGCGACGTCGAAGGCGACGGTGAGTCGCTCCCCGGCATCGAACGGCCGGGTGCCGTGCCACATGGTCGAGGGAAAGAGGACCAGCCGCCCAGGCTTCGGCTCCACCGTCCGGAGCGGCGGCAAATCGAGGCCGAGCTCGGTCGCTTCCCCCAAAGTAAGCCAGCCCGCCGGCTCCGGCCCCCGTTCCTCCACCGGAGGCAGCGCCACGTAGAAAGCCGAGCTTAGCCAGCCGGCCGGGTGGATATGATTGGCGTGGCGGCCGCCGCCGGTCAGCCGCACCGACCAGGATCCCGAGAAGCGGACGCGGCCGCGCCGCGGCATGCCGAGCAGCGGGTGGCCCGGACGCGGCGGCGGCAGCAGCGCGACATGCGCCTCGACCGCCTCGACGATCGCCCGGCGCAGCGCGCGGATCTCCGGGTCGATCCGGGCGAAGAGCGGCCCGTCGGTCTGGGTCCCGCCGCGGACCGATTGCTCGAGCGGCTGGTGGGTGGCGAGATGGAGGCCGCGCAGCCGCTCGGCGAGCCCCTCCAGGTCACCCACGCTATCGCCTATGTCGTAGACTCCGACCAGGGCCGGATCGCCCTCGAGCCATTCCCATCGCGTATCGCCGGTCAGCCGCCATGCTGCCGAAAGATAGGGCCAGAGCTGCCCGGTCGGGTCGTCGTCCAGAAAGGATTCGGCAAGCGCCGCGGCATCCCGCGGGCGCCCGGAGCGCAGATAATGCCGGACGACGCGGACGACGAGGGTCAGGTGCCGCGGCGGTCCCAATCGCGCGAACAGACGGTCTGCGGCGGCGGTGTCGCCCGTTTCCGCCTTGGCGATCGCCTCCATCGCGTCGAAGACGGCGAGGCCGCCGGTGCCGCGACGGGCACGGTCGATCGCCTCCACGGCATCGTCGTAGAGCTCGGCGTCGATCAGCGTGCGTATCAGCTCGCCCCACAACTCGGCGTCGGCGGGGCCGCGCGCGAGCGCCGCCTCATAGCCCGCGGTGAAGCCGTCGCGACCGCCCGTCATCCAGCGCAGGCGCGCAAGCGCGCTCTGGCCCTCGAACCAGCGCGAGTTGCGGGCCAGCTCGATCTCGAGGCTTTCGAAGGCTTCCGCCAGCCGGCCCTCGAGGAACAGAGCGGCCGTGCGGCTCAGCACGATGGAGAGATCCTTCGGCGCGACGCGGCGGGCACGGTCGAACAAGGCGACGGAGGGAAGCCCGGCCTCCATCGCCGTGCGGGCGAGGCCGTGGGCGATGAGGCCGTCATTGGGGGCGAGCAAGGCGGCCCGCTCGAGCGCTCGGATCGCCGGCGCAAGCTCTTCCAGGCCCCGGCAGGCGAGGCCGAGCGCCTGCCAGAGGCGGGCGTAATGCGGGTTGGCGCGAACCGCCCGCTCGAGCAGCGGCAAGGCCTCGTCCTCGATGCCGGCGTTGATCGCCGCCACGCCTGCGGCGAACACGGCATCGGGATCGCGCGCGCTCGCCTCGCGGAGCTGGCGCCGCGCTTCCTCGATCACAGGCCCTCCGCCGGGTCGGTCGGGTCGGTGGCGGCCATCACCGCGGTCACCGCCGCGCGCTCCGCCTCCGAAAGGCCGGGATGCCAGCAATCGACGATGAGGATCACGCGGAGGGTGTCGGAGGGGTTCTTCGCCTCATGCTCGATCGTGTCGTCGAAGACCCAGGCCTTGCCGACCCGCCATTCGCGCCGCTCGACGCCGACCCGGAACCAGCAGCCCGGCGGCACGATCAGCGGCAGGTGGCAGACCAGCCGAGTGTTGGCGACGCCCGTGTGGGGAGGGATATGCGCACCCGGCGCGAGCAGCGAGAACATCGCGTTGGGCCCGCGGCGCGGAACGTGCGGCTGGTCGATGCGGGCGAGGAGGGCTATCGCGGCAGGGCAGTGGCGGGCATTGGCCTCGACCACCTTGCCGTTTGCGACGAGATGGATTGCGGTCCAGTCGCGGCTCCGGTTCAGCGCCTCCCATTGCCTGAGCGGCACGTCGTCCGGATATTGGATATAGGGGACGAGCTCGGCCCGCTCGGCCGCCATCACGGCGTGGAAATCGGAGGTGAGCCCCTCGGTGGCCGCTTCGAGCTCGGCGAGCCAGGGGAAATCCTCGCGGTCGTGGAATTCGCGCTCGGCGAGGCCGGGGTAATGAAAATGGGTGGGCTCGCTGTGGTAGACGCGAGTGGTCCGCACGATGTTGCTGCGAAAGCGTTCCACCCTCCGCCGCTCGCGCTCCGACAATGCTGCTTCGGCGAGCGCGCCGGCCTCGGCCAGCCGGACGGCTTTGCGCTCGACATGGGCGCGATGCACCTGCTCGGCATGGGCGAGCATCGATCCGAGATGGGCCGGCACCTCGTCGGGCTTCTGGGCCAGTGCGTAGCCATAGGTCTCCGCCGCCTCCACACCGCGGCCGGCGCGCTCGAGCAAATTGGCCTTGACCAGCAGCGGCAGGAAAGCCAGCGGCTCGGCCCTGAGGGCTCCTGTGACTGCGGCGAGAGCGCCGGTCAGGTCCCCTGCGGAACGGCACATGGCGCTGAGCTTCAGCCAGGGGTCGATGCGCCGCGGATCGACCGAGGTCAGTTCCTCGAGCAGGCGCCGCGCGGCCGCGAAATCCCGCCGCGCCGCCGCTTGGTCTGCCTCGGCCTCGAGGCGGGCGGCATCGCTCACAGTTCGTAGCCCATCCGCTCGACCCAGGGGGCGAGGGTGGGGAGGACCGGCGCAAGCTGCTCCCGGTAGCGCTGCCAGCGGCCGGCGGCGCGGCGGTAGATGGGCTCGGTAACCTGCGAATAGCTGGCGGTGCGGATATGGTCGCGCCTGGCGGCGCTGGCGCGGTTGTCGAGCACCTTCTCGTCCCAGGCGAGGCCGAGGAAATCGAGCAGCGGCCGCATCTCACCCTCGAGGTCCTCCACCATTCGTTCGTAGCGTATGCGATGCACTGAAAGCGGGAGCGAGCGCTCGGCGCGCGACCAGGCGTTGAACACGGCGTCGTAGGTGAGCGCCGCCTCGCCGAGATCGGTGAAGCTGCGCATCGCGGCGTTGAGCTGGAAATTGGCCATGAAGCAGCTCAGCACCGCGTCGCACGGGTGGCGCTCGACGAGGATGATCTTCGCGTCCGGGAATATCCGATGGATGAGTGGCATGCGGGTCATGTGGAGCGGATATTTGTCGACCACCGTGGCGCCGGGCGGCGGCGGCGACAGGGCAGCGAGCGCCTCGAAATAGCGGGCGCGCAGGGCAGCGGCTTCGGGGGAGGTGAGGGCGGCAAGCCGCGCGTCGCTGCCGAGACGATCCCTGACCTCGGCGAGGACCGGCATCTCCTCCAGTACGTGGAGGTTGGCCACGTTCATCAGCAGCGTGTCGAGCAGGGTCGTGCCGGAGCGCGGAAAGCCGACGATGAACACCGGCGGCGGAGGCGAATGGGGCAGCTCGACGGGGCCCCAGCGCGCCACCTGCTCCGGATCGATCAGCGCTGCCGCCGCCGCAACCTCCTCCCGGTAGGTCGGCCCGGCCGGGCCTGGCCGGGCGGCGACGGCGGCGCGGTTCATTTCCTCGAAGGCGGTGAAGGCGCGGGCCGCATCTCCAAGACGGTCGGCGATCTCGGCGAGCAATTGGGCGCGGCGAACCGGGTGGATGGTCGCGGGGGTCGCCTCGGCGAGCGGCAGCGCCTCCTCGAAGCGGCCCTGCCGGCGCAGCGCCCAGCCGCGGAGGAAGCCGATTTCGGGTTCGGAAAAGCCGCGGGCCTCGGCGTCGGCGACGAGGGCGGCGAGATCGTCGACGCGGTTCAGATTCTCGAGCAGCAGGCCGAGCTCGAGCCAGGCCTGGTTGAAGCCGGAATCGAGGCGGATCGCCTCGCGATAGGCCGCTTCCGCCGCGGGGAAGTTGCGAACCGAGGCTTCGGCGAGGCCGAGCTCGGCCTGGACCGCCGAGTCGGCCGGGGCGAGCGCCGCCGCCGTCCGCATCACCCGGGCGCGGTCCTCGAACCGCTCCGCCTGAGACAGCGCTTCCGAGAGGTTGACGTAGATTTGCGGGATGTCGGGCCGAAGATCGATCGCGCGGCCGAACGCGGCGATGGCGCCGTCGAGGTCCCCGGACGCAAAGCGGGCGTTGCCGAGATTGTTCCAGCTTTCGAAATCGTCCGGAAAGGAGGCGACCACCCTCTCATACGCCTCGGCCGCCTCCGCGAGCCGGCCGGCCTGCTGGTGCGCGAAGGCGGCGACGCGCAGCAGCCGCGGATCGGCAGCGGCCGCGCAGGCTTGGACGACTTCGTCGAAGCGGCCGCAGGCGACGAGCGCGGTGGCCAGGTTGAGGCGGGTCGCGCCGTCGGCCGGGTCGAGATCGAGCAGGCGGCCGAAATGGGGGATGGCCCCGGACGGATCGCCCATCCTGGCGGCGGCGAGGCCGGCGAGAGACAGGAGGGCCGGCGAGGCGGGGTCGGCGGCGAGCGCGGCCTCGGCGGCGCGGCGCGCGGCGGCGAGGTCGCCGCGGCGAAAGGCGGCGAGCGCGAGCGCCAGCGCGGGCGGTGGATGGGAAGCGGCGGAGCTCATCGCGGCGGAAACTGGCACGGGCGAGGGCAAAAAGAAACGGCGGGCCCGAAGGCCCGCCGTCGATAGTTGGATTTTCGTGCCTCGGCTTAGAAGTCGAGGGTCACGCCGGCGAAGATGTACCGGCCGAGCGCGTCGTACACGTTCGGGAAGGTGTTGCCCGAGCAGTAGACGGACGGGCAGGCGTTGATGACGGCGCTCGAACCGTTCGCGCCAACGATCGGCGGATCCCGATCGAGGAGGTTGTTGACGCCGAGACGGAAGTTGTAGTGATCCCCGATCCGCGCCGTCAAGGCGAGGTCGAAGTAGTTTTGGGACGGGATAGTCTTATTGAACGGCGAGAATGCCCCGGCCAACGTCGCCTGGCTGCTCGACCGATCGACATCGACGCTCTTGAAGTACCGCCACTGGGCGGAGATGCCGATGCCGTCCGGCGCCGTGTAGCTCAGGCGGACCTTGTGACGCCAGGTGGGGTTCGGCGTGCCGCAGCGCAGGCCGTAGAGGCCGGCGCAATCGAACTGGGGACCGACCCCAGTGTCGATGACCAGCTTGTCGAGCCAGGTGCCGACCGCGTTGAGGCTGAGGCCGCCCAATGAGCCGATGTCCATCGCGTAGCTGAAGCCGACGTCGACGCCGCGGGTCGAGATGCCGCCGACATTCTGCGTCGTATCGATCACGTAGCCGTTCGAAGTCCGCCACAGGGAGCCGAACTGATCGCGATGGACGAGGCCGCAGAAGGTCGGGTTCACCGTCTGGATGCATTGGTCGAGGATGGTGCTCTGACCGATCTGCCGGATCGCCTTTTTCACCTTGATGTCGAACCAGTCGACGGTGAGGGCGAAGCGCGGCAGCCAGCGCGGCTGCAGCACGATGCCGACCGTCTTCGAGGTCGCGACCTCGGGGACGAGGTTCGGGTTGCCGCCGATCAGGCCGTTATACTGGCCCGCCGGATTACCCTGGATGGTCTGGCCGACGACGAGCCCCTGGAGCAGACAGCCCCGGTCCGCCGCGGTGATCGTCTTGGCGCACGGATCGGAATTGCCGTTCAGCGCGACGCGCTGGGTGGCGAACAGTTCCTGGATGTTCGGGGCGCGGACCGCGCGGTTGTAGCTGGCGCGGATGCGCAGGTCCTTGACCGGCGCGAAGTCGAGCCCGACCTTCCAGGTGTCGGTCTTGAAGCCGCGGCCAGCCGCATTGCCCTTGAGGTCGTAATCCGAACGGCGGTAGCCGGCTTCGACCGCGAGGCTGCGGAAGAAGTTGTTCTCGACGATCGGGATACGGATTTCGCCGAACAGCTCGCGGACGTCGAACGCGCCGTGGGCCGGGAGCGTGGGAGCGCCCTGGCCGGCGAGGTCGCCGGTCTGGAATTCCTCGTCCGTGTTGAGGTTGAGGAGGTCCTTGCGATATTCGGCGCCGAGCGCGATGCCGATGCCGTTCTCGGCCCACGGGAAGCGCAGACCGTAATCGCCGAGCTTGCCGGTGAGGGAGACGCTCGCCACCGCCTGCTCGACCTGGCCGCGCTGGAAGCCCGGGGTCTGCAGGTAGCTGAGCGCGGCCGGAGAGACCGTGCCGTTGCCCCAAATGTCGTAGGGGACGCAGTTCGGGTCGGTCCCGGCGCGCACCGAACGACAGGTCGGTACGCCGCCGACGTTGACGACGTCGAGAGCGCGCGTGAGGCGGGTAACCGAGAAATCGTTCAGATAGGTCTCGGAGAAGTTTACCCGGCCATATTGGTAGTAAGCGTCATACGACCAGACGTTGCTGAGCTCGCCGCGCATGCCGCCCACGATCCGGTAGGTCGTGTGCTGCAGATCGTCCTGGCGGCCGCCGCCTTCGACGTTGCGGCGCAGGATCTGCGCAAAGCCCTTGAAATAAGGCTGGCCGGTGGTCGGGTCGATGAAGGCGAAGGGCGGCGCGCCGGCGGGGTTGGCCGTCGTCTTGGTCGAGCCGACGACCGTGCCCGCATTGTCGACGAGCAGGTTGTTGGGGGCGCAGATGATCGACCGCTGCTGGGCGCTCAAGAGCGGGTTGTCGCAGTTGACCGAGATGGTGTTGCCGAAGTCGCCCGAGGGGGCGATCTGCGCGACCGTGCGATCGTCCATGAACATCGCTTCCATATACGGATGCAGCGCGGGACTGATCTCGTAATCGGCGAAGGCGCCGAACGTGTAACGCTCGTCGGGCCGCTGATAGTAATTGTACGGCGCGAAGTTGAACGGCGTGAAGCCGGGCTGCAGGGTGCGGTTCGGGCCGATCTGGAAGAAGGTCGAGGTGAAATCGCGGCCGGGGGTGCCGGTGTACGCGATGACCGTGCCGTTGGCCGCGGTCGCCGAGCCGCCGCAGTCGATCACCGAGCTGGTGGCGCGGGCCTGGCTGGCGCAGGCGCTGTAGTCGCGCTTCGCCTCGGTGACCTGGTTGAGCTTGCGGTAGGTGGCGTAGGCGACGACATGGCCGCGGCCGTCGTCGAAGCCGGCGCCGATCTGCCCCGAAAGGTCGATCGTTCCGCCGTCGGCGACGGTGCCGTGCGGATAGCCGAAGCCGCGGCGGTTGAGGGCGTCGATCAGCCCGGTCTTGGTGCCGTTGTCATGGTTGTAGAAGCTGTACTGGGCGTCGAGCTTGATGCCCTCGAACTTGGTATCCATGATGAAGTTGACGACGCCGGAGACGGCGTCCGCGCCGTACACCGAAGAAGCGCCGCCGGTCAGCACGTCGACCCGGTCGATGATCGAGGCCGGCACGATGTTGATGTCGGCCGACGGGAAGGCCGGATCGCCCGGCAGCAGCCGGCGGCCGTTGATCAGCACCAGGGTGCGCTGCGAGCCGAGGCCGCGAAGGTTGACCGTCGCGGTGCCGGTGGCGCCGTTGGCGAGGTTGCCGCCCTGCTCGGCGAAGGCCTGCGGCAGCGAGTTGATCAGATCCTCGGTGCGGGTCGTGCCCTGCAGCTTGACTTCCTGGCTGTTGACGACGGTGACCGGGCTGACCGCGGTCAGGTTCGGCTGCGGAATGCGCGAGCCGGTAATGACGATGGCGCCCTGATCCGCGTTCGGATTGTTAGAGTTGGCGTTGGCCGCCGGGTTCGTCGCCTCGACCGGGCCGGTCTGCGGCTGGCCGGTGGTGCCGCCCTGCGTGCCGGGGGTATCCTGCGCAAAGGCGGGGGCCGCGATGCCGATCGCGCCGCCGATGAACGTGGTCGCGAGAAGGGTGTTCAAAATACGGTTCTTATTCATGTCCGTCCCCTTGAAGCGGCTTTGGCCGCGGATTTTTTTCGTCCCTGTGCACCGACAAGAAAGCCGGCGAGCCGATCACCGTTTACTTGATGTAATGAATCCGAAGCAATCTCCCGCACTTGGCGGCTCTCTCCTATTTTGGACTTCGTGACAATTTTGCCACAGAGGGCGGTGAGGGCCGTTGCGAAGGTGACGCGCATCCCGCAATAAGGCGGCGAAGGCAGGTTGACGGGGAGAGGGTGATGAACCGGCTGGTGGTCATGGCGGCGGCGGCGATGCTCGTGGCGGGCGGGGCAGGCGCCCTCGCCAAGCCGAGCCGCCCCGACGCGAGCCCGAGGCAGCGCCCGGAGGCGTTCGAGGCGCTGGTCCGCTGCCGCTCGGTCGCCGACGAGAGGCAGCGGCTCGCCTGCTACGACGGCGCAGCCGCGGCGCTCGAGCAGGCTGCCGATCGCCACGATCTGGTCGTCGTCGACCGCAAGCAGGTGCGCGAGACCAAGCGTACCTTGTTCGGCCTCGAGCTGCCGAGCCTCAGCATCTTCGGCGGCGGCAACGACGAAGGCGACGAAGTGAAGGAAGTGGAGGGCGTGGTGCAGAGCGCCTTCCAGGACGGCAACGGCCGCTGGGTAGTGACCCTGGCCGACGGCGCCACCTGGGCGCAGATCGACAACCAGGTCGTCGCCGTGCGCCCCAAAGCCGGCCAGAAGGTCAAGATCCACCGCGGCGCGATCGGCAGCTACATCATGAACGTCAACGGCCAGCCCGGCGTCAAGGCGCGCCGGCAGCTGTAGAAGAGTTCAGGGGCCCCGGCGGGCGGCCTGCACCGACGCTTCCGGGGTCGCATAGGGCTCCTGCCGTTCCACGCTCCAGTAGCGCAGCTGGTCGAGCGGGATGCGGCGGCCGGTTACGGCGCAGGTCACGTAATCTCCCGAGGTGAGGAGGCGGAAAGTGCCGGCCATGTAATGAAGGCGGGCCTCGCGATCCTTGTTGTTGTGCATCAGCATGGCGGCTTCCTAGAGCAATTTCGGCTGGTGGGGCACCGGCTTGCCATAAGACGGCCGCGGCCGCCGCTCAACCGGGGAGGCGCCGACGTTCGCCTCGACCTCGCCGTCGCCGAAGACGAGGCGCAGCCGCGCGGCCGCCTTCGCCGCGGCGGCCGAGATGAGGGTGCGCCCCTCCTTGTCCTCGACGCGCGCATAGCCGCGCGCGAGGGGACGGCTGGGATGGGCCAGCTCGGCGACCCGCCACAGCGCCTCCAGCCGCTCCTTCGCCCGCCGCCAGGCATTGTCGAGCAGGCCCGGCCGCAGCGCGCCGGCGGTCTGCGCGAGCGCGGCGCGGGCATGGCTCAACTCGGTGCGGAGCGCCCGCGGGAGCCGCTCGGAAAGCTCGTCCAGCCGCTGGCGCTGGGGGGCGAGCAAGGCTTCGCGCGCCGGCCAGCGGCGCAGGCTGGTCTCGAGTTGCTCGGCGGCGCGCTCGGCGGCGCGGCGCGCGCAGCGCTCGATCCGGAAGCCGAGCTCGCGCAGGGACCCCAGCAGGTCGCCGCGCACCGGCACCGCGATCTCCGCGGCGGCGGTCGGAGTCGGCGCGCGGACGTCGGCGGCGAAGTCGCAGAGCGACGTGTCGGTCTCGTGACCGACGGCGGAGATGATCGGGATCGAGGAGGCGGCGACTGCGCGCACCACCTCCTCCTCGTTGAACGCCCAGAGATCCTCGATTGAGCCGCCGCCGCGCGCGACGATGACGAGGTCCGGGCGCGGCACCGGCCCTTCGGGCGCAAGCAAGTCGAAGCCGCGGACGGCGGCGGCGATCTGCGCCGCCGCCCCCTCCCCCTGCACCGGCACCGGCCACACCAGGACGTGGCAGGGGCAGCGGTCGGCGAGACGGTGGAGGATGTCGCGGATGACTGCGCCGGTCGGCGAGGTGACGACGCCGATCACGCGCGGATGGAAAGGGAGCTTCTTCTTGCGGCTCTCGTCGAACAGGCCCTCGGCGGCGAGCGCGCGGCGGCGCTTGTCGAGCAGGGCCATCAGCGCGCCCTGGCCGGCCAGCTCCAGCCGGTCGATGACGATCTGGTAGCGCGAGCGGCCGGGGTAGGTGGTGAGCTTGCCGGTCGCGACCACCTCGATCCCGTCCTCCGGGCGGAAGGGGAGCGATGCGGCGCTCGCCTTCCAGAGCACCCCGTCGAGCACCGCCTTGTCGTCCTTGAGGCAGAGGTAGCAATGGCCCGAGGCGGCGCGCTTCCAGCCCGATATCTCGCCGCGCACGCGCACATAGCCGAACGCGTCCTCGACGGTGCGCTTGAGGCGCTGGGCGAGCTCGGAAACCGAGAACGGAGCCGAATTGTCGCCGGGGGTCTCGCTTGCTAACAGCCCGGTCTCGCCTGGAAGGATATCGTCGGTCATGAATGTCCTGCTGCTTGGCTCCGGCGGCCGCGAGCATGCCCTTGCCTGGAAGCTCGCGCAATCGCCGCTGCTGACCAGGCTCTACGCCGCGCCGGGCAATCCCGGCATCGCCGAGGAGGCCAATCTAGTGAGCCTCGACGCCGCCGACCACCGCGCCATCGTCGATTTCTGCCGGCGGCATTCGATCCACCTCGTCGTCATCGGGCCGGAGGGGCCGCTGGTCGACGGCCTTGCCGACAATCTGAGGACCATGGGAGTCGCAGTCTTCGGGCCGAACAGGGCCCCCGCTGAGCTCGAAGGCTCCAAGGGCTTCACCAAGGACCTCTGCGCCCGCCGCGGCATCCCCACCGCCCGCTACGCCCGGGCCGGCGACCGTCTCGCCGCCGAAGCGGCGCTCGGCGAATTCGGAGCGCCGGTCGTCATCAAGGCGGACGGGCTGGCAGCGGGCAAGGGCGTGATCATCGCCGCGACCGAAGAGGAGGCGCAGGCGGCGCTCGACATCATGTTCGACGGCGGCTTCGGAGCTGCCGGCGGCTCGTTGGTCATCGAGGAATATCTGGAGGGAGAGGAAGCCAGCTTCTTCGCCATCACCGACGGCGAGACCATCCTCCCCTTCGGAACCGCCCAGGACCATAAGAGGGCGGGCGAGGGCGATACCGGCCCCAATACCGGCGGCATGGGCGCCTACAGCCCGGCCTCGATCGTTACCGCCGAAGTCGAGCGGCGGGTGATGGCGGAGATCGTCGGGCCGACCGTCCGCGCCATGGCGGAGCAAGGCACGCCTTATTCCGGGATCCTCTACGCGGGGCTGATGCTGACCGCCGAGGGGCCAAAGCTGATCGAGTACAATGTCCGCTTCGGCGACCCGGAATGCCAGGTGCTGATGATGCGGCTGGAGAGCGACCTCTTCGCGCTGATGCTGGCGACGGCACAGGGCCGGCTCGCGGAGGCGGAGCCGCCGCACTTCGCGCCGGAGGCCGCACTCACCGTGGTGATGGCGGCCCAGGGCTATCCGGCCGCGCCCGAGACCGGCGGACCGATCCGGATAGGCGAGGTCGGCGAGGCGAAAATCTTCCACGCCGGCACCGCGCTGAACGACGGCCGCCTGGTCGCCAGCGGCGGGCGGGTGCTGAACATCACCGCGCGCGGCGCGACGGTCGCCGAGGCGCGGGAGCGGGCTTATGACGCAGTCGACGCGATCGACTTCCCGAGCGGCTTCTGCCGCCGCGACATCGGCTGGCGCGAGGTGGAGCGCGGCCGGTGAGGCTGGACAGAGCAGCCCGGCGGCGGCAAGGCCGTCGAGCGGGCGAGGAGGCTTAACTGACATGCCGAGGCTGTTGAAGGTCCTGATCGGCCTCACCGCAATGCTGCTGATGGGCTGGATCTGGCACGTCCCGGCGGGGCGCGGCGAGGCCTATGTCGCGCGGCTGGAGGCAGGCGCGCGGGCGGCGATCGCGCCGATCGGGATCCCCGGCGTCGAGGTCCGCCTGCCGCGCGATCCGCTGCGGCGCACGGCCATTCTCAGCGGCACCGCCGACGACGTCCAGCGCGAAGGGCTGGGCAGCGAGATGGGGCTGAGCGACTATGTCCGCGCGGTGCCCGGCATCGCCGGCGTCCACTGGGCCGACCAGCCGGGCGGGCCGGGCGGCCTCCCCCTCCTCGCCGAAACCTTGCTGCAATTGCTCTTCGCCTACGCACTCGGCTTCGGCATCGGCGCGATCTTCTTCGCGCGGCCGAAGCGCCAATCCTTCCTCGACTGACAGGGACGCAAGATGACCGACCTCGCCCAATATAATCTGATCCCGATCGTCGTTGCGGTGCTGGTCGGCATCGTCGTCGCCTATTGGATCTTCCGCGGCTCGCGCGCGAAGACCGGCGGGGGGACGGCCGCTGCACCCCCGCGCAGCGTTCGGCGCGACGGGCCCGAGGGCAACCGGCTGGCCGACGAGTTCGCCGCCGCGACCAAGGACGTGGCCGGCGAGATACTCGGCGTACACGCCCATGTCGCCATCCCCGGCCCAAGCGGTCCGCCCGACAATCTCCAGACGATGAAGGGAGTGGGGCCAAAGCTCGCCGCGCAGCTCAACGCCGCCGGCATCACCCGCTTCGACCAGCTCGCCGCCCTCTCGCACAACGAGGCGGGCTATCTCGACGAGCAGATGGGGCCTTTCAGCGGCCGCATCGCCAAGGACCGGCTGGTCGAGCAGGCCGCCTACCTCGCCCGCGGCGACACCGACGGCTTCGAGGCGGCGTTCGGCAGGCTTGGCGGCGCCTAGCCCCTGCGCTTGCGCACGACCTCGCTGGCGAGCAGTTTGTCGATCTTGAAGCCGTCCATGTCGACGATCTCGAACTGCCAGCCGCCGAAGCGGAAGCGTTCGCCCACTTCCGGAATGTGCTTCAGCACGGAGAGCGCGAAGCCGGCGGTCGTCGCATAGTCGCGATCCTCCGGGAGGCCGAGGCCGAGCCGGTCGGCGAGGGCGTCGGCGGGGAGCGACCCCGACACCCACCAACTGCCATCCTCGCGCTCGACCAACGGCATTTCCCCGCCCCCCTGAAAATCGGAGGCGAAGGCGCCGGCCAGCGCCGACAGCAGGTCGGCGGGCGTGACCACCCCTTCGAAATGGCCATATTCGTCGTGGACGAAGGCCATCGGCACCTCGGCGCCGCGCAGCACGTTCAGAGTGTCCATGGCGTCCATCGTGTCCGGCACGACGGCGGGCCCGCGCATCAGCTCGCGCAGCACCAGCGGACGGCCCTCGAGCGCGGCGACGACGATGTCGCGGGCCTGGACGACGCCGACCAGATCGTCGACCGAGCCTTGCGCGACCGGGTAGCGGCTGTGCGGGCTCTCGCGCAGCACCCGGCGGATCTCCTCGGCGGGCGCGTCGGCATCGATCCATTCGATGTCGGTGCGCGGCGTCATCACTTCGCGCGTCGGCCGGTCGGCGAGGCGAACGACGCCGGAGATGATCGCGCGCTCATATTCTTCGAGCACACCGGCGCTGTGCGCCTCGGCGACGACGAGGTGGAGCTCCTCGGCGGTCACCTTGTTGGACGGGTCGCGGGTGAGGCGCAGCAGGCGGAAGACGAGGCCCGAGCTCTTGTCGAGCAGCCAGACCAAAGGCGCCGTCCCCCGCGCGATCCACAGCATGGGGAGAGCGGCAAAGGCGGCGATCGGCTCGGGCGAACGGAGCGCAACCTGCTTGGGCACCAGCTCGCCGATCACCAGCGAGCCGTAGGTGGTGAGGACGATGACGATCGTGAAGCCGACCGTCTGGGCAGTGCCCGGGCTGAGTCCGAGGCCGCCCAGCCGCTCTCCCACCGGCCCCCCCAGGGCGGCCCCGGAGAAGGCGCCGGCGAGGACGGCGATGCCGGTGATTCCGATTTGCACTGTGGAGAGGAAGCGGCCCGGATCGGCGGCGAGGTCCAGCGCGGTCTGGGCGCCCTTGCGCCCCTTCTTCGCCATGGCCTTCAGCCGCGGCTTCCGCGACGACACGATGGCGAGCTCCGCCATCGCGAACGCCCCGTTGAGGCAGATCAGCAGGAAGATGACGACGACGTCGTACCAGGGAAATGGGGGAGGAATGTGCGGCATGGCGCCCATCCCCTTTAGCGCCTGAGCTTTCGGCGAGACAAGGCTTAGCCCCGCCGCTCCCGGAAGAAGGCCTGGAGCAGGGCGGCCGCCTCCTCCTCGCCCAGTCCCGGATAGATTTCGGGGGCGTGATGGCAGGTCGGCTGGGAGAAGAGCCGCGGCCCGTGGATCACCGCCCCACCCTTCGGATCCGACGCGCCGAAATGGAGGCGGCGTATGCGGGCGAGGGCGATCGCGCCGGCGCACATCGCGCAGGGCTCGAGCGTCACCCAGAGATCGCAATCGTCGAGCCGCGACGTGCCGAGCGCCGCGGCGGCGGCGCGGAGCGCCACCATCTCGGCATGGGCGGTGGGATCGGCGCCGTCCCGCATGCGGTTGCGCGCCGAGGCGATCAGGGCGCCGGCGCGGGTGACGACGGCGCCGACCGGCACCTCGCCCGCCGCGGCGGCCGCCCGCGCCTCGTCGAGCGCGAGCCGCATCGGATCGGAAAACGGGCGGACCATCGTCGGCAGCGCTACCGCAGCGCCGCGGGCTCGCGAAGCCTTATTGCGTATTGCCGTCGGAGAGGTGGACGGTCGGAGTCTCGACCTGCTTGGTGGTCGTGGTCACCGTCGGCATGGTGACGTTGGTCGTCGTCGTGCCGACCTCGA
Organism: Sphingomonadales bacterium; assembly: GCA_034668625.1. Classification (GTDB taxonomy): domain Bacteria; phylum Pseudomonadota; class Alphaproteobacteria; order Sphingomonadales; family Sphingomonadaceae; genus Allosphingosinicella. The sequence continues at coordinate 45,844 of JAXDOX010000024.1, forward strand.
CCTTCTTCACCTTGAGGTCGAAGGCGGGCGCCTGCGCCTGGCGCGTCTGGGTGAGCGAGATCGTGCCGGTATAGACGAGGGCGATGCCGACAAGGAGGATGAGGGCGATGAGGATGAGAAGGGCGCGCATGGGAATGTCCTTGCCGTGATTCCTAACCTTAGTCAGTAAACGAAGCCGGGCACAAGCGGTTGCACCTCCGCAACGACTGCGCCCGAAGGTTGACGGCGCTCCCCTCAGCGGCTATCCGCCCCCACGATTTTACGGGGGCGATCAGCGCCCCCGCTTCATTTACAGGACTAGAGATCATGTCGCGCATCTGCGAGCTGACCGGCAAGGGCCGGCAGGTTGGCCACAACGTTTCGCACGCCAACAACAAGACCAAGCGCACCTTCCTGCCCAATCTGCAGAACGTGACGTTGATCAGTGACGCGCTGGGTCGCGGCGTCAAGCTGCGCGTGTCGATGAACGGCCTGCGCTCGGTCGAGCATGTCGGCGGCCTGGACAATTGGCTCGCCAAGACGGCCGACGTCCAGCTCAGCCTCAAGGCCCGCCGCCTGAAGCGCGAGATCGCGAAGAAGCAGGCCGACACGGCCGAGGCGTAACCCTCCGCGCTCATCGCTCGAGCGCGAACTTCAGCAGCAGCGTTTTCTGCAGCGGCAGGTAATTGTCGTCGGAGGTGATCCAGACAATCGTTCGGCCGCCTTCGCGCACGACGCTGAGGCCCTCCAGATTGTCGACGACCAGCGGAGCTCGGAAATCGGCGATTTCCCGGCCTACCAGCTCCGCGCCGGGGACCAGCCGGTCGAGCGGGACCATCGTCAGCTTGGCGGTGAAGCCCTGGAGGACGGTCCAGCGGCGGTTGAGGACGAGGGCGCGGCCGTCCGGGAGCAAGGCGGCGTCGGTCGCGCGGTAGTGCGGCGGCGGGCGGTAGCGCAGCTTTGCGACCCGAGTCCCGGCCACCGCCGGATCGCCGCCGAACAGCAAAAGGTCGCCGCCCCGGCCGTTCCCCTCCTCGAAGATCAGGAAACGGCCGTCCGGGAGCCGCAGCATCGCCTCGGCGCCGCGATTGCGGGGCCAAAGACGCATGAGCGGCGGCTCGGCATGGCCGGTCGCCCGCCAGGTCGCCCGGTCGAAGCGCCAGATCGCGTTGCGGCGTTCGAAGCCGAGCCAGACGCTGCCGCCCTCGACCCACATCGACTCGACGTCGCGATCCCTCTTCGCCTCCCACCGGCCCGGGCCCTGCGGCAGGGGCGCGACCTCGCCGCGGACGGTGCCGGCCGCCCCGCGCGGCAGCGCGAAACGCACGCGCCAGCCCGAATCGCTGAACGCCAGCGCCTCGCCCCCTTCGACGTGGAGCGACGAAAGGCCGCCGAAGCGCCAATTGTTGCTGGTCAGCTGCCAGCCGCCGAGGAAGCGCAGCGGGCCGAGGCGGGTGCGGCCGGGATCCGTCACGTCCAGGCCTACAGGCTCGTAGTGGAGGATCGTCACCGCCGGCAGCGGCACGAGCGGGTGCGGCAGCCGCGGCGCGAAAGTCGCCAGCATCAGCCAGGCGAAGAGGGCGAAGAGAATGCGCATGTCGGCGATGCCGCCTTAGCCCGCGGCGGCACCTTGCGGCACCCCTCCGGCGCCTGAACCTCGCCTGACATGGGCGTTCAGGACCGGCTCAAGCGACTCATGGCAAAAGGCAAGCATGGACAAGGCCCCAGTAGGTCGAATCGGCCGGCCCGGAAGGAGTTTGAAATGATCAGGAAGCTCAGCCTCGCCGCCGTCGCCGCAGCGACCGCCGTCATGGCGATCCCCACCGCGGTGGACGCGCATCCGAACGGCCGCGCCTACGGCTATTACAACAACAGCGCCCAGGCCCGTTACTACAACCAGGGCTATGGCAGCTCTTACGGCAACGATTACTACGCGAACCGCGGCTATAATGGCGGCTATTACAACGATTCCTACCGCTATCGCAGCCGCCGCTGCAGCGGCACCACGGGCACGATCGTCGGCGGAGTCGCCGGCGCCCTGCTCGGCCGGGCCGCGACCCGCGACTACCGCCACAGCGGCACGACCGGCACGATCCTCGGCGGCGCGCTCGGCGCGCTGGCCGGCAACGCGGTCGACAAGTCGAGCTGCCGCCGCCGCTAAGAGCTTGGCGTACCCTCCTGTGGTGTAACGAGGGCGGGGCCGGCGCTTCCCGAGGGGGGCGCCGGCCCCAATTCTATCTGATCCTCCCCTGCAAATGCAGGGGAGGATTTCTAAGGCGCGTCGAACAAGGCGGCGAGCTGCTCGATCATGGTGCCGCCGAGTTGCTCGGCGTCCATGATGGTCACGGCGCGGCTGTAATAGCGGGTGACGTCATGGCCGATTCCGATCGCCACCAGCTCGACCGGCGAGCGCGCCTCGATCCAGGCGATCACTTGGCGAAGATGGCGTTCGAGATAGGTGCCAGAGTTCACCGACAGGGTCGAATCGTCGACCGGCGCGCCGTCGGAGATGACCATCAGGATGCGCCTTTCCTCCGGCCGGCCGACGAGGCGGTTGTGCGCCCACAGCAAAGCCTCGCCGTCGATATTCTCCTTGAGGAGCCCCTCGCGCATCATCAGGCCGAGGCTCCTGCGCGCCCGCCGCCACGGCTCGTCGGCGCTCTTGTAGACGATGTGCCGCAAATCGTTGAGGCGGCCCGGGTGCGCCGGCCGGCCCTGGCTCAGCCACAGCTCGCGCGACTGGCCGCCCTTCCAGGCGCGGGTGGTGAATCCGAGTAGTTCCACCTTGACGCCGCAGCGCTCGAGGGTGCGGGCGAGGATGTCCGCCGAGATTGCGGCGATCGAGATCGGCCGCCCCCGCATCGAGCCCGAATTGTCGATCAGCAGGCTGACCACCGTGTCCCTGAACTCGGTGTCCCGCTCCACCTTGTAGGAGAGCGAATGGGCCGGGTTGACGACGACGCGGGCGAGGCGGGCGGCGTCGAGCAGCCCCTCCTCCTGGTCGAAATCCCAGCTGCGCGACTGCTGCGCCATCAGCCGCCGCTGGAGGCGGTTGGCGAGCTTGGTGACCGCGCCCTGGAGGTGGATCAGCTGCTGGTCGAGATAGGCGCGGAGGCGGCCCAGTTCCTGCTCGTCGCAAAGCTCGGCGGCCTCGATCACCTCGTCATATTTGGTGGTGAAGATGCGGTAGTCGAATTGCGGCGGCAGGTCAGAGAGCGGGCGGTTTGGGCGGACCGGCATCATGCCTTCCTCGCCCTCCTCGCCGAGGCCGTCGTCGGCCTCGCCCAACTCCTGGTCGTCATATTCCCCTTCGGATTCGTCCTCGGCGCTCTCCCCCTGCTCGACGCGGAGCTCGGCCTCCCCCTCGCCGCCCTCCGAATCCTCGTCGGAATCCTTGTCGGAATCCTCGCCTTCGGCCTCGTCGCCGCCCTCCCCGTCCTCCCCCTGGTCGGGATCGGACGCGAGGTCGCCTTCGACCAGCTCCAGATCCTTGAGCAGCCGCGTGGCGAGCGCGGCGAAGGCGGCCTGGTCGTCGATGGCGAGGCCGAGGGCGTCGAGGTCAGGGCCGGCTTTCTCCTCGATCCAGTCGCCGACCAGGTCGAGCCCGGCGCGGGCCGCCTCGGGCGGCGCCTCGCCGGTCAGCCGCTCGCGCACGATCAGGCCGATTGCGGTGCCGAGCGGGACTTCGGCGCGGCTGCGGGCGCGGGTGATCGGATCGGTGCGCATCCGCATCTCGACGGCGCGACCGAGGTTGGCGCGCACCCCCGCCATCGACCGGGCGCCGAGCGCCTCGACCCGCGCCTGCTCGGCGGAGTCGAACACCGCGCGGGCGATCTCGTCCCCCGGCGCGGTGCGAGCATGAAGCGCGGCATTGTGGTGCCTGAGCTTCAGCGCCGCGGCGTCCGCATAGCCCCGCGCCTCGGCAACCTCGCGCTCGGGCAGGGTCCGCCCGGGCATCGGCACCTTGACGTTCTTGCCCTGGGCCGAGGGCTGCTCGGCGGTGTAGGCGAGCTCCAGCTCCGGCTCCCGCGCGATCGCCCGCGCCGCGCCGGTCAGCACTTGGCGGAAGGCCTCGAGCGGGTTGTCGTTCTGCGCCATTACCCTCTCCCTCCCGGGGAGAGGGGGGGACCCATTGCTTCAGCAATGGGGGGGTGAGGGCACGAGGCGCGGGCGACGGGCCGTGCCCTCACCCTCCCACGATGCTTCGCATCGCGGGCCCCTCCCTCTCCCCTGCAGGGAGAGGGGTAGTTCTTCACGCCGCGCCCTTTCCCACCACGCTCTCGGGCAAATCCTTGCCGAAGACGCGCTGGTAATATTCGGCGACCAGCGAGCGCTCGGCCTCGTCGCATTTGTTCAAAAAGGTGAGGCGGAAGGCGAAGCCGACGTCGCCGAAGATGAGCGCGTTCTGGGCCCAGCTGATCACCGTGCGGGGGCTCATCACGGTCGAGATGTCGCCGGCGATGAAGCCGTGGCGGGTGAGGTCGGCCACCTTGATCATCCGGTCGACCTCCTCGCGCCCGCCCTCGTGGTCATACTCGCCGGACTTGGCGAGGACGATCCGCGCCTCGGTGGCGGCGGGAAGGTAATTCAAGGTCACGACGATGTTCCAGCGGTCCATCTGGCCCTGATTGATCTGCTGGGTGCCGTGATAGAGGCCGGTCGTATCGCCGAGCCCGACCGTGTTGGTAGTGGCGAACAGCCGGAAATAGGGATGGGGGCGGATCACCCGGTTCTGGTCGAGCAGGGTCAGCTTGCCCTCGGTCTCCAGCACCCGCTGGATGACGAACATGACGTCGGGCCGGCCGGCGTCATATTCGTCGAACACCAAGGCGGTCGGAGTCTGCAGCGCCCAGGGAAGCAAACCCTCGCGGAACTCGGTGACCTGCTGGCCCTCTCTGAGCACGATGGCGTCGCGGCCGATCAGATCTATGCGGCTGATATGCGCATCGAGGTTGATTCGGATGAGCGGCCAGTTGAGGCGTGCCGCGACCTGCTCGATATGGGTCGACTTGCCGGTTCCGTGATAGCCCTGGACCATCACCCGGCGGTTCTTGGCGAAGCCGGCGCAGATGGCGAGGGTGGTGTCCGGATCGAAGACGTAGGCCGGATCGAGGTCCGGCACCCGCTCGTCGGCTTCCGAGAAAGCCGGGATCTCCATGTCGGTGTCGATCCCGAACAGCTCGCGCACCTTCACCACCTTGTCGGGCACGTCCATGACGACGGCGCCGCGGCTGGCGGGGTTGGCGTTGGGGAGATCGGTCATTGCTGGGATTGCCTGCTGGAAGGAAGGCTTCCCCCCATGCCCATTCGCGGCACCGGGGTAAAGATCGAACTTGGCGGGTCCCAGCGCAAGCAGGCTCGCAGGCTCGATCCCGTAGGGCCGGCCAGGGATCGCGGGCACAGAGGCCCGGGCGGCTTGACGCCCCTAATCAGGAAGGCGCGAGCAGCCTGCGCGACACTCGGCGATAATCGCGGCTTCGGCATTGGGGTTGGGATCCCCGTACCGATTGCATCGCTGATTGCATTGAAAGCGAGTCTCGCCGTCGTAGCCGCTGCTCCCTCGGGAGGTCGACGAGCCGCGAGAGTTCGAGGCTATGGCAATGACTGCGATCGCACCGATCCCGGCCAGGACGGGCCCAAGGACAGAGCGATCCTCCCTGAGCAGGGGGCGGCAGCCGCGCTCCTGGCCGTATTCGATGCAGGCGAATTGGTTGTCCGAATAACGGAAATCCACCCAATCCTCGTAATTGCCGCTCCAGAAGCCGCCGTAATTGTAGGTTCCCTCGATCGTATAGCTACGGCCGTCGCTCGAAACGGAGAGGATGCGGAGGTTACGTAGGGTGAGGGGATGGTATCGTGAGATCCGCCAGTGCCGCGCGTCGGTGCTGAGGAGCGTCTCGAGCTGCGGCAGCGCCGAGTCGATCGACGCGTAGTTCGAATTCGACGCGCCGACCAGGTCAGCCAACTGATACATCGGCTGGAGATTATTGGCAGCGTCCCAATAGTCGATGCGGACTCTTGTTCCGGGGGGATTCTCCCGAACAAGCCCGAAAAAGTCATTGACACTATGAAAGAATACTTTGTTCACCTGCACGATATAGTCGCCGATGTGGATTCCAGTGAAATTAGTTCCGTTCAGGCCAATTACCTTCAGGCACATGGCCGTGCCGCAATTGTATGGATTGGTATCGACGGCCAAGCCGACGACTCCGCCTCGATTCGGGCCGATGGCGTGGATCGGAAGGGTGCCGATGTCGTCGCCGCCACCGCCAAACTGAGCCGAGCCGCTCGTTGGCACGCACAAGCCAATAGCCGCCAAGGCAGCGAGTAAGCGGCGTCCAACCATGTTCGGCCCCCAGTCGGCTCACGACGAGCCCAAAGTTCCCCCAAAGAAGTCGTCAAGGTGACCGTAGCGTAAGTTGCCAATGTTTAGGAGTCTTTTCTCGGCTCCCGAGCGCGATCATTTGAGTGGTTCGGCCGTATCGGAAAAGCCGTGGCAGATCATTGCGTTCAGCCGAAGGCCGGCCGCGACTTGAGCTGGGTATAGGCTTCGATCACCGCCTGCAGCGCCTTTTCGTGGCCGCGGTCGCCGCCATTATGGTCGGGATGATAGCGGCGCAGCAGCTCGGCGTAACGCTGCCTGAGGCCGCGGCGATCGGCGTCGACGGCGAGGCCGAGGACGTTCAGCGACTTCCTGTCCTCGGCGCTGAGCTCGCGCCCGTCCCGGCGCGGAGTGTCGGCCGGGCCGCGGCGAAAGCGGGCGCCGATCGCGTCGAGGGGATCGGCGAAATCGGCCCAGCGCGGCGGCGCATCGGCGCCGCCGGTGGCGAAGGCGCGGGTTTCCCGGTCCCAGCCGCCATAGGGAGTCTGGGCCGCGGAGATCTCGTCGGGGCTCATGCCCTCGAAATAATTGTAGCCGGCGTTGAACTCGCGGACATGGTCGAGGCAGAGCCAGCGCCAGTCGCCGGGACCGTCGGAGCTCGCGCGGCGGCCGTCCCCCGGAGGCGCGCGGAATTCGCCGGGCGCCTCGCAGCCGGGGTGGGTGCAAGGAGCCTCCCCGCGGTCGATCCGTCCATGAAACCGAGTCTGCCTTTTGCTCGAACTCGCCACTTTGCTCCCTTCGCAGAACAGCCCCTATATAGGCGTGATGACCGATGCTTTCACAGGCCCGCTCGCCGCCGAGATCGAGAAACGCCTGCGCGAGAGCCTCGCTCCGTCGCATCTCGAAGTGAGGAACGACAGCGCCCGCCATCGCGGCCATGCCGGCGACGACGGCACGGGCGAAAGCCATTTCTTCGTCGACGTGGTTGCCGAGCGCTTCGCCGGCATGACCCGCGTCGAGCGGCAGCGGGCCGTGAACGCGGCGCTGGCCGATCTCCTGCAGACCCGCATCCACGCCCTTGCTATGAAGGCGCGCGCCCCGGGGGAGTGAATTTAATGGCCGACGACCTGATCCTCCAGACGCTCTTCCCTTCGACGCACGACCTCGGCGGGTTCAAGGTCTACCGGACGCTGCCGCACCGGGAGCGGACGACGGTCGGCCCATTCATCTTCTTCGACCAGATGGGGCCGGCGAGGCTCGATCCGGGCAAGGGGATCGACGTCAGGCCCCACCCGCATATCAACCTCGCCACCGTCACCTATCTGTTCGCGGGCGCCATCGACCATCGCGATTCGCTCGGCACGTTCGCGACCATCGAGCCGGGCGCGGTCAATCTGATGACCGCCGGGCGCGGCATCACCCATTCCGAGCGCAGCCCGGAATGGCTCCGCCCGGAAGGGCCGGAGCTCTCCGGCATCCAGACCTGGCTCGCTCTGCCGATTGCGAAGGAGGAGATGGAGCCGGCGTTCGAGCATGTGCCGGAGGGGCGGCTGCCCTGTGTCGACGGCAATGCCGCCAAAGCGCGGGTGGTGATGGGGACCCTCTGGGGGTGCACCTCCCCGGTCACCTGCCACAGCGAGACGATCTACGCCGACATCCAGCTCGGCGCCGGCGGCAGCATGCCGGTCGATCCGGCCGCCGACGAGCGCGCCCTCTATGTCGCCGAGGGCGAGGCCAGTTTGGACGGGCTGCCGCTCGAACGGAGCGTCCTCTACGTGCTCCGGCCGGGGACGAGCGCGACCCTCCGCTCGGCTGTCGGCGCCCACGTCATGCTCTGCGGCGGCGCCCCGCTCGACGGGCCGCGCCACGTCTGGTGGAATTTCGTCTCGTCGCGCCGCGAGCGCATCCAGCAGGCCAAGGAGGATTGGCGCGACGGCTGCTTCGACCTGCCGCCCGACGACGACGGCGAGTTCATTCCGCTCCCAACCGCCCAGCCGACGACGGTCAGCTATCCGTGACGGAGACTCGCCGAATCGCCCTGTCCACCGGGGTCACCCTCAACGTCGCCGTAGCCGGATCGAACGCGGAGGCCCCGCTGATCCTCCTCCACGGCTTCCCGGAATCGCACCGCACCTGGCGGCACCAGATCGAGGCGTTGGCGGCGGAGCATCTCGTCGTCGCGCCGGACCAAAGGGGCTTCGCCGGATCCGACAAGCCCGACGGCGTCGAAAATTACGAGACCGGCAGGATCGTCGCCGACGTCATGGCGCTCGCCGATGCGCTGGGGATCGATCGCTTCACCCTCGCCGGCCACGATTGGGGCGGCGCGGTGGCGTGGGCGGCGGCGCTCCAGCATCCGCTGCGGGTCCGGCGGCTGATCATCGTCAACGCGCCGCACCCCCTGATCTTCCAGAAGAGCGTGATCGAGGACGAGGCGCAGCGCGCCGCCTCGCAATATATCAGAGCGTTTCGCAGCCCGATGATGGAGGCCGGCATCCGGGCGATGGGGCTCGAGACCTTCTTCGACAAGACCTTCGGCAGCCACGCCGACCTTGCGAATATCCCGCCCGAGGAGAAGGCGCGTTATCTCGACGACTGGGGCCGGGAGGGCGCGCTGACGTCGATGCTCAACTGGTACCGGGCGGCGAAGATCGAGGTGCCGGCGATGGGCGAGGAAGCGGCGCTGCCGCTCTGGGCGCGCCTGCCCTTCCCGCCGGTCCTGCAGCCGACTTTGGTCGTCTGGGGGCTGAAGGACAAGGCGCTGCTCCCGGTCCAGCTCGAGGGCCTCAACGCCCAGGTCGACGACCTCCGCCTCGTCACCTCCGCCACCGCCGGCCACTTCGTGCCGTGGGAGGAACCGGAGACGGTGACGGAGGCGATGCGGAACTTCCTCGCGGAGACGGCGGCGGATTAGGAGCTTTGCCTCGGCGCGGCCGCGCCGCTATGGCCGCCCTCCCATGTCCGCGCCCACCCGTTCCCGCTCGCGTTCCGCCGCCCGGCTCGCCGCCGTGCAGGCGCTCTACCAGCGCGAGATGGAGAAGGTGCCGCTGCCCAGGCTACTCCACGAATTCCACCACCACCGGCTCGGCGCCACCATCGAAGGCGTGGAATATGAGGAAGCGGAGGTCGATTTCTTCGACGATCTGGTGAGCGGCGTCGATGCGCGCGAGGGGGAGATCGACGGCCTCATCGCCGCCCGCCTGCCGGCCGACTGGCCGCTCCACCGGCTCGATCGCCCGATGCGCCAGATCCTGCGCGCCGGCGCCTACGAGCTGGCGGCGCGGATCGACGTCCCGACCGGCAGCGTGATCTCGGAATATGTCGACGTCGCCAAGGCCTTTTACGGGAAGAAGGAGACCGGCTTCGTCAACGCCGTGCTCGACGCGGTGGCCAAGGACGTGCGGAGCTGAGCCGGCTTGCCGGATCGGGCCGCCTCGTCCAGACCCGCGGCGGAAGGGGAGCAGGCAGGTGTCCGGTCCAGGCCCGGAAAAGGTGGCGCTCGTCATCGGCGGCAGCCGCGGGATCGGCGCGGCGATCAGCCAGCGGTTGGCCGCCGACGGATGCGCCGTCGCGATCGTCCACCTTAGGCGGTCCGAGGAGGCGGCACGGCTCGCCGCCGAGTTGGAAGCGGCGGGAGCGCAGGTGCTCGTCGCCGCGGCCGACGTCGCCGATCCCGCCGCCCTGGTGGCGGCGATCGACCTTGCTTTGGAGCGGTTCGGGCGCATCGACGTGCTCGTCAACAGTGCCGGCCTCTCCGTCAACAGACCGCTCGGGGACTATACGATCGAGGATTTCGACCTGGTCTTTGCGGTCAACGTACGCGCGCCCTTCCTGGCGGCGCAGAGGGTCGCGGAGACGATGGCGGACGGCGGCCGCATCATCACCATCGGCAGCATCGTCGCGGCGCACATGCCGGGGCCCGGCGCGACGCTCTACACGGCGAGCAAGGCGGCTTTGGTCGGATTGACCAAGGGGATGGCCCGCGACCTCGGCGGCCGCGCCATCACCGTCAACCTCGTCCAACCCGGACCGACGGATACCGAACGCAACCCGGCGGACGGCCCCAATGCGGAGCGCAACCGGGCGCCTCTCGCCATCCCGCGCCACGGCACACCGGACGAAGTCGCCGCTTTGGTCGCCTATCTCGCCTCGGAGGAGGCCGGCTTCGGGACCGGCGCCGTCTACAATATCGACGGCGGCTGGAGCGCCTGAGGAAAGCGTGAGCGCCGAAGCGGCCTTCATCGACTCCCTCCGGGCCCTCGCCACCTCGGCGGGCGCGCGCGGGCTGGCCGACGATGCCGCGGTGATCGAGGTCGGCGGCACGAATTTCGTCCTTACCCACGATGTGATCGCCGAGGGCGTCCACTTCCTTGCCGACGACCCGCCGGGCGACGTGGCCTGGAAGCTGCTCGCGGTGAACCTCTCCGACCTCGCCGCCAAGGGCGCGCGCCCGCTCGGCGTGCTGCTGGGCTACACCTTGGGCGAGGAAGCGTGGGATCGGGCGTTCGTCGAGGGTCTAGGAACCGCGCTGCGGGCGTTCGGAGTGCCGCTGCTCGGGGGCGATACGGTGGCCGCCCCGCGCGTTCTCGGGCTGACCGCCATCGGCACCGCGAACGGTCCGGTACCGTCGCGGAGCGGTGCGAAGGCCGGCGATCATCTGTGGGTCAGCGGCACGATCGGCGATGCCGGCGCGGGGCTGCGCGGGCTTCGCGGCGAGTTGCCGCGCGACGAGGCGCTGGTCGAGCGCTACCGCAATCCGCGGCCGCGACTGGAAGGCGGGCAGCGTCTGGCGCCGCTCGTCACCGCGATGATGGACGTTTCGGACGGCCTCATCATCGACGCCTCCCGAATGGCCGCGGCGAGCGGGACGGGATTCGACATCGACCTCTCGCTCGTGCCGCTCTCAGAGGCCTTTCGCGCGACGGCGGGAGAGGATCGCGACGCGCGCCTCGCCGCGGCGACGGCAGGCGACGATTACGAGCTGCTCTTCACCACGCCTCCCGAGCAAGCGAGCGAGGTGCTTTCCATTGCCGATGCAATCGCGCTGCCCCTCAACCGCATCGGCGGCGTCGTCGAAGGCGCGGGCCTGCGGCTTACCGACGCCGGCGAGGCGATGCAGCTGCCGCCCCGCTTGGGCTGGGAGCATGGTTGAATCCGGAGCCGAGGGCCCCTAGAAGCCCGGCCACGTCCGGGCGCATTCGCCGCGGGGGCCTTGGCCCCGCCCGGTTCTTGAACAGGGAAGGACCGTAAATGACCGTCGTCTACATCGCCATAGCGTGCGGCCTGCTCGCCGTGCTCTACGGCCTCTTCACGTCGATGCAGGTGCTGCGCGCGCCGGCCGGCAGCGAGCGGATGCAGGACATCGCCGCCGCCGTCCAGGAAGGCGCCCGCGCCTATCTCTTGCGCCAGTACATGACCATTGCAATGGTCGGCCTGGTCGTCGTCCTCCTCGTCTGGTATTTCCTCGGCTCCGTTTCCGCGATCGGCTTCGTGATCGGCGCCGTGCTTTCCGGCGCCACCGGCTTCGTCGGCATGAACGTGTCGGTGAAGGCCAACGTCCGCACCGCCGAGGCCGCGCGCACCAGCCTCCAGGGCGGCCTCACTTTGGCCTTCCGCTCGGGCGCCATTACCGGAATGCTGGTGGCCGGCCTCGGCCTCCTCGCAATCTCGGGCTTCTTCTGGTATTTGACCGGCCCCGGCGGCCACGTCCCCGGCAACCAGGCCGACCGCACCATCGTCACCGGCCTCGTCGCCCTGTCGTTCGGCGCCTCCTTGATCTCGATCTTCGCGCGTCTCGGCGGCGGCATCTTCACCAAGGCCGCCGACGTCGGCGCCGACCTCGTCGGCAAGGTCGAGGCGGGCATTCCCGAGGACGACCCCCGCAACCCGGCCACCATCGCCGACAACGTGGGCGACAATGTCGGCGACTGCGCCGGCATGGCCGCCGATCTGTTCGAGACCTACGTCGTCACCCTCGGCGTCACCATGGTGTCGATCGCGCTCACCGTCCGCGGCGTCGATACGGCTGTGCTCACCAAGCTGATGGCCCTGCCTTTGCTGATCGGCGGCGCCTGCATCGTCACCTCGATCATCGGCACCTACATGGTCCGGCTGGGCAAGGGCGGCTCGATCATGGGCGCCCTCTACAAGGGCTTCTGGACGGCCGCGATCCTCGGCGCCGTCGCCGTCTATTTCGCCACCCAATATGCCCTGGGCGACATGAACGCGACGATCGCGAGCATCGCGGGAGTCGGCGGCGCCACGATTGCCTTGACCGGCATGAAGCTCTTCTACTGCATGCTGATCGGCCTCGCCCTCACCGGCGCTCTGGTGTGGATCACCGAATATTATACCGGCACCAACTACCGGCCGGTGAGATCGATCGCCCGCGCCTCGCAGACGGGGCACGGCACCAACGTCATCCAGGGCCTCGCCGTCAGCCTCGAATCGACCGCGCTGCCGACCCTCGTCATCGTCGTCGCGGTGATCGCCGCCTACCAGCTCGCCGGCGTCATCGGAGTCGCCTTCGCCGCGACCTCGATGCTGGCGCTGGCCGGCATGGTGGTGGCGCTCGACGCCTACGGGCCGGTCACCGACAATGCCGGCGGAATCGCCGAGATGGCGGGCCTGCCCGACGAGGTGCGCGTGCGCACCGACGCATTGGACGCGGTCGGCAACACCACCAAGGCGGTGACCAAGGGCTATGCGATCGGCTCGGCCGCGCTGGCCGCGCTGGTGCTGTTCGGCGCCTATACGACCGACCTCCACGAATATTTCGGCGGCCTCACGGTCGATTTCTCGCTCAGCAACCCCTACGTGATCGTCGGCCTGCTGCTCGGCGCCCTCCTCCCCTACAGCTTCGGCGCCTTCGGCATGACCGCGGTCGGCCGCGCGGCGGGCGCGGTGGTCGAGGACGTCCGCGCCCAGTTCCGCGACAATCCCGGGATCATGGAGGGGACGAGCCGGCCCAATTACGGCCGCACCGTCGATCTCGTCACCCGCGCCGCGATCAAGGAGATGATCATCCCGTCGCTCCTACCGGTGCTGGCGCCGATCCTGGTTTATTTCCTGATCACGGCGGTGGCGGGGCAGGCGTCCGGCTTCGCGGCGCTCGGCGCCTTGCTGCTCGGGGTCATCGTCTCCGGCCTGTTCGTCGCCATCTCGATGACGTCGGGCGGGGGCGCCTGGGACAATGCCAAGAAATATATCGAGGACGGCAATTACGGCGGCAAGGGCTCGGAGGCCCACAAGGCCGCGGTCACCGGCGACACGGTGGGCGATCCGTATAAGGATACGGCGGGCCCGGCGGTGAACCCGATGATCAAGATCACCAACATCGTCGCCCTCCTCCTGCTCGCGGCGCTGGCTGCTCGCGGCGGCGGCTGAGGCCAAGCGCCTCACCGCGATAAAGACCCCGCCCGGCGCCGCCGGGCGGGGTCTTTCGTGCTGTTTTGCATTTCGGCCAGGCTCGCACTATAGCCTTCAGTTCCAAAGCTTTTTGGGTGGGGATGAGGGATGAGGAAGCTGTTTGTGGCGCTGCTCGCGGGAGCGGCGCTGACCGGAATTTCGAATGGCCAGGGAACGACTTCGGCGCCGGCTCAGGCCGCCGCGTCCAACCCGGCGGACTCTGTCCCGCTCGAAGCTTTCTCGCATTTCCCCGACCTCGACAATCCGGTGATCTCACCGGGCGGCCGGGCGATCGCCACGAAGGTCCGCTTTCAGGGCGGGCAGGCGCTGGCAATCGTTCCGATCGGCGAGGGCGGCAAGCCGGAGATCATCGCCAAGGACGGCCAGTTCGACCAGCAGGACCAGTCAGTGATGCGCAGCTGGCGCTGGGTCGACGACGACAACCTTCTCATCAGCCTCTCCAGCCGCCAGAACTTCATGGGCGAGTGGTTCGACGCGACGCGCGTGATCGCCTACAACCGCACCACGCACAAGGTGACCCGGCTTGGCTGGGAAGGCTCGAAATTCGCCGCGGGTCGCATTCTCTGGGTCTCGCACGAGGGGCCGCCGACCATCCTGCTCGAGCGCAGCCCCGACAATGGCGATACCGAGAAGCTCGGCCTGCCCGAGGTCATCAAGGTGGACGTCCTCACCGGAGCCACCCAGATCGTGCAGCGTCAGAGCCCTTCGATCCGCAGCTGGTATTCCGACGGCACGGGAGTGATCCGCCTCGGCACCGGTTACGACCGGGACACGGGCAAGTCGGTCGCGATGTATCGGTCCGGAGCAAGCTCCAACTTCCGCACGGTCTTTTCCGGGAAGGAGGACCGGTTCGATCCCATGCCGCTGCCTGACATCTTCCTGACGACCCCGGACAAGGGCCTCGCGACCAGCCGCAAGGACGGCTATGCCGCCGTCTACGAGGTCGACCTCAACACGCTGCAGCTCGGCCGCAAGCTCTACGCAATTCCCGGCTATGACGTCGATGCCATAGGCGGCGGACCCGACCGCAACACCCTCGACACCGTCTATACGACGCAGCACCGGTCCCGGAACGTCTATTTCGCTCCCCGGCTGAAGGAGATCCAGACCGGCCTCGACGAGACGTTCGGCGACGGCAACGCAACCATCGTCTCCGCCGACCTCAAGCGCGAGCGGCTGATCGTCGAGGTCGCCAAGCCCGGCATGCCCGGCGGCTATTATCTCTACGACACCAGTACCGGGGGCGTCGGCCTGCTCGGCTGGGTGAACGGGGCGATCAAGGATCGTGTCCTGAACCCGGTGACGAGCGTCCGCTACCGGGCGAGCGACGGCAAGGAGATCGAGGCGGTGCTGACCATGCCGAGGCACCGGCTCGGCCAGAAGAATTTGCCGCTCATCGTGCTCCCGCACGGCGGCCCGTGGGCGCGCGACAGCGAGGATTGGGAATATGTGCCGTGGGCGCAGCCGCTCGCCGAGCTCGGCTATGTCGTCATCCAGCCCAATTATCGGGGCTCGAGCGGCTACGGCAAGGAATGGGAGAAAGCCTCCGACGGCAATTGGGGCGAGCGGATGCAGGACGATCTCAACGACGCCGTCACCTATCTCGCCGGCCAGGGCATCGTCGATCCGAAGCGGGTCTGCATGATGGGATGGTCCTACGGCGGTTATGCCGCTTCGCGCGCCGCCCAGCGCGACGGCTCGAAATATCGCTGCGCGATCAGCGGCGCCGGAGTCCATGACCTTCCGGCAATGGTGTCCTACGACAAGGACTATCTCGGCGAATATGGCGCCAAGACCGGCCTCGGCGCGGCCGGCAAGCTCGAGGCAGTGTCGCCCGGCCTTCACCCCAAGGATTATTCGACGCCGATCCTGATCATCCACGGCGAGCACGACCAGCGGGTGCCGGTCGCGCAGTCCCGCACCCTCGTGTCGCGGCTCCGCTCGGTCGGCAAGGTCGAGGGACGCGATTTCGAATATGTCGAGATCCCGCGCGAGACGCATAACCTGTTGCTCGAATCGAGCCGGATGAAGGTGCTGGAGGCGGTCAAGGCCTTCCTCGACAAGCATAATCCCGCCTGACGGCGATGCGGAGACTGCTCCTCGGCGCAGCCGCGGCGCTCCTCGCGGCCGGCCCGGCGCCGGGCGCCGCACCGGCGCAGCCGATCCCGATCGAGGATTTCGCGCAGGTGCCGTTCGTCGCCGATCCGGTCCTGTCGCCGGATGGCACCAAGATCGCCGTTCGCCTGAACGTCAATGGCCAGCAGGAGCTCGGCATCTACGATCTCGCGGTCCCCGGCGACGGCCAACCCAAATACGTTCCCGGCGCGGACGACGGCGTGACCTGGTACGGCTGGGCGGGGAATGGCCGCCTGCTCGTCACCCGCATGACGACGGTGCTGCTGGCCGGCGGCGGCTTCTTCGGCCTCATCCCGATGCGCCGCCTGATCGAGTTCGAGGTCAAGACCGACAAGGTCACCGACCTCGACATCGGCATCGGGCCGCTCGGCAACCAGGTTATCTACACCGATCCCGACGGCCGCTTCGTCCTCGCCGCGATGCTGAAAGGCCTCGAGACGAGCCCCTCGGTCCAGCGGGTCGACCTCGCGACTGGCGCCAAGACCGAGGTACAGCCCAAGCGCAACGACATATGGAGTTGGTTCGCCGACAAGGACGGCAACGTACGCGGCGGAATCGCCTATGCCGACGCAGGCAAGGGCTTTACCATCTACTATCGCGATACGCCGCAGGGCGATCTGAGGAAGGTCGGCAAGACGCGGATCGACCTCGACGAAAGCGCCGTCGACGGCGTCACCATCGTCCCCGGCTCCAGCAAGGGCGTGATCGTCACCAACGCCGTCACCGGCCGCTTCGGCGTCTATGAGCTGTCGCTGGGCGAGACCGGCGGCATCGGCGCGCCGATCTTCGAGCACCCGTCGGTGGACGTGAAGGAGGTGAAGTTCGCAGGCGACGGCACCACCGTCGAAGGCGTCGCCTATGAGGACGAGCGGCCGCACGTGAAGTGGTTGGTGCCGGAGCTGGAAGCGATCCAGGCCCAGCTCGACCGCACCTTTCCCGGCAAGGACAATCGGATCGTCCAGCGCAGCCGCGACGGCAACATCGTGCTGGTGTGGAGCGGCTCGGCGGACGATCCGGGCACCTATTACGTCTTCGATCGCCGCGCGCGGCGGATGAACGCCTTCGCGAGCCCCTATGACCGGCTGATCGAGAAGAGCTTCGCGCCGGTGAAGCCGATCCGCTACGCCGCCCGCGACGGCCTCTCCACCCCGGCCTACCTCACCCTCCCGCCCGGACGCGATCCGCGCGGCTTGCCGCTGATCGTCATGCCCCACGGCGGGCCTTTCGCCCGCGACAGCTACAGCTTCGATCCCTGGGTCCAGTTCCTGGCGAGCCGCGGCTATGCGGTGCTGCAGCCCGAGTTCCGCGGCTCGACCGGCTACGGCCGCGCCTTCGTCGAGAAGGGCTATGGCGCCTGGGGCGCGGCGATGCAGGACGATCTCGACGACGGCGTTGCGGAACTCGCCCGGCAGGGGATCGCCGACCCGAAGCGCGTATGCATCATGGGCGCCTCCTACGGCGGCTACGCCGCTTTGTGGGGCGCGATCCGCAATCCCGAGACCTATCGCTGCGCGATCAGCTTCGCGGGAGTCACCGACCTTCGCGCGATGATCGACTGGGACACGTCGTTCCTCATCCCGGCGCGCTACACCAAATGGTGGCGGCAGCGGATCGAGGGCGAGAAGAAACGCGATCTCGCCGCCGTCTCGCCGCTGAAGCAGGCCTCTCGGCTCCATGTCCCAGTTCTGATCGCGCACGGATCGCGCGACATCAACGTTCCCTTTTCCCAGGGGCGCGACATGGCGGCGGCGCTCAAGGCGGCGGGCGCACCAGCCTATTTCGCTTACTTCCGCGGCGAGGGGCACGGCTTCGACAAATATGACGATTCGCTCGAATTCCTCCGCCGCGTGGACGCTTTCCTCGCGCTTCACAATCCCGCCGACCTGCCGCCGCCGAAGGGCCCGCGCGAAGCCAAGCGTTTGGGCGGCAGCATCGAGACGGCCGACTACCCCGACGCTTCCGCCCGCAAGAAGGAGCAGGGCAAGGTCGAGATGAGCTTCGCCATCGGCCGCGACGGCCGGGTGAGCGCCTGCCGCGCCGACAAGTCGAGCGGCTTTGCCAAGCTCGACAAGCTGGCCTGCGACCTCGTCGAACAGAGGTTCCAATATTGGCCGGCGCTCGCCGCCGACGGCAGCCCGGTGGAATCGCGCGGCACCTATTCCGTCGAATGGGGACCGCCGGCCGCGCCCGCTTCGCCCGCCCCGCCCGTTCCGGCCAAGCCGCAGACGGACGCGAAAGGCTGAGCCCGCCGCCTGCTTCCCTTTTCGAGGGGCAGCCGCTAAAGCGGCGCCGCTTCGCGATATCCAGCCCAAGAGGATGAATGGCCAAGGAAGAACTTCTCGAGATGCGTGGCCAGGTGGTCGAGCTGTTGCCCAACGCCATGTTCCGCGTCCGCCTCGAGAATAATCACGAGATCCTCGGCCACACCGCGGGCAAGATGCGCAAGAACCGCATCCGCGTCCTCGTCGGCGACGAGGTGCTGGTCGAGCTCACGCCCTACGACCTCACCAAGGGCCGGATCACCTACCGTTTCAAGTAGCGCGGCGCGGGTGCGCCTGATCCTCGCTTCCGCCAGCCCGCGCCGGCTCGAGCTGCTCGCCCGGCTCGGCGTTACGCCCGACGCGGTCACCCCGGCCGAGATCGACGAGACGCCGCGCAAGGCCGAGCTGCCCGCCGTCTATGCCGCGCGCATGGCCGCCGAGAAGGCCGCCGCCGTGGCGGCGCCGGGCGCCCTGGTCCTCGCCGCCGACACGGTCGTCGCGGCGGGGCGGCGGATCCTGCCCAAGACGGACGACGAAGGCGAGGCGAGGCGCATGCTCGGCCTGCTCTCGGGGCGGCGGCACCGGGTGCTGAGCGCGGTCACTCTGGTCGACTCCGACGGCCGGGCACGCCACCGGCTTTCGACCAGCCTCGTCGTCTTCAAGCGGCTGACCGCGGAGGAGATAGACGCCTATCTGGCCACCGCGGAATGGCGGGGCAAGGCAGGCGGCTATGCGATCCAGGGCCGCGCCGAGGCTTTGGTCCGCTTCGTCTCCGGCAGCCATTCGGGCGTGATCGGCCTGCCGCTCTACGAGACCCGCGCCTTGCTCCGCGCCGCCGGCTACCCGCTTGGCTGAGTGGCTCTACGAAGCCGGGATCGGCGAGAACCGGGCGATCCTGGTCGAGGACGAAGAGATTCTCGTCGCGGCAATCGAGCGTCACGACGAAATGCGCTGCGGCTCGGTCCTGAGCGGCCGCCTCGTCGCCATCCCGGTTCGCGGCCGCCGCGGCATCGTCGAAACCAAGCGCGGCCAGGTGATGGTGGAGCCTCTGCCGCCGGCGCTCACCGAGGGCCGCAAGGTGCGGGTGGAGATTGTCCGCGAAGCGATTGCCGAGCCCGGCAGCCCCAAATTCGCCAAGGGCCGGATCACTGTTGCGGAGGAAACCGAAGGACCGAGCCTGGCGGAGCGTATTGGGGAGCCGGTTCCGCTCGGGCCGCTGGCTCCGGACCGCTTCGAGCAAGCAGGCTGGTCCGAGCTGATCGACGAGGCCCTCCGCGGAGAAATCGATTTCCCAGGCGGCGAGCTGCGGATGAGCCTGACCCCGGCGATGACGCTTTTCGACGTCGATGGGTTCCTGCCGCCCGCCGAGCTCGCCGTAGCCGGGGCGAAGGCGGCCGCGAGCGCCATCCGCCGGCTCGACATCGGTGGTTCGATCGGCATCGACCTGCCCACTTTGCCGTCGCGCGCCGACCGACTGCGGGCGGTCGCGGCGCTCGACGCCATGCTGCCTCAGCCGTTCGAGAGGACCGCGGTCAACGGGTTCGGCTTCCTCCAAATCATCCGACGGCGCGAGCGCCTGTCGCTGCCCGAGCTGCTGCAATGGGACGAGGTCGGCGGCGCCGCCCGCGACCTGCTCCGCCGGGCGGAACGACATCCAGGAGTGGGGCTGCGGGAGCTCGTAGCCGCCCCGGCCGTGATCGCGCGGCTGCGGGCGAATCCCGATTGGCTGGAGGCCTTGGCACGGCGGATCGGCGCGCGCGTCGCCTTGCGGGAGGAGCCGCGCTTCACCACATGGCAGGGCCATGTCCATGCTGAACACGTCTAAGCGCGGCAAGGGCTGCCCGATCTGCGGCAAGCCGCCGAGCGCCGAGCACGCGCCCTTCTGCGGGCGCGGCTGCAAGGACCGCGACCTGCTGAAGTGGCTCGGCGACGGCTATCGGGTGCCCGGCCCGCCGGCCGCGGATTCCGAGGGCGGCGGGCTGGACAGCGACGGCTAAGCGCCTCTATAGGCCCCGCTTCCGCCGCCGCGGAGGCGCCCAGGTAGCTCAGTTGGTAGAGCACGTGACTGAAAATCACGGTGTCGGTGGTTCGATTCCGCCCCTGGGCACCACCGCCCGTTTCATGAAATTGCGAGGCGCGGGGAACCCGCCTAAGCCTCCGTTCATCTAAGCTTCGCTTAGACAGGCAGACGCGACACCCGGGAGCAGTTTACGACCCAAGCTTACATCAACGCCGTCGGAACCGCCGCGCCGGACCATGAGGTGCACGGCGCGTTCATCGCCTGGGCCGAATCGCGCATCGCCGATCCGCGCCTGCGCACCCTGTTCCGACGCATGGCGGCCCGCTCCGGCATCCGCCACCGCTTTTCGGTGCTGCCGCCGGCCCCAGGCGGCGGGACTCCGGTCGAGCCGGGCGGTTTCTATCACGGCGATATGTTGCCCAGCACCGGTGCGCGGATGAAGGCCTATGCCGAGGCGGCGCCGAAGCTCGCCCTCGCCGCGGTGCGCAATCTGGAGACGAAGGCCGGTCTCGGCGGCGTCACCCATCTCGTCGTCGCCAGCTGCACCGGCTTCGTCGCCCCCGGCATCGACCAGATGCTCGCCCGCGAGCTCGGCCTGGGGGGCAATGTCGAGCGGACTCTGGTCGGCTTCATGGGTTGCTATGCGGCCGTCTCCTCGCTGCGCCTCGCCCATCATATCGTCCGCTCTGAGCCCGAGGCGCGGGTGCTAGTCGTCACCGTCGAGCTGTCGACGCTGCACCTCCAGGACGAGGTGGGGATCGAGCCGCTGCTCGCCATGCTCCAGTTCGCCGATGGGGCGACGGCGAGCCTGGTCACCGCGGATCCGGTCGGCTTCGGCATCGCCGGCCCGTTCGCCGTGACCCTGCCGGACTCAGCCAACCTTATCCGCTGGGACATAGGCGACCGCGGCTTCGCCATGCAGCTCTCGGGCGATGTGCCGGGGCGCATCGCCGAGGCGCTGCGCGACGAAGAGGTGCGCGATACGGTGCTTCGCGGCCTGGCGCCGGAGGAGATCGACGCCTGGGCGGTCCATGCCGGCGGCCGCTCGGTGCTCGACGCGGTCGAGCATGGCCTGGCACTGCCCCAGGGCGCGCTCGCCGAATCGCGCGACGTCCTCGCCCGCTACGGCAACATGTCCTCCTCCACCCTTCCCTTCGTGCTTGCGGAGCTGCTGCCGCAGAGCGAGCGCAGGCGCGGCGTCGCGCTGGCGTTCGGGCCGGGCCTTGCCGCCGAGGGCTTCCACTTCAAGCGCGCCGCTTGAGGCGCAGCGCCGCCTGGTGAAGCGGGCGGCGGCTTTGATCCTCGGCGGCGGCCCCGCCGGCGCGGCGGCGGCGATCGCGCTCGCGCAGGCCGGCGTCCGGCCGCGGCTGATCGAGCGGACCCCCGGCGCTCACGACAAGGTCTGCGGCGGCTTCCTCGGCTGGGATTCGCTGGCGGCGCTTCGACGCCTCGGGGTCGATCCGTCGCAGCTCGGGGCGCCGCCGATCACCCGGCTTCGCCTGCTCTCGGCGACCGCCACGGTGGAGACCAGGCTCCCGCACGCGGCAGCCGGCCTGTCGCGCCGCACGCTGGACGAGGCGATGCTCGCCGCCGCGCGCGCCGCGGGCGCCCATGTCGAGCGGGGCCGCGGGGTCCGCGCCGCCGATCCCGCCGCACGAACCGTGCGACTGGAGGACGGCGAGGATCTCGCCGGCGACGCCCTGCTCCTCGCCACCGGCAAGCACGAGCTTCGCGGCGCGGCGCGGCCGCGGGACAGCTCCCGCGACCCCGTCGGGCTGCGCACCGCCCTGTCCCCCTCGCCCCGGCTGGAGCAGATGCTGGAGGGAGCGATCGAGCTTCACCTGTTCGACGGCGGCTATGCCGGCCTGCTCATTCAGGAAGACGGCTGCGCGAACCTCTGCCTGTCGGTCGCGAGGCACCGCATCAAACGCGCGGGGGGCATCCCCAAGCTGATCCGGCAATTGGGCGGCGAGCTGCCGGCGCTGAAGGACAGGCTGGCGGCGGGGGAGCCGATGGGCTGGAGCGCTATTTCCGGAGTTCCCTACGGCTGGCACGCCGCGGCCACCGAGCCGGGCCTGTACCGGCTCGGCGACCAAGGCGCCGTCATTGCCTCCTTGGCGGGGGACGGCATCGCCATCGCCCTGGCGAGCGGACGGGAGGCGGCTCTAGCCTTGCTCGAAGGGGCCGACGCGCCGGCCTATCAGGCGCGGCTGTCGGCGCGGGCGGCGCGGCCCCTGGCCGTGGCCGAGGCGCTGCGCTGGGCGGCCGAGCATCCCTGGCCGCGGGCCGCGCTGATGGGCCTAATCGGCGCCTTCCCGGCGCTCCCCGGCCTCGCCGCCCGCCTCACCCGCATCGGCATTTGAGGCGCGGCGCCGCCGCACCATGAGTCCCGGCGCGTAGCGGCAGAGCAGCAGAAGGAGGGTGGGGATCACCATCGTGTTCCAGCCGTCACGGATCCCCTCGGCAAGCTGGATCGAGCGGTCGGGCCAGACCTCGTAGCGATAATCGTAGATTTCGTTCGCCCACTCGGCGCCGGCGACGCAGAGCCACGGCCAGGGGCTGCTCAGCGGCCGCCGGAGGATCAAGGCGAACAGGATCTGGAGCGCGACCCCGCCGTGGACATGGAGCGCGTCCATATCGAGCCCGCTCGCATGCTCCGCCCATTCTTTGACCTGGTGCCAGTCCATCGCCCGCGCCTAGTCGGACGGGCGTGCGCGCTCAATAGCGCTTGCGGTAGCGGAGGTTGACGTTGTTGCTGCTCGACTGGGTGCCGACCTGGCTCAACAGGCTAAGCGCCTTCGAAAGGGCGATCTCGATCTGGGTGACGGTGAAGCCGCGCGCGTCGGTGATCACCTCCATGTAGATATTCTTGCCGAGGTAGAAGCCGGCGGCGACGGCGGTGCCGCGCCCGGTCGTCTGGTCGGCGCCGAGGATGCGCAGGCGCGACAGGCCGGAAGCGGAACGCAGCTTGCCCATCGGGTTCAGCCCGCCGCCGCCGCCGCGCAGCGCGTTCAATGAGGAGGCAACCTGGATCGCCTGCAGCGCGCTGATCTCGGTCACCGACCCGCCGAACAGGATTCGCGCCATGATCTCGTCCTGCGGCAGGCCCGAATCGGAGGTGAAGGCGATCTGCGGATTGTAGGCGCTGCCGCTGACATTGATGGTGACCGTCACGTCCTTGATGTCCGCCGAGGCGGCGATGTCGATGCGGGGGTTGGGCGGCCGGGCGCCGGTGAAATTTATCGTGCCGCGCGACAGGTCGAAGCGCTGGCCGGAGAAGCTGAACGTGCCGCGGATCACGTCCGCGCGGCCTACCAGGGAGGGCGTCCTGGTCGTGCCCTGGACGCGCAGGTCGGCGCTCCATTCACTTTCGAGACCCATTCCGGCGATGAAGAGCTGGTTGGCGGCGTGGAGCCCGAGATCGAGCTTCCAGACGCTCGGCGTCCCCTGCGCCTCGGCCTCGCGGACGGCGTTCGGATCGGGCAGCGGCTCGCCCTTGCGGCGCACGCCGGCGAGATCGATGACCTGCGCGGCGCCCTGGCGGACGATCTGGTAGCGCACGTTGGGCAGTTGCAGGTCGCCGGAGATGAGCGCGCCGCCTGCGCGGCTGTTGGTGATGGCGAGATCGCCGGTGAGGGTCGCGCCGAGATTGTCGCTGCGGGCGAGCTGGGCGTCCTGCAAATGGAGGCGGATGTCGATCGGATAGCCGGCCGCCGAGGCGAAACCGACACTGCCGTGGCCGGCAATCGTGCCGCGGCCGGCGCGGCCGGAGAGCTGGCTGATCTCCAGGCTGGAGCGGGTGAAGCGGCCCTGGAGGGCGAGGTTGGTGATGCGAGTGCCGTAGGTCTCGTCGACGAAAATGAGATCGTTGGCCCTGACGATGCCGGTCAGCTGCGGATCGTTGACCCGGCCGGAGAAATCGGCGGCGACTCCGATCGGGCCGGAGAGCTGCTGGTCGGCGATGCCGCTGAACGACCAGAGCACGTCGGCCGGGCCGTTATAGCGTATGCCGCCGGCGAGCGGCGCGGCCATCAGCCGGCTGATCCACGAGCCGCCGGCGGCGACCGGCTGCAGCCGCACCTGCGCGCGGCCGACGAGGTTGCCGGCGCGGCGGATGACGGCGTTGAGGCTGCCGCCCTGGGGGCCGAGCTGGCCGAGAAGCGCGAGGTCCACCGGCGGGGTGCGGGTGGCGACTCCGGTGCGGCTGAAGCCGGCGATCGTCAGCCGCGCCTCCGCGCCGGGGAAGGCCGCGCCCGACACTTGGCTGAAGTCGACGCTGCCGGTCGCGCTGCCGCCGAGGCCGAGGCCGGGCGAGAAGGCGTTGAGGATCGAGATGTCGAAATTGGCGAGCCGCGCCTGGAGCGCCATGCCGTTGCCGTAGCGGCCGGCGAGGAGGAGGTTGCCCTGCGGCAGGACGAGCTGGACCGGCGCGAGCTGCCAGTCGCCGCCCGCCTTGCGCAGGTCGGCGGGCTGGGCGAGGCGGAAGGGGATGCGGTTGACGATGCCCTGCACGGCGGCGCGGACATGGCCCGGCTCCAGCGCCGCATTGAGGCCGACGCGGAAGGGGACGCCGCTCGTCCCCTCGGCGAAGGCCTGGGCGAGGCCGCGGCCGTTCTGATAATTGCCGCGGAGGCGGGCCGCCGCGAGGTAGAAATTGCGGCTGCGCACGCCCGCGAGCTGGACATCGCCGGTGACCTGCGGCGCGCCCGGATAGAGGATGATGGTGGCCTGGATCAGCCCGCGCTGGATCAGGATCGGAGTCTCGCCGGGAATGGTGGCGCCGTTCGCCGTCGCATTGACCGCCACCTGCTGGTAGCGGCCGGCGGCGGCGAGCTGGATAATGCCCTGCAGCCCCTGCCCAGTCATCCTGAGCGTCCCGGCAAAGGGCCCGGCGCGGGTCTGCACCACCCGGCCGGCGAAGGTCATGCCGGCGAAGGTCAGGCGCCGTATGTCGAGCGTTAAAGGCCCCTTGCCCGCCAGGACATTGAGGTCGGCGGCGAACGGGCCGTAGGCCGACTGGCCGGTGGCCGTGATCGCATAGCCGGCGCCGGTGGCGCGGATGCTCGCCCGGACGTCGCGGAGGCCGATGCCGAAGCCGGGATTGGCCGCGCGGAGCTCGACGTTCGGCCGCGCCGCCGTGCCGGTGACGACAACGGCGAGGGTACCGTAGGCGCGCGACACGCCGGCGCCGCGGAAGTCGATCCGCCCGCTGGGCCAGTAGGTGCCGGTGCCGGATGTGATCCGCATGCCCGGCGAGCTCAGGCGGATGTCGCTGAGGTGGACCACGCCGGCGGGGTTCATCACGACGTTCGCGGTCACGGTCGCGTTGCCGCCGAGCAGGTCGCGGGCCGAGGCATTGTCGATCCGCCGAGTCTTTACCGCCACGCGGCCCTTGAGGCCGAAACCGCCGGGCGCGGTGACGACGTCCAGGTGGGTGGTGAGGTCGAGGAGGCCGATCCCCTCCATTTGGTAGCCGTTGACCGTGCCCTGGATGCCGGCGCGGTAGCGGCCGCGGGCGAGGTCGGCGACGATCACCGTGGTGGCGTTGAGGCGATCGGAGCGGACGCGCGTGTCGTCCGACAGCAGGGTGGTGCCGCTGAGGCTGAATGTGCCGTTGGCCGAGACGTTGGTGAGCAGGCGGCCGAAGGACGGATCTAGGCCGGTGATGCGGGCCGCATGGGCGGCGACCGGGACGGTGATCCGGTCGGTCTCGACCCTGGCGCGGCCGCGCGCGACCAGGCCCTCCACGGTCGTGCCGTTGAAGCCGATCGCGTCGGCCCGCAGGTCATAGGCGACGAAGGGCGTGCGGAACGGGCCGTTGAGCACCGCCGCCAGCCGGAGGTTGCGCGCCACGAGGTTGGGGAGCACGGCCTCGGGGTGCGGCAGCCGGACGGCGAGTTTGAGGTTCGAAAATTCGCTGCGGCCGAGGTCGACCAGCCCCTCCGCCCCCACCGCGATCGCCTGCGAGCTCAGCCTGAGCCGCGTATCGGCGCGGCGCTGGGAGAAAGTGGTTACGAGGCTCACCTGGACCATCGGCTGGAGCAGCCTTTTGGCCGTGCCTTCGGCCATCATCAGGCCGGGATTGGCCGGGCCGACGAGGGTGAAGGTGCCGTTCCTGGCGTTGACGCCGAGGTTGGCGAAGGCCTTGCCGCCGAGGGTTGCGACGGCGCGGCCGTTCCAGTCCGCCCAGCTGCCGCGGCCGTTCAGGCTGGCGTTGAGCGGCTGGGTGAGGCCGGTCAGGCTGGCGACGAAGCCGTTGCCCGGCGCCTCGACCCGCAGGCCCATGTCGAGCCGGTTCTTCTCGGGCACGGCGTCGAGGCGGAGGACGAGCTTGTCGCCGCCCGGCAGCCCCGGCCCGGCGACGGCGTCCGCTCTCAGCGCGAGCTGGGCTCGGCGGTTGGCGATCTTCGCCTTGCCGTCCAGCGAGAGGAGGTGGCGGTAACCGGTGACCGCGGGATCGACATAGAGGCGGTCGACCTTGATGCGGCCGATGTCGAGGTTGATGTCGGGGAGGAGCGGCGCGTTGGGGTCGCCGGGCCGCAGCTGCGGCAGCCGCCAGAGATGCGCGCGCGGGACGTCGATGGCGCGTATATCGACATGGTTCGAGAAATAAGCGAGCGGCCGCCAGTCCATCTTCGCCTCTGGCGCGGCGAAGAAGCGGCCCTTGGGGTCGGAGAGGGTGAGGTCGCGCAGGGTCAGCTCCCCGAACAGCGATCCTTCGATCCGGCCGACATGGATGTTGAGCCCCGTCGCCATCTCCAGGCCGTTGATCTGCTTGACGACGAAGCGGCGGCCATAGTCGCTCGACAGCCAGGCGAAGAGCAGGCCGATCACGACGAGGATGGTGAGAAAGGCGATGCCGGCCCATTTCGCCGCCGCCCGCGCCCTCAGGCGTCCACGCGGAACGACATGGACCTCGGTCGGGGTTTCGGGCTCGGTCGCCATCAGAAGGCCTGCCCGATCGAGACATAGACGGCGAATTTGGATTCGCCCTTGCGCCGCCCGAGCGGCACCGCGAAGTCGGCGCGGAACGGTCCGAAGTTCGTGTAGAAGCGCCCGCCTATGCCGATTCCGTAGCGCATGTCGGAGAGCCTGGGGAACTGGCTCTCATAGACCTGACCGGCGTCGACGAAGGCGACCACTCCGTAATTGCCGAAGCGGTAGCGGCCCTCGAGCGCGAATTCGACCTGGCTGCGGCCGCCAGTCGGCACGAATATGGTCGGCGGGTCCTTCTCCTTGGGATCGGTCGGGTCGAACTTCGGGTTCGCGATCTCAGCCTTCGGCCCAAGCTGCTGGTAGCCGAAGCCGCGCACCGAGCCGCCGCCGCCGCCGTAGAGCCGCCGCGACGGCGCCAGCTCGGCGAGCGACGCGCCGAAGATCGACCCGACCCGGGTCCGCGCCGCAATGGTGAGGCTCTTGGTCGCGGGGTAATAGACGCTGCCGTCGATGATGTTGCGTATGTAAGGCTGGGTCGGTTTCCGCAGCGACGTCTCCGGGTTGATCCGGCCGGTGAGCCGGAAGCCCTTGGTCGGATCGAGCAGGCTGTTCGAGGCGTCGTAGCCGAGCTGGCCGACGAGGCCGGCGAGGAAGTAGGCGGTCTTGAGCGAGATCGGCGGGAAGCCGGTCCGGTTCTCATTGGTGGCAATCAGCTCGCCGCCATAGGCCCAGGTCCATTTCTTCTGCCAGATCGGCGTCGATTCGCGCGAGACGAGGCCGTGGAGGCGCACCGTATAGCCTTTGAACGCCGGCAAATCGCGGCGCCCCGCCTCGGCCTCGATCAGCACCGAGCGGTCGCGCTTGCCGGCGTTCATGCGGTGGAATGCGACGGCGAGCGACTGCTCCTGGGTGCCAGCGACGCCGCTGACGCGCAGCGCCCCCTCCGGCGGGAAGAAATTGCGATGCTCCCACGACCCTTCGAGCCGCAGCCCCTGCCCGGTCGAATAGCCGGCGGTGCCGGAGAGGGAGCGCGCCGGGCCTGCCTCCTGGCGGACGCGGATGTTCACATATTCGGTGCCATCGGGCGCCTTCTCGCCGGTGCGCACCGGCTCCGCGGCGACGGTGCGGAACAGTCCCGTCGCGACCATAGCTTCCCTGAGGTCGTCCACCTTGCGGCTGTCGTAGAGCTCGCCCCGCTTGAAGCGGGCGAGGACTCCGACATGCTTCGCGTCGAAGGCGAGCTTCCCCTCGGTGGTGAAGCCGGCGAAGGTCGAGCGGGGGCCGGGATCGACCGGCAGAGTGTAATCGCCGCGGCGGCTGTCCGGGTCGAGCAGGATATCCCGCAGCCCGACCTCGGCGAAAGGATAACCCTGCTGCGGCAGGCGGAGGCGGACATTCGCTTCGGCCGCCTCGACCTCGGCGGCGACGATCGGGTCGCCGCTCTTGAGCGGCAGTGCCTCGCGGGGAAGCCCTGCCGGGACCGTCTCCGGCCCCTGGATCGCGATCGCGCCGAGGCTGTAGCGCGCGCCGGGCACCGTGGTGATGACGACCCGTATTTGCCCCGGAGTCTCGGGCAGCTGCTCGATCGAGGACAAAGCGGTCGCGTCGTAATAGCCTTCGGAGCGGAGCATGCGGACGGCGAGCAGCTCGTCCTCCCGGGCGCGGGCGGCGATCATCGCGCCGTTGGTCGCCTTGCCGTCGGCATCCTCGAGCGCCGAGAGGCTGCGGAAACGGCCCTCCAAACCCACCTCCTTCAACCCCTCGACGACGAGGGTGTAGCGGACCGGCTCGACCTTGGCCTCGTCGTCGTTCCCGCTCTTGGCCGCCGGCGGGGGCGTGGTGACGTCGAAAGTCGAGAGCGGCGCCAGCGGCTCGGTCAGCGCCGGGTCGGCCGGCGCAGTGACCGGGGGAAGCGTGCCGTCCGGCGCGACGACGGGCGCCGCGAGCGGCTTGCCGTCGGGGCCCTTGAAAGCGTCGATCGGCTCCAAGGGCCTGGTGAGGTCCGGATCGAGCGGCGGCAGCTCCTTCTGGAACTGGTCGTCGGGAACGATCGGCTCGCCCGGCGCCGCAGGCGGGGGCGGCGGCGGCACGGCCTTGCTGGGGACCTGCGCAGCCTCGGCCCTGCCGGCGAGCGCGACGGCGCCCGCGGCGACCGCCGCCATCCACCAACCGGCCCTTCTCAACGCGCCGCCGCTCCCCTTCGGTCCCTGACCCGAAAGCGCTTAAAGCGCAGCAACTTGCCTTTTGTTCCGGCTGCGAAAAGGACTTGATGCGGGTTAAGACGCCGGCGCCGGCAGCAGCGGCGCGGCGCCGTCGCCGACCAGAGCGAAGCCGGCCCAATAATAAGGGTGGGAGGTCTCCGGCTGGTCCATCAAAGCCGTCTCGGCC
Organism: Sphingomonadales bacterium; assembly: GCA_034668625.1. Taxonomy (GTDB): domain Bacteria; phylum Pseudomonadota; class Alphaproteobacteria; order Sphingomonadales; family Sphingomonadaceae; genus Allosphingosinicella. Next base: position 75,314 of record JAXDOX010000024.1, read on the forward strand.
TCCCTCAGCGCCGTCGCCACCGGCGTGCCGGCCGGAGCATCGAACAGGCCGGAGATCAGGCGTTCGGTCGCCCCGTAATCGTCGGGCACCGGCCAGTGGCTGGCGATCACCGAGCGGCCGCCGGCGCCGACGAAGGCGCGCACCAGCCCATCGAGCGCGAAGTCGCCGCCGGTGCCGAGCCCCGCCTCCCGGGTCGCCGCCAGGCTGGCCTTGCCGGCGGTGTCGCAGGCCGAAAGGATGACGAGGTCGGCGTCGATCCTCAAATCGTAGATTTCGGCGAAGGTGAGGAGGCCGTCCGAGCCGGCGCCGCCGAACGAGGTCATCAAAGCCGGCCGCGCCGGGCATTCCGGGCGCGGCGCGCCGACCAGGCCGTGGGTGGCGAAGTGGAGGATGCGGTAACGGGCGAGGTCGCTCCGCGCCTTGAGCGCGGAGTCGCTGAACGCCTCGCCGGTCACGATCTCGACCCCGCTGCCGCCGGCGCGCTTCAGCGCCTTGCCGGCCGCGTAGAGCTCGGCGGCGGAGATGGGGCGCATCCACAGGGCCTCCGGCCAAGCGCAGGGGGAGGCGCGGCCGAGCAGGCTTTTCAGCGCTTCATCCGACGCGTCGGCCGCCGGCGGCGGGGCGTTCTGGCCGAGGCCGAGATAGGCGTTGGGCGCGCGCGACGGCGCGGCCCGCCGGAGGTCGCGGAACGAACGGGCGGAAACGGCGGTGCTCACATCGCGGCCCCGCCCGAGCCAGGCGGTGCCGGTGAAGTCGAAGCCGTCGTCGCCGGGCCGCTCTGCCCGCGCGAGGTAGCGCTCGACGCTCGCGCGATCGGTGACCAGCAGATTGGGTGGCAGCCGCAGCAGCGCTCCGTCGGGCTCGAAGACGAGATGGCGGACCGCACCGAGATCGGCGGCGACGGGGCCGAGCAGCTGGCCGAACAGCCGGTTCGCCAGCGCGACGTCGAACGGATGGGTGACGATTTGGCCGTTCTCGACGACCGAGATGGTGGCGCGGAGCGCGTCGACCTCGCGGTCCAGCTCCGCCGCGGAGACTGGGAGCCGCCAGGCGCCGGCGGAGGCGGGGGTGACGAACAGAGCGTAGCCGTCGTCGCCGACGAAGATCATCTTGTAATAGGCCTCGCCCGGGCGGAGCAGCTGCTGGAGGTCGGCGAGGCCCATCGCGCCGGAGGAGAGGACGCGGTAGCGCGGGAAGGCGGCGAGCCGCGCCTGCACCGCCACCTGGTCTTTCTCCAACTCCGCGACCGATGTTCGCAGCGCGGCGAGACGGGTGGTTTCCTCGGCGCTCGGCTGCGGCAGCGCGGCCAGCCGGGCGAGCTCGACGCGGGTGCGCTCGATGTCGCGGGAGAGGTTGACCGACTGGCGGAAAAGGTGGGCCGCTTCGTCGCTGCCGCCGCTCAGCTCGCGGGCGAGCACCGCCTGGGTCTGGGCGACTCCGGGGCGGAGCAGGAGCTGGCTCGCCCGGAACAATTCCGCGACGCTCGCCTGGTCCGCCTCGCCCGCGAGCAGGCGGAAATAAGGCGCGAGCGCCCGGCGCAGGCTGGTCGAGGCGATGCCGGCATTCTCGCTGCCGTCGACGATGGCGCGGAACAGCGTGCGCGCCTCCCCGCTCCGGCCAATCCGGGCGTAATAGCCGGCGAGCCGCGCTTCCGCGCTGAGCAAGGCCGGCGAGCCCGGATAGTCGGCCTCGAGCAAGGCGAGGGAGGCGCGGTGAAGTCGCTCGGCCTCGGCGCCGGCGCCTTGCTCTTCGGCGAGCGCGGCCTCCTCGCCCCAGATCTGGGCGCGCATCCATTCGACCGAGGCGACGCGGCCGCGGCGGACCGACTGGAGGGCGGCCAGAGCCTCGCGCAGGGAGGCGGCGGCTTCGTCGGGGCGGTGCAGGAGGCGGAGGATCGTGCCGCGCAGGTGCAGCGCCTGGGCGTCGAGCAGCCGTGCCCGTTCCTCCGGCGCCAGCCCGCCCGCCGCGGCGCCGAGCTGGCGGGCGAGCGGCGATTCGGCGTTGAGCCGCGCCGCCGTCGCCGCGTCGATCCCGGCACCGGCGGCACCCTTGGATGGCGGCGCGACCGGCGGCATCGGCTTGTCGAGCTCCGCCATGGCCGCGGCGGCGTCGCCTTGGTTCATGAAGTGGATAGTGCGGAAGTTGCGCAGCATGCGGGCGATGACGGGATCGTTGCCTTGGAGCGAGGCCGCCTCGGCGAACCCCTTGTCGGCCCGTTCGAAGGCGCCGAGGTTCGATTGCTGCAGCGCTGCGTTGGCGATCAGCTCCGCCCGGCCCCCCGCCGAATCGGCTTGGGCGACCGTGGCAAAGAATTCGGCCGATTCCGCAAAGCTGCCGGCATTGTTGCGGCGATAGGCTTCCGCGCGGCCGCGGCCGGGGTCGAGCGTCCCCGCCTGCAGCCGGGCGAAAGCGGCGGGATCGCCGGCGCCGGTGATCGCCACCTCGACCTCGCCGGGAAGGGCGCGGCCGGCGACGAGGCTCCTGAGGCCGAGGCGGAGCGCCGAATCGTAGCCGGCCAGCCCCTCCGCCGCATAGAGCGTGCGGCCGCGGCGGAAGAGATAAGCGCGGTAGCCGACCGCCTCCCCTTTCAGCTGGCAGGAGAGGGCCTCGACCGGCCCCAGCCCCTCCATCTCGGTTCGCGCGGGGGCGACGCAATCGGCGGTCGCGGCGCGGAGCGCCGCCAGCCGCGGCGCCGGATCGCCCTGCCCAAGGCGGAGCGCGTAGAGGCGTCCGACCGGCGCGGCGGCGTCGCGGCAGAGGATCGCGTAGCCGGTGTCGAACAGGCCGGTGACGGCGCGGTCGCCGGTCGAAACCTGGGCCGTGCAGAGGCCGGAGGTCCCGAGCCGGAAGCTGTCGCCGGGATCGGCGGGCGCCGCGGCGGGCGCGGCGAGCGCGAGGGCGGCGAGGACGAAAGCGGGCCTCACGGCTGCTTCCCGCCGTCCCAGACGACGCTGTCGCCGCCGCTGGTGACCGGCTCGTCGAGCGCCGGATCCTCGCCGAGCACGAGGTCGATCAGCTCGCCGAAGGTCAGCGGCGGAAGCTGCGGCGCCAGCATCGGCCCCAGCACGAACACCGCCGCCCGCACGTCCGGCGCCAGCGAAGCCTGCTTCACCGGAGGCGGTGGCGGCGGTGGCGGCGGCGGAGGAGGAGGTGGTGGCGGTGGTGGTGGCGGAGCCGGAGGTGGCGGAGGCGGAGGTGGCGGAGGCGGCGGCGGAGGAGGCGGGGGAGGAGGAGGAGGGGGCGGCGGGGGAGGGGGGCAGCCATTGTTGATGTTGCAACGATTGAACTCAGAATCGGTCGTGTAGCTGGTCCCGACTCCCTTGCCGAAATCGATCACGCCGAAGAATTGGATTCCCGTGAGGAAGCTGCCGTCGGCATTCCGCTGGCGGCCGAAGCCGACAACGTCGATCGGCGTCGCCCCGGCCGCGCGGATTTTCAAGCCGCCGGGGCCCACCGTCAGCCCGGCGAAGTCGATCGTGGTGCCCGTGTTGCGGATGTAGAGGCTGGTGCCGACGGTGAACGCGATCGCGTTCGCCTGCAAATAGCCCTGCGGGTTGACCGGGCCCGGATTGGCGGAGAGCAGGTTCTTCGCCCCCGGCAGCGACGGCGATTGCTGGAGCTGTACAGCCATCAACGCATCGGTGACGCTGATCGTCGCCGCGGTGAGCGAGAGGAGGCCGCCCGGATTGCCGGCGCCGTCGGTCATGAGGATGGCGCCGGAAGGCGTGACGATCTGGATCCGTTCCCCGGCCGCGATGTTGAAGCTGTCCGTCGGCGCCGCCCGCTGGTAGAGCGCCTGCCCCTCGACGTGTACGCGGCCCGGCGTGTTGAGGGCGAAGCTCGCGAGGCCGAGACCGCCGTCGCTGCCGCTCAGCGTGAAATCGCGCAGGATGACGTCGTCTGGCCGGAGGGGATCGGCGCTGGTCGCCGGCGCCTGAATCGTCAGCGCCGCCGTGCGGATCCGGTTGATCTCGGCGCCGTCGAGCGTGTAGCCGGCGCCGGCCGCCGCCCCGCCGATCACCGCCGGCTGGCCGTTGCCGACGATGTCGAGGAGCAAAGTGCGGGTCGCGGCCCCTCCCAGCGTCGCGCCCGCCGCGACGGCGATGTCGCTCGAATGCAGCACCATGTCCCGACCGCCGGCGGGGCCGGTGACGATGATCGTTCCTGGCGTCGTGGCGATGAAGGTCGTCCCAGCCGCGGCCTCGTCGACCTGGATCGCGCCACCGGCGTCGATCGCGGTCGAGCCGGCGCTGACGAGGCGGGTGCCGGGCGAGGCGGTGAAGCCGTCGCGGCTGGTCGCCGCGAAGCTCCCGGTGTCGATGGTCGCGGCGCCCGGCGTGCGCCCGCTGTGGGTGATCGAGATGGCGCCGAACGGCGCGGCGAGGGTGAGGCTGCCAGCGCTGAGCTTCCCGGCGTTGCTCGCCGCGACGTCGAGGTCGCCGCCGCTCGTCGCCGAGGCCGGGCCCGCGACGGCGACGCTGCCGTCGTTGAGTGTGAAGCCGGAGGCCGGGCGGACGGCGGGAATGCCGGTCGACGAGGCGGCGAGGGTGAGGGCGCCCAATTGCACGGCGCCGTTGTCGGCGATCACCTGCCAGGCGCCGGGGCGGTTGTCGTTGGTGCCGTCGCCGACCGCGGCGGCCATGCCGGTGAGGCTCGCCGCCTTGAGGCTGCCGGGACCGTTGCCGAGATCGTCCTTCGTCGCGCCGACGGTGACGGTGCCGCCCAAAGCGACGCCGTGGAGGCCCTGCGTACCGGCGCCGATCGCGGCGCCGCCGCTGCCGGCGACGGCCGAGGCGTTCAGCGTCGCCGCGCCGGCGATGTCGACCGGCGCGGTGCGGGAGAACAGGCTCGCATTGCCGCCGGTGACGCTGCCGCCGTCGCCGGCCGGCGAGCCGCTCGATCCGCCGCCGCCCCCCGCGCCGCCGGTGGCAGTCGCATCGATCGAGATCGAGGCGAAGGCGGCGCTGCCCGCGCCGAGCTTGCCGCCGGGAGCGCTCGTCGTGCCTACGGTGGCGTTGCCGCCCTTGGCGTTGCCGCCGCTCGCCCCCGCGCCGTCGGCGATGCCGAGCCCGCCGGCACCGCCGCTCCCCTTCGCGCTGACCGCCGCGGCGGCGAGCTTCACATTGCCGTTGTCCGATTCGGCGAGCAGGCGCGCGTCACCGCCGTCGCCGCGACCGCCCAGGCCGCCATTGCCGCCAGCCGCCGCGCCGGCCGCGCCCGAGGCGCCCCGGCCGTCGGCGCTGACGATGAGGTCGGCGCCCGCGATCAGGCTCGCCGACGCGCCGTTATGAACGATGACCGAGGCCGAGCCGCCCTTGCCGTCGCCGCCGCTGCCGCCGGGGTCGACGCCCGGCCCGCCGCCCTGCCCTTCGGCCAGCACCGAAGCCGCCGCACCGAGCGTGACGGTGGCGTTCATCGCCTCGACCGCCGCGCTGCCGCCGGTGCCGCTGCCGCCCTGACCGCCGGAACCGCCGAAGCCGGTCGCGACGACCTGCCCGCCCGCGCCCAGAGTGACGCTCCCTCCGCCGGCCCGGATCGCCGCCGAGCCGCCCTGGCCCGCCCCGCCGGTGCCGCCGCCCGACGAGGCGATCGCGCCGCCGGTCCCGGTCGCCGAGATCGTGGCCGCGCCGGTCAGCGTCACCTTGCCCCCCGCGCCGGTCGAGACGATGGCGAGGCCGCCGGTGCCGGTCGGCGCGGTGAGGCCGAAGCCTCCGGCGGTCGGGCTGCCGGCCGCGTCGGCGTCGAGCAGGGTCGTGCCGGCGACTGAGACGGTCGCGTTATCGGCGGAGATCGAGGCGGTGCCGCCCTTTGCGATTCCGCCTTGCTGCGCGGGCGAGCCTCCGGCGCCGCCGAAGCCGCGCGAGTCGGCGGTCAGCGAACCGCCGATCGCCACCTTGCCGCCGCCATTGGCGAGGATGGTCGCGAAGCCGCCGGTCCCGCTGCCGGCGATCGAGCCCGACGAATTGAAGCCGCCGCGGCCGATCGCGCTCAGCAGAACGTCGCCGCCGACCGTCACGGTCGAGCCCACCGCGACGATGCTGGCGTCGCCGCCGACATTGTCCATGCCCGGCGAGCGGGTCTGGTCGGTGCCGTCGGAGCGCAGCTCGAGGCTGCCGGTGATGGCGACGGTGCGGCCGGCGACCGGCTCGACGCGCGCCCGCTGGTCGCCGGTCAGCCTGACGTTGCCGCTGAAGCTGGTGTCGGCATTGGCGCTGTCGACGATGAAGTCGGTGACGGCGCTGCCGAGCACGTCCGACGTGAAAGCGCCGCCCTGGATGCGGAAGCTGGCGTCGGGCGTGGTCGGCGCGGCCTTGAAGGCGTCGGCGGAGGTGACGCTGCGCCCGGCGGAGAGGATGATCTCGCCGTTCTGGATCGCAGCGCTGCTCGCCGCCGCGAAGCCGACATTGCCCTGGAGCAAAGCGGTGATCGCCTGGTTCTTGGGTACCGCCACCATGTAGATGCGGTGGTTGTCGCCGGCGGCGGCGGTGCTGGCCGGGCCGCCGGTGGAGCCGTCGTGGACCAATGTGTTGGTCCCGCTGCTGCTGCCGACACCCACCTGGATGTCGAACAGGCCGTTATTGATGGTGAGGGTTACCGCTTCGGCCGCGACCAAAGCGGCGCTGCCGTTGACCGAAATCGTCCCGTGCTGCTCGACGATCGGGGCGGCGACGGCGATGTAGCTGCCCTCGTTGAGCGCGCTGATCTGCGCGCCGGCGGCGATCGAGACTCGCGACTTGGCGTTGACGGCGCCGCTGAGGCCGTAGCTGTTGCCGATGAAGAAATTGCCGCCGGCGTCGGTCTTGGGATCGATGGTGGTGAGCAACAGGCTGCCGACGTCGATCACCGCCTTGCTGCCGATGAGGATGCCCCCGGGGCTGAAGAAGGCCACTGTGCCGCCGCGCGCGTTGCCGCCGGCCGACTGGAGCTGGCTGATGATCGTGCCGTTGAGCTGAATCGCCCGCGTCGGGTCCTTCGGCACGATCCGGTTGAGGACGATGAAGTCCTTGAGGTTCACCGCGTTCTGGAAAGTAGCGACATTGCCCGCGGGCAGGAAGTCGATCGCCGGCCCTCCGATCGCGCTGTCGGTGGGAGTCCAGGTAAGGATCGCGCTCGGCGTGGTGACGGTGATGGTTTCGCTGGTGGACGTGCTTATCTGCCGCACTGCGGCGCCGGCGGTGTTGACGAAATTGCCCTGGAAAGCCTGGGCTCCAGCGCGGCCGGCGGCGAGCGCCGCGGCGGCGGAGCCGATCAGCAGCAGAGCGCGGCGGCGGCGGAAGCGGAGCGGGTTCATCGGGACCTCCAGGGCAGGAGCCGGGTCGTCAGGCTGACGAGGAGCCGTGGATCGGGCCTGGCGCCGAGCAGGCCCGCGCGATTGAGCGGGACGGCGAGCATCACTTCCAGCCGCGCGCGGTCCTGCCACGAAGCGCGCAGCCCAGCGCCGACGGAGGCGAGGTGCTGCGGCCCGCCCGGCGCGAACAGGCGGTCTTCATTGCCCACCCAGGCGGCATCGAAGAAGGCGAAGGGCTGGAGCGCGAAAGCGCGGCCGCGGGCGCGGAGCAGGCTGCCGTAGCGCAGCTCCGCCTGGACGCCGACGCCCCGGTCGCCGAGCAGGGTGCCGGGATCGTAGCCGCGGCCGATCGTGTAATTGCCGGCGGCATATTCCTCGAAGGCGAGCAACGGCTCGCCAGTGACCTGCGCCCGCACGCCGAGCGCGACAGCGAGCCTAAGCAAAGGGCGATATTCGGCGCCGCCCTCGAAGCGGAGCAGGGTCGCTTCGGGATCTCCTTCGAGGCGGCTCGGCGGCACGAGCCCGGGGCCGACGCAGCGGGCGAAGCCAGGGCCGCAGGCGCGGCCGGCGCCGAGCAGGCCGAGGCCGCGGCGCAGCTCGACGCTGCCCCCGATCCGCCAGAGCGGCTCGGCGCCGTCATAGCCGGCGCGCTCGCCGAAGCTGCGGCGGTCCGCGGCCTGAAAGTCCAGCCGGGCGAAGCCGATTCTCAGCCGGTCGCGGGTGAGCGGGAGGCCGGCGACCGACACGTCCTGGTCGACCAAATCGAGCCCGATCCCGCCCCAGATGCTCGCCGCCTGGCGCCGCACGAACGGGTAGCGCGCCGCGGCGGTGGCGAGAAGCGTGCGGGCGCGGACATGGAGGTTCGGGCCGGGGAGGCTCGGGCGAGCCCAGGAATAAGTGAAGTCGCCGGACAGCGTCAGGCCTTCCGCGCCGAGCCGCATCTCATGGCCGACCTGCAGGGTCTGCTGCTCGTGCGTCTGGGCGGTCGAGAACAGGGCCAGGCTGGTGCGGTCGCCGAGCCCGGTGAGACCGTAAAGCTCGGCTCGGACCAGGCCGCCCCATCGTCCGAGCTCGCGCGCGCCGAGGTCCTGGACATTGGCCTCGACGAGGCCAAACGTCCGGACGACGCTCACCTCGCCCACCACCTCGCCCGGCCCGGCCCCGGCCGAGCGGAGGCGGAGGCGGACGTCGAGGCCCGGCAGATCCGAGGCGAGGAGCAGGGAACGCTCGGCCTCGAAGCGGTTGAACACGTCGCGCTTCGTCAGCCGCTCGAGATAGCGGGCGATGGTCCGCTCGGAGCGGCCGGCTTCGCCGCGCACATGGACGGCGACGAGCTTCGCCATCAGCACGTCGAAGCGGATGTTGCCGTCCGCGATGCGCTGCTCGGGTATCTCGACCGCCGCGACATAGCCGGCATCGCGCAGGAGGGTCGCGGCGCGGTCGCGTATCTCGCAGACCATTGCGATCGGCTGCTCGGTGCCCAGAAAGGGTTCGTAGGCGCTGCGCAGCGCGTCGGCGGAAAGGCCGCGCAAATGCTCGAAGGACACCGCCCGCGGCGTGAAGCGGATGGCGCGGAAGCGCTCGTCGTCGAGGGCGCAGGGGGCGCGCTCGATGCCGCCTTCGACGGTCAGGCGGGGCGGCTGGGCCGGCGGCGGCGGCGGGCGGCCGCGCTCGATCTCCTCGCGGGTGGGCGGGCGCGGCGGCGCCTGGGCCGAGGCGGCGCCGGACAGCAGGAGCGCGGTCAGCAGGACTGAAGCCTTCCCTCGCGTCACGCGCCTCTCCCCCCGCCGGGGGAGATTGGACCGGACCTTGGCGGCTGGCAAGGAAAGAGGCGCCCCGCCGGAGCGGGACGCCTCCTGTAACTAGCCGATCCCGGCGCCTAGCGATTCATGTCGTAGACGCGCAGCACCGTGTTGGTGCGGGTGTCGATCTGGTAGATCGCCCGGCCGTCGGAGCGGTAATAATAACCGTAACCGTCGCGGTAGCGGTCCTGATATTCGACCGGCACGCCGTAGAGGTTGGCGGCGGCGCGATCGCCGACGCGCAGCGTCGTGCAATTGTCGCGGCCGACCAGAGTGTCGAGGACGCCGGCAACGCCGCCGCGCGACTGGCAGTAGGTGTCGACCGGCTCGTAGGGGCCGCCCTGGCCGCGATAGGTGTTGCCGTAGCCGTTGGCGCGATTGGGATCGCGATCGTCGTAATAAGCGTCGTTGTTACCGTAACGCGTATCGCCGCGGTCGTTCCAGCCGTAGCGGGCGTCGCCATAGCCGCGGTCGGCCATGCGGAACTGGTCGCGCACGCTCCTGAGGCGCTGCTGCAGGTCCACGCGCTCGCTCGCGCTTAATCCGTTGCGGCTATATTGCCATTCGAGCCGGCGCAGGCCGGCGATCTGGGCGCGCAGGCGGCGCTCGTCGCTGCGGCTGATCGCGCCGGCGCTGATGTCGGCGTTGAGCCGGGCCTCGAGCTGGGCGATGCGACTGTCGATCCCGGCATTGCCGTTGACGTCGGCGTAGCCGGCGGTGCGGTCATTATATCCGGTCTGGTAGCCATATTGCGCGGCGGCCGGGGCGGCGACGGCAAGCGCGCCAACGGCCGACATCGCGAAGAGAAGCTTTTTCATGTCTGTTACTCCACAAAGCTCCCCCGCTTCAGGGGCCACAACGCACGATGGGGCCGAAACGTTGCCGCGATGCGGCGGACTGACCGGGAAGCGCGGGGAGCGCCGTGCTCCGCCTAGCGCCCCTTCCTGGCCTTCCAGGCGCGGACGGCCGCGAGCGTGTTGGCGACGTGGTCCTTCCAGCTCATGTCGGTGAAGGCGTAGATCACCTTGCCGTCGGGGGCGATGACGTAGGAGGTGCGGCTCGCATAAGGGATGCCTTCCCTGAGCTTGACGTCATAGGCGTGGATCGTCTCCGGAGTCGCGGTGGCGACCGGGAAGGCGTCGCGGCACTCCTGGTGCGAGAAGCGCTTCAGCGTCTCGACGTCGTCCGCCGACATGCCGACGACTCGGGCGCCGAGCTTCCTGAACTCGGCCGAGGCGTCGGAGAAAGCGTGCGCCTCCGCCGTGCAGCCCTCGGTGAAGGCCTTGGGGTAGAAATAGAGAACGAGCGGCCCGTGGCGGAGCTGGTCCTTCAGGTGGAGGGTGAAGGGCTTGCCGGCGAGCGCGCCGCTGGTGGTGAAGTCGGGTGCCGCCTGGCCGACCGGCAAGGCGGCCGTGGCGGAGGCCGGCAAGGCCGCCAGACTGAGAGCCAGGATCCCTGTCGAGAAGCGCATCGGCCGATTCCTTTCGTGATTTCGGCTCAGGATAGCCCGTTGAGGCGCGTTGGGCCAGAAGCCGGGCTCTTGATGCGAACGGTTCGGTGCATCGCTGGGGTTCGTGCTGGACAGGAGGCAGCGGGCGGGGCAGGGGCCGCGGGGTCCGCCAAGGAGGACCATGCTCGACCAGGCCGCCCCGGTTTCCGCGATCGCGCACCTCATCTCGCTGGCAATCGCGCCGGTCTTCCTGCTCGCCGGCATCGGCTCGATCCTCAACGTGCTGGCCGGCCGCCTCGCCCGGTCGGTGGACCGCTGGCGGCGGCTCGAGGACCAATATGCTGGTCTCGAAGGGGAGGCGCTGGCCGAGGCGATGCGCGAGCTCCACATCCTCGACCGGCGGATGACGGTGATCAACCTCGCCATCGGCTGCTGCACGGGGAGCGCTTTGTTCATCTGCCTGGTGGTGGCTATCCTGTTCGTCGCGGACCTTGCCGATTTCCCCTTCGGCCGGGCGATAGCCTGGCTGTTCATCGCCGCGATGCTGCTGCTGGTGACCGGCCTGATCCTGTTCCTCTACGAGGTGCGGCTGGCGATGCGCTCGCTCCGCGCCCACCGCGACATCATGCCACACCGGCGCGGCTGAGCGCGGTCAGCGGCGCGTTCCGGTGAAGCGGCGGTCGATCGAAAGGATCTTCAGCGATCCCCTGAGGCTGCCGCCCTCGATCCGGCCGCTGATCGTGTAGGGGATTGCGAGGCGGCTGCCGCGCAAGGTGAAATCGTCGCCGGCCATTTCACCCAGCACCTTGACGGCGCCCTGACCGTGGATCTCAGCGGCGATCCGATTGCCCTGCTGGGTCACCACAAGCCAGCCGCTGCGCGAAGGGCCGTGGCGGGTCTGCCACGTGAGGTCCCAGGTTCCAGCGATGTTGGCCGGCGGCGGGTCCGCCGCGGCGGCGGGTGGCGCAAATGCAATAAGGAAGAATGCGGCCAGTCTGAAGACCATCGTCTCGGAATAGTGGCTAAGCGGCGCCGCGGCGAGTCCCGGTCGGGCCCGACGGCCGCGCGGCGAGGAAGAGCTGGAGCCGGCGCATCCACTCGCGATAGAGGTCGCCGGCCATGGTCATTGCCCTTCCGGCGCCACCCAGGCGGCGACGACATAGAGGAAGAGGGCGACCGGCCCGAGCAGGAAGAGGCTGAGCACTGCAGCCAGGCGGACCAGAATCGGGTCCGTCTCCGTCGCGGCGGCGAGGCCGGCGCAGACGCCCATCAGCTTGCCGTTGGCGCGGTCGAGGGTGAAATTGTGGGTCATGTCTTGTGTCCGAAAACCGATTGAAGCTGCCCCGCGGGGCCGACGGGTCAGATGAACTGACCCACCGGGCCGACCGCGGCGGAGACGAAGAGGGTCGCAGCCAGAAGGGCGCCGAAGACGGAAACCGCGAGCTGCTGCATGTTGGAGATATTGAAGGCCATAGTCGTTACTCCCTGAATTCCGGTCGGACCATCCCGCCGGATACGGGAGGTACTGCAGGGGGCGTGCCAAAGCGCAAAAAAGGTCGGAAATCCGCCATTTCCCGAATCCGCCGCCGTTGAGCCGCGATTCAATGGCGCCAACAAGCTGCAAATTTTACCAACATTAGGCGTCCGAAATCGGACAATGAGCGGCCGCGGACGGCGGGTGGTGATTTGACGATTTGCGCCAGGCCCGGGCGCCGAAGCCTTGCTAAACGGCGATTGACTGGACCGGCGGCCTCTCTAGCCTCCCCGCCGGGGGTAAGTTGGGGACCGTGGCAGGGCTTCCAGCGGATATGATCTCCCGCCGCGATGCGCCGGCGGATGGGGAACGGCGCTCCTGAGGGGAGAGCGACATGCCGTGGTCCGTCAGCGCAAAAGCGCAAGTCATCCGTCCGGCCGCGAACCGCGATACCGATATCGCGGCGATTCGCGCCATCGCCCAGGCGGCGGTCGACGTCGAGCTGTTCACCATCCCGCTCTACATGACGAGCCTCTATTCGATCCAGGGCATGCACCCGATCGTCGGGCGCAACTCGCAGCTTTATGCCGGCCGCCTCTGGCCCGGCGGGAAGACCAGAGCGAATCCGACGACGCCGAACGACGAGGCGTTCAACACCGTCTTCTCGGTATTCATCCAGGAGATGCTGCATCTCCAGCTCGCCGCGAACATGGCGACGGCGCTGGGCCATATTCCGACCTTCACCAGCGGCTCGCTGCAGACGCAAGAGCATGGCTGGAGCTGCTACGGGCCCGACGTCACGATCATCCCCAACATCGTCGACCTCAGGGACACCGTCTATTACGACCCGACCGACCCGAAATATCTCGAGGTGCGGGTCAACGTCGGTCCGCTCGACGCCGAGCGCGTCCAGCTTTTCCTGATCATCGAGCAGCCGGAGGAGCAGGCCAGGGCCTCGATCATCAAGGGCAAATACTTCCCGCAGGCGCCGTTCGACGACTGGAAGGAAGGCGACGCGCTGCCGATGTTCGGGACGATCGGCTGCATGTACCAATGCTATCTCGATTATCTCTACCTGCGCTACGACGACGGCAAGTCGCTATGGGACGTCGCGTTCAATCCCGGCGCGCAGCAGAACGACCTGTTCAACAGCTTCTCGTCCGGCCACCCTATGCGCGAGTTCATGGGCTTCGAGACCACGATCGCGACGACCGACCCGTCCATCGCCTTTCCGCAGATGCGGGCGATGATGAACGCCATCACCGACCAGGGGGAGGGCCATGTGTTGAACCCCCCGGTCGAGCTGCTGCAGGCGGTGGACACCGACTACCGCCCCCGCGACGTGGCGCTGCGGGCGGACTATCCGAGCTACGACGACGACGGGAAGCTCATACCGTCCGCCGACGCCACGGCGCGAGTCCGCAACGATTCGCTCGATCATTACGAGCGCTTCGGGCGGGTCCAGGCCTTGGTCCAGTCCGGCGCCGTCACCACCTGGGACCAGCGCACGCCGGGCACCTGGAAGCCGGAGGAGCTGGTCAGCCGCGACGTCGCCAACCCGTATAAGCTGCCGAGCCCGGAAGACGTCGCCGGCGCGATGAACCAGCTCGCCGGCATGGCCGACACCCACGAAACGCTGAGCAAGGCGGTGGTCGGAGCGATCTACGGAGTCACGCGGGTCCTCGACGAATTCTGGAAGAGCGGCGGGCAGTTCCCCTTCCCGGCGATGGGCGGGACGGGCGACCGGATGTCGATCATCTGGGCGGTGACCGGCAAGACTCCGAACCTCGCCCTCGGCATCGGCGATCCGACGCCGGGCGCCCTCTACCATGCCTGCCAGGCCCTCGACGTCGAGCAGAAGGGGCAGAACGACTGCGCCCAGGTCGAGGTCTACCATACCTGCATCAGCTCGAACCTCTGCCGCGGCCAGGGCGGTTGCGGCTTCGTCAACAAGGTGACCGGCGGCGGAAGCTGCGGAGGCGGAGGCGGCGGCGGAGGCGGAGGCGGCTGCGGCGCGCAGGTCGGAGTGCAGGGCCCCGGCGCCGCCGGAGGTCTGTGCGGCGGCGTGAAGCCCAGCGGCCCCCACAATCTGTGCGGCGGGCCGCCGCCCCCACCCTCGCCGCCGCCGCCGCTCTGCGGCACGCCCAAGCCGCATTATTCGGCGCCGGGCGACAATAAGTGCGGTGGCCTCGGCGGCTGCGCGGTGCCCATCTCGGAATCGCAGCTCTATCCGATCCCGCCCAGCGGCCAGCGGGTGGCGACGATGGACGTGTTCAAATACGTCAAGGATGCGCAGGGGAACTGGACGTCGGAGCCCGCCGGAACGATCACCTACCAGCAGGGCGACCGCGTCATCGACAAGGCCTACGAGGCCTATGCCAAGGCCAATGGTGTCGACATCAGCGACATCGCGGCCAAGAAGCCGAGCCTCATCCGCCTCGCCTTCCCGCCATCGACCTGATGACGGAGCCCCGCCTCGGCCTGCCCCACCTCGGCGACGGGGTGGGGCTTCGCCACCCCCATTACGAGCATCTGATGCGGAGCCCCGCTTCCGGGTGGGGAGTCGACTGGTTCGAGGTGATCAGCGAGAATCATATCGGCAATGAAGGCTACGGCATGGCGGTGCTGGAGCGAGTGCGGGCGGAGCGGCCGGTCGTGATGCACGGCGTCTCCCTCTCGATCGGTTCGAGCGACCCGCTCGACGAGGCCTATCTGGACGGCCTCGCAGCGCTCGCCGCGCGGATCGAGCCGGCGTGGATCTCCGACCATCTCTGCTGGACCGGTGTGGCCGGCCTCAACACGCACGACCTCCTTCCCCTGCCGCTCACCGAGGCGAGCCTCGTCCACGTCGTCGATCGGATCCGGCGGGTGCAGGACCGGCTCGGGCGGCCTCTCGTCGTCGAGAATCCGAGCAGCTACCTCCAGTTCCAATCCGACCAAATGCCCGAATGGGAATATATCGCCCGGATGGCCGAGGCGGCCGATTGCGGGCTGCTGCTCGACGTCAACAACGTCTGGGTGAGCTCGGTCAATCACGGCTTCGATCCTGTCGCCTATATCGACGCGATTCCCGCCGGACGCATCGTCCAGATGCATCTTGCCGGACCCACGGACTGCGGCACCCATTTCATGGACACGCACGATTCCCCGGTGCGCGACGAGGTCTGGGAGCTCTACCGCCTGGCGCAGCGCCGCACCGGCCGCGTCTCCACCCTGCTCGAATGGGACGCCAGCATCCCGCCCTGGGAGGCGCTGGTGGGCGAGCTCGGCAAGGCGGCGGCGGTTCGCGACGGCTGGAGCCCCGCGCCCGCGCCGAGGGCGGCGGCCCATGGCTGAGCTGGCCGGCCTGCAGTCCTGGCTCCAGGAGGCTATCCTCGCCGGGGGAGCGGGGGCGGAAGAGGCGGAACGGCGGGTCGTGTCGAGAGGCGCGCTCGGCGCCGCGGGGCGGGTCGGCATCTATGCGGGGGGCTACCGCTCCCGGCTCATCGAGTGCCTCAGGGACGAATATCCCGCGCTCCGCCGCTTCGCCGGCGACACCGCCTTCGACCTCTTCACCCGGGGCTATGTCGCTGCGCGCCGCTCGCGCTCGCGGACCCTGTGGGACTATGGCGAAGGCTTTGCCGACTATCTCGAGGCGAGCGCCCCCCCGGCGGCGCGCGAGCCGGGCAGCCTGCTCGCGCTCCCGGCGCAACTCGCGCGGCTCGAGCGGGCGCGCGCCGAGGTGCTGCGGGCGCGCGGCATCGAGCGGGAGGACCGGCCCCCGGTCACTGCCGATGCATTGCTGGTTCCCGGCGCGCGGCTCGCCGTGCCGGACAGCGTCCGATTGCTGGCGCTCGACTTCGACCTGGCGCCGCTGATCCGTGCCTCCGACAGAGGCGACCTGCTGACGGCGCCTGAGGCGCGTCCGAGCCGGGTCGCAATTGCCCGCACGCGCTATCGCGTCCAGGTCCACGAGCTCAATGTCGCGCAGCATGCGTTCCTCGCCGCGCTCGCCGACGGCGCGGCCGCGGACCGGGCGGCCGCTCGGGCCGCGGACAGCCTGGACAGATCGCGCGGATCGGTGATCGCGGAGCTTGCGCTGTGGCTTCCGGTCGCGGCCCAGCAGGGGCTGGTCGCCACCGCCGCCTCACCCTAATGAGGGCTCGATGCGGCGCCTGTTCACGATCGGCTACGAAGGCAAGACGCTCGACGAGTTCCTTGGCGAACTAAAGCGCGCCGGGGTCCAGGGCGTGATCGACGTGCGCGCCGTGGCGGCGTCGCGCCGGCCCGGCTTCTCGAAAACGGCGCTCGCCAACGCGCTCAAGGAACGCGGGGTCGACTATCTCCACCTGCGGCCCCTCGGGACGCCCGCGGCGGGACGCGAGGCGGCGCGCAAGGGGCGTATCGGCGAGATGCGGCGGATCTACGCGGACCAGCTGGAAACGCCCGAGGCGGAGCTCGCCCTCGAACAGGCGCTCGACGCCGCGTCGGAGCGCAAGGCGGCCCTGCTCTGCTTCGAGCGCGACGCGGCGGGCTGCCACCGCTCGATGCTCGCCGAACGGATGACCGCCCGGACACCATTCGAGGTGGTCGACCTTTAGCGCGGCCGCCGTTCGAGGTGGAGGTAGGTCGGGTCGAACTCGGCCACACGCTGCAAGCCGGGCCAATCGTGGATGGTGACTCGTCCGGCGCGGAAGGTGAGGAGATCCTCGTTCCTCAGCTTCCTCAGCATGCGGTTGACGTGGACCGAGGTGAGGCCGGTGGCATCGGCGACATCGGCCTGGGTGAGCGGCAGCGCATAGCCGTCCTCGTCGGCGAGGCCGACGATCTTTAGCCGCACGTAGAGCTCGCAGAGCAAGTGGGCGATGCGCGAGAGTGCGCTGCGGCGGCCGACCGAGACGATCTGCTCGCGGTGGATGGCAGCGTCGATCAGGGTCGAGAACCAGAAGATGCGCGCGAGGTGCGGCTGCGTCTCGGTGATCCGGCGCAGCGCATCGTGGGGCACGACGACGTAGCGAACGGCGGTCAGCGCCCCCACCGTATGGTCGAGCCGCTTCAGCAGGAAGCCGTGCAGGTCGACGAAATCGCCGGGGACGTGCAGCTCCATGATCTGGCGCTGGCCGTCGGCCAGATCCTTGTAGCGGCAGGCGAGGCCCTCGAAGAGCAGGATCGATTCGCTTAGGGTCACCTGGGCGGAGACCAACGGCCGGCCCGGCGCGACCTCGCCGACGCGGCCGATCGCCTCCCGCAGCACCTCTTCCTCCACATCGCCGACGACGTCGCGGGCGCGCAGCTTCATCAGCAAGGCCTGCAGCGCCCGCTCCGCCGGCTGATCGTGCGGATCAGCCATGGTGCGAGCGCGGCCGCGCCACGCCGGCGGCCTCGAGCTGGCGCAGGTCAAGGGGCCGGAATAGCGCGAAGCTTCGACGGGTCGTCATGCCGATGGGCTCTTTAGCATGTTCGCGCGCCTCGCGCGCGCCCGTTCAGCCTCCGACGACGGTGCCGCCGTTCGGGTGCAGCACCTGCCCCGCCATATAGCTCGAATCCTCGCAGGCGAGGAACAGGAAGGCGGGGGCGACCTCGTTGGGCTGGCCGGGCCGGCCCATCGGCGTGTCCTTGCCGAAATCGGGGATCTTCTCGGGCTTCTGCCCGCCGAATGGGTTGAGCGGAGTCCATATCGGCCCCGGTGCCACCCCATTCACGCGGATGCCGTCCTTGACCAGATTCTGCGACAGCGAGCGGGTGAAGGCGGTGATCGCGCCCTTGGTGGAAGAATAATCGAGCAGCTGCTCCGACCCTTTGTACATGGTGATCGAGGTGCAGTTGACGATCGCCGAGCCCCTCTTGAGGTGCGGCCGCGCGGCCTGGGTTATGAAGAACATGCCGAAGATGTTGGTCTGGAAGGTGCGCTTCAGCTGCTCTTCGGTGATGTCGCGTACGTCGTCGTCGGGATGCTGCTCGCCGGCATTGTTGATGAGGATGTCGAGGCCGCCGAGGCGCTCGACCGTCTCCTTCACCGCGGCCTCGCAGAAGACCTTGTCGCCGATGTCCCCGGCGACGGTGATGGCGCGGCGCCCCTCTTGCTCGACGATCTCCCTGGTTTTCCTCGCGTCGTCATGCTCGCACAGATAGAGGATGGCGATGTCGGCGCCTTCGCGCGCGAACAGGGCCGCGACCGCGCGGCCGATGCCGCTGTCGGCGCCGGTGATCAGCGCAACCTTGCCCTGGAGCCGCCCGGAGCCCGGATAGCGCGGCGCCCAGTCGGGTTTGGGCTCGAGCTCGCTTTCATGGCCGGGCAGCGAGTCCTCGTGGACCATCTTCACCGGCGGGTCGCTCGCCGGGCTGGCGTCGGGCGCCGCGTCGGCGGTGCGGGTTTCGGCGGAGTCGCTCATCGCCTCACTCCTTCGCTGCGATGCCCGCGCCTTCTTCGCCGAAGGCTTCGATGGCGGACTGATCCTGCGCGTCCTCGCCCGGCGGAGTCTCGGCCGCGGTCTTGCCGCCGGCGCGGCCGAGCACGGCCGAACGGCGGCTGCCGTCGCCCGGATCCTCGGACATTTGGTTGTTCTGGTTGAGCGGCCGGTCGCTCGCGTCGGGATTGTGCTGGCTCTTGCTCGTCATGGCGTCAGTCCTTCGAGTCGCGCGTCGCGAAGGAAACCGTTGCGGCGGCCGCTGGGTTCCGGGAGGGGCGAAGGGCACCGGCGGTGATGGCGCGGTGACGCGGTTGCCCTGCGGCAGGGGGGTGCTAGAATTACCGGCGTTGGGGAGTGGCGAGATGAAAATATCGGCGCTTGCGGCCGCCAGGATCGCTTGGGTCCTGTGTCTGGCAGGCGGCGTCATCTGCGGCCTCTGGGATATGGCGGCGGAAGGGGAGGCCCTCTCCCCGGCCCGACGCGTTTGCAGCAGCCCAGAGTATGTCCATGTGAAGGGCAGGTTCGTGGAGGTCTGCCCCTCGCTTGCAGCACAATTGCGCTGGAGCTTCGCCGGCTTCGTTCTCTTCTTCCTCCTGACCGCGATCAGTGTGTGCGCTGCGCGCAGCTTCAAGGAAGGCGGCGGCAACCGGGACTAGGATGCCGCGTCAGACCGGGAAGAGCGCGTAGCCGCGCTGCGCGATCTTGTCGATGCAGGCGCGATAGTCGTCGTGGCAACGGTCGCCGGGCCGGACGACGCCGTAATCGGATTGCGCGTCCGGGCGGGCGGGAACCAGCGCGATCGGCGTCGCCGCGGGGATCAGCTGCGCGCCGGCGCCGGCGACGAGGGTGGTGAGCACGCCGTTGAGCGCGCCGCCGCCCGAGGGCCGGCAGAGGATGGCGATCCGGTACTGCCCGGCTTCCGCCGTCACCAGGTAGATGTGGCCGGAGAAATGGGGGAAGGAGACGAAGCCCTGCTGCTCGAACTCATGGTCGAGCCGCTCCGTCTCGCTGAAGACGAGATGGCCCTTGGCCTCGTTCCATTCGATCAGCGTGCGGTAGGCGTATAGCGCGCCGGGCTCGCTGAAGGAGGGACGAAGGGTCAGATATTCTCCTTCGAGCCAGCGGATTCCGGCGCGGGAATAAGCGCCCATCGCGTCGGGCGCGAGGCCGTTGGCGCCCTGCCCTTCGCTGCCGCCAGGCCGGTCGCCGCGCAACGCAAGCCCAAGCGCCTGCTCCAGTCGAACCACCGTCGCCAGGGTAAAGGGCCGCCGGCCGGACAGCGCCTTCTCCAGCGTCGACAGGCTGACCCGCGCCTCGTCCGCGAGCCACTGGCGCGACAGCCGCCGGCGGGCCAGCTCCTCGCGGACCGTCAGGGCCACTGCCTCGCTGCGATCGCTCTCAAGATCGTGCTGCATCCGCTCCCGCCTTTGCCGAGCGCTCATACCGCACATTTGCGTACTTTTCGTCAATCCTCCGCCGGTCCGGTCCCGCCTTCTTCTCCACCCGGCCAAGATTTGCCGCAGCTTCCCGTGGTGGGCCCGCCGGGCGAGGCGCACAAAGCGTAGGTCACCACGAACGGAAGGGAGGGAGCCCCGTGCAGAGCCTGCGTATCGCAACCGGCATGGGCGGTCTGTTCGTGGTGACGACGATCCTGCTGGTCGCCCAGCTCGTCTCGGGGAGCGCGGTCTTCGTTTCCTGACGCCGGAGCGGCTAGCTCCGGATCGGGCTCACCTGCACCTTGGCGCGGCCGCCGGCAGGGCGGCTCACGTCGCCGCTGCGCAGGCTCGCGGGCGTGCCGGCCGCGACGCATTGCGCGACGATCACCGGGGCATCGAGGCCGGCGTTGCGGCTCAGCGCGTCTTCCGTCGCCGCGGCGCAGGCGGCGCGGGTCTCGTAGGGCGTGTCGAGGGTGCGCAGGGTCTGGCACGGCGCGTCGCCTTCGCCGCAGCCGAGAATCGCGATGAGGAAGATGCCCGGTCCCATGCCGCATCAACCCTTCGACCCGTCGCGCGTTCCGATCGTTTCACCTCCGTGCTTGGAGAGGCGCACCGGCGCGCCTACCTAGGCAGGGATGCGCCCTCTCGAAACCGACGCCGGGGAAAGGCAGCCGGGCTGGTCCTCGCTCCGCCGCTTCCTTCCCTATCTGTGGCCGCCCGGCGAGACGGCGCTGAAGGCGCGCGTGGTCGTCGCGCTCGGCTTCGTCCTGCTCTCGATCATCGTCTCGATCATGGTGATGCCGCTGGTCTACGGCGCGGCGGTCGACCGGATGACCGCGGGAATGCGCGGCGAGGCGGCGGTCGTGATAGCGCTGGTGACGGCTTATGCCGCGGCGCGGTTCGGCGGCGTGCTGTTCGACAATATGAGGAACGCGATCTTCGAGCGGGTCGGCCAGGAAGCCGAGCGGCGCCTGGCGGAGACCACATTCCGGCATCTCCACCGATTGTCGCTTCGCTTCCACCTCGAGCGGCGGACCGGCGCCGTCACCAAGGTCGTCGAGCGGGGCACCAAGAGCATCGACATGATGCTCTATTTCCTTCTCTTCAACATCGCTCCGACGATCCTCCAGCTCGCCATCGTGATGGGGATCTTCTGGGTGAAGTTCGGCTTCGGGCTGGTCGTCGCGACGGCGATTATGGTGGTCGCCTACATCCGTTTCACCCGCCTCGTCACCGACTGGCGGACTCGGCTGCGGGTCGAGATGAACGACCTCGACACCGGCGCCGTCGCTCGCGCCGTGGACAGCCTGCTCAATTACGAGACCGTCAAATATTTCAGCGCCGAGGAGCGCGAGGCGGGACGCTATGGCCGCGCCGTCCGCCGTTATGCCGACGCGGCGGTCAAGAACGAGACGTCGCTCGCCTGGCTCAACATCGGCCAGTCGCTGATTACGAACCTGATGATGGCCGGCGCCATGGCCTACACCATCTGGGGCTGGAGCCGGGGCCGGTTCACCCCAGGCGACGTGGTCATCGTCAACACCCTGCTCGCCCAGCTCTTCCGGCCGCTCGACCTGCTCGGCATGGTCTACCGGACCATTCGCCAGGGCCTGATCGACATGGATGCGATGTTCGCGCTGATCGACACGCCGACCGAGGTGAATGACGCGGCCGGCGCGCCGGACCTCGCCGTGACCGACGGCCGCATCCGCTTCGAGAACGTCCGCTTTAGCTACGAGCCGGAACGCGAGATTTTGAAGGGCATCGATCTCGATGTGCCGCCGGGCGCGACGGTGGCAGTGGTCGGGCCCTCGGGGGCCGGCAAGTCGACGCTGTCGCGCCTCCTCTTCCGCTTCTACGACCCGACCGACGGGCGAATCACGATCGACGGCCAGGACATCAAGAGCGTGACCCAGGCGAGCCTGCGCCGGGCCATCGGCATCGTCCCGCAGGACACGGTGCTGTTCAACGACACGATCGGCTACAATGTCGGCTACGGCAAGGACGGCGCCACCCAGGCGGAAATCGAGGAGGCGGCGCGCGGCGCGGCGATCCACGATTTCGTCGCCAGCCTTCCCGAAGGCTATGAGGCGAAGGTCGGCGAGCGCGGCCTCAAGCTCTCGGGCGGCGAGAAGCAGCGCGTGGCCATCGCCCGCACCCTCTTGAAGGACCCGCCGATCCTGATCCTCGACGAGGCGACGAGCGCGCTCGACAGTCGCACCGAGGCGGCGATCCAGGAGACTTTGAGCGGAGTCGCCGCCCGCCGCACGAGCATCGTCATCGCCCACCGCCTCTCGACGGTGGTGGACGCCGACCAGATCGTTGTGCTGAACGAGGGCCGTGTCGCCGAGCGCGGCACGCACGCGCAACTGCTGAGAAAGAACGGCCTCTACGCCGACATGTGGACGCGCCAGCAGGCCGAGGCCGAAGCCGAGGAGCAGGCGGAGGCCGCGGAATGAAGAGCCGTTGATCCCGGCGGGCGATCATGGTCTCTTCGGATGGGGAGGAAAAAACAGGCCTATGCTGAGAAAATTCTGCCTCCTGCTCGGCCTGGCGCTGATGCCGGCCCTCGCGGCGGCGCAGGCGCCAAGGACCGTCACGCTCGGCCGCGGCGACAGCATCGTGGTCCATATCGCTCCCGACGGTGCCGTTTCGGCCGGAGCGGCGGCGGTGGCCGCGCCGATCAGTGACTTCGAAGCCGCGGCGCTCGCGCAGATGAACGCGACGACCTTGGTGGAGGACGCGAAGGTCCAGCCGCCGATCCCGCTCGACCGCGGCCGCGCGACGCGGCCCAGCGTTCAGCCCGGACAGGTGCGGATCACGTTGCGCGCTTTGGCGCCGTCGTCGGCGCGCCCCAATGGGGAGATGATGCTGTCGCTCGAGAACGGCTATGACGGTGCGCTGCGCTATCGGGCGGCGCTGCGGAACGGCGACCGCTCGATGCCGACCGACGTCTGCATCGTGCTGCCGCACAAATTCGGCTTCGAGCATTGGCCCTATCCGTTCGAGCGGGTCGAGATCGGCGAGTTGCGCGTCATCCCGTGGCACGAGGGCGACGCGGTGACCTGCGAATAGGTCCGCTGCTCCGCGTTGCCCCCACTCGGGGGCGATGCTAGCGCTGAGGGACGCCGACCATCCCGGAGATTTAGATGACCCGCCGTTCCGCCGCGCTCGCCGCGGCCCTGTTGCTCACCGCCGCCGCCCCGCTTGCCGCCGCGACGGCCCATCCGAAATATGGCGCCTGGGGCGTCGCCACGGCGGACATGGACCGGAGCGTCAAGCCGGGCGACGACTTCTTCCGCTACGCCGAGGGGACTTGGCTGCGCAGCGCGCAGATCGCGCCCGACAAGGCCCGCGCGGGCTATAATTACGACCTTCCCGACCTCACCGAGGCGGAGGTGCGCGCGCTCGTCGAAGGCGCCGGCGCCCATCCTGCCGATGCGGTGATGCGGCAGGTCGGCGACTTCTACGCCGCGTGGATGGACGAAGCCGGGATCGAGGCGCGCGGTCTCGCGCCGCTGCAGCCCTATCTGCGCCGGATCGGCTCCGTCGCCGACCGCCACCAGCTCGTCTTGCTGATGGCCGAGCCCGGCTATGCGGCGCCGATCCGCGTCGACATCGAGCCGGACGAGAAGGACCCGACCCGTTACACAATCGGCTCCGGCCAGGCCCGGCTCGGCCTGCCGACCCGCGATTATTACCTGCTGAGCGGCGCCAAATACGAGTCCATCCGCAAGGCCTATCGCGCCTATGTCGCCCGCATCTTCAGCCTCGCCGGAATCGCCGGCGGCGAGGCCAAGGCCGACGCGATCGTCGCGCTCGAGACGCGGCTGTCGCAGGACCAGTGGACGCCCGAGCGGCGGCGCGATCCGCAGGCGACCTACAACCCGATGAGCCGCGCCCAGCTTAATGCCCTGGCGCCGCAATTCGACTGGCCGGCGACCCTCGCCCATGTCGGCCTGGCGAAGATGCCGACCGTCGTCGTCGCCGAGCCGAGCGCCGTCGCCGCCGCGGGCAGGAGGCTCGACGACGTGCCGCTCGCCACCTGGAAGGATTGGATGACCTTCCGCTTCATCAGCGACCACGCGCAATTCCTGCCCAGGAAGTTCGACGACGCTCGCTTCGATTTCTACAGCCACACGCTGCAGGACGTGCCCACCCAGGCCCCGCGCTGGAAGCGCGGCGTGCGGCTGCTCGACGCCAATCTCGGCGAGGCGGTCGGCCGGCTCTACGCCCGCCGCCACTGGACGCTGGAGACCGAGCGTCAGATGAACGAGCTGATCGGCGACCTACGCGCCTCCTACGGCGACCTCATCCGCCACGCCCGCTGGATGGACGAGCCGACTCGAAAGGAGGCGCTGGCCAAGCTCGCCAGCTTCGACCCGCGCATCGGCCACCCGGTCAAATATATCGACTATGCGCCGATGAAGGTGACTCGCGCCAACCCGCTGGCCAACGTCATGGCCTCGGGCGATTTCGAGTGGAAGCTCGAGCTCTCGCGGCTCGGCAAACCGGTCGACCGGCGCCTCTGGGACATGAACGTCCAGGAGGTGAACGCCTATTACAACCCGCTGATGAACCAGGTGACCTTCCCCGCCGCCATCCTGCAGCCGCCCTTCTTCGACCCCGCCGCCGACCCGGCGGTCAATTACGGCGAGACCGGCGCGACGATCGGCCATGAAATGGGCCACGGCTTCGACGACGAAGGCCGCCAGTTCGACGCGCGGGGAAGGCTGAGGGACTGGTGGACCAAAGAGTCCGCTGAGCGGTACACGAGGCACGCTCAGGCGCTGGTCAAACAGTTCGACGCCTATGAGCCGATTCCCGGAGTACATATCAAAGGTCAGCTCACCCTCGGCGAGAATCTCGGCGATCTCGGCGGACTTGAGGCGGCCTATGCCGCCTATCGCCGCTACGTCGCCCGCCACGGAGAGCCGCCGGTGATCGACGGCTATTCCGGCGACCAGCGCTTCTTCATCGCCTACGCCCAGAGCTGGCAAGGCAAGGCGCGCGAGGGGGCGATCCGCGCCCAGCTCCTCTCCAACCCGCACAGCCCGGAGGAATATCGGGTGAACGGCATCGTCCGCAACGTCGACGCCTGGTACGCCGCCTTCGGAGTCAAGCCCGGCGACAAGCTCTACCTTCCGCCGGACGAGAGGGTGCACGTCTGGACGAACTGACGCTCGTGCGAATGTTGAGTTCCTCCTTTGTTCACGCTAATCCCGTGCTATGCGAGTCGCTGCGGCCCTTCGCGAAGTCTATCCGGACGAAATGACCGCGCCCCTGGCGATCCTTCGCGAGACGTTCGGCTTCGCGGCCTTCCGCGGCGTCCAGGAGCAAGTGATCGGGCGGGTCATGGCCGGCGAGCATACGCTGGCGGTGATGCCGACGGGCTCGGGCAAGTCGCTCTGCTACCAGGTGCCGGGAATCGCGCGGGAGGGGACGGCTTTGGTCATCTCGCCGCTCATCGCCCTGATGCACGACCAGATCCGCTCCGCCCGCGCCTTCGGAATCCGCGCGGCAGCGCTCACCTCGGCCGAGAGCGAGGCGGAGCGGCAGGACAATCTGGCGCGCCTGAGGGAGGGGGAGCTCGACCTGCTCTACGTCGCGCCGGAGCGGGCGAGCACCGAGGCTTTCCGCCAGCTCGCCGGGCGGCTCAAACTGGCGCTGATCGCAGTCGACGAGGCGCATTGCGTTTCCGAATGGGGGCACGATTTCCGCCCCGATTACCGGCTGCTCCGGCCGCTGCTCGATGCCTTTGGGGACGTGCCCCGCCTCGCCCTCACCGCCACCGCGGACAAGGCGACGCGGGAGGACATACTCGTCCAGCTCGGCATCCCGCACGAGGGGCTGATCCTCGCCGGCTTCGACCGGCCGAACATACGCTACCACGTCCGGCCGCGCGACGGCGTGACGCAGCAGCTGAAAGCCCTGCTCGCCGAGCAGCCCGGGCCCGGCATCGTCTACGTCCAGAGCCGCGACAAGGCGGAGAAGCTGGCCGAATCCCTGTCGTCGCCGGCGCGGCGGGCCTTGCCCTATCATGCCGGGCTGGAGCCGCCGGTCAGAGCGCGCAACCAGGCCGCCTTCGTCTCCAGCGAGAACATGGTGATGGTCGCGACCATCGCTTTCGGCATGGGCATCGACAAGCCCGACGTGCGCTTCGTCGCCCATGCCGGCCTGCCCAAGTCGATCGAGGCCTATTACCAGGAGACCGGCCGCGCCGGCCGCGACGGCGAGCCGGCGGAAGCCTGGCTGCTCTGGGGCGCCGAGGATTTCGCCCGCGCCCGCTCGCGGCTCGAGAGCGAGGTGCCCGAGCAAAGGCGCGGGGGCGAGCGGCAGCGCCTCAATGCCCTCGCCGCCTTCGTCGAGACCGGCGCCTGCCGCCGCGCGCTGCTGCTGCGCCATTTCGGCGAGACGCCGCCGGAAAGGTGCGGCAATTGCGACAATTGCCTGGCGCCGCCCGAGACCGTGGACGCGACCGAGCTGGCGAGGAAATTGCTTTCCGCCGCCTTCCGCACCGAGATGCGCTTCGGCCTCGGCCACCTCATCGACGTGCTGGCCGGGCGGGAGACGGAGAAGGTGCTCTCTTTCGGCCACCACCGCCTTTCCGTGTTCGGAATCGCCGACGAGGCGGAGCTGGCGCTGGCGAGGCCGGTCGGGCGGGCGCTCCTCGCCCACGACGCGCTGCGGGCCGACGCTTATGGCGGCCTGTCGTTCGGGCCGGGCGCGAAGCCGCTGCTGAAGGGTGGCGGGACGCTCGAGCTGGTCCTGCCGCCCAAGCGGGCGCGGCGGACGCGGCGGGACAAAGCGGCCAATCCCGAGGGCGACCCCCTGTTCGAGGCCCTGCGCGCCCGCCGCCGCGACCTCGCCAAAGAGGCGGGCGTGCCGCCCTACGTGATCTTCCACGATTCGACCCTGCGCGAGATGGCGGAGCTGAAGCCGACCAGCCTTCACGCTTTGTCGCGAGTCTCGGGGGTGGGCGCGGCCAAGCTCGAGAAATACGGCGCGGCGTTCGTGGAAGTGATCGAAGGGTTCGCGACCTAACTCCTCCCCGGAACGGGGAGGAGCTGTTACGCCGCACCGATGAAGCAGCTTGAGCAAGGCGTTTTCGTGTCCGGGCAGATCGTGCCGGAGGAGGTTGCCGGTCTGCACGTCCGAATCCTCGTCAATAACCGCCCGGACGGCGAGGAGCCCGGCCAACCCGCTTCGTCGGAGATCGAGGCCGCGGCGCGTGCAGCCGGGCTGGACTATCGCTACATCCCCATCGCCGGCGGCATCTCCAAGGCCCAGGTCGAGGCGATGGCCGAGGCACTGGAGGCGGGGTCGGCGCTTGCCTTCTGCCGCTCTGGAACGCGCTCGACCTACCTTTGGGCGCTCGCCCGGGCGAGCCGCGGGGCCGAGGTCGACAGCCTCAATGCGGCGGCGGCGGAAGCGGGCTACGACCTCGCGCCGATCGCCCGGTGGCTCAGAGCCAGTCGCTGAGAATGCGCCGGGTTCGGACGAGGTCCTCCTCGTCCACCATCAGCCGCACCGGCGCCGCGACGCCGCCGAGCTCGATCAGGTTGATGCCGGTGTCGAACAAATAGGATTCGACGCCCTCAGAGACGAGGCGGCCCTGGACGATCTGGGCCTCGCTGGCGGTGTAGAAACGGGCGGCGAGGACCAGCGCCATCACCAGGGAACCACATCCCCGGCCGCCTGCTCCTCGGCGCGCGGCTGGCGGCCGAGCACTTGATTGCGGTGCGGGAAGCGGCCGAAGCGGGCGACTACGTCGTGGTGCTTCCGGGCGTAGCCGAGGTTGTAGTCGTCGCCGAGCGCGGTGAAGAGGAGGAGCGAGCGTTTCTGGTCCTCCAGATCCTCGCTATGCTGGAACGGCATGTAGAGGAACGGCCGCCGGTCCGGGGCGAGATCGCGGTCGAAGCCGCGGTCCACGGCGCCTCTGGCGACGGCGCGGGCGAGCGGGTCGGTCGAATAGGCGTCGGCCTGGCCGCGGAACATGTTGCGCGGGAATTGGTCGAACAGGATGGCCGCGGCCAGCGCGTCTTCGGGCGAGGCGAGGAAATGCTCGGGGACATTCTCGCGCTGCGCCCGCCACAGCGGCAGGAAGCGCTTGCGGATCGCGTGGTCGAGAGCCGGGTCGGTCCGCCACCAGCGCTCCGGCGCCAAGCCGAACCAGAATTCGAGCACCGCGTCCTGCCAGCGGCTCAAGCGGCGGTGCCTCCGACCGTCAGCCCGTCGATCAGCAGGGTCGGCTGGCCGACGCCGGCCGGGATCGACTGGCCGCCCTTGCCGCAGATGCCGACGCCTTCGTCGAGCGCCATGTCGTTGCCGATCGCCGCCACCTTGGTGAGCACGGTGGGGCCGTCGCCGATCAGGGTCGCCCCCTTGATCGGGGCACCGAGCCGCCCGTTCTCGATCCGATAGGCCTCGGTGCAGGAGAAGACGAACTTGCCGCTGGTGATGTCGACCTGGCCGCCGCCGAAGCTCTTGGCATAGATGCCGTCCCCGGCGCGGGCGAGAATCTCGCCGGGATCCTCATTGCCGCCGAGCATGAAGGTGTTGGTCATCCGGGGCATCGGCGCGTGCGCAAAGCTCTCGCGGCGGCCGTTGCCGGTCGCCTCCACGCCCATCAGCCGGGCGTTGAGGCGGTCCTGGAGATAGCCTTTGAGGATTCCGTCTTCGATCAGGGTGGTGCAGCCGGTCGGCGTGCCCTCGTCGTCGATGGTCAGCGAGCCGCGCCGCTCGCCGATCGAGCCGTCGTCGACTACGGTGACTCCGGGGGCCGCGACCCGCTCGCCGACGCGGCCGGAGAATGCCGAGGTGCCCTTGCGGTTGAAATCGCCTTCGAGGCCGTGACCGATCGCCTCGTGGAGGAGGACGCCGGGCCAGCCGGGGCCGAGCACGACCGTCATCTCGCCGGCCGGCGCGGCGACGGAATCGAGGTTCACCAGCGCCTGGGCGAGCGCCATGTCCACCGCCCGGCCCCACGCCGCCTCGTCGAACAGCCGGTCGTAGAGGTAGCGGCCGCCGAGGCCGTGAAAGCCGGTCTCCCGCCGCCCGTCGCGCTCGGCGACGATCTGCACGTTGAGGCGGACCAAAGGCCGCACGTCGTGGGCGACGAAGCCGTCGGGCCGGACGATCTCGATCACCGACCAGGAGGCGGCGAGCGACACCGAGACCTGCACGACGCGCGGATCCCGGGCGCGGGCGGCGGCGTCGATCTTCTGGCAGAGCTCGACCTTGCGGGCGAAGGGGATGAGGCTCAGCGGATCGGAATCGGTGTAGAGCGCGGCGTTGGTGCGGCGGGGCGGGGCCGGGCGGGTTCCCTTCGCCGGATCGAGCACCTGCATCGTCTCGGCGGCGCGGCGGATGGCCGCCTCCGACAGCTCGTTGGCGTGGGCGAAGGCGGTGGTCTCGCCGGCGACGCCCCTCAGGCCGAAGCCGGCATGGGTGTTGAAATCGGCATTCTTCAGCCGCCCGTCGTCGAAGCCGAACATCTCCGACGCGGTGTACTGGAGGTAGAGCTCGCCGTCGTCGCAGCGGCCGAGGGCGTCACTGGTGAGGCGGAGCGCGTCGTCAGGGGAGAGGGCGCCCTCGCGATAGAGGAAGCGGCGGGGATCGGCTGGAAGTGTCATGGGCTCGGATATAGGTGTTGCGCCGAAAAAGTCTAAGAGAGGATCCGGTAGCGAAACGGCGCGGGGGGGCCGCCTGGCTCTCGCAATCAGGGGAGGCGCATCTATGTCCGATGCCGAAGCCGATGTCTGGACGCAGCAAAAGATCGAGGCTGGGGAAAAATACCTGGACCGGCTCCTTGCGAAGCTCGAAGCTTCCAAGGCCGACGTGGAGAAGAACTGGATGGGCCAGATCACCAGCATCGCGATCAGCCTCGCGCTGGTCGCCGGTCTGGGCACCGCCATCGCCGCCAAGCTGCTCGGCGATCCCCACCGATCCAACATTCTCTATGTGATACTCCCGGTGGTCAATACGTATCTTTTCGTGAGATTCGGGCTGATTGCCGGCGTGTTTTCCAAAGTGCGCTATGATGCCGAGCACCTTGCCGACGACCTTTCCAAATACCAAGATCTTCCGCTAAGCTTCGATGTCGGCCAAACCTACCGAACTAACAGCTATTTCGAGTGGGTTCATTATAAGTTCAGTCCCTCGACTGCGCTATTGCTTTTCACCATTCCGATCGTTTTTGCGCTCAATCACTCGCTCACGCTATATCTGATTTACAAGGTTTTAGGTAAATCCATGTGGTTGGCTTTATTCGTCGCAGTCTATTTGCCAATCGTATGCGTATGCTACTGGGCTTACTATGACAGTAACAAAAATAACACAGTTGTTCTTGCTGGGAAGAGGAAAAGCTGGTTCATCATTTATGTGATCGGCATCGCGGTCGTGGCGACGGCGATTTTGATAGGCTCGCTGATCCACTTCGATCCCGATCCGCGGACGATCGATCTGTTGACACCGGAGCGGTCTGCCCCCGCCGCGCCGGCTGCGCCTGAGGCTCGCCAGCCAGGATCTCGCACGTAGGCTCAGGACCGATGAGGATCGTTCTCCAGATCGCATACCGGCTCCGCCGCCACCTCCTCGCCCGCCTGCGCCTGCGCACGCGGGGCGTGAAGGTGATGGTGTTCAATCGCCGGGGCGAGCTGCTGCTCATCCGCAACAGCTACGGGAACCGGAACCTGTTCGTGCTGCCGGGCGGCGGGATCGGCCGCCGGGAGACTCCCCTCGCGGCGGCTGCGAGGGAGGTCAGGGAAGAGACCGGCCTCGAGACGCGCGCGCTGGAGTTGGTCGGAGTCTATGTCTCCGTCGCCGAGGGGAAGCGGGATTCCATCCACCTGTTCCGGGGCCGCGCCGACGGCGTGCCGCGCCCGGACGGCGTCGAAGTCGAGGAAGCGGCCTTCTTTCCGCTCGACGCGCTGCCGCCCACCACGTCGGCGGCGACCCGGCGGCGGGTGGCCGAGATCGACTCGCCCGCCGGCGGCGGCTGGTAGCTCAGGCCGCGGCGGCGCCCGTCTCGTCGGCCGCGCCGCCCTTGAGGACGAAGCGCTTGTCGCAATAGCCGCAGTCGACGAAGCCCTTCTCGTCGATCTGGAGGTAGACGCGCGGGTGGCCGAGCGCCGGGTGGGTGTCGCTTGCGCCGTCGCAGGCCACGCGCGGAATCGTCACGTAGGCGATTTCGGGAGTGAAGCGGTCCGGCTGCATCGCGCGCGGTCTAGCAACGCGGCCGAGCCGCGCCTAGCCCTCTCCCTCGGCGAGCAGGCGCTCGACGACGAGGGCCAGCGACTCCCGCCAGGGCGGAGCGCGATAGCCGAAGGTCTCGGCGAATAGGGTCGAATCGAGGCGGCTGTTGAGCGGGCGCGGCGCCTTGGCCGGCCAGTCGGCGGTGGCGATCGGCTCCACCGCGGCCGTGGGTCCGCCCCGGGCGGCGCTGAACGCGAAAATCTCCTGCGCGAACTCGGCCCAGCTCGCCGAGCCGGTGCCGGCGAGGTGGTAGGTCGCGCCGGCGCCGCGGTCCGGCTCCCGCTCCCAGGTACGCACCAAGGCGAGGAGGCCCTCGGCGAGATCGAGGGCGGAGGTGGGGTTGCCAACCTGGTCGCCGACGACGCGCAGCGCCGGCCGGCTCCGCGCGAGAGCGAGCATCGTCTTCACGAAATTGCGGCCGAACGGGCTGTAGACCCAGGCGGTTCGGACGATGGCATGACCTGGCAGGACGGCGCGGATCGCTTCCTCGCCGGCGAGCTTGGTGCGGCCGTAGACGCCGGCCGGGCCGGTCGGATCGCCCTCGCGGCGGGGGGCGTCGCCCGAGCCGTCGAACACATAGTCGGTCGACACATGGATCAGCCGCGCCCCTGCGTCCCGCGCCGCCTCGGCGAGGATTCGCGGCGCCTCGGCATTCTGGGCCCAGGCGCGATCCGGCTCGTCCTCGGCCTGGTCGACGGCGGTGTAGGCGGCGGCGTTGACGACGATGCCGGCGCCGCTCGACAGCAGCGCATGGCGGAGCGAAGCCGCGTCCTCCAGGTCCGTGTCGGGACGGCCGACGAAGACGAGCGGCCGGCCCTCGGCTTTCGCGCGCTCGGCGAGGCTGAGGGCGAGCTGGCCGCTCCGGCCGATGACGAGCGCCGGGGTCATCCGCAATACTGGAAAGCGGCGGGCGCGTCGGCGAGCAGAGGCGCGGCGCGATCCTTGTCGGAAAGGATCGGCTCCCCGCCGCCGAGCGGCCAGTCGACACCGATCGCCGGATCGTTCCACCTGATGCCGCGGTCGTGCGCCGGGGAATAAGGCGCCGAGACCTTGTAGAGGACCTCCGTCCCCGGCTCCAAAGTGACGAACCCGTGGGCGAAGCCCTCGGGCACGAGGATCTGGTTCCAGGCCTCGGCCGAGACATTGAGGCCGACCCAATGGCCGAAGGTCGGAGAGCCTTGGCGGATGTCGACGGCAACGTCGTAGATTGCGCCGCGTATCACCCGCACCAATTTCACCTGCGCCGCCGGCGGCGCCTGGTAATGGAGCCCGCGCAGCACGCCCGCTTCCGCCGAGAAGCTGTGATTGTCCTGGACGAAGACGGTGTCGATCCCCAGCGAGGCCAGCGAAGCCGCACTCCAGGTCTCGGAAAAGAAGCCTCGCGCGTCGCCGAACTTCGGCGGCAGGATTTCGCACACGTCGGGAAGGGCGAGCCGGCGGACCTGGATCATGGCGGGCTTCCTTAGCGCAAGCGGCGGAGCGGGCAAGACGCGATCGGCCCTTGTCGCCGCCGCCGCCGCGGTGCACAGCGCCGAGGCAGCACCGCCATGACGAGCCCCGCCCTTTCGATCCTGCTGCCGACCTACAATGGCGAGGCGCATTTCGCGGCCCAAATCGAGTCGATCCTCGGCCAGAGCTGGGAGGATTTCGAGCTCCTCATCGTCGACGACGGCTCGAGCGACGCGACGCCGGCGCTCGCCGCCGCCTTTGCCGCCCGCGATCCACGCATCCGCCTGTTCGAGGGCGGCGGCAATGCCGGCCAGAAAGAGCGGCTGATCGAGCTCGTCCAGACGGCGCGGGCGCCGCTCCTGTCGGTCGCCGACCAGGATGACGTCTGGGACGGCGAGCGCACGCGGCGCCTGGTCGAGGGCCTCGGCGACAACGCCCTCAGCTACGGACGCTCGGAACTGGTCGACGCCGCGGGCAACCGGCTCGGCGTCAATCTCGCCGCCAATTTCGGCGGCCCGCCGGCGCCGGGGGACTGCATCGCCCTTCTGTTCAATCCCCGCGTCTCGGGCCACGCGATGGTGGCGCGGCGGCAGGTGGTGACCGAGATGGCGTTCCGGCGCTTCCAGCCTTTCGACTGGCTGATCGCGCTCGAAGCTCTGTTCTCGCGCGGCATCGCCTATGTCGACGACGCCATCGTCTACCATCGCATCCACGGCGCCAACCAGTGCAATTCGAGCGTCGTGCAGCGCCCCTCGCCGCTCCAGCGGCTGCGCCCCGGCCGCATCTATGCCGAGCTCCAGTCGACGCGGCGCCGGCGGTTCAACCTCACCGAGCGGCTGGAGCATCTCGCTTACTCGCCGGTGCTCCCGGCCGACCGCCGCGCCCTCTTCGCCCGCGTCGCCGAACGCTGCCGCGAGGCCTGGTTCCAGCCGGGGACGGGGCGCCCGTTCACCGACGCCCGCTTGAGGCGCGACCTGATCGAGGCTTTGCGGCCGCTTGCCGGCTCGGAGCGGGACTGGGCGGTCGCGCACGATCACATCGTCGGCCTCACCCAGTCGCAGCTCCACCCGCGCGCGCTCTATCAGTCGGCCAAGATGCTGTTCTGGTACTGAGCTCCGAGGCAGCCCGAATTCGGTTGCGTTCGAGCGACGGCGGTTGATAGGGCGCCGCGATGTTCCTCTCCCGCTTCCTGCCGGCGCCGCTGCGCGAGCGCCTTCGCGACCGCTACACCCAGGCGCAATATGAGGCGGGAGTCCGGCGCGGCGCCGATCCGCTGATGCCGCCGGCGCGGCTCCATTCGGTCGGCGACACCGACTTCCGCCGCACTGGCGACGAGTTCCTGCAGCATTTCCTCGAGATGACCGGCCTCCGGCCGGACGAAAGGGTGTTGGATGTGGGCTGCGGCACGGGACGCATGGCGCGTCCGCTCGCCGGCTATCTGACGAGCGGCAGCTACGACGGGATCGACATCGTCAAGCCGTCCATCGACTGGTGCCGGCGCGCCTACCGGCGCTTCCTGCATTTCCGCTTCCACCATAGCGACATCTACAACAAGGCCTACAATCCAGGCGGCGTCGCAGCCGCCGACGCCTATCGCTTCCCGTTCGACGATGGCGCATTCGACTTCATCTTCCTGACCTCGGTTTTCACCCACATGCTGGCCCGGGACACCCGGCACTATCTGAACGAAATCGCGCGAGTCCTGGCGCCGGGCGGGCGCGTGCTGATCACCGCCTTCCTGCTCGACGCGGAATCGCGCGCGGGTATCGCGGCGGCAAGGACGCGCTTCACCTTCAGCCATGCTCTGGACGGGTGCTTCGTCGAGACCCCGGACATCCCCGAGAACGCGGTGGCGTATGAGGATGGCGCGTTCCGCGCCATGGCCGAGGACGCAGGGCTGGCGGTCGCCGACGTGCATCACGGCGCCTGGCGCGGGACGGAGGCGCGCAACTTCCAGGATATCCTCATCGCCCGTCTCCGCGGCTAAGTTCCGGTCGCGATCCCGCCAGCACTCAACCTGTCGCGAGCCGGTCGACGCGTCATCTCGGGGGCTTCTCGCAGACGAAGATCATGAAATCGGCCCGGCCTGGCGAAAGGCTCGCACGGAGCCGCTGCAGGCGGGTAGCTCCGCGGATTCCGCGAGCATCGTCACTGGGGTCAAGCCCTGCGGCGATGCGGGCGCTGAGGAGGCTGAGGCCGGGGAAGGCCGCCTCCTCCGGCTCGTAACGGATGTTGGTGAAGCCGCTGCGGCCGAGCAGGTCGTTCAGGCTCGCGCGGTTGAAGATGACGAGATGGCGCGGCGCCTCCAGCCCGCGCCAGTTGCGGCCGTAGATTTCGCAACCGAGACCGTCGAGGTTCGGCGTGCCGATCTGAAGACGGCCGCCGGGCTTCAGCATCGAATATATGGCGGCGAGCGCCGCAACGGGATCGTGCAGATGCTCGAGCACGTGGTGGAGCGTCACGGCGTCGTAGCTGTCGCGGCGACCCGCCACGGCATCGATGCCGCCTACTTCAACGTCGAGCCCCCGGCTGCGCGCGGCCTCGACCGCGACCGGATCGAAGTCAACACCGGCCGCATCCCAGCCGGCTTCGCGAGCCTGCAACAGAAAGGCGCCCGAGCCGAAGCCGACGTCGAGGAGCTTCGGTCGTTCGCCGTCGGCGGCCCTGCGGTCGAGGAAACGGAAGGCGAGGTCGATCGGCCGGCGGATGCGGCGCGACAGTCGGGCGAGCCGGTCGCCCGCGCGATAGGCGGGCTGCCGCCGCGTTCCGTAGCGGGCATTGCGGTAACCATTGGCGAGTCCCGCCCGGATGCGCTGCAGCCGGGTTGCCGGGGGCGGCGGCGACCATGGCTCCTCATGGGTGTAATAGCGGCCATAAGCCCGTCCGATCGACTGCGGCGTCGGCCGGGGATCGAGATAGCCGCTGCCGCACCCGCCGCAGCGCCACAGCGTCCAGCGGCCGGGCGCGACGAAGAAGGCGTTGTCCCACAACCCGTCGAACAGGATCGTGCGCGCGGCGTTGCCGCAGGCCGGGCAGCGTCCCGGCCGTTCAAGGTCTTCCTCGGGCCAGGGGCCGGCCGGCGGCTCGGCCGCATGTCTGTCCGCGCTCACGGTTGCGCCGCGCCCGGGCGCAGCCGCGCCAAGCCTTGTTCCCATAGCCCGGCCAGGCGTTTGGGCCGCCGTGGCCAGGCGAAGGCCAGCCACGCGACGAGGAGGGCGAGGAGCAGCCCGGTCTTCGGCAGCGACCAGACCGGGAGGGCCAGCGCGCAGGCGGTGCCCGCCGTCACCAGAAGGAAGTCCGCCGTCAGTGGGCGCACGCTCCGCAGCCCGGGCCGGGAAAAATGGAACTGGATGAGGGCGTCGACGATGCAGCGCAGCGACCATGCCGCCGCCGCGCCGGCCACGCCCATCGTCTTGAGCGCGAGGTAGAGCAGGGCCGCATAGGGCAGGAGCTCGCCGAGATGCGTGCGCGCGGGGAGGTCCGGGCGGCCGCGCGCCTGCAGCTCCGCGAAGGGGATGCGCGCGAGGCTGTTCGCCCAGGCCCCCGCCGCCAGGATGAAGGCGATCGGGGCGGCCGCGTTGCCGGTCTCGCGGCCCAGCCAGAGGGTCAGGAAGGGGCCCGCGAGCAGCAGGAAGCCGAGCGTGATGGGAGTGAGCACGAAAGCCAGGATGACCACGCTTTCCTCGGTGATCCGGCGTCCGTCCTCGTCCGAGGCCGCCGCGATCCGCGGAAAAAGGGCGCTCGCCATCGCGGTCGGCAGCACCGAGAGTTGCGAGACGAGGTTGAACGGAATGACGTACAGGCCGACCGCGGCGGAGCCGATCACCGCGCCGATGGCGAACCGGTCCCAGAAATGGAGCAGCGGACCCACGGTGTTGGTGAGCGTCGCCCAGCCGCCGAAGCGGAGCAATGCCCCCATGTCGCTGCGCTGCGGACGGTCCGGCCGCAGCACGGGAACCGCGCGCCGGCAGCGGACGGCGAGAAGCAGGAGACTGATGGTCCGCGCCGCCAGCGCAGCGGCGATGAGGTGCCACATGGTGGGCCCGAAGAGGATGGCGGCGGTCAGCGGAAGGACGGCGCTGGCGACCGTGCTGATGCTGCCGATGACGTTGATCGCGAGAAACCGGCGGCGCCCTTCGAGCGACCCGTTGAGAACGCCGTTCGCAATGGCGAAGGGGACGGTCGCCGTGAGCCAGGGCAATGCCAGCGCCACCTCGCCGCGAAGCGCGGGGGAGTCGAAATGGACCTGGCTTAGGACGATCGAGGTGACCGGATAGAAGAGGAGGACGGCGAGCCCGATCAGCGCGAGGCTAAGGAAGATCGCCGTCCAGAACACCCGGCTCCGCGCCTCCGGCCGGGCCCCCTCGAGGGTCGCGAGCTTCTGCGACACCGCGCGGCCCAGCCCGAAGTCGAACAGGTTGAAATAGCCGAGCAGCAGCCAGCAGATAGCCAGGATGCCGTAGCGGGCGAAGCCGACGATGGCGAGATAGGGCGGAACGGTGGCGAGCGACACCAGCACCGGCACGGCCGCGCCGACGAAATTATAGACGGTGTGGCGAGCGACGCTCATCGTGCTTCCCGCTCCCGCGCCGGAGCGGCCGGGTCAGAGGCCGAGCCGCTCGCCGGCATATCTCTTCTCCCTCAGCGGCCGCCACCAATCCTCACGGGAGAGGTACCAGTCGATGGTCTTGGCCATGCCGCTC
This sequence comes from Sphingomonadales bacterium, assembly GCA_034668625.1. Taxonomy (GTDB): domain Bacteria; phylum Pseudomonadota; class Alphaproteobacteria; order Sphingomonadales; family Sphingomonadaceae; genus Allosphingosinicella. Next base: position 112,561 of record JAXDOX010000024.1, read on the forward strand.
TCGAAGCTCTCCCGCGGAAACCAGCCGAGCTCCCGCTCGGCCCTCCCGGGATCGATCGCGTAGCGGCGGTCGTGGCCCGGCCGGTCGGCAACGAACTCGATCAACTCCTCGTAGCGGGCGCCGGCCGGGCGGGGGCGGCGCTCGTCGAGCAGGCGGCAGATGGTGCGGACGACCTCGAGGTTGGTCCGCTCCGCCCGGCCGCCGATCAGATAGGTCTCGCCGACGCGGCCGTCGCTGACGATCCGGTCGAGAGCCCTGGCATGGTCCTCGACGTAGAGCCAGTCGCGCACGTTCTCGCCCCGGCCGTAGACCGGCAGCGGCCGTTCGTGGAGGGCGTTGAGGATGACGAGCGGGATCAGCTTTTCTGGGAAGTGATAGGGCCCGTAATTATTCGAGCAGTTCGATACGACCGCCGGCAGGCCGTAAGTGTGCTGCCAGGCGCGGACGAGGTGGTCGGACGCGGCCTTGGACGCCGAATAAGGCGAGGAGGGATCGTAGGGCGTGTCTTCGGTGAAGATGCCGCTTCCGAATGGGAGATCGCCGAATACCTCGTCGGTCGAGATGTGGTGGAAGCGGAAAGCCTCTTTCTTCTCCCCTTCGAGCCCCTGCCAATAACCGAGCGCGGCCTGGAGCAGCCGGAAGGTGCCGACGATATTGGTCTCGATGAATTCGCCTGGCCCGTCGATCGAGCGGTCGACATGGCTTTCGGCGGCGAGGTGCATGATCGCGTCCGGCCGTTCCCCGGCGAGCAAGGCGGAGACCGCCGCCAGGTCGCCGATGTCGCCGCGGACGAACCGGTAATCGGGGCTGCTCTCGATCTCGGCCAGCGAGGCGAGGTTGCCGGCGTAGGTCAGCTTGTCGAGGTTGACGACGCGTGTGCCGCCGCGCCCGACGAGGTGGCGGCAGACGGCCGAGCCGATGAAGCCGGCGCCGCCGGTGACGAGGATCGTACGCCCGGCCATCAGAACCTCTGCTCGGGGCCCGGCGCGACGAGCGTGCGGCCCTCGCTCACCCGCCGGCGGAGGAAATTGGCATAATCGGACTTGCCCATCCGGTCGGCGGCGGCGAGCAGCTCCTCGTCGGTCAGATAGCCGAACTCATAGGCGATCTCCTCTGGCGACATGACCTTGATGCCTTGCCGCTGCTCGACCGTGCGAACGAAGGCCGAGGCGTCGTGGAGGCTTTCATGGGTGCCGGTATCGAGCCAGGCAAAACCGCGGCCGAGCCGGCTGACCCGCAGCTGGCGGCGGTCCAGATAGGCGCGGTTGACGTCGGTGATCTCGAGCTCGCCGCGCGCCGACGGCCTCACCGCGGCGGCGATGTCCAGCACGTCGTTGTCGTAGAAATAGAGGCCGGTGACCGCCCAGCTCGACGCCGGGTTGGCGGGCTTCTCGACGATGTCGATCGCCTCGCCGTTGTCGGGATCGAACGAGACCACGCCGTATCGCTCGGGATCCTCGACATGGTAGGCGAAGACGGTGGCTCCGCCGGTCTGCGCGGCCGCCTCCTGGCAGAGCGCCGAGAGGCCGGCGCCGAAGAAGATGTTGTCGCCGAGGATCAAAGCGACGCTGTCGGTGCCGACGAAGTCGCGGCCGATGATGAAGGCCTGGGCGAGACCCTCTGGGCGCGGCTGCTCGGCGTAGCTCAGCGTCAGCCCGAAAGCGCTGCCGTCGCCGAGCAGGGTGCGGAAATGGGGCAGATCGTGAGGCGTCGAGATGATCAATATCTCGCGGATGCCGGCGAGCATCAGCGTCGCCAGCGGGTAATAGATCATCGGCTTGTCGTAGACCGGGAGCAGCTGCTTCGAGACGGCGAGCGTCACCGGATAAAGGCGGGTGCCGCTGCCGCCCGCGAGGATGATGCCTTTCAAAACCGCTCCTTCAAATCATCTGGCCGGGGCCGCCGGATCGGCGGAAACGGCGCCGCCACAAAGGCGGAAGGGGCGCCGGACCCGGCGCTCTTAGCGCCTCCGGGCGCGCTTGGCGATTGCGGAATTGCAAGGCTTTACCGGCGGCGGGAGAGCTGTACAGCTCGCAGGCCATGGACCGGACCGCCCGCTGCCTCCTCTGCGACGGGGAGGCGCAACGCATCACATATCCCTACGGCACCCGCTGGAACGGTCGGTGTTTCGACTATCGGCGCTGCGCCGAATGCGGGGCCTCGGTCCTCGATCCGCTGCCGGACGAGGCGGATTTCGCCCGCATGTACCGCCCATCCGACTATCACGATTCCTTCTACGAGGAGCTGACCGAGCCGACGCCCACCGCGCTCGCGTCGGTCGCGGGGAAGCTGAAGCCAAGCGGGCGGGTGCTGGACTTCGGCTGCGGCAACGGCGCCTTCATGGTGACGGCGGGCGCGGCGGGCTTTCGCTGCGAGGGCGTCGAGCTCGATCCCGACATGCGCGCCCGCGCCGCCGCCAGCAGCGGCTGCCCGGTGCGGCCGCTGGAGGCGGTCGAGGCGGAGGGCGGCGGCTACGACGCGATCCACCTCGGCGACGTGCTGGAGCATCTGCCCGATCCCGCCGGCATGATGCGGCGGCTCCAGCCGCTGCTGGGCGAGAGCGGGCTGTTCTTCGTTGAAGGCCCGCTCGAGGATAATGCAAGCCCGGTCTATTATGCGAGCCGCCTGTTCGGCGCCGCCAAGGCGGCGCTGCGCCGGCCGCTGCGCGGGACTTATCCGCCTTATCATCTGCTGCGGACGTCGGCGGCCGCGCAGCGGCGTTTCTTCGAGCGGCGGCTGGGTTGGCGGGTCGAACATTTCGGAGTCTTCGAGACGGGATGGCCCTATCTGAACCCCGGCGACAATCTGCTTCGGCCGGGCTCGGTCGGCAAGCTGGCGCGAATGGCGATCGGCGGTTCCGCGCGAGCCTTGGCGGCCGCGGCGCAGCCGCTGGGCCTGCCGATCGGCAACCGCTTCGCCGCCCTCGTCCGCCCGCCCGCCTGAGCCCGGCCGGACAAAGACCTTGTCCTCCGGCGCTTTTGCCGCCACTCCCTCGAAAATCCTGGTCATGAAAGTCTCGGTCGCTCTCGCAAGCTATAACGGCGCTCGCTTCATCGACGAGCAGCTCGCCAGCCTCGCGGCCCAGACCCGGCTGCCGGACGAGCTCGTCGTCTGCGACGACGGGTCGACCGACGACACGCTCGCCCATGTCGAGCGTTTCGCCGCCGCCGCGCCGTTCGAGGTCCGCATCGTCCGCAACCAGCAGAATCTGGGCTTCAGCGGCAATTTCCAGCGCGTCCTCGCGCTCGTCCGGGGCGACATCGTCTTCATCTGCGACCAGGACGATATCTGGTATCCCGACAAGATCGACATCGCGCTCGCCGCGCTCGAGGCGGATCCCTCGGCCGCCCTGGTCGTCAACGACGAGCATCTGATGGACGCGGAGGGGCGCAGGCTCGACGCAACCTTCCTCGGCAACGTCCGCAAGCTCGGCTATCCCGATTCCTATCACTGCGCCGGCTGCTGCACCGCCATGCGGCGCGAATATCTCGATCTCGCGCTGCCGCTCGGCGCGCCGATCAACTACGACCTATGGATGTCCAACCTCGCCGACTTCCTCGGCCTGAAGCGCGTGCTGGACGCGCCGCTGCAGCTCTACCGCCGCCATGGCGACAATTCGACGGTGACTGTGCTCGCGGAGGAGCAGGCGTCGCTCTGGCGGCTGTTCCGCGCCTACGGCCTCTCCGACCCGCGGCGGGAGTGGCGCATCCAGATCGATGCCCTCAATGCCTACCGCAGCCGGATCGAGGAGAGACCGGCGCTGGCCGAACGGCTCGCCGGGCGCGACGGGGTAACGCGGGCGCTGGCGCGGATCGGCGAGGAGACCGACCGCCTCGCCCGCCGCCTCGCCTTGCTCGACAAGCCGCGGCCGGCGCGCCTCCCCTCGATCCTCAAGCTGTGGAGCGGCGGCTTCTACCGCAACTTCGCCGGCGGCAAGAGCGCCATCAAGGACATCCTGCGCGCGTGACTGGAGCCTGAGGACATG
>JAXDOX010000025.1:0-31055 GCA_034668625.1 Sphingomonadales bacterium
AGTCCGGGGGACTGTCCAGCCGTGCAATCTGGCATGACGGGGATATCGTGGACACGCGCATCACCTCCGCCACTCCCGACACCCTGGTCGGGATCCCCGCATGAGCGAGGCATCGTGGCTCGACCGGCTCAACGCCGGCTTCCGCAAGACTTCGGAGCGGCTCGGGGACAATCTCACCGGACTATTCACCAAGGCGGCGCTGGACGAAGCGATTCTGGACGAGATCGAGGAGGTGCTGATCGCCTCGGACCTCGGCCCCGCCACCGCAGCGAAGATCAGAAGGCGGCTGGCGGCGGAGCGGTTCGAGCGCGGGCTCACCGAGGAGGCGGTGCGGGAGATCGTCGCGCAGGAGATCGAGAAGATCCTGGCCCCGGTCGCCAGGCCGCTCGAAATCCACGCCTTCCCGCGGCCGCAGGTGATCCTGATCGTCGGGGTCAACGGCTCCGGCAAGACCACCACCATCGCCAAGCTCGGCCACCTCCTCATCGAGCAGGATTACGGCGTGCTGCTTGCCGCCGGCGATACCTTCCGGGCGGCGGCGATCGAGCAATTGAAGATCTGGGCGGAGCGGATCGGCGCTCCCGTCATCGCCGGGCCGGAAGGCGGCGACAGCTCGGCGATCGTCTTCGACGGGGTCAGGAAGGCGACCGCGGAGGGAATCGACAGCCTGATCGTCGATACCGCCGGCCGTCTCCAGAACAAGAAGGTGCTGATGGACGAGCTCGCCAAGATCCGCCGCGTGCTCGGCCGCCTCAATCCGGCGGCGCCGCACGACGTGGTGCTCGTCCTCGACGCCACTACCGGGCAGAATGCGCTGAGCCAGATCGAGGTGTTCAAGGAAGTGGCCGGAGTCACCGGTTTGATCATGACCAAGCTCGACGGCACCGCCCGCGGCGGCGTGCTGGTCGCCGCCGCGGAGCGCTTCGGCCTGCCGATCCACGCCATTGGAGTCGGCGAGGGAATCGACGACTTGCGCCCGTTCGACGCGCGCGAGGCGGCGCGGGCAATCGCGGGCCTGGGGCGGCCATGAGCACCGATCCCAAAGCTACGGGTCAGAACCCGCTCGAGCGGCTCGCCATCGACCTCGCGCCGCTCGTCGTCTTCTTCGCGGCCAACGCGTGGCGGGGCATCTTCACCGCCACCGCGGCGTTCATGGCGGCGATCACGCTCGCGGTCATCGTCTCGCTGGTCCGCTACCGCAAGGTCTCGGCTCTGCTCTGGTTCTCCGCCTTCATGGTGCTCGTCCTCGGCGGGCTGACGATCTGGCTCCACAAGGAGTGGATCATCAAGATGAAGCCGACCTTCTACTATCTGCTGGTCGCCGGACTGCTGCTGTTCGGACTGGCGACGGGCCGCAACCTGCTGAAAGTCGCGTTCGGCACCGTCTATCCCGGCCTCTCCGACCGCAGCTGGCGGCTGCTGACCCGCAACTGGGTGATCTTCTTCATCGCCATGGCGATCGCCAACGAGATCGTCTGGCGGACGACGAGCACCAGCTTCTGGCTCGGCTCGAAAATCTGGGGCTTCCTTCCCGCCACCTTCCTGTTCGCGCTCGCCAACATCCCGATGCTGCTCCGTCACGGCCTGACGCTGGAGGAGCCGGCCGGCGAGGCGCCGGTGCCGCCGTCGCAATGAGCGCGCCCGTCGTCTCGATCCGCGGCCTCTCCAAGCTTTATGCGGGCGGCCACGAGGCGCTGAAGGACGTCGACCTCGACATCGCGCGGGGCGAGATCTTCGCTCTGCTGGGGCCGAACGGGGCCGGCAAGACGACCTTGATCAACATCGTCTGCGGCATCGTCACCGCAAGCGCCGGCACGGTGAGCGTCGACGGCCACGACATCGTCACCGACTATCGCGCGGCGCGCGACCGGATCGGGCTGGTGCCGCAGGAACTGCACACCGACGCGTTCGAGCCGGTCTGGGCGACGGTCGCGTTCAGCCGCGGGCTGTTCGGCAAGCCCGCCAACCCGGCCTACCTCGAAAAGGTGCTGAAGGAGCTGTCGCTCTGGGACAAGCGCAAGGCCAAGATCCTCGAGCTTTCCGGCGGCATGAAACGGCGGCTGATGATCGCCAAGGCGCTGAGCCACGAACCGGGCATATTGTTCCTCGACGAGCCGACCGCGGGGGTCGACGTCGAGCTTCGGCGCGACATGTGGGCGCTGGTCCGGCAATTGAGGGACAGCGGCGTCACCATCATTCTCACCACCCATTACATAGAGGAAGCGGAGGAGATGGCCGACCGGGTCGGCGTGATCAGGAAAGGCGAGCTGATCCTGGTCGAGGACAAGCATGCGCTGATGGAGAAGCTCGGCAAGAAGCAGCTGATCCTGACCCTCGCCGAGCCGATCGCGGCGGTGCCCGAGGGTCTCGCCGAATGGGAGGTGGAGCTGCGCGACGGCGGCGCCGAGCTGGTCTACACGTTCGACGGCAAGGCCGAGCGGACCGGCATCCCGTCCCTGATGCGGCGGATCAGCGACCTCGGCATCGTTTTCAAGGACCTCGCCACCCACCAGAGCTCGCTGGAGGACATTTTCGTCAGCCTGGTCAGCGAGCGCGGCGGAGGCGCGACGTGACCGCGCCGCGCTTCAACCGCCGCGGCGTCTGGGCGATCTACCGCTTCGAGATGCACCGCTTCCTGAGGACGATCTGGACCGGCCTCGCGACGCCGGTGATCACCACCTCGCTCTATTTCGTGGTGTTCGGATCGGCGATCGGCTCCAGGATGAGCAATGTCGGCGGAATCCCCTACGGCAGCTTCATCGTTCCAGGGCTGATGATGCTGAGCCTGTTCAACGAGAGCATCTTCAACGCGTCCTTCGGCATCCACATGCCGCGCTTCCTCGGCACGATCTACGAGCCCTTGTCGGCGCCGCTCTCTCCGTTCGAGATCGTGCTCGGCTATGTCGGGGCGGCGATGACCAAGGCGATAGGGGTCGCGCTGGTGATCCTCGCGACGGCGAACCTGTTCGTGCCGGTGCACGTCCTCCACCCGGTGTGGATGATCGGCTTCCTGCTGCTGGTCGCGGCGACCTTTTGCCTGTTCGGCTTCATCGTGGGCATCTGGGCCAAGGGGTTCGAGCAATTGCAGATCATCCCGATGCTGATCGTCACCCCTTTGACCTTCCTCGGCGGCGCCTTCTACTCGATCCACATCCTCCCCGAGCCGTGGCGGACGATCACCTTGTTCAACCCGGTCGTCTATTTGATCAGCGGCTTCCGCTGGACCTTCTACGGAATCGCCGACGTGTCGCCCGGCGTCAGCCTCGCCGCGACCGCCGGATTCCTGATCGTCTGCCTAGGCGTCGTCGCCTGGATCTTCCGCACCGGCTACCGCCTGAAGAGCTAGCAATCCTCCCCGGAACGGGGAGGAGCCTCAGGTAAGCGCCTCTTCCCGTTCCGCCGGTGACGCCTCGCCGGCCTGATCCGCGCGCCCGACGCCCTCGCCGTCGAGGTTTTGCGCGACGAACTCCCAGTTGACGAGCTTGTTCAGCACCGCATCGACGAAGTCGGGCCGGGCGTTCCTGTAGTCGATGTAATAAGCATGCTCCCACAGGTCGACGGCGAGCAAAGGCTGCATCCCCTCGTGGGCGAGCGGCGTGTCGGCATCGTGGAGCGAGGTGATGCGCAGCGTGCCGCGGTCGAGGACCAGCCAGGCCCAGCCGCTGGCGAAATGGCCTACCGCCTCCTCCTTCAATTTGGCCAGCATCGCCTCGGTCGAGCCGAAGCTCTGATCGACCAGCTCGGCGAGCCGGCCGGTGGGGCGCTGGCCTTCCGGCGGCGCGAGGCACTGCCAGAAGAAATTGTGATTCCAGAACTGGCCGGCATTGTTGAACAGGCCCTTGTCGCCGCGCTCGGCGGCGGCGCGGATCAATTCGGCGAGCGAAGCGCCGGCGAGGCCCTTGTCGCCAGCGAGGGCGTTGGTCTTGTCGACATAGGCCTTGTGGTGCTTGCCGTGATGGAATTCGAGCGTCTCGGCCGACATGTGGGGCGCCAGCGACTGCCGGGCGAACGGTAGATCGGGCAGATGGAAAGCCATTGAAATCCTCCTCCTCTTCTCACCGCGACAACGCGCGGGGGAGGAGGAAGGGTTCGGGCCGGCGGCGCGCCGATGCGGCAAAGCGAGCGCTGGGCGGTACGACCTTGCGGCAGCGCCTAGCGCTGGCGGACGGTGAAGCGGGCGAGGTCGATCTGCGGCTGGCGCCATTTGGGCTCGATCCGGCTCGCCTCGCGATAGTCGGAATAGGCTTCTTTGACGCGCCCGCCGAGCTCGTTCGCCACCGCGCGGCCGTAATAAGCCAAAGCCGGTCGCCGCGTCTTCTTCGCCAGGGCCGTGTCGAACAGGTTCATCGCGTCCTGCCACGCATCGTCGCGGCGGAGCAGCACCATGCCCTTGTTGAGATAGGCCTCGGCCTGGTTCGGATCCTGGGCGAGCGCGCGGTCGAAATCGGCCATCGCGGCATCCTCATGGCCCACCCTGAGCCTCAGGATGCCGCGGTTCACGTAAGTGGCGACGGTATCGTATTTCGACATATTGCCCTGCTGGAGGGCCTCGTCGCAATTATCGAGGCTGTCCTGCGAGGGCGCCATGCGGGAGTCCGCCGCGTCGAAGCACATGCGGGCCGAGCTGCTGCCGATGACGGTGACGGCCGCGACGGCGGGGACGGCGGACGCTACCAGCGCCGCCGCGAACAGGGTTCTGCCGATGCTCATGATCCAAGTCCTCCTTGGAGTCGCGAACATAGCCGAAATTCGCCAATCACGCCATCAATTGATGGCGCTTCATGGCATGGCGGAGCTGGTCGTAGCTGAGCGCGAGCGCGGTTGCGGCCTGGCGCTGGTTCCAGCGGCACCGCTCGAGCGCCGCGGCGAGGATCGCTTTCTCATATTCGGCGACGGCGAGGCGGAAGTCGGCGCAGCCCGCAGGATCATAGTCTGCCGGCTGGGGCGGGGGCGGCAGCACCTCGCCCTCCTTCACGGCCGCGGACGCCGCGGCGGCAACCCTGGGCGCCGCCTGGAGCCATGGCGACTCGAAGGGATCGAACTGGATGGTGTCGATCGCCCGCGTCTCGTCGGCCCAGCGGTAGACGGCGCGCTCGACGACGTTCCTCAGCTCGCGGACGTTGCCGGGCCAGCCATATTCGAGCAGCCGGTTGAGCGCCCCCGAGGAGAAACCGGGCCAGGCCTCCCAGCCGAGCTCCAGCGCCATGCGCCGGGCGAAATGATCGGCGAGGACCGGGATGTCGCTGGAGCGGTGGCGGAGCGGCGGCAAGGTCACCACCTCGAAGCACAGGCGATCGAGCAGATCGGCGCGGAAGCGGCCCTCCTCGGCCAGCCTGGGGAGGTTTTCGTTGGTGGCGGCGACGATGCGCACGTCGACATTGATCGGCTTGGAGGCGCCGATCCGAGTCACCTCGCCATATTCGACGGCGCGCAGCAGCCGCTCCTGCGCGGCCATGCTGAGCGTCGCCAGCTCGTCGAGGAACAGGGTGCCGCCGTGCGCCTCCTCGAAGCGGCCGGTGCGCGACCTGGTGGCGCCGGTGAACGAGCCGGCCTCATGCCCGAACAGCTCGGCCTCGATCAAAGTCTCGGGCAAGGCCGCGCAGTTCATCACGACGAGCGGACCGTCCCAACGGGCCGAGAGATGGTGGAGGCGCTCGGCGATCAGCTCCTTGCCGGTACCGCGCTCGCCGATGACCAGCACCGGCCGGTCGAGCGGCGCGGCGCGGCTCGCCCGCTCGACCGCGTCGAGGAAGGACGAGGATTGGCCGACCAGCTGGGTGTTGCGCTCCATTCCCAACTCTTGGGATAATTTCCCACGGCTTGGCAAGGGGGAATGGGGCTGTCGGGGTCGCCCCATGAGAGAAACGGCGGTTTTCCGCCACTTCCCGCGTTTGGCACGCGTCTTGTTTAGAAAGAGGCACAGCGCCAGCAGGGCGCACCGGTTTCAGGGATTTCGAGGAGGGAAAGATGTTGAACGCGAGCAAGATGAGCCAGGGTCTGGTCGCCATGGTGGCGGCCCTCTTGATGACTGCCACGGCGTTCGGCGCGGCGGTCGGCCCGGCGCGGGCGCTGGAGACGGCGCCCGTGAGCCTTGCCCAGGCGCCTGTTTCCGGTCAGGCTCAGGCCTGACCGGCGGCGCGCGGCCGGCGCAGCGTTCGTCCCCCTTGGCGTTCGCCGGCCGCGGCCAGTCGTAAACGAGTGAAGGAGCTTCAGATGGGCATATTCTCCCGCACGCGCGACATCGTCGCGGCGAACTTCGCGGACCTGCTCGACAAGGCGGAGGACCCGGCGAAGATGATCCGCATGATCATCCTCGAGATGGAGGAGACGCTGGTCGAGGTGCGCGCCTCCGCGGCGCGGACGATCGCGGACCAGAAGGAGATGCGCCGCCAGATCGCCAAGCTGGAGCGGATCCAGGACGGGTGGGTCGAGAAGGCCGAGCTGGCCTTGTCGAAGGGCCGCGACGACCTGGCCAAGGCGGCCTTGGTCGAGAAGCAGAAGACGGTAGACCTCGCCGACGGCCTCAAGGCAGAGATCGAGGTACTCGACGACGCGCTGCGCGCCTCGGAGGCCGACATCGCCAAGCTGCAGGGCAAGCTGCGCGAGGCGCGAACGCGGCAGAACGCGATCCAGTCGCGGTTCGAAAGCGCGAACCAGCGGGCGCGTCTCAGGGAAATGTACGCCGGCCCGAAGGTCGACGAGGCCTTTTCCCGCTTCGAGGTGCTCGAGCGGCGGGCGGACCATGCCGAGGGCCGCGCCGACGCGCTGGCCCTCGGCGCGCCGCCCAAGACGCTCGAGGAGGAGATTTCCGAGCTGCGCAATTCCGAGAAGGTCGACGCCGAGCTCGAGGCCCTGAAGGCCCGACTCAACGCGCCGAAGGAGGGCTGATCCGATGGACTCGCAACCGATATTCGTCGTCGTGATGGTGATCGGGATCCTCGGGATTCTGTTCATCGGCCTGCCCTGGCTGATCTTCCACTACGTCACCCGGTGGAAGAGCCAGGCGACGCTGACCAACGAGGACGAGAAACTGCTCGACGAGCTGCACGACCTCGCCCGCCGGCTCGACGACCGCATGTGCTCGATCGAGCGGATCATGAGCGCCGAGAACCCCAATTGGCGCTCGGTCGCCTGCGACCCCGCAGCCACGGGCCTCGAGGCCCTCAACGTGCCCAGTCAGCCCCGGAGGATCGGCCAGTGAGCGCCCGGCATACCAAATTCTACCGCGACAAGCGCAACGGCAAATGGATGGGCGTGTGCGCCGGCATCGCCGATTATACCGGAGTCGACGTCACCCTGGTGCGCATCGCCTTCGTGCTCGCGACCGTGTGCGGCGGCTCCGGGGTCGTCGTCGTCGCCTATCTCGTCGCCGGCTGGATGGCCCCGGTAAAGCCGCGCGAGCTAGCCTATCAGAGCGCGGAAGACGCCAAGTTCTGGCAGGGCGTGCGCGCCTCGCCGGCGCGGACGGTGCGCGACGTACGCTCGCGCTTCCGCGACATCGACCGCCGGCTCGCCGACGTCGAGACCTACGTCACCAGCTCCAACGGGCGTCTCGCCCGCGAAATCGAGCAGCTTCGTTAGGAAAGGGCCCGAGAGGGAAGATTGACAATGCACGGGGATCAACTCGCCGTCTTCATCATATTAGTCCTGCTCATCACCGCCGTCGCGTCGATGGCTCACACCCTGGTGAAGGGGCGACAGCGCCTGGCGGAAATCCGGGCGACAGCCGCGGTGAAGGCCGAGACCGATCCGCAGCTCGAGCGGCTGACCGAGGAGAATGGCAGGTTGCGCGGGCATGTCGCCAAGCTCGAAAGCCGCCTCGCGACGCTGGAGCGCATCGTCACCGACCCGGCCGAGCGCACCGCCCGCGAGATCGAAGCCCTGCGCTGAGCCGACACAAGGGGGAATGACATGCACAATCTCGGAATCCTGATCCCGATCGCGGCCATCACCATGGGTCCGATCGCCTGGGTCGTGAACAACTGGATCCGCGCCAGGCACGGCTACCCGCTCGAGGGCAAGGGCGGGAACCTGGTGAGCCGCGAAGAGCCTCGCCTCAGGGAAGAGAATGAAGCGCTGAAGCGCAACGTCCAGCAGCTCGAGGAGCGGCTGCGGGTGCTCGAACGGATCGCCACCGATCCCGCCGAGCGCACCGCCCGCGAGATCGAATCGCTGCGCTGACCGGACGACGGGAGCAAATTATGAACCAGTTTGAATTCGTTCTCGGCATTATCCTCATCGTGATGGTGGCGAGCGTCCTCAAGGCCGGCCTGAAACATGGCAGTCGGCGGCGAAGCGAGCCCGACCCCGAAGCCGATCGGCTTCGCGACGAGGTGAGGACGCTCAAGGACCGGATCGCGGTCCTCGAGCGGATCGCCACCGACAAAGGCAGCGCGCTCGAGCGCGAGATCGAGCAGCTCCGGGACCGGTAGGAGGCGCGGGTGGACGGGAGCCTCGTCATCTTCGCCTTCGCGGCGCTCGCCGGCCTCGCGCTGGCCGAGGGCGCCGCGCTCCACGCCTGGCAGGCCTGGCTGGCGCTCCAGCGGGCCGCGCTGGAATCGGCGCGCCCCCTCCCCTCTCCCGCCGCGGCCCGGATCGAGCTCGCCTCGCTTCGCGAACGCGTCCGCCGCCTCGAAGCCATCGCGACAGGCATCGAGCTCTAGGGAGCATCGACATTCAGTCCTCCCTGTCGCCGAAGGCGATGGGGAAGGGGGACCGCGCGTAGCGCGGTTGAGGGGCCTTGCTGACTCAGAATGGCCCTTCCGCCAGGCTTTGCCTGGTCCCCCTCCCCATGCGCTTCGCGCACAGGGAGGACGGGAGCGGACCGGCATCGCACGCTCTAGCCCCCCGGCGGCGCCCCTGATAGCGGGACGTAATGAGCGCGCAGAGCCTCGATGACGTCCATGCCGATTACGAGCTGCTGGAGGCGGACGACCGCTATCGGCTGCTGATCGACCTCGGCCGAGCGCTCGAGCCGATGCCGGACGCCCTGAAGACCGACGCAAGCCTGGTGCGCGGCTGCTCGGCCTCGGTCTGGCTCTATCCGCTGGCGCGCGACGACGGCCGGCTCCATTTCCTCGCCGACAGCAATGCGGCGATCACCAAGGGCATCGTCGCCCTCGTTCTCCTGGCCGTGCAGGACAGGCGTCCGGCTGAGATCCTCGACACGGACATAGAGGGGGCGCTTGCGCCGTTCGACCTTTCCAATCAGCTCAGCTCCAACCGGACGCAGGGCATTCCCAACATGATCGCCCTGATCCGCGCGACCGCGGCTCGGCTCGCCGGATGAGCCGCGAAGACTTCCGCAAGTCCGAGAGCTTCGATCCGAAGCGCTTCACCGATTATGCCAGCCGCGTCGGCCATGGCGGCGCGCTCGGCATCCTCTACGTGGGCCACGGGCCGGACTGGGTCGAGCTTGCGCTCGACTATCGCGAGGCTCTGGTCGGGGTTCGGGAGACCGGTGTCATCGCCTCGGGCCCGATCGTCAGCCTGATGGACATGGCGCTCAGCATGGCAATCTGGGTGAAGCTCGGCCGCTTCCGCTCGCAGGCGACGCTCGACATGCGGGTCGATTATCTCCGGCCGGCCGAGCCCGGACGGCGCATCGTCGGCCGGGGCGAATGCTACAAGACGACGCGCAATATCGGCTTCGTCCGCGGTCTCGCCCATGACGGGCGGGCCGACGACCCGGTCGCCCACGTCGCGGCGACCTACATGTTCACCGATTAGGCTTTACGCGCCTGCCCGGCGCTCCTCGGCTTTCCTCAGCACCTCATAGGCCACCTGGACCTGCTGGAAGCGGGCGGCGGCTTCCTTGTCGCCGGGGGCGGCGTCGGGGTGGTTGGCCTTGGCGAGGCGTCGGTAGGCGGCCTTGACCGCGTCGAAACCGGAGTCGCTCTCCAGCTCCAGCACGACGAGCGCGCGCATCTCCTCGCGCGAGCGGCTGCCGTCGCCGGGGCCGCCCCAGGCGTAATGGCCGGCCTGCCTGAACCCGTCGGCGCCGCGCCGCTCCTCGGCCTCGCGCGCGGCGGCGTCCTCGGCGGTGAGGCCGTGGAAATAATTCCAGTTGCGGTTGTATTCGGCCGCGTGCGCCTCGCAGAAATACCAGCGTTCCGGGCTGTTGGGCGATTTGGGAGCGGGATGGTTGCCCGGCGCCTCGCAGCCGTCGCGGTCGCACAGGCGAACCTTCGTCGCCTCGCGGGCGCCGCCATAGCTCCGCCAGCGCGGGAAACCCCAATCGTTCGAGCGCGTCTGCCGTGCCATGTCTTGTCCCTAGCGGGGCGTGCGGCCCGCGCGAAAGCGAAAAAGCGCCAGAGGGTCTGTAAGCCGGGTTCTGTTCCCCCCTTGCGGGGATCGGCGACCATTCCTCTAGGAGGCGGATCGCTCCGCCCCTCAAGCAACCAACCCGGACGGCATCGGCCGCAGCGAAGCCGCCGTCCCTATTCGGTCTTGCTCCCGGTGGGGTTTGCCCTGCCGGCGCCCGTTGCCGGGGCCGCGGTGGGCTCTTACCCCACCCTTTCACTGTCGCGCCTCCGAAGACTTGGGCCGAAGCCGGCGCGACCTGCTTTCTGTGGCACTTTCCCTGGGGTCGCCCCCGCCGGGCGTTACCCGGCACCGTTGCTGCGTGGAGCCCGGACTTTCCTTCCACCTGCGCCGGAACAGGTTCCGGCTTCGGCGGACGGCCGCCCGACCCTCTGGCGAGGCTCATGTAGCGGGTGCGCTGCGCCGATCCAAGAGGAGGCCGAGCAAGATGGCGCGGGTTTCGCCGTCGATGATGCCGTCCAGCAGCTCGGGCCGAAAGCGGCGCTGGAACGCGATGACCGCTTTCCGGGCGTCGCGCACATCGTAGCCGTAGCGCTCGAGCGCGAGGAGGAACCCGCCGTCGGTCCAGTGCGGATCCATGAGGTTCGTGATCGGGCGCGGCATGGCAAGACCCAGCCGGGCGAGACGGGCCCAGGGGAAGAGCTCGCCAGGATCCTCCTTGCGGGCCGGCGCGATGTCGGAATGGCCGACGACGTTGACGGGACGGATGCCGTGGCGCTTCGCGATGTCGGCGACGAGGGGCAGGAGCGCGTCGACCTGCTCCTCGGGGAAGGGGCGATAGCCGAATTCGTGGCCGGGATTGACGATCTCGATGCCGATGCTGGCCGAGTTGACGTCCTCGATCGCCCGCCACCACGACTTGCCGGCGTGCCAGGCGCGCTTCTCCTCGGCTACGAGGCGGAGGATCTGGCCGTCCTCGGCGACGAGATAATGAGCCGAGACCTTAGCCTCGGGATCCTTGAGGCGCGCCAGCGCCCCGGCGAAATCCGGCATGCCGGTATAATGGAGGACGAGCATCGTCACCGGCAGCGAGCGCTCGTCGAAATTGGGCGAGGGGCTGTCGATGATCTCGGACATCCGGCGCTACCAACGCCGCCGGGCGGCGGAGGTCAAGAGGCGGCGGCGCGCCGCTCCCGCCCCACACCCGCCGGCACGTAGAGGCCGCGGCATGCCGGGTCGGAGACGAAAGCGTCGGTCTGGCCGATCACCGTCTCGCCGGCGCCGAGCATCAGCACCGCGTCCGGCGCCGCCGCGGAGGACAGGCGGGCGAACGCCTCGCCCCGGGCCGCCTGGGAAAAATAGAGGAGGACGTTGCGGCAGAGGATGATGTCGAAGCGGCCCGGCTGGGGCGGCGGCTCGGCGAGGCTATGGACGCGGAACCGCACCATCGCCTGCAGCTCCGGCGCGATCTGCCAGCCGGCGCCGCGACGCTCCGCGAACCAGCGCATCATCTGAACGACGGCAAGGCCGCGCTGCACTTCGAACTGGGAATAGAGGCCCGCGCCCGCCCGCTCGATGGCGCCGCGCGAGACGTCGGTGCCAAGGATGTCGATGGTCCAGCCCGCCCAGCGCAATTTCTGCTCGGCGAAGCGCATTGCGATCGAATAGGCTTCCTGGCCGGTCGAGCAGCCCGCGCACCAGATGGCCAGGCGTTTATCCGCCGCCCGCGACCGCTCCAGCCGCGACAGAGCAGGGCCGAGCAGGAGGTCGAAGCTCGGCCGGTCGCGGTAGAAGAAGGTTTCGTTGTTGAGCAGGGCCTCGACCACTGCTTCGGCGAGCGCCGGCTCGCGCCCGGCGACGATGGAGGCGACGAGCCGATCGAGCCCATCGACGCCCCGCTCGCGCATCACCGGCTGCAGCGCCGTCTCGATTCGCCAGCGGCGGGCGGCGCCGAGCTGTTGGCCGGTGCGCGATTCGAGCAAGGCCGACAGAATCCGGGTCGCGCCGTCGCTCACCATTTGGCCGCCTCCGAGCGGGCGGCGATGCGGGCGGCGAGCTCCACTGGCGGCAGCACCGCCGAGGCCAAACCGGCTTCCGCGATGCCGCGCGGCATGCCCCAGACGGCGCTGGTGGCGCGATCCTGGACGATGACCTCGCCGCCGCGTTCGACCAGCAGGCGCGCGCCGCCCAGCCCGTCGCGCCCCATGCCGCTGAGGACGATGCCGAGGCCCCTCTTGCCGTAAACCTCCGCCACCGCGCTCAGCGTCACGTCGACCGACGGCGTGCAACCGCTCTCCGACGGTTCGGTGAGCAGCCGGGCGAGCACCCGGCTGCCCCGCTGCTCGAGCCCGAGATGCGCGTGGCCGGGAGCCAGCAGGATCTCGTCGGGGCGGAGCGCCTGGCCTTCGACGGCGACGCTCACGGCGCGCCCGGAAGCCGTTTCGAGCTGGCGGGCGAAGAAGGGCATGAACAAGGCCGGAAGATGCTGGGCGACGAGGATCGGCGCACCGATCCGCTGGGGCAACGCACGGAGCAGCTCGCCGAGCGCGTGCAGGCCCCCGGTCGAGGCACCGAATGCGAGGCAGCCGAGCCGCTCGCGCGAAGGCTCGCGCAGCGCCAGCGGCCGCTGCCCGGCGCCGGTGGCCGGGCCTGGCGCCGGTTCCTGGGCAAGGCGCCGCAGCCGCTCCGTCAGCACCTGCGAGAAGCGGCCGCCGAAATTCTGCGCCCCGGGCTTGGGAAGCGTGTCGGCCGCGCCGAGCGCCATCGCGCGAACGGCGGCCTCCGCCCCTTCATCGCATAGGCATGAGACGACCAGCACCCGGGCGCCGCGGCCGGCCGCGACGATCGCGGGAAGGGCTTCGAGACCGGTCGTGCCGGGCATTTCGACGTCGAGGAGGACGATGTCGACCTCGGTCCGCGCGAGCAGGACGAGCGCCTCCTCGGCGGAAGCGGCCTCTCCGGCGACTTCGAAGCCGGGCTGGGCGCGCAGCATGCGCGACAGGACCGCCCTCGCGACGGCCGAATCGTCGACGATCAGCAGCCTCAGCGGCGCCGGCCCAGCGCTGTCGGAAGGGCGGCCGCTGTTCAACGCGGCCGCGGCGGGCGGGCTCACGCGACCCCGACGATCTGCAGCTTGCTTTCGAGGGTCTCGCGATCGAAGGGCTTCATGACATATTCGTCGGCACCGGCATCGATCGCGGCGCGGATATGGTCGGCATCGTTCTCGGTGGTGCAGAAAACCACCTTGGGACGGCTTCCGTCGTCGCGCTGGCGCAGGTGGCGGAGGAACTCCATGCCGCCCATCACCGGCATGTTCCAGTCGAGCAGCACGACGTCGGGCATGCCGGCGTCGCAGCGGGCGAGCGCCTCGCGGCCGTCCTCCGCCTCGTCGACGGTGAAATCGAGCGTTTCGAGAATGTGGCGGGCGACCTTACGGATCACCTTGGAATCATCGACGATCAGGCAGCTCTTCATGGGCATTCTCATCCGGTGGCGCAGCCGCAACCCTAGCGGCAAGAGGTAAGCACGAACTTAAGGCGCGGCTCATGCCGCGGCCTGCGCCGCTGGGCCGGCGATCATGGCGGGCACGTCGAGGAGCAGGAGCAAATCGCCTTCGGCCTCGACCGCGGACCTCGCGACCCGCGCCCAGCCCGGCGAGGCGGCCGCGCGCAGCGGCTGCGGCTCGGCGGCCGCTTCCACCACGTCCTCGACCGCATCGACCAGCAGGGCATAAGGATGGCCGTCCACCACGGCGAGCACGGCGTCGCGCGCAGGACCGAAGCGAGAAAGACCCAACGAGGCGTGGCTGTCGATCACGGTGACGACGCGGCTGCGCAGCGCCGAGAGGCCGGCGACGTGCGGAGCCGCGCCCGGGACTGGAGTCAGGCTCTCGATCTCGACCACCGCTTCGATGGCGGACGCAGGAAGGGCGACTCGCTCGCCGGCTATGGTGACGATGAGGAGAAGGCGGTTCATCCCTTGGCCTCCCGCGCAAGCGCCGCCAGCAGAGCGGCCCGGTCGTAGCGGTGGATGCTGACATCCTTGCGCCCCTTGGGCTCGACGGCGGTGCGGAGGCGGAGCAAACGGGCACCGGCCGCGGCGGACGGAGCCTTGCTCTCGGCGCTGACGATGACGATTTCGGCTTTGGCGGCATCGGCGTCCGCCGCGCAAACAACCCGATAGCCCGCGCTTTCGACCAGCGGCCTCAGTATCGTCTCCATGAACGGATCGCCTTGAGGCAGCACGCAGACCGGAAATTCGGCCGCCGCGCCGGCGATCTTCGCGTGGCGGGCGAAGAGCCAGTGGAGGTCGATCACCTCGGCCTGCTGGCCGCCGATGCGACAGACGCCCAACGCCTCCCCGGGTCCGGCGGCGGGGACGATCTGCGGCGCCAGGCTGACGATATCGGCAATTTCGGCGACCGCGTAGGCGATCTCGGTCGCACCGTCGGTGAGGCGAAGCAAGCGCAGCGGATGGTCGGGCACATCGGGGCAGCCTTCCAGCGGCAGGATCGACTCGCCGACGGTGACGTGGAGGCGCCCGGCCGTGAGGGCGACTGCCTCCGCCGGGACATCCTCGATCCGTTCGACGGCCGTAACCGGGACGAGCCGCCGGACTCCGGAAAGGGTGCGGCAGAGCAGCCAGGATTGCACTCGGGCGGCGGCGTCGACAGAGTCATGCTCGTCCTCGGCACCGTCCGCGGCGGGCGTGACGCGGGCGCGGTCGGCGAGGCCGGGCGGATCGAGCAGCAGCACGGGGCGGCCGTCGCCGGCGATCGTGGTCCCTGCATAGAGTCCGGCCGCCATCACCACCGGCGCGGCCGGCTTTACCACCAGCTCCTCGTGGTCGTGGACGGCGTCCACCGCCAAGGCGAAGGTGCCGCCGCCTGCGGGGCGGAGCACGACCAGGCTTTGCGCCTCTTCCGCCGCGCCCTTGCCGCCGATCAGCTCGGGGAGCGAGACGAGCGGCAGGCGGCGGCCGCGAAGAGTCACCATGCGGGCCCCGCCGACCCGCTCGATTCGGGCGGCGCCGCCTTTCACCCGCACGATCTCCTCGATAGCCGAGCGTGGCAGCGCGAAGCTCTGGCCGGCGGCGCCGACGGTGAGGGCGGGGATGATGGTGAGCGTGAGCGGCACCCGCAGCGTCAGGGTCAACCCCTCCCCCGCCCGGCTGTGGACGTCGACGAGACCGCCGATCCGCTCGACGTTGGCGCGGACTACGTCCATGCCGACGCCTCGGCCCGACAGCGCCGTCACCTCGGCGGCGGTGGAGAGACCGGGCTCGAAGATCAGGGCGATCTTCTGCGCCGGAGTCAGCCGGGCCGCCCGCTCGGCGGTCAGCGTGCCGGTGGCGAGGGCGCGAGCGACGAGTCTTTCGCCGTCGACGCCGCGCCCGTCGTCGGCAATGTCGATCAATATCTGGTTGCCGGCCTGGCAGGCGCGGACGGCGAGGCTACCCGCCTCGGGCTTGCCTCCCGCCCGCCGCGCCTCGGGCGGCTCGATGCCATGGTCGACGGCGTTGCGGACGATGTGGGTGAGTGGATCGCGGATCATCTCTATCATCTCGCGGTCCAGCTCCACATCGCCTCCGTCGATGGTGAGGGCGATCTGCTTACCGGTCTCCGCGCAAAGGTCGCGGACCATGCGCGGCAGGGCCGAGAAGAGCTGGTCGATCCGCTGCATGCGGGTGCGGGTGACGGCGTCGCGCAGATCGCCGATGCAGCCGGAGACGCGGTCGAAGCAGGCGGAGACGTCGCCACCGGGGCCCGCCTCGCGCAGCCCGCGCGCGAGCTCGTTGCGGGCCAGCACCAGGTCCGAGACTCCGCTCATCATCCGATCGAGCAGGTCGACGGGCAGGCGGATGGTGCGGATAGTGGTCGCGCGCTGCGGCTGGGGGGCCGTGGCGGCGGCCGCAGCCGCCGGCGTCGGCCCGGGAGCGCTCCCGAGCGCCTGGATGAGGGGTTCGTCGTCGAGGCTGGCGCCCGCATCGCCGCTTTCAAGCGCCTGGACCAACTCGCCGATCCGGTCGATCGCGGCGAGCACCGCGCTGACGAGACGGGGGTCGGCACCACGCGCGCCGGAGCGGACGGCGGCGAGCGCATCCTCGGCGGCGTGGCTCAAGGCGGCGATGCGCGGCAAATCGAAGAAGCCGCTATTGCCCTTGACGGTGTGGACGAAGCGGAAGATCGCGTCGAGCCGCGCCCGGTCGCCGGGCTGCGCCTCCCAGGCGACGATCTCGCCGCCGATCGCGGCGAGCATCTCGCGGGTCTCGGCGATGAATTCTTTGAGAAGCTCGTCCATGGGCCCGCCGTTGCTCGCGGACCCTCTATGCGGAGGCTTTGGTTAAGGAGGCGTTAGCCCAAAACCCCCCTCTCCCGCGGGGAGAGGGGGGCTAAGTCTTACGCGACCTGAAGGTTGACCGCGCTGGTCTTGCCGCGGCGGTCGGTCTCGAGGTCGTAGGTGACGCGCTGGTCGCGGTCGAGCGTCTGGAGCCCGGCCGCCTGCACGGCGGTGATATGGACGAAGGCGTCGTTGCCGCCGGTCTCCGGCTGGATGAAGCCGTAGCCCTTGTCGGCGTTGAAGAATTTGACGGTTCCGGTGATCATGTCCTTGGTTCCTTCTGGTGGCGGGCCGCCATTCGGCCCCCCGGTGCTGCGAGAGGCGAGAGAAGGAAGAAGGAGCCGCAAAGCGCCAAAGACCGTCATATGCGACTAGTAGCGCGCCCTATGTAGACGCACCGCCGCAGGATGCAATGCTTGCGCCGTCTTACCCGCCGGGAAGGGCGGCGCCGAGGAGGAGGACGCCTTCCTCCTGGTCGGCGATCTGGACCTCGCCGCCGGCTTCCTCGACGAGGCAGTGGACCAGCCACGCGGCGGCGGCGCGCGGGGCGATCGCCGCCTCGCTCGCCTCGCCGACCAAAGCGTTCTTGAGCTCGGCATCGATGACGATGCGCGGCCCCTCGGCGCGGACGGCGATGTCCATCCCCTCCCCGTTTTTCTCCGCCCCGACGTCGAGCCGACCGCCGCGCACGAGCGAATCGCCGCCGATGAGGACGAGGTTCAGAAGCACCTTGAGCGCCGACTTGCCCATCGTCGGCATGTCGACCATCCAGCCCAATTGGATGCGGCCGTCGCCGCCGAACAGCCCCTCGATCGCGACCCGCGCCTCGCGCGTGTCGACCTCGTCGGCGAAGCCGCCGGCGGCGCCGAAGGCCAGGCGGAAGAATTTCAGCTTGTTGGCCGAAGCGCGGGCGCTCTCGCCGAGCAGGTCGAGGCAGCGGGCGCGCATCTCCGGATCGTGCTCGTCGGTCAGCAATTCGATGCCGTTGTTGAGGGCGCCGACGGGCGAGAGCAGGTCATGGCAGAGGCGCGAGCAGAGCAGGCTCGCGAATTCGTGGGATTTCATGCGCGGCCTTGCCCCTGTTCCTGGCGTCCCCGCCCCTAATGGCGGCATGGGAATCCCGTTGCAACCCGCCAGGCTTGATATCGCCCTTATCGTCGCCACATCGGGTCCGGAATGACCCGGGGGGAGTCGAACATCACCGCCACGATCGCCGCCGATGCCGCCGGCCAGCGTCTCGACCGCGCGCTCGCCTCCGCCGTTCCCACTTTGTCGCGCGAACGGCTCAAGGCGCTGATCGCGAGCGGCCGGGTGACGGGGCCCGCGGGCTTGGTCCGCGATCCGGCGACGAAGGCGCTCGCCGGCGCCTACGAAGTGACGGTCCCGGAGCCCGCGCCGGCGCACAACGAGGCGCAGGACATCGCGCTCGACATCGTCTTCGAGGACGACCATCTGCTCGTCGTCGACAAGCCCGACGGGATGGTCGTGCACCCCGCCGCGGGTAATCTCGACGGGACCTTGGTCAACGCCCTTCTCCACCATTGCGCCGGGCGGCTCTCCGGCATCGGCGGCGTGGCTCGGCCGGGAATCGTCCATCGCATCGACAAGGGCACTTCGGGCCTGCTCGTCGTCGCCAAGACCGACCGCGCGCACGAGGGGCTGGCGGGACAATTCGCCAGGCACAGCATCGACCGGCGCTACATCGCCGTCGTAAGCGGGCTGCCGAGCCCGCTCGAGGGCAAGGTCGACGCCCCACTCGCCCGTTCGTCGGCAAACCGGCAGAAGATGGCGATCGTCGAGGGATCGCGCGGAAAGCGGGCCGTCACGCACTACAAAGTCCTGAGGCCGCTCAGGGAGGCGGCGCTGGTCGAATGCCGGCTCGAAACCGGGCGGACGCACCAGGTCCGGGTCCACATGACCTCGCTCGGCCATCCCCTGCTCGGCGACCCGGTATATGGCGGGACCCGAAGCGCTCATCGGGAGTTATTGAAAAGACTGCATTTTGAACGACAGGCCCTGCACGCGGCCGAGCTTGGCTTCATTCACCCCGTGACAGGTGAGGCCTTGTCGTTCAAAAGCGCCGTCCCGTCCGATATGCAGGAACTGTTAAGCGCGCTGGCGCTATAGAGACGGACGGTCCGGCATAACCACAATATCACCGGAACCCAGGGAGTGAGACGGCAAGATGGCAAGCGGAAGAAACGTGGCGACGATTCCCGCCATGGGCGGCGAGGCGGGCCTCAACCGCTACCTCGCCGAGATCAAGAAATTCCCGATCCTCGCCCCCGAGGAGGAATATATGCTGGCCAAGCGCTGGACCGAGCATCAGGACACCGATGCCGCGGCCAAGCTGGTCAACTCGCACCTCAGGCTCGTCGCCAAGATCGCCATGGGGTATCGCGGCTACGGCCTCCCCGTCTCCGAGCTGATCTCCGAGGGCAATATCGGCCTGATGCAGGGCGTGAAGAAGTTCGAGCCGGAGCGGGGCTTCCGCCTCGCCACTTATGCGATGTGGTGGATCCGGGCCTCGATCCAGGAATTCATCCTCCGCTCGTGGAGCCTCGTGAAGATGGGCACCACCGCGGCGCAGAAGAAATTGTTCTTCAACCTCCGCCGGATGAAGAACCAGATCGAGGCGTTCGAGGACGGCGATCTGAAGCCCGAGGACGTCACCAAGATCGCCACCCACCTCGGAGTCACCGAGGAAGACGTGGTCTCGATGAACCGCCGCATGGCGATGGGCGGCGACACGTCGCTGAACGTGCCGCTGCGCGAGGACGGCGAAGGGACGTGGCAGGACTGGCTGGTCGACAGCGAGCCGCTGCAGGACGAGCGAGTCGCCGAGGCGCAGGAGAGCCGGGTGCGGCACGAGCTGCTGGTCGAGGCGATGCAGTCCCTGAACGAGCGCGAGAAGCATATCCTCACCGAGCGGCGGCTCACCGACGAGCCGAAGACGCTGGAGGAATTGAGCCAGGTCTACGACGTCAGCCGCGAGCGCATCCGCCAGATCGAGGTACGCGCCTTCGAGAAGCTGCAAAAGGCTCTGATGAGCCTCGCCGGCGAACGCCGCCTGTTGCCGGCGGTCTGAGGCTGGGCGAAATGTCGTCATGCCAGCGCAGGCTGGCATCCGTGCAGACTCGGCACGGCTTCGGGCTCGGCATGGACCCCAGCTTTCGCTGGGGTGACGATCCACGACTCCGCCCTAGGTTGATCTCATGCCTCGCGTGAGGGCGCGCCGCCGCGGCTGGTTGGGCCGGACGTTCGTCTGGATCGTCCGCCTCGTCTTCGCCTTCGTCCTGCTGAGCCTGCTGTGGGTAACGCTCTACAGGTTCGTCGACCCGCCTTTCACCTTGACCATGCTCGGCGACCGGCTGGAGGGCCGGCAGGTCAATCGAGCGTGGATGCCGATCGAGCGGATCGACAGGAACATGGTCCGCGCCGCCATTGCCGCGGAGGACAGCAAGTTCTGCTCGCATTGGGGGTTCGACCAGGACGCGATCGCTGCGGCGATGAAGCGCAATGCCCAGGGAGGATCGGTGATCCGCGGCGGGTCGACGATCAGCCAGCAGACGGCGAAGAACGCCTTCCTGTGGCAAAGCGGCGGCTTTTTCCGGAAAGGCCTCGAAGCCTGGTTCACTCTGCTGATCGAGAATGTCTGGGGCAAGCGGCGGATCATGGAGGTCTATCTGAACCTCGCCGAGACCGGGATCGGCACCTACGGCGTCAATGCGGGCGCGGAGCGTTATTACGGACACGACGCGTCGCGGATGAGCCGGGTGGAGGCGGCCCGGATTGCGGCCGTGCTGCCGCTGCCCAAGAAAAGGGGCGTGGTGGCGCCCAGGGGTTTCACCCGCCGCTACGGCAACATGATCGCGGTGCGGGAGGGCATCGTCGCGCGGGACGGGCTCGACGCCTGCGTCTATCGCGGCGCGACGGCGCCCGCCGAGACTCCCGAGCCGCCCGCGCCGAAACGGGCCCGCAAGGCCGCCCCGCCGCCGCCGCTCGCCGTTCCGGGCGAGGAGCTGGAGAGGCCGCAAGCGGCGGCGCCTCCGCCCGAGCGGGCGGCCGCGCCGGAGCCCGCTCCGCCGACGGACAACCGGCAATGATTACCGGCAGGGATCGCCGCTGAGAAACCGCTCCAGGCGAACCTGGCCGCTGCGCGTCCCGAAATGGCCGAAGGCGCCGTCATCCTCGACGCTGCGCCGGCCGAGGAAAGACACTCGAAGTCGGCGCACGCCTAGGCGCCCGGCGCCGATCCGGCCAAGGCAGTCGTCGGCCGCCGGATCGGCGGCGACCAAGCTGACGGGCCTGCCCCGCCCCGGGCCGTCGTCGGCAACGAAATCGCTTTGCTCGAGGGCGAGGAGGAGGGTGCCGCGGAACCGCTCCCGCTTGCCGTAGCGGACCCCGTCGGAGGCGCGCGGCCCGTCCTGCTGCATGTTGGCGAGGAGCTCGGCCGGTGCGGCCGGCGGCGGCGCCGGGCTCCGGGTCGTCCCCGCCGCCTCGGCCGTCCGGCCCGGCGCCTTCGAATCGGAGCAGCCGAGGACGAGCAATGCGGCCAGCAGGGCCGGGGCGGCGCGTCGCACGGTCGAAGTCATGCCCGCGATGCGCTTAGAACGGCATCTTGAAGCCGGGCGGGAGCTGGAGACCGCCGGTGACCTCGCTCATCGCGCCCTGGGCGGCTTCGTCGGCCTTGGCGCGGGCGTCGTTGATCGCGGCGGCGACGAGGTCCTCGACCATCTGCTTCTCGGACGGGGCGAGCAGGCTCTCGTCGATGTCCACTGCGATCACCCGCCCCTTGGCGCTCGCGCGAACCTTGACGAGGCCGCCGCCCGAGCGCCCCTCGACCTCGACCTTGTCGAGATCTTCATTGGCCCGCATCAGCTTGGCCTGGGCCTCCTGGGCCATTTTCATGATGTCGTCGAAATTGGGCATTCTTACGCGCTCCGTTGTTCGTCGAGCCTGTAGCCCGCCAGCTCGGCGCCGGGAAAGGCCTCGAAGGCGGCCCGCACCGCCGGCGCGTCGAGCACCTCGCGCTTCAGCATCTCCTCGGCCGCCGCCTCCTGTTCAACGATGCTGGGCTCGGCCTCGCCCTCCGCCAGTTCGACCTGCCAACGCTGGCCGGTGAGCGTGAGCAGGGCCTGACGCAGCTTCGCCAGCGCCTCCTCGACCTGGCCGGCCCCACGCGCCTTGGCGGGCTGGAGCAACAAAGCGGGCGGCGCGTATCGCGCCAAGCGGAACTCATCCTCCAGCTGATGGGCAAGCAGCGGCTGCTTCGCCTCGTCCCGGAGCGCCCGGATCAGCGCGCGAAAGCTCTCCGGCGCCTTCGCCGCCGGAGCCGGCGCGGATGCGGGCGCGCGGGCCGACACGGCCTCGCCGCTCGCCAGCTTCTCCATCAGGCTAGCCGGATCGGGCAGCTCGGAGGCGTGGACGACGCGCAACAGGGCCATCTCCGCCGCTTCGAGCGGCATCGGCGCGGCGTGGACCTCCGAAAGTCCCTTGAGCAGCAATTGCCAGAGGCGGTGGATGGCGGCGTAGGAAAGGCTCGACCATTCCGCATAGGCCTCCCGCTCCTCGACCGACTGGGCGGGATCGTCGGCGCCGCCGACCTTGGCGCGGGTGATGCCGTGGACGCTCTCGAGCAGGCCGCGCAGCACCGCCGACGGCTCGACGCCGAGATCATATTGGTCCCTCAAGGCCGCCAGCGCGCCGCGTGCGTCGCCCTCAAGCAGCAGGGCGAGAAGCTTGCGGATCGCGCCGCGGTCGGAGAGGCCGAGCATGTCACGGACCTGGGCGGCACTGACCCCGCCGGCGCCATGGGCGATCGCCTGGTCGAGGATCGAGAGGCCGTCGCGGGCCGAGCCTTCGGCGGCGCGGGCGATCAGCGCCAGCGCCTCCGGCTCGACCTCCACGCCCTCGGCCTTCGCGACTTCGCCGAAATGGGCCGCGAGCGTCTCGGCCGGAATGCGCCTGAGGTCGAAGCGCTGGCAGCGCGAGAGGACGGTGACCGGGACCTTGTTGACCTCGGTCGTCGCGAACAAAAACTTAACGTGCGCAGGTGGTTCCTCGAGTGTCTTCAGAAGCGCATTGAACGCGTTCTTCGACAGCATGTGGACTTCGTCGATGATGTAGACCTTGTAGCGAGCCGAGACGGCGGCGTAGCGCACCGCCTCGATGATCTCGCGCACGTCGTCGACGCCGGTATGGCTGGCGGCGTCCATTTCGACGACATCGATATGGCGCCCCTCCGCGATGGCGCGGCACGGTTCGCACTCTCCGCACGGCTCGATCGTCGGACCGCCCTTGCCGTCCGGTCCGATGCAGTTCAGCGCCTTGGCGATGAGGCGCGCGGTCGAGGTCTTGCCGACCCCGCGGACGCCGGTGAGCAGGAAAGCGTGGGCGAGGCGGTCGCGCCGGATCGCGTTGCCGAGGGTGCGCACCATCGCATCCTGGCCGATCAGCGCATCGAAGCTTTGCGGCCGATACTTGCGGGCGAGCACGCGATAGGGCTGCGCCTTGGCAGACTGCGCCGGCTCGTCGAGGCCGAGGCCGAACCTGTCGTCGGGGGAATCGGACATGTGCAGAACCTAGTGCAGCCCCCGCCGTCATGCCAGCGCAGGCTGGCATCCATGCTGATATGGTGCGTCAACGAATCTGAATGGACCCCAGCCTTCGCTGGGGCGACGATTTCGCCGGGGTGGCGATAAGGTGGGAGCCGGAACGACCCGGGGCGAAATCGTTGCGGCTGCTTCCTTCCGGATCTGACCGGGTTGGCGACAGCCCCGTCCGCCCGACTCCCGAGCCGCATATGGGGCTATCGGACTGGCTAGGCAAGATCGGAGAGTGACGCGAAGCGTCCATCAACGTCCCTGCATGTCCCTTGCCCCTGCCGGCATCCTGACGGTGAGGCTCTCCATTTCCTCGGTCAGCACGATCTGGCAGGCGAGGCGGGAGGTGCGGGTGACGTGCATGGCGAGGTCGAGCAGGTCCTCTTCCTCCTCGCTGGCGCGGGGGAGCCCGTCGAAATCGGCGGCGTCGACGATGACGTGGCAGGTCGAGCAGGCCATCTGGCCCTCGCACGTGCCTTCGAGCGGCTGGCCGTCGGCCTGGGCGACGTCGAGCAGCCGCTCGCCCGCCGGGGCCTCGACCTCGCTGACCCGGCTGCCGTCGGCGGAGACGAAGCGGACCCGGGTCATGCGGCGAAGCTCAGCTGGCGATCGGCGGCGCGGTCGATGAGGGCAAGGGCTTCGAGCAATTCCTCCTCGGTCGTGTAGCGGCCGAAGCCGAGGCGGATGCTGGAGCGCGCCTCCCGCTCCGACAGGCCGAGGGCGGCGAGGACGTGGCTCGGACGGCCGGAGCCGCTGGCACAGGCCGAGCCGGCGGAGAAGGCGACCTCGCGCACCTCCGAGATCAGGCGGGCGCTGTCGACGCCGTCCCGTCGGAGGTTGAGATTGCCGTGGTAGCGCTGGTCGGCCGAGCCGTTGAGCGTCCAATGGGGCATGGCCTTGCGCGCAAGAGACGACAGAAGCTCAACATGCGCGCGGTCCGCCTCGGCGCCCTCGACGAGGAGCCGCGCGGCCTCGCCGAAGCCGGCGCAGAGCGCGGGCGAAAGGGTGCCGGAGCGAAGCCCGCCTTCCTGGCCGCCGCCGTGGAGAAGCGGGTCGAGCTCGACCTCATCGCGCACCCAGAGCGCGCCGATGCCCTTGGGCCCATGCACCTTGTGAGCGGAGAGGGCGACCATATCGCAGGCCTGGAGCGGGATCGGGACTCGGCCGAAGGCCTGGACCGCGTCGCACAAGAAGAGGGCGCCGGCGGCATGGGCGAGCCCGGCGATCGCCTCGACGGGCTGGATCACGCCGATTTCGTTGTTCACCAGCATCGCGGCGACGAGTCCGGTGCCGGAGCCGATTCTTTCCGCGGCAAGCGCGAGATCGACAAGGCCGTCGGCCTTCACGGGGAGGATGTCCACGTCGAAGCCCCAGCCGGCGAGATATTCGAGCGTGTCGAGCACCGCGGCATGCTCGGTCGCGAGGGTGACGATTCGGCGGCGGTTCTGCGGCAGGCGCGCTGCCGCGCCTTTCAGGGCCCAGTTTGCCGCCTCCGTGGCGCCGGACGTGAAGAAGAGTGTTCCCCCTCCCTGCAAGGGAGGGGTTAGGGGTGGGTGCGCATCCGCAGACGCACGGGCCGTCATTGACCCACCCACCCCCTGCCCCTCCCTTGCAGGGAGGGGAGTCATAAGCGCCTCCAGCACCCGCTCCCGCGCCAGCTCGACCGCGGCCGCGGCCTCGCGGCCCATGCGGTGGCTGCTGTGAGGGTTGGCGAAGCCGGTCTCGAGCCAGGGCCGCATCGCCGCGGCGGCCTCGGGAGCGAGCGGGGTAGTGGCCTGGTAGTCGAGATAGATCACGCCGCCCGGCGCTTCCCGAACAGGGCCCGCCATTCGCCGAGCAGGGCAAGGATATCGCTCTCGACCGTCTGCGGGCCGAAGCTGACCCGAATCACCTCGCGCGCCGCTTCCTCGCTCCAGCCCATGGCGGTGAGGACGGGACTCGTCTTGAGGCTGCCCGACGAGCAGGCGCTGCCCGACGTCACCGCGATTCCGGCGAGGTCGAGCTGCATCATCTGCGCCGCGCCGGGGACGCCGGGCATTCGATAGCAGGCGATGGTGGCGATGCGCGGAGCGCCATCCGCGACCACCTCGCCGCCCGCGACGCGAATGCCGTCATCGAGCTTGGCCCGCAGGCGCTTCGCACCCTCGTACCAGTCATGGCCGGCCTCGCAGGCGGCGGCGAAGCCCATGATCGCGGGGACGGCCGGCGTGCCGGGCCGGTAGCCGCCCTCCTGCCCGCCGATCGCCTCCAGCGTCCCCGGATCGCGCACGAGGAGCGCGCCGACTCCCGGCGGGCCGCCGAGCTTGTGGGCGGCGATGACGAGGAAATCGGCTTGCGGAAGCGGCAGCTTGCCGGCGCTCTGCGCGCAGTCGGTGAGGAGCAGGCCGCCCGCCGCCTTCACCCTCGCATAAATCTCGACGATCGGGTGGATCACGCCGGTCTCGTTATTGACCGACTGGGCCGCGACCAGCGGCCGGTCGGCGCCTTCCAGGGCGCGGTCGAGATCGTCCAGGTCGAGCGTCCCGTCGCCGTGCACCGCGACCTGACGCGCTCCCGGCGCACTGCGGTGGACGGCGGGGTGCTCGACGGCCGAGACGATGAAGCCTTCCGCCTTCGCCCGCTCGAAGACGAGCGAGATCGCCTCCGTGGCCCCCGACGTGAAGATCAGAGTCCCGTCCCAGCCGAGGGCGGCGGCGACGCGCCGGCGCGCCTCCTCGAGCAATGCCCGCGCCGTCCGCCCCTCGGCATGGGGCGAGGATGGATTGGCCCAGGCGCGGCACGCCTCGGCCATCGCCGCCGCCGCCTCGGGCAGGATCGGAGTCGTCGAGGCATGGTCGAGATAGATGCGGGACGTCACGTCTGCCCTTTCAAATTGCGCCTTGGGATCGCTCGCCTATATAGGGCGGCACGCGCGCGGGGGCAGCCCCGCTTTTCCCACGTACAGCCAGCAGGTTCGATGCCCGAAGTCATTTTCCCCGGTCCCGAAGGCCGCCTCGAAGGCCGTTTCAGCCCGGGCCCCCGCCCCCGCGCGCCCGTCGCGCTCATCCTCCACCCGCATCCGCAGGGCGGCGGAACGATGAACAACGCCATCGTCCAGGCGCTCTACAAGACCTTCGTGCGGCGCGGCTTCGCGACCTTGCGATTCAACTTCCGCGGCGTCGGCAAGAGCCAGGGCATTTTCGACAACGGCATCGGCGAATTGTCCGACGCCGCCTCGGCGCTCGACTGGGTCCAGCAGATCCACCCCGAGGCCGAATCGACGTGGATCGCCGGCTTCAGCTTCGGCGCCTGGATCGGCATGCAGCTGCTGATGCGCCGGCCGGAGGTACGAGGCTTCATCTCGATCGCGCCGCCCGCCAACATGTACGACTTCACCTTCCTCGCCCCCTGCCCGTCGTCCGGCATCATCATCCAGGGCGAAGGCGACGAGGTGGTGACTCCGGGCGCCGTCCAGAAGCTGGTCGACAAGCTCCGCACCCAGAAGCACATCACCATCCACTACGACACCATCCCCGCCGCCAACCACTTCTTCGCAAGCGAGATGCCGCAGCTGATGAGGTCGGTGGACGATTATCTCGATTTCCGGCTGGATCCGGGGTGTCCGATTAGATGAGAGGTGCGCTCGCTCGCGGGTGAGCGAGGCAGCGGCGCCCTTCCGGGGTCCTTTGAGGCCTCTCGCCATCTCAGCGACAAGCACGACAAGCCCGCGTCGATCTTGCGGATTTCGGCGACCGGGGTTTGCACGAGCTTCGGCGCGCGGGCCGCCAGCAAATCGGCGGTGCGGGGATAGTCGGCGCCGAGCAGGATGGTGTCGTTGAGGCGCAGCAGGTTGGCCGCTTTCTCCTCCCCGGGTGGCGTTTCGATCACTTCGAAGCCCTCGAAGATTCCGACCAGCGCCGGGACGGCGATCACCGTCTCTTCGTCCAGCAGCGCGCACGCGGTCTTGAGGTGGAGCACGCCAGGCGGCGTCTCGACGATTCGGACCTTCCGACCCAGTTCGCGGACCAGCTCGCAGAAGCGCTCGGCGCCCGGCCGGTCGGTGCGCGCCGAGAGGCCGATCAGGATTTCGTCCGGGAGAATCAGGATGTCGCCGCCGTCGGCATAGCCCTGGTCGAGCCTGAGCAAGCGCGCGAAGCGACGTTCGAGGGCGGGTGCGACCTCGGCGGCCTCGCCCACGCGGCTTGGCGCGCCGGGCCTCAGCACGACGGCGCCTTCGGGAAGGACGAAGGCCGGATCTTCGACGAAGACCGAATCGGGATAAAGGTAGAGCGGCTCGAGCCTTTCGACGACCAGCCCGGCCGCTTCGAGCCCGCCCACATAGGCTTCGAACTCGGCCAGGACGCCCGGATAGGTCGGCGCCTCCGCGCCCGTCCGCAAACCGTCGACCACGCTTGGGGCGGGGGCGCGAACGATCGCGCTGTCGAAGGCGAAGACGCTCACAGCGTCCAGATCAGCACGTTGGCGATCAGCACGGCGGCCATGACGAGCATCAGGGCGCCCTGCTTCACCACCTGGCGCTTCAGGATCAGCCACAGGCCTCCGGCGGCCAGCGCGAAGGCGGAGAGGATTGCGAGCGAGAGGGCCGTGACTGCGATGGTGTTCATGGCGGCTTCTTAGCTCCGAAACGGATCGAAGGAAGGCGTCGCGGTTTACCAACGGTTAAAGGGCGGGGCGTAGCTTTACCGGCCATGGCGCAAGCGAAGGTCAGACCGGGCCTCGAGGGGGCGTTCGAGCGGATCGAAGAGACGATCCTGCCGAGCCTCTCGATGATGCTCGACACTTTGCTCGAGGCGGCGGCGCTCGCCCGGCCCGGGCATGACGCGGATATCTACGCGGCGGAGCTGCGGACGATCGGCTGCGAGCTTGAGGCCCTGACCCGCGAGGTCGAGGCGCTGCACGATGCGGTGGATCAGCCGGTTCGCTCCGCCTCGGCGGCCTGACGGGCGAGGATTTCGGCGTAGAGCGCCGGATCGACGTTCCCGCCCGAAACCACCACCACCGTCCGCTCGGTCACCACGCCCGCCTTCCCGGCGAGCAAAGCGGCCAGCGTCACCGCCCCGCCCGGCTCGGCGACCAGACGCAGATGTCGGGCGGCGTAAGCCATGGCCCGCTCGATTTCCTCTTCCGTTACGGCCACGCCGCGAGCGCCCGCGGCGCGCAAGGCACCGAGCGTGAGCGGCGAGACGAGCTTGGTCTGAAGCGCGTCGCAGCGGGTCGGCGGCGCCGGCTCGCGGACCGGCACCGGCTCGCCAGCCTCGATCGAGCGCGCCATGTCGTCCCATCCGGCCGGCTCGACGGTGACGATCTCGGTCTCGGGCAAGGCGAGCGCGATGCCGGCGGAAAGGCCGCCGCCGCCGCAGGGGACGACCATCTTGTCGGGCATCCGGCCGAGCTGCTCGCCGACCTCGACACCCACGCTGCCCTGCCCTTCGATCACATCGACATCGTCGAACGAGGGGACGAGGACGCAGCCTTTCTCGGCGGCGAGGCGGGCGCCGATCGCCTCGCGGCTCTCGGTGGCGCGGTCGTAGTCGACGATCTCGGCGCCGGCGGCCAGGGTCGCGTCCCGCTTCACCGCCGGCGCGTCGGCGGGCATGACGATGGTCGCGGCGATTCCGAGCCTCCTTGCAGCCAGCGCCACGCCCAAAGCGTGGTTGCCCGAGGAAAAAGCGACGACTCCGCGGACCCTTTCGGCGTCCGAAAGCTGGAGCAGGCGGTTGAACGCGCCCCTCAGCTTGAAGCTGCCGCCCTGCTGCAGGCACTCGGCCTTGATCCAGACCCGGCCGCCCTCGCGGTCGAGCGGGAGCAAGGGCGTGCGAGTCACATAGGGCGCGATACGCTTCGCCGCAGCCGCGACACCCTTCGCCGAGGGCCGTCTATCACTCATGCAAGCCTCTGGAGAACAAGGGGAAAATCGAGGTCTTTACAGGGGGGAGCATGGGCCATATATCCGCCGCGCTGCCCCATGGGGACTTCCAACAACCGCAAGGCAGCTTTTTCGTCAACTACCGCCTTTGGAGGTCCCTTGAGTTGCACAAGCATCATAGCGCGCTGGGGCTAGCTGTCGCCTCCCGACCGGTCCAGCCGGTCACGCTCATTCGTCCGCACGCCGCCCGGCGCGCCGCCCGCTTCTTCGCCGAGAAGTTTCCGGGCCGGTCGCTTTATGCGGTGAAGGCGAATCCCTCGCCGGACCTGCTGAAGGTGCTGTGGGAGAGCGGCATCACCCATTACGACGTCGCCTCGATCACCGAGGTGCGGCTGGTGGCGGAGACGCTGCCGGACGCGGTGCAATGCTTCATGCATCCGGTGAAGGCCGAGGAGGCGATCGCCGAGGCCTATAAGCTCGGCGTGCGCACCTTCTCGCTCGATACGCTCGACGAGCTCGACAAGATCGTCCGCGCCACCGGCGGGGCCGAGGATCTGAGCCTCTGCGTCCGCATCCGTGTCTCCTCGGACCATTCCAAGCTCAGCCTCGCCGCGAAGTTCGGGGCCGAGCCGGACGAAATGAAGGCGCTGCTGTTCGCGGCCCGGCAGGCGGCGGACGCGCTCGGCATCTGCTTCCATGTCGGCAGCCAGGCGATGACTCCCGCGGCCTATGCCGAGGCGATGGAGCGGGTCCGCGCGGCGATCGTCGAGGCGGCGGTGACGGTGGACATCGTCGACGTCGGCGGCGGCTTCCCGTCCGTCTATCCGGGCATGGAGCCGCCGGCGCTGGAAGCCTATTTCGACCTGATCTCGCGGGCCTTCGAGAGCCTGCCAATCTCCTATTCGGCGGAATTGTGGTGCGAGCCGGGCCGCGCTTTGTCGGCGGAATATGCGAGCGTGCTGGTCCGCGTCGAGAAGCGCCGCGGCGACCAGCTCTACATCAACGACGGCGCCTATGGCGCTTTGTTCGACGCGGCCCATATCGGCTGGCGCTTTCCGGTGCGGCTGGTCCGCGAGACCGGGTCGGACGCGCGAGACCTGCCGTTCAGCTTCTACGGGCCGACCTGCGACGACCTCGACCATATGACCGGGCCGTTTCTGCTGCCGGCCGACGTCCGTCGCGGGGACTATATCGAGATCGGTATGCTCGGCGCTTATGGCTGCGCGATGCGGACCGGCTTCAACGGCTTCGGCGCCGTCGCCAAGGTCGAAGTGGAGGACGAGCCGATGTCCACCCTCTACGCCGGCGAGGCCCGTGAGGTCGCAAGGAACAACGTGGTTCAGCTTTAGGCAAACCGCGAGAATGTAGTGGGGGCGCAAGCTGCGTGGCCTTCGGGAGCCCGGCTTTTCGTCCCCTAATCTGTAATCGTCATGCCAGCTGAGGCTGGCATCCATGCTGACTCGGAATGGACCCCAACCTTCGCTGGGGCGACGCTGCATTGGAGAACAGGAAAGTGAACGAATCGAGCCGGGCCAATGACACCCGCAAGGCCGAGCTGCTTTCGACCACGGTCGAGCATATCGACATCAGGAGCTTCGACGCCCGCGCGATCATCGACGCGATGAAGAAGATGAGCTTCACCTCGCGCGATCTCGGCCGCGCCGCGGAAATCTACAACCAGATGCTGGCCGACAGGGATTGCTCGGTGATCCTGGTGATCGCCGGCTCGACCTCGGCGGGCGGCTGCATGGACCTCTATGCCGAACTGGTTCGCTCGAACATGGTCGACGTCATCGTCTCGACCGGCGCCGCCATCGTCGACATGGATTTCTTCGAAGCACTCGGCCATAAACATTACCAGGCGCTCGAAGTCCCACACGATAAACTACTACGATCGCTCTACATTGATCGAATTTATGACACGTATATCGATGAAGTCGCGCTACAAGACTGCGACGAAACGATTTTCCAGATCGCCGAGAA
>JAXDOX010000026.1:0-38147 GCA_034668625.1 Sphingomonadales bacterium
GTATGCGAGATCGGCCGCATAGGGACTTGATCCGCCGCGCGTCCCCGCGCACTGTTGAGGGCGGGGGTCCGCGGGTCCATCTTCGTGAAAATAAATCTTGCGTTTCTAGGCGCTCTTGTCGTTGCTCATCGCCATGTTCTTTGCCGGGGCGGTTGCCGCGCAGATCGCGAGCCCGCCGCCCGCCCCGGCGCCGGATCCCGAGAACACCTGGCTGCTCGACCTTTCGACCGGCGGCCGCGTCGCCATCCAGCTGCGCCCCGACGTCGCTCCGAAGATGGTGGAGCGGATCAAGGTGCTGACCCGCCGCGGCTTCTACAACGGCCTCGCCTTCCACCGCGTCATCGACGGCTTCATGGCGCAAGGCGGCGATCCCAAGGGCAACGGCACAGGGGGCTCGGACCTTCCCGATGTCGCGGCCGAGTTCAACGGCCTGCCGCACGTGCGCGGCGCCGTCGCCGCCGCTCGGGCCGAGAATCCGAACAGCGCGAACAGCCAATTCTACATCATGTTCGCCCCCAAGCTGACCCTCGACGGCAATTACACCGTGTTCGGCCGGGTGATCGGCGGCATGAACTTCGTCGACTCGCTCAACCGCGGCGAGCCGCCGGCGCCGCCCTCGACCATCGTCCAGGCGTCGATCGCCGCCGATCACGTCGCGCCCCCAGCCCCCGGGGTGGCCCGGGCCGCGCCGCCGCCGGTCGGCAACACGGTGATGCTGCCCCCCGGTCAGGCCCATGCCGCCGGACCGGCCGTTCCGCGGCCGCCGTCGAGCCGCGTCCCCGAGCCGCCGCAGAAGCCGGCCCGCCGCCACCAATAAAAAGGTGCAGGTCGACGCCTTCGACTTCGCGCTCCCGCCCGACCGCATCGCGCTGAGGCCCGCCAGCCCGCGCGACGCGGCGCGCCTGCTCGTCGTCCGCCCCGAGGGGCTGGAGGACAGGGTCGTGTCGGACCTGCCATCGCTGCTGCGCTCCGGCGACGTGCTGGTCTTCAACGACACCAAGGTCCTCCTCGCCCAACTCGAAGGCCGTCGCGGCGCCGCCCGGGTCGGGGCGACCCTTCACAAAAGGGAGGGGCCGCGCGCCTGGCGCGCCTTCGTCCGCAACGCCAAGAGGGTGCGGGAAGGCGACCGGATCGAGTTCGGCGCCGGCGTCTCGGCGCTGGCGGGCAGCAAGGCGCCGGACGGCAGCCTGCTGCTCACCTTCGAGGGCGACGAGCCGGCCGAGCTGCTGCTGGGGCGCGCCGGCCGGATGCCGCTGCCGCCCTACATTGCCGGCAAGCGCCCTGCCGACGAGCGCGACGCCGAGGATTACCAGACCATGTTCGCCCGCGAGGAGGGGGCGGTCGCCGCCCCGACCGCCGCGCTTCACTTCACGCCCCGCCTGGTGGAAGCGCTCGGGGCGGCGGGGGTCGCCACCGAGACCCTTACCCTCCATGTCGGCGCCGGCACCTTCCTCCCCGTCAAGGCCGAGGACACGAACGACCATGTCATGCACGCCGAATGGGGCCGCATCGACGCCGCCGCCGCCGAACGCCTCAACGCCGCCCGCGCCGCCGGCCGCCGCGTCATCGCGGTTGGCACCACCTCGCTCCGCCTCCTCGAAAGCGCCGCGGGCGAGGGCGGCCTGATCCGCCCGTTCGTGGGCGACACCGCCATCTTCATCACGCCCGGCTATCGCTTCCGGGCGATCGACGGCCTCCTCACCAACTTCCATCTGCCCCGTTCAACCCTGTTCATGCTGGTCTCGGCGCTGATGGGCCTCGAGACGATGCAGGCCGCCTACGCCCACGCCGTCGCGACCGGCTACCGCTTCTACAGCTACGGGGACTCCAGCCTGTTGCTGCCGGCCGGGTAGCTTTACCTTCAGCAATCCCGGTGCAGCCAGCACGGGTCCCAGCTCGGCTCGGGGCCGAAGCGGGCGGCGAGGAAGTCGACGAGGGCGCGGACGCGGGCGGTGGTGGCGCGGCTCGGCATCACGGCGTGGAGGGCCCCTTCCTCCAGCGGATAGTCGCGCAGCAGCGGCTCGAGCTCGCCTGTCTCGAAGCCGGGGGCGGCGATGAAGCTCGGCAGGATGCAGATGCCGAGCCCGGCGATTGCCGCGGCGCGCAGCATCTCGCCGTTGTCGGCCCTGAGCCGCGTCCGGCCTCGGACATGCTCCCAATTTTTGCCGACGCGGAAGCGCCAGCTCTCGTTGGCATAGAGGAGGATGTCGTGGGCGGCGAGGTCGCGCGGGCGCTCGGGCCGGCCTCGACGCTCGAGATAGGCCGGGCTCGCCACCGGCACCTTGCGCACCGGCGCGATCCGCCGCGCGATCAGAGACGAATCCTTCAGCGATCCGATGCGGACGGCGAGGTCGTAGCCGCCCGCGACGAGGTCGACCGGCCGGTCCTCGAACGCGATGTCAAGCTCGACCCTGGGATGCTCGGCGGCGAACTCCGCCAAAGCGGGGGCGAGATAGGTGATTCCGAAGGAGAGCGGGGCGGAGAGGCGGATCGGCCCGGCGATCTGGGTGACCGCTTCCGCCACCACTTCCTCGGCCGCCTCCAGCTCGGCGAGGATGTTGGCGGCGCGCTCGAAATAGGCCTGGCCGACGTCGGTCGGGCTCGCCCCCTGCGCGCTGCGGGTGAGCAGGCGCGCTCCCAATTGCTCCTCGAGCCGCGCGACCCGGCGGGAGAGGATCGACTTGGCCATGCCCATCCGCTCGGCGGCGCGCGAGAAGGCGCCCGTCTCCACCACCCGAACGAATGCGACGACGTCGAGCAGGTCGACCGATGACCGTTCCATTTTTAGCAACGCCAATATGTCATGATTGCCTCTACTAGGAACGGCGATACACCCCTATCTCGGCTTCTACAAGATCAGTGGAGGAGCTTTCCCGATGACCAACATCCTCATTCTCGACAGCGCCGCGACCGGCGAGGCTTCGGTGTCGCGCCGCCTCACCCGCGAGCTCGCCGACACGCTGCAGCGCCGCGATCCCTCGGCCCGCATCGTCCGCCGCGACATCGGCGCCGCGCCGGTCCCGCACCTCACCGAAGCCACCGTCCCGGCGATCCGCGCCGGCCTCACCGAGAGCCTCGAGGCGGAGCGCGCGCTCGTGCTCTCGAACGAGCTCGTCGCCGAGCTGAAGGAAGCCGACCTCATCGTCATCGGCGCGCCGATGTACAATTTCGGCATGCCCTCGACGCTGAAGGCCTGGTTCGACCATGTTCTTCGCGCGCGCATCACCTTCCGCTACACCGAGAACGGCCCAGAAGGGCTGATGACCGGCAAGAAGGCGATCGTGGTCGAGACCCGCGCCGGCCTTTATTCGGAAGGCCCGGCGGCGGCGATGGACAGCCAGGAGCCGCACCTTCGCACCCTGCTCGGCTTCATGGGCATCGACGACGTCACCTTCGTCCGCGCCGAGAAGCTCGCCTTCGGCGAAGAGGCGGCGGCCGCCGCCATCGCCGAGGCGACGGCTCAGCTTGCCGGGCTCGCCGACGCCGAATTGCCGCTGGCGGCCTAAGGCGCCGCGCACCTCGCCGACGCCCCCCTCGGCAGGGGCGGACGGGATACCCATATCGCTCTCACCCATCGAGGAGACGCTCCGATGAAGCTCTATTACGCCCCCGCCGCCTGCTCCCAGGCGCCCCACATCGCCGCCCGCGAGGCCGGCCTGCCGATCGAGCTCGCCAAGGTCGAGTTCCCGAGCAAGACGACCGCCGACGGCGAGAGCCTCTACGACGTCAACCCCAAGGGCGCGGTGCCGGCGCTGAAGCTCGACAGCGGCGACGTCCTCACCGAGAATGCCGTCATCCTCCAGTACATCGCCGATCAGGCGCCCGATTCCGGCCTCGCTTTGCCGCCGGGCGGGATCGAGCGCTACCGCCTGCTCGAATGGCTGAACTTCATCGCGACCGAGCTCCACAAGGGCTTCGGCCCGCTGTGGAACCCGGCGACTCCGGAGGAATACAAGGCCACCACCCGCGAGGCGCTCGGCAAGAAGTTCGACTATCTCGAGGCACAGATCGGCGACGGCCCGTACATCCTCGGCGACAATTTCTCGATCCTCGATGCCTATGCCTTCGCGGTCCTGAACTGGACCCGCATCCACAAGATCGACATCAACCGTTGGCCGGGCCTCGCCGCCTACCTCGCCCGCGTCGCCGAGCGGCCCGCGGTCCAGGAGACGCTGCGCGCCGAAGGCCTCGCCTGAAGGAAAGCTCTATGATCGACATCCGCCCCTTCGCTTCGCTCGGCCATGCCGACCATGGCTGGCTGAACGCCCGCCATCATTTCTCCTTCGCCGATTATCACGAGCCCCAGCGCATGGGCTGGGGGGCGATCCGGGTCTGGAACGACGACGAGATCGCCGCCCGCTCCGGCTTCCCGCCGCATCCGCATTCGGACATGGAGATCGTTACCTACGTCCGCCAAGGCGCGATCACCCACCAGGATTCGATGGGCAATCAGGGCCGGACAGAGGCGGGCGACGTCCAGGTGATGAGCGCCGGCACCGGCGTCCGCCACGCCGAATATAATCTGGAGGACGAGGCGACGACCTTGTTCCAGATCTGGGTGATGACCGACCGGCCCGGCGCTGAGCCGAGCTGGGGAGCGAAGCAATTCCCCAGGGGCGATCGCGCCGGCAGCTTCATCACCCTGGCGAGCGGCTTCGACGGCGACGGCGAGGCGCTGCGGATCAACGCCGCTGCGCGCGTCCTGGGCGCGACGCTGAAGGCGGGCGAAACGGCCGAGCTGACGCTCGATCCGTCGCGCCATGCCTATCTGGTCGCCGTCGGCGGCGCGATCGAAGTGAACGGCCGCCGGGCCGAGCCGCGCGACGGGATCGCGGTTACCGGCGAGGAGATTCTGACCCTGCGTGCGCTCGACGATGCCGAGATCGTCCTCGTCGACGCCCGCTGAGCGATCATTAAGCTGAGTTCACTGGAGCCGGCCGCCGCCTCTGGCTATGGGCGGCGGCCGTGCTCCACGATTTGCCTCGAACGCACGTCGCCATTGCGCTCCTGATCCTGCTCGTAATGCTGGGCGGAGCCGTCGTGCTGCTCGTGCGGGCGCGTCGCCGGCCGAGGCCGCGCGGCATCCGTGTCAACCTGGTCGACCGCGCGGGCGAAGGCGATGCGGGGACTAATCGACCTTAAGGCGCGCCTAACCCTCTTTTCGCGGCACGATCAAAGACTTGCAGCGTTCCAGCCGCCATGCCCCGTTTCTATTTCCACCTCCACGACCGGCAGGACCATCTGACCGACGAGCAGGGGCTGGTCCTGC
Organism: Sphingomonadales bacterium; assembly: GCA_034668625.1. Taxonomy (GTDB): domain Bacteria; phylum Pseudomonadota; class Alphaproteobacteria; order Sphingomonadales; family Sphingomonadaceae; genus Allosphingosinicella. The sequence goes on from JAXDOX010000026.1 coordinate 5,270, forward strand.
CCGATGCCGAGGCGGCCTGGTACCAGGCGGTGCGCAGTGCGCGCGAGATCATCCGCGCCGACCTGCACCTCGGCTGCCGGTTCGAGGATCAGATCATCGAAATCGCCGACGAGCGCGGCGCGCGCGTCGATCACATTCCGCTCATGGAGATAGCCCGCTACTCGATGTGAGCGGCGCGGGCGGTCAGACCCGCCGGAAGACGCCCTTGACGATCTTCCTCGGCTTGGGCTGGACCATCTGCTCGAGCTCGCGGGGATGGAGCGGAGTCTCGAACTCGCAGCCCGCTTCCTTGCCTTTGGTCCAGACGACGCGGCTGCGCTTCGCCTCGAACCCGGGGAGCTTCAGCCACACCTCGCTGCCTTCCTCCGCCTCCTCGGCCAGTTCCGCCTTGAAGCCGCCGACGGCGATGTCGAGGACGACGACATTCGACGTCCTCGCCCCATCCTCGCGCAATGCGGCGGCGAGGTTGACGATGCGCCGCTCCGCCTTGCGACCGTCGGTGATCGGAATCTGCGAGAGCTCGGCATTGATGAACAAGGATGTCTCCTCCCCGGGTGGGACAGGGACCTGCGTTAGCCCCGCGATGCCTAATTTTTGGTTAGGCAGTCGCGGCCGGAAGGATCGGGGCCGGCGCCGCGAAGCGCCGGCCCCCCCTCGATACGCGACCCGAGGGGCCGCCGGTGCGGTGGACTGCCCCGGCGACCTCCCCGCTCTGCGCCCGACCGGTTGAGGAAGCGCTGAACGGTATCGTTAGCGCGCGTTAATGCCCTCGTGCCGCCTTGGCCATTTCCGCCCCTCGCCGGCGCGAGGCGTCGAGGGCGCCGCGGAGCAGGGCCGTGAGGCCGTCTGGAGCATCGAGCACCTTCAGCCCCGCCTCGGTGGTGCCGCCGGGGCTGGCGACGCGGCGGGCGAGCGCCGCAGGGGTTTCGCCCGAGCCGGCGGCGAGCGCGCCGGCTCCTTCCGCCATAAGCGCCACCAGCCGCGCCGCCCGCTCCGGGGGCAGGCCGACCCCTGCCGCCGCTTCTTCCAGGGCGTCCAGGAACCGGAAGAGGAAGGCGGGAGCCGCGGCTGTCAGGTGGCCGGCCAGCGCGAAGGTCGCCTCGTCGTCGAACCATTCGGCGTGGCCGAGCGCCGCCATCAGCCGCTCGACCGTCGCCCGCGCCTCCTCATCGCGGCTGTCGCTGTAGAGGCCCACGACGCCCTTGCGGATCGCAACCGGCGTGTTCGGCATCGCCTTGACCACTGCCCGAGGCGCCGGGAACAAGCGGTGCAGGCTCGCCAGCTCGACGCCGGCGAGGATCGAGACGAGGATGGTGGCGGGGTCGAGCAGCCGCGCGAGGCCGGGCGCGACCTCGGCCAGCTTCTGCGGCTTGACGGCGAGCAGCACCAGGGCCGGCACTTCATCCTCGGGCAGCGCCTTCAGCACCCGCACTCCGTCCGCCACCGCCGTCCCGCTCGGCCGCACCACTGTCACTTGGGCGGGATCGGCGCCCGCCTCGAGCCATCCCTTCAGCATCGCCCCGGCCATGTTGCCGCCGCCGACCAGGAGCAAGGGGCCGGGCAGCGCGAGAGTCTCGGTCATGGCGTACTCGCTACCATGATTGCCCACGGGCATGGGCGGGCTCGGCCGGCACAGGAACGCGAGGCTCAGACCTCCTGCGCGGCCGCGGCGGCCTTGGCGGCTTCGGCCTGGGCGCGGTGGTTGTCGCTGCGCTCGGCGCGCGCCGCCATCGCGTCCCAGGCCATGGCAGCGCGCAGGCAGCGCTCGCGGACATTGTCGAGCGTCGCCGCCTCGGCATCGGCGCGCGCCTCGAGGGCGCGGGCTCGGTAGAATTCAAACTGGCTCGACATCAGGCGGCCCTCTCAACTGGTCGGCGGCGAACCGCGGCGGCGCCCGAAGCGTCGGAAACACCTGGAGCGGGTGAAGGGAATCGAACCCTCGTCGTAAGCTTGGGAAGCTTCTGCTCTGCCATTGAGCTACACCCGCAAAGGCCCCTCCCATCTAGGGTCAGGGGCCGGATTTGTCGAGACCGCGAACGTTCTTCGCGGCTTACCGGGGAGGGGGCCATCTCTCGGCTTCGGCGAGAAAGGCCAGGGTTGCGTGCGCATCGCACGGATCGAGGACGAGCAGCGGCTGCGGCAGGCGCCGCCGGAGGAGGAATGGCGACGTTGCGGGGCTGAATTCCTTCCCGAGCAAATTTGGGTGGGAATCAGGGCGCCGGCGCCTCCGTCGGCGGGCGATAGCCGTCCTCCGCCTCGGGCTTGAACACCGAGCGGTCGGAGAGCCAGCCGGCGGCCTGGTCGGAGAACATGCCGGCGAGGATTCCGATGCCCCCGTAGGCGATGAGGTTCTGCGCGCTTCCGCTAGCGTTGGGGCCGGCGAGGACGGCGACTCCACTGAACATCAGGACGAACACGCCGAGCGCGATCAAGCCGCCCAGAAGGATGCGGCCGTAATAGGATTTGGTGCGGGTGAATTTGTAGCGATTGTCGGGGTAGACGAAGAGGATGAGGGTGATCAGCAGCGCCCCGAACAGGCCCGAGACCGAGGCGAGGATGATCCCGGTCAGCGCCGGCGGAACGTAGACGAGCTCCGAGACGAGCGGCCAGCGGCTGTCCTCGAACACCTTGAGCACCGCGATGATGTCGCCGGAGCGGGCAGCGGTCTCGAGCTGCTTGTCGATCGTGTTGCGCTCGGCCTGGAGGAGGTCGAGCCGGTCCTGGACGTCCTGGGCGTCGCGCTTCACCCCGGCGACGTCGTCGAGGGACTTCTGGACCGCGCGCTGGCCGGCGAGGACGTTGGCGGCGGCCGGCGCGGTCGCGGCGTTGGCGCCGGCGGGCTCGGCGGCGCAATGCTGCGTCGTCACCGCCACCGCGACCAGCTCGGCCGGCGTCGGCGCCGCCTCCGCGGGCGGCACTGCCGCGCGGGCGCAGCCCGCCGCTGCGAGGCGCTGGAGATCGTCGCGGAGGTCGTCGCCATGGCCGGCGAGTTCCTGCTCCGCCGCCTGGACGCGATCGTTGGTGCCCCTCAATTGCTCGGTCGCCTGCTTGATCGCCTTGCTGTTCTCCCCGACGACGTTCTTGAGGCTCTCCTTGCCGAAATAATAGCGGACGGCGACGCTGTAATCGTAGCCGACCGCCTCCTTGGTGAGCGCGTCGTCGACCTTCTGCTGCGCTGTGGCGACGAGCAGGACGACGATGAAGACGTAGGTGACGAGCATCGCGACGACGGCGCGGGCGGCCCAGTCCACCCAGCGTCTCGCCTGAGCCCACCCGTCAGCGGGCGCTGCATCCACTATCATCGGCTTTCCCCCCCGAACTCGAGGCAAACCTTAAATCGGTTACGAGAGATTGTCTGCCGGCTTCTGGGGATCCTCGCCAACCTGCTCGGAGGCTGCGGCATTTTACTCCGCCGGCAGCGGCTCCGGAGCCGGCGGGCGCGGGCGCCGCGTCAGGAGGCGGGTGATCGGGCCGTGCGCGGCCATCCAGGCGGCATATTCGCGATAATGCGGGTCGGCCGACAGATGCCGCTCCTCGGTGCGGGCGCGCCAGTAATAGACGCCGCTCACCAGGCCCATGATGAAGGTGTTGCGGATGCAATCGGTGACGTTCCCCGTCGTCGCGAAGAAGGGCAAAGTGCACAGCCACCAGAACAGGTTCTTCGACAAATAAGCCGGATGCTTGGTCCATGAATAAGGGCCGTGGGTGAGCACGCCGCGGTGGGTGAGGTTGGAGAAGCGCAGTCCGAAGGCCACCGTCGCCCAAGCGTACACGGCGGTCAGCACCACCATGACGAAGGCAATCGTCATCATCAGCAGCGGATAGGCGCCGAGCCAGTAGATCCAGCCGTCCTCGTTCTTCGTGCCGGGATGGTAATCGAGCGGGCCGCCCTCGGCCATCAGCACGAAGGGCGGGTAGCAGATGAGCGCCGCCGTCCACCCCGCCGCATAGGGGTTGGCCGAGCGGATATGGGCGTCGAGCGGCTTCATCGTCAGCACGTAGCCGACGGTGGCGAAGCTGGTGTCGACCATGAACATGGCGGCGATCAGCCAGTGGGTCAGCGCGGCCAAATTGGAGACGATGTCGGCGCTCTTCGGGTCGATGGTGAGGAACCAGTTGCCGGGCACCACGGCGACCATGAAGGCGAGGAAGAAGCCCTTGATGGTCCAGCAGCGAAGGTGCTCGTAGACCTTCTCCCGGTCGGCCAGCGCGGTGCGGCCGAAGAGCAGCTGGCCGAAATGCCAGGCGCCGTCGCGCGGGTCCTTCAGGCGCCGGTCGATCCACACGACGTAGGGGACCGACAGGACGAGCAAGGGAACCGCCGCCCAGGCAAAGGTGGTCATGGCGAAGAAATAGGGATCCGACCAATACCAGCGGCCCATGCCATAAAGGAAGGCGATCGCCGCCCAGGTCGCCCACAGGCCGGCGATCTTGACCAGCGAATAGTCGAGCGACTCCCTGAGCGGCCGCGGCGGCGAGGCCCAGTCGAGGCCCGTGGTCGGGCTCCGGTGGACCTTGTCGACGAAGAGGGACCAGAGCAGCATCGGCCCGCCGCAGGCGACCACGGCGCAGAGCGAGGCGTGGGGTCCGGAAAATTCGAAGGCGCGGGCGATCGCCACCCAGGCGATCAGCCCGACGAGGCCGGCGACGCCGACTCCGGCGCTCACCGCAGAGCGGGGACGGGGCTCCTGGCGCAGCTCCGGCGCGATCCTGGTCTCGGCGTTCATGGGAAGGGAGGCTTAGCCGGGAATGGTAAGCAAGCCGTGAACGTTTCGACGGGCCGAACCGTCCGAAACGGCGCTATCCAGGCAACTGGGTTAGGCCATTCTTAAGCCTCTCGGCCGATAGTGTTTCCGAGCGGCGGGACGGAGTGGGGCTTCGCCGCGGCAAGGGCGCGGGGACGGGATGCTTGTGAACGATTGCCATGAGGAGACCCTCTTCTCCTTCTCGGAGCAGGCACCGGCAAGGCCCGGCGACAGGCGCGGCGACCCGCGGCACCTTACCATCCTGCGCGTCGGCGCGCTGATCGGCAGCGCCGGGCGCGAGCTCTGCCTGATCCGCAACATCTCCGCCGGCGGCGTCATGGCCCATGTCTACGGCTGCCACGCCGAGGGCGAGGCGGTGGCGATCGAGCTCAAGAGCAACCAGCAGATCACCGGCAAGGTCATGTGGGCCGAGGGCTCCAACGTCGGCATCAAGTTCCACGCGCCGATCGACGTCGCCGAAATGCTTTCCAGCCAGCCGGTGATCGAGAATGGCTGGCGGCCGCGCATGCCGCGGATCGAGGTCGACCGGCTCGCCACCCTGCGCTGCGGCTCGCGGCTCTACGGCGCCAATACGCGCGACATCAGCCAGGGCGGAGTCAAAATCGAGGTCGACGAGCCGCTCGAGGTAGGCGCCGAGATCGTCCTCACCCTGGAAAAGTTCCGGCCCCTGAAGGGCGTCGTGCGCTGGTGCAAAGGCGGCTTTGCGGGCATCGAGTTCCACCAGCCCGTCCCCTTCCCCGAGTTGATGGCCTGGCTGAAGCGCGAGCCCGACGCGCGCGGCTGAACCCGCGCGGCCGCGCCGTTGACAGCCCCCGCCCCTTTCGCCATGGGGTCGCCCTCCCGATATGGGCGCCGCTGGACAGGTGGCCGAGTGGTTAAAGGCAGCAGACTGTAAATCTGCCGGGGATGCCCCTACGCTGGTTCGAATCCAGCCCTGTCCACCATCGCCCGGGTGCGCAGTGCGTGCACTGCGCAGCCCTGTCCGGGGGACAGGGCGACCCGGACGATCGTTCCGCCAAGGCGGAACTCCGGCCCTCGGCCGGACGCCGCCGCCCCTTTCGGGGCTATGGCTGGCAAGCCGGCCGCCTCGAGCCAGGACCAGCGACAGGCGGGCTTGCCCGCCGAAGGCCTCGCCGCTAGGCGGGGCGCAGGCGGGTATAGCTCAATGGTAGAGCACTAGCCTTCCAAGCTTGTGATGCGGGTTCGATTCCCGCTACCCGCTCCACCGCCGAAATCGCCAACAAGGGCACCCCTTCGAGTCCCTCGGGGTGGGCCCATCTCAAGGTTATTTGACGCCGCGGACAGAGTCCGCCAATTGGGCGCGGCGCGAGGCTTGCCGCCTCCGTCTTGGGATGCGTCGAATGCAGCTCCTGGTCGACGAAGCGGAGGCGAGCGCCAAAAGCCGCCTCACGGCGATCCGTTCCGCGATCCTCCTCACTCGGTCGATGGAGGTGTGGCGGCGCGGACGGATGGATCCCGAGACGGTTCTCATCATCCTGGCGGTCATCGCCATCACGTCGGAGAAATTCACCCGCGCGGGCCTCGATGAGGATTACCGCGCTCTGGACGTGTACCTGCCCCTGGAACAGCTTCAGTCGTGCAACGTGGCGTCGATCGCGGCGGCGACCGGCCTCAACCGGGAAACGGCGCGTCGCAGGGTCGAAGCTCTGATCAAGAGCGGCTCGCTCATCCGCACCGGGGCGGGCGACATCGCGCTTCCGCCCGACAAGGTCCAGGAACGCTCGGCGCTCCAGCTGGTCCGCAAGCAGCTGGATGCCGTCGTGCGCTTCGCGAACGAGAGCCTGCGGGACGGAGTGCTCTTGCCCGTTCCATGACATCGCGTCCTCACGCTTGCCACCAGTAGCGGGCGCGGTCATGGCAGCGCGATGCGCCGCAAAGCCCGCCAGGCTTCGAAGCCCGAGAACCGGCCCCGCTTCTGGGGCCGCCACGCCGTCGCCGCCGCGCTTGCCAACCCGGACCGGGAGGTGGTTCGGCTGTGGGCGACGCGCGAGGCGGCGGACGAGCTCGACCTGCCACCCTCGGTGCCCATTACCTTCGCCGACGCCGCCGACCTGGGCCGGCTGGTGCCCCGCGACGCCCCGCACCAGGGCGTGGTCGCGGAGGTCGAGCGGCTCGACGATTTGCTGCTCGCCGACCTGTTAGCCGACGCGCCGGAAGGCCGTCCGATCCTCGTCCTCGACCAGGTCACCGACCCGCACAATGTCGGGGCGATCCTGCGCTCCGCCGCCGCCTTCGACGCGCTCGGCCTCGTCACCCAGGACCGTCATGCTCCGCCGGAATCCGGGGCGCTGGCCAAGGCGGCGAGCGGCGCGCTGGAGACGATGCCCTGGGTGCGGGTCGTCAACCTCGCCCGCGCCCTCGAGGAAATCGCCGCGGCGGGCTTCTGGCGGATCGGCCTCGCCGGGGAAGCGGAGATGAACCTGGCGCAGGCGCTCGGCCCGTCGCGCGTCGCCCTCGTCCTCGGCGCCGAGGGGGAGGGGATGCGTCACAACACCGCCCAGCATTGCGACGCGCTCGCGCGCCTACCGATCGGCGAGGGGATGGAGAGCCTCAACGTTTCCAACGCGGCGGCGATTGCTTTATACGCGGCGGCGACACACGGGGGGTAGTCGCCATGAAGTTCGCTCGCCTGAGCGTCGCACTCGCCGCGGCGTTGCTGCTCGCCTCCTGCATCCTGAGCCCCGGCAGGTTCGTCTCGACGCTCGACATCCGCAAGGATCGCAACTTCACCTTCACCTACCAGGGCGAGGTGCTGGCGAACGACCCGCAGCTGACCGACGACAAGGGCAAGAAGGCGCCCCCCGGCCCGCCGAGCGCCGACACGATCGCCCAGCGCAAGGCGATCGCCGAAGCGCTTTCCAAGGAGGAGGGCTACCGCTCGGTCGAATATCTCGGCGGCAACAAGTTCCGGGTCGATTACACCCTGACGGGCCGTCTGGACCGCGGCTTCGCCTACCCGATCAACCTCGACGCGATGGCGGTCATCCCCTGGGTGGCGGTCGAGCTCAGGAAGGACGGCTCGGTACGGGTCAAGGCGCCCGCTTTCGGCGATATGACCCAGGACATGGGCGCCCCCGGCACCCCCACCGACGCGGAGGGCCGCGAAGGCACCTTCACCCTCACCACCGACGCCAGCCTGGTCATGCAGAACAATGAGGAAGGCCCCGCGCCGGGACCGGGCACCAAGATAGTGTGGCACGTCACGCCCACCACCAAGGCCGTGCCGACGGCGGTGGTGCGTTTCCCCTAATCCTCCCCTCGAAATCGAGGGGAGGAGCTTCAATCCTCCGGCGCGATCTGCACCTTCAGGCCGTCGAGCTCATCGCCGAACTCGATCTGGCAGGACAGGCGGCTGTTGGCCTGGCGCCAGCTCGAGCTGTCGAGAAGATCGTCCTCGTCCGCTCCGATCGGCTTGAGCCGCGACACCCATTCCTCCGCCACGTGGACGTGGCAGGTAGCGCAGCTGCAGCAGCCGCCGCACAGCGCCAGCAGCTCGTCGAAGCCGGAATCGCGGATATTCTCCATGACGCTCCAGCCCGCTTTGCCGTCGACGGTCGCTTCCCGGCCGTCGCGGCCGATGATGGTGAGCTTTGCCATGTGCGTTCAGATGCCGCCGATTTCGGGAGGTGCCGCGGCGCGAACCTATGCTAGGCGCCGGGGCGGAATTCAAGGCGGAGGACAAAGGTGGGGATCAGCGCGGCCGACCTCAAAGCGTCGCTCGATGCGCTGGCGGAGCGGGAGCCGGCGATCGCCGCCGCCCTTGCGCGCGCCGGCTATCCCGAGCCGCGGATCAGCGGTCGCGGCTACGTCACCCTGCTCCGCGCCATCGTCGGCCAGCAGGTCTCGATCAAGGCGGCAGCCTCGATGTGGAACAAGCTGATCGGCTTGGTCGGCGACCCTCCTTCGCCCGAAGCTCTGCTAGCCGCCGACGACGCGACGCTGCGCGCCGCGGGCCTCTCGCGGCAGAAAGCGAGCTACGCCCGCAGCCTCGCCGAGGAGGTCGTCTCGGTCCGGCTCGATTTCGACTCATTGCCGGAGGACGACGAGGAAGCGATCGCCCAGCTCGTCCGGGTCAAGGGGATCGGCCGCTGGACGGCGGAAATCTATCTGCTGTTCGCGGAAGGGCGGCGCGACATCTGGCCGGCCGGCGACCTCGCAGTGCAGATCGAGACCGGGAACATCTTCGGCCTCGAGGGCCGGCCGAGCGAGAAGCAGATCCGAGAGCTCGCCGAGGCGCTGCGCCCCCACCGCGGCGCCTTCGCCGTCTTCGCCTGGCACCACCGGCGGCTGGGCATGCGAGGCGAAGCGCCGCAGGAGCCGGTCTGACTCTCAACCTTTCGGCAAGGCCTCGCAGCTAGGAGAGGCGGCGGTACGCGAACCGGGGGGGCGGAGGCGGCTGAGGCCGCTTCCGCCTTCTTTCTCAGATGACCGCGCGGCGATTGAGGTCGTGGCCGAGGGCGAGGATCGCGACCCCGACGATCGTGTAAAGCGTTCCCGCCCCGCCCTCCGGCAGCGACAGCGACCCTGCCATCACCCCGAGCCCAAGGCCGCCGATCGCCGGCGGCATCATGAAGCCGTGGACGAGGATGCCGCGGCCCAGCGCCGCGATGCCGAGTCCGATCGCGAAGGTGAGGCCCACCTCGTGGATCGCCGGATTGAGCAGGAAGCCGCCGGCCGTCGCCAGCAAGGCGACGAAGATTGCGCTGGCGACGCAGTGGATGAGGCACAGGCCGGACAGGCCGATGGCCATCCGGTCGAACAGTCCTCTTTCATGCGCGCCCGTGAACATTCCCTCGCCCGTCGTGATTGCCGTGACGCTGCTATAATGTCACATCCGTAAAGATACAACATAACATTCTGTGAAAAGTTTCTCATGTCCTGAAGCAGAAGCGGCGCAGCTCCGCCGCCTTGCCGTTCGACGCCGCTCCGGCCATATCGCCGGCACCATGGCGAGCGCCGCTATCCCAGCCCCCGACTCCCGGCCGCGGCCGCTCGCCCTCTCCTACTGGCTGCTCGCGGTCGCCGCCCTGGTCCTCATCATGGTCGTGGTCGGCGGGATCACGAGGCTCACCGAATCGGGTCTGTCGATCGTCAGATGGGAGCCGATCGCGGGGACGCTGCCGCCGCTCGACGACCTCCAGTGGCGGGTCGAATTCGAAGCCTATCGCGCCAGCCCGCAATATCATCTGGTCAACAGCGGCATGAGCCTCGCCGAGTTCAAGAACATCTTCTTCTGGGAATATGTCCACCGCCTGCTCGGCCGCGCGATCGGCCTGGTCTTCGCCCTCCCCCTCCTGTGGTTCGCAGGCAAGCGGGCGATTCCGCGCGGCTATGGCTGGAAGCTCTGCTTCATCCTCGCGCTGGGCGCGCTGCAGGGGGCGATCGGCTGGTGGATGGTCGCCTCAGGCCTCGTCGAGCGGCCGGAAGTGAGCCATATCCGCCTCGCCATCCACCTCCTCACTGCCCTCGCCATCTTCTCCGCCTGCCTGTGGGTGGCGCTCGACCTCCGGGCGCTGGCGGCGGACGCCGGCGCCCGGCCCGCGCGCATGCCGACCGTGGGCATATGGGCGCTCTCGGCCCTCGTGCTGCAGTTGATGTACGGCGCCTACGTCGCGGGGCTCGACGCCGGCTTCGCCTACAATAGCTGGCCGAAGATGGGCGACGAATGGTTCCCCTCGGCGGCGCCGATGATGCGTCCCTGGCTCGCCAACCTGGTCGACAACCCGATCCTCGTCCAGTTCATCCACCGCTGGCTCGCCTGGGGCGTGGCGCTCGCCGTCGCAATGCTCGCCGCCGCCGCCTGGACGCGCGGCCGGCGAGGTTATGCCACCGCCGTGGCGATCGCCGTGGCTTTTCAGATCTTGCTCGGCATCGCCACCCTGCTTTCAGGGGTGCAAATCCCCCTCGCCGCGGCGCATCAAGGCATGGCGGTCATCCTCCTCGCCACCATCCTCGCCACCGCGCATAGGCTGGGGGAGCGCAAAGTGTGACCGGCATCGTTACCGTCTACGCAATTTTCGCGGACGGCGAGGAGGCGGCGCGGATCGCCCGCACGCTGGTCGAGGAGCGCCTCGCCGCCTGCGCCAACATCCTCGGCCCCTGCCGCTCGATCTACCGGTGGGGCGGAAAGACCGAGGAGGCCGAGGAGGTCGCCGCGTTGTTCAAGACTCGCGCCGACGCGGCGGACCGCCTGATCGCACGCCTCGCCGAATTGCACAGCTACAAGGTGCCGGCGGCGATGGTCTGGCCGATCGACAACGCTCTGCCCGATTACCAGGCGTGGGTGGAGGTGGAAGTCGAGCGGTAACATTTTACCTCTCGCCAAACGCCCGCTTTTCTTGACTTTCCGGGGCCTCCCTGCCATTTGCCCGCCGTTCGCGCCGCTCCACGGGTGATCCCTAGGGTTCCCATGAAAGTAGTACTTTCATGGGGTCCCATGTGGGCGGCGCAGCTCGTTTCGAAAGGTCCAGGGGCCATGAAGGCGCTGATGAAGACCACCAAGTCGGTCAAGCCGGCCGAGGTGGAGAAGAAATGGCATCTGATCGATGCCGACGGGCTGGTGGTCGGGCGCCTCGCCTCGATCGTCGCCAACATCCTGCGCGGCAAGCACAAGCCGAGCTTCACTCCGCACGTCGATTGCGGCGACCATGTCGTCATCGTCAACGCCGGCAAGGTGAAGTTCACCGGCAAGAAGCTGGCCGACAAGATCTACTATCGCCATACCGGCTATGCCGGCGGCATCAAGGGCGTCACCGCCGGCAAGGTGCTCGAGGGCCGCTTCCCCGAGCGCGTGCTCGAGAAAGCGGTCGAGCGCATGATCCCGCGCGGGCCATTGGGCCGCGACCAGATGCGCGCCCTTCACCTCTATGCCGGCACCGAGCATCCGCACGGCGGCCAGAATCCTCAGCCTCTCGATGTCGCGGGAATGAACCGCAAGAACAAGGTGGGTGCGTAAATGACCGACAACCGCCAGTCCCTTTCCGACCTTGCCGAGCTGACCGGCCAGGCGGCCGCCAACCCGGCTCCCGCCGAGGCGCCCGCCGCCGACGAGCCTGCCGCAGGCGGAGAGCAAGGTGTCTCGACCCAGGGCCCGCAGATCCAGGCCGTGCTTCGCGAGCAGCAGCTCGACAAGCAGGGCCGGGCCTACGCCACCGGCCGCCGCAAGGACGCCGTCGCCCGCGTATGGCTGAAGCCCGGCACCGGCCAGATCATCGTCAACGGGCGCGACCAGGCGGTCTATTTCGCTCGGCCGACTTTGCGTCTCATCATCAACCAGGTGTTCGACGTCACCGAGCGCCGCGGCCAGTATGACGTGGTCGCGACCGTGAAGGGGGGCGGTCTCTCCGGACAGGCCGGTGCCGTCCGCCACGGCATCTCGACCGCGCTCACCCGCTATGAGCCGGCGCTGAGGACCGCGGTAAAGCGCGAGGGTTTCCTCACCCGCGACCCGCGCGTCGTCGAGCGCAAGAAGTACGGCAAGGCCAAGGCCCGCCGCAGCTTCCAGTTCTCGAAGCGCTAAGAGCTTCGCGCCGGCCGGCCCGCCAGTGGCCGAGCGAAAAGGCGGTCCGGTTTCCGGGCCGCCTTTTCTGGTTCGTCTTCATTCGCACCACGGCAGGAAGGCGTGAAAGGCGAGGCTGCCGCATGCCGAGCAAGCCGGAGCCGACCAAGGCCCCACAAGGGGGGCCGAACCTCCTTAAGCAATGGTGAAGGACTGCAGTGCCGACGACAGGCCCGCGAAGTGAGCCGCGGGCGTGACGGCCGCGAAGGCCGCGACCGTCGCGGCGCACGGGATCGTTCCGAGCGAGTGTCTCTCGGGGTCCGTCACAGCGGCTCGAGCCAGCCGGCATAGCCGATCACCGGGCCGAGCAGGGGCAGCGACACGGCAACATCGAAGCGGAAGCGGCCCTGCTGTTCCCATTCGCGCGCGGCGATGCGCGGGGCGAGGGCAAGCGGCATCGGCAGGCAGAACAGGCTCCACCGGCGCAGGCGCATTTCGAGGCCGTGCGGCCCTGCGGGCAGGTCGAAGACGAAGCGCAAAGGGCCGAAGCGTTCGGTGACGCCTTCGCTCGCGCGGCTCAGCTCGCTCGAGAAGACGTGGCCGCCGAAATCGCGGGTCCACCGCTCGACCCCGCCCGCTTCGGCGAAGGCGACGTGCAGCGGCCAGGTGCCGGATTTCGGGAAGCGCATCGCCGCGGCGGCGGCCCGGGCCGGGAGGGAGCGGCCGCGCACCACTCTTCCTTCGCCGGCGGCGCCCCCGTCCCGATGGAGGTCGTGCACGCGCCGGACGGCGGGCGGCAGGGACGAATAGGCCCCGCCCATCGCGCGGGAGTAGAGCGGCGGCGGCAGGGGGCGCTCGACCATTTCCGTGCGGACCGGCAGGCGGGCGAGCAGGGGCTCGAACCGGTCGAGCGGCAGTAGCGATTCCGGCGAACGCGCGCCCGGCGCGACGCGCCCGCCCAGGATGTCCGCGGCGAGGAGCTCGGCGGCGAGCGTCGGGATCTCCAGCCCCTCGCCCTGCTCCGCCACCACGGTCCAGCGCCGCTCCACCGCGTCGCCGCCGCGCCGGCCGGTCAGCGTGACGCTCATCGCCGAACGCTTGCCGCCCCAGCGGCCGGTCAGGCGGTAAAGGGCGACGATCCCGCGCCGCGCGCCGGCGAGCGACGTCAGCCAGCCCCAGCGCATCGGCCAGCTGAGCAGCCACAAAGCGAGCATCTGGAAGCCGAGTTCGGTGCCCGCGCGGAAGGCGACGGTAGGGCGGCCCGGCAGCAACGCGGGGAGAAGCTCGAGGTCGGCGAGGTCGGCGAGGGCGACCAGCCGCCTCCGCAGGCCGCCCTTGCCGTCGGCGAAGGTGAAATCCTCGCGCCTCATCTCCTGCCAGCCCGCCGCCTTCGTCCAGCGCCGGCCCCGCCACAGCCGCACCGGGCGGCCGACATAGCTGAGCGCGGCCGCGACCACCGCGTCGCCGCCCGCCGCGCGGTTGGCGGCGCTGAGGGCGATGTCGACGCTGTCGACCCGCTCGAGCCCCTCGGCCAGCCGACGAACGATTGCGCCGGTCAGCGCCGGCGAAGTGGAGGCGCCGGAGAGGATGGCGACGCCGGCCGTCCGCGCCTCGGCGTCGAGCGCGCCGATGCCGCAGACGAAGTCGCGGGCGTCCGCGAGGTCGAGATAGGGGATGCGCGCGGCGAGGCAGGCACGCGGCACCCCGTAACCGCTGCCCTGGAAGGGGCCGGCGGCGTCGATGACGAGCTCCGGCCGCTCGCGCTCGAGCACTGGGCCGAGGTCGTCCGCGCGGTCGAGGACGAGCGGCCGGGCGGTGGGGAGCCCGGCGGCGAACTGCGCCGCCTTTTCCCCGCTCCGGCCTGCCACGATCAGATCATGGCCGGCGGCGGCTAACCGGCGGCAGAGGCGCGCGCCGAAACCGCCATAGCCGCCGATGACGAGGATAAGGCTCACAGCAGCCGGTCGCCCACGATGGGAGGCGCCAGGTCAGTCATGCCGTGGCTCGGGCCGCTCCTCGAACATCGCGGTCTGGCAGACCAATTCTCCGAGCCGGCGATGGTCGAGCCGCAGCACGAAGGCGAAGCTGCCATGGCCGCAATCGATATGGCTGACCCGCATCCGCCCCGGCGACAGCCAGTGCGGCAGGCGCAGCCGGAAGTGTCCGGCGCTCACGAAATAATGGTCGCTGAGGAAATGGAGCGCGCCGTCGGCGACTTCGAGCCGCAGCGCGATGCCGACGCCGCAGCCGACATATTCCTCGAGCCCGGTGGGACCGGCGAAGCGTTTAGCGCTGCGGATCACTTGCGGGAAGCCGCGGCGGCGGCCGTAGAGGCGGGTCCAGAACTGGCCGCCGCTCGCCGCATCCTCGGTGACGCTGACCACCGCCGGCACGAAGGCGTCGCGCGACAGCGGCAGCGGCGCGCCGATCACCCGGCAGAGCTGGGCGAGCAGGCGCCCGCAGCGGCTCATCCGGCACTCGACCACCTCGCCGGCGTAAAGGATCGACGCGCCGGCGCCGAGATGCCGGCCGAAGCGCTCGCGCACCGCCGCCGGCAGGCTCGCCCAGGCGTCCTCTCCCGCCAGCGCCCGGAAGCGGAGATCGCCGATGTCGGCAGGGGGAGCGGCGGCGCGACCGCTGCACGGGAAGGCTATCACCTCGGCTCCGGCCCTCTCCATCGCCTCCTCCGTTCTGGCGCGTCTGCGCCGCGAGAAACCTCCCGCCAAAAAATTTTCAGCCTTCCGGCGCCGCCTTCGCTCCCTTGCGGCCGAAGCCGACCAGGCTCGCCACCTTCGATCCCATGCGGATCAGCGCCATGAGCTTGGGGGCGGGGATGCCGAGCATCTGATCGTACCAGCGGCTGAGGGTGGCGACGAATTCCTCCATCTCTTTGAGCCGCTTCCTGGCGACCGGGCTGACCCGCGGATCGCCTTCGGCCTCGGCCCGGCAGGCGCGCAAGGCGGCGGCGGCAGGGTCGATCTCACGCTCCTTGCGGCCTTGGGCGATGCGGGTGACCATCTCCCACAAATCGGTCTCGGCCTCGAAATGGTCGCGCCGTTCGCCGAACAGGGGAACGCGGCGGATCAGCTTCCAGCTCGCCAGCTCCTTCAGGCTGTTCGAGACGTTCGAACGGGCCATGCCGAGCGTCTCGGCGATGTCCTCCGCCGTCAACGGCCGCTCGGACAGGTACAGAAGCGCGTGGATCTGCGCGACCGAGCGGTTGACGCCCCACTGGCCGCCCATGTCGCCCCAATGGAGCACGAAATGCTCGACGGCGGGGGCGAGGCGCGACTCGACGGATATTTCTGTCATGACAGAAATATCTGCCTAAAACGACGGACTGTCAAGCCTCGCTCGCCGCCGCTAGGCTGCTCCGGTGGCGGGTTTCGACGATGCGGTGGCGAGCAAGATCGCAGGTTTCCTCGCCCGCATCGGCGTTCCTGTAACGCTGGAGCCGGCGGGCGACGGGCTGTTGCCCGGTCTCACGGTCCGCGACGGCGGTATCGTCGCCGATCCCGGGCGTCTCTTTTATCCGGGCGACCTGCTCCACGAGGCGGGCCACATCGCCGTCACCGAGCCGGCGCGCCGTCCCACCCTCTCGCAAGTGTCCGACGATCCGGGCGAGGAGATGGCGGCGATCGCCTGGTCGTGGGCCGCCGCGGCCGAGCTCGGCCTCGACCCGGTTTTGGTTTTCCACGCCGATGGCTATCGGGGCGGCAGCGCGACGATCATCGAGTGCTTCTCGACCGGCCGTTGGTTCGGCGTGCCGCTGCTCGCCTGCTGGGGCATGACCGACGAGGCGATCTTTCCGCGCATGATAACCTGGCTTCGCTGAGCCGCCCGTTTCGTCCGCGCAATGGCCCGCAAGCCTAAAGGTTGAGCGTCGCCATGCCGCGTTCGTGGTAGCGCGGGCCCGCGGCGGCGCCGGGCGGGAGGATGGCGTCGAGGCGGTCGAGCTCGTCCCGCGACAGGCTGACCTCCAGCGCGCCGATATTCTGGTCGAGCCAGGTGCGTCGCTTGGTGCCGGGAATGGGCACGATGTCCTCGCCCTGCGCAAGCACCCAGGCCAGAGCGAGCTGGGCGGCGGTCACGCCCTTCTCCGCCGCCATCGCCTCGATGGCGTGGACGAGCGCGATGTTCTGCTCGAAATTCTCGCCGGTGAAGCGCGGGTGGAAGCGGCGGAAGTCGTCGTCGGGAAAATCCTCCGGGCGCCGGATCTGGCCGGTGAGGAAGCCGCGGCCGAGCGGCGAATAAGCGACGTAGCCGATGCCGAGCACGCGTACCGTCGGCAGCACCTCCGCTTCGACGTCGCGGCTCCACAGCGAATATTCGGTCTGGAGCGCGGTGATCTTATGGGTGGCGTGGGCGCGGCGGATCGTCGCCGGCGCCGCTTCCGAAAGGCCGAGGAAGCGCACCTTCCCTTCCCTGACCAGCTCGGCCATGGCGCCCACCGTCTCCTCGATCGGCACGTTCGGATCGACGCGGTGCTGGTAATAGAGGTCGATGGTCCTGACGTTGAGGCGCTTCAAGCTCGCCTCGCAGGCGGAGCGGACATAATCCGGCCGGCCGCACACGCCGCCGAAGCTGCCGTCGGCCCCGCGGACGTTACCGAACTTGGTGGCGAGAAACACCTCGTCCCGCCGGCCCGCGATGGCGCGGCCGACCAACTCTTCGTTGCGGCCGACGCCGTACATGTCGGCGGTGTCGAGGAAGGTGACGCCCTGATCCAGCGCGCGGCGGATGGTGGCGATCGATTCCGCCTCGTCGCCGGCGCCGTAGAATTCGGACATGCCCATGCAGCCGAGGCCGATCGCCGAGACTTCCGGCCCGTCGCGGCCGAGCCGCCTTTTGCCCACCTTCGTCATCGCTCTCTCCTCCTCGCCTGTTGCGCCGCTTCAACCCGCGCGGCGCCCGATCGGTCCCTCCCGCTGCACCGCCGCAATGTCGAGTGGCAGACAGACAGGCTGTTACGCCCTTGATACAATCCGCCGTTACGGGGAAGAGCCGGGCCCGGCAGGCCGGGCAGGAGCGGGGGTGTCGCGTGCCGAATTCGTTGCTTGGCGCGGAAAGCGCAGGCTCGTCTGCTTTGTCCGGCTATTTCGCGAGCAACCGACTGCTCTCGACCTTCAGCCCGGCCGACCGGCTGCTCATCGAAGCGGCCGCCGGCGCCGTCGAGCTGAAGCGAGGCGAAGTCCTGTTCGAGCCGGGAGCCGAGGTCCCCGCCACCCATTTCCCCGCCGCCGGCACCGTCGTCGCGATCGTCGTCGGCGTGGTGGACGGCCGCACGGTGGAGGTGGCGACGATCGGCAAGGAAGGCGCGGTCGGCGGCATCGTCAGCGGCGGCAAGGCGCCCGCCTTCGCCCGCGCCGTGGTCCAGATCCCCGGCAAGGCGCTGAGGGTGGACCTGAAGGCGCTCGAAGCCGCCAAGGCTCGATCGACCCACATACGTGACCTCTTCGCCCGCTATTCGGACGCGCTCCTCGCCCAGGTGATGCAGTCCGTCGCCTGCAACGCCTTCCACCCGCTCGAGGCGCGCTGCTGCCGCTGGCTGCTCACCGCCCAGGACCGCGCCGGCGGCGACGACATCTCGCTGACCCAGGAATATCTCGCCGAAATGCTCGGCGTGCAGCGCACGACGGTGAGCGCGGTGGCGCGCTCGCTTCAGGGCCAGGGCCTGATCCGCTACCGACGCGGTTCGATCCATATCCTCGAGCGCGACGCGATCGAGGGCCGCGCCTGCGAATGCTACGAGGCGGTCGAACGCCATTTTCGGGAGGTGCTGCCCGAGGTGCGGCCGCAGAAGGTCGTCGACACGGAGCGGCAGGATTGACTGCGAAATCGCCGCGCCCGGCTGACGAATCGGCAGCCGCGCCGGCGGGCGGGGCCGAGTTCGACGTCAGCTCGATCCGGCTGCTCGAGCTGCGCCATCGTATCAAGAACCTGCTCGGCATCGCCCAGGCCGTTGCCAACCAGACGCTGAGGAGCGGCCGCTCGATCGAGGAGGCGCGCAAGGCCCTGAACGGCCGGCTGGCGGCAATGGGCCAAGCGGTCGACATGCTCCTGCAGACGGCCTGGACGGCGGCGGGCCTCGGCGAGCTGATCGAGCGGGCGCTGGTCGGCGGCACCGGACGCGTCGCGGTGGCGGGGCCGGAGGTGATGCTCGGCGCGGACGCGGTGATGGCGCTCACCCTCGTCATCCACGAGCTCGAGAGCAACTCGATCAAATATGGCGCGCTGTCGAACGAGCATGGGCGCGTCTCGATCCGCTGGGAGGTGAACGAGGGGCGGCTGGCGCTCGAATGGACCGAAACGGACGGCCCGCCCTGCGCGCCGCCGCTCCGCCAGGGCTTCGGCACCCAGATGATCGCCAAGCTCGTCGGCGGCCGCTTCAAGGGCGCGGCCCAGACCGAATATCGCCCCGACGGCCTCAGGTGGCGGCTGACCGCGCCGCTCGCCTCCCTCTCTTCCTGACCCGCCGCGGCGGCGGGTCCCCGCCGGCCAGCCATTCCTCCCATACGAGCAGCAGCACCGCCATCAGCGCCGGGCCGACGAACAGGCCGACGAGGCCGAACGTCTCGAGCCCGCCGAACGTGGCGACGAATGCCCACAGGAAGGGCAGGCGGATGGAGTCGCCGATCAGGGCCGGCTGGACGAAATTGTCGCCGATCAGCATCACCGCCGCGCCGAAGACGAACAGGGCCGCGGCGGCGACGACATGGCCCTGGACGACGAGCACCAGCGAAGCCACGCCGAATGCGAACCAAGCGCCGAAGGGCAGCATCGCGAAGGCAATCGTGACGAGCGCGAACAGCACCGGCCGCGGCACGGCGGCGACGGCATAGGCCGCGCCGATCAGCGTCCCCTCGCCGATCGCGACGAACACGGTGCCGTTGACGGCGCCGCGCACCGCTTCGGTCAGGCGGACGACGAAGCGCTCGCCGAATTCGCCGTAGAAGCGCCGCGCGCTCGACACGGCGGTGCCGGCAAGCCCCTCGCCGTCGCGCAGCATCAGGAACAAGGCGAGCAGGGTGACCAGGAAGAACATCGAGCGCGAGGCGATCTGGGCGGCGAGCGCGCCGGTGAAGCGGGCGAGCGCGCCGGCGTCGACCTGGCCGAGCAATTGGGCCGCCCCCTGCGGATCGGCGAGGTTCGAGCGCCACCAGGCGCCGGCCCGCGCGCCGACCAGCGGCAGGCCGGGCAGCCAGTGCGGGACCGGCACACCCTGCTTCTGGGCGACGCCGATCCAGTCGAGCGCGGCCTGGCTGTCCCGCGCCGCCTCGACGGCGACGACGACGAGCGGCACCATCAGCACGAGGCCGGTGGCGAGGGTAAAGCCGAGCGGGGCGGCGAAGCCCAGCCCCCGCTTGGGCGCGCGACGCGCGACGCGGCAGTAGAGCGGCCACAAAGCGACCGCGATGGTCGCCGCCCAGGCCAGCTGGAGCAGGAAGCTCCGTGCCATCCACAGGCCGACCAGGGTCAGCGCGACGACCAGCAGCCGCATCTGGGTGAGATGCGCGTTGGCCTCGCGGGCCGGCCCGTCCGAGCCCGGATCGTTCGGCGGTGCGGTCATCCTCGTCTCCCGGCGGCTTCGCGGCCATCATGCCCGCTTCCGCACCGCCGCGCCAAGGCCCGGCTTCACTTGCGGTTCAGCCGCTCTGGCGTCCTCCTGCGCGCGAGGGCACAAGGAGGACCATGCGCCACATCCTGTTTGCGGCCCTCGCCGCCTGCTCCACCGCCGCCCTCGCCCAGCCGCCGAACCCGCCGCCCGGCCCGCCTTTGCATGGGCGCGGCAGCGCCTTTCTCAGCCCGATGGGCGAGCCGTTCCGATCGTCGGAGCCGGGCGCGGACAATGCCGGCGCCTGGTTTTCCGGCGCCGATAGCGACCATGACGGCGCTCTCACCGTCGCCGAGATGCAGGCCGACGCGCTTCGCTTCTTCGCCGCGCTCGACGCCGACCATGACGGCGAGCTCGGACCGGAGGAGATCGCCCGTTACGAGAATGACGTGGCGCCCGAGGTCCAGCTCTGCCTGCAGATGCGCGGCGGCGGCTTCGGCGGCCGGCGCGGCGGCTGGGGCGGCGGTGGCCGGCGCCGGGGCGGGGAGCGGCGCTTCGAAGGGCAGGTCGAATATGACGAAGGGCTGGAGGGGGCCGGCCGCTTCTCCTACCTCAACATCCCCGAGCCGGTCATCTCGGCCGACGCCGATCTCAATCGCGGCGTCTCGCGCGCCGAGTTCGCCCGAGCGGCGGGCCAGCGCTTCCTGCTGCTCGACGCCAACCACGACGGCCGCGTGACCCGCGCCGAGCTTCCTCCGCTTCCCCAGCGCCACGCCGGCAGGAAGCACAAGGACGAACGCTCCCGCCCGCTGATCGAACGCACCCCGCTGCCGGATTGAGGCCGCGTCATTGCGCCGTTATCCCCTTTCGCGTAGGATTTGGCGCAAAAGGGGATAACAGTGGCCTTCGTCGAGCTATCGGGCGAGCAGATGAGGCAGCTCATCAATGCGGAACAGGCCTATGCCGCCTTTCGCGAAGCCGAGGCCGCGCGGGAACGCCACCGCGGCGGAATGGCGTGGAAACAGGTCAAGGGCAGGGAATATCTCTATCGAAAGGTCGGCGGCAAATGGACGAGCCTGGGTCTCCGTCGCCCTGAAACGGAGCTGACCTACGAGCGCTTCATCGCCGGCCGTGCGGAAGCGAAGGATAGGCTGGCGCACATCGACGGCACGGTCCGCGCGATGGCGGTCGTCAACCGCGCGATGGGGCTGGGACGAGTGCCCTTGACTGCCGCGCGCGTACTGCGACGGCTGGATCGTCGGAGCCTGCTTGGCGAGGCGATCAGCGTCGTCGGCACCAACGCGCTGTTCGCCTACGAAAGGATGGCCGCGGGTCATTTCGACAGCGCCGACGTGGCGACGAACGACATCGACCTGTTGCTCGACGCCCGCGAACGTCTCGGGCTCGTCGCCAAGGACGTTCAGGAGGAAGGGCTGCGCACTATTCTGGCCGGCGCCGACGCGACCTTCCAGCCGCTGGCCGCGGGAAGCTTCCGCGCCGTCAACGCCGCCGGTTTCATGGTCGACCTGATCATGCCGATAGGTCGCGCTGCGTCGCCTCACGCTCGACCGGGGCGGCTCGGCAGCGATCCCGCCGACATGACCGCCGCCGAGATCGAAGGGCTCGCCTGGCTTCAGAACTGCCCTCAAGTCGATCAGACGGCAATCGACGAGCGCGGCTTCCCGCTGCGCATTGTCTCGCCCGATCCGCGCGCTTTCGCCCTGCATAAGCTTTGGCTTGCGGAGCGCCACGATCGCGATCCGCTGAAGCGGCGCCGCGATCGTCAACAGGCTTTCGCCGTGGCGGATGTGTTGCGTCGCCACCTGCCGCACCTGCCGCTCGACGATCGGGCCTTGACCGCACTTCCCGCCGCCCTGCGGGCCGGCACGGCGAGTCTGCTCGAAAGCCCTCGCGGCAACGGCGGCGCCGGAAGGCCTGGCGAGTGGTAGGGCGCTAGTCCGCCATCACGGGCGGGGCGCCGCCGCCGCGTTTGGCGGGGCGGAGGAGCCAGACGAACGGCATGGCAACGAGCGTCACCCACATCATCGCGTGGAAATCGTCGATATAGGCGATCATCAGCGCCTGCCGGTTGATCTCCGCGTTGAGCATGGCGAGGACGGTGTCGGCGCCGCCGCCGATCTGGCTGATGATGGTCTGGGCCGCCGCCGGCAGCATCGCGGAATTGATGTGCGAGGCGAGGTCCGAATGGCTGACCTGGAGGTTGCGGGCGAGCAGGAAGGTGACGACCGAGATGCCCACCGAGCCGCCGATGTTGCGGCAGAGGTTGAGCAAGGCGGCGCCGGTCGTGCGGTATGCCGGCGGCAGCGAGGCAAAGGCGAGCGCCTGCAGCGGCACGAAGATGAAGCCGAGGCCGAGCCCCTGGATCACGCCCGAGACGATGATCGGCCTGGTGCCCATCACCAAGGTGAAGCCCGACATCTGGTAGAGCGACAAAGCCAGGCAGCCGATGCCTGCGAATATGAGCAGCCGCGCGTCGAACTTGCCGGTCAGCCGCCCGGCCAGCATCATCGATATCAAGGTGCCGATCCCGCGCGGCGCGGTGAGGAAGCCCGAATCGAGCACCGAATAGCCGAACAAAGTCTGGAGCAATGGCGGCAGCAGGGCGAGGCCGGCGAGCAGCAGCACGCCCGTCACCGCCATGAAGGCAAGCGCGAAGGCGAAGTTGCGGTCCTTGAACATCTTCGGCTCGAACAGGGGATGCCCGCCGGTCGCGAGGTGGACGACGAACATCCAGGCGCCCGAGATTGCGAGGCCGCATTCGATCCACACCTCCCAGCTGTCGAACCAG
The DNA here is from genome assembly GCA_034668625.1 of Sphingomonadales bacterium. Taxonomy (GTDB): domain Bacteria; phylum Pseudomonadota; class Alphaproteobacteria; order Sphingomonadales; family Sphingomonadaceae; genus Allosphingosinicella. The sequence continues at coordinate 27,919 of JAXDOX010000026.1, forward strand.
TCGAGCTGCTCGCCGCGGTCGAGCATCATCTGCAGGCCGCCCAGCGCCATCGCGAGGAGGAAGAAGCCGAACAGGTCGAACGGCCGGCGCTTGATCTCGCCCGACGGCATGAATCGCAGCAGCAGGAGGGTGCAGACCACGCCGACCGGCAGGTTCACCAGGAAGACCCAGCGCCAGTTGTAATTCTCGGTCAGCCAGCCGCCCAGCACGGGGCCGAGGATCGGGCCGATCATCACCCCCATGCCGAACATCGCCATCGCCCGCGCGTGCTTGGACGGCGGGTTGATGTCGAACATCACCGCCTGGGCGATCGGCACCAGGAAGGCGCCCGATACGCCCTGCAGGGCGCGGAAGGCGACCATCTGGGGCAGGTTCTGCGCCATCGCGCACATCACCGAGGCAATTGTGAAGGCGATCACCGACCAGATGAACAGGCGCCGCCGCCCGACCCGGTCGGCCAGCCAGCCGGTGATCGGGATGGCGATCGCGGATGCGACGATATAACTGGTCAGCACCCAGTTGATCGTCTCGCGGGTCGCCGACATCGAGGCCATCATGTGCGGCAGCGCGACGTTGGCGATGGTGGTGTCGAGCACCTGCAGCAGCACCGCCATCATGATCGCGACGGTGAGCACGCCGTGCTCGAGCCGGTCGAGCTTCAGCGTCGGGATGTGCGGCGGGTGGGCGGCGGCGCTGGCCATGGCGTTCCCGTCATTGCGAGCGAAGCGAAGCAATCCACCTGGCCGGGCTGGATTGCTTCGTCGCTACGCTCCTCGCAATGACGATGATCGTCACTTTGTCGCCACCCGCTGTGCCGGCGCCGCCGTCTGCTCCTGCGTGTCCACTTTCACCTTGGCCGAGAGGCCGGCGAGGAGCGGGCGGCCCGGATTGCTGTCGATGACGATCCGCACCGGCACGCGCTGGGTGACCTTCACCCAATTGCCGGTCGCGTTCTGGGCCGGGAGGACCGAGAATTCCGAACCGGTGCCGCGGCCGATCGAGCCGACGTGGCCGCGGATGTTCGCCGAAGGGTAAGCGTCGAGCTTGATCTCGGCGGGCTGGCCGGGGGCCATCGCCTTCAGATCGGTCTCCTTGTAATTGGCCTCGACCCAGGTGTCGCCGCTGCGCACCACGGTCACCATGCCGAGCCCCTGCACCGCCATGTTGCCGAGCTGCAGCCGGTCGGTCTGACTGACATAGCCGTCGACCGGTGCGCGCACCTCGGTGCGCTTCAAATCGAGCAGGGCCTTGTCGCGGGCGGCGAGGGCGGCGGCGATCGCCGGCTGCGCGCTCTCCGGCCCTTGGCGCAGCTGCGCGGCGCTGACCTGCGCCTGGTTCCTCGCGTTGGCGAGCCGCTGCTTGGCTTCCTGTACGCCGTGCAGCGCCTGGTCGTAGAGCACGCGGGTGGTGAAGCCGCGCCGCTGCAGCTCGGCGTAACGCTCGAAGTTGCGCTGGGCGATGCCCAGATTGTCCTGGGCGGCGAGGATGTCGGCGCCGGTGCCGGCATTCTCCGCCTGGAGCTTGCTCACCGAGACTTGGGCGGAGGCGATCTGCGCCTCGGCCTGCTCGAGCGCGATGCGATAGGGCGAGGGATCGATGCGGAACAGGAGGTCGCCGGCCTTGACGCGCTGGTTCTCCTTGACCGCGACCTCGACGATCGGCCCGGTCACCAGGGCGGAGACCGAAACCTTGTCCTGCTGGACATAGGCGTTGTCGGTCGAGACGTAGCGGCCCGAGGTCAGATAGAAATAAGCGCCGACGGCGAGCAGGATCAGCGGCACGGCAAGCATGAGGATGAGCCCCGTGCGCTTCTTCCTGGGCGCCACGACTTCGATCGTCTCGACCACGGCCGGCGTCTCTGCCGGCTTGGCTTCGGCGGCCTTGACGGCGCCTTCCTTCATAATGCTCTCCGCTGGGCTTCGGCGGCGGGAGCGAGGTTCGCCCGCACCCGTGCCAGGATCTGCCGGACCCGCGCCTGCTCGGCCTCCGACACCCCGGCAAGGGCGTCGTCGAGAAATTGTTCCGCGATGCCGCGAAGCTCCTCGACGACCGGGCCGGAACGGGCGGTGAGGTGGATCCGCCAGGCGCGGCGGTCCTCCACGTCCGCGCGGCGCTCCACCAGCCCCGCTTCGGCCAGCCGGTCGATCATCCGGCAGAGCGTGATCGGCTCGACGTCGAGCGCCTCGGCGAGCTCGACCTGGCGCTGGCCGTCGCGGCGACTGAGGCGCGACAGGACGCGCCACTGGGCGCGGGTCACGCCATGCTCGGCGGCGCGGCGCTCGAACGCGCGGCGCAACGCCTGCGCGGTCTCGCTTACCTCGAAGGCGAAATTGGCGTCCATGGCAGGCATATAATAAGGATACTTATCAGTTGCAAGCTAAGACTTAGTTAAGCCCTCCCGCCTGTCCAACGCGCCGGTTGCGACACAGGTCCCTGAAACCTCAGCGGATGGCGGCGAGCTCGATGCCGCGGGTTTCGCGGGCGAGGAGGGCGGTGAGGCCGCTCACCAGGCAGCAGGCGCCGACATAGAGCGAGACCGGCAGCGGGTCCTTGTGGAGGCCGTAGAGCAAGGTGGCGATGATCGGCGCCACGGAGCCGGCGACGATCGAGGTCAGCTGGTAGGCGATGGAGACGCCCGAATAGCGGTAGCGGGTCGGGAACAATTCGGTGATGAAGGCTGCCTGCGGCCCGTACATTGCGCCGTGGAGGAGCAAGGCGATCGCGATCCCCGCCACCGCCTTCACGAAGCTTCCGCTGCCGATCAGGCCGAAGAACAGGAAAGCGAAGCCGGCGAGGCCGAGCGCGCCGACGGCATAGACCGGGCGGCGGCCGATCCGGTCGGAGAGGCGGCCGAGCAGCGGGATGGCGCAGAAATGGAGGGCGGCGCCGATCAGGATGCAGTCCAGCGCCTCGGCTTTGGTCAGCTTGCCGGCGGTGGTCATGTAGGTGATCGAGAAGGTGGTGATGATGTAGTAGGAGACGTTCTCGCCGAGCCTGAGGCCGGCGCCCGTCGCCAACGCTCCCGGCTTCTCGCGCAACACCTCGGCGGCGGGGACCTTGGGCGGCGCTTCCTCCGCCAGCGCCGCCTCGAAGGTGCGGCTCTCGGCCACTGAGCTTCTGATCCACCAGCCGACGGCCACCAGCATCGCCGAGAGCAGGAACGGGATGCGCCAGCCCCAGGAGAGGAAATCCGCCTCGCTCTGCGTGCCGGCGAGGATGGCCAGCACCCCGGCGGCGAGGAGGCTGCCGGCCGGCACCCCCGCCTGCGGCCAGCTCGCCCAGAAGCCGCGGCGGGCGGCGTCACCATGCTCGGCCACCAGCAGCACCGCGCCGCCCCACTCGCCGCCGACCGCGAAGCCCTGAACGAGCCGGAGCAGGATCAAGGCGAGCGGCGCCACCACCCCCGCCTGCGCGTAGGTGGGGAGTACGCCGATGAGGGTGGTGGCGATGCCCATCAGGATGAGGCTCAGCATCAGCAGCCGCTTCCTGCCGATGCGGTCGCCGAAATGGCCGAAGACGACGCCGCCCACCGGCCGAGCGACGAAGCCCAGCGCATAGGTGGTGAAGGCAAGTAGTGTGCCGGTGAGCGGGTCGAATTCCGGGAAGAACAGCTTGTTGAAGACCAGGGCGGCGGCCGAGCCGTAGAGGAAGAAATCGTACCACTCGATGGTGGTGCCGATCAGGCTGGCGAGCACCACCCTCCTGAGATAGCCGGGCTGCCAGTCTCCTGCCGCGTGCGTGGCCATGCGTCCTCCATCTTTCCAGGACGAAGCTTAGCCGCAAGCCCGGGCCCCGCGCCAGAACTTGAAGCGGCGGCGCGGCGGGCGTAGCGGCGGCCGATGCGCGCGCTCCTCCCCTTGCTCCTCCTCGCCACGCCGGCGGCCTCGCAACCCAAGGCGGAGTTCGCCCGCTGGCGGGCAGAAGCGGCGCGGGTGACGATCGTCCGCGACGATTGGGGCATCGCCCATGTGCGGGGCGGGACCGACGCCGATGCGGTGTTCGGCATGATCTACGCCCAGGCCGAAGACGATTTCAACCGGGTCGAGACCAACTACATGATTGCCCTCGGCCGCACCGCCGAGGCGGAGGGGGAGAAGGCGATCTGGGCCGATCTCCGCGCCAGGCTCTACATGGATCCCGCCGACCTCCAGGCCCGCTACCGCGCCAGCCCGGCCTGGCTGCGCAGGCTGATGGACGCCTGGGCCGACGGGCTCAATTACTACCTTGCCACCCACCCCGAGGTGCGGCCGCGAGCGATCCGTCGCTTCGAGCCGTGGATGGCGCTCTCCTTCACCGAAGGCTCGATCGGCGGCGACATCGAGCGGATCGACCTGGCCGGGCTGGAAGCCTTCTACCGCAAGGACCGCCCGGCCCTCGTCCTCGCCGGGCCGCCGGACCCCGAGCCGCGCGGCTCGAACGGAATCGCCATCGCACCGGCGAGGAGCGAGGGCGGCCGCGCCCTCCTCCTGATCAACCCGCACACCAGCTTCTTCTTCCGCTCCGAGCTGCAGGTGACGAGCGGCGAGGGGCTCAATGCCTACGGCGCCGCGACCTGGGGGCAATTCTTCATCTACCAGGGCTTCAACTCCCATGCCGGCTGGATGCACACGTCGAGCGGGGTCGACAGCGTCGACGAGTTCCTCGAGACGATGGTCGAGCGCGGCGGCCGCTATTTCTACAAATATGGCAACGAGTTGCGGCCGGTGCAGACGTCCACCGTCACATTGCCCTATCGCACCGCCGACGGCCGCACGGCCGCACGCACCTTCACGATCTATCGGACCCATCACGGCCCGGTCGTGCGCGCCCAAGGCGGCAAGTGGGTCACTTTCGCGATGATGCACAAACCGATCGAGGCGCTGGAGCAGTCGTTCCTCCGCACCAAGGCGAGCGACTATTCGTCGTTCCTGCGCGTAGCGGCGCTGCAGGCCAATTCGTCGAACAACACCCTGTTCGCGGACGACAAGGGCGAGATCGCCTATCTCCACCCGCAGTTCATCCCCGCCCGCGACGATCGATTCGATTACACCAAGCCGGTCGACGGCAGCGATCCCGCCACCGACTGGCGGGGGCTGCTCCCGCTCCAGCGCATCCCGCACGTCCTGAACCCGGCGAGCGGCTTCGTCTTCAACTCCAACAACTGGCCCTGGAACGCGGCTGGGCCGGGCACCCTCAGGGCGTCCGAATATCCGCGCTACGTCGAGCAATATGGCGAGAATCCGCGCGGCCAGCATGCGTTGAGGATGCTCATGGGCGGGCGCCGCTTCTCGCTCGACGGCCTCAGGGCCGCCGCCTACGACAGCTACCAGCCCGCCTTCGCGCGGCTGGTCCCCGGCCTCGTCGCCGCCTGGGACGCCGCGCCCGCCGGAGCGCTGAACAGCCGCCTCGCCGATCCGGTCGCGCGGCTCAGGGGCTGGGATTATCGCTGGAGCGTTGCGTCGGTGCCCAACACGCTGGCCAATTTCTGGGGCGACGAGATGGTGCGGCGCGCGGCCGGCGGCGCCTGGGGCATCGGTCTTTCGAGCTACGATAAGATGGACGCCGCGCCGGCCTCCGTGAAGCTGGAGGCGCTGGCCGCCGCCATCGATCGCCTGACCCGCGACTTCGGCCGCTGGGAGGTGCCGTGGGGCGAGGTCAACCGGTTCCAGCGGGTGAGCCCGGCAATCGATCATCCGTTCACCGACGCCGGCCCTAGCATCCCGGTCGGCTTCTCCTCCGCCCGCTGGGGCTCGCTCGCCTCGTTCGGGGCGGCGCCGCGGGGCGGCTCGAAGAAATGGTACGGCACCAGCGGCAACAGCTTCGTCGCAATCGTCGAATTCGGCCCCCGCGTCCGGGCCGTCGCGGTGACGGCCGGCGGCGAGAGCGGCCATCCGGAGTCGCGCCACTTCAACGACCAGGCGCAGCGCTACGCGACGGGGGATTTGCGGCCGGTCTACTTCTGGCCCGACCAGCTGCGCGGGCATACGGAGAGGACCTACCGGCCGGGACAATAAATCCCCTCTCCCAGGGGGAGAGGGGGAGCTACTCCGCCAGTTCGTCCGCCGCGCAGATTAGGCCGTCGAGGATCCCCGGCTCGCTGAAGGCGTGGCCGCCGTCGGGGACGATGCGCAGGTCCGCTTCGGGCCAGGCCTTGTGCAGCGCCCAGGCGGCGGCGGGCGGGGTGCAGCAATCGTGGCGGCCCTGGATGGTGATGCCTGGGATATGGCGGATGCGGCCGATGTCGCGGATCAGCTGCCCTTCCTCCATCCAGCCGCGGTTCGCCATATAATGGTTCTCGATGCGGGAGATGGCGACCGCGTACTGGTCGCCAACCGAGGCGGCGACCAGCTCCGGGTTGGGAAGCAAAGTGATCGTCTCAGCCTCCCATTTGCTCCACGCTTTGGCGGCCGAGAGCTGCACTTCGGGATCCGGATCGAGCAGCCGTTTGCGGTAGGCCGCGACGAGATCGGCGCGCTCCTCTTCGGGGATGAGACCGACGAACTCCTCCCATTTGTCCGGGAAGACCATCGAGGCGCCGCCTTCCTTGTAGAGCCAGTCGATCTCGCTCTGGCCCATCAGGAAGATGCCGCGGAGGATCAGGCCGGTGACGCGCTCCGCATGCGCCTCGGCATAAGCCAGAGCGAGGGTCGAGCCCCAGGAGCCGCCGAAGACGAGCCAGCTTTCCACTCCGGCCATCTCGCGCAGCCGCTCGATGTCGTCGACGAGGTGCCAGGTGGTGTTCGCTTCGAGGCTGGCGAACGGCGTCGACTTGCCGCAGCCGCGCTGGTCGAAGAGCAGGACGTTGTAGCGGTCGGGGTGAAAGATGCGGCGATGGTCCGGTGAGAAACCTGCCCCAGGCCCCCCGTGCAGGAACACGGCGGGCTTCCCGCGCGGGTTGCCCGACAGCTCCCAATAGAGGCTGTGCCCGTCGCCGACCTCGAGACGGCCGGAGCGGTACGGCTCGATCGGCGGGTAAAGGGTGCGGCGTTCTTCCATTATCATCCCCCTCGGATACTCCGTCATTGCGAGGAGCGGAGCGACGAAGCAATCCATTCGTGCGCAGGTCTGGATTACTTCGCTCCGCTCGCAATGACGGGGTGCCGGCGCCGCCTCGCCATCAGAAGCTCATCTCCTCGTAAATCCGCGACACGTCGCCGCCCCATTCGTCGTGATAGCGCTCCAGCAGGACTTCGGCCGGCGTGGTGCCGCGCGAGACGATCTCGCGCAAAGGGTCGAGGAAGCCGCCCTCATTGTCGCCGGCGGCATTGAGGCGGGCACGGGCGGCGAGGCCTGACTCGGCGATGGCGAGGATCCGGGCGGCCAGATCGCGCAACTTCTCCCCCGACGGCGTCACCGCGTTGAGCCCGAGCTTCGGGACCGCGTCGCGAAGCCGCTGGCGCTCCTCCAGCGGCCAATGCCTGACCTCGTCCCAGGCGGCGTCGAGGGCGTTCTGATCGTAGAGCAGGCCGACCCAGAGCGCCGGCAGCGCGCAGATCTTGCTCCAGCGCCCGCCGTCGGCGCCGCGCATCTCCAGGAAGCTCTTCAGCCGCACTTCGGGGAAGGCGGTCGAGAGATGGTCCACCCAGTCCGACAGGAGCGGCCGCTCACCCGGCAGCGCGGAGAGCCTGCCATCGAGGAAATCGCGGAATGAGAGGCCGGCGGTGTCGATGTAGCGGCCGTCGCGGTAGACGAAGTACATCGGCACATCGAGCGCGTAATCGAGATAGCGCTCGTAGCCGAACCCCTCCTCGAACACGAAGGGCAGCATGCCCGTGCGCGCCGGGTCGGTGTCGGACCAGATATGGCTGCGGTAGGAGAGGTAGCCGTTGGGCCGCCCTTCGGTGAAGGGCGAGTTGGCGAAGAGGGCGGTGGCGAGCGGCTGCAGGGCCAGGCCGACGCGGAACTTCTGCGCCATGTCGGCTTCCGACGAATAGTCCAGATTGACCTGTATCGTGCAGGTACGGAGCATCATGTCGAGGCCGAGGCTGCCGACCCGAGGCATGTGGCGCAGCATGATCGCGTAGCGCCCCTTGGGCATGCGCGGCAGCTCCTCCCGCGTCTTGTCGGGCCACATGCCGAGACCGAGGAAGCCGAGGCCGAGCCGCTCGCCGACCTTCTTCACCTGCTCGAGGTGGCGCCCGGCCTCGGCGCAGGTCTGGTGAAGATGCTCGAGCGGCGCGCCCGACAACTCGAACTGCCCCGCGGGCTCGAGGCTGACATTGCCGTCCTTGCCCGAGAGGGCGATGACTTTGCCCCCTTCCTCCACCGCTTCCCAGCCGAACTCGGTCATGGCTTGGAGCAGGTCGCGGATGCCGCCGGGTTCGTCATAGGAGGGCGCGCGGTGGTCGGCGCGGCGATAGACGAATTTCTCGTGCTCGGTGCCGATGCGCCAGTTCGCTTTCGGCTTCTCCCCGTTGAGGAACGGACGCAGCAGATCGTCCCGGCTCTCGATCGGCGGGTCGGCCTTGCCGGTCTCGGTGCGCGTCGTCATGGCGGCGCTCTAGCCGGGGAGCATGACAGCCGCCAGTCGGTTTCGGATCGCTACCGGTGTGCGTGCCGGTGCCAGTCGCCGGCTGTGGCCATCCACAGAGCGACCGCGGCGACGGCGGCAGTATCGGCACGCAGGATGCGGGGGCCGAGGGATATGGGGCAGGCCGAGGGAAGGGCCCGGATTGCCTCGCGCTCCTCGTCGGTGAAGCCGCCTTCCGGGCCGACCAGGATCGCTGCCGGTCCCGGCGCGGTGCCTTGCGCGAGGGGCGTTCCGCCCGCCTCGTCGGCGAAGAGAAGCGCCCGCTCGGGCGGCCAGTCGCGGAGGATCGCGTCGAGCTTCTGCGCCTCGACGAGCTCCGGGAGGGCGGTGCGCTCGCATTGCTCCGCCGCCTCGACGGCGTGGGCGAGCAGGCGGCCGCGATTGAGGCGGTCGACGATCGTCCGCCGGGTGACGACCGGCACCAGGCGTGCGACGCCGAGCTCGGTCGCCTTCTCGACGAGCCAGTCGATCCGCCCCCGCTTGATCGGTGCGAAGAGCAGCCAGAGGTCCGGAACCGCCTCCCGCTCCCGCAGCCGCTCGCGAACCCGCAGTGTGACGCGCTTCTTCCCTGCCTCGCCGATCTCCGCCAGCCACTCGCCGGTGCGGTCGTCGAACAGCTTCACCCGATCGCCCGGCCCGAGGCGCATGACGGCGGCGAGGTAATGGGCCTGCGGGCCTTCGAGTGTGAGCGACGCCCCTTCCGCCAGCTTCTGCTCCACGTACAGACGCGGCAGGCTCGAAGGCGGCCAGGCGGGGGTTGCGGGCACTCGCTGAACATCCTCGATCCGTTCGGCCTGAGCCTGTCGAAGCCCCTTCCTTCGTGGAGCGCAAGGGAAAGAATGGCCTTCGACAAGCTCAGGCCGAACGTTATGGGTCGGGCATGGCGGCTTCCAGCGACACCGATATCGTCCCCGATTCCGAGCGGCGCGGGCTGATCGGCGCTTTGCCCTTGCCGATGCGACCCTATGCCTCGCTGATGCGGCTCGACCGGCCGATCGGTGCGTGGCTGCTCTTCTGGCCTGGGGCCTGGGCGGTGGCGCTCGCCGGCCTGGGTTCGCACGGCATCGCGCTCATCCTCTGGCTCGCCCTCGGCGCCTGGGCGATGCGCGGCGCGGGCTGTGTGTGGAACGACATCGTCGACCGCGACCTCGATCGCAAGGTCGAGCGCACCCGCCTCCGCCCTCTCGCCAGCGGCCGCGCGAGCCTCGCCGGCGCCTGGGCCCTGCTGATCGGGCTCAGCCTTGTCGGCCTCGTCGTGCTGCTACAGCTCAACCGCCTGGCCCAGATCGTCGCCCTTGCCAGCCTCGCGCCGGTCGCGGCCTATCCGTTCATGAAGCGGATCACCTGGTGGCCGCAGGCCTGGCTCGGCATCGTCTTCTCCTGGGCGGCTTTGGTCGGCTGGCCGGCGGTGACCGGCGAGCTGAATGCGACCGGCCTGCTGCTCTACGCCGGTTCGATCTGCTGGGTGATCGGCTACGACACGATCTACGCCCTGCAGGACAAGGAGGACGACGCGCTGGTCGGGGTGAAATCCTCGGCGCTGGCGCTCGGCCGCCATGCGCGGGCGGGCGTGGCCTGCTTCTATCTCGCGGCCTTGATCCTGTGGGCGGCCGCCCTGTGGCGGGTGCGGCCCGACGGCCTGTCGCTGGTGGCGCTGGCGCCGATGGCGATCCATCTCGCCTGGCAGGTCGCGGCACTCAGGCCGGACGACGGCGCCGAC
>JAXDOX010000027.1:0-160328 GCA_034668625.1 Sphingomonadales bacterium
ACGACAAGAGCGCCTTGAAACGCATGATTTATTTTCCCGAAGATGGACCCGCGGTCCCCCGCCCGCAACTGTGCGCGGGGACGCGCGGCGGATCAAGTCCCTTTGCGGCCGATCTCGCTTACCCGTCGTGCGACATCCTGGGCGACGGCCCCGGTCACGAACTTGCCGACATCGCCGCCGTAGAGGGCGATCTCCTTGACGAGGCGTGAGGCGATCGGCTGGAGCGAGACATCCGCCATCAGGAAGACGGTCTCGATGCGGTCGTTCAATTGCTGGTTCATGCCCGCCATCTGATATTCATATTCGAAATCGGCGACGGCGCGCAGGCCGCGGACGATCACCGCCGCCCCTTCCCGCTCGGCGAAGTCCATGAGCAGCGAATCGAAGGTCACCACCTCGATCTCGCCGGCGATTCCCGCAATCTCGCGCCGCACCATCGCGACCCGCTCCTCGACGCTGAACATCGGCGACTTGGCGGGGTTGGTGGTGACCCCGATCACCAGCCGGTCGACCAGCTTCGCGCCCCGGCGGATGATATCCATGTGGCCGAGCGTGATCGGATCGAACGTGCCCGGATAGACCGCCGTCTTCATTCGCCCTCCCGGATCATTGGCAAGAGTCTTAGCCGTTCGGGCTGAGCTTGTCGAAGCCCTCCCTTCGCTTTGCGGGCTGGAAGGAAAGGCCTTCGACAGGCTCAGGCCGGACAGCTCGCCCTTTCCGCTAGTGATCCCGCTCCACGGCGAAGCGGGCGATGGCGCGGAGGAGGTCGGCCTCCTGGCCGTAGCGGTCGAGATACTGGAGCGCCTGGGCGACGAGCAACTCGGCCTGGGTGCGGGCGCGCTCGCGGCCGAGCAGCGACACGAAGGTCTGCTTGCCGCGCGCCCGGTCCTTGCCGACCTTCTTCCCCGTCTTCGCCTCCTCCCCCTCCTCGTCGAGCAGGTCGTCGGCGATCTGGAAGGCGAGGCCGACGTCGCGGGCATAGCCGCGAAGGGGCGTCCACCCCTCCGGCGGCACCCGGCCGGTGATAGCTCCGGCTTCGAGGCAGAAGCCGATCAGCGCCCCCGTCTTCAACTGCTGCAGGCGGGTCACAGCGGCGAGATCGAGCGGGTTCTCGCCGGCGACGAGATCCATCATCTGCCCGCCCGCCATGCCGGCCGGGCCGGCCGCCGCCGCGAGCTCGGCGATCAGCTCGGCGCGGACGAAAGGATCCTCGTGGGTCGCCGGCTCGGCAAGTATCTCGAAGGCCAGAGCGTGGAGCGAATCCCCGGCGAGGATGGCGGTCGCCTCGTCGAACGCCTTGTGCAGCGTCGGCTTGCCCCGGCGCAGGTCGTCGTCATCCATCGCCGGAAGGTCGTCGTGGATCAGCGAATAAACGTGGACGCATTCGACCGCTGCGGCGACCCGCAGGGCCCTCGCCCGGTCGGCGTGGAACAAGTCGCACGCAGCGACGACGAGCAGGGGCCTGAGGCGCTTGCCGCCGCCCATCGCGGCGTAGCGCATCGCTTCGTAAAGTCGCGCCCGCGGGTCCGGCGGCACGGCGAGCAGCGTATCGAGAAAGGAATCCACCTCATCCCTTATCCGCTCCAGCGCAGGCGTAAGGCTGGTCGAGGCGTCCGCCACGCCAGGGTTCACTCGGCGTCGAAGGGCGCGGTGCCGCTGGGCTGGCCATCGCGGCCGAGCTGGATCTTCTCGATCCTCGCCTGCGCCGCCTGCAGCCGCGCTTCGCATTGCTGGCGCAGCCGATCGCCCTCGCCGTACAGCTCGATCGATTCGTCGAGCGGCGCCTCGCCGCTCTCCAGCCGTCGCACGATCTCCTCGAGCCGCTTCAGCGCGGCTTCGAAGGAGAGCTCGGCGATGGTCTCGGGCTGCTCGGACATGGGCGAAGCCATGATCTTCAAGGCGTTTCGGGTCAAGGCTGGGGGCTCAGGCGGCCCGGTACCAATTGACGCCGTCGCGCACCTCCCGCGCCGCCCGGCCCTCCACTTCGAGGTGGCGCAAGTGGGCCAGGGCTTCGCCGGTGGCGAGGCCGATCAGGCCGTCGTCGATCTTGCGACCGAACAGGATGGAGAAGCAGTCGACGGCGCGGCGCGATTCCGCGAGGTGGGTGTGGAGGGCGTCCAGGCGGTCGTGGTGGCCGTGGGCGAGGGCGTCGAGACGGGCATGGAGGCCGGTGAACGGCTCGCCGTGAGAAGGGAGGACGAAGAGATCCGCCGGCAGGCGCTTCAGCCTGTCGATCGAGGCGAGCCAGTCGCCGAGAGGGTCGGCCTCGGGCTCGGAGAGGCTCAGGGAGACGTTGGAGGTGATGCGCGGCAGTACCTGGTCGCCGGCGATCATGAGCCCGGCTTGCTCATCGACCAAGCACGCATGCTCGGGACAATGGCCGCTTCCGACCACCACCTTCCAAATGCGCGCGCCGATCGGGATGGCGTCGCCGTCCCTCATCCTGACGAAGCTGACCGGCATCGGGCTCACCCAAGTGGCGAACCGGCCCCAGCCTTTCGCCGCCTCGACCTCGATCCTTTCCTCGTCCCAACCCGCGGCTCGCCAATAGGCCAGGGCTTCGGCGGGCGGCGCGTCGCGGACGTCGGTGGTCAGCATCCGCGCGAACAGCCATTCCTCTCGAGTCATCCACAGCGGCACCTGGAAGCGCGCGGTCAGCCAACCGGCGAGGCCGATATGGTCGGGGTGAAAGTGGGTGCAGATCACCCGCGTCACCCGCCGCCCGGCGAGCGGACCAGTGAACAGGGCCTCCCACGCCTCGCGGGAGGCGGGAAGATCGATGCCGGTGTCGACGATGGCGACGCCGTCGCCGTCCTCGATCAGCCACACGTTGATGTGCTTCAGGGACCCGGGCATCGGCAGACGTGCCCAGCCTAGGCCATCGGCGATCGGGACGATCTCGCCCTGGTCGGGGCCGGGGCGGCCGAGCGGGTAGGTGAGACCCTTATGGGTGTATGGCTCCCCCGCGACGAGCGAGACGTCGGGCGAAGGGTGAGGAGGGTCTGATCGCGTCACCCGAAGCCGTTCAGAACCTTCATTTCCGGAACAGGCTCTCGGCGTCGTGCTCGGCGGGTTGCACCGGCTCGGCGTCCTCCGCGGCAAGCGCCGCTTCGGCGTCGCGGACGGCCGCCTCGCGCTCGGCGCGCAGCTCCTCGATCAGCGCCTCGCGGTCGCCTTCCAGCGTCGCGTCGTGCTGGGCCTGCTCGATCCCGGCCTGCTTGGCCGCCTTGGCGACCACGGCGTCGAGCTCGCGCTGCGAGCAGAGGCCGAGCGTCACCGGGTCCTTGGGCTGGATGTTGGCAATGTTCCAGTGGCTGCGATCGCGGATCGCGGCGATCGTGGTGCGGGTCGTGCCGATCAGCTTGCCGATCTGGCCATCGGAGATTTCGGGATGGTTGCGGATGATCCAGGCGATTCCGTCGGGCTTGTCCTGGCGCTTCGAGACCGGCGTGTAGCGCGGGCCGCGGGTGCGGCGTGTCTGATCCGGCTCCTTGTGCATGTGGAGTCGATAGGACGAATCCTTCTGGCCCTTCTCGATCTCCTCCTGGGTAAGCTCCCCGGCGCGGATCGGGTCGCGGCCGGTCAGCTTGGTCGCCGCGGTATCGTCGGCGATCGCCTGGACCTCGAGGATATGGAGGCCGCAGAATTCGGCGATCTGCTCGAAGGTGAGGGCGGTATTGTCGACCATCCACGAGGCGGTGGCATGGGGCATGAGCGGCTGGGCCACTTCGCATCTCCGTAAAAACAATAAGGGCCGCCCCTTCCCGGAGCGGCCGATCGTGAACGCGATTTAGGAGTGGACAGTCCGGGAAGCAAGCTTTGAGTCAGGTCTGCATCGCGACATAGCCCGGCTCGGCGGAGACGCGACGGAGCCACGCACCGACCGCGGGGAAAGCGGCAAGCTCGAACCCGCCTTCTTCCGCCACGTGGGTGTAGGCGTATAGCGCAAGGTCGGCCAGGCTGAGGCGATCGCCGACGAAGAAGTCGCGAGCGGCGAGATGCTCGTCCATCAGCTTCAGCGCCGCGTCCCCCGACGCCCGCTTGGCCGGCATCTGCGCCCGCTGCGCCTCGCTCAACCGCGCCTCGCCGACGAAGGCGATCCAGAAGCGCAAGGTGGCGACGTTGGGCTCGTGATTATATTGCTCGAAGAACATCCAGCGCAGCATGTCGGCGCGCTCGAAGCGATCCCCGGGCACCAGCGGCGAGCCGTCGGCGAGATAGAAGCAGGCCGCGTTGCTCTCCGGGATGAGGCGTTCCCCCACCTGCAGCACCGGAATGCGGCCGTTGGCGTTGATCTCGGCGAGGAAGCGCGGCGTGCGCGTCTCGCCTTTGAGAATGTCGTACTCGCGCCGCTCGAGCGGCAGGCCGAGCAAAGCGGCGGTGAGGCGGACCTTGTAGCAATTGCCGGACGCGGCATATTCGTGGAGGATCAGCCGCTCGCTCATTCGATCCCGGCCTCCCGCCGCCAGCGCCGCTCGTCTTCGCGCATCCAGATCAAGGGGAGCGCGGCGAAGCCGGCGACGAACAGCCAGCCCCACAAATGCCACCAGAAGGGGAAATGATAGCCGGAATAATCCTTGCCGGTGAGGCCTTCGAGGATCTTGAGCTGCTCCGGGCCCATGAGGGCGATCTGGTAGCCCATGCTCGTCTCCTCGTAGGTGACCAGCCCGTATTCGGAATAGGCGAAGAAGGGCATGCGGAGGAAGCTCAGCTCGCGATAGGCATAGCCCAAATGGAGCTTGCCGTCATAGCCGTGGTCGGAGCGCTTCGCCCGCTTCGCCTGCTCGCGGGGCGTGTAGGGGAGAATGCCCGAGCCGTATTCGGTGTAGCGCCGCACGTCCTGCATCTTCGGCCCATCCGGAAGCGTCTCCACCTCCATGATGCGCGGCATGTTGACCGGCAGGAACGGCCGCTGCGACAGCACCAGGGCCGCCGCCAGCAGGATGATCACCCCGCCGAGATAATGCTCCGTCTTCATTCGTCCCCCGTCGTAATCCTCGGTGCCCCTCTTCACCCCCGCGCCAGCCAGCCCGCCAGAGCGTAGCGTCCCGCCGGGGCATCGTTCGCGACGCGCGTGACCTCGTGCTCGCGCGGGACATCGAAGAGCGTCAGCATGTTGAAGCGCGGCACGACCGTCTCGCCACTGGCAAAGCGCAGCACGCCGCCCCACTCCTCGCGCCAGCTGTGCGTCATGTGCAACACCCAGGCGCGTTCGCGCGCACCTTCCGGATCGGCGTCGTTGTGCGAGCTCAGGAAACATCCCGGCCCATACCACGACGCGTGGGCCTCGATCGGCGCATTGAAGAAGCCGGCGAGGCGGGCGCGGACCGCGCCGAAGATGGACGGGTCGCCCTCTCCGATCGCGCGGCGATGAAAGCGAAAGCGAAAACCGCCGACGCGGAGCGTGGAGAGTTGCCACGGCTCGCGTGACAACGCATCGTGCAGCGCGCCGGCGGCCGCCTCGTCGAGGAAGCGTTCCGCGTGAATCACGCAGCGGGAAGCGGCGTCGTCTGCAGCTTCACCCAGTCGGCGATGGTGTCGCTGGCTTTGCTCCAGTCGGTGTCGAACTGCGTCCCCGCGGACGCGATGTAGCCCGGCCTGCACGCCGCCGTCGCCGCCCACGCGTCGCTGGATTCGATCGGCGTCCAGCTGTCGAGATTCTCGGTATTGTCGCACTGTCTCGAGCCGAGCCAGCCATCATAGATGTATGTCTCGACCTGGCGCGAGCCGGTCGGCCAGCTGTCGCTGGACTGATCGGGACGCTCCGCTTGCCCCGCCTCGGCGACCATTCCCGGGTTGATGCCGGTGATCGAGTTGATCCGCGAGGTGCGGAGCGCGGCGAGCAAGGTCGTCGCGCGAGTCGCATATTTCGTCGCGTAGGTCTTTATGTCGCTCGCATACTGGCTCGCGCCGGGAGTCGCCGCGTCCGGATCGTGCAACGCCATTTCCTGCAGCACGGCGAACTGCATTCCGCCGCCGAGGAGATAGACCAGCAGGCTCTGCTGCGCGTTGCCCTTGGCGTTGTCGGTGTCGGTGAGCGCCTCCAACGGCCCCATGACCTGGTCGTCGAGCGTCGCTTCGATCGGCGAGAGGAAGTGGATGAGCTGCTTGTTGGTAACGCCCGACGCGCTTTTCATGTTCGCATAGTCGATGGTCATCTGGCTGATCACGCCGTCGACGGTGCCCTTGATCAGGGTGATGTCGTTCGACACGGCCTCGATGTGGATCAGATCCTGAATGGCCTGCAGGATCTGGGCGAAGTAGCTCGGCACGCCGGCCGGAAAGACCGTGCCGAAGATCGCGGCGCCGAGAGACGAGAGGAGACCCTTCGTGAGCGACAGGATGAGATCCACGTTACCCTCCTTTTTGGGCGGGCCTGACGGGCAGGAAGGCTTGGAGGATATAGCAGGCGAGCCGTTCGGTCATCTACTTCCCCACATCGAGAACGATCTTGCCCACGTGCTCGCCGCTCTCCATCCGCCGGTGGGCGTCGGCGGCTCGGTCGAGGGGAAAGAGGCTGTCGATGACGGGCCGCGCCTCGCCAGCCCCCAGCCGCGGCCAGACCTTGTCGCGGAGCTCGGCGGCAAGGGCGGATTTGAACTCGGCGGAGCGGGCGCGCAGCGTCGAGCCGGTGAGGGTGAGACGCTTCGCCATCACCTGCCAGATCGGGATTTCCGCGGTTGCCCCGCGCTGGACGGCGATCGAGACGTGCCGCCCCTCTTCGGCGAGGCATTCGAGATTGCGCGGCACATAGTCGCCGCCGACCATGTCGAGAACGATGTCGACGCCCCTCCCCTCGGTCAGCCGCCACGTCGCCTCGACGAAATCCTCGGCTTTGTAGTCGATGGCATAAGCGGCGCCGATCTCAAGCGCGCGGACGCATTTTTCGGGCGAGCCGGCGGTGACGATGATATTGAGGCCGAACAGCCGGCCCAGCAGGATTGCGGTGGTGCCGATGCCGCTGGTGCCGCCGTGGACCAGGACCGTCTCGCCCGCTTTGGCGGCGCCACGCTGGAAGAGGTTGGTCCAGACGGTGAAGAAAGTCTCCGGCAGCGCCGCCGCCTCTACCATCGAGAAGCCGCGGGGCACCGGCAGGCACTGGCCTTCGGGCGCGACGCAATATTGCGCATAGCCGCCGCCCGCGACGAGCGCGCAGACCGCCTCGCCGTCGCGCAGGCCGCCTTCGATCGCGCCGGCGACTTCGAGGCCGGGAATGGTCGGTGCGCCCGGCGGCGGCGGGTAGAGGCCGCGGCGCTGCATTACATCGGGACGGTTCACCCCGGCCGCCGCCACCTTGATCAGCACTTCGCCCGGGCCCGGTTCCGGCACCGGCCGCTCGACGGGCCGGAGCACCTCAGGCCCGCCGGCCTCGGCGGGATCGATCGCCAACATCGTTCGCATGGCCGACGCCTAGCTTGACAGCGGGGGGCGCGACAGGGGATTCTAGGCGGCGATGGACCTCGACGAGCTCTTTCCCGGCAAGCCGGCCGACCCGCTCGCCCAGTTGGTGAAGCAGGATCTCGATCCCCTGTCCGTGGAAGAGCTGGAGGAACGTATCGCCACGCTGGAGGGTGAGATCGCCCGCAGCCGCGCGAAAATGGACGCGGCCGTTAACCATCGCGCAAGCGCTGAAGCCTTATTCAAGAAATGACGAAGGCTGCGGGAACAGAATGGCTTTTCCCCAGCTTTTTTGAGGACCTGCTTGATGCTGGGGGTGCGAGGCCCGACATTGAGGGGAAAGAGGCCGTGAGTTTCATCGCGGACTCGACTGGAGTGCGTTGAATTGCCGTCTTTTGCGCGTGAACTCGAACAGACTTTGCACACGGCGCTCGCCGAGGCGGGCGGCCGCCGTCACGAATATGCCACGCTCGAGCATCTTCTGCTCGCCCTGACCGACGATGCGCACGCGTCCAAGGTGATGGTCGCCTGCGGCGTCGACCTCAGGGAATTGAAAGACGCCGTGAAGGCCTATCTCGACAACGAGCTCGAGGCGCTGAAGGTCGACGGCCATACGGAGCCGTCCCCGACCAGCGGCTTCCAGCGCGTCGTCCAGCGCGCCATCCTCCATGTCCAGTCGTCGGGCCGCGACGAGGTTACAGGCGCGAACGTGCTTGTCGCCCTCTTCTCGGAGCGCGAGAGCTATGCCGTCTATTTCCTGCAGCAGCAGGACATGAGCCGCCTCGACGCGGTGAGCTACATCAGCCACGGCGTCGGCAAGGGCGAGTCCGCGCCCGAATCCACCGAGGTCAAGGGCGCCGACGAGGGCAAGCCCGAAGAGGGCAAGAAGAAGAACGAGAGCGCCCTCAAGCAGTTCACCGTCAACCTGAACGAGAAGGCGAAGAGCGGCCGCGTCGACCCGCTGATTGGGCGGGGGCCGGAGGTCGACCGCACCATCCAGATCCTTTGCCGCCGCTCCAAGAACAACCCGCTCTACGTGGGCGATCCCGGCGTCGGCAAGACGGCGATCGCCGAGGGGCTCGCCCGCAAGATCATCGAGGGCGACGTTCCCGACGTCCTCAAGGAAGCGGTCATCTACGCGCTCGACATGGGCGCGCTGCTCGCAGGCACCCGCTACCGCGGCGACTTCGAGGAGCGGCTGAAGGCGGTGGTCACCGAGCTCGAGAAGCTGCCCAATTCGATCCTGTTCATCGACGAGATCCACACCGTGATCGGCGCCGGCGCCACGTCCGGCGGCGCGATGGACGCGTCGAACCTCTTGAAGCCGGCCCTTTCGGGCGGGACGATCCGCTGCATCGGTTCGACCACCTACAAGGAGTTCCGCAACCATTTCGAGAAGGACCGGGCGCTGCTCCGCCGCTTCCAGAAGATCGACGTCAACGAGCCCACGATCGAGGATACGGTGAAGATCCTCGCCGGCCTCCGCTCCGCCTTCGAGGAGCATCACAGCGTCAAGTACACGCCGGACGCGATCAAGGCGGCGGTCGAGCTGTCGGCCCGCTACATCAACGACAGGAAGCTCCCCGACAAGGCGATCGACGTGATCGACGAGGTCGGCGCGATGCAGATGCTGGTGCCGCCGTCCAAGCGCAAGAAGACGATCACCATCAAGGAGATAGAGAGCGTCATCTCGACCATGGCGCGCATTCCGGCGAAGAGCGTCTCGGCCGACGACAAGAAGGCGCTCGAGCATCTCGGCCGCGACCTCAAGCGGGTCGTCTTCGGCCAGGACAAGGCGATCGAGGTCCTCGCCTCGGCGATCAAGCTCAGCCGGGCTGGGCTGCGCGATCCCGACAAGCCGATCGGCAACTACCTCTTCTCCGGCCCGACCGGGGTCGGCAAGACTGAGGTAGCGCGCCAGCTCGCCTCGATCATGGGCATTCCGCTCCAGCGCTTCGACATGTCCGAATATATGGAACGCCATTCGGTCAGCCGGCTGATCGGCGCCCCTCCCGGCTATGTCGGCTACGACCAGGGCGGGCTGTTGACCGACGCCGTCGACCAGCACCCGCACAGCGTCCTGCTGCTCGACGAGATCGAGAAGGCGCATCCCGATTTGTTCAATATCCTCCTCCAGGTGATGGACAACGGCAAGCTCACCGACCACCACGGCAAGACGGTCGATTTCCGCAACGTCATCCTGATCATGACCACCAATGCCGGCGCCTCCGACATGGCGCGCGAAGGGATGGGCTTCGGCGACTCGACCCGCGAGGGCGAGGACGAGGAAGCGATCAAGCGGATGTTCACGCCGGAATTCCGCAACCGCCTCGATGCGATCGTGCCCTTCTCCTATTTGCCGACCGAGGTCGTCGCCCGGGTGGTGGACAAGTTCATCCTCCAGCTCGAGCTGCAGCTGGCCGACCGCAACGTCCATATCGACCTCGACGAGGAGGCGCGGCGCTGGCTCACCTCGCGCGGCTACGACAAGCTCTACGGCGCGCGGCCGATGGGGCGGCTGGTCCAGGAGAAGATCAAGCAGCCGCTCGCCGAGGAACTCCTGTTCGGCAAGCTCATCCACGGCGGCGAGGTCAAGGTCACGATCAAGGACAATGCGCCCTCGTTCGAGATCGTCGCCGCCGCCCCCAAGCCCTCGAAGAAGAGGGGCCGCAAAGCGGCGCCCGAGCCCGAAGGCGAAAAGGGCGAGCCCGAGCAGGCGTAACTCCCTCCCTGTATTCAGGGAGGGGAATTGGATAGGGGTGCGACGCCACCAGCAGGGGAACCGCCACCATGTCCGACGCCGCGAAGCTCACCTTCTACACCAACCCGATGTCGCGCGGGCGGATCGTCCGGTGGATGCTGGAGGAGACGGGGTGCGACTATGAGACCGTCCTGCTCGATTATGCCTCGTCGATGAAAGCGCCGGATTATCTCGCCATCAACCCGATGGGCAAGGTGCCGGCGATCCGGCACGGCGATGTCGTGGTGACTGAAGCCGCAGCGATCTGCGCCTATCTCGCGGACGCCTTTCCGCAGGCCGGGCTCGCCCCGCCGCCCGGCAATCAGACGCGCGGACCATATTATCGCTGGATGTTCTTCGCGGCCGGGCCGGTGGAAGCGGTGATCACCGGCAAGGCGCTCGGCCTGCTCGCGCCCGAGGACAAGAAGATGATGGCGGGCTATGGCAGCTTCGAGGAGACGGTGGACGCGCTCGAGAGCGCCGTCTCGGGCCCGGGGCCCTTCATCTGCGGCGAGCAGTTCACGGCCGCCGACGTCTATGTCGGCGCCTCGATCGGCTGGGGCACCCAGTTCGGCATCATCCCGAAGCGCGAGGCCTTCCAGGCCTACCTCGCCCGCGTGACCGACCGCCCCGCCTACAAGCGCGCGGTGGAAATAGACGACAGGCTGATCGCCGAACAGAAGGCGGCTGAGGAGGGCTGAGCCAATCCGTCATTCCCGCGAAAGCGGGAATCCGCTTCTTCTTCATGCACCGTGCTTAAGCGGGATTCCCGCTTTCGCGGGAATGCGGTTACAGGAACCAGGCCGTCGCGGCGCCGATCAGCAGCAGCTTGACCAGCCAGCCGACGGCGTGGCTCGCGGTCACGCGGTTGTCGATGCGGATGAACATCGCGTTGGTCAGCAGCATCGGCAGCGGGGCGATCAGCCACACCATCGCCGCCAGCTTCAAGGCGCCGCGAAGGTCGGTCTGGTGCACCTTCCAAGCGACCGCGACGAAGGCGGCCGAGGTGACCAAAGCCAGCGCCTGCGCCCCGGCGATCCGCTTCTTCTGCTCGCCCGTCCTCCACGTCTCGGGCGTCAAATGATAGCGATCGTGGAAGATGATTCCCGCGAACAGCCAGTCGGCGAGCGAGCCGAGCAAGGCGCCGACCAGGGTGGCCCAGACGAAGTTCAGGTTCATATCGCTCTCCCCCTCACAGGCTATGTAGCATGCTCCGGGAAGAAGCGGGATTCCCCCTTTCTAGCCCGCCTTCGTCGCGGTGACGAAATAGTCGAGGGACTTGTTGTCCGAAAGGTGGAAGCCGCGACCCGGGCCCCAGGCGAGGCCGTGGCAGTCGGCAACGTCCAGCCCGGCGTCGCGGACGAAGGCGCAGAGCTCCTCGGGCGCCAGGAACTTGTCCCAATCGTGGGTGCCGCGCGGGATCCGGCCGGTCCCCTCCCCCAGCACGATCAGCATCAGCCGGGACCAGGCCGTGCGGTTCGGAGTCGAGAGGATGAGCAGCCCGCCCGGCTTCAGCGCCGCGGCGAGGCCGTGGATATAGGCGCGGACGTCGGCGACATGCTCGACCACCTCGAGCGAGGTGACGAGGTCGTAGCCGCCGGTCTCGAGCGCCTCGACGCTTCCGACCCGATAGTCGATGGCGAGCCCCTGAAGCAAAGCATGGTCGCGCGCCGCTTCGATATTCTCGGGCGCGGCATCCACCCCCGTCACCTCGGCGCCGAGACGGGCGAGCGGCTCGGCGAGGAGGCCGGCCCCACAGCCGACGTCCGCCGCCCGCTTTCCCTCGAGCGGGCGAAGGTTGCACTCGTCGAAGCTCCAATGCTGGTCGGCGCGGTCGCGTATGTAGGCGAGGCGCGCAGGGTTGAGCTGGTGGAGCATGGCGGATGCGCCTTTGGGGTCCCACCAATCCGCGGCCATCGCGCCGAAATGCTCCGCTTCCCTGGGGTCGATCGTGCCGGTTGCCCTACTCATCGCTCGCACCTATCAGGACGCCGTTCCTCCCCCAACGCAAAAGCGCCGCCGATGGACCATTTCGAGCTGAAGGACGGCGTGCTCCACTGCGAGGAGGTGCCGCTGCCGGTGGTAGCCGAGGCGGTGGGCACCCCCGTCTACGTCTATTCTACTGCGACGATGGTGCGCCACGCGGCGGTGCTCCGCGCCGCGCTCGAGCCGCTGCCCGACCCGCTCGTCGCCTACGCGGTGAAGGCCAATCCCAACGCCGCCGTCCTCGCAACCCTCGCGCGGCAGGGGCTCGGCGCGGACGTCGTCTCGGGCGGCGAATATCGCCGCTCCCTCGCCGCCGGAGTGGCGCCCGAGCGGATCGTCTTCTCCGGGGTCGGCAAGACGGCCGACGAGATGGCCCTCGCCCTCGAAGGCGGCCTCTACCAGTTCAACCTGGAGTCGCCCGCCGAGGCCGAGATGCTGTCGCAGATCGCGACCGGGCTCGGCCGTACCGCGCCGATCGGCTTTCGCATCAACCCCGACGTCGCCGCCGGCACCCACGCCAAAATCTCGACGGGCGCCGCCGACAGCAAGTTCGGAATACCCGCCGCCGACGCCGTCGCCGCCTACGCCCGCGCCGCCGAGCTGCCCGGATTAAGGGTACAGGGCGTCGCCGTGCATATCGGCAGCCAGCTGACCGATCTTGCGCCGCTGGAGCAGGCCTTCACCCGCCTCGGCGCATTAATCGCGGAGCTTCGGGCGGCGGGCCATAGGATCGAGGTGGCGGACCTCGGCGGAGGCCTGGGCGTACCCTACGACCCTTCGCTGCCGCCGCCCCCTACCCCAGCCGCTTATGGCCAGATGGTCCGCCGAATCGCCGGCGGCTGGCAGGTGCGGCTGGTATTCGAGCCGGGGCGCCTCATCGTCGGCAATGCCGGCGTGTTGCTGACCCGGCTGATCCGCGTCAAGCCGGGCGCCCGCCACCCGTTCCTGGTCGTCGACGCGGGCATGAACGACCTGATGCGCCCGACCCTCTACGACGCCTGGCACGCGGTCCACGCCGTCACGCCGCGCGGCCACCGCATCGTCGCCAACGTCGTCGGCCCGGTCTGCGAGACCGGCGACACCTTCGCCACCGCCCGCGAGATGGATGCGGCCGAGCCTGGCGACCTCCTCGTCTTCCGCACCGCCGGCGCCTACGCCGCGGCCATGGCGGGCACCTACAACAGCCGGCCGCTGACCCCGGAAGTGCTCGTGAACGGAGATCGTTGGGCCGTGGTAAGGCCGCGGCTGGACATCGACGCGCTGACGAGCGCCGAATTGCCGGAGTGGCTCGCCTGACGGGAGCAGCGTTGCTTGCGTTCAGCGCACCCGCTCCCTAATCGCCGCCGCCTATGGCGCGCATCGTGATGAAGTTCGGCGGGACCTCGATGGCGGGGATCGAGCGCATCCGGCACGTCGCGCAGCTCGTCAGGCGCGAGGCGGAGGGCGGCAACGAGGTCGCGGTCGTGGTTTCCGCGATGGCCGGCGAGACCGATCGGCTAGTCCAGTTCTGCCGCGAAGCCTCCTCGCTCTACGACCCGCGCGAATATGACGTGGTCGTCGCCTCGGGCGAGCAGGTGACCTCGGGACTCCTCGCCATCACGCTCCAGGGCATGGGCATGAACGCGCGCTCCTACATGGGCTGGCAGCTTCCCATCCGCGCCACCGGCCACGCCGCCGCCCTCATCGATCATATCGAGGCCGACGTGCTCGGACGGGTGTTCGCCGAAGGTGGGATCGCCGTCATCCCCGGCTTCCAGGGCGTGACCGAGCAGGGCGACGTGGCGACGCTCGGCCGCGGCGGCTCCGACACCTCCGCCGTGGCGCTCGCCGCCGCGATCAAGGCCGGCCGCTGCGACATCTACACCGACGTCGAGGGCGTGTTCACAACCGATCCCCGCATCGTGCCGCGCGCGCGCAAGCTCCGCGCCGTCACCTACGAGGAGATGCTGGAGCTCGCCTCGGTCGGCGCAAAGGTGCTGCAGACCCGCTCCGTCGGCCTCGCCATGCGCTACAATCTGCCCGTCCAGGTCCTGTCCTCGTTCGAAGACCGGCCCGGCACCCTGATCGTCGGCGACGACGCAATCGAGGACATGAACATGGAACGCCAGCTCGTCACCGGCATCGCCCACGACAAGAACGAGGCGCGGATCACGCTGACCGGCCTTCCCGACGGTCCGGGCACCGTCGCCGCCATCTTCCAGCCGCTCGCCGCCGCCTCGATCAACGTCGACATGATCGTCCAGAGCGCGCGCCCCGGCGAGGCGAGCGACCTCACCTTCACCGTCCCGACCGGTTCGCTTGCCCAGAGCGTCGCGGAGCTCGAAAAAGCGAGGGGCGAGATCGGCTTCGACGCCCTCCTGACCGACACCAACGTCGTCAAGATCAGCGCGGTCGGCATCGGAATGCGCTCCAATGCGGGCATCGCGGCTTTGATGTTCCGCACCCTCGCCGACCGCGGCATCAACATCCTCGCCATCACCACCTCCGAGATCAAGGTGTCGGTGCTGATCCCGGAAGAATATACCGAGCTCGCGGTGCGGGTGCTGCACACGGCTTATGGGCTCGACGACGAGGGGGATGCGGCGTGAGGAAGCCCCTCCCCTTCAGGGGAGGGGTTGGGGTGGGGCATGTCCACATGTAAAGGCCGGGGCCATGAACGGAACAACCCCCGCCCCCGGCCCCTCCCCTGAAGGGGAGGGGGGCACGACCACCCCCTCGCTCGGCCACGACCGCCTCCGCCGGCTGATGCGGCGCGGCAGCGATTTCCTCGGCTGCGAGGTGGCGGTGATGGGCGGGGCGATGAGCTGGATCTCGGAGCGCCACCTCGTCTCGGCTCTGTCCAACGCCGGCGCATTCGGCGTGATCGCCTGCGGGGCGATGACGCCCCCGCTGCTCGACACCGAGATCGCCGAAACGAGGAAGCGGACGGAGCGCCCGTTCGGGGTCAACCTCATCACCATGCACCCTGATCTCACCGCGCTCATCGAGGTCTGCGCCGGCCACCGCGTCGGCCACGTCGTGCTGGCCGGAGGCCTGCCGCCGCCCGGCGCGATCGAACGGATCAAAGCGAGCGGCGCGAGGCTCATCTGCTTCGCGCCGGCTTTCGCACTGGCGAAGAAGCTGGTCCGCTCGGGCGTCGACGCTTTGGTCATCGAAGGGATGGAGGCCGGCGGCCATATCGGGCCGGTCTCGACCTCGGTCCTCGCGCAGGAGATCCTGCCGCCGCTCGCGGCCGACATCCCGATCTTCGTCGCCGGCGGGATCGGCCATGGCGGCCTCATCGCCGGCTACCTAGAGATGGGCGCGGCCGGTGTGCAGCTCGGCACCCGTTTCGTCTGCGCGACCGAGTGCATCGCCCACGCCAATTTCAAGAAGGCGTTCATCCGCGCCTCCGCCCGCGACGCGATCACCAGCGTCCAGATCGACCCGCGCCTCCCCGTCATCCCGGTCCGCGCGCTCAAGAACAGGGAAATGGAGAGCTTCGCCGCCAAGCAGCGCGAAGTTGCGCAGCGGCTCGACGAAGGCGCGGTCGAGATGGCCGAAGCCCAGCTCCAGATCGAGCATTACTGGGCCGGGGCGCTCCGGCGCGCAGTGATCGAGGGGGACGTTGAGACCGGGTCGGTCATGGCCGGCCAGTCGGTCGGCATGGTGAAGGAGGAGGCGCCGGTCGCCGAAATCCTGCGCCAGCTCATGGATGAAGCCGCTTATGCCCTGGAGCGCCGCTCGCTCCATCCCTGAAAAGGAGGATATTGCAGGAACCTGGGCGAGCCCGGCTCGTTGTGGGTCGTGACAATCGACCCGCGGCATCGGGGGTAATTGCGCGCGTCGACACGGGGTTTTACGTGACAAGCATTGCAAATGACGACGGCCGTTTTCGCCTGCTGATCGACGCCGTCACGGATTACGCGATCTATATGCTCGATCCGGAGGGGCATGTGGTCAGCTGGAACCCAGGCGCGCAGCGATTCAAGGGCTATGCCGCCGACGAGATCATCGGGCAGCATTTCTCCCGCTTCTACACCGACGAGGATTTGGCGACCCGGCTTCCCTGGCGGGCGCTGGAGACTGCCAGGACGGAAGGTCGGTTCGAATCGGAAGGCTGGCGCGTCAGGAAGGACGGCACCCGTTTCTGGGCCAACGTCGTCATCGACCCGATCCGGGGGCAGGACGGCGGGATACTCGGCTACGCCAAGGTCACCCGCGACCTGACCGAAAAGAAGCTGGCGGAGGAGGAGCTGCGCCTTTCGGAGGAGAGGTTCCGCCTGCTCGTCGAGAGCGTCGCCGATTACGCCATCTACATGCTCGACCCGACCGGCATCGTCTCGAGCTGGAACCTCGGCGCCCAGCGCTTCAAGGGTTATGCTGCGGAGGAGATCATCGGCCAGCATTTCTCGCGCTTCTACACACCCGAAGACCGCGCGATCGATTTTCCCGGCTACGCCTTGGGGACCGCCGAGCGCGAGGGTCGGTTCGAAGCCGAAGGCTGGCGGATGCGCAAGGACGGCACCCGGTTTTGGGCTCATGTCGTCATCGACGCGATCAAGAACGACGACGGCAAGCTGCTAGGGTTCGCGAAGATCACCCGCGACCTTACCGAGCGGCGCGAGGCCCAGCGCCAGCTCGAGCAGGCGCGCGAGGCCTTCTTCCAGGCCCAGAAGATCGAGGCAATCGGCCAGTTGACCGGCGGCGTCGCCCACGACTTCAACAACCTGCTGATGGCCGTGCTCGGCTCGCTGGAGCTGCTGCGCCGCCGGGTCTCCGACGACCCCCGAGTCACCCGCCTCATCGACAATGCCGAGCAGGCCGCTCAGCGCGGCGCCGCCCTCACCCAGCGCATGCTTGCCTTCGCCCGCCGCCAGGAGCTGAGCCTCGAGCCGGTCGAGATACCCGAGCTGGTCCGCGGCATGGCCGACCTGCTGCAGCGCTCGCTGGGGCCGACCATCCCGATCGAGACTCGCTTCCCCTTGTCGATCAGCGCGGTGATGGCCGACGCCAACCAGCTCGAGCTCGCCATCCTGAACCTCGCCATGAATGCCCGCGACGCGATGCCCGACGGTGGGCCGCTCTGCATCTCGGCCGATGAAAAGACGGTGGGGGAGGGCGACGTGGCCGGCCTCAGCCCAGGCCGCTACGTCTGCCTCGCCGTCCGCGACCAAGGCACCGGCATGGACGAGACGACGCTCAGCCGCGCCACGGAACCCTTCTTCACCACCAAGGGGGTCGGCAAGGGCACCGGCCTCGGCCTCTCGATGGTGCACGGTCTCGCCGAGCAATCGGGTGGCACCCTCCAGATCGAGAGCGAGCCCGACCGAGGCACCACGATGCGCGTCTGGCTGCCGGTCGCGACGATCAACGAGGAAGGCGCCCGCACCTTCCAGCGCGAGCCGGAGCCCGAGCCTGCCCCCCGGACCGAGAGCCTCCACATCCTCGCCGTCGACGACGACGCTCTTGTCCTCCTCAACACCGCCGCGATGCTCGAGGAACTCGGCCACATCGTCTATCCCGCCGGCTCCGCGGCCGAAGCGCTGCAGATTCTCGCCACCTACCCGGTCGACCTCATCGTCACCGACTACGCGATGCCGCAGATGAACGGCGCCCAGCTTGCCGACGAGGCGCGTGGTATCCACCCGGACCTCCCGATCCTCATCGCCAGCGGCTATGCCGAGTTTTCCCCCGGCGACCATGTCGCGCTGCCGCGCATCGGCAAACCGTTCACCCAGCACGAGCTCGCGCGGGCCGTGGCCGACACCATGACCCCGGACCCCAGCCGCGCCCGCATCCTCCCCTTCCGCGCCCGCTAGAAAGAAATCGGTAGAAAGAAATCGGGGACAACTACCGATTTCCGGGGACGGCGTTCCAGCGCATTCCGTCACTGTCGCGAAATCGGTAGCTGTCCCCAATTTTCGAGCGCTTGTTGGAAGGCATCGGCCTTCCTGCTACCCCTGCCGCCATGCCTACCCAGTCGGTCAGCTCCGCCCGCGAAATCCTGACCGGCCTGCACGACGTGATGGCGTCGCGGCTCGGGGCGCAGGCGAAATTGAACAAGGTCGTGAAGATCATCGCCGAGGCGATGGCGAGCGAGGTCTGCTCGATCTACCTGCTGCGCGACGGCGTCCTCGAGCTGTACGCCACGGTCGGGCTCAACCAGAGCGCCGTCCACGTCACCAAGCTGGCGCTCGGCGAGGGCCTCGTCGGCACGATCGCGCGGGAGGTGGCGGTGCTGAACCTCGCGGAGGCGGTGAGCCACCCCGAATTCGCCTACCGGCACGAGACGGGGGAGGAGCTGTTCCACAGCTTCGCCGGCGTGCCGATCGTCAGGAAGGAGCGGGCGATCGGAGTCCTCGCCGTCCAGCATGCCGAGCCCCGCGCCTATGACGATGTCGAGATCGAGGCGCTGCAGACAGTGGCGATGGTGCTCTCGGAGCTGATCGCCAATGCGGGCCTTGCGGACCGTGCCGCCGCGGCCGAGGCGGCGGCGCGCGACTCCGGCTCGCTCCGTCTAGAGGGACTGCGCCTCGTCACCGGCATGGCCCGCGGCGTCGCCGTCTACCATCAGCCCCGTATCCTCATCGAGCATACGGTGGCGGAGGACGTCGAGGCCGAGCGCCACCGCGTCTATTCCGCCTTCCGCAAGATGCGCGAGCAGATCGACAGCATGACGACGGGACCGGAGTTCGGCACCGCCGGCGAGCATCATGAGGTCCTCGAGACCTACAAGATGTTCGCGTATGACGAAGGCTGGTCGCGGCGGATCAACGAGGCGATCGATTCAGGCCTCACCGCCGAAGCCGCGATCGAGCGAGTCCGCCAGCGCATGCAGATGCGCATGCGCGAAATCGACGATCCGTTGCTCCAGGACCGCATGCACGACCTCGATGATTTGTCGAACCGGCTGCTGCGCACCGTCTCCGGCCGCCTCGGAACGGCCGCCCAGATGGGCCTTCAGGGCGACGCCATCCTTATCGCCCGCAACCTCGGTCCGGCCGAGCTGCTCGAATATGATCGCAGGCGTTTGAAAGGCGTGGTCCTCGAGGAGGGGTCGCTGACCGCCCACGTCACCATCGTCGCCCGGGCGATGGGCGTGCCGATGCTCGGCCGCGTGCGCAACGTCCGCCAGGCGATCGGCGACGGCGACGAGGTGCTGCTCGACGGCGGCGAGGGCATCGCCTTCGTGCGGCCCACCGCGGCGATCGCCGACGCCTTCGAGGGCAAGCTGGTGATAACCCAGAAGCGCCGCGCCGAGTTCGCGGCGCTGCGCGAGTTGCCGCCGGTGACCAGGGACGGCGTACGCATCACCGTCAACGTCAATGCCGGCCTTCGCGGCGACGCGGAGGCCCTCGATCTCCTGGGCGCAGACGGCATCGGCCTGTTTCGCACCGAATTCCAGTTCCTCGTCTCCGCCACCCTGCCCCGCAAGGAAGCCCAACAGAGGCTCTACAAGGCCGTGCTCGACGCCGCCCGCGACAAGCCGGTCGTGTTCCGCACCGTCGACGTCGGCGGCGACAAGGCGCTGACCTATCTCGACACGTCAGACGGCGAGCCGGAGGAAAATCCGGCGATGGGCTGGCGGGCGCTGCGCCTCGCCCTCGACCGCGACGGT
Source organism: Sphingomonadales bacterium (assembly GCA_034668625.1). GTDB lineage: Bacteria > Pseudomonadota > Alphaproteobacteria > Sphingomonadales > Sphingomonadaceae > Allosphingosinicella. The sequence goes on from JAXDOX010000027.1 coordinate 19,725, forward strand.
TTGATGAAGGCGCAGGCGCGGGCGCTGCTCGAAGCGGCGGCGGGGCGGGAGCTGTCGGTCATGTTCCCGATGATCTCGGAACCCTGGGAGTTCGATGCGGCGCGCAACATCGTCGAACAGCAGCGCGAATGGCTGGCCGGCCGCAAGAAGCAACTGCCCACCCACATACGCTACGGCGCGATGCTGGAGGTGCCGGCGCTCGCCGAAACGCTCGACCTCCTGCTCCCCAAGCTCGATTTCCTCTCGATCGGCACCAACGACCTCACCCAGTTCCTGTTCGCGGCCGACCGCTCCAACCCGAAGCTGGCCGAGCGCTACGACTGGCTGTCGCCGGCGATCCTGCGCTTCCTGAGGCGGGTGGTGCGGGAGGCGCAGGCGGCGGAGGTGCCGATCGGCGTCTGTGGCGAGATGGGCGGGCGGACGCTCGAATGCATGGCGCTGATCGGGCTCGGCCTCACCCGCTTCTCGATCACACCGGTTGCGGTGGGGCCGATCAAGGCGATGATCCGCTCGCTCGACCGCTCGGCGGTCATGCCCGCGGTCGAGGCGATGCTGGCCCGCCCGCCCCCCGACATGCGGGCCGAGCTCGGACGCTGGGCGGAGGCGAACGGAGTCGCTATCGGCTAGAGCCTGATCGTCTGAGGTCGAAGCGCTTCGCGCTTCGGCCGATGGCGTGAATCAGGCTCTCGATTCATGGTGGGACCAAGATTCATGTTTCAGGCTGAGTCAGCCTGAAACGACCTTGGTCCAGCCGCGCCGGGCGTTCGACCGGCCGCCGCGGCTCCGGTTGACATTGCCTCGCGCGTCCTGTGACAAGCGAGAAAGCGAGGAAGGCAGCGCAAGTTGATGGTCGAGGCCCACGAGGATCTGGCGAGCGACAATCCCGTCGGCGAGCGCTTGCGCGTGGCGCGCGAGGAAAAGGGCCTCACCCTTGAGGACGTCGCCAAGCAGACGCGCATTCCGATCCGTCACCTCGAGCATATCGAGCGCGGCGAATGGGACGCGATGCCGGCGATCACCTATTCGGTCGGCTTCGCCCGCTCCTACGCCAATGTGGTCGGGCTGGACGGGCCGTCGGTCGGCGCCGAGTTGCGCCAGCAGCTGGGCGGCATGCGCAACGCCTCCGCCGGCCCCGCCGCTTATTACGAGCCGGCCGATCCGGCGCGGGTGCCGCCGCGCTGGATCGCGATCGTCGCCATCGTCGTCGCCCTGCTGATCGTCGGCGGCTATTTGATCTGGCGCAGCCACGCCGTCGGCGGCGGCTCCGACGCGACCGACATCGTCGAGACCAGCGCGCCGCCCGCGGCCGCGCCCTCGGCGCCCAAGGTCCAGCCCGCCGCCCCCGCCGTCGCTCCTGTGCCCAGCGGCGGGCCGGTCGTGCTTACCGCCAGCGAGGACGTCTGGCTGAGGATCAGTGACGGGGCGCAGCCCAAGGCGCTGTTCCAGGGCATCCTCAAGGGCGGCCAGCGCTATGAGGTGCCGGCGACGGCGAGCGCGCCGACCTTGCGCACCGGCCGCGCCAACGTACTCGCCGTCACCGTCGGCGGCACGCCGGTGCCGCCGCTCGGGCCGCCGGAAAAGACGATCGCCGATGTGAGCCTGAGGGCCGGGGACCTGATCGCGCGCGCTCGAGGCGGGGCGCGCTAAAATCCGCTTCATCTCAGCCGCTTGGAGGGTTAGGATCGGCCGGGGAGAGTGAGGGGAAGTAACATGCGTATCCATCTTCTGGCGCTGGCTTTGCTCGCCGGTGCCGCCGTGCCCGCCGCAGCCCAGACGAGGGCCGAGACTCCTGAAAAACGGATCGAACGGCTCGAGCAGGAGCTGAGGGCCGTGCAGCGCAAGGTGTTCCAGGGGGGCGCCTACGTGACCCCGGAAGTCTCGCCCGCTCAGGCCCAGCCCCAGATGGAAGGCGTGCCGGCGACCGCGCCGATCGTCGATCTTACCGCCCGGCTCGACGCGCTGGAAGGCCAGCTCCGCCAGCTGACCGGCCTCGCCGAGCAGAATTCCAATCGTCTGCGCACGATGGAGGACGGCCTCGCCCGCTTCCGCGACGGCACCTCGGCCCGGCTCGACGCGCTCGAGCACCCGCAGCCGGCGGCGCAGGCCGCCGCCGAGCCGACTCCCACCGAGCCGCCGCCCGCGCCCAGCCACGCGAGAGCGCAACCGCGGCGTCAGCCGACGGCTTCCGCCTCGCCCGCCGTGCTGCCGGACTGGGTGCCAGCGCAGGACGCGGCGGTCACTGCCTCCGACGGCGGCGACGCCGAGGCGGCCTATAACGACGGCTTCCGCCTGTGGGAGCAGAAGCGCTACGGCGAGGCGCAGAAGGCGCTCGAGAGGGTGGCCCGCAAATATCCCAATCACCGCTATGCCAGCTGGGCCGCGAACCTGGCCGGCCGCGCCTATCTCGATGACGGCAAGCCCGCCGCGGCCGCGAAGGTGCTGCTCGCCAATTACGAGAACAATCCCAAGGGCGAGCGGGCGGCCGACAGTCTCTATTTCCTCGGCCAGGCACTGGTCGTGCTGAAGAACATGACCGCCGCGTGCAAGGCCTATGATGAGCTGCAGGACGTCTATGGGTCGACGATGCGAACCTGGCTGAAGCAGCAGCTGCCGGCGGCGAGGGCGGAGGCGAAGTGCCGCTGATCAGGGCGGCGACTCCTCCCCTTCCCCTCCGCCATCCTTGCCGGCCGCGCGCTCCTCATAATCCCTCGCCATCTGGAGCAGGGTTTCGACGACGTCGCCGGAGCTGATCCGCTGGGCGAGCCAGCGGCACTTCTTGGCCTGCGCGCGCAGGAACTGGGAATCGTCCGCCATCTGGGTGTCGGCGCGGCCTGTCCATCCCGGTCGGCGGCGCTCCCTCCTCTTTTCTCCCCGTTCAAAGCCGGGCTGCCGCCGCCGTTGCCAATGTTTCCCAAGCGTAGCGTCAGGCCGTTCCGCATCGGCGATTGACGGCCGGCTTCCGCAACCCGCCCCCACTGCCTAGACTGAAATGATGATCGACCCGCGCCTCGTCGACCGCTTCACCGGCGACCTCGCAGCCCTGCGCGGCGGGGAAACGGGCCTGCTCGGCGTCGCGGTTTCCGGCGGGCCGGACAGCCTGGCGCTGCTGCTGCTGTCCGAGGCCGCCGCCCCGGGCCGGGTCCGCGCGGCCACCGTCGATCACCGCCTGCGGCTGGAGAGCGGGGCCGAGGCCGCGTTCGTGGCGGGGCTGTGCGCTAAGCGGGGCATCCCGCACTTTATCCTCCCGATCGAGGTGACCAGGACCCGGCGCGGGCTGCAGGCCGCGGCGCGGGAGGCGCGCTATGCCGCGCTCGGCGGCTGGATGCGGCGCGAGGGGATCGGGACTTTGATCACCGCGCATCATGCCGACGACCAGGCGGAGACGCTGCTGATGCGGCTGACCCGCGGCTCCGGCCTCGGCGGCCTCGCCGGCATCCGCGCCGCTGCCCCCTTCCCGCAGGGCGGCGAAGGCGCGCGCCTCTGCCGCCCGCTGCTCCGCTGGCGGCGCGAGGATCTCGCCGGGATCGTCGGCGAGGCAGGCCTGGCTCCCGTCGAGGACCCCTCCAACGCCGACGAGGCCTACGACCGCGTTCGCATGCGTCGGCGGCTCGCCGAGGCGCCGTGGCTCGATCCCGAGGCCCTCGCCCGCAGCGCCGCCGCCCTCGCCGAGGCAGAAGAGGCGATCGACTCCGTGGCGGCCCGGTTGTTCGCCGAACGGGCAAATCGCAAAGGCGACGCGCTGCATCTCGACCCCGTGGGGCTGCCGCCCGAGCTGCTCCGCCGCCTCGTCCTACGGGCTCTCAGCGCGGTCGTCGAAGGTGACGCCCCGCGCGGCGAGCAGGTCACCGCGCTGATCGCCGATTTGGAAGTCGGCGGGATCGCCACCCTGGCAGGGGTGAAATGTTCAGGCGGCCGGTCGTGGCGCTTCGAGCCGGCCCCGCGGCGGCGCACCGGCTAAAGAATGCAGTCCTCCCTGTCGGCTTGACCTCGCCGCCTGGGCCCGACAGGAGCGCCGGCATGGCCGACGCCGATCGCGACGAGATGCTGCGCGACATGGCCGCCAATCGCGGCTGCCGTCTCGTCAAGTCGCGCAGGCGCACCCCCGGCAGCGGCGATTACGGCCATTACGGCCTGCGCGACGCCAAATCCGGGCAAGACATCTACGGCTTCGGCGCCGGCGGCCTTACCGCCACTGCGGAGGACATCGAGAATTTTTTGCGGGGCGGGCTGCGCTCGAGTTGGAAACAGTCGCTGCGCGAGGCGCCCTCACTGCCCAAGGCTGGCAAGCGGAAGGGTCCCGAACCGGAAGCGAAAGCACCCGAACGGGAGCCTAAGCCGCCGCCCCCTGCCCCGCCGCCGCCTGCGCCGCCGCAACCCGTTCTGTCGATCCGGGAGGCCGCGCCGCGGGACGCAAAGGCCATTTCCGCTCTGCTCGGCGAACTCGGCTTCCCGAGCGAGGCGACCGAGATTCGCCGTCGCCTGCCCCGGCTGCGCAAGGCGGGAGAGCCGGTTTTGGTCGCGGTGGAGGAGAAATTGATCGGCTGCCTCGCCTGGCACGTCACGCCGGTGCTGCACCGGCCGGCGCCGGTCGGCCGGGTGACGATGATGGTGGTGGCACAGAAAGCGCGGCGGCACGGCGTCGGCGCCGCCTTGCTCGAAGCCGCCGAGGCGCGGCTCGCCGCCGCCGGCTGCGGCCTCGTCGAGGTCACCAGCAATATCGAGCTGGGCGGCGCCCATGCTTTCTACCGCGCCCTGGGCTATGAACGCACCAGCTACCGCTTCGCCAAGAAACTGAGGCCCGAATCAGGTTTCGATTAGCGGTCAGATGCCGCCCTCGACGATCTCCCGGCCGGACGCGCGCAGCCGCGCGGCGAGGTCGTCGCAGCAGGCGGCGAGCCGGGCTTCGTCCGTGCTCCTGACGACGAAATTGGCGCCGATCCGGCCTTCACGGAAGAAGGGGTAGGAGCCGATCTGGCAGCCCTCATGGGCGCGCTCGACCGCCTCCAGCAGCTCCGCCACCTCGCTTTCCGCCACCCAGCCGCCGATCGTCCGGGAGAGCAGGGGCCGGCCCCCCTCGAGCTTCCCCGCCAGCGCCTCCAGCATCACGGTGGCGATGTGCGGCACACCGGCAAGGATGAAGATGTTGCCGACCCGGATGCCCGGCGCACCCGACATCCGGTTCTCGATCAGGTCCGCGCCTTGCGGCACGCGCCCCATGCGAAGCCGCGCGTCGGTGACGCCGCCGCGGCCCGCATAATAGGCCTCCAGCGCCGCCCGTGCCTTGGGGTGCACGACGACTGGCACGCCGAGCGCATGGGCGATCGCGTCCACCGTGACGTCATCGTGGGTGGGGCCGATGCCGCCGGTGGTGAACAGATAGTCGTGGGCGGCCCGGAGCGCGTTGACCGCCGCCGCGATCGTCTCGACCACGTCCGGCACCACCCGGACCTCGGCGAGGCGGATGCCCTGCAAGTTCAGCCACCCCGCCACCTGGGCGATGTTCCGGTCCTGGGTGCGGCCGGAGAGGATCTCGTCACCGATGACGAGCAGGGCGGCGGTCCAGATGCGCTCTTCCGACATATCCGCTCCATTCGAGACCTTATCCGTTCGGGCTGAGCCTGTCGAAGCCCTCCACTCGCCTTAGGGACAGGTAGAGGCCTTCGACAAGCTCAGGCCGAACGGTGGAGTTCGGCGTTGCAATCCCCTATATTGCCCCCATGACCGACTATCTCGCCGTCGCCGACACGGAGGCGCCCGCCAGCCGCTCGGGCGCGATCAAGCTCTATGGGCCGGAGGGCTTCATTGGCATGCGCGCCGCCGGCCGCGCCGCCGCCGGAGTGCTCGACGCGCTCGTCCCCCACGTCCGCCCGGGCGTGACGACGCAGGAGATAGACGACATCGTCCATGCCGAGATGGTCGCCCGCGGCGGCGTCCCGGCGACCCTGGGATATCGCGGCTTCACCGGCTCCTGCTGCACCTCGATCAACCACGTCGTCTGCCACGGCATACCGGGCGAGCGGGCGCTGCGGGACGGCGACATCGTCAACATCGACGTGACCATCGTCCTCGACGGCTGGCACGGCGATACCAGCCGCATGTTCCTGGTCGGCGACGTTCCGATCAGGGCGCGGCGACTGGTCGACGTCACCTACGAATGCATGATGCTCGGCATCGAGCAGGCGCGGCCGGGCAACCATCTCGGCGACATCGGCCACGCCATCCAGACCCATGCCGAGAAGCATCGCTACGGGGTGGTGCGCGACTTCTGCGGCCACGGCGTCGGCCGCGTCTTCCACGATGCGCCCGAGGTCGTCCACGCCGGGCGCCCCGGCACCGGCCCCGAGCTCAAGCCCGGCATGTTCTTCACCATCGAGCCGATGATCAACATCGGCAAGGCGGCGGTGAAGGTCCTGGAGGACGGCTGGACCGCAGTCACCCGCGACCGCAGCCTCTCCGCCCAGTTCGAGCACATGGTCGGAATCACCGAAGACGGCTGCGAGATCTTCACGACGAGCCCCGCGGGCTACGACAAGCCGCCGTACTGACCGGGGCCCGTCGGAATCAGCCGTTTCGGCGCCCGCATTTTCCACGCCGCCTCGAGCCGGTCCTTCAGCGTCTCGTCGTCGATCGCCTCCATCCGCACCAGGATCGAGGGCCAGCCGCTGAAATGGTCGGTATCGTAATAGAGGTCCGGCCGCGCCTCGATCAGATGCTCCTTGAGCTCGAGCGGGCAGTGGATTGCAAGGGTGTCGGGATAGCGGCATGGGCCGGCGAGCGCCTTGCCGGCGACCTTCAGCCACGGCCGACCCCAGTGCGGCGCGGTCTCGATGCCCGGCAGGTGCGCAATCAGCCGGGCGGCCCGGGCGGTGATCTCCTCGTCCGACCACCCCGAGTGGCTGCTGCCGGTGGGCGACCGGTAAACGCCAAAGAACTTTTACTGGATCGGCGCGAGCAAAATGGGCTTTCCGAAGCCAGCCACCAAAGCGTGGCTCGCGCTGAAGTAGGCACGCCAGAAGGTTTCGAGGCGCCTCATGACGTCGTCGGTCCGCATTGGCGCGTTGATCGTCGATGGAAGCAGGCCCGCTCCGAGAACAAGGACTTTCGCGTTGCCAAAATCCGCAAGCAGACCGGCGGCTTGGACCCTCCCCAGCTCCCTCCCGGGATCGATGGCGCGCACGGTATTGCGCGCGTAGAAGGATGTGGTCGAGGAATTCTCCAGCATGTCGGAGACCAGGATGAGGTAACGTTGCCCCAACGGCGAGGACCTGACGCGGGCGCTGAACTGTTGCAGGCTGCTCAGGATGTCGGAGTGCCCAAGCGACGGCTGGCCGCCGTTGAGGACGTTTGCGACAAGATTCTGCGCTTCTAAGAGGGCCGTGGAGCGCTCGCTGACAACGCAGGCCGACATCGCCCGACGCGACCTCATTCCAACGTCTTGAAGCTTGGATGGTTGAATGTCCGGCTCGAACAGGAAAGCACCGAGGATGCGGGGAAAGTTATTGCCGGCGTAGGCCGAAAAGCTGCCCACCGAGACACGGGTTCCTCCTATTGCCAACCTGCCGATTTCGTCGGCAAGCTGCTGGCGCACCACCGGCGGCGCGAGGATTGTCTGGTCGATGAGGACAAGCACGTCACGATAGTAAAGCGGGGGTGCCTTGGCTTTGAGCGCCCTCATGGAAGGGTGGTTGTAGCAGCTGATCGCGGCCATGGCGGGCGCCGGCAGGGCAGACGCGGCCAGCGGCAGAGCAAACGTCGCCATCAACCAACCCAGGCGCTTCATGAAGAACCGTCCCGCTTGGCTTCCGAGAGAGGCGTCACGTTGCTCGCGGCCCCTCCCGGCTTTTTCGGAGGAGGCCGGCCAGATTCGGGTGCTTGGGTTTCAGGGGCGACCCCAAGCGCCGCCACCCTCTGCAGGTATGTCGACTTGTCGGGGGCTATCCCCGGGTAGCGCTTGAACCCGTTCAAGAGGCTGCTGAGGCTCTCGTCGGCGCGCTTAACGCGGCGATTGAATTCGTTCTGGTAGTCACGATGAGAATTTGCCCCGCCGATGATACCATATGCGCGAAGGCTATCCTTGCCGAGGAAGCCGTACGTATAGCCCAGATAGAGGGCAAGCCCTTGAGTCAAAAAGAAGATTAGAACGAAAAAGCTATTGGCTGCTGCCGGAACGTTTTGTCCGATTTGACCGCCCCCCACGCCAGGCAGGTCCAGCGCGCCGGAGACGAAGGACGATCCAGCGCGAAGCGTGAACTGCAGAATGCCGGCAGCGAGCACCACCAGGATGAACAATGCGGACAAAAAGTAGCTGCCCCGGTCGTGCGGAGTCTTGCGAACCCGGTTGAGCAGACGCTGAGAGTCGAAATTGTGCTTCTTGGGGTGGTCGCGATCTTGGGGATCATCCAGTCCGATCATTTCGGTTAGCTCGACGACCGACTTCTCCCCTTTGGTCATTTCGCTCCCCTGATCGATGGCATGGTTCCAGGCCGTTCGCAGGACGCGGGTCCTGCGAATCGCGTGACCGGCCGGATGGCTCAGGAAGCCGAAAAGGCCGGCGAGCACCATCGCCAGCACCACCGCGACGATATTGGCTTGCCGCTCGGTAATGTCTTGAGAAATCGACACGCCCAACAGGAAGGAAAAGGTGAAGGCTTCCGCCACCATCAAGAGAAAGAGGAGAAGCTTGAAGCCACTTGGAGTCGGCTTGCTGTCGGAGTCGCCGGCAAGCAATAGGTACTTGCGGACATCATCATATTCGCTTTTGGGAAGCGGATCCTGGATGAGGTTGTGATAGGCTCTAAACAGCTTGTCCAAGCGCTCGTTTGCCTCCTTGAGCGTCGGATGCATCATGTGTGATAGCCGCGCGACGGTCCCGATGAAGGGCAGATCAGCCCATATGTCGAGAAGCCAAAACCGGAATGCCGGGCCAGCCGCATAGGCGGCGATCACCAGCAATATGGCCAACAGAACGACGCCCGTTATGATGATGCCCAAGGTCGTCAACATGCGTCATCCCCCGAATAATGCAGCAAGCACCCCACTCACGCGCGCTGCAACATACGGACGACTCGCAGCGGTCTGTAAAGCGTGTCGCAATCATCTTCGCAGTTCAAGTGGGGTCGATGGCTATTATGCTCCAGGGTGAACCGTATGGCGCCGAGGGGGCCTGCGCGTTGGCTTGCACGGCCCGCTCGCTCCGCTATTTTGCACCGCAGCTATGAGGAGCGGTCCGGTGAAGAAGGTCGAGGCGATCATCAAGCCGTTCAAGCTCGATGAGGTGAAAGAGGCGCTGCACGACGTCGGCGTCTCCGGCATCACCGTCACCGAGGCGAAGGGCTTCGGCCGGCAAAAGGGCCATACCGAGCTCTACCGGGGCGCCGAATATGTCGTCGACTTCCTCCCCAAGGTGAAGCTCGAGGTGGTGATCGAGGACGGCCTCGCCGAGCGGGTCGTCGAGGCGATCGCCAACGCCGCCCGCACCGGCCGAATCGGCGACGGCAAGATCTTCGTCTCGTCGGTCGAGGAAGCGGTGCGGATCCGCACCGGCGAGCGGGGATCGGACGCGATCTGAGGCGCGGGCCGGTGAGTCATCCCGGCGAAAGCCGGGCCCAATGAACACTGCCAATGGCAGCCTCGAACCAACGTGTTCATAGGCGCCGGCTTTCGCCGGGGTGACTAGAAGGCTAAGTCCCCCGCGTGGACGACCCTCTCCTCGCCTCGATGTCGCCCGACGAGCTGCGCGGGGCGATGCGCGTGCTCGGCTACCGGACGCAGGCGGACCTGGCGGGCGCGATCGGGGTCAGCCGCTCGGCGGTCAGCCTCTGGCTCGAAGGCAGGGTGGGGGTGCCGCGTCCGGTCGCGATGCTGCTCAGGATGCTCGTCTCCGCCCGCCGCCGCGCTTTCTGACCTCATCCACGTGAAATCTTCACCGCCCGCATAGTGCGGCTGGACGCACGCGGGCGCGTCGGGAAGGCTCTGCTCACACCGCCTCCCCGATTCCCGTCATGCCAGCGAAAGGCTGGCATCCATTCGGAGCTCATGCGGGACGCGCACTCAGCATGGACCCCAGCCTTCGCTGGGGTGACGAAAAGGAACGATCAAGATGGCGAACGACGCGGGCAAAATTCTCAAGCGGATCAAGGACGAGGAAATCGAGTGGGTCGACCTGCGCTTCACCGATCCGCGCGGCAAATGGCAGCACCTCTCGATGGTCTCCGGCATCGTCGACGAGGACCAGCTGACCGACGGTTTCATGTTCGACGGCTCGTCGATCGCCGGCTGGAAAGCGATCAACGAAAGCGACATGATTTTGAGGCCCGACCTCGACGCCGTCTATGTCGACCCGTTCAGCGCGACCCCGATGCTGGTCCTGTTCTGCGACATCGTCGATCCCGGCACCGGCGAGCTCTACGCCCGCGACCCGCGCTCGACCGCCAAGCGGGCGGAGACCTACCTCAAGGGCACCGGAATCGGCGATACCGTCTATGTCGGCCCGGAAGCCGAATTCTTCATGTTCGACGACGTGCGGTTCGAGGACAGCTACAATTCGTCCTACTTCCGCATCGACGACATCGAGCTGCCGACCAACACCGGCCGCGACTATGAAGGCGGCAACCTCGCCCACCGGCCGCGCGCCAAGGGCGGCTATTTCCCCGTCGCGCCGGTCGACAGCGCCATGGACATCAGGGGCGAGATGGTCTCGACCATGCTCGAAATGGGCCTGCCGATGGACAAGCACCATCACGAGGTCGCCGCCGCCCAGCACGAGCTCGGCCTCACCTACGGCACGCTGACCCAGACCGCCGACCGGATGCAGATCTACAAGTACGTCGTGCACATGGTCGCCAACGCCTACGGCAAGACCGCGACCTTCATGCCCAAGCCGATCGCCAGGGATAACGGCTCGGGCATGCACACCCACATCTCGATCTGGAACGGCTCTAAGCCGCTGTTCGCCGGCAACGGCTATGCGGGCCTGAGCGAGACCGCGCTCTACTTCATCGGCGGCGTCATCAAGCACGCGCGCGCCTTGAACGCTTTCACCAACCCGACCACCAACAGCTACAAGCGCCTCGTCCCCGGCTTCGAGGCGCCGGTGCTGCTCGCTTATTCGAGCCGCAACCGCTCCGCCTCCTGCCGCATTCCCTACGGCGCCGGTGAGAAAGCAAAAAGGGTCGAGTTCCGCTTCCCCGACGCGCTCGCCAATCCCTATCTCGCTTATTCGGCCTTGCTGATGGCGGGTCTCGACGGCATCCAGAACCGCCTCCATCCCGGCGACCCGATGGACAAGAACCTCTACGACCTGCCGCCGCAGGAGCTGGTCAACGTGCCCACCGTCTGCGGGTCGCTCCGCGAGGCGCTGAACGCGCTCGACGCCGACCGCGCCTTCCTGACCAAGAGCGAGGTCTTCTCCGAGGACCAGATCGACGCCTATGTCGAACTCAAGTGGGAAGAGCAGATGCGCTGGGAGACGACGCCGAGCCCGGTCGAATACGACATGTACTACAGCTCGTAGGGAGCCCGTCCTCCCTGTCGCCGAAGGCGATGGGGAGGGGGACCGGACGTAGTCCGGTGGAGGGGCCTTGCCGAGTCAGAACTGCCCCTCCACCGCGCTGCGCGCGGTCCCCCTCCCCATGCGCTTCGCGCACAGGGAGGATTAGGAGCGCCGCGCCTTTTTCTGAACCAGCGGAGACGGTCCGCTCGGGCGCGGCGGCGGCACCGGCTCGTCCAGATAGGCGGGCATCAGCATCCGCGCCGCCGGGCCAGGACGCGGGCGGGCGAGCTTGCGCAGCGGGAAGGCGGAGTCGAACCTCATGCCGACCTGGCCGCGCTGCGACCAGCGCACCTCGGCGTCGAGCCGGCCGGCCTCGTCGAGGTCCAGCATGACGCGGGTGCCGGCGGTGAGATCGCGATCGCATTCGACCATCGCGCCTTCCTTGGAGATGTTGCGCAAGCGGACCGGCAATTCGAGATCGCTCAGGATCAGCGCGCCCTTGCGCAGCAGGCGGTGGCGGGGCGGCCGACTGAACAAGGCGGCCTCGCTCGGCCGGCGGCTCTCGGCGGCGAGCGCCCGCGCCTCCTCCGCCGGCATCGGCCTGCCGAACAGGAAGCCCTGCACCTGGCCGCAGCCGAGGCGGCGCACCAGCGCGAGCTCGTCCAGGGTCTCCGTGCCTTCCGCCGTTGTGTCGATGCCGAGGCTCTCGGCGAGGACGACGATGGCGCGGACGATGGCGGCATTGCGGCTCCTCGCCTCAGCGGCGCCGGCCACGAAGCTACGGTCGATCTTGATCTTGTCGAGCGGGGCGCTGCGCAAATGGCCGAGGCCCGAATGGCCGGTGCCGAAATTGTCGAGCACGAGGCGGACGCCGAGCCCCTTCAGCCGCGCCAGCACCGCCTCGCCGGATGCGCCGTCGGCTAGCAACACCCCCTCGCCGATCTCCAGCTCCAGGCGGTCCGGATCGAGTCCGCTGCCGGCGAGCGCCGCCGCCACCGAGGCGGCGAGCCCCGAATGGGCGAATTCGGCGGGCGAGACGTTCACCGCGACCCGCACATGCTCCGGCCAGTCGGCCGCCTCCGCGCAGGCGCTGCGCAGGATCCAGGCGCCGATCCGCGGCATGATTCCGATGTCGGTCGCCACCGCAAGAATCGTGTCCGGACCCAGCAGCCCGCGAGTCGGGTGTTGCCAGCGGATCAGCGCCTCGAAGGCAACGACCTCCTCGCTGACCGCCTCGACCACCGGCTGGTAGAGCAGCTGCAGCTGGTCGCGCTCCAGCGCCTCGCTGAGATCGCGCTCGAGGATTTGCCGATCGACCGCCGCGGCCTGCATCGCCGGCGCGTAGAAGCGATGGGTCCCCCGGCCGTCCGCCTTGGCGGCGTAGAGGGCGAGATCCGCCTCCTTGACCAAAGCGGCGGCATAGGCGCGGCCGGGCTCGGCCACCGCGATGCCGACCGACGCGCCGACATCGATGCGATGGCCGTCAATCTCATAGGGCTTGGAGGCTTCCGCGATGATCGCATCGGCAAGCCGCCCGAGCCGGGCCTCGCTCTCCGCGTCCGGGAGCACGGCCTGGAACTCGTCGCCGCCGACGCGGCCGACCTGCCCCTCCCCGCCCAGCGTGGCGGCAAGGCGGGCTGCAACTCGCTTCAGCAGCTTGTCCCCCATCGGGTGGCCAAGCGTGTCATTGACCTGCTTGAAGCGGTCAAGGTCGATCAGCATCAGCGCGCAACCCCGCTGGCGCTCGGCCGCGTTGGCGAGCGCCTCGTCGAGCGTCGCGGCCATCATCACCCGGTTGGGAAGGCCGGTGAGGCTGTCGAAGCGGGCGAGCTTGGTGGTCTCCGCCTCGCTGCGCTGGCGATCGGTGAGGCTGCTGCCGAGGCCGCGGAAGCCGAGGAAGCGGCCGTAATCGTCGAAATTGGGGCTGCCCGAAAGCGACCACCGGGCCCCGTCCTCGCCGGGGGCCCGCACCGCGAGCTCGGCGAAGGCCATGCGGGACAAGAGATGGAATTCGAGCCGCCGCCGCGCCTCGCCGTCGGCCGGCTCGGCGGCGAGCACTGCCTCGTCGAAGCGGCGGCCCAGCAAGCTGTCCTCGATGCGCGCCTGGGCGAAGGCGGGCGAGGCGTAGGTGAGAGCGCCGTCGGCATTGGTCTCCCAGAACCAGCCACGACCGCTTTCCTCGTAATCGGTGACGAAGCGGCGCGCCTTCTTGGCTTCCGCCTCGAGCGCCAAAGCGTGCCGCGCGGCTGCGATCGCCTCGCGGGCCCGCGAGACGCTGACCGAGGCGAGGAACAGGGCCACCGCGGCGCCGACGGTGAGCAGCGACGGCTCGACGCCGGCCGCGAAGGCGACGAGGCAGGTCCCCGCGCAGCCGAGGATGAGGATGGCGGGCACCGGGAAGAAACAAGGCAGGCACGCCGCCGCCCCCGCGATCACCGCGGCGCGGACCATCACGGCGGGGGACGCGGCCGCGCCGCTACCCAGCGCCGCCGCCGCCGCCCACAGGAATGCGCTAGCGCCCGTGTGGAGCGCGGTGAGACGGATAAGCCGATGCGGCGGCGCTGCACGGCGGCCCAGCATCAGGCCGGCGTCGAGGGCGAGCACGACACCCAGCAGCCCCGCCACGGCGGGCGAAAGCGCGGCGCCGGCCCGCCAAAGGCCGTAGAGGAGCAGGCCGCTCCACAGCAGGTGCGAAGCGGCGAGGAGAGGGAGGGCGACGCCGAGGCTGCGGGCGCGGTCGCCGGCTATACGGCCATCGTCCTCGCTAGCCGGGGCACGGAAATCGAAGGCGAGGAGGGCGGCGAGCGACGGCGCTTCGCCGGCCTCGGCCGGACCGGCGTTCACCCGCGAGAAGCGTCCCTTCCTCATGCCTTGCCTCGGTCCGTCGGACAGATGCGCGGCCACTGCGCGCAGGCCGTTCGCTCTGCCTGATCCGGGTTAAGAAATGCTGCTGGCCGCGCGTCCACTTTCAGGCTGTCAGCCGCCCCTTGCGGATCGGCAGCGCGCCAAGGATCTGGCGTCTCAAATGGTCATCGGCGCGGGCGCGGCCGGCCTTGGCGGCACCGGCCCGCTCGACCAGCAGGCGCGCCAGGGCTCGCTGGCGGTCGCCCACCGTCCACTCGCAGCGGTCGAGGGCGATAGGCGAGAGGAAGCGCGCGCCGAACTGATCGCCACGCTGCCATTCGACCTGCGCATCGACGCTGCCGTAGCCGGGGATTTCGAGCGAGACGCAGCCGCCGCGCTGGAGCCGCGCGTCGCAGGCGGCGCGGAAGCCGAGTTCGGAGAGGTCGACCATGCGGATTTCGAGGCTGCTCCAGCTGTTCGGACGCAGCCGCGCGGATTGGTCGAGGGGGCGGCGCTCGGCGCGGCGGACCCCGTCTTCGTCGTCGATCAGCGTCGATCCCATAAGCCCCCCCGGTTTTCCCGGTCGGGCCAACCATAAGCCGAGGGCGTTAACGAAAGCCTGCCCGGACTAATAATCCTTTGAAACCCTGACGTTGACGCTCTCCCGGCCGATCGTCGACACGCTCGACAGTAGTGCCAGCCAGCGGGTGATCTGGAACTCGACGGTCGTCGCCGAATAGCCGCGAGCGTCGGTCACCACCTCGACATAGACTCGGCGGCCGAAATACTTGCCCGCCGCGATGGCGGTGCCTTGGCCGGTCGTGATGTCGGCGGGGACGATGCGAAGGCGGTCGAGCCCGGTCGCGGCGCGCACCGCGTTGATCGGGTCGAGATAGCCGCCGGAACTATTCAGCGAGGCCACGGCGGCGGCAAGCTGGAGGGCCTCGGGCGCCGACAGGTTGGTGATCGAGGTTCCGAATAGCAGGCGGCTGAGCAGCTCGTCCTGCGGCAGAGCGGGGGTGCTCGAAAAGGCGATTTCAGGCCTCATGCCGCGGCCGGTGACTCTGATCACGGCGTTCAGGCCCTGGACTCCACCCTCGGCGGTGATGTCGAGCACGGGATTGACCGGGCTCTCGCCCATGAAGCGGATGATTCCGCGCTCGAGATCGAAGCGGCGGCCGGCGAAATCGTAGGTGCCGCGGATGAGGGTGGCGCGGCCGTCGATGCGGGGCTCCGTGACCGTGCCCCCGATCTTGAGGGCGGCCGACCATTCGCTGTTGATACCGAGGCCGGCCACCATCAGCCGGTTCGGCGCGTCGACGTCGAGATCGAGGGTCCAGGGGGTGAGGCGGCGGGGCTCGAGCCGCTCCTCCGGCGGCTGGTTGACCTCGCGGACGTTGAGGCGGGTCACGGCGGCGGCCGAGGTCGCGCTGCCGAGGCGGAACTGGCCGCTGACCAGCCGCACCTTGCCCGAGATGCTGCCGGTGCCGCGGGCGGAGCGGATCGCGATCGGGCCGGTCACCTGCGCCTTGATGTCGTCGCGGTCGAGCAATTGCGCGGCCTTGGCGTCGAGCGCGACGTTCATGCCGAAGCCGCCGGCCGCGCCGAGATCGAACTGGCCGCGGCCCGTCACGCTGCCGCCGCGCTTGGTGGTGCCTGCAAAGCTGTCGAGGACGAGCTGCGACCCGCCGAAGCGGCCCCGGGCGGCGACATTCTCGATCACCATGCCGGTGACCGCGCTCTCGACCCGCGCCTTGTCGGTCTGCAGCGAGCCGCGGATTTGGGGATTGTTGAGCGTTCCTGTGGCGTCGGCGCCGATCGCGACGGCGCCGCTGACGTCGAGCAATTCGACGCCCGTCAGCCGCCAGAGCGTGTCGGCCGGGCCGTTATAGCGGATCTGCGCGACGAGCGGGGCGGCCGCCAGCCGCTCGCCGATATTGCCGGCGCCGCCGACCGGCGCGAGCCTGGCCTGGGCGCGGCCGATCACCTTGCCGTCGCTGACCGCGATCGCGCGGATGCCGGCATTGCCGCCGGCGAGCCGGGCGGCGACTCCGATGTCGACCGGCCGCGAGGAGAGGACGAGGCCTGAGCGGGTGAGGCCGCGGACGCGAAGGTTCATGTCGCCGCTCGGCACGCCGACCGCGCCGAAGCGGTAGTTGAGCGTCCCCGAGGCATAACCGCCGAGGCCGAGCTCGGGCCAGCCGATGTCGAGGATCGAGAGCGGCATGGATTCGAGGCTGGCGGCGAGCTCGGTGGTGGTGCCGCCGAACAGGCCGGAGACTCGCGCGCTGCCGCCGGCGAAGGTGATCGCGGTGGGGCTCAGCCGCCACCCATCGCCCTCGCGGACCAGCAAGGCCGGTTCGCTCAACTGGATCGGCCGCCGGTCGACCGTGCCGCCGCCGGTCAGCCTGAAGCGGCCGGGCGCCACCTCCGCCTCGGTCTGGAAGGAGAAAGCGCGGCCGCGGGTGCCGGCGATGCGGGCGGTGACCCGTCCGACGCCTCCCCTCAGCTCGCCCGCGGCGTTGAGGCTGGCGAGGAACAGCGGGCCGCGGCTGAGCCCGCGCGCCGCGACGGTGCCGCGCAGCGACGTGCCGGCCGGGTCGAGCAGCACCACCGCCTGCACGCGGCCGTCGCGGATCGAGATCGGCGGCGGCCCGGCGAGCCGCGCGTCCTTGGCGGCAAGGTCGATCTGGATGCGCTGGACGTCGCGCACTGGATCGAAGGAGAGCTTGCCGGAAAGCCCGCTGCCGGCGACGTTCAGCACGCCGGTGAAGCCGCCGGGGTCGGAGCGGAGCGTGCCGGTCGCCCGCGCGCCGGAGACGTCGAGGGCGGCGAACTGGATGAGCGCGGACTGGTCTTTGGGCAGCAGGATCGCTCCGTTGGCGGTGAACGGCCCCAGCCGCGATCCGCCGGCGGCGCGGAAGGCGAAGCCCGCCTGGGTCGGATCGAGATTGAGGAGGACGTTGGCGAGCCCCAGGGTCTCGTTCGGAGCGGCGAGGCGGAAAGCTAGCTTCGGGTGCGATATGTCCCCGTCGAGCTGCATCGTAAAGACGCCGTATGTCTTCTGCCGGCCCTTGCCCTCGAAGAAGAACGTGCCGTCGCGGCGGCGGTAACCGGTGCCGTCTATTGCAATTGAGGGCGCGCGGAGCCTGAGGTTCACGAAGTGTATGACGAGGTCGGTGCCGCGGACGAGGTCCGTTTCGATCTCGGGCAGGCCGCCCGCCATCCCGGCGAGGAACTTGTTGTCGAAACGCCGCACCCAAGCGTGGCCGCGGCCCGTGACCAAAGTCCCGTGGCCGCTCGGGTTGGGCACGACCTTCAATTCGCTGGTCACATCGACGATGCCGAGGCCGGGGATGAAATAACGGGTGAGGCCGCCGGACAGAACGACGTTGTATTGGCCGGTGACCAGGTCGACGAACAGGCTGAGCTTGCCCTTCAATTTGTCCGACGCGAAGGCGAGGCCCTCGCCGCGCAGCTCCTTGGCCGTCACCTCGAGGTCGCCGGAAACCGCAAGGTTGGCAAGGATGCCGCCGGCGACGGTGCCGACCCCGGTCACTCGGCGCGCGCTCATCCGGATCGGCACGGTCACCGGCGCCTTCGAGAATTGCCCCTTCCCCTCCGCCACCACGTCCTCGAAGCCGGTCTGGTCGAAGGCGACGCGAGGCGCGGTGAGGCGGTAGGCGAAGCTGGCGCGGGCGAACGGGCCGTTGAGCGAGGCGAGCAGCCGCACCTTCTCGCCGGTCATGTTGGTGAACAAAGCCGGAGGGCGCAGCAGGTCGGCGCCGATGCGCAGGTTGCGGAAGCGGCTCGCCGCGAGGTCGAGGATCCCGGCGCTCTCCACCTTGAGCGAAGGCGAGCGGAGCGACAGCCGGGAGTCGAGCTGGCGGTCCTTGAGCGTCGCCTCGCCTCGGATCGCCACCTCGGGGGCGGTAAGCCTCTGTTTCTTGCCGGTCCAGAATTGCGCCGGCGCCGCCTTGCCGGAAAGGATGTAGCGTCCGCTCCGCGCCTCCAGCGCCAGATCGGCGGTGCGGCGGCCCGATATGTCCAGCCGGGCGCGGCCGTGCCAGGCGCTCCAGCGCCCGTTGCCGCCCAAATCGAGGTGGATCGGGCGGTCGGTGCCGACCAGGGCGCCGAGCACGCTCTTCGCGGGCGCGTCGACCTTGGCATCGAGGTCGAAGCGGTCGCGATCGGGCTCGGCGTCGAGGTTCAGGGCTATCCGGTCGCCGCCCCCCTTCACCGCCGCCTGCAGCCGGACGAGGGCACGGCCCGAGCGTATGTCCGCCTCCCCCGCCAGCGCCGCCACCCGCGGCTGGCCGGCGATGCCCTTGCCGAGCCTCAGCTGGTCGACGCGCAGCCGGCCGATATGGATGTCGAAGCCCGGCAGGATCGGGCCGGGTTTCTCGCTGGGAACGAGCCTGGGCAGCCGGTCGAGGACGACGACATCGGCTTCGAGGTCGTGGATCACGAGGCGGTTGCCGAGCCACGCGAGCGGCTGCCAGTCGACCCTGAGCTCGGGCGATTCGGCGAACAGGCCCCTCGGGTCATAGAGTCGCACCTCCTTGAGCCGCGTGCCGCTCCAGATCGAGCCGTCGATGCGGCCGATCCGGATGCGCAGGCCCGAATGCGGCGCCATGCCGGCGATGCGGTCGGCGATGAAGCGGTGGCCCGGCGCGGTATCGAGCAACGCCGCCGCGGCCATCACGAGGAAAGCGAGCGCCAGAGCGAGGAGCGTCACCCCCTTGGCGAGGCGCGAGGCCCAGCGCCAACGCCGGCGGCGGCGCGGCGGCGGCGGGGGCGCTTCCGCTTCGTCCATCAGAAAGCCTGGCCAAGCGACACGTAGACGGCGATCCGGCTGTCGCCTTTGCGCGGGCTCAGCGGCGTGCCGACATCGACCCGGATCGGGCCGAAGCGGGTGTGGTAGCGCACCCCCAGCCCCGCGCCGAAGCGGAGGCTCGAGACGTCCGGCAGCGGCGAGGTGTAGATGTTGCCGGCGTCGAGGAAGGGCACGATGCCCCAATTGCCGAACCGCACCCGCGCCTCGATTGCGAACTCGGCGAGGCTGCGGCCGCCGATCGGGTCGTCGAACACCGGGTCGCGGGGCCCCAGCCGCTGGTAGCCGTAGCCGCGCACCGAGCCGCCGCCGCCGGCGTAGAAGCGGCGCGACGGGGCAATGGCGTCGCGGCTGGCGCCGATGATCGTGCCGAGCCGGGTCCGCCCCGCCAGCACGACCCGCTCGGTCACCGGCTGGTAGAAGCTCGCGTCGAGCTGCGCCCGCGAATAGCCGAACGCGCCGGCGTGGAGCGACAGCTCCGGCGAGAAGCGGAAGGAGAGCCGGAAGCCGCGGGTCGGGTCGAGCAGATCGTCGGAGCCGTCATAGCTCAAGACCGCCGGCAGCGCGCCGATCAGGAAGGTGCGGCGCCGCGTGGTGCCAGTCTTGATATCGACGTCCTGCTCGTCGGTGGCGATCAGCTCGCCGCCCAGCGACCAGGTCCAGCGCTTCTGCCAGATGATGTTGGTCTGGCGCTCGATTCCGGCGGCGAGGTTGAAGCTGCGCGCGTCGTAGCCGGGGCGGTTCTCGTGGCTGGCAACGGCCTGGGCGGTCAGCACCTGGTCGCGGCGGCGGAAATTGTTCACCCGGAGCACCGCGCCGAGCAGCTGCTCGCGGGTGCCGGCGACGCCCCGGATCGTTACCGCCCCCTCGGGCCGGATCAGGTTGCGGTGCTGCCAGCTCGCCTCGATCCTTATTCCCTCGCCGGTGCCGTAGCCGGCCTGGCCGGCGATGGTGTGGACCGGCGCGCTTTCGAGCGCGACCACGAGGTCGACCGATTTGGGCGTCTTGCCCGGCACGGTCTTGATGCCGACGGTGGAGACGAGGCCGGTGGCGACGAGGGCGCGGCGGAGGTCGTCGACCAAAGCCGCCTTGTAGCGCTCGCCGGGGTGCCAGCGGGCGATGGTCTGGATGTGCGCGGCGCTGAACAGCTTCTTGCCCTCGACAAGGATGCGGCCGAACTGGCGCTCGCCGTTGGGAATCACCTTGAGGGTGAGGGTGGCGGTGCGGGTCTCGTGGTCGACCGCCACGTCCATCTCGCCGACCTCGGCAAAGGCATAGCCGCGCTTGCCGAGCTCGGCCTGGAGCGCGGCCTCCGCCTCGGTCACGCGATCGGCGTTGACCGGGTCGTTCGCCTTGACGGCGAAGGCCTCGCGCAGCGCCGCGGCATCTTCGCCAGCGTCGTCGAGCCCGGGCAAATTCACCTCGGCGAAGCGGTAGAGCGGCCCGGGCTCGGCCTCGAGCGTCACCGTCACCCGCCCCCGCTCGGCGGCCGCCGCCTCTACCTTGGTGTAGACGACCGCGTCGTAATAGCCGCGGTTCCTCAGCAGGTCGGCGAGCAGGTCCGCATCCTCGCGGGCCCGCCGGTCGATCTGCGCGGCGTTGGCCGCGTCCTTCTTCTTCTGCTCGAGGCTGGACAGCGAGGCGAACTGGGTCCTCAGGCCCGCCTCCGTTCCCGGGTCGAGGCCAGTGATTCGCCAGCTGTAGGCGCGCTCCGAAGCGGCGTCGGCGATGCCGGTGTCGGGAGCGCCGGCGATCGTGCCTTTCGCCTCTTCCTCCTCCATCTTGGGCCACTCGACGCCGATGTCCGGCATCGGATCGAGCGGTGCGGAGGGATCGGGTACCGGCGGCCCGGACGGCAACGGCGCCGGCGGCGGCGCGGGCGGGGGCGCGGCGTCCGGAGCCGGGTCCGGCGGCTGCGCCAGCGCGGTGCCGGGAAAGGGCAGGAGAGCGGCGGCGGCGATCAGCGCCGCCCGAAGCCGGCCCGCAACGACTTGGAACATCGGCGGGAATCTACCCTCCGCCGCCCCTCCGGGCCAGCGATTATTGGGCGGGCGGGATCAGTGGACGGCGCCGGTCACTTCGCGGTCGCTCAGCATCGCGACCATCCGTTCCACTTCGCGCCAGCGGCAGAAGTGGATGAGGTTGCCGAGATCGCGGCTGCGCCGGGCGCGCTCCGCCGCCTCGCTCAGCGCATAATCGCCGAACCTCTCGATGAGCTCGGACGCGTCGGCCAGGGCGGCCCGGCCGGCGAAATGGACGTCGTGACGCAAGGCTTTCCCCTGTTTGCTCCCGGCCCCGGTCTATAGCGGCGACCGGTTGCCAAAACGCCCAAGGCAAAGGGTTAATGGCGCTCCCTTCTCCTCGGGAGAAGGGTCGGGGATGAGGGGTTCGGGCGGTTGGGGGTCGTAGCGCCGCGCGCGCGGCCGACAGGCGCCGTATGCCCTCCACCAAGGCTGGCGCCGCCGCCAGGCTTCTGGCAAGGGCGCGGCATGGAGCGGGCAAAGAACAGCCAGGCGGGCGGCTTCGTCCTCGCCGCCTGCATCATCGGCGGCACGGTGGCGGGCGCGATCCTGCGCCAGCCGAGCCTCGGCTTCCTCATCGGCCTCGGCGGCGGCATGCTGCTGGCCGTCGTCATCTGGGTGATCGACCGCTCCCGCTAAGGCGCCGCCTGACGCGACCCCTTCCTAGTCCGCTATAGCCTCCAAAGTGGATAGGAATTTGCCTAGACAGAGAGGAATATTCCGCGGAAGCAGGAACAGACAATGAACAGTGATTCGGAGAACTCTTTTGGAACTGCATCCCTTGCTTCCACGGATCGAGCGTCACCTGCGGCGCACCGGCGTTTCGGCGACAACGTTCGGACGCGAGGCGGTGGGCGATCCACGCCTGGTCGCCGACCTGCGGTGCGGACGCTACCTGCGGCCCTCCGTCGCGAGACGAGTCGAGGCCCATTTGGCCGCGGCACGGCCGCAGAAGGAGGAGGGTCGGTGAGCGGGTCCTTCAATGACGCCACGGAGGGCATGGTGCGGGCGATTCGCGTGGCCTTCGCCGGAGCAGGCAAGTTCACGCTGGAAGAACTTGTCAGCCGCGCCTGGGCGAGCGTGACCTTCAGCGGCAGCCGCCAGGAGCTCACCTTTCGCGTCGAGGGCGAGGAAGCGGAAGCGGCGGCGGCGCGGTTCCTGTCGGGCCTCAAAGCGGCCGAATTCCCGCTCAGCGGGCATATCCTGGCCGACATCGCCCTGGTCTCGGAGGAACGGCGGCCGGGCTGCGCCCGCATCCGCCTCGAAGCGTTGACCGTGGAAGAAGCGTGAGCGTCAGCCGCCGGCGGCGGAGACCTTCTGCAGGCCGGCAATCGCGCTGCGGAGGCGATGGCCGACGCTGCGCTCCGGCTCTTCCAGCGGCGGCGCGGCCTCGGCGTCGGCCACCGGCGCGGCAGGCGCGGCGGGGGGGAGAGAATCGTCGCGGCGGATCGCCTGCTGCTTGCGCGACAGGCCGGTCTCGAAGCGCTGCATGAGGCTGGTAATGCTGGCGGCGCCTTCCGGCTCCGGCTCGAGCGCTTCCTCCTCCGGCGCGGCGGGGCTTTCGGGCTCGGGCTCCTGGGCGACGAGGAAGGGCGGAAGCACCTCCGGCTCGGGCTCCGGGACCGGCTCCGGTTCGACTGGTGCCACCTCGGCTTCCTCTTCCTCCTCGGCCTGGAAAGGCTCGAGGTCGAGCGGCTCGCCGAGGTCGCGCCCAGCGCGCAGCGGCAAAGGCTGGGGCGCATCGGGATGCGAATCGGCCTTGCGGAGGCGGATCGCCGGCGCCGCCGGCTCGTCCTCCGCTTCGAGATTGACCGGGCGCGGCGCGGACGAACGGCGGTCGAGCGCCTTCATGACCGTCCAGATGAGCGCGGCTGTGACGATGCCTGCTGCGGCGACCGCAGCCCAGCGCGCGTCGGCGCCCAAAGGCGGCTCGGCCGCGGCGAGCACGCTCGGCAGGCCGCTCCGCACCACCAAAGCCTCGAACAAGGCCTGGGGCATGGCGAAGAGGGCGAAGGCGGCCGCGCCGCCCGCGAACAGCGCCAGCCCCGCGTCTAGCGCCGCGAACGCGCTGGCTTTCCTGGTCCTGCTCATCACACCGCCTTGCCGCTCAGCTTTCGGTAGGCCGGCATGTATCTGGAAATATTTGACGACCAGTTACGATCGCGCTCGACGAAGCGGCGGGCGACGTCGCGCCGCCGCTCCCACTGCGCCCGGTTGGCGAACAGGCCGTCGAGCGCCTCGGCCAGCGCGGCCGGATCGCCCGCCCGGAACAAGGTGCCGGTAACGCCGTCCTCGATCAGCTCGCGGTGGCCGCCGACGTTCGAGGCGACGACGAGCTTCCTCTGCGCCATCGCTTCCAGCGGCTTGAGCGGCGTCACCAGCTCGGTGAGCCGCATCGCCTTCCTCGGATAAGCGAGGATGTCGATCAGGCCGTAATAGCGGTCGACCTCGTGATGGGGCACGCGGCCGATGAAATGGATCCGTTCGCGCGCCGGCGAGGCCTCGGCCTGCGCCTTCAGCGTCGCCTCCATCGGGCCGCCGCCGACGAGGAGGAGGTGCGCATTCGGCCGCTTCGCAAGCACCAGCGGCATGGCGGCGACGAGGTCGTCGAGGCCTTCATAATCGTAGAAGGAGCCGATGAAGCCGACCACTTCGGCGCCGTTCAGCCCGAGATGGCGGGCGAGGGCGAGGTCGGGGGCGAGCGGGTTGCCGAACAGGCTCATGTCGACTCCGTTGGGGGCGACGATGATTTTCTCCGCCGCGATGCCGCGGGCGACGAGGTCGCGCCGCAGCCCTTCGCAGATCACCGCTACCGAGTCGGCGCGGCGGGCGGCCCAGGTCTCGAGCCGGCGGGTCAGCCGGTAGCGCGCCGAGCCCTCGCGGCCAGTACCGTTGCCGACCGCGGCGTCCTCCCAGAAGGCGCGGATCTCGTAGAGCAAGGGGAGGCCCCGGCGCTTCGCCACCGGGAGCGCCGCAAGCGCGTTGAGCACTGGGGAGTGGACGTGGAGCTGGTCCGGCCGCCATGCCTCCACCAACCGGTCGAGCCGCGCCTCCAGGGCCTTGATCTCCAGCCATTCGCGCAGCGGCGAGGGCGCGGCGGCGGGGGCCGGAGTACGGTGGAAAACGATGCCGTCGATGATCTCCGGATCGGGGCCCTCCGCCTGGTGCCGGGCGCCGGTCAGGCAGGCGACCTCCAGCCCGCGCGCCTGCTGCGCCGTCACGATCGCCCGCGTCCGGAACGTATAGCCGCTGTGCAGCGGCAGGCCGTGGTCGAGCACGTGGAGGATACGCATGCCATCGCTATGCCCGATGAGCCTTAACGCCCCGTCAACCGCGGCAGGATAGAGGCGGGGTAGAGCGAGACAAGAACCGTCACCCCGGACTTGATCCGGGGTCCACCTTCTTTCGGTAGCGGCGGCGATAGAAGGTGGATGCCGGATCAAGTCCGGCATGACGGCTTCGTGCTTCGCCAAAGGAGACGCGCGGGCATGATCGACAATTTCGCGCTGGCGCTGAGCCACGGCCTGCTGATCCTCGCCGCCTGGCGCCTCGTGTTCCGCGCCGACTTGGACGACGACCGCGCCGCGCCGGGCCCGGAGCCGCGGCGGCCCTTCCGCAAGGCGAAAACCGGTGCGTGACCTCGCCTTCGTCGGCTATCTGCTCGCTTTGCTCGGGCTCGGCTTTAAGCGGCCGTTCCTGTTCGTGCTCGCTTATGCCTATGTCGACATCGTCTCGCCCCAGCACCTCTCTTACTTCCTCTTGAACTCGATCCCGCTGTCGATGATCATTGCCGCGCTCGCCATCGGCGGGTGGGCCCTCGCCGACGACAAGAAGGGGCTTTCCATCGCCCCGCGCCAGTGGCTGATGATTCTGCTCCTCGTCTATGCCGGCCTCACGACCCTCCACGCCGACGTGCCGGAGTTCGCCCCGGAGAAATGGGAATGGGTGTGGAAGTCGATGGTCTGGGCGATCTTCCTGCCTTTGACTTTGCGCACCCGCCTCCGGCTCGAAGCCTATCTCCTGTTCATGACCCTCTCGGCCTCGGCGATCATCATCGTAGGCGGGATCAAGACGGCGGCCTCGGGCGGCGGCTACGGAGCGCTCAACCTGATGGTCTCCAGCAACAGCGGCCTCTACGAGGGCAGCACCATCTCGACGGTCGCGATCGCGGTCATCCCGATCATCCTCTGGCTGGCCCGCTACGGCACCATCTATCCTCGTGACTGGCGGGTGAAAGTCTTCACCGCCAACCTGGTCTTCGCCTGCCTGCTCATCCCGGTGGGAACGGAGGCGCGGACCGGATTGATCTGCATCGGCGTGCTCGCCATCCTGATGCTGCGCAACGTCAAGCGGCGCCTGCTCTACATGGCGGGTGTCGCGCTGGCGGTCGCCGTCGCCGTGCCCTTCCTGCCGCAAAGCTACGCGCAGCGGATGAGCACCATCCAGGGCTATCAGGCGGACAGCTCCGCCTCGACCCGCATCGCGGTTTGGAAATGGACCTGGGATTACGCGAAGAAGCACCCGCTCGGCGGCGGCTTCGAAGCCTACCGGCAGAACCGCCTCCAGGTGCATATTGTCAACGCCACGGGCACCGGGCCGGTGCAGGAGGTCGACTGGCGCGTGCAGGCCGACCGTGCCCGCGCCTATCACAGCTCCTATTTCGAGATGCTCGGCGAGCAGGGCTTTCCCGGCCTCGCCCTCTTCCTGCTCATCCACGCTATCGGCCTGTGGCGGATGGAGATGCTGCGCCGGCGCTACCGCAAGCGCGAGGATGAGGAGGCCTGGATCAGCCCGCTCGCGACGGCTCTGCAGGGCGCGCAGCTCATCTACCTCGTCGGCTCGCTGTTCGTCGGAATCGCCTTCCAGCCCTTCGTCTGGATGCTGATCGCGGTCCAGATCGGTTTCGACGCCTTCGTCGGGCGCCGCTATCCGCTCGCCCCCAAGGCGCCGCTGATCCGCCCGAGAGCACCCGCCGCCGCACCGGCCTGAGGAACGAAGCAGAGGCGCGCGCGGTTACAAGGCGCCATGCTCCGCTACGTCGACGATTCCCAGCCCGGCATTACTCGCAAGCGCCGCGGCCGCTATTGGCAATATTTCCACCCGGACGGCCGCCGCGTCGCCGACCGGGAGGAGATCGACCGGCTGAACGGCGTCGGCATGCCGCCGGCTTACGAGCGCTGCTGGTTCTGCCCGGACGCCAACGGCCACATCCAGGCGGTCGGCTACGATTCGAAGGGGCGCAAGCAATATCGCTACCACCCCGAATTCCGCGCCCGGCAGGAAGCGAGGAAATATGAGCGCCTCGCCGCCTTCGCCCGGGCGCTGCCGAAGCTCAGGAAGAAGGTTGAGGAGGACCTAAAAGGCGGTCCGACGGCCCCCGACACCGTGCTCGCGGCGGTCGTACGGCTGATCGACGAGACCAGGATGCGGGTGGGCAACGAGGAATATGCGAAGGATAACAAGAGCTTCGGCGCGACCACTCTGCGCAACCGGCATGCCCGGGTCAAGCGCGGCCGGCTCAGGATCAGCTATGCCGGCAAGCACGGCATCCGCAGGACGGTGACCGTCACCGACCGCAACCTCGTCCGCATCGCCCGCCGCACCCAGGACCTGCCCGGCCAGAATTTGTTCGAATATGTGAACGAGGAGGGATCTGTCTGCCCGGTCACCTCCGGCGATGTGAACGCCTACGTCAAGGCCGCGATGGGCGAGGATTTCACCGCCAAGGACTTCCGCACCTGGGGCGCCAGCGTCATCGCCTTCGAGGCGATGCTGGACAAGCTCAGGGAGCATGGCACCGTCAAGCTCAAGAGCGTTATCGAGCCGGTCGCCGAGGCGCTCGGCAACACGCCGGCGATCAGCCGCAAGTCCTACGTCCATCCCGCCCTGATCGAGGCCGCCAAGGACGCCGGGGCGATCGGCGATCGGACCCTGCCTCGCGCCACCAAGCACCTCTCCTCCGCAGAGCGCGGCCTGATCGAATTCCTCGACGCCTTGCCCGAGGAAACGGCGAGGGTGGACGAGGAGGCCTTCGCCAAGGCAAAGAGCGGGGCCAGGTCCAAACGGCAGGCGGAGGCGGAGATGGCGCGCGAGGCGGCCGGCAAAATCGGGGCGGAAGCGGCCTGATGATTCTCTGGAAGGACGGGCGCGTCTCCGACGCCGCCCTCAACGTCACCGCGACGAGCGGGCGGCTGGCCAACGACGTGGGCCAGTGGGTAAGCGGCAATTTGGTCGGCATCATTATCGCCGTCGCGATCGGGACCGGCCTCGTCCTCGCGATGCTGGCGATCCGCTCTCTCGGCTGCAAGGTGATCGCAAAGCTCGGCACCGACCCGCACTGGCCGGTGATCTTCGCGCGGGTGCTCGCCAAGACCAAAGTCTACTTCATGGTGCTGGCAGCGGCCGAGCTGGTCGCCGAGCATGCTTACACGCCGCCTTCGCTGCTCGGCCTGATCCACGCTCTGTTCGTCATCGCCTTCGCCATCCAGGCGGCGATCTGGGGGCGCGAGCTGGTGCTCGGCTATGTCGAGCACCGCGTCGGCGGCGAGGCGGGCGGCCACACCACGCTCGGCTCCGCGGTCGGCATCATCCGCCTCCTCGTCACCATCACCTTGTTCGCGATCGCGATCGTCCTCATCCTCGACAATCTCGGTGTGAACGTCACAGGTCTCGTCGCGGGACTGGGCATAGGCGGCATCGCCATCGGCCTCGCCGCTCAGGGCATCTTCTCGGACCTGTTTGCCGCCCTCTCCATCCTGTTCGACAAACCGTTCCGCAAGGGCGAAAGCATCCGCTTCGGCGACGTTAGCGGCAATGTGGAGAATATCGGCCTCAAGACCACCCGCATCCGCTCGCTCTCCGGCGAGCAGGTCGTCGTCGCCAACGCCAAATTGCTCGAGCAGCAGATCCACAATTTCGCGCATTTGGAGCGCCGGCGGATCGTCATGACGCTCGGCCTCGTCTGCCAGACGCCGCCCGAGGTCTGCGCCCGCCTCCCCGCCATGCTCAAGGAGATCGTCGAGGCCCAGCCCAAAACGAGCCTGGTGCGCTGCGGCATGACCGGCTTCGGCGCCTCGACGCTCAACTTCGAGCTCCAGTTCGACGTCCAGTCGAGCAATTACGAGGAGGTGTTCGGCGCCCGCCACGCCATCTGCCTCGCCATCCTCGACCGCTTCAGCCGCGAGGAAATCCAGCTCGCTTACCCGAGCCAGACCAGCTTCACCGCGGCCCCCGACGGGACTTTGATCATGCCCTACCCGCCCGTGACGCGGGTGGTGGAAGAGGGGGACGAGCCAGCCGCCAAGGCGCCGCAGAGGAAGGAGTAACCCCCCTCCCTGCAAGGGAGGGTTAGGGGTGGGTACGCCGAAGGCGTTCTGGCGCGCTCGCAGTAGGCTCCCTGCGCTCGCACCCACCCCCTGCCCCTCCCTTCCAGAGAGGGGAGTCAGGCCGCGAGATACGTCTCCAGCCGCGCGAGCTGCGCCGCCTTCTCGTCCGCGGACAGGAACGACCCTTCGAAGCTGTTCCTCGCGATCGTCGCGAGCTGGTCGCGGGTCAGCCCCCGCCCCTGCGCGGCGGCGCGGTAATTGGCGTTGATGTAGCCTCCGAAATAGGCCGGGTCGTCCGAGTTCAGGGTCACCTTGAGCCCCGCCGCCAGCATTCGGTCGACGGGATGCTCGGCCATGTCACGCACGACGCACAGCTTGAGGTTCGAGAGCGGGCAGACGGTGAGCACCATCCCTTCCCGCGCCAGCCGCTCGACCAGGGCTGGATCCTCCATCGAACGGTTGCCGTGATCGAGCCGGTCGACGTGAAGCAGGTCCAGCGCTTCCCAAACATATTCCGGGGGGCCCTCCTCGCCGGCATGGGCGACCCGCTTTAGCCCGCGCTCGGCGGCGGCGGCGAAGACCCGGGCGAACTTCTCGGGCGGATGGCCCACCTCGGAGCTGTCGAGGCCCACGGCCGCGATATGCTCCAGCCATGGCTCGGCCTGCCGCAGCGTCGCGAACGCCGCCTCCTCGTCGAGATGGCGAAGGAAACAGAGGATGAGCTTCGACGTGATCGCGTGCCTCTCCCGCGCCTCGGCCATCCCGGCGAGCAGGCCGCGAATGACAATGCCGAACTCGATGCCGCGGTCGGTGTGGGTCTGGGGGTCGAAGAAGATCTCCGCGTGGGTCACTGCGTCGGCCGCCGCCCGGTCGAAATAGGCCGCGGCGAGGTCGCGGAAATCCTCCTCGGTGCGCAGCACGTCGGCGCCCCGGTAATAGATGTCGAGGAAGTCCTGGAGGTTCGAGAAGCTGTACGCCGCCCGCACCTCCTCGACGGACTTGAACGGCGATTCAACTTTGTTGCGCCGGGCGAGCTCGAACATAAGCTCGGGCTCCAGGCTCCCCTCGATGTGAATGTGAAGCTCGGCCTTGGGAAGGCCGGCGATGAAGGCGGTGAGGTCGGTCATAAGCAGAGCGTAACGCGGCGGCGACGGCGCTGGCTAGCCCTACTCGTCCGTCCTCGCCGGCGGCCGCTCGGCGCGGAAGACGACAACGCCGTCATAAATGTCCGCCCACCGGGCGGGGATGCTGGTGCGGTGGTCGAACAGGGAGGCGGGCCGCGTTCCCAGCGCGGCGAGCGCCGCCGGGCCGGCATAAGCCGGGTCCGTCCGGCTCCGCGCCGTCAGCACGCCCTCGACCGAATTCGCGAAGACCGGCGGGATCGGCTTCGCCTCCCGCCGCGACCAGCGGAACGAACCGCCCGCCGCCGAAAAGCCCAGCGCGAAGGCGCGGCGCCCGTAGTCGCGGTGCAGCGGCGCGCCGAGGTTGCTCGTGCCGCCGAAGTCGGTAACCAGCGTCGCGTCCTTGGCGATATGGACGTTCTCGGCCCAGACGATGATCCGGCTCCGCGGCTTCAGGCGTGTGGCGAGCCACCGGAAGTTGAAATACATGGACTGGTCTCGTCCGCCCATGAGGACCGTCGTGCCGGCGAATTCGCGCTGCAGGGCGCGGTCGATGTTGGCGAGCATCTCCAGATATTCCGCCCGGCCGGCAGGGTCCGTGCCGCTCGCGATCACCGCCTCGCGCATCCGGGCGACGCAGGCCCTGACGCGCGCGACGCTCGCTTGGTCGTGGGGCGAGGCGTCCGAATATTCCCACCGCATGCGCTGCCCGAGTGCGGCACCGCATTCCTCGCGCTTTTCGGGCGGGAGGAAATGCGCGAGCTCCGCCGGCATGGTCTCGAGCGAATAGAAGGCGCCGATGCTGCCGAGCTGGTCGTCGAGGCCGCCGAGGGTCACGCGGCGGCCGCGCGCCTGCTCTGTGAGGAATCGTATCAGCGGGGCCATCTCCGCGTCGTGGTTCCAGATGCCGCCGATCGCGGAGGACATCATCGCCTCGGTCACCGGCTCGCCCCGTCGCGCCGCCCGCTCGACGGCGAGAAAGTCGTAGTGGCTGGCCTCGAAGAACACCGCGCCGTAGCCGCAGCGGGTCACTAGCCGCCGGATCAGCTCGGCCTTGAACGCGACGGTCTTGCCGTCGCCGTGGAAGCCGTTCTCGCCGAGCAGAGCCACCTGCTTGCCGCACAAATCCTTTTCCGCCGCCCGCAGCGCCGGCTCCCAGGCGCGGGTCTCATCGGCGGGGACAGAGGCGGCGAGGGCGAGCGCGGCGACCAGGATCATTCGCCCATCGTGGCGCATCGCGCGCCCTCCCCGCAAGGAGAGTTTCCACCGGCCTCAGCCCGGGCGGAAGCGGCGGCGGCGTTCCTCGATCTCGTAGCGGTAATCGGGCTTGATCTCGCGATTGACGAACTCGCCGGCGGAGGGCGCGGCGAGCAGCGCCTCGAACACCGCCTCCGGCACCTCGAAATAGCGGTAGCGATCGCCGCCTTTGTACCAGAGGTCGAGGGTTCCGGCGCCAATGTCGTAGGCGGCACGGTCGATGGCGCTCGAATCGAATTGGTGGACGCGCAGGCGCCCGGCCATCAGAGCCCGACGTCCTCGAGGCTGAGAAGGGTCGCGTTGCCGCCCGCGGAAGTGGTGTCGGTGCTCGTCACCCGCTCGGCGCAGAAGCGGGGGAGGTAATGCGGCCCGCCGGCCTTGGGGCCGGTGCCCGAGAGGCCCTCGCCGCCGAACGGCTGGGAGCCGACGATCGCGCCGATCATCGAACGGTTGA
This sequence comes from Sphingomonadales bacterium, assembly GCA_034668625.1. Classification (GTDB taxonomy): domain Bacteria; phylum Pseudomonadota; class Alphaproteobacteria; order Sphingomonadales; family Sphingomonadaceae; genus Allosphingosinicella. The sequence continues at coordinate 51,072 of JAXDOX010000027.1, forward strand.
CGTAGAGGTTGCCGACCGTGCCGGTCTCCTCGACCGTCTCGGCGGCCCGGGCAATGCGGCTGTGCAGGCCCATGGTGAGGCCGAAGCCGGACGAATTGACCCGCCGCACCGTCTCGGCGAGGTCCCCGCCCTTCCAGGTGGTGACGTGCAGGAGGGGGCCGAACCATTCCTCGCGCAGGTCCTCGATCGAATCGATCCGGATCAGCGTCGGCGGCACGAAAAGCCCGTCTGCGGGAGCCGCGACGGTCTTGACGACGCGGTCCTTCATCGCCTCGCGGCGGCCCATCAATTTGTCGTAGGAAGGCTTGTCGATCACCGGCCCGACGTCGGTGCGCGGGTCGGCCGGGTCGCCGACGATCAGCGTGTCCATCGCGCCGGAGAGCATTTCCAGCATGCGCTCGGCGACATCCTCCTGAAGGACCAGCAGGCGCAACGCCGAGCAGCGCTGGCCGGCCGAGCGGAAGGCCGAGGTGATCACGTCCTGCACCACCTGCTCGGGAAGTGCGGTCGAATCGACGATCATCGCGTTGACCCCGCCCGTCTCGGCGATCAGCGGGATGATGTCGCGATCGTCGTCGGCAATGAGGGTGCGGGCGATGGTCTTGGCGGTCGCGGTCGAGCCGGTGAAGGCGACTCCGGCGATGCGGACGTCCTCCATCAGCTTCTGGCCCAAGTCGCGGCGCCCGGCGGCGAGGATCAGGGCATCCTCGGGGATTCCGGCCTCATGGGCGAGGCCAACCGCATAAGCGGCGATCTGCGGCGTCTGTGAGGCCGGCTTGGCGATGACGCTGTTGCCCGCCGCGAGCGCCGCCGAGACCTGGCCGAGGAAGATGGCGAGCGGGAAGTTCCAAGGGGCGATGCAGACCCAGGCGCCGCGCCCCTCCATCCTCAGCACGTTGCGCTCGCCGGTAGGTCCGGGCAATTCGAGCGGCTGGAGATGCAGCCTCGCCTGCATTGCGTAATAGCGGCAGAAATCCACCGCCTCGCGCACTTCGGCAAGCGCGTCCGGAATGGTCTTCCTGGCTTCCTGCACCGCGATCCGCATCAGCATGTCGCGATCCTGCTCCAGCAGGTCGGCGAGCCGCTCCAGCGCCGAAGCACGCTCGTCGACGCTACGCTTCGACCAATCGTCGAAGCCCCGCAGGGCGCGCGTGACGAGCTCGTCGGCCGACGGGCTCGTCGGCGGCGCGAAGTCGAGCGGCGGCGCGACCTCCTTGGCGATTCGCTCCAGCTCGGGCTGGTCGTTGAGGTCGAGGCCCTGGCTGTTCTTGCGCTCCGGCGCGAACAGCTCCGACGGGAGGGGGATCGCCGGATGCCGGGTCCCGCCGACCGCCGCAATCTTCGCCACCGGATCGGCGATCAGGTCGGCGTCGCTGAGGCTTTCGTCGGCGAGCTGATGGACGAAGCTGGAATTGGCGCCATTCTCGAGCAGCCGCCGGACGAGATAGGCGAGCAGGTCGCGATGGCCGCCGACGGGGGCGTAGATGCGGGTGTGATACCCCTGCTCGCGCACCAAAGGCTCGTACAGGCCCTCGCCCATGCCGTGGAGGCGCTGGAACTCGAAGTCCCGGCTGCCGCCCCCCCATTCGAGAATGGTGGCGACGGTCAGCGCATTGTGGGTCGCGAAGGCAGGGAAGATGTGCTTCGCCGCCAGCATGTCCCTGGCGCAGGCCAGATAGGAGACGTCGGTCGCCGCCTTGCGGGTGAAGAGCGGGTAATCGGTAAGCCCCTGTTCCTGCGTGCGCTTGATCTCGCTGTCCCAATAGGCGCCCTTGACCAGCCGCACCGCGATCCGCCGCCCCGTCGCCGCGCCGAGCGCGTCGGTCCAGGCGAGCACCGGGCGGCAGCGCTTGCCATAGGCCTGGACCGCCATGCCGAGGCCGTCCCAGCCCTTGATCGACGGGAGGCCCGCCACCGCCTCGATGATGTCGAGGCTCATCTCGAGCCGTTCGCTCTCCTCGGCGTCGATGGTGAGGCCGATCCCGGCCGACTTGGCCAGCAAAGCCAGCGCCTCCACCTGCCCGATCAGCGAGGGGACACAGCGTTCGTATTGCGCGAACTCGTAGCGCGGGTGGAGCGCGGAGAGCTTGACCGAGATGGAATGGCCGCGGCTCGCCACCTTCCCCACCGCCCGGATCGCTGCCTCGTAGGCCTTGAAATAATGCTCGGCGTCGGGGAAGGTCCGCGCCGCCTCGCCGAGCATGTCGAAGCTCGCCGAGAAGCCGGCATTCTCGCGCTTGTCCATGCGCCTCAGCGCTTCGTCGATGGTCCGGCCCATGACGAAAATCTCGCCCATCAGCTTCATCGCCGCGCCGACCGCCTGCCTCACGAACGGCTCGCCGACCCGGCCGATCAGCCGCTTCAGGACGCTCGCCTGCTCGCTGTCGCTGACCAAAGCGCGGCCGATCACCAGCCCCCAGGTCGCGGAATTGACCAGCGTGGAGGCCGACTTGCCCTTGTGCGCCCGCCAGTCGGCATTGCCGAGCTTGTCGGCGATCAGCGCGTCCGCCGTTTCCGGATCCGGCACCCGCAGGAACGCCTCGGCGAGCGAAAGCAGGGCGATCCCCTCGGACGTGTTGAGACGATATTCCTGCAGAAACTGGTTGACCCAGCCGGACGATTGCGCCGATCTCAGCTCCGCCAGCATGGCGAGCGCCCGCCGCTCCACCCGCTGCCGCGAATCGCGATCGAGCGCAGCGTCCTTCAGCAAAGGCTTCAGCACCTCCGGTTCGGGGGCGCGGTGGAGGCGGCGGATTTCGGCGCGCGCGGAGGCCGTGGCGTCCGCTTCAACACTCTTGAGTCTCATATACCCGGCGCTCTAGACCCGGCGCATGCCCACCGCCACCCTCGACGAAATCCGCGCCCGCGTCGGCGAGGAGGTCGGCATCTCCGACTGGATCCTGGTCGACCAGAAGCGGATCGACGCCTTCGCCGAGGTGACCGAGGACCGCCAGTTCATCCACGTCGATCCGGAGACTGCGGCGCGGACGCCGTTTGGCGGCACGGTCGCGCACGGCTTCCTCACCTTGTCGCTGCTCTCGCGCATGGCCGCCGAGGCGATGCTGCGGCCCGACGGCGTCAGGATGGGGGTCAATTACGGCTTCGACCGCGTGCGCTTCATGGCGCCGGTGCGCAGCGGCAAGCGAGTCCGCGGCCGCTTCACCCTCACCGCGTTCGAGGAGAAGCGCCCCGGCCAATACCAGTTCGTCCACAACGTCACGGTCGAGATCGAAGGCGAGGACAAGCCGGCCCTGGTCGCCGACTGGATCGGAATGATCTTCGTCTGACCAGATTGTTGAAGTTGCCCTCCGAGAAGCGATCGGCTCTCGACCTACCGCTTGGCAAGCTCCCGCAGGACGGCGCGATCCTTCTCCATCACCTCTCGCGCGATGCGCATCTGCCCATCGAACCCGGCAGCTGACACAAGCTCCACGCCGTGAGCGGTGTTTGTCACCACCAGCCTCTGACCGATCTGAACTCCAAGATGGTCCAGCAGGCCTTGTGGCAGGATAAGCACGGCGGAGCCCCCGACCTCCTCAATCTTTATCGTCTCGGACATCCTGCAATTATCGCGCACCCGCGCCTGGGATGTCCAGCGCCCCCCGCTTCCCCCTCCCGACGCGGCGCGCTAGGGAGGCCGTTCCTCAGCCGAAAGAATCTCCATGACCCGCGAAGCCGTCATCGTCTCCACCGCCCGCACCGCCATCGGCAAGGCGTATCGCGGCGCGTTCAACGCCACTCCCTCGCCCACTCTCGCCAGCTTCGCGATCAAGGCGGCGGTCGAGCGGGCGAAGATCGATCCAGCCGAGGTTGACGACGTGATCATGGGCGCCGCGCTCCAGCAGGGCGTGCAGACCACGATCGGTCGCACCGCCGCGCTCCGCTCCGGCCTCCCAGTTACCGTGGCAGGAATGTCGATCGACCGGCAATGCTCGTCGGGCCTGATGTCGATCGCCACTGCGGCCAAGCAGATCATCGTCGACCGGATGGACGTTATGGTGGCCGGCGGGGTCGAGTCGATCAGCCTCGTCCAGACCCCGGAGATGCGGGTGGGGCCGGACCCGGAGCTGCTCGCGATGCACAACGGCGTCTACATGCCGATGATCCAGACCGCCGAGGTGGTCGGCAAGCGCTACACGGTCAGCCGCGAGCGCCAGGACCGCTATGCTTTGCGCTCCCAGCAGCTCACCGCGAAAGCGCAGGCGGAGGGCAGGTTCGACGACGAGATCGTGCCCGCGACGGTCAAGATGAAGGTCACCAACAGGGAAACCGGCGAGACCTCGATGCAGGAGGTGACGATCGCCAGGGACGAGGGCAACCGGCCGCAAACCACCTATGAGGACCTCGCCAAGCTGCAGCCGGTGATGGGCCCGGAGGCGATGATCACCGCCGGCAACGCCTCGCAGCTCTCCGACGGCGCCTCCGCCTGCGTGCTGATGGAGGCGAAGCTCGCCGAGGAGCGCGGCCTCGCCCCGCTCGGCCGCTACGTCGGCATGGCGGTGGCCGGCACCGAGCCCGACGAGATGGGCATCGGCCCCGTCTTCGCCGTGCCCAAGCTGCTGAAGCGCTTCGGGCTCGGCGTCGACGATATCGGCCTCTGGGAGCTGAACGAGGCCTTCGCCGTCCAGGTCCTCTACTGCCAGGACCAGCTCGGCATCCCCGACGACCGGCTGAACGTCGACGGCGGCTCGATCTCGATCGGCCACCCCTACGGCATGTCGGGCGCGCGAATGACCGGCCACGCGCTGATCGAAGGCAAGCGCCGCGGCGTCCAATGGGTCGTGGTGACGATGTGCGTCGGCGGCGGCATGGGCGCGGCGGGGCTGTTCGAGGTCTTGTAGGTGAAAAACATCCTCGCCCAATCCATCCGGCCCCTCTTCCGCTGGTGGGATTATCGCACGCGCTCGACCCGTACCGAGCTGATCGGCTTCAGCCTGATCGTCGGAATCATCGGCACCGCGGCCACGCTGCTGGTCGATTCCGATTTCGAATCCCAGCGGCGGCTCGCCGTGGTGCTGACCCTGATCCTGCTCGTCCCGAGCCTTCCGCTGGCGGTGAGGCGGCTTCACGACAGCGGCCGAAGCGGCGCGTTCCTTGTGATGGGGATCCCGATCTGGGTCAGCAACATCCATGACGAGGTGAAGAGGTTGCGCTTCGGGTGGTCCGCCGTCCCCGGCCGGCCCTGGTGGCTCGACCTCATGGTGTTCGCCGCCAGCATGACCCTTCTGGCCTACCTGCTGTGGAACGACGATCCGCTGCCGAACGAATACGGCACCAACCCGCGCTACGACGATCCGATCAAGGCTCCGCCGACGCAACCCGCCCCCTATTCCTGACGTTGTCGCTTCGAAACGAAGGGAGTGAATGATGCCCGTCTCCAACACGTCCATCGTCGAGCGGATCGCGCGCGTCATCGCGGGCCGGGTCGTCTCGATCAACGCCGAGGGCGACGACGCCTCGGCCGGCGACAAGGTTGACTCCACCTGGCGCGACTATCGCGAGGATGCCCGCTCGATCCTGCGTACCCTGCGCGAGCCCGACCCGGCCATGGCCGAGGCCGGAGACGCCGAAATCTGGGAGCGGATGGTGCTCGCCGCGCTGGAGCGCGAGGACGCCTAGACCTTCCTGCCCAGCACGCCCATCGCCGCCGTGACCATCGCCTCGGTGGCGGTCTCGATCACTCTCTCGGCGTCCGGGGCCCAGAGCGGGCTGTGGAGCGAGGGGAGCTTGGAGGTGTCGCCGCCGGCCGCGGCCCATTTGTCCGCCGGCACGCCGCCGACCCAGAAGATCAGGCTCTCGGTCCCCTTGTCGGCGAGCCAGTAGCGGCTGAAATCCTCGCCGGCCATGCTGGCGGCGACCTTCCTCACCCGCTCCGGGCCGAACCGCCGGGTAAACAGGGCGACGGTCGAATCGGTCAGCTTCTCCGTGTTGAAGGTCGCCGGCGTGAAGACGTTCTCGACGTTGAGGCCGATCTCCGGCATCCGGTCGTCCGGCACGCCGGCGGCGATCGCCTCGCCGCGGGCGATCCGGGCGATCCCGTCGAGCAGCAGCTTGCGGGTCTGATCGGAATAGCTCCGCACCGTCAGCAGCAGCTTCGCCTCGTCGGGGATGATATTGTGCTTGGCGCCGGCGTGGAAGCTTCCGACCGTCACCACTCCGGGACTCTGGGGATCGTTCTCGCGGGCGACCAGGGTCTGAAGCGCGACGACGATCCGGCTGGCGAGCACGATCGGATCCTTGGTCGCCTGCGGATAGGCGCCGTGGCCGCCGAGCCCGCGCACCTTCAGATCGACGCTGTCGACATTGGCCAGCGCATAGCCGGGGGTCCAGCCGATCACGCCCGCCGGCAGCGACGCGCTGTCGTGGAAGGCGATCTCGTGATCGGGCTTGGGGAAACGGGTGAACAGCCCGTCGTCGAGCATCGCCTTGGCGCCCTGGCCGGTCTCTTCGCCCGGCTGGCCGATCATGACGAGCGTGCCGTGCCACTGGCCCTTCATCGCCGCCATCCGCCGGGCGATTCCGATCCAGGTCGCCATGTGGGTGTCGTGGCCGCAGGCGTGCATGATTCCGGTCTCGACGCCGGCGAGGCTGGTGCCCCGTTTGGTGCTGGCGAAGGGTAGGCCGGTCTGCTCGACCACCGGCAGCGCGTCCATGTCGGCCCTGAGCAGCAGCACCGGCCCCGGCCCGTTGCGCATCACGGCGACGATTCCGGTCTTGCCCACCCCGGTCGTCACCTCGAAGCCGGCTTTGCGCGCTTCCGCGGCAAGAATGCCGGCGGAGCGCGTCTCCTGCATCGACAGCTCGGGGTTCGAATGCAGATCGCGGTAGATCGCCATCAGTGAGGGCAGGTCGGCTTTGACCTGGTCGGCGAGCGGATCGGCGGCGGCCGGAGCCATAGGCAGCAAGGTGGTACCGGCAAGGGCGGCGGCGATCAAGACGTGGCGCATGGATACCCTCTAGCTGGCCGGGATGAGCTCGACGACGTCGAGCGTGGATTCGAAATGGGGCCGTGGGAGGACGAGGCGCCAGCGCCGCTCGCCGATCCGCTGGAGCAGGCCGGCGACATCCCGCTCCTTGTCGTGGCCATAACGAAGCACGCCTTGCTCGTCGCCGAGCTGGAGCGTGCCGAGGAACATCAGCCGCCGCGGCGTATCGGGAAAGAGGCGGCCGACCGGTCGCTGCAAGCCGCCGGTCGCGGCGAAGGGCATGGCCCCGGCGTCCCCCGGCCCCGTCGGCGCCGCGGCCGCCGCAGCGGCAGCGGCGCCAGGTCCGATGCGGCAGGCGAAGGGGCCGTAGGCGACGTAATCGGGCACGTCCGGCGACTGTCCCCCGAGCTTGACGATCCGGCAGCGATAATCGCCCGGCGGCGGCGTCACCTCGCCCAGCGCCGCCGCATCGGGATCGAGCAGCACACCTTCCCTCGCCACCTCGGAGACGTGCCCCGCTTTGGCCTTGCCGAGCGCCTCCACCCAGGCGCTCCGCCAGTCCCGCAGCCGCTTCCGGTCGTCGGGCGTGGCGAGCGAGCGCCAGCTCATCGGCGAGGGCGCCGGAGACGCTGTCGCCGGACCCTTGGCATGGGCGGCGCAGGCCGCGAGGGTCAGGGCGGCGAGGATCGGGAGCGGGCGCATCGCCGCCTCTTTACGCACGCCGTCCCGCCCGGGCAACGCGCACGGCCGCGCTAGATGAACAGGTCCGGGGCTGGCGGTACGACGACGTTGGGCAGCTCGATCACATAGTCGAGATTGGCGTGGTAGGCGCCGTCGCCGTCGGCATCGACGACGAGGAAGAAGCGGTCGCCGACGTCGCCGCCGTGGGTGGTGAGCTCGATTGCGCCGAACGGGTTCAGCTCGCTATCGACGAGCCGTGCCACGTCCGTATCGAACGTCGCGAAATCCACCTGTCCTACCGCCTGGTGGTCGGCGAAGCCGCTGACCGCGAACGGCAGATCGATATGGTCGGTGCCGTAGGTGAAGCCGGTGATCGTGTCGAAATGGGTGCTCGAGGATTCGCCGGCGCCCTGATAGCGAAAAACATCCGCGCCGCCGCCGCCGGTGAGGTCGTCGTTGCCGAGCCCGCCGTAGAGGAGGTCGTTGCCGGCGCCGCCGATGAGAGTGTCGGCGTCATTGCCGCCGAACAGCCGGAACGCCCCGTCATGCTCGGCCGAGCCGTCGAAGTGCAAAGTCTCGCCGAGTGCCAGCCGGCCGCCGTTGAAGGTCATCGTCTGGCCGGCCGCGACCGTGTCCTCGGCGGTGGCGATGTCGTAGCTGAACTTTGTCGTGGTCGCGTAGAAACGGGCGTCGGAGCCGGACATCACCACCACCGTCTCGACATTGACCATCGAGGTGCCGGAGAGGGTGAGGCTGTAATTGCCGCGAAGCACCATGATGTCCTGCCCGGCGCCGCCGTCGACATGGTCGGTCGCGGCGAACCGCCCGTCCTCGGCGAAGAAGAACACGTCAGCCCCGGCGCCGCCGGTCAGCGTGTCCACCCCCTTGCCGCCGTAGATGAAGAAGCTGCCGTTGGTCTCGGCATGGCCGTCGAACGTCAAATTCTCGCCGGCCCCCAGCGTCGAGGCGTTGACCAGCAGCTGCGTCCCCGCCGCGACGGCCGCATCGGGCGCGACGATCGAATAGCTGAACGGACTTGGCCCGCCGCCGCCGAAGCGATTGTCGTCGTGGGGCAGCACGGCCAGCGTCTCGACATTGGTCAGCGTGCCCAAGGTGACGCCGCCGGCATAATCGCCCTGCAGAGCGACGATGTCGGACTCCGAGCCGCCGTCGACGCTGTCCGCCGACGTGTAGGCCGCGCCGAAATAGACGGCGTCGTTGCCGCCGCCGAGATTGATCGTATCGTTGCCGCCGTCCTGGGCACGGACAAAGTCGTTCGCCGCGCCGCCGGTGAGGACGTTGTCGAGCGCGTTGCCGCGAACGTCTCCGGCTCCCGCCCCGATCCAGGTCAATTTCTCGACATTGGCGGGAAGGACGTAGCCGGTGAGCGAGGTGCGGACCTCGTCGGCATTGCCCTCTCCGTCATTCTCGGTGACCACGTCGCCGGCATTGTCCACGTAAAAGATGTCGTCGCCTTGCCCGCCGACCATCGTATCCGCGCCCGCGCCGCCGTCGAGCAGGTCGTTGCCTGCCCCGCCCAGCAAAGTGTCGGCGCCGAGGCCAGTTCGGATCGCGTCGTCGTCGCTCGCCCCGGAGACGAAATCGTCGCCGCTCCCGGTGGTCAGGTCGAGCCGCTCGATATTGTCGAAGAACACACCGTGGCTGCCGCCGTCGCTGACCAGCCCCTGCCAGCCGGGGCCCCCGCCGGAACCGGGCTGGAAGCCGCTCACCGTCACCGCGGCGCTCGCCGCCGAATAGTCGATCACCAGCAGGTCGCTGTCGAGGCCGCCGTCGACCGCGTCATGGCCCGAATAGACGGTGATGATATCGGCGCCCGCGCCGCCGTAGACGAGGTCGTCCAGAGTCTGCGTCGACGTGGTGATCCGGTCGTTGCCGGTGCCGGCGACGAGCGAGAGGAAATATTCGAAATTGGTGAAGCTGCCCACCGGTCCGGAATAGGAATTGGTGGTGAGATTCCAGACCACCGGCGCCGGCGCCGAGGAAAGGTCCACCGATATGCCGTCGGTTCCGGCACCGCCGTCCGCGGTATCGCCGCCGCTGCCGAGGTAGACGACGTCGTCGCCGGCGCCGAGATGGACAACGTCGTTATTGCCGCCGGTCCGAACCACGTCGTTGCCCGAGCCGGTGGTGATGTCGAAGCTCTCGATGCCGGTGAAATCCACCGAGCGAGCGCCGCCGTCGCCGATCGAGCCCGAATAGCCGCCCAGCGCCGTACCGTTGAGGGCGCTCGAAGTGATGGCGCCGGCGGCGTCGTTCCAGTCGATCACCACACGGTCGTAATCGGCGCCTCCGCTGGCGAAGGCATGACCGATTCCGGACAAGCTCAGCACGTCGTCCCCGGCGTCACCGAACAGATGATCGCCGCCGCCGCCGCCGTTCGCGACATCGTCGCCCGCGCCGAGATGGACAGTGTCGTCATTGCCGCCGGTCCGAACCACGTCGGTGCCCGAGCCGGTGGTGATGTCGAAACTCTCGATTCCGGTGAAGTCCATCGAACGCGCGCCGTCGTCGGCGATCGAGCCGGCATAGCCGCCCGGGGCGGTGCCGGTCGGGGCATTCAAGACGATTGGACCGGCGGCATCGCTCCAGTTCAGGAACAGAAGGTCGGTACCGTCCCCGCCGGCGGCGATGGCGTGTCCAATCCCGGCAGTCAGCACGTCGTTTCCGGCGCCGCCATCGAGCTGGTCGTTGCCGCCGCCGCCGTTCAGATAGTCGGCGCCGGCGCCGGTTTCGATCCGGTTCGCGCCGGCGTCGCCATAGACGCTGTCGTTGCCGCCGCCGGTCCTGACGTTCTCGATGTTGAGCAGGCTGTCGTAGGAGCCGTAAGTGTCGAGCCCGCGTTGCGGGCCGAAGGCGTCGCTCGCCCCGTAGATTTCCGTCGTCCTCAGGTTGACGAACACCCCGATGCTGCCGGTTTCCGCCGAATAGTCGACCGTATCGATGCCGGCACCGCCGTCCAGCGTGTCGGCGCCGGCGCCGCCGGTCAGAGTGTCGTCGCCGTCACCGAGATGGAGGATGTCCGCATTGCCGCCGGTCCGAACCACGTCGTTGCCCGGGCCGGTCGTGATGTCGAAGCTCTCGATCCCGGTGTAATCCACCGACTGCGACCCGCCGTCGCCGATCGAGCCGGAATAGCCGCTCGGGACCGAGCCGCTCGGCGTCGTCGAAACCACCGCCGTCGTCGCATCGCTCCAGTCGATCACCAGCTTGTCGGAGCCGGTCCCGCCGGTCGCGCTCGCATTGCCCAGGCCGGATACTTTCAGGACGTCGTTGTCGGCACCGCCGTCCAGCGAGTCGTTGCCGCCGCCGCCGTCGAGCGAATCGTTGCCGTCGCCCCCGTTCAGGTGATCGGCGCCGGCATAGCCGGCGATGACATCGTCGCCGCCGAGCCCGTTCAGAGTGTCGTCGAGCAACGTTCCGGAAAGGATATCCGGGCCGCTGGTGCCGTCAGTCGCCGCGGGATTGCCGAGCACGAAGAGGCCGGTATTGGCCTCGAGGACGAAGTAATTCTCCTGCGGCCCGACGATCAGCTGGCTCGCATAATGGCCGGAAGACACGTTGAACGCGCCGCCGGCGTCGATGGTCTGAACGATGCTCCAGTCCGCCGTCGCATATTCGACGAGCGAATGCGTGCTGTTCTCGAACAGGTAGAGGTGGGTGCCGGCGGCGTTGAAGGCGGCCGCGACGGCCGAGGAGTCGAGCAGGAGGTCTTTGACCAGCTGGAGATTGTCGTTGAAGACGTAGGCATGCTGGTCGAGCACCTGGACGGAGAGGCCCGCCTCGCCGCTATAGGCCTGCACGCCGCTGTTGAACCCGGATATGTTGTCAGCATAATTGCCGCGGTAGGTGTACTGGCCGGTGGCAGTCCGAAACATTCCCATGCTGGCGTCGGAGATATTTGACTCGCCGACATAGACTGCCGTGCCGCTGACGCCGGGGGAAAGCCAGGAATTCTGTCTGACTTCGCCGGGAATGTTGGTGAAGGACCCGGTGCCGAGATTGAGCTCCTTCATCGGCACCCAGCCCGACCAGCCCGGCAGGATCCGTTCCGAAAGGAGCAGCGAATTGTTGTTCAGAACGCCGACGTCGAAGAAGGAATATTCATACGTCGAGGTGTGGTAGGTGTAGGTGTTGACCGTGCCCGAGGCGACGTCGAGCGTGTAGGCCCCGACGATATAGGTGGTCCCCCACGACGGATCCGGAGTCGTGCCGAGGATATGGTCCTCGACGATACCGAGGAGCGAGCCGCCGGGCGAAAGATCGATCGCCCCGAGGTCGGTGCCGACATGCCAGGCGTGGGTCACCGCGCCGGTCCTTATGTCGTACGACCGCACATAGCCGTCATTGTAGGAGGCATAGACGGTAAGGCCGTCATTGCTGACCGCCACGTCGGCAGCAGGCCCGCTGCCGAGGCTCTTCGATTGGGTTGTCACTTAATATTCCCTTCCCGGTCCCGGGCTCATGCCAGAGCTCGGGAGATCTGAAAAGAGCTTTGTTCTTAAACACCTACGCCTTGCCGACAAAAAAGTGAAAAGCGGGATGTCGCGACTGCGGCAACCCGCACCCGAGTCTCCCGAGGCCGATTCCATCCCCGTTATCCTCGTTATCCACAGGCGGATTCCGCTTGGCCGAATCGGTCAAGCATGACAGCTTCAGGTCGTGGCCGGACGCGGCTCTTTTCCGGAAACGGAAAAGGAAGCGACCAGCCGCCGCCGAAGCCGAGTGAAGCTCTTCCGCAAGGAGGAACCGAGCGAAGCGGAAAGCGGGGGCGAGCCGGAGAAGAAGCGCGAGGCCTTCGGGCCGAACCCACTTTCTCTTGGTCGTCCCGCGATAAACGCCGCCCCCCGGGCGGAAGGTTGTCGCGAAAGGAATGCCGGCAGGAGCTTCGGCTTCCATCGGTGCTCCGAACGGGAGGCAGCAAAGGGTCAAACCTATGCAGCCGACCGCGGGAAACGGATAGAGCGGCTTTCGGGCCGTTTCTGGAAGGGACCCGAGGGAAACCGGAGAGGAATAGCGATATTCTTCGAAGGGGAACCACAGGGACCGACCGGGGCCGCAAGGCCTCGGCCGGAACCGGCCTCGGAGGAAGCGCCCACGCCCTCACCGGCACGGGATGCCAAGTCCGGGACAGTGGGGGCCGACGGCAACGTCGGCCCCCATTTCGTTTTTGGGGTAGAGCCGAGGAATGGGCACCGGCAGCGGCGCAGGCCGCCCCCAAAAGCAGGCTGACCCTAACCCATCTTGGTACCTGACTCGACATTCTTGCGCCGCTTGCGGTGGAGGCGCATGGACGGGCTCGCCGTGGTTTTTTCGGGGAGGAGAAAGCCCATGCGAATCGCTGCCGCTCTGTTCGGTTTCACCGCGCTCGCCGCAGTCACCGCGCCCGCCCAAGGCAAGGCCGGTGCCCCCACTAACGCCCGCTGCATGCCCGCCGCGGCCTCCGCCGGCGCCGCGCCGCACCGGGCGAACCGTCCGGCGACGGCGCGGCTCACTGCCATGCTCGTCCGCTCGGCCGCGGGCCCGTGGACGGTGCGTCTGCGCACGACCGCCCGCGACCCGGACCGGGACCGCCTGCTCTACACCTACAGCACGACGGGGGGCGCGGTCACCGGCAACGGCCCGGCCGTGACCTGGACGCTGGACACGCCCGGCACCTACACTGCCAGCGTCGAGGTGGACGACGGCCACGGCTGCACCAGCTTCGCGAGCGCGACGCAAACCGTGCCCCCGATGCGCGCGCCGCGGCGCGTCCGCCGCCGCTGACGGACTTCAGATCGCCGCCAGGGCCTGGTCGAAATCGGCGATCAGGTCGTCCGGATCCTCGACCCCGATCGAGATCCGCACGAGATTGTCGGTGATGCCCAGCGCCTGCTTGCGCTCGTCCGGCACCGACAAATGGGTCATCGCCGCCGGCGCGCTGGCGAGGGTCTCGGTCCCGCCGAGGCTGACCGCGAGGTGGGCGATCTTCAGCGCGTCGAGGAAGGCGAAGGCCTCGCGCTCGCCCCCCTTCAGATAGAGCGAGAAGGTCGAGCCGGCGCCGGTGCAGTGGCGGCGGTAGATGTCCGCCTGGCGCGCGTCGGCGCCGCTTTCGAGGAAGCCGAGATAGCCGACGCTCTCGACCTTGGGGTGCCGGCGGAAGAATTCGCATACCGCGGCGGCATTCTCGCCGGCCTTGCTCATCCTGAGCTCGAGCGTCTCGAGCGACCTCAGCAGCATCCACGCCGTGTTCGGATCGGTGATCGTGCCGATCGTGTTGCGCATCATCCGTATCGGGTCGATCAGCGCCTTGGCGCCGACGACTCCGCCAGCCACCAGATCCGAATGGCCGCCGGCATATTTGGTCAGCGAGTAGATGGAGAGGTCGGCTCCATGATCGAGCGGCTTCGACCAGAGCGGCCCCAGGAAAGTGTTGTCGATCGCGATCGGCGGCCTCTGCTCGCCGAACAGCGCGTCCCGCGCCGCCGCCACCGCCTCGACGTCGACCAGCGCATTGGTCGGGTTGGCCGGACTTTCAAGATAGATGAGCGGCACCCTGCCCATGGCCTTGGCGCGAGCGAGCACCGCCTCGATCTCCGAGCGCTCGGCGCCGGCCGGGAAATCGAGCCACTGGACGCCGAAGCGGCCGAGGATGCGCGCGATCAGGGTCTCGGTGGCGGCGTAGAGCGGGCCGGAATGGACGATGACGTCGCCCGGCTGGACGAAGGTCAGCAGCAGCGTGGCGATCGCCGACATGCCCGAGGAGAAGGTCAGCGCCTCCTCCGCATCCTCCCAGATGCTGAGGCGGTCTTCGAGTATCTCCTGGTTCGGCCCGTTGAAACGCGAATAGACCAGCCCCTCCGCGCCTCCCGGGCGCTTGCCGGTGACGCCCTCGAAATGGCGCTTGCCGGCCGCCGCATTCTCGAAGACGAAGGTGGAGGTGAGAAAGATCGGGGGCTTCAAGGAGCCTTCGGACAGAGCGGGATCGAAGCCGTGGCCCATCATCAAGGTGGCGGGCTTGAGGCGGCGGCCGCCGACCTCCAACACCGAAGGCTTGGGCCGCCGCCGGGGCGTGGCGCCGCTGAGGTCGGATTCGTCTTCAGCCATGACAATGTCTCCTTGCTCGGGGCGCAATTTTGCGTGGAGACCGAGCCCGTCGTGACGGGCTCACCGGCCGCCTGCCGAGCGGCCTGGAGGGGTGAGGTCCGTTGCCCGCGCGCTCCCTAGCCTAAGCGGCGGCCAACCCGCTAGCCCCCCGGAGCGGGCGACCGGCCCTCAGCCGAGTGCGACAAGGGAGATCTGCCGCCCGTAGTCCGGCTCGCTGCGGTGGGTGGAGCGGCGGTAGCTGAAGTATCGCTCCGGCTGCGAATAGGTGTCCTCGCCCATCGCCTCGATGCGCGTGAGCCCGGCGTCGGCGAGCCGGGAGAGGACGTAGCCTTCGAGGTCGAACTGCCGGCGATCCCGGCGTGCGCCGTCCGAGAAGAAGCGCTCATTCCCGGCTTGCGCTTCTGTGAAGCGACGAAGGAAAGCCTCGTCGACCTCGTAGGAGCGGCGGGCGATGCACGGGCCGACGGCGGCGGCGATGCGGGCGCGGTCGGCGCCGAGGCTTTCCATCACCCGCAAGGTCGCCTCGACTACCCCGCCGAGCGCGCCCTTCCAGCCGGCGTGGGCGGCGCCGGCCACGCCCGCCTCCGGGTCGGCGAACAGGATTGGCGCGCAGTCGGCGGTGAGGATGCCGAGGGCGAGGCCGGGCCGGTCGGTCGCCATGCCGTCGGCGTGCGGGCGGGCGTCGTCGGGCCACGGGGCGGTTACGGCAAGCGCATCGCGGGAATGGACCTGGTAGAGGGTGACGAGCGCCGTCCCCGGCGCGACCGCCTCCACCGCCCGCCGGCGGTTCTCGCGGATCGCCTCGCGCTCGTCGCCCGAGCCCCAGCCGACGTTGAGGCCCGAGCAGAGTCCCGCCGAGACGCCGCCGTGCCGGCCGAGGAAGCCGTGGCGGACATTCTCCAGCGCCGCCGCACGAAGCACCTCGACGCTCATAGGAGGCTCGCCCGCCAAATCTCGTCCTCGTCCGCGTGGCTGCCGACCATGAACGCGTAGGGCTTCACATAGTCGAAGCCGTAGCGCCGGTAGAAGGCCTTGGCGCGGAAATTGTCCGCGTAGACGGTGAGGTACAGCTCTTCGGTCCCACGCCGGCGCGCCTCGCCGATCGCCCAGTCCATCAGCACCGCGGCGATCCCGCTACCGTACCACGGCTTTAGCAAATAGAGCTGCCGAAGCTCCAGCGCCGGCCGCTCCGGCGAGACCGGCAGGGTGAGCGGGCCGAGCTTGCAGAAGCCGGCCGCCGTCTCGCCGTCGAAAGCCAGCCTGAACTGATAGGCCTCGTCCTCGAGCTCGCCGCGGAAACCCTCCGGGCTCAGCCTGTCCAGGAAGGCCCTGAGGTCCTGCGGTGTGTAGAGGTGGCCGAACGTCTCCACGAACCCCTCCTCGAACAGGGCTGCGATGAGGGCCGCGTCCTCGATCGTGGCGTCGCGATAGCGGATCATGCGAAGCCGGCCGGGTCGGGCCAGTCCGGCGCCACCAGGGCCATGACCTTGAACAGGGTCCCCATCTCGTCCGCTCCGACGAGTCGGTCGCGGGCGCGCGCAAGCTCGTCGCGGCGCTCCGGGGCCCGCGCCGCGAGCGCTTCGGTGCGCGCGTCGATGCCGAGGGCGCGGAGCCAGTCGCCCTGCGGCACCGGCCCAAGCACCCGCGCACTTTCCTCCCGGGCGGCGGCGGCAAGCGCTTCGAAATCGACATGGACCGTGAGGTCGCTCTCGCCGGGCCCGGCCCAGGGATCGGCGTAACTATGCCCACGCACCGCCTGCAGCGTCTCGCCCACCGCAGTGCGGGCGTGGCCGTAATCGACGATCAGCGCGACGCCGCCCTGGCGCGCCAGCCGCTGCGCCAGCCCCCGCGCGACCGCGGCGGCGGCCGGCGAGGCTTCGAGAATCGACCCCTCCGGCGCCTCCCGCACATGGGCGGGAATGGCGGAGGCCGGCACCGGCCGCCCCACCTTCGGCACGAACCGGCCTTGGTCCACGTCCACCACCCGCTCGTGCCAGCCGAAACCCGCCCGCACCAGCTGCCGCGCCGGCAGCGCGTCGAAGAATTCGTTGGCGACGATGAGCAAGGCGCCATGCTCGGGAAGGCCGGTGAGGTCGTCGTGCCACACCGCCCCCGGCACGCGCTCCGCCTGCGCCGCGCGCAGCACTGGACTCGTCTCGACGAAATGGACCGACGGCGCGAGCCCCGCTGCCCGCATCGCCCGGAGCGCGTCGGCGGCGAGCGTGCCGCGACCGGGACCGAGCTCGACGTAACAGGCCCCGTCCGCCCGCCCCGCTTGGTCCCAGACATCGGCGAGGCACAGGCCCGCCAGCTCCCCGAACGCCTGGCTGATTTCGGGTGCGGTTACGAAATCGCCGGCGACGCCGAACGGATCGCGGGTCGAATAATAATGCGCGTTGGCCGCCGCCATATAGTCGGCGACCGAGATCGGCCCTTGCGCCTCGATCAGCCGCGCCAGCCGCTCCGCCGCGCGGCCCCGCTCAGGCGACACTCTCGGTGCCGGCGACCGGCTCCACCCGCTCGCGGCGCCGCTTGGCGGTGGCGATCAGATAGGCGCCGCCGAGGATCATCGGCAGCGACAGCCATTGGCCCATGTGGAGATGGGTGCGAGCCGCGAACTCGATGAGCTGCCGGTCCGGCTCGCGGTAGAATTCCACGAAGAAGCGACTGAGGCCGTAGCCGAGCAGGAACAGGCCGACGAGCTTGCCGGGCTGGTAGCGCGCCTCGGTCTTCCAGAACGCATAGAAGAGGATGAGGAAGAGGAGCACCCCCTCGAGCAGCGCCTCGTAGAGCTGGCTTGGGTGGCGCGGCCAGGGGCCGCCGGTGGGAAAGACCACCGCCCACGCGACATTGGTCGGCCGCCCCCACAGCTCGCCGTTCACGAAATTGGCGAGGCGGCCGAAGAACAGGCCGAAAGGCGCGCAGCAGGCGACGTAATCGTGGATGCGCAGCCAGTTCAGGCGGTGCTTGCGGGCGAGATAGAGGATGCCGGCCGTGGTCCCAAGCACGCCGCCGTGGAACGACATGCCGCCGTCCCACAGCTTCAGGATATCGATCGGATGCTCGAAATAGAATCTCGGGCTGTAGAAGAGGACATAGCCGATCCGTCCGCCCAAAATGATCCCAAGCGTCGCATAGAAGACCATGTCGTCGGCGTGCCGCCGCGCCATCGGCGCGCCGGGGCGGTCGAGCAGCTTCAGAAGATACCACCAGCCGACCAGGATGCCGGCGAGATAGGCCAGCGAATACCAGCGGATGGTGATGAACTTCCAGTGGATGAGCTCCGGATGCAGCCCGAACGGCCCCGTGACCGGAAGATTTGCTACGGCGAACGACACGTAATCGATGGCAGCGTGTATCAAGGCTTTCCCCTCGCGCGAGAGGCCCTAATAGAAAGGCGAGGAGCAAACGGGAAGGGAGTGACGATGCGGAGCGAGCTCGACCGCCGATATGACGACGAGCTGGCTGAGGTGACCGGGCCGAACGGCCGAATCCAGATCGGCCGCGACGCGGAAGGCCGGGCGATCGTCACCAACCTCCCGGCGACATTGCCCGGCATGTTCGACGCCTTCTGCATGCTCCACGGCGCCACCGAAGGCGTCGTCGCCGACGGCGAACGATTGACCTTCGCGCGCCTCAATGAGGAAGCGACCCGCGTCGCCCATGCCCTGGTCGGCGGCTTCGGAATCGCCAAAGGCGACCGGGTGGCGATCGCGATGCGCAACTGCCCGGCCTGGATCGTCTGCTACATGGGCGCGCTGAGGGCCGGCGCCGTCGCCACCCTCGTCAACGGCTGGTGGCAGGCGGACGAGCTGCGCCATGGCCTCGCCCTCACCGAACCGTCGCTGGTGCTGTGCGACGCGCCCCGCGCGGCGCGGCTCGAGGCGACCGGCCTCGGCACCGCCTCGATGACGCTTCCGGTCGAGAAGGTGCTGGAGGAAGCGCTGGCGCCGCTGCTCGCCCGCGGCGGCGCCGATACCCCGTTGCCCGAGATCGCGCCGGAAGACGACGCGACCATCCTCTTTACCTCCGGCTCGACCGGGCTCGCCAAGGGCGCCCTCTCCACCCACCGGGCGGTCACGACTGGCCTTTACGCCTACACGATCAGCCTGCTCGCTTTGCTCAACATCCTCGAGAAAGAGGGGCGGCCGCCGGCCAACCCGCCCAAGACCCTGGTCAACGTGCCGCTCTTCCACGTCACCGGCGAGGTGCCGGTGCTGCTCAACAGCTTCGTCATCGGCCGCACCATGGTGCTGATGCCGAAATGGGACCCGGGCGAGGCGCTGCGTCTGATCGAGAAGGAGAAGGTCACCTATTTCGTCGGCGTGCCGACGATGAGCCTCGAGATGATGCAATACCCCGACCGGGACAGATACGACCTCTCCTCGCTGACCGATATCGCCGCCGGCGGTGCCGCCCGCCCGGTCGCGCATGTGAAGAGGCTGCAGCAGAGCTTCAAGGGCGCCCAGCCCGCGCTCGGCTACGGCCTCACCGAGACCAATGCCGCGGGTTGCGGCAATTTCTGGCAGAATTACGCGGACAAGCCCGCCTCGACCGGCCGGCCGCACAAGCCGATCGTCGAGCTTGCCATCCTCGGCGAGGGCGACCGCCATTTGCCGCCCGGAGAGCGGGGCGAGATCGCCATTCGCTCCGCCGCCAACATCCGCGCCTATTGGAACGACCCGGCCGCCACCGCCGCCGCCTTCACCGCCGACCATTATCTGCGGACCGGCGACGTCGGCTATCTCGACGAGGACGAATATCTGTTCATCGTCGACCGCAAGAAAGACATCATCATCCGCGGCGGCGAAAACATCAGCTGCCAGGAGGTCGAGGCGGCGATCTACGCCCATGACGACATCTCCGAAGCCTCGGTCTTCGGCGTGCCGGACGAAAGGCTCGGCGAGGTCCCGGCGGCGGTCGTCTATTCCGAGGACAACCGGAACCTTACCGCCGACGACCTGAAAGCCTTCCTCGCCGGCCGCATCGCCCAGTACAAGATCCCGGCCTATTTCTGGATCCACCATGAGCCGCTGCCCAAGCTCGGCACGGGCAAGATCGACAAGATCGAGCTGCGCGACCGCTACCGGCGCGAGCTCGCCGCCGCGTGAACGCCCCCGCCGACCACCCGCCGGTGCCGGCACCGAAGGTCGGCGTGCTGCTGATCAACCTCGGAACGCCGAACGCGCCGGAGCCAAGCTCGGTGCGGCTCTATCTCAAGGAATTCCTGTCGGACCCGCGGGTCGTCGAGATACCCCAGCTCGTCTGGCAGCCGATCCTGCGCGGTCTGATCCTGCGCAGCCGGCCGAAGCGATCCGCCCACGCTTACCGTCAGGTGTGGACCGACGAGGGCTCGCCCCTCGCCGCCATCACCGCCCGCCAGGCGCAGGCGCTCGCCGGGAGCTGGGGCGACGGCGTGATCGTCGACCATGCGATGCGCTACGGCCGCCCGGCCATCTCGGAGAAGATCGACGCGCTGAAGGGACTGGGCTGCGAACGTATCCTGATCGCCCCCCTCTATCCGCAATATTGCGCCGCGACGACGGCAACGGCGAACGACGAGGCCTTTGCCCATCTCCGCCGCCTGCGCTGGCAGCCGGCGGTGCGGACGCTGCCGCCTTATCATGACGACCCAGCCTATATCGGGGCGCTCGCCGGGCGGTTGAACCAGGAAATCGCCGCCCTCGATTTCGAGCCGCAGGCGGTGATCGCGAGTTTCCACGGCATGCCGGAGCGGACGCTGGAGCTGGGCGACCCCTATCACTGCCACTGCCAAAAGACGGCACGGCTGCTCGCCGAGGCGTCGGGGAGGGATCTGCTCATTGCCTTCCAGTCGCGCTTCGGCCGAGCGAAATGGCTCGAGCCGGCGACGGACGCAACGCTGGCCGCGCTGCCGGCCAAGGGCGTTACCCGCGTCGCCGTCACCGCCCCCGGCTTCGCCGCCGATTGCCTCGAGACGCTGGAAGAGCTGGCAATCCGCGGCCGCGACACCTTCCTCGCCGCCGGGGGCACGGATTTCGGCTACCTCCCCTGCCTCAACGACAGCCCCGCCGGGATCGAAATGCTGCGCAGCATCATCGGCCGCGAGCTTGAAGGTTGGCTGGCCCGCCCGTAAGGCCGCCCCACAAAAAAAGAGAGGATGGCAATATGGCACGAGTTGCAATCGTCACCGGCGGGACCCGCGGCATCGGCGAAGCGATCAGCGTCGCGCTGCGCGACGCCGGCATGACGGTCGCCGCGAACTATGCGGGCAACGAGCAGAAGGCCGCCGATTTCACGAACCGCACCGGCATCAAGGCCTACAAATGGGACGTTAGCGATTTCGACGCCTGCATAGACGGCTGCCGCAAGGTGGAGGAAGAGCTGGGGCCTGTCGACGTCCTCGTCAACAATGCCGGCATCACCCGCGACGGGACGATGAAACGGATGACGCGGCAGGCCTGGGACGACGTGATCGACGTCAATCTCGGCGGCTGCTTCAACATGGCCAAGGCGGTATTCGAGGGGATGCAGGGCCGCAAGTTCGGCAGGATCGTCAATATCGGCTCGATCAACGGCCAGGCCGGCCAATACGGCCAGGTCAATTACGCCGCGGCCAAGTCCGGCATCCACGGCTTCACCAAGGCGCTCGCCCAGGAAGGCGCCCGCGCCGGAGTCACCGTCAACGCAATCGCGCCCGGCTATATCGACACCGAGATGGTGGCGGCGGTGCCCGAGGACGTGCTCGCCAAGATCGTCGCCCGCATCCCGGTCGGCCGTCTCGGCAAAGCCGAGGAGATCGCCCGCGGCGTCCTCTTCCTGTGCGGCGAGGAGGCCGGCTTCGTCACCGGCTCGACGCTCAGCATCAACGGCGGCCAGCACATGTACTGATGCCCCCGGTGGGGACAGTCACTTTCATGCACGGCGGCGATCGCTTTCTCCCCAGGTGCGGGAAACTGACTGTCCCCGCTCCATCGCCATGACCGGCCCGATCAAACGCTCGATGATGATCGCGGGGCACGCGACGTCGATCAGCCTCGAGCCGGTCTTCTGGCAGGCGCTGCGCGACGCGGCGGAGGCCGAGGGGCTGCCGCTCAACGCCCTCGTCGCGCGCATCGACGCCGAGCGGATCGAAGCAACGGACCCGGCGAACCTCGCCAGCGCCCTCCGGGTCTGGCTGTTCGAGCGCGCGCGCTAGTTGTAGCCCATCTGCTCGACGAAGCCCGTGCCGATCCTTTGGGTGCATTCCGGGTCGGAGAAGAGGTGGGTGGCGCCCTCCCAGAAGGCCCGGCCGCCCGGCGGGGCATATTCGCAGCCCGGGACGAGGGCGGCCACATAAACCACCGGCGGAACGTTCCATCCGGCAAGGCGCGACGAGAAGGTGACCTTCCACTTGTTGCAATAGACGTTGCGGGTGACCGGGCTCTGCCAATGCGGCGAGCGCTCCAGGTCGGCGGGATCGAAGATGTTGACGTCGTAATCGTACGTCTCGTCGGTGTCGCCGATGCCGTTGAGGAAGGCGCCGCCATTGTAGCGGTCGGCTCCGTCGGCGAAATAAAGGTTGCCGCTGCCGCTGACCGGCGGCCGCGGCGGGTCGAAGGCCCTCCCCATCTGCCACTGAGTCCCGGGCTTGCTCACCACGGGCCAGACGACGTTCACGTCGGCCGTCAGGCCGCTGTCGAACAGCATGACCATCCAGTTACCGGTATAGAGCGGCTTGGGCGTGGACTTGGCCTCGGTCGACGGCTGAGCGCCCGGACCGACCATGTTGTAGGTCTGGCGGTCGTGCCACAGGCTGCCGCCGGCCAGCCGCACCATCTTGTCGCCGAGCGTGATCTCGCCGCCCGTGATCTCGAGACGCGGCTGCGCGATCTCGTAGGTCGGGCCGACCCAGCCCGAGACGCCCTCCATCTTGGTGCCGAGCGCGTCGTTCAGCGCCAGCTCCAATTTCATCGGCGTGCCGGTCGAGCTCGTCCCTTCGGCGCGGGCCTGGTAGGTCGCGCCCTGGATGCCCATCGCCGCGCCGCCGCTATAGGCCATGCTCCCCGTCGCCGCCGGGTCGCCGCCCGAAAAGGTCAGCGAGTAGGAGGAGTCGGTGGCGCGCGGCACGATCAAGGCGGCCGAGCTCGTCGGGTCCTCGGAGGCGCCCGAAGCCTGCGCGGTGCACATGAGATAGTCGCCGGTCGCCGCCGTGCCGACGCCGATGCCGAGCGACGCGAACTGGCCGCTGGGGTCGAACGGATCGTAGCCGCGGGCGAAATAGAGGTTGAGGCTGTATTCGTTGCCTTCGGAGTCGATGGCGTGGCCCGCATAGAACCAGGTATCGAGCGGCATGTCCCACTGGATCGAGAAGATGTCCGGCATCGCGACGCGCGGGCAGGACCAGCTCGGACCGGGATTGACGACCGGCCAGCGGAACTTCGGTGCTTGGGTAGCCATGGAGGAGTCCAATCCGCTCGGGGCCGCAGACGCGGCCGGTGGGAGATCGGCGGGAAACCAGGACGCAAGCCCCGACGGGACGGGGAAACTAACACAGGTTAAACTCTGGGAATAGGCCGTTACGGCCGAGTTCCCAAGATCGGGCTAGCGTCCCAGCAGCACCCGCGCTTGCGTCGCGATCTGGGCGAGCATTGGGACGGTGGTCGCCGGCGCGTTGCGGGCGCGGTCGACGACGCGGCGGAACTGGTCGATCCGGGCGCCCTGCGCCGTCGCCCATTTGTCGACCGCCTCCTGGAGGTCGTCCGAGCGGCGGCGGGCGAGGAAATCGAGGCGGAGCTGCTCGAAGTCGCGCGCCAGGCCGGCGGTGAGCAGCCGCTCCCAGGGATCGCGCGGCTGGAGGCGGTTGGCCGCCCCCTGCGCCCAGTCGAGGGCCAGCGCCTCGCCCAGGCGGGTGTAGGCGTTGGTGAGCTGGATCACGTCCACGTCGAGCCGCTTGCCGAGCGCGGCGATACCGATGCCGCCGTTCAATTCGAAGAGGAGGACGATATGGTCGGCGATGACGGCGGGCGCGCCCATGTCGATCAGCCGCTGGCGCCGCGCCGCCGCTTCCGCCGCAACCTCGCGCCGCAGCAGCTGGCCGACGACGGCGCTGAGCTTGTCGAGCCCCGGCGCCAGATCCTCGACCATCTCGGTGAGCTTGGCCGTGCCGGACGTGTTGCGCAGGATGTCGGCGATGTGCAGCTGGACCGCCTTCGAGGCTTGGTCGAACAGCTCGAGCCGGAGCTGCTCGGGAATGTCGGCCGTGTCGAGCCGCTCCCAGAATTCGGCCATCCGGAACAGGCGCTCGGCCACGACGAACGCCGCCGCGGCCTGGCCGAAGGAGGCCCCCTCCTCCTCGGTCAACGAGAAGATGGCGGTGATGCCGAGCCGGTTGACGAAGCGGTTGGCGATCTTGGTGGCGATGATCTCGCGGCGGAGGCGATGTTCGAGGATCGCCTCGCGATGGCCCTCCTGCATCGTCTTGGGGAAGGCGGCGAGGAGCTCCGGCGTCAGCGTCGGGTCCTCGGTGATGCGGCCGGCCTCGAGGGCCGCCTGCAGCGCCATCTTGGTGGTCGACAGGACGACCGCCAGCTCGGGACGGGTGAGGCCGCGATTATCCTGGGCGCGGCGCGTCATCTCCTCGTTCGATTCGAGGCCCTCGACGGCGCGGTTGAGGCGACCGCTCTCCTCGAGTATCTCCATCGCGCGCAGCAAGGGCGGCAGCTCGGCCGCGCCGCCGCGCTCCGCGATGGACAGCGCCAGCGTCTGGAGGCGATTGTCCTCGAGCACGATCGCCGCGACCTCGTCGGTCATCTCGGCGAGCAGCAGATTGCGTTCCTCGAAGCCCAATCGGCCTTCGGCCATCTCGCGGTTGAGCGGGATCTTGATGTTGACCTCGTTGTCCGAGCAGTCGACGCCGGCGGAATTGTCGATGAAGTCGGTGTTGATCCGGCCGCCCGCCAGCGCGAACTCGATTCGCCCGGCCTGGGTGATGGCGAGGTTGGCGCCCTCGCCTAGAGCCTTGGCGCGAAGGTCGCCGCCATTGACTCGGATCGCGTCGTTGGCCGGATCGCCGACCTCGCCGTTGCTCTCGCTCTTCGCCTTTATGTAGGTGCCGATGCCGCCGAACCAGAGCAGGTCGACGGGGGCGGTGAGGATCGCGCTCATCAAGGTCTGCGGGTCGACATTCTCCCCCTCCAGCCCGAACAGCGATCGCATCTCCTCGGAGACCGGTATCGCCTTCTGGCTGCGCGGGAAGACGCCGCCCCCCTTCGAGATCAGCGCCTTGTCGTAATCGTCCCAGCTCGAGCGGGGCTGGCTGAACAGCCTCTCCCGCTCCACCCAGCTTTTGGCGGCGTCCGGATCCGGATCGATGAAGACATGGCGGTGGTCGAAGGCGGCGACGAGCTTCAGTGTCTTGGAGAGCAGCATGCCGTTGCCGAACACGTCGCCCGACATGTCGCCGACGCCGGCGACGCGGATCGGCTGGGTCTGCACGTCCACGCCAATCTCGCGGAAGTGGCGCTGGACCGAGACCCAGGCGCCCTTGGCGGTAATCCCCATCGCCTTGTGGTCGTAGCCTTGGCTGCCGCCGCTCGCGAAGGCGTCGCCGAGCCAGAAGCCGCGCTCCAGCGCGATCGCGTTGGCGATGTCGGAAAAGGTCGCCGTGCCCTTGTCGGCGGCGACGACGAAATAAGGGTCGTCGCCGTCGCGTATGACGACTCCGTCCGGGTGCACCACCTTGCCCTCGACGATATTGTCGGTGACCGAGAGCAGGGCGCGGATGAAGATGCGGTAGCTCTCGGTTCCTTCGGCCAGCCAGGCGTCGCGGTCGGAGACGGGCGGCAAATGCTTGGGATAGAAGCCGCCCTTGGCGCCGGTCGGTACGATCACTGCGTTCTTGACCAGCTGCGCCTTCATCAGGCCGAGTATTTCGGTGCGGAAGTCGTCGCGGCGGTCCGACCAGCGAAGGCCGCCGCGGGCGATCGGGCCGCCGCGCAGGTGAATGCCCTCGATCCGCGGGCTGTAGACCCAGATTTCGCGCCAGGGCAGCGGCGCCGGCAGGTTCGGCACCCTCGCGCTCTCGAGCTTGAAGGCGATCGCCTCGCGCCCGGCGGGCGAGAAGGCATTGGTCCTGAGCGTCGCCGCGACGACGCCGTGGATCAGGCGCAGGATGCGGTCCTCGTCGATCGCGGCGACCTCGGCGAGGCCGTCGCGGATCGCACGCTCGGCCGCCTCCGCACCGTCCTTGCGCCCGGCGATGGTCGTGCCCGGCGCGTGCATCGCGTCGAACAAGGCGATGATGGCTCGGGTGACAG
The DNA here is from genome assembly GCA_034668625.1 of Sphingomonadales bacterium. GTDB lineage: Bacteria > Pseudomonadota > Alphaproteobacteria > Sphingomonadales > Sphingomonadaceae > Allosphingosinicella. Next base: position 77,059 of record JAXDOX010000027.1, read on the forward strand.
CCGGCGCCCTGCGCAGCGCCTCGACCACCGTCGCCATCGAATAAGACAGGCCGCCCTGGCGCAGATAGCGGAACCAGGCGCGGAACAGGACGACGCTGCGCTGGTCGAGACCGATGGCGACGAGCAGCTGGTTGAATACGTCGTTCTCGGCCCGCCCCTCCAGCACCTCGGCGATCGCCTTCTCGACCAGCTCCGCCCGCTCGAGAACGGGCGCCGCCTCGCCGGACCGGGTCTCCAGCAGGAATTCGTGGATGTAGCCGAGCTTGCCCTCGTCGAGCGCCCAGGGCTGCTCCTCGAGCACGCGGAAGCCGAAATTCTCGAACACCGGTACAGCGTCGGAGAGTGGGATCAGCTCGCCGAGGCGATAGGTCTTGAGCCGCAGCCGGCGCGGCCCGTCCTCGTCATAGCGGAACAGCCGCGCATCGCGCGAACCGGCGACATTCAGCTCGCAGACCCGCAATATGTCGCGCGCCGTCTCGGGCGGTGCGGTGCGCAGGCGATAGGCTTCGGGGAAATCGTCGAGATAGGTGATAGCGAGGCGGGTGGCGCGCTGCGGACCGACGCTCTCCCCGAGCGCCTCCTCGACCGCCGGCTCCCAGCCGCGCACCATTTCGTCGAGCCGCCGGTCCAGCGCCGCCGAGTCGGGGGTCGGCGTCCTGGCGTCGACCGAGAGGGTGTAGCGGATGAGAGCGAGGTCGCCGTCGCCCAGGTCGACCGACCAGCTCGTCGTGCGCCCGTCGGCGGCAGCCTCGATCATCTTGCCGATGGCGATGCGGCGCCGGGTGGTGAGCTCGTCGCGGGGCAGCCAGACGAAGGCAAAGAGGTGGCCCTTGAGGATCGAGCGGACGAGGACGAGGGTCGGCCGCGGCCGGTCGGCCAGCGACATGGCGGTGAGGACCAGCTCGCGTATTCCCGCTCGGCCGAGGTTGACCAGCAGGTCCCTGGGCAAAGCCGTGACGGCGTGGCGGAGCGCCTTGCCGCTGTGGCCGCGGGGATCGAAGCGGCACTCCTCCTCGAGCGCGGCGAGTGTGCGGCGGAGCACCGGCACCTCCTCCACCGGCGCGGTCAGCGCCTCGCTCGTCCACAGACCGGCATGCACGCCAATCCCGGTCACCTTTCCGCCCTCGCGGATCGGCACGACGACGAGGTCGAGCGGGACCCGGCGGTGCACGGTGGAACGGCGGTCGGCCTTGGCGACTAGCGGGGCGGAATGGGCCTCCAGCCATCGCATCGCGCCGAGCGCCCCGCCCTCGTCGGTCGGCTCGCCGGGGAGCCGGAAGAGGCCGAGCGCCTCGGTCGGCTGCCCGGTCGGCCGCTCGACATGATAGGCGAGCAGGGTCATCGCCCCGTCGGCAAACCAGCGCAGCAAGGCTGCGCCTTCGGGATCCTCGATCGCCTCGGCATCGGCCCGCATCCGCGCCTGCATTTCCCGCCAGTCGCAGACCGCGGAGCGGACGTCGGCGAGGACGCGGTGGAGCTCGGTGACGATCTCCCGCCGGTCGCGGCCGCCGGCGCGGTCGACCTCGAGATACATCATCGATTCCCGCCGCTTCGGCCCGTCGCAGAGCGGCTCGATCGAAACGAGGCAATAGTCGGCGTCGCGATCGACGCAGACCACCGGGTGGAGCAGGCGGTGGACGATGAGGCCGCGCGCGGCGAGCGCGTTGGCGATGGAATCGACCAGGAAGGGCATGTCGTCGTTGACGATCGCGATCCGCATCCGGCGGTGGCCGAGCATGCCGCTCGTCGATTCGAGGCGGATGAGGGCGATCCCGGCCGGGCGGCGCGACGCGCAGGAGGCGAGAAACTCGGCGGCGGCGATCCGGTCCTGGTCGGAAAAGCCGACTATCTCCCCAGGCAGCGCGCCGTCGACGAGGGCATGGGCGAGGAAATCGACAATCTGCACGTCGGCGGCCTGCTTGTCCGCGACCATGCCATCCGAATTCATAATGGGCTCCCGAAGGGACGGCCGCTCAGGGGCCGCCGGCTTTTCGTCGCCGGGCCCTATGCTCCCGCGGCGCGGGAGGGGCAACCCTTCGGGGTTAGGCCGCCGCCTTGCGGATGGCGCGTTCGAGCAAGGCCGGATCGGCGACGCGGGCGAGGACGGCGACGCCGCCCACCTCGTCGCGGCGGCCGACGAGGAGGACGAACTCGTCTTCCCCGGCCTCGACCGCGACATGACCGAGCGGGCGGACGCTGCGGAGCGCGGCGCGGGCGGCTTCGGCGCCGTCGGGCTTCGTTTCGGGCCGACGTGCCCGGCGCTCGGCCTGGATGATCGCCTTCAGGCCCCCTTCGGTGGATTCGAGCCGGCCGGCGAAGCTGCCCATCGCCAGGGTCTCGCGCTTGGCCCAGCTCAATGCGGCGGCGAATTCGGTGAGCCGCGCCTTGTCGCAGGCGGCGCCGAAGACGAGCTTGGCGACCGCGGTCATCGGCGCGCGCGCCTGCGACTTGATGCCGGCATCCTCGAGCATCTCGGCATAATCGGCGGGCTCTGCCTCTGCGGCGAGCGCGAAATCATAGGCATGGCCGAGCGCGCGATAGAGGGCGGCGCGGCTGCGCGCCTCGGCCCCCGTCGCCGCCTCGGCGCATTCGCGAGCGGCGCACAGGCGATCGGCGAGGCCCGCCTCGAAGGGCAGGCTGGGTTCGTCCCACAAAGGCTCCTCGGCGGCCGGGGCCGCGGGCGCGGGTGCGGGCGGCTCGGAATTGGGGCCGTCGGCCCAGACCGGGCTCGCCTCGACTGGAGCGGCGGCGGAGAGCGCCGAGCGCGCCTCGCGGGCGATGCCGGCAGTGGTCGCGCTGTCGGCGACCTCCTTCCAGTTGATCACGCCGTAGATGAAGTCGATCGCCTCGCCGGTCGAGGAGAAGGGCATCAATATGCCGCGGTACATCGTGTTCTGACCGCGCTGGCCGACGAACTCGGCCTCGAAGCCGATCGGCGCCTGGTTGGCGATGATCTGCATATAATGGTCGGTGAGCCGCGAAAGCAAAGAGCGCTTGGGGACGTCGCTGATCCGGCGGATGTCGCCCAAAAGGTCGCATTCCTCGCGCAGCGCCCGGCCGAGCCAGGCGACCTTGGCGTCGCCGGCGCCTTCGGTGAAGTCGAGCAGCACGCTGTTGGGGCCGAAATCGTCGATGGTCTGCGGATCGAGGTCGCGGATCGAGGGGAAGGAGCGGCCGTCGAGCAGCGACACCCAGTAATTGTAGGCGCGCACGTGCATGCGGCGCTCGTCGACCCCGATCTCCGGCGGCGCCTCGATCGCATCCTCGACGTCGTCGGAAGGCGCGTAGGCGCGGTCCTCGTCGAATGCCCGCAGGCTGTCCATCAAGCGGTCCTTGCCTCTTAAGCCCCAGTTCGCAGGGGCAGGGATGCACCGGTCATGGTTGAAGAAGCGTTAAGACTTGGTCCTTCGAGACGGGCCTTCCCCCGGATCGAGTCCGGGGTCAGTCCCCTCCTCAGGATGAGCGGTAGGAGCAAACGTGCTTCCGCTCATCCTGAAGAGCCGCTGAGCCTGCCGAAGCGGCGTCTCGAAGGACCGGCCCCGCCTCGCTTGTCAGCCGCGCCGCCCGCTGTTAGAGGCCGCCCTCCCCCGGGAGCGCCGCTTTAGCTCAGCTGGTAGAGCACATCATTCGTAATGATGGGGTCGTGGGTTCGAGTCCCTCAAGCGGCACCAGGGAAACCCCGTTCACCGACATCAAGCACCCTATGTGCGGCGGGAAAGGTGCTGGGCCACGCGAACCGGGCCTCGACCTTGGGTTACTCGCACCTCGCCAATGACACGCTGCTTGCCGCTGTTGAGGCGCGTGCTGCCAGGCTGAGTTGTGAATGGGCTGACGCATAGCGGCGGGGGGTCCCAAGTCGGCGGTGTGCGATGTCCCGGCTTGGGAACGGCACGCTAAAGTTTTAGCCAAGATCTATTTGCGATTTATAGAATCTATGGTACTTTTTGCCGTCAAATCATGGGAGACAATGCAATGCGCCCGCGGTCGGTGGTAGAGGTTTTTACCGACAAGTCGGTAGATTTTATGCTAGAATATGGCGGGTCTGCGTCGTGGGTGTTGAGCGTCAGCAGTGCCGCAGAGATCGAATACTGCGTTTGCACCCGCAACGATCAACGACCTCGCGAAGACGACGGCGGCGACCGCCCTGAGCGACGAAACGAAGCGTTTTTGGTCGGCAAGGTTAGCGGGATCGAATTGGTGGAGCGCCAGAATGACCGCGACCGCTATCTGCTGAAATTTTCGGAATTCGCTGAGGTGTCGGTTCCAAACTTTCGTCCGGGGACGACTCGGAATCCGGTGGCCTACAGCGATCCGGGAGACTGCGCTCGGCGCGGACTCGACATCGGCAAGCTCGCGTTCAAGCCAATGCCCGTCGCGTCCAAGACCTACGCGCGGTTGAGTGATAATGACCGTCGGATCGCGCCGAACCATGGACCGGGGCTTTCGATCGCAGAAGCTAAAGCGGGCCTTTCGATCCGTTTCGGAGTTCCGATCGACGCTATCCAGATTACGATTTCAGGGTAGACTATGCCGATATCCGGGGAAACACCGAACGCCGACGTGTCGATGGGCGGAGACAGGGGAGCCGCAAATGAATGTCACGCCTGAGGTCAGCCGTCGGGCGCGGGTCAGCAAAACGGTCCACGATCTCATGTGCGGTGTTTCCGAGGAGAATCTCATATCCGATCTTGTGAGAGTCGGAGCGGAACCTAACGAAGCTGCTGAGATACTGGCTGAAGCGCGGAAGAAACTTCCAGAAATTCGGGCCTCCTACAGAGCGCACATTCGAAGCTCCGCCATTTGGTGGATCGCCCTTGGCGTAATCATGCTGGCAGTCGTTTTGCTCATCGACCCGGAGAAGGTCCCGCTCCTGAGGCGGGGGCGGTATTTCATGGGATGGATTCTGGGAGCAGGAGCTACGGCGTATGGCGGTTTTCGTTGGCTCTTTCCGGAGACCGGCCTGCAGCCAATCAGAAATCGGTATGCCAGAAGCTCCAACAACTGACCGCCTCGGCCAGTGTCGTTAGGGGATCGCAAGTTCGAGTCCCTCAAGCGGCCCTACCCGGCTCCCCACCCGTTCCTAGCGCACCGTAAATAGCGTCCGGTCCAGCGTTCGGCCTTCGCCGTCGACCAGGGCCAGGCGGTGGGGGCCTCGGGCGGGGAGGATCAGGGGGCTGGCGGCGGCTTCGCCGACGTCGCGGCCGTCGAGCTCGAGGCGCTCGCCGGCGGCGGCGCCGGCCGAGGTCAGGCGGATCAGCTGGCTCTTCAGGGGGATGTCGGGATCGAGCGCGTAGATGGTGCCGGGCACCGGGCTGGTGATGCGCGGGCGGCGGGCGGCTGCGGTCGCTTGGGCGACGAGCGGCTGGTCGGTGCCGCGGAGGAAATATTCGGTCCGCGCCGGCTCGATGCCTTCCGCGAAGGCGATCGGGCGGGACACCACGCCGGCCGGCGGCGGCGCGGCGCGGCCGGGGGCGGCGGCGTGGAGGGCCAGCATCACCTCGCGCCACACCGGCGCCGCGCCGCTGGTGCCCGAGACCCGGGTCATGCTGTCGCCCTCGGCATTGCCGATCCAGACGGCGACGGTGAAGCGGTCGGTGAATCCGACGCACCAATTGTCGCGCATGCCCTTGGAGGTGCCGGTCTTCGCCGCCGCCCAGAAAGGCAGGCGCAGCGCCGAATCGAGGCCGAAGGTGACGGCGCGGGCGTCCGCGTCGGCCATCATGTCGGCGACGATCCAGCTCGAAGCGGCGTCGGCGACCGGGCGCGGCGGCTGGCGCGGGTCGTCGGCGCGGAGGCGCAGCGGGCGGTAGCGGCCGCCCTCTGCGAGCGCCCGGTAGGCGGCGGCCTGCTGGAGCAGGGTGACCTCGGCCGAGCCCAGAGCGAGGCTGTAGCCGTAATAATCGCCGTCTTGCGTCAGGCCGCGATAGCCCATGTCCCAGAGCCGGTCGCGAAATTCCTCGACTCCGTCGACCAGCAGGGCTCGCACCGCCGGCACGTTCAGCGACCCGGCGAGGGCGGTGCGGACGCTGACCGGCCCCTTGAACTCATGGTCGTAATCCTTGGGCACGTAGAGGCCCGAGGCGGTGTCGAGCTGGACCGGACTGTCCTCGAGGATCGAGGCGGGGGTGAGGAAGCCGCGCTCGATCGCTTGGCCGTAGAGGAAGGGCTTCAGCGTCGAGCCGGCCTGGCGGTAGGAATCGGCATTGTCGACCGACGGCGCGGTCGAGGCGCCACCGATGCCGCCGACATAAGCGAGCACATCGCCGCTCGCATTATCGACCACCACCACCGCGCCGTCGCGGGCGCGTCCCCCGCCGAGGCCGAGGAGCTGGCGGCGAAGCGCGCCGGCGGCGAGCCGCTGGACTCCGGAATCGAGGGTCGAGGTCACCGTCTCCCCCGGCTTGTCGAGCAGCTTGTAGGCGAGGTGGGGCGCGAGGCCCGGATCGTCGGCGAGGTGCCGGGCGGGGCCGGTCATCGCCTCCGCCTCGGCCATCATCATCGTGCAGTCGGCGAGGCCGCCGAGGCGGCAGGCGCGGCGGGCGACCGCCGTCGGCGGCGCGCCCGGCGCCGGCAGCAGCGCGGCGAGCAGCAAGGCGTCGTCGCGGCCGAGCGCGTCGGGGGCGCGGCCGAACAAGGCGCGGGCGGCGGCGCCGATCCCCTGGGTTTCGCCGCGGAAGGTGGCGAGGTTGAGATAGGCCTCGAGGATCTGGTCCTTGCTCCACCGCACCTCGAGGGCCCGGGCGGCGCGCAGCTGGCGCAGCTTGTCGCGGGCGCCGCGGGCGCCGGGGCCGCCAAGCTCCGGGGCGAGGAAGCCGGCGAGCTGCATGGTGATCGTGCTGGCACCGCGCGCGTGCCGGCCGTTCAGCGCCGCCCAGGCCGAGCCGCCGAGCCCGCGCCAGTCGACGCCTTCATGGCTGGCGAAGCGCCGGTCCTCGGCGGCCACCACCGCCGTCCGCACAATGGGCGAGATGCGGTCGATCGGCACCCATTCCAGCCGCCGCACCGCGAAGTCGATCCGCACCGTCTGGACCAGCCGGCCGTGGCGGTCGCGCAGCCACGCCTCGCTCGCCCGCCAGCCGCCGCGGGTCGCGGCGTAGGACGGCATGGCCGGCGGACGGCTCCCCAAATCGAGCGCGGCGGCAAGCAGCAAAGGCGGCACCAGCCACAGGCTCGGCCGGCGCCTGAGCCAGGCGAGCGCGCGCCGGATCATGGCGCGACGTCGAGCGGCCGGTTGGGAAGCGCCGCGTGGATCTCCGGCGAATACATCGCCTCGACCCGCGTCGGCGGCAGCAGGAAGCGCCCGGCACTGTTGATCCGCACCGCATATTCGACGCTGGTGCGGCCCTGCGGCAGCCAGGCGAAATAGCCGCGCCAGGCGCCGGAGCCGCGCTCGACATAGCTCGGCCAGGCTCCGCTGCCGCCGCTCGCCTGGGCGGCGAGCAAAGCCGACTGGCCGCCGCCGCTGACGATCGAGGCGCCGGCGGGCAGCGGATCGTCGACCACTACCCAGGTCCGGTCGACCGGCGCGTCGATGGTAATGCGGACCTTGATGACATCGCCGCGGCTGACCCGGCCCGCCGCCTTGCGCTGGAGGAAGCTCGCCTCGCGCGTGATCCGGTAGCCGGCGAAGGCGGGCGCGGTCAGCGGCACCGCGGCGCGCACCGAGACCAAAGACCATCCCGGCGCTCCGCCGCTATGGCCGAAGACGAGCGGCGCCGGCGCGGCGGGAAGCGCGAAATGGAGCGGCGCCGGCGACGGCCAGGTCGCCGAAAAACTCTGGCCCGCGAGCTGGACGGTGGTGACGCCGGTCGGCTTGCCGGGATAGATCGAGGCGAAGCGGTGCACGGCGACCGTGCCCCAGGCATTGGACGGAGTCGTGTCCCAGTGCCCGCGCGACTGGCGAAGGGCGAGGCCGATCATCATCTTCGGCGCATCCTGGTCCCAGCCGGGTCGGCCGAGCACGGCGAGCAGGGCTTTGACCGCCATCTCGTCGTCGCTGACCATCATCCACCAGGGGGCGAGGTTGCGGTCGACGAGGTCGAGCCGGGTGCCTTCGTAGACGATCCGGGTGCGCAGCGCCTGCTCGGCTGCGGCCTTGGGCCTCGGGCCGACGCCCGGGACATGCTCGAGCGTCGCCAGCCAGTCGGCGAGGGTCGCGGTCGGCATGTCGCGCAGCGGCACCATCGCCTGGCCGAGCATCGCGGGGGTGGCCTGGCCGTTGCGCGCGAGGGCGGCGAGCGCCGAGAGACGCAGCAGCCGCGCGTCGGCGGGGCCCTCGCCTTCCTCCTTGAGGCGGCCGTCGACCACCGCACGCAGCGCGTCGAGCAGCTTCGCCTTGCGCTCCTCGGGCCATGGCAGCCCGGCTTCGGCGGTGATCGACAAAGCGTAAGCGGTGAGCGCAATCGAGCCGGCCATGTTCTCGCCCGGCCAGTAACGGAGCAGGCCCTGGTCGGTCATGTAGGCGGGGAGGTCCGCCATCTGCTTGTCCCAGGCGGCGCGGTCCTCGAGCGCGACGGCCTTGGACAGGCGCTGCTCGAAGCATCCGTAAGGATAAGCGGCCATGTATTCCCGCACACCGGCGAGCGAGGGCGCCGGCGAGGCGGTCAGCGCGACCTCGATGCCGCCGCGGCCAGGCAGCGCCCCGTCGGGCGCCGCCACCGGGAACTGAACTCCGTTCGCGGCGCGGAAGAAGCTCGCCGCCCACACCTCCTCGGGCACGGAGGGAACGACCTGCTGGTCGATCTGGACGCGGTCGCTGCTGCTGCCGTCGGCGGAGCGGACGGCGACCGTCCAGCGGAGCTGGTCGATCCCCTCAGGCACCGTCACCGGCCAAGTGACCGGGACGGCGCCGCCGGCGGGGACGCTGACGGTCACCGGATCGAGCTTCACTACGCCGGGCTGGAGCTCCGCGGTCGCGGTCGCCTTCATCGGCTTGTCGGTGCTGTTGCGCAGGGTGAAGACGGCCGAGAAGGCGTCGCCGGTGCGGACCAAGGGCGGCACTCCGGAATAGAGGCTGAGGTCCTGGACGGTGCGAATGGTGGTGCTGCCGGTGCCGAACAGGTCGGCGCCCGAAGTCGCCACCGCGACCAGTTTGTAGGCGGAGAGGGAATCGGCGAGCGGCACGGTCAAGGTGGCGCGGCCCGCGGCGTCGAGCGGCACCCGCCCTTTCCACAGCAGCAGCGGCCGGAAATCGGCGCGGGTCAGCGACGACAGGTCGCCGCCGCCGCCGCCGCCGGTCGGCAGCGCCTTGCGGCCGTAATGACGCTTGCCGACCACCTGCATCTGCGCGGTCGAGGTGAGGACGGAGAGCGGCCGCTCGCCCATCATCGCGCCGAGCACGTCCCAGCTGTCGTTCGGCGACAAGCTGAGCAAAGCCTCGTCCACCGCCGCGAAGGCGATCTCCGCCGATTGCGGAGGACGGCCGTCCGGTCCGAGCACCTGCACCGCCACCTGCGCCTGCTCGCGGACATGGTAGCGCTCGCGGTCCGCCTTGACCTTGACGTCGAGCGTGTGGCTTTCCCAGCCGACCTTCACCTTGGCGATGCCGATCCGGTAGCTCGGCTTGGCAAGGTCGACGAGCGCGGTCGGCTGCGGCTCGCCGAAGAAAGGTATGTGCCATTCGGCGGCGAGCTCGGAGAGCCACAGCCGCCAGCCGGCGATGCGGCCCCTGACCACCATCACCGAGATGAAGGCGTCGGGCGAGTAGCCGGGCTCCATCGGCACGTCGACCACCGGGTCCTTGCCCGAGAGGGTGGTGACGAACGAGGACAGCACTCCTTCCCGCTCGACGGTGACCAAAGCGGTCGCCTCGCGGAACGGCATGCGCACCTGGACATGGGCGGTCTCGCCGACCTTGTAGGCCTTGGCGTCGGGGATGATGTCCATGCGGTCGCCATTGTCGCCGCCGAACCACCATTGGTCGTCGCCGGCGAGATAGACGGAGCTCACGGCGCGCGCTTCGTTTCCGTCGGCATCCTGGGTGGTGGCGACCGCGATCACCTCGCCCGAGACGCCCGGATCGATCCGGCATTCGCCCAGGCCGTGCTCGTCGGTGACGGTCGAGCAGCCGCGATCGAGCTTCGTCGTGCGGGCGCTGTTGTCGAAGGCGTAGAAGCCGCCGATCAGCCGCCGCCGGGCCGAGAGGATCTCGCGCGTATAGAGGGCAACGCGGACCTTCTGACCCTTCAGCACCCGCCCGTCGAGGCCGAGGGCGGCGACCTTGAGCCGCATGTCGCCGGCGCGCTGCATCCAGCCGTCCGGCTTGATACCGAGGCGGATCGCGGAGGCGTAGAGCGGTAAGTAGGTGGAGGCGGTCAGCGTCTCGCCATTGGCATCCTCGTAATCCATCTCGACTGTCAGCCGCGCCGAATCCTGGAGCTCCGGCACGTCAAGCTCGGTTCGCAGCGCGCCCTCGGGGTCGAGCATCAGCGGCAAGGTCGCCGCGTCGGGCAGATCGGGGCCGGACGGCTCATCGGAGCCCTCGTCGAGCGGCACAATGCCCTCGCGCACCGCGCCCCCTCCGAAGGTCCAATCCTCCCAACCGTCCGGCGAGTCGCTCAGCGCCTCATAGGCGGTGCGTATCTTGACCGGAGCGCCCGCCGCGCCGCCGCCGGAAAGATACCCGACATAGAGGTCGATCGGCAGCCGCCGGGGCCGCGGCGTCGGGATCTTGGGGCCGGTGACGCTGGCGCGCATCGAGGGCAGCCGATATTCGTCGAGGCGGAACGACCCGCCGGTATCGTTGGTCTCCTCGCCGATCTTGATCTGGAGATCGTAATCCCCGCTCGGCGCGTCCTTGGGCGCGGTCCATTCGTTCTCGCCGATCCCGTCCGCGCCGAGCGTCAGCGGCACCTCGAAGCTGGTGTCGGAGCCGCGATGCTTGAGGATCAAGGTGCCGGTCATCGCGCCCCCGCTCTTGAAGCCGCTGGGCGTCGGCGCGCGATAAACATGCTTCATGTGCAGCGTCTCGCCGCCCCGGAGCAGGGTGCGATCGAAGATGGTGTGGAAGATCGGGCGCGATTCCTCCCAACCGTAAGGCAGGTCGAAATCGTATGGGCGGATGCCGTCGCCCCAATTGGTCAGCACGAAGGAGAAATCACCGGCGAGCCTGGCCGAGACGATCAGCGGCGGCTGCTGATTCTCGTCGCAGCCGTCGTCGCTGCTCGGGTTGGGAAGACCGCCAGCGATGGGGAAGCGGCCGAAGCGGTCGGTGGTGCCGCTGGCCAGCAACTTGCCACTGCAGCTGTCGGTCACCCGCACCGCGGCGCCCGCCGCCGGAGCGCCGGAATCGAGCGACGTCACCCAGGCGAGCGAAGCGGCGCGGCCCCATTTGAAGTGGACCGCGAGGTCGGTGACCAGGGCCGCCGCGTTGACGTAGCGGGTCGCGGGCCGGCCGAGCAGCGCTTTGCCGAGAACCGGGCTCGCCAGCTCGACGACGTAGAAGCCGGGCCGGGTGAGCGGCACGCCGACAACCTCGAACTCGCGGCCCTTGCCGGGCAGGGCGAGCTGCATGCGCTGGACGCCTGTCGCGCTCGGCCCGAGCAGGGGCCGGTCGCCGGTGTGGTTGACGCTCCTCTTATTGCGCCCGCGCCCTTCGTCGCGAATGTCGTCGCGCTGCGCCCTGGCGACCCGCCGCACCCAGTCGGCGACCGCCTTGTCGTCGCCCTCGATCCGGGCGGCGACGCCGCCGACGCCCTTGACCGCCTGGGCGAGCGACGGCTCGACTCCGCGCACCGTCACCGGCAGCACGCCGCCCTGCTTTGCCTCGAGGATCCCGAACGGCGCCGCGAACTTCACCAGCGGCGGCGCCTCGGCGATGGCGACATCCAGGGGGAAGCGCCGGGCATTGGCCAGCGCCCGCCCGCTCTCGTCGCGAAGGTCGGCGGGGAGGACCAAGCGGGCGGTGATCGCGGGCGGGAAAGCCGGTTTGAACTTGATCTCGCTGAGCGTCGCGTCGTGGCCTTCGTCGATCGGGGTGACGGCGCGGCCAACGCCCGTCTCCAGCCGCACGGCCAGCGCCTTGGCGCGCGGCACCGGCGCGGTGAACTCGACCTTGATCGGCTCGACCGGATCGCAGCCCGATTGCGGGTTGACCCGGCCGCAGGAGAGGCGGGCGCGGAACTCCTCGCGCACCTTGAAGTCGAAACGGTGGTCCGCGCCCGCGGTGCGGCCCGACGGCGAGCGGATCGCGCCCGCCCAGACCAGTGCGGCGTCGCGCCCCGGTGGCAACGGGCGGCGGCACTTGAGGGCGGTGATGTCGGCGAGCGCCGCCTGCCGCGCCGCGCCGGACGGCGGCAGCTCGTCCTTCTGGCCGACCGCCTCGAGCAGCACCTGCCGGCTGTAGCGATTCATCGCCGCGACCACCCGCTCGACGTCCGAGGCCGGGAGCAGGTCGACCGGGATCCGCTCGCCGATACCGTCGACGGCGCAATAAGCATTGGCGGCGACCGAGGCGCGGTCGACCGGGCCGTTGCTGCCGACGAAGAAGGCCTGGTCCTCCTCGATCCCCTCGTCGCCATCGCTCGGCAGGATCGTGAGGGCGAACGGGCCGCCGCTGTCGATGGTGAAGGTGCGGGTGCCGGTCACCAGCCGCCCGGCGAGAGTCTTCAAGCCCGGCTTCAGCTCGGCGCGGCAGACGGTGCTGCCCGGCAAGGGCTTGTCATATTCCCAGACGAAGGTGGTGGGATCGGTCCAGCGGCCGGCGCCCTTCGTAGGGCACGCCATGGCGATCGGGTCGGCGCCCTGCTTGCCGAGTGGCACCATCGGGTCCGAGAAGCGCAGCGTGAAGCGGGCAATGGCGCGACCGTCGGTGCCCGGCGTAGCGTCGAGGACGGTCGGGGGCGTTAGCGCCGAGGCGGCGAGCGGCGCCAGAAGCAGCAGGACAATTCCGACTCGACCCAGCCAGCCCCGCATTGGTGCCTCCATGTGGACCCCGTCATGCCGGGTATTCGGAGGCACGTCTAGCGGTGAAACGAGATTTTTTTACGACGAACCGTTTAGCGTTGCGGGACGGAAGCGCCAGCGAACGGGTCGTTCTGAACCGGCGGCTTCGCGGGCGAGGGCGGAGGCATCGCCGGAGCGGGTGGCGGCGCCTCGACCGCCGGCTGGTAGAGGACTGGCAGCGGCGCCGAGCCGAAATCGGCCGCCGCCACCGCCGACTGGATGCCGCCGGCGATCGACGAAGCGCCGAACAGGATGAAGCAGCCGAACACGACGCTCGCGCCGCGGCGCAGGTTGATCCGTCCGGTCAGCATCATCATGCCGACCGCCGCGACGGCGATCACCGCCAGCGTCGTCGCGACCGTTCCGAGCAAAGTCCCCTGCAGCCAGCCGACCGCGGCCGCGAGCGGGTGCGATCCCGGCGGGTCGAGCAAGGATTGGGAATAAGGAAGGTAGATCACTGGGCTCGAGCCGTCCTTTTCGGGGCGCGCCCTTGTCCCACAGGCGGCGCGCCAAGTCGATCCGGGTCGCCGCGCGGACACTGCCGGGACAGGCACTTTTCCTTTCTTTGTTGGCATTTCCGGCCCACTCGCGCACTATCCGGCCTACGAATCGATCCTGGGCGAGACGATGGGCAATATGAGGGGTACCAGATTGGGGCCGTACGCGGCCGCCTTGACCATGGCGCTGCAGTCCGCGGCGGCGATGGCGCAAGACAGCTATTCGGACCCCGCCGGCTCCGGCGTGATCGTCTCCGCCGTACGCTGGCTCGAAGGCACGTTGCTCGGCACGATCGCCACCGTCGTCGCGGTCATCGCGGTGGCGTCGGTCGGTTTCCTGATGCTGACCGGCCGCATCAACTGGCGCTACGGCGCGACCGTCATCCTCGGCTGCTTCATCCTGTTCGGCGCGGCGAGCATCGTCGCCGGGATCCAGTCGACCGCGTCGCTCGGGCAGTGAACGGTGAACGGGCTCGAACGTGACACGTTGTTCGTAGCCCTCACGCGGCCGCAGATGTTTGCGGGCGTGACCTATTCCTACTTCATCGCCAACGCGGTCATCGCCACCGAATTGTTCCTGGTCTTCCGCTCTCCGTGGGTGCTGCTGCCGTCGCTGATCATCCACCTGATGGGCGTGTTGCTCTGCGTTCGCGAGCCGCGCTTTTTCGACCTGTGGGTGACGAAAATCTCCCGGACGCCGCGCGTGCGCAACCACAAGGTGTGGGGATGCAACTCCTACCGCCCCTGACCCAAGACCGCCGCGCGCCGTCGAGGGAGCAGCCGGCCGGCAAGCACCTCCCCTATGCGCGCCACGTCGACAACCACACGATCGAGACTCGCGACGGCCTGCTGATGCAGGTGATCCACCTGCGCGGCCTTCTGTTCGAGACGGCCGACACGGAGGAGATCAATTACCGCAAGCGCCTGCGCGACGCGATGCTGCAGGCGATCGGATCGTCGCGCTACGCCCTCTATCACCATGTCGTGCGGCGGCGGATCGACGCCGGCCTGTCCGGAGGCCATCCCGACCGCTTCTCGCGCCAGCTCGACGCGGCGTGGCGGCGCCGCCTCTCCGAGAAAAGGCTCTACGTCAACGACCTGTTCCTGACCCTGATCCGCCGCCCGCTGCAGGGCCGGGTCGGGCGGCTCGACCGGCTGCGCGAGCGGCTCGGGCGGAGCGCCGCGGCGCCCGCCGAAACGAGCGCCGCCTACGAGCTCCACCAGCTCGGCCAGGCCCGCGACGCTTTGATGGCCGCGCTCGGCAGCTACGAACCGCGCCTGCTCGGCGTCTACGACACCCGCCACGGCCCCTGCTCGGAGCCGCTCGAATTCCTCTCCGTGCTGCTCAACGGCGAGATGCGACCGGTGATGCTGCCGATGGAGGATCTCGGCGACTATCTGCCGTACCGGAGGATCAGCTTCGGCCAGGAGACGGTCGAGCTCGGCACCGCGGGCGCCTCCCCGCGCAGCTTCCTAGGCCTCGTCTCGATCAAGGATTATCCCGGGCAGACCGTCCCAGGCATGCTCGACGAGCTGCTGCGCCTGCCGTTCGAGATCATTGTCTCGCAGTCGTTCGGCTTCGTCGAGCGGCAGGAAGCGCTCTCCCGCATGAACCTGGCGCTCAGGCGGATGCGCTCGGCCGATGACGAGGCGGTGAGCCTGCGGGCCGATCTCTCCAGCGCCAAGGACGAAGTCGCCGCGGGCCGCGCCGGCTTTGGCGAGCATCACCTCACCGTCGGCGTGCGCGCCGACACGCCGGCGCAGGTCGACGAGGGCATCGCCGAGGTCCAGGCCGCGCTTGCCGACCTCGGCATCCTTTCGGTGCGCGAAGAGATCGCCCTCGAGCCGGCTTTCTGGGCGCAATTCCCCGGCAATTTCAGGTATATCGCCCGCCGCGGCCTGGTCTCGACGAGCAATTTCGCGGGCCTCGCCAGCAGCCACAATTTCCCGCTCGGCCGCGCCAAGGGCAATCATTGGGGCGAGGCGGTGACCTTGCTCGAGACCACCGCCGCCGGGCCCTATTACTTCAACTTCCACCAGGGCGACCTTGGCAACTTTACCGTCATCGGCCCGTCGGGTTCGGGCAAGACGGTGGTGCTCAACTTCCTCCTCGCCCAGGCGCGCAAGTTCCGGCCGCGGATCATCTTCTTCGACAAGGACCGCGGCGCCGAGCTGTTCATCCGCGCCATCGGTGGGCGATACGACCTGCTGAGGCCGGGGACTCCCTCGGGGCTCAACCCGCTCCAGCTCCCCGACACGCCGGTCAACCGCCAATTCCTGATCGACTGGCTGACCCTGCTCGCCGGCGGCGCCGACATCGACGAGGTCGCCCGCATCAAGGACGCGGTCGACGCCAATTTCGAGCAGCCGGTCGAGCACCGCCGCCTCCGCCACCTCGTCGAATTGTTCCGCGGCGGCCACCGCCCGAGCGCCAGCGATTTCTGGTCGCGGCTGAGGCCCTGGTGGGGCGACGGCGAGCGCGCCTGGCTGTTCGACAACGACAAGGACCTGACCGACCTAGCCGCCGAGGCAGTCGGCTTCGACATGACCCAGATCCTGGACGATCCGGCGATGCGCAGCCCGGCGATGATGTACCTGTTCCACCGGGTCGAGGAGCGGCTGGACGGCAGCCCGGCGATCATCGTCGTCGACGAAGGCTGGAAGGCGCTCGACGACGACGTGTTCGTCCGGCGCATCAAGGATTGGGAGAAGACGATCCGCAAGCGCAATGGCATCGTCGGCTTCGCCACCCAGAGCGCGCAAGACGCGCTGGAGAGCCGCATCGCCAGCGCCATCATCGAGCAGGCGGCCACGCAGATCTTCATGGCGAACCCGAAGGCGCGGTCGTCGGATTATATCGACGGCTTCGGCCTCACCCCGCACGAATATGAGATGGTGCGGACGCTGCCCGACAACGCGCATTGCTTCCTGATCAAGCACGGCGCCGACAGCGTCGTCGCCCGCCTCAACCTCACCGGCGAGCAGGACCTCCTGACCATCCTCTCCGGCCGCGAGCGCACCGTGCGCCTCCTGGACGAGATCCGCGCCGAGACCGGCGACGATCCGGCCGAGTGGATACCGCGCCTGCTGGAGCTCGCCTGATGTCCGCCTGCCCCTTCAACCCGACCGACGCGACCTTCGTCGGCGCGATGGTGGAGTTCATCGACTGCCAGGCGCAATCGATCGGCGCCGGCGGCTATCAGGCGCTCGCCGCGCCCGGCTCGACCCTGGCCGTGGTGCTGACCGGCTTCCTGACCCTCGTCGTCGCTTTGCTCGGCTACCGGCTGCTGTTCGGGCACGCGCCGGACCTGCGCTCGGGCGTCCTCACCTTCGTCAAGATCGGCTTCGTGGTGACGCTGGCGATGAGCTGGACCGCCTATCGCACGCTCGTCTACGACGTCGCCCTGCGCGGCCCGGCCGAGATTGCCTCCGACGTCGGCGCGCCGAGCGGCCTTCCCGGCGCGGAGGGCGGTCTCGTCGTCCGACTCGCGGCTGCGGACCAGGGGCTGGCGGCGCTGTCCGTCCTCGGCCCCGGGGAGCCGCCGCCCGCGGACCCCAATTTGGTCCACGACCCGTTCGCGACGCCGCCCATGCCGTTCGCCGGCTTCAGCGTCTTCGCGCTCGGCACGTCGCGGATGATCTTCCTGACCGGGGCGATCGGCTCGATCGCCGCCGTGCGGCTGATCGCCGGGCTGATGCTCGCGCTCGGGCCCTTCTTCATCGCCTTCCTGCTCTTCGACAATACGAGGAGCCTCTTCGAAGGGTGGATCCGGGTGCTCGCCGGCGCCTCGCTGGGGGCGATCGCGACCGCCGTCGGCCTCGGCGTCGAGCTGGCCTTGCTCGAGCCGTGGCTGACCGACGTCCTCGCCCGCCGCGTCGCCGGCGAGGCGATGCCGAACCTCCCGGCCGAAGTGCTGATGGTGACGACTTTGTTCGCCCTCGTCCTGCTCGCTATGCTGATCGCCGCGGCGCGCCTCGCTTTCGCTTTCCGCCTCGCCCCCGCATGGCAGGCCGCGGCCTCCCGCGTTGCCGCCTTCGTCCACCCGGCCGAAGCGGTCTCGCTCCTCGCCACGCCTGCCGAGACGCGGGTGCCGGCGTCGGAAACCCGCTCGCGCGCCGCCGCCGTCGCCGACGCGGTTGCCGCCACCCAGCGGCGCGAGACCGTCTCCCCCGCCGTCTTCGCCTGGAGCGGGGCGGCGGGCGGCGGCGGCGGAGCGCCGACCCGGGCCATCGCCGTCGGCGGCCGCGACCTTGCTGATCCCGTGGCGCCGCCGCCGCTCGGGCAGAGCTTCCGCCGCCGCACCCGCGGCCGCGTTTCCGCCAGCGCGGCACGCCGGGACACGAGGTCATGAACGAGCAGAGCCGCGAATCGCTGGACGCTTATTATGCCGAGGCGGCGAGCTGGAACCGCGACCGGCAGGAGGCGCTGAGGAATTCGCGCCGGGCCGCCTGGTGGGTTGCGACCGGCGCGTCGGTGATCGCCGTCGCCGAGGCGCTTGCCCTGATCCTGCTGACGCCGCTCAAGACGGTGGTGCCCTATACCCTGCTGGTCGACCGCAACACCGGCTTCGTGCAGGCGCTGAAGCCGCTCGATCCCGACAAGGTCGCGCCCGACGCGGCGCTCACCCAATCCTTCCTGGTCCAATACGTCATCGCTCGCGAGAGCTTCGACCTGGACATGATGAACGAGAGTTACCGCAAGGTCGGCCTGTGGTCGGCCGAGCAGGCGCGGTCGGACTATCTGAACGGCGTCCAGATCTCAAACCCGCAGAGCCCGATGGCCATCTACCCCCGCACGACCGTCATCGAGACGCGGGTCAAGAGCGTTTCGCCGGTCGGCCGCAACGTCGCCCTCGTCCGCTTCGACACGATCCGCCGCGATGCCGGAGGGCAAGTGCAGTTGCCACGGCCTTGGGTCGCCGTCATCCGATACCGTTTCTCGGGCGAGCCGATGAAGCTCGAGGACCGCTTCCTCAACCCGCTCGGCTTCCAGGTCGTCCGCTACCGCCGCGATGCCGAGGCGGTCGTGCCCGAAGCCGCGACCGCACCCGCCCCGGCGACAATCCTCGTCCCCGGCGCGGCGGCGCCACCGCTCACCGTCGTCGCGCCCGGGCAGGCTACGACCACCACCACCGTCACCACCGCTCCGTCGCCGCTCGGCGCCGCCACGGCCGCCGCCGCGCGCGCCGCGGCCGAGCGGCGCCGGCCCAGGCCCGAACCGCAATTATGAGACTCGCCTTCCTCTTCCTTGCAGCCCTGGCGCTCGCTCAGGGTCCGGCCTCGGCGCAGGTGAGGCCGCAGCCCGGTGCCGGCGATCCGCGCATCCAGGGCATCGACTATGCGCCGGAGCAGGTCGTCACCCTGCAGGGGACGCCCGGCTACGAGCTGACCGTCGAGCTCTCGCCGGACGAGCAGGTCGAGAACGTCGCCCTGGGCGACAGCAGCGCCTGGCAGGTGACCGCCAACCGCCGCGGCGATCATCTGTTCATCAAGGCGCTGCAGACCAACATCCCCACCAACATGACCGTGGTGACCACGGTCCGCCTCTACAATTTCGAGCTGGTGCCGCTCTCCGGCCCGACCGGCGACATGCCCTATACGATCCGCTTCCGCTATCCCGGCGCAGCAGGCGACAATGCCGGCGACGACGACGCGGCCTCGGCGGCCGGCAAGGGGCGCTACGTGCTCACCGGCGACAAGGAGCTGCGGCCGAGCGCGATCAGCGACGACGGCCGCCACACCTACATACAATGGCCCCGCGACCGCGCTTTGCCAGCCGTCTACGCGATCGGCGGCGACGGCCAGGAGGCCCTCGTCAACGGCATGATGCGCGACGACATCTTCGTCATCGACAGCGTATCCGAAAAGCTCGTCTTCCGCATCGACGACCATGTCGCCCGGGCTGAGCGGCGCACCGCAAAGGAGGCGCGCTGATGGCCACCGTCGACACGCCCGAGGATCCGCGGCGCGCGGGGCGTATCGAGGCCGCCGAGGAGGCGCGCGAGGAAGGCGTGCGGCCGGTGGTGGCGCTTCCCCGCGGCGGACCCTCCGGTCTCGTCTTCGCCTTCGTAGCGGTAGCGGCGGGCGCGTTGCTCTTCACCGTGCTCGAGACGCGGCGACACTCGACCGCCGAGCCTTCGGTCCGGGTCAGGGCCGCCGACACGGCGGCGCTCCCGGCCACCCCCCCGCCGCTTTACATTCCCCCCGCCCCCGCGCCCGCGCCGGTCACCGTCGTCGCGCAGCCGGACGAGGCTTCCGTTCCGCTCCCGGTGCCTCCCCCGCCCCCACCGCCGCCGCCCGAGCGGGTCGTCTACATGCCCGCTTCGCCGCAGCCGATGATCGTCCAGCCCGTGCCGTCGCCCCCGCGCAACACCGCTGGCCCCGCTTTGGTGATCGACAACACCGTCCCCGCCACGGGAACAGGCGTCCAGAACAACCTGCCGCCGGGCGCCGCCGATTTCGGCGCAGTCCAGGCGGGCGGCCGCGTCCGCGCCGGAGTCTTCGCCAACCGCGCCACCACCGTCGCGCAGGGCACGCTCATCCCTGCGGTGCTCGAGACGGCCTTCGATTCGACCCGGCCGGGCCTCGCCCGCGCCATCGTGTCTCGCGACGTGCGCGGCTTCGACGGCACCAAGATCCTGATCCCGCGCGGCAGCCGGCTCACCGGCGAATATCGCTCCGACGTCGCCAGCGGACAGAAGCGCGCCTTCGTCAACTGGTCGCGGCTGGTGCGGCCGGACGGCATCACCGTCGCGCTCGGCTCGCCCGCCGCCGATACGCTCGGCCGCGGCGGCATCAAGGCCAGCGTCAACAGCCATTTCTTCGAGCGCTTCGCCGGCGCCCTGCTCCAGTCGACGCTCGACCTCGGAGTCAACCTCGCCAGCCGCGCGGCCAGCAACAACGTCATCGTCACGCTGCCGAACACCGCCCAGGCGACCATCTCGCCGATCTTCCAGCAGCAGAACCGGGTCGTTCCGACCTTGCGGGTGCCCGCCGGCACCAGCATCAGCATCTTCGTCGCGCGCGACCTCGATTTCACCAATATCGAGCGAGGCAAGTGAGCGCGTCGGCGGCCGTTGTCCCGTTCGAGGGCGGCGGCGTCTACCTGCGCGCCTATCTCGCGCCGCTGACCGGCATGCTGGCGCGGCCGGACGTCACCGACATCTACGTCAACCGTCCCGGCGAGCTGTGGGTGGAGACGACCGGCGGCGCGATCGAGCGGCACGAGGCGCCGGGGCTCGACGAGGCGACCCTCGCCCGCCTCTCGCGCCAGATCGCTTCGCTCTCTCACCAGGGGATCAGCCGCGAGCACCCCCTGCTCTCGGCCAAGCTGCCCGACGGGTCGCGCGTCCAGGTCGTCGCCCCGCCGGCGACGCGCGGCCATATCGCGCTCGCGATCCGCAAGCACGTCTCGCCGGACCTGACCCTCGAAGACTATGTCGCCGGCGGCGCCTTCGCCGAGACCCGGCGCGGCCGCGAGGCGGGCGCATCACGCATCGAGCGCGAGCTCGCCGCGAAGCTCGAGGCGGGCGACATTGCCGGGCTGCTCTCGGTCGCGGTCAAGGCGCGCAAGAACATCCTCGTCTCCGGCGGCACGTCGACCGGCAAGACGACCTTTTTGAACGCCCTGTTGCGGGAGGTGCCGGCGGAGGAGCGGCTGATCCTCATCGAGGACACACCCGAGCTGTCGGTGGGCCACGAGAACAGCATCGGCCTGCTCGCCTCGCGGAGCGCGCTCGGCGAGGCCCAGGTCAGCGCCGACGACCTCGTCGCCGCGTCACTGCGCATGCGCCCGGACCGCATCATCCTCGGCGAGCTTCGCGGCATCGAAGCCTATGCTTTCCTGCGGGCGATCAACACCGGCCACCCCGGCTCGATGACCACGGTCCACGCCGACAGCGCCGAGCGGGCGATCGAGCAGATCGTGCTCCTCGTCCTCCAGGCCGGGACCCAGCTCGGCCGCGACGACGTGCGCCATTATGTCAGCCGCACGGTGGACGTCTTCGTCCAGCTCGCCCGCACCGCCGGCCGGCGCCACGTCGCAGAAGTGGTGCTGCGGCAGCCCTGAGCAGGGACACATACGAGTGCGTGTCCCCAACTCCGCCTCAGTTGAAGATCGCTACGAAGCGGAGCTTGCCCCCTTCGCGGCTGGGCCCGCCGATGAACAGCGGGAAGGTGCCGAGCTCCGAATGCTGGACGGCATAGGCGCGGTCCCCCGCCGGCGCGGGCGCAGCGGCCGGAGCCTCGAACACCGCGGCAAAAGCATGGGGGCGACTGCAGGCGGCCGGCCGCGTACCTTGCGCCGGCAGCGCCCTCACGGCCGTGAGGGAAAGCGCGCAGGGGCCGTTCTCCGCGGCGACGCGGAAGCTCCGCTCAGCCAGCTCCCGCCATTGCTCGAACCCGCCTTTAGGGAGCGAGCCCGGTCGTCCCCGAGGCGCCAGGGCCCGCGCGGGAGTTACGATAGCGGCCGAGCCTGCGGCCGCGGCAAGGCCGGCGACGACGGCGCGGCGCGTGGTCGATTGTCTGTGATTGGGCACCTGGCGCTTCCTTCCGAAATGAAGCACCACGAATTGGCTGAGACTGCCCCCCGGAAGCAGTCACCACATTCCGGCTCCGGAAGCAACGGGAGGCGCGATTATCTTCGTGCCTTGACTTGCGACAGTGGCCGGCGGACGGGTTATCGTGCATCCAGCGGGCCTCAACCCGACGGCAGGGGGTCATGCATGAAAAAAATCGCTTTCGCCGCGCTCGCCGCGATACTCGCTGCCGCTCCCGTCTTCGCCGCCGACGGGCCGGCCTCAAAGCCGAGGCAGGTCGATCCGAACAAGAAGATCTGCCACGACGTGCCCGAGATGGGCAGCCGCCTCACCACCAAGCGGGTCTGCCACACGGCCGCCGAAGAGCAGGAGGCGCGCCAGAACAAGCGCGACATGGTCGACAGCCTGCAACGCGG
Source organism: Sphingomonadales bacterium (assembly GCA_034668625.1). Classification (GTDB taxonomy): domain Bacteria; phylum Pseudomonadota; class Alphaproteobacteria; order Sphingomonadales; family Sphingomonadaceae; genus Allosphingosinicella. The sequence continues at coordinate 99,451 of JAXDOX010000027.1, forward strand.
CTTCTCCCGCTGCGGCGGGGATCCGGTGCACTGTTGAGCGGTTAGCCGGCGACGCTGACGAGGCAGGGCATCTCAGCTGCCAAGGGGAGCGTTTCCTCGATCCAGCCCCCGCCGAGCAGCCGCTCGCCCTCGTAGATCGCGGCCGCCTGGCCGGGAGCCACGCCATATTCGGGCGCCTCGAACCGCACCGTCTCGCCGTCGAACGCGACAGGGGCCGGCCGCGCCATCGAGCGGACCTTGACGAGCAGCCCCTCGCTCTGCCCCTCGCCCAACCAGTTGACGCCGGACAGGCGGGCGCCGGCGACAGCGAGCGCCGCCTTGGGGCCGACCACGACCCGCCGCGCCTCCGGCTCGAGCCGCACGACGTAGAGCGGCGCGGCCTGGCCGCCTATGTCGAGGCCGCGGCGTTGGCCGACGGTGAAGTGGATGATCCCCGGGTGCCGCCCCAGCACCCGCCCGTCGAGGCCGACGATGTCGCCCGGCCGGGCCGCCTCCGGCCGCACCTTCTTCACGATGGCCGCATAGTCGCCGTCGGGCACGAAGCAGATGTCCTGGCTGTCCGGCTTGTCGGCGACGAGCAGCCCGAGCTCGCGCGCAATCTCGCGGACCGCCGCCTTCGGCAACCCGCCGAGCGGGAAGCGGAGAAAATCGAGCTGGTCGCGCGTCGTCGCGAACAGGAAATAGCTCTGGTCCCGCGCCGGGTCGGCGGCGCGGTGCAGCTCGGCGCCGTGGCGCCCCGTAACGCGGCGAACGTAGTGGCCGGTGACGAGGCAGTCGGCGCCGAGGTCGCGGGCGAGGCTCAGAAGGTCGGTGAACTTCACCCCCTGGTTGCACGAGACGCAGGGAATGGGGGTCCGGCCCCGGGCATATTCGTCCGCGAAGCGCTCGATAACGCTGTCGCGGAATCGGCTCTCATAGTCGAAGACGTAATGGGCGATGCCGAGCTTCGCCGCGACGGCCTGCGCATCCTGGATGTCGCGGCCCGCGCAGCAGGCTTTGGAGCGGCCGACCGCCTCGCCATGATGGTAGAGCTGGAGGGTCACGCCGATCACCTCGGCGCCGGTGCGGGCGGCGAGCGCTGCCACGACCGAGCTGTCGACGCCGCCCGACATGGCGACGACGATCCGCGCCTCGGAGGCCGGGCGATCGAGCTGGAAATCGACGTTCATGGCGGCCGCTACATAGGCGTCGGCACCGGTAAAGCCTATACTAAGGCGGCTTTAACCGCGTCTTAGACCCTCGCCTTTAGGGAAGGGGCGATGGATCTGGGCTTTCTCCGCCGCGCCGAGCAGCGCTTCGCCAGCCGCGCCGCCGCGCGTCTGGACTTCGGCATGCTGATCGCGGCGCTGAAGGCGCAGCAGGCGGCAAGCACGGCGGCGCGGGTCCAGGCGGCGCTTGCCGCGCCCAGGGCCGTCGCCGATCCGCTCGTCGAGATCCTGCTCGCCGGCCCTTGCTGGCGGCAGGCGGTGGCGGCGCAGGGCGGCTGCTTCCATCGCGCGCTGGCGCGGCAACGGCTCGTCAACTGAAATGAAGGGGGCGTTTACCTTGCGATTTCAGCCTTCCTTCAACGGCGGGTGCTACAGGCTCGGAGACGGGGAGCTGAGGACGCACGAATGACACTCATGCTTGAGGCGGGAATGATCGAGAATCAGAAGATAAGGCCGGCCCAGGTCATCGGCCCGCTTGGGGAGCCGCTGACCCTTGATTCGCTGCCGCCGCCGTCGACGTCGCGCTGGGTGGTGCGGCGCAAGGCGGAGGTCGTGGCGGCCGTGAACGGGGGCCTGCTGTCGGTCGACGAAGCCTGCGACCGCTACAGCCTGACGCTCGAGGAATTCGCCGGCTGGCAGCGCGCGGTCGACCGTTCCGGCATGCCGGGTCTGCGCGTCACCCGCATCCAGCATTACAAATCGCTCTACGAGCGCCAGCAGAAATTCTGACCGCCGGGGGCCGGCGCGGCCCCTTCAATGGAAATTCCGGCTTTTGACGCGGATCACGGTCTCGTGGTCCCGCTTCTTCTCGCGCGGGTCCGGGGCGGCGCCTTTGGCGCCGTCGGCGGAGGCGTAATGGTGCGGGAATTGCCGCTCGCCGACCGAATGGAGCAGCCCCCCCAGATCTTCCAGCCTATCCGCGATGACGTGGACGACCTCGCCCTCGCGCTGGAGCACGCCTTTGACTCCGAGCATGGCGGCGCCCATCACCACCCGCCTCTGCTCCTCGAAGCGCCGCTGCCAGAGGATGATATTGGCGATGCCGGTCTCGTCCTCCAGGGTGATGAAGGTGACGTTGCCCTTGCCGGGCCGCTGGCGGATGAGGACCAGGCCCGCAATCTCGACCCGCCCCCCGTCCTTGACGCGGGCGAGGTCGGCGCAGGCGCGGATCCCCCGCCGCTCGAGCTCCGGCCTCAGGAAGACGAGCGGGTGGGCGCGCAGCGACAGGCTGACCGCGCCATAATCCTCGACCACCTCGCGCCCGTCGGTCATCGCTGCCAGCACCACCGCCGGCTCGCGCGACCGGTCCTCGGCCGCGGCGAACAAGGGGAGCGGCGCCTCGCCGAGGCCGCGCGCCTGCCACAGCGCCTCCCGCCGCGACAGGCCGAGCGAGGCGAAGGCGTCGGCGTCGGCGAGCTTCTCCAGCGCCGCCGGCGGCACCTCCGCGCGCCGCCACACTTCCTCGACCGAGCCGTAAGCCGCCTTCCCCCGCGCCGCCACGATCCGCGCCGCATCTTCGTTGGCCAGCCCCTTCACCATCCGCAGGCCAAGGCGGAGGGGGCATAGCTCCTCCCCGGAACGGGGAGGGGGACCGCGACGCGACGCGGCGTGGGGGAGGGGGCCCGGAGCCGGAACCGACGCGCAAGCGGGGCCCCCTCCACCAGGCTCCGCCTGGTCCCCCTCCCCGTTCCGGGGAGGAATTCCCTCCTCCAGCGTACAGTCCCATCTACTCGCGTTCACGCACACCGGCCGCACCTCGGCGCCGTGGTCGCGGGCGTCGCGGACGATCTGGGCGGGCTGGTAGAAGCCCATCGGCTGGGCGTTCAGCAAGGCCGCGCAGAACACGTCCGGGTGGTGGCATTTCATCCAGGACGAGGCGTAGGCGATCTTGGCGAAGCTCGCCGCGTGGCTCTCGGGAAAGCCGTAGCTGCCGAAGCCCTCGATCTGGCGGAAGGTGCGCTCTGCGAAATCCGCCGTATAACCGCGCTCGATCATGCCGTTGATCATCTTGTCCTTGAACACGGTGACTCCCCCGGTCGACTTGAACGTCGCCATCGAGCGGCGGAGCGCATCGGCCTCGGCGGGCGTGAAGCCGGCGCCGACGATCGCCACCTTCATCGCCTGTTCCTGGAAGAGCGGCACGCCCAGCGTCTTCTTGAGCACCTCGCGCAGCGCTTCGGACGGATATTCCTCCGCTTCCTTCCCCTCTCTCCGACGGAGATAGGGGTGAACCATGTCGCCCTGGATCGGGCCGGGCCGGACGATGGCGACCTGGATGACGATATCGTAGAATTCCCTCGGCCTGAGGCGCGGCAGCATGCTCATTTGAGCGCGGCTCTCGATCTGGAAGGTACCGATCGTATCGGCCTTGCAGATCATGTCGAAGGTCGCCTCGTCCTGCTCCTGCATCTCGGGTGAGGCGAGGTCGAGGCGCTTGCCCTTATGCTCCGCGAGCAGCTCGAAGGCGCGGCGCATGCAGCCGAGCATGCCGAGGCCGAGCACGTCGACCTTCATGAAGCCCAGCTCCTCGATATCGTCCTTCTCCCATTCGATGATCCGGCGATCGACCATCGCCGCAGGCTCGATGGGCACGAGCTCGTCCAGCCGGTCGCGCGTCAGGACGAAACCACCGGGATGCGTGCTCAAATGCCTGGGCGTGCCGATCAGCTGACGGGTGAGCTCCAGCGTCAACGCAAGGCGAGGGTCTTTAGGGTCGAAGCCGAGCTCCTCGACGTGGCGTTCGGGCACCCCTTCTTCCGACCAGCCCCAGACCTGGCCGGAGAGGGCGCCGAGCATGTCTTCGGACAGACCCAGCGCCTTGCCCACCTCCCGCACCGCGCCGCGGGTGCGATAGCGGCTCACCACGGCCGTCAGCGCGGCATGTTCCTGGCCGTAGGTGCCGTAGATCCACTGGATCACTTCCTCGCGCCGGTCATGTTCGAAATCGACGTCGATGTCCGGCGGCTCGGCCCGGTTTTCGGACAGGAAGCGTTCGAACAGCAGGCCGTGCTTGACCGGATCGATCGAGGTGATTTCGAGGACGTAGCAGACCATCGAATTGGCCGCCGAGCCGCGGCCCTGGCAGAGGATGCCCTGACTGCGGGCATAAGCGACGATCGAATTGACGGTCAGGAAATAGGACGCGTAACCCCAGCGCCCGATGAGCCGGAGCTCGTGCTCCAGAAGCTCCCGATAATCTTTCTCGCTTTTGCCTTCGGGAAGCTCCTTGGGGATCTTCTCGTCGATCTTACCCCGGGTCAGCCGTTCCAGCGCCTCCTGCGGGCTGCGGCCGCTCATCACGATTTCGTCGGGATATTGGTAGCTGAGCTCGCGCAGCGAAAAGGTGCAGCGCGCGGCAATGTCGCAGCTTGCCCGGATGGCGTCGGGAAACGCCGCGAAACGCCGTTCCATCTCGTCCGGCGCCTTGAGATTGCGATCGGCGTAAAGTTCGCGGCGGAAGCCCAGTTCGTCGATCGTGCATTTGTGGCGGATGGCGGTGACGACGTCCTGCAGCATGCGCTTGTCGGGGCTGTGGTAGAGGACGTCGCCGGTGGCGAGAGACCGCACGCCGTGGCGGCGGGCGAGGGCGCCCAGCGCGTGGAGGCGGACCGCGTCGCCGGGGCGGCGGCGGTGGGCGAGCGCCAGATGGGCGCGGTCGCCGAAAATGCCCTGCATCTGGGCGAGCGCGGCGGCGGCGGCGGCGTCGGCCTCGCCCGGCAGCAAGGCCGCGACCAGCCCGTCCGAATAAGCGGCGACGTCCTCCCAATGGAGGAAGCATTGGCCCTTCTCGCCTTTCTTGGGGTCGGCGCGGTGGTTGCCGAGGGTGAGCAAGCGGGTGAGGCGCGACCAGCCGGCGCGGTCCTCCGGCCAGACCAGGAGGGCCGCTCCGTCCATCAAATCGAGCCGGCAGCCGGCGACGAGACGGACTCCGGTCGCGTCGGCGGCGCGCAGCGCCTTGACGAGCCCGCCGACGCTGTTGCGGTCGGCGATGCCCAGCGCCTCGTAGCCGAGCAAGGCGGCGGCGGCGAACAGCTCCTCGGCGCTCGACACCCCCCGCAGGAAGCTGAAATGGGTGGCGGCGTGGAGCTCGGTGTAGGTCATGGCTAGCTTCTCACCCGAACACTCCGTGCAGGTACCAGCTGAGATCGCCGGTGCGCGGGTCGACGCCGTCGCCGCGGCGGTAGAGCCAGAAGCGGGCGCCTTCCTCGTCTTCGACCTGGAAATAGTCGCGCACCGCCTCGGCCTCGCTTAATCGCCGCCACCATTCGCCGTGGATCCGCTCGGGCCCGTCGGCGCGGGCGACGCAATAGGCGCGGCCGCGCCAGGTGAAGCGCCTGGGCGGCAAATCGGGAAGCAGCGCGACGACATTCTCGACCCGCTCGGGCGGCGAGAGGAGGCAGACGGGACGCGGCCAGGCGGGCCATAAGGCGACCGGGTCGAGCGGCCCGGCGCGCACGAAGCTGCGCTCGGGAACGTCGCTCTCGACCGCGCCGATGCGGAACAGCCGGCGGCGGCCGAGGCGGGTCGCCAGCCGGTCGACCAAGGGGGCGAGGTCCAGCGCCGGCCGCTCGCCGGCCAGCGCGCCTTCGACCGGCTGGGGGCGGAGCGGCTCGCAGCGGCCGGCGACGAGCCGCATCGCCTCGATTCCGAATCCCGGTTCGACTTTCTCGATCCTCATCGCCAGCAAGCGGGTGAGATGGGCGGAGTCGCGGGTGGGGCGGGCGGTGCCGATGAACTGGGATTCAACTTTGCCGTCGACCCGCTCGCAAAGCAAAGTGAGGGTGCGGGCGGCGAGACCCGCTTTCTCGAGGGTGGCGACGAGGCGGCGGACCAATTCGCCGAGCGCCTCGGCGATCGCCTCGGCGGTGGCGATCGGCTCGACGAAACGGAGGAGGGCGAAGGGCGTCGCCTTCGGCACCACCGGCTCGATCGGCTCGGCGAGGCGGCCGAGCGCCTGGTCGAGCCGGTCGAGAAAGGAGCGGCCCAAGCGGCGGCCGAGCGGCGCGCGCGGCATCGCCAGCACCTCTCCCACAAGCGACAGGCCGACGCGGCGGGCGGTGGCGAGGGCGCGCTCGTCGGCGCGGAGGGCTGCGAGCGGCAGCGGCGCCAGCGCCTCCGCCTCGCCGCCCGGCGGGCAGAAGATTGGCGGCCCAGGCGCGTAGCGGGCGAGGGCGTGGGCGGCCCCCACAGTGCCGGCGACGGCGATGCGGGCGGTCAGCCCCAAGCGGGCGAAAAAGGCGATCAGGCGCCGCGCCATTCTTTCCTCGCCGCCAAACAGATGGGCGACTCCGGTGAGGTCGAGCAACAGGCCGTCGGGCGGCGAGACGGCGGCGCGCGGTGTCCAGCGGCGGGCGGCGAACAGAGCGAGGCTTTCGAGCAAGGCGGCGTCGGCCTCCGCGTCCGCTTCCTCGACCACCACGTCCGGCACCATCGCGCGCGCCTGGGCGAGCGCCATGCCGGCGCGCAGCCCAAGCGCCCGCGCCTCCGGCGAGGCGGCGGCGACGAGCAGGCGGTTCCCCACCCGATGGGAGAGGAGGAGAGGACCCTCTCCCTCCAGGGGAGAGGGGTTTCCCCCCTCACGCCGCGCGTTTCTCCTCACCCGTTCGACGCTGAGGTTCGGCAGGTAGAGCGAGGCGACCCGTTTCATCCGCGGCCTCCGTGATCCATTGAAAAGGCTCGCCGCCGCGCTGGCGGGCGAGGGTGAGGCGCCAGCGGGCGCGGCCGATCCCCGCCGCCGGCGCCGACAGCAAGGCGGGCGAGGAAGGCGCGGCGGCGATCCGCCAGCGGGTGACGGCGGCGGAGGGGAGGAGGAGCGGGTCCTCGCCGCCCCGCCGCCGGCGCTTCAGCAGCAAAGCCGTCACGCCCCCCTCCTCGGCGGCGAGCTGGAGGCGGCGGGTGGCGGCCATGGTCACCCGCGCCGCCTCTCCCACCACCGCGGCGAGGCCGCCGTGGCGGAGCCCCTCCTCCATCACCGCCAGCACCTCCTCGTCGCGGCCGCATTCGGCGTAGAGCAGCCGCTCCGGCCCGAGCCCCGCCTGCTGGAGGCCGGGCGCGAACAGGTCGCGGCGGGCGAGCGCCCAGAGCACGATCCCCTCCCGCCGCGCCGCGAGCGAAGCGAGGAACAGGGCGGCGGCGGCCTCGTCGGGGAGGCCCGGCCGGTCGCCCGCCGCCTCGTGCAGGGCCGCCGCCGCGAGGCCGCCGCCCGCCAGCCGCGAATCGATGGACTCGATCCCGAAAGCGAGGCATTCGCCTTCCCTTGCTCCGCGGCCGGCCGATTCGATCGCCCGCACCTCGGCGCGCAACGCGGCCAGCCGTTCGCTCGGGAGGGGATTCGGGTTCATCGCGACTCGGACTCATATGTTCGCATTATGTTCCCTCTCCATTCAGCGAGAGTCAAGGCGGGGGGAGGGTAGGTGACTTCCCCTCCCTGCAAGGGAGGGGCTAGGGGTGGGTCCCGGCGAAGCCGGCCGAGACTCGGCGTCAGCAAAAGTCTCGCTACGCTCGCCTACCCACCCCCGACCACTCCCTTCCAGGGAGGGGTGAACGGTTTGTCCCTCATCATTCAGGCCTTCCCATGCTCCTTCTCCGTCGCTTTGCCTTCGCACTGCTCCTGCTCGTCGCCGCGCCGGTTTGGGCGGCGGGGGATTCGCACTGGCTGTATCGCGGGTCGGACATCGCGCCGGATCCGAGCTGGACGTTCGGCACCTTGCCCAACGGCCTCCGCTACGCCGTCCGCCGCAACGCCAATCCGGCCGGGCAGGTGTCGGTGCGCCTGAGGATGGACGTGGGCGCGCTGATGGAGGCGGACCGGGAGCGCGGCTGGGCGCATTTCATCGAGCATATGGTGTTCCGCGGCACCGAGCATTTCGGCGACGGCGAGGCGCGCGAGACCTGGCAGCGCCTCGGCGCCAGCTTCGGCAGCGACACCAACGCCACCACCGACGCGACCCAGACCGTCTTCATGCTCGATCTGCCCCACGCCGACCGCGCCTCGCTCGACACCAGCCTCGCCCTCCTCGCCGAGATGACCGACAAGGCGAAGCTCGATCCCGCCATCGTCGAGGCGGAGCGCGGCGTCGTCCTCTCCGAACGCGGCCGGCGGCGCGAGCTCGACGTCAAGCTCTGGGACACGATGCGGCCGCTCTTCTTCGCCGGCACCAAATATGCCGACCGCGACACGATCGGCACGCCGGACACGCTGCAGGGAGCGGACGCGACGGGGCTCAAGGGCTTTTACGAGCGCTGGTACCGGCCCGAGCGGGCGACGCTCGTCATGGTCGGCGACGCCGACCCGGCGATGATGGAGGCTTTGATCGCGGCCCGCTTCGGCGGCTGGAAAGGCACGGGGCCGGCACCGCGCGAACCCGATTACGGCCGCCCCGCCAAGGTCGCGACGCCGGTCGCCGCCATCGCCTATCCCGGCTCGCCCTACCTCGCCACGCTGGACTGGACCCGGCCCTATGTGGCGCTGCCGCCGACCGTCGCCCGCGAGCGGACCGACCTCGCCCGGGCGCTCGCCCGCCGAATCCTCAACCGCCGGCTCGAGGCGAAGGCGCGGGGCGGCGACGCCGCCTTCCTCAACGCCGGCGTGCAGAGCGAGCGCTCGGTCCATATCGCCGACACCACCCGGCTCGCGGTCATGGCCAAGGAGGGCAAGTGGCGCGAGGCGCTCGACCAGGCCTATGCGATCCTCGCCGACGCCCTCAAGGCGCCGCCCGCGCCGGCCGAGGTCCAGCGGGAGCTAACGAACCTGCGCACCGCCTGGGTGGCGGCGGTGCAAGGCGAGCCGACCCAGCTCTCGCAGGCCAAGGCGACGAGCCTGGTCACCGCCGTCGACCGCAACGACGTCGTCGCCGCCGCGCCGGCGATGCTGGCTCTGTTCGACCGGCTGGCGCCGCAAATGACTTCGGACGCGGTCGAGGCCGAGATGCGGGCGATGTTCGCCGGCGAGGGCCCGCGGCTCGTCATGCTCTCGCCGGCGCCGCTCCAGGGCCTCGGCGAGGCGCTGGCGGCGGCGGAGAAAGCCGCGCCAGCGGCTCGGCAAGGCGAGCGGCGGGTCAGCCTCGACGATCTCCCCGCCCCCGGCGCGCCCGGCCGCGAGATATCGCGGCAGCGGATCGAGGATCTCGACGCCACCCTCGTCCGCTTCGCCAACGGCTCCACCCTCGTCTTCAAGCACAGCGACTTCGAGAAAGGCAGCGTCAACGTCGAGCTGCGCTTCGGCGCCGGGCGTTCCGGGCTCCCGGCCGATCGCAAGACGCTCGCCTGGGCGGCGCCGGTGCTGGGTTCGACGGGAGTGGGACCGCTCGATCTCGACGGCCTCGAGCGGCTGTTGACCGGACGGCGGATGACGATCGGCTTCGACATGGCCGACGATGCCTGGGAGCTGACCGGGACGACGAGCCCGGCCGAACTCGGCGACCAGCTGCGGCTGCTCGCCGCCAAGCTGGTGGCCCCGCACTGGGACCCCTCGCTGGTGGACCGCTTCCAGGCCAGCGCGCTCGAGAATTTCGATCTCAGCTTCTCGTCCGCGGCGTCGCGGATCGGCCGGGAGTTCGGCGGGGTGACCCACCAGGGCGACAGGAGGTGGGCTCCGCTCGAACGCTCCGACCTCGCGGCGCTGACCCCCGGCGCCTTCGAGGCCTTCTTCGCGCCGGTGCTGAAGGAAGGGCCGATCGAGGTGGTGATCGTCGGAGACGTAGACCTCGAGGCCGCGGTCGCTGCAATGGCGCGGACGGTCGCGGCGCTGCCGCCCCGCCCGCCGGTGCCGGGCGTCGCCCTCGGCATCCGCCCGCCGCGGCCGGCGCCGCCCGTCGGCTTCGACCATCGCGGCGACCCGAACCAGGCCTATGCCATGGTCGGGTGGTCGACGCTCGGCGGCTTCGACCATCTGCGCGAGCGACGGGCGCTGAGCCTCGGCGGCAACCTGGTCTCCGCGCGCCTGCTAGAGAGGCTGCGCGACCAGGCGGGGGCGAGCTACAGCCCGCAGGCCGGAGCCAGCTCGTCCGAGACCTTCCCGGAATGGGGGATATTCTACGCCGGCTCGGAGCTGACTCCGGACAAGACCGACCTCTTCTTCCGGCTGGCGCGCGAGACGGTCGCCGACCTCGCCGCGCACCCGGCGGCGGCGGACGAGTTCGCCCGCGCCCAGAATCCGATAGTGGCGGGGCTGGAGCGGCGGATGCGCACCAACGGCTATTGGGTGGGCGCGATGGAGGGCTGGTCCGCGAAGCCGCAACTGATCGAGCAGGTGCGCTCGCTGCTCGCCGACTATCGCGGCCTCACCGCCGAGGAGGTGCGGGCGGCGATCGCGAAATATGTCACCGACGAGGGCGACTGGTCGATCCTCGTCGTTCCCGCTAAAGCGGCGGGCGGTGTCCACTAACGCGATACAGGCCGCGCCGCCGCCGGCGCCGCGAGAGACGGAAAGAAGCTGGCAGCCCTTCCGGCTCCGCGGCCAGCCTTTCTTCGAGGACAAGAACCGCGCCTTCTGGGTCCTCCAGTCGGCCGGCTGGGCGGGTTATTTCCTGCTCCGCACCTTGTCGGGCTTCGCCAATGCGATGGGCTGGAGCCTGATCCTCCACACCGCCTTGCTGACCGCCACCGGCTACTCGATCACCCTTCTCATGGCCGCGATCTACCGGAGGCTGATCCGCATCCGGCCGATCCTCACCTGGGCCCTCTCGATCGTCATCGTGCTGCTGGCGGCGGCGGTCTTCTCGGCGATCGAGACGTGGAGCTGGGCGACCTTCCTCAGCCCGGGCTCACGGCCGCAGGGGGTGCAGTTCTTCGGCTCGATCATCCTCACCTTCTCGCTGCTCGTCGCGTGGTCGGCGCTCTATTATTCGATCAATTACTACCTGCTGCTCGAGGAGCAGAGCGACCGGCTGCTGCGGCTGGAGAGCCAGGCGAGCCACGCCCAGCTGGCGATGTTGCGCTACCAATTGAATCCCCATTTCCTGTTCAACACCTTGAACTCCATCTCCACGCTGGTGCTGCTGAAGCAGACCGAGCAGGCCAATGCGATGCTGTCGCGCCTGTCGTCCTTCCTGCGCTACACCTTGATCAACGAGCCGACCGCGCAGGTGACGATCGCCCAGGAGGTGGAGACGTTGAAGCTCTACCTCGAGATCGAGAAGATGCGCTTCGAGGAGCGCCTTCGGCCCCGCTTCGACATCGATCCGGCCGCGTCAAAGGCGCGACTGCCCTCGCTGCTGCTCCAGCCTTTGGTCGAGAATGCGATCAAATATGCGGTGACTCCGCAGGAGGAGGGGGCCGACATCGCGGTGGCTGCGCGGCGGGTGGCCGACCGGGTGATCATCACCGTCGAGGATAGCGGGCCGGGCTCGGAGGACATCTGGGTGAAGGCGCAGCAATCGACCGGCGTCGGACTGGCGAATATCCGCGACCGTCTGTCGCAAGCCTATGGCGCCGATCATCGTTTCGAGACGGTATCGAACAACCAGGGGGGCTTCAGCGTTACCATCGAGATTCCCTACCAGCTCGAAGCAGCCGAGGAGCCGAAATGACCATCCGCACGATTCTCGTGGATGACGAGCCGCTTGCCATCCAGGGCCTCAAGCTCCGCCTCGACAAGCATGACGACGTCGACATCATCGACACGTGCTCGAACGGGCGGGAGGCGATAAGGGCGATCAAGACCCACAAGCCCGACCTCGTCTTCCTCGATATCCAGATGCCGGGCTTCGACGGCTTCTCGGTGATCCGGGGGCTGATGGAGGTGGAGCCGCCGCTCTTCGTGTTCGTCACCGCTTACACGGACCACGCCATCCGCGCCTTCGAGGCGCAGGCGGTCGATTACCTCATGAAGCCGGTCGAGGAGGACCGGCTCGCGGATACGCTCGACCGGGTGCGGCTCAGGCTGTCGGAGAAGAGGAGCGCCGAGGAAGCCGCCAACCTCAAAGAGGTGCTCGCCGAAGTGGCGCCGGACGCGGCCGACCAGGTCGGCGCGCTCGAGGAAGCGCCGACCTCCAACCGCTACGAGAAGCTCATAAACATCAAGGACCGCGGGCAAATCTTCCGGGTCGACGTCGATTCGATCGAGAAGATCGACGCGGCGGGCGATTACATGTGCATCTATACCGGCGACAACACCCTGATCCTCCGCGAGACGATGAAGGATCTGGAGAAACGCCTCGACCCGCGGCGCTTCCAGCGGGTGCACCGCTCCTGCATCGTCAATCTCGACCAGGTGCGGCAGGTGAAGCCGCACACGAACGGCGAATGCTTCCTGGTGCTTGAATCCGGCAGCCAGGTGAAGGTCAGCCGCAGCTATCGTGATGTGGTCGCGAGGTTCGTGCACTGATGCTTCCGCTTCTCGCCCTCCTCCAGGCCGCCGCGCCCGACATCGAGCTCAACGTCCATTTGCGGGCGAAGCGGGTGACGATCGAGCAAAAGGGCGAGGCGAGGCTCGCCGTCCATGCCGAGCCGGACGCCGGCAGCCGGGTCGAGACCAACATGCAGCCCAAACCAGAGGGGCGGCGGGAGCTGCGCAACGTCACCGTCGACATCCACGCCCAGGCCTCGACGGCCGATTCCCCCCAAAATAGCGCCGCGGCGGAAACCGCGCCGCCGCACTGACGTTTCGCTCCCGACCAACAGGGAGCTCAACATGCGTAATCTTGCTTATGCCGCCGGCGCGGTTGCCGCGCTCGCTTTGGCCGCCGCGCCCGCCGACGCGCAGAACCGCCGCAACGACTCGCGGCCCGGCCAGTCGACGCCGCTCGCCCAGCAGGTCTCGTCCGGCGGGCAGCAGCCAGACGTGCTGCTCGACATCCCCAATCTGTCGGTCGAATCGATCACGCTGGAGGTCGACAACCTCCAGGCCCATATCGCCCTCGACGCGCGGCTCGGCAGCCTCCTCAAGCTCACCGCCGGTGCCGACGTGTCGATCGACAAGGTCAAGCTCGACATCAAGGGCGTGCAGGCGACGGCTACGCTCGTCGTCCGCCTCGACAACGTGCGCGCCATCATCGAGCGGACGCTGCAGACCGTCGACAACAACCCGCAGCTGGTGGCGGGCCTGCTCAACACCGTCGACAACAGTGTCAACACGGTCGGCGGCGTCGCCAACAACGCGGTGGGCACGGTGGGCGGCATCGCCGGCTCGGCGCTTCGCACGGGCCAGGTGCTCGATCTCGCCAAATCGGGGCTGACCGTCGTATCGCAAACGGTCAACGCCTCCGGACAGACGGTACGCCGGGTTCGCGACACGACCGGCCGTCTGCTCGAGGTGGTGACCGATTCGGCCGGCCGCATCGTCTCCTCCCGGCCGGTGACGCAATAGCGCGGACCTGATACGCCCGCGCAATGACGCAGGCGGACAAGGCGCGGCTCTTTGCCTCCCTCCACCGGCCGGGAGAGCCGGTCGTGCTCTACAATGCGTGGGACGCGGGGAGCGCGAAGGTCATCGCCGAGGCCGGCGCGACGGCGATCGCGACTGGAAGCTTTTCCGTCGCCATGGCGCACGGTTTCGGCGACCGCGAGGCGCTGCCGCTCGACCTCGCCCTCGCCAATGCCGAGCGCATCGTGCAAGCGGTCGAGCTTCCCGTCAGCATCGATTTCGAAGCCGGTTACGCCGAGGCCACCGAGGGGGTGGCGGCGAACGCGCGGCGCCTGCAGGCGACGGGGTCGATCGGCTGCAATTTCGAGGACCAAAGGATCGGCGGCGACGGCCTCCACTCCGCCGACGCGCAGGCGGCGCGGATCGCGGCGATGCGGGGCGGGGTAGGCGCCGACTTCTTCATCAACGCGCGAACCGACCTGTTCCTCAAGACGCCGCCCGAAGAGCATGACGAGACGCTGGTCGACGCAGCGCTGGAGCGCGGGCGCGCCTATGCCGAGGCGGGCGCGTCGGGCCTGTTCCTGCCCGGCCTCGTCGACGAACGACTCATCGCCCGCGCCTGCGAGGCAAGCCCGCTTCCGGTCAACATCATGGCGATGGCCGCCGCCCCGCCGGCCGCCCGGCTGGCCGAGCTTGGCGTCGCGCGGATCAGCCATGCCGGCGGGCCGTGGCGGCTCGCCATGCGTGCCCTCAAGCAAGCAGCGGAGGATATTTATGGCTGAAGTGACCGGGCTCGGCGGCGTCTTCTACAAGGTGGAGGACCCGGAGCGGACCAAAAAATGGTATGCGGAGACGCTCGGCCTCGGCGGCGACTGGGGCATCATGTTCCCCTTCGCCCGCTCGCCGGACGGGCTCAGTCTCCTCACGGCCTTCAAGGCTGACACCGACTATTTCGGCCCCAGCGACAAGCCGTTCATGATCAACCTCCGGGTCGACGATCTGGACGGCCTGGTCGCGACGCTCGAAGCGAAGGGCGTCGAGATACTCGGCCGCCAGGACGAGGATTACGGCCGCTTCGCCTGGATACTCGATTGCGACGGCGTCAAGCTGGAGCTCTGGCAGCAGCTGGGGTCCGCGCCGGAATGACGATAATCCTCCCCTGCATTTGCAGGGGAGGGGGACCGCGCGTAGCGCCGCCTGTGGCTGGTCCCCCTCCCCTCGAAATCGAGGGGAGGATTGGGATTATCACCTCCCGAAGGCGGCGGCGGCGGTGCCGCCGGACTTCAGCACGTGGCGGCGGAAGAAGGCCGAGGCGAACTGGACGATCACCCAGACCCAGGCCGCTTGCCACAGCAAGGCGAGGGCATGGGTCCAGAGCTCCGGAGTCTCGGCGGCGCGGGCGATCATCATCATCGGCGAGCTGAACGGGAAGATCGCCGCCGAAATGCCCATCAGGCTGTTGAAGGCGCCGGCGGCGGCGGTTGCGAAGAAGAAGATGATCACCTGGCCGATGGTGACCGGCATCGAGATCGACTGCACCTCGCGCGCCGATGAGGCCTGCGAGCCGATCCCGAGGAACAGGGCGCCGAGCAGCAGATAGTTCATCGCGAAATAGAGGAAGCCCAGAGCCAGGAAGAGCGGCCAGCCGACCGCCGGCTCCGGCAGCCCCGCGCCGCCGCCGGGCAGGAAATGGACGGCGATCACCGCCGAGCCCACCCAGACCGCGAGGCCGGTCAGCGACACCGCGAGCATCGCCCCGAGCTTGCCAAAGAAGATCGCGTCGACGGGGATCGCCGCGGCGAGAACCTCGATGATCTTGTTCGATTTCTCCTCGACGAGGTTGGAGAGCAACATGCTTGCGAGCAGCACCGTCACCATGAACAAAAGCCATTGCCCGGCGCGCGCGGTCGCCGCCCGGTCGGCGGCGAGGGCACCGGCGGACTGCTCGGTCTTGACGAGGGAGACGACGACCGGCGGCAGCCTCACGCCCGCTGTGGTCAGCGCCGCATCCTGCCGCGCCTGGGCGACCATCGCCTCGACCTGGTGGACGAGCCGGTCGTCGCGGTCGAGCGCGCCGGTGAGGCGGGGATGGGCGACGCCGCCGCTCAGCACGCCGACCAGCTTCTTGTCCGCCGAGGAAAGCAAGGTCCGGGCCTGGTCGTCGACGTCGTAATCCGGATTCTCGCGGGCCAGCTCGGGAAGCTCGTATTCGCGGAAGGCGGGCCGCAGCCGCTCGCGCGCCGCGGCGATCGGGCGAAAATCGGCGTCGGAGGCGATCACGCCGATACGCGGCCGGTTCTCCTGCCGCTCCATCTTCATGCTCATCGTGCTGAAGCCGACTGTTATGGCGATCATGATGACCGGGAAGAGCAGGAAGATGGCGAAGGTACGCGAACGCACCGTCGCATCGAAGTCGCGGCGGGCGATGACCGACGCCGCCTTGAAGGTCCCCATCATGCGGCTTCCTTTCCGGGGGCCGGCGAGCCCATCTCCCGCGCCGCTTCCTCGCCGGCGATGACGACGAAGGCTTCGTGCAGCCCCGGCCGCTCGATCGACAGCTCCTCGATCCCGGCGGCGCCGTCGAGCAAAGCGCGGAGCAGGGGCTCGATCCCGCCCCGCGGCATTTCGAACAGCCACAGGCCGCCCTCGCGTCGCGCCCCCGGCGGCAAAGCGGCGCGCCACGGCCCGTCCTCCGCCCGCGTGCGCAGCCGCACCTGCGGCTCGAGCCGGCTCCGCGCCTCGGCGACGCTGCCCTCGAAGCGGATACGGCCGCCGGCGATGATCGCGATTCGCTCGCACAGCCGCTCGGCATGGGCGATGACGTGGGTGGAAAAGATGATCGTCGCGCCGCCCGCCGCTTCCTCGCGGATCAGCGTCTCGAGCCGGCCCTGGTTGATCGCGTCGAGGCCAGAGAAAGGCTCGTCGAGGACGATCAGCTTCGGCCGATGGATGATCGTGCCGAACAGTTGCACGGTCTGCGCCATGCCCTTGGACAGGCTCTTGATCGGCTTGTCGGCATAGTCGCCGAGCCCGTTTTCCCTGAGCAGCCCCTCGGCCCGCGCCCGCCCGACCGACAGCGGCAGGCCGCGCAGCGCGCCCATGAAGGCGACCGCCTCCTTGGTCTTCATCGCCGGGTAGAGGCCGCGCTCCTCGGGCAAATAGCCGACCAGCCCGGCCGCCTCGAGCGGGCGCTCGCGCCCGAGCAGGGTGCGGGTACCGCGGTCCGGATCGATGATTCCGAGCAGCATCCGCAAAGTCGTCGTCTTGCCCGCGCCGTTTGGCCCCAGGATGCCGTAGATCGATCCTTCCGGCACCGCTATGTCGACGCCGTCGACCGCCGGCTTGCCGTCAAAGGCCTTGAACAGGCCCCTCGCCTCGATAGCTAAGGTCACGAAACCCCCTTTTCCCCGTGAGATGTGCTAGCTTGTGGCGATGAGCCTTAGCAAGCCTGCCTTGCGCCAGAAGCTGGAGGAAAAGGCGCGCGAGCTCGGCTTCTGCGCGTTCGGCATCGCGCGCGCCGACGCCGCGCCCAAGGCCGGCGAGCGGCTGCGCTCATGGCTTGCGGAGGGCGCCCATGGCGACATGCTGTGGATGGCCGACACCGCCGACCGCCGCGCCTCGCCGGAAGGGCTGTGGCCCGATGTGCGGTCGGTGATCTCGCTCGGCATGAGCTACGCGCCGTCGGTCGACCCGCTGGCGCTGGCCGAGCGGCCGGAGCGGGGACGGATCTCGGTCTATGCCCAGGGCGCGGACTATCACGACGTGGTCAAGAAGGCGCTGAAGAGCCTGGCGCGGTGGCTGGTCGGCGAGGCGGGGTGCGAGCTCAAGGTCTTCGTCGATACGGCGCCGGTCATGGAGAAGCCGCTCGCCGAGGCGGCGGGGCTCGGCTGGCAGGGCAAGCACACCAACCTCGTCAGCCGAAGCGAGGGCAGCTGGCTGTTCCTCGGCGCGATCTACACGACGCTCGAGCTCGAGGCCGAGGCGCCGCCCCATGCCGTGCATTGCGGAAGCTGCACGGCCTGCCTCGACATTTGTCCGACCCACGCCTTCCCAGCACCGTTCCAGCTCGATGCGCGGCGCTGCATCTCCTACCTCACCATCGAGCATAAGGGGCCGATCCCGGAGGAATATCGCGAGGCGATCGGCAACCGCGTCTATGGCTGCGACGACTGCCTCGCCGTATGCCCCTGGAACCGCTTCGCCGCCGCGGCGCGACGTCACCACGCCTTCGTGCCTAGGACGGAGCTGGCGGCGCCGGCGCTTGGCGACCTGCTAGCCCTCGACGACGACGCCTTCCGGCGCCTGTTCGCGGGGTCCCCGATCAAGCGCATCGGCCGCGGCCGGATGGTGAGGAACGCCGCCATCGCGGCGGGGAATAGCGGCCGGGCCGAGCTGGCGCCGGTGCTGGAGCAGCTGACGGGGGATGAGGATGAGGTGGTGGCGGAGGCGGCCAAGTGGGCGCTGGGACGCCTTCACGCTTCTCCGGGGAAGAACTAGCGCGCCTTACTCTGCAGCGCGGCGACGCAGCTGGCGCGGTCGAAGTCGGTGCCGTCGAGACGGCGGGCGTCGACCCAGGTGACGATCGCCTCGCCGCCGCCGTGCGGCGGGTAGAGGTAGAGATCGAGGACGCAGGCGGGGCCGTTATATTGCAGCTTGCGCGCCGGCCCCTCGCGTATATCCAGGCCCGGCCGGCCGAACTCGGCCTCGAGGAAGCGGGCAGTGCGGCCGATGACCCTTTCGAGCCCGACCGGATTGTAGCGCACCGGCGCCGGCGCCGGGAGCCGCACCTCGGGCGCCTGCCGCGCTTCCGAGGCGGCGCAGCCGGCAACGAGCAGCAGGAGCGGCGTCGCCCGCCATTGCGCTCCCGCCATGTTTCGCCCTCCCTGACCGCCGGAAGACTGCCAAAGCCGAGGACGGCGCGCCATGCAAGCCCGGTTCGCCGGGCGGCGCCCGCATCGCCTGCCGCAGCGCAGCGCGATTGACCCGCGCGGACCGGCCCGGCTAGGGGCGGCGCTTTCCCCGACAAGCGAGACAGACCCAGTGACCGACACCCGCCTCGACGTCCTCTGCATCGGCAATGCCATCGTCGACGTGATCGCCGCCACCGACGACGATTTCCTGGCCGCCGAGGGGCTCGACAAGGGCGCGATGCGGCTGATCGACGCCGCAGAAGCGACGCGGCTTTACGGCAGGATGGGCCCGGGGCGCGAGATCAGCGGCGGCTCGGCCGGCAACACCGCCGCCGGCGTGGCGATGCTCGGCGGGCGCGCCGGCTTTGTCGGCCAGGTCGCCGCCGACCAATTGGGCGAGGTCTATCGGCACGACATCGCCTCGCTCGGCATCGAGTTCACCACCCCCTCGCGCGCCGGCGACATTCCGACGGCGCGCTCCCTGGTCCTCGTTACCCCCGACGCGCAGCGGACCATGAACACCTTCCTCGGCGCCGCCCAGCTGCTCACCCCCGACGCGATCGACGAGGACCAGGTGAAGGCTGCGGGCATCCTCTACCTCGAAGGCTATCTCTGGGACCCGGAGACGCCGCGGGCGGCGATGGAGCGGGCGATCGACCTCGCCCGCGCGGCCGGCCGCAAGGTCGCCTTCACCCTCTCGGACGCCTTCTGCGTGGAGCGCCACCGCGACGGCTTCAACACGCTGATCGATAGCGGGCGGCTCGACATCCTTTTCGCCAACGAGGCGGAGATACTTTCCCTGACAGGTGAACCGGATTTCAACTCGGCAGTGGCCAGCGCCGCGGCGCGGGTGCCCCTGCTGGTGGTGACGCGGAGCGAGCTGGGCGCGGTGGCGGTCCAAGGCGGCGATCGGGTCGAGGTGTCGGCCGAACCCGTCGAGGCGGTGGTCGACACGACCGGCGCCGGCGATTTGTTCGCCGCGGGCTTCCTCACCGGCCTCAGCCAGGGCCGCTCCAACCGCGACAGCCTCCGCATGGGGGCAATCGCCGCCGCGGAAGTGATCTCCCACTACGGCGCCCGGCCCGAAGCGGATTTGAAGGCGCTCGTCGCCGAGCGGCTGGGGTAGGAAGGGGACACGTACTTTTAGCGAAAAAGTACGTGTCCCCATTCAACAATGGGCGCTCAATGCGTGCCGGGGATCGGCGGCTCGGTCTCTTCGTACGCCTCCGGCTCGTGCACCTCGACGATGCCGCGGCCGAGATGCGACTGATGGAAGCCGTAGAGGAAGTAGACGACCAGGCCGATCGCCGTCCAGATCAGGAACAGCATCTTCGATTCGATGCCGAGGCTGGCGAAGAGCAGGATGCAGCCGAGGATCGACGCCGGCGCGACGATGAACACGAGCGGCGTGCGGAACGGCCTCACCCGCCGCGGATCGGTGTAGCGGAGCACCATCACCCCGACCGAGACGGCGGCGAAGGCGAACAGCGTCCCCGCGTTCGAATAATCCGCCAATTGGCCGACCGGGAAGAAGGCCGCCGCGATGGCGACGAAGATGCCGGTGACGATGGTGACGATCCACGGCGTCCGGAAACGCGGGTGGACCGTGGAGAGCTTGGCCGGAAGCAGGCCGTCGCGCGCCATCACGAAGAAGATGCGGGTCTGGCCGTACATCATCAGCAGCACGACCGACGGCAGTGCGATGGTCGCGGCGAGGCCGATGATGTTGCCGAGCCAGGGGGTGCTCACCTCGCGCATGATATGGGCGAGCGCCTCCTTCGAGCAGACCAAAGGCGCGTGCGCGGCCTGGCAGGCGGCGCTGGCGTAGAGCTCGGGCGAGCCTTCCTTGAACGGAATGCCGTCCGGGCCGATCAGCGGCTGCGCGCCGTAAGCGCCGATCGCGCCGCCGGCGACGAGCAGGTAGAAGATTGTGCAGATGAGCAGCGAGCCGATCAGGCCGATCGGCACGTTCTTTTGCGGGTTCTTGGTTTCCTCGGCCGCAGTCGAAACCGCGTCGAAGCCGACATAAGCGAAGAAGATCGAGGCCGCGGCGCCGAGCACCCCAACCCCCGACGAGCTCAGCGGGCTGCCCCAGCCGCGCGGCGTGAACGGGTGGTAATGGGCGGCATGGCCGGAGATCATCGGCACCGTCACGATGACGAACAGGGTCAGGGCGGAGACCTTGATGATCACCAGGACGGCGTTGAAGGTCGCGCTTTCCTTGGTGCCGATCACCAGCAGGGTGGTGACCAGCGCGGTGATGATGACCGCAGGCAGGTTGATCAGGCCCCCGACCTCGCCGCCCGACAGGAAGTTGCCGACCGAGATCTTGGGACCGACGGTGAGCGCGTGGGGCAAATGCAGGCCGATCGAATCGAGCAGGCCGACAATGTGCCCGGACCATCCGACCGCGACCGCGCTGGCGCCGAGCGCATATTCGAGGATCAAAGCCCAGCCGACCAGCCAGGCGACCATCTCGCCCATCACGGCGTAGGAATAAGTGTAGGCCGAGCCGGCGACCGGCACCATCGAGGCCAGCTCGGCGTAGCAGAGCGCGGCCACGGCGCAGACCGCACCGGCGATGATGAAGCTGATCATCATGCCCGGGCCGGCCTTCTGGGCGGCGGTGGCGGTCAGCACGAAAATGCCGGTGCCGATCACCGCGCCGATGCCGAGGAGGGTGAGCTGGAAGGCGCCGAGCGAGCGCTTGAGGCCCTTCTTCTCGGCCGTCGCCAATATCGCGTCGAGCGGCTTGACGCGCCCGAAGCCCCGTCCGCGCGGTGCTGCACTCGCCATCTTATTCCCCTTGTCCAGTGCGGAGGCCGACCCTAGCGGCTGGTTTTACGGGAGCAAGCGTAATTAGCGGCTTAGCATCGGTCCCAATGGCCGGCCGCCGAACAGGTGGACGTGAAGGTGCGCCACTTCCTGGCCGCTATGGGTGCCGACATTGGCGAGCAGGCGATAGCCCGGCGCGACAAGACCCTCATTGCGCGCGACCAGGCCGACGGCGCGAACGAAGCCGGCGATCTCCGCGTCCGGCGCCCTCGCGGAAAAATCGTCCCACGAGACGTAGCGACCCTTCGGGATGACGAGGATATGAACCGGCGCCTGCGGATTTATGTCGTGGAAGGCGAGCGCGTGCGCGTCCTCATAGACCTTCTTGCAGGGGATCTCGCCGCTGAGGATGCGGGCGAAGATGTTGCTCTCGTCATAGGGGCAGGTGGCGTCGATCGGCATCGCATTCTCCGTCCGCCGATCCTCAACACGAGGTGGGCCGAATCGCAAGCGGGTTGACCCGCGCGGGCCCCACGCTACCACAAGGCCGATGCCGACCGACGCGCCAGACAGCCTGATTCCCTACGACGAGATCGTCCAGGAAGCCCTGCGCGCCGTCGTCGGCCGGGTGCTGGGCGAGGTGGAGAGCACCGGCCGACTGCCCGGCGAGCATCATTTCTACATCACCTTCAAGACCGGCGCGGCCGGGGTCGACATCCCCAAACACCTGATCGAGCGCTTCCCCGATGAGATGACGATCGTCATCCAGAACCGCTTCTGGGATTTGAAGGTGGGCGAGGACGGCTTCGAGGTGGGGTTGAGCTTCAACCAGGCCCCGGCGCGGCTGGTCATCCCCTTCTCCGCGATCACCGGCTTCGTCGACCCGGCCGTCAACTTCGCCCTCCAGTTCCAGGCCCAGGCCGAGGAAACGGTGCAGGAGCATGACGAAGCCGAGAACGACCCGTCCGGCGCCGAGCCGGTCGAGGACGGCTCTAACGTCGTCTCGGTGGATTTCAGCCGGAAGAAGTGAGGTCGGCCCCTTCCCGGCACACAGGGAGGGGCCGGGAGTGGGTGCGTCTCCACTTGCAAGGCCTTTTCCGGATACGTACCCACCCCCCGGCCCCTCCCTGGGTCCAGGGAGGGGAGTTCGCCACGGAGCTTCCATGACCTCGCTCAACACCACCCGCACCGAGACCGACAGCTTCGGCCCGATCGACGTCCCTTCCGATTCCTATTGGGGCGCGCAGACGCAGCGGTCGATCCAGAATTTCCCGTTCGGCCCGCGCGAGACGATGCCGGCGGAGATCGTCCATGCCTTGGGCTATGTGAAGCAGGCGGCGGCGCGGGTGAACGCCAAGGGCGGCGGGCTCGACGCGGAAGCGGCCGAGGCGATCCAGCAGGCGGCCGGCGAGGTCGCCCAGGGCATGCACGACGACCAGTTCCCGCTGGTCATCTGGCAGACCGGCTCTGGCACCCAATCCAACATGAACGCCAACGAAGTGATCGCCGGCCGCGCCAACGAGATCCTGACCGGCAATCGCGGCGGCAAGAGCCCGGTCCACCCCAACGACCATGTCAACAAAGGCCAGTCGTCCAACGACAGCTTCCCGACGGCGATGCACATCGCCGCCGCGCGGGCGGTCGAAGGGCGGCTGATCCCGGCCCTCACCGGCATGCAGCGCCGCCTCGCCGCCAAGGCGACAGCGTGGGACCGGATCGTCAAGATCGGCCGCACCCATCTCCAGGACGCGACGCCGCTCACCCTCGGCCAGGAATTCTCCGGCTACGCCGCCCAGATCGAGGCCGACATCGAGCGGCTCCGCTCGGTGATGCCGCGGCTGCTCCTCCTCGCCCAGGGCGGCACCGCGGTCGGTACGGGGCTCAACGCGCCCAAGGGCTTCGCCGAGGCCTTCGCCGGGGAAGTGGCGAAGCTCACCAGGCTGCCGTTCAAGAGCGCGCCCAACAAGTTCGCCGAGCTCGCCGCCCACGACACCCTGGTCGAGCTGTCGGGCGTGCTCAATGTCGTCGCCGTCTCCGCGACCAAGATCGCCAACGACATCCGCCTGATGGGCTCCGGCCCGCGCTGCGGTCTTGGCGAGCTCAAGCTGCCGGAGAACGAGCCGGGCAGCTCGATCATGCCCGGCAAGATCAACCCGACCCAGGCCGAGATGCTGACCATGGTCGCGGCCCAGGTGATGGGCAACCACGTCGCCGTCACCATCGGCGGGCTGCAGGGCCATCTCGAATTGAACGTGTTCAAGCCGCTGATCGCCGCCAACGTGCTGCGCTCGATCGATCTGCTCTCGACCGGCCTCGAAAGCTTCTCCGAGCGCGCGCTCGACGGGCTCGAGCCGGACGAGCGGCGCATCGCCGAGCTGATGAACCGCTCGCTGATGCTGGTGACGGCGCTGGCGCCGGAGATCGGCTACGACAATGCCGCCGCGATCGCCAAGCACGCCCACAAGACCGGCCAGACGCTGAAGGAAGCGGGCCTCGATCTCGGTCTGGTCGACGAGGCGACCTTCGACCGGGTGGTCAGGCCGGAGGCGATGCTGGGGCGATAACGCCAGGCTCCGGCGTCAAGCTGGGCCTTCAGTGCAGCATATAATTGAGCCGCAGGCCGACCGTGTCGAGGCCGGGATTCTCCTCGCTGAACAATTGGGCGTGGCTGAGATGCACCCAGCTCGCCTCCACCGAGACCCGCGGGTTCAGCCGCAGGCCGATTCCGATCTCCGGCTCGAACAGGATTCGCGAGCCCAGCCAGATGCGGCGTCCAGTCGAATCGAACCGGCCCGGGCCGGTGTGGACTGCGAGGCCGATGCCTGGACGGACGTAGACCGGATGGCCGACCCGCCAGCTGAGGCCGGCAGCGGCGAAATGGGTCTGGCCGGCGCTGTTGAGCGAAACGAAGGCGTGGGGCCGAGGACCGCCGAGCGCGCGCAGGATCCGCTCGCCGCGCCAGCCGAGCTCGACGTCCAGTCCATGCTCCTCGCCGCTCGCCGTGATCCAGTCGACGTCGTGCGCAAAGAGGCCGCCAAACAGCTCGCCGGCCCGGGCCGGCGCGGCGAACGACGCCGCAGCCATCGTCACGGCGAGGAGGAGTCGGCGTAAAGGCTGACCGGCGGCTGAGCTCATCCGCCCGCCTGCCAGGCGCGGATCGCGTCGTTCGGCGCGACCAGCATCAGGACGTTCAGCGTCAGGTTGTCGCGGATGACGAGGAGGCAGAGCAGCTCCAGGCCGAGCGCCAACGCGATTGTCGCCCAGACCGGCAGGCGCCGGGCCAGGGCGAAGCCGACCACCATCCAGCCGATGTCGGAGATCGAGTTCAGGACGCTGTCGCCGGAATAGCCGAGCGCCATCGTCTCGTGCCGGTAGCGGTCGATGATGAGAGGGCTGTTCTCGAGCAGCTCCCAGGCGCTTTCGATCAACACGGCGCCGATCAATCGGTCGCCCGGCGGATTGCGCCGCAGCGCCCACCAGCCGAGGGCGTAGAAGAGGAAGCCGTGGACGATGTGGCTTGGCGTGTACCAGTCGGCGATGTGCTGGCTGTTGTCCGGGCCGGTCACCGTCCCGACCCAGAGCTTCACCGTCCCGCAGGTGCAGATGGGCGGCCGGCCCATGACCAGGAGACCCGCCGCGGCGAGGCCGACGATGGCGAGCGCCATCCACCAATAGCGGCGCGGTATGGCGGGGGCGCGGTTTGCCATTCCCGCATCCTGCGCGAAGCGGGATGAAAGAGAAAGGCCGGCCATTGGCCCACCCTGGTCACTCCCGCCAACCAGCCGTCAGCCGTCGTGCGACGCAATCCATTGCTCCACCACCGGGGCGATGCGGTCGCGCCATTTGGAGCCGTTGAAGATGCCGTAATGGCCGACACCCTTGGCGAGGTGGTATTTCTTCAGCCTGGCCGGGAGCCGGGTGGAGATGTCGAGCGCCGCCTTGGTCTGGCCGACGCCCGAAATGTCGTCGCGCTCGCCCTCGATGGCGAGGAGGCCGATGCCGGTGATCGCCGCCGGGTCGACGCGGCGGCCGCGGTGCATAAGCTCGCCCTTCGGCAGGAGGTGACGCTGAAAGACCGCGTCCACCGTCTGCAGGTAGAATTCGGCGGTCATGTCGCAGACCGAGCGATATTCCTCGTAGAAATGCTTGGTCGAATCGGCGCTCTCGCCATCGCCGTCGACGAGGTGCTTGAACATCTCCCAATGGCTGGTGAGATGGTCGCCGAGGTTCATCATCATGAAGCCGGCGAGCTGCAGGAAACCGGGGTAAACCGCGCGGCCGGCGCCGGCATAGAGATAAGGGACGGTCGCCACCACGTTGCGCTGGAACCAGGCGTAAGGACGCTGGGTGGCGAGGGTGTTGACCGCGGTCGGCGCCTGGCGGGTGTCGATCGGCCCGCCCATCATGGTGAGCGTGCGCGGGCGGCAGGGATGCCGGTCCTCGCTCATCACCGCGGCGGCGGCGTAGCAGGGCACCGAGGGCTGGCAGACCGCCAGCATGTGGGCGCCGGGGCCGATATGCTCGAGGAAGGCGATCAGATAGTCGACATAGTCGTCGAGGTCGAAGCGGCCGGCCTCGGCGGGCACCAGCTTCGCATCGCGCCAGTCGGTGATATAGACGTCGTGGCCGGGCAGCATCCGCTCGACGGTGCCACGCAGCAGGGTGGCGTAATGGCCCGACATCGGCGCGACGATGAGCAGCTTGGGCCCGCCCGCGACACCCTGGCGGACGAAGTGCTTGAGCTGCCCGAATGGCTTGCGGAGCGCGATTTCCTCGCGGACGCGGACCGTCTTCCCAGCGACCATGGTCGTATCGAGCCCGAATTCCGGCTTGCCGCGCGGCGCGGCGGCGTGCGCGAAGACATCCAGCGCCGAGCCGACGATGGGACCCATCGAGCTGTAGGCCATGGGGTTGGCGGGGTTCTGAAACCAGCCGGCGCCGAAATTGGCAAGGGTGCTGGCACCGGCGAGCAGCGAGCGCTGCATTTCGTACGCGTCGTAGAGCATCTGCTCTCCAAATTGGGGGCCGCGCGGGTTTTCGTCAACGGCTGCAGGGACTTGGGAAGGTGAACGACCATTAGGGCGGAAGGCTCCGCGCCGCGGCATTGAGCCTCATCTCATGCGCTGCTACGCCCCCTTCATGGCCCGATCCAGCCCCGACACGCCCGCCCCGGGAAAGATCGCGAACTTGCGCATCATCTGGGGTTTCGTGGGCCGATACAAGGGGCATGTCGCGGGCGCCCTGTTGTCCCTGCTCATCGCCGCGAGCGCGACGCTCGCCATACCCAACGCCTTCCGGCTGATCATCGACAAGGGCTTCGCGGCCTCGGGCGGCAACATCGCGCGCTGGTTCCAATACCTTCTCGTCGTCGTGGTGGTGATGGCGATCGGCACCGCCTTCCGCTTCTATTTCGTCTCCTGGCTCGGCGAGCGGGTCGTCGCCGACGTGCGCGAGGCGGTGCAGCGGAATTTGCTGCGCCTCGCCCCCTCCTTCTTCGAGGAGAACCGGCCGTCCGAGATCGCCTCGCGCCTCACCGCGGACACGACGATCATCGAGCAGGTGGTCGGCACCACCATCTCGGTAGCGCTGAGGAACGTGGTGATGGGCATAGGCGGCGTCGCCTATCTGTTCGCCCTCGCCCCCAAGCTTGCCGCAATGCTGCTGCTCGGCATTCCTTTGGTCGTCGTGCCGATCACCGTCCTCGGGCGGCGGGTGCGCAACATCTCGCGCCAGAGCCAGGATCGGGTGGCGGACGTCGGCGCGATGGTCGACGAGGTGCTGGGCGCGATGAAGATCGTCCAGGCCTTCGGCCAGCAGGCGCGCGAGGCGGTCCGGTTCGAGGCGGCGGTAGAAAGCGTCTTCCAGACGGCGCGGCGGCGCATCACCATCCGCGCGCTGCTCACCGCGACCATCATCGGCCTCATCTTCGGGGCGATCACTATGGTGATGTGGCAGGGGGCGGTGGACGTCCAAAGGGGCAATATCAGCGGCGGCACCATCGCCGCCTTCGTGCTGACCGGCGGCCTCGTCGCCGGCGCGTTCGGCGCCTTGACCGAAGTCTATGGCGACCTGCTGCGCGGCGCCGGCGCGGCGGGACGGATCGCCGAACTCCTCGCCGAGCAACCCGCGATCCGCGCGCCGGCCGCGCCGGTGCGGCTGCCCGAGCCGGCGCGGGGCGAGCTCGACTTCCGCGCCGTCACCTTCCGCTACCCGACCCGGCGCGAGGTCTCGGCGCTGCACGATTTCTCGCTGAAAGTGCGGGCCGGCGAGACGCTGGCGGTGGTGGGGCCGTCGGGAGCCGGCAAGTCGACGCTATTCCAGCTGGCGCTGCGCTTCTACGATCCGGAGGAGGGCCAGGTCCTGCTCGACGGCGTCGCGCTCGCCGACGCCGACCCGGCGGCCGCGCGGGCGCGGATGGCGGTGGTGCCTCAGGAGACGGTGATCTTCGCCTCGTCCGCCCGCGACAATTTGCGTTACGGCCGCTGGGACGCTTCGGACGACGAGTTGTGGGCGGCCGCGGAGACGGCCAACGCGGCCGAGTTCCTCCACCGCCTGCCGCAGGGCCTAGACACCTATATGGGCGAAGGTGGCGCCCGCCTCTCCGGCGGCCAGCGCCAGCGCATCGCCATCGCCCGGGCGGTGCTGCGAGACGCACCGCTCCTGCTCCTCGACGAGGCAACGTCGGCGCTCGACGCGGAGAGCGAGCGGCTGGTCCAGGCGTCGCTCGAGCGGCTGATGGCGGACCGCACGACGATGGTAATCGCCCACCGCCTCGCCACCGTCCGCGCCGCCGACCGCATCGTCGTGATGGACCAGGGGCGGATCGTCGAGGAAGGCAATCACGACGCCCTCTCCGCCGCCGGAGGCCTCTACGCCCGGCTCGCGCGGCTGCAGTTCGAGGGGTTGGCGGCTTAACGCTAGTCCCGGGGACGGCGAGGCAAAAAAAAGGGCGGCCCCGAAGGACCGCCCCTTAAGAGGAAAGATCTGTACCGCCGCCCTCAGAAGTTGGCGTAGGCCTCGTTGCCGACAAAGCCCATCTTCTCGACATGGGCGCGCTTGGTCACCGCCAGCACCTCGTCGACCAGCACGTAGCGGGCATTGGGGTCGGGTTGCAGGTGCAGCTCCGGGATCGGATTCATCTGCTGGGTCTGATCCAGATACTGCCGAAGGATGAGGAGATCGATCGGATTGCCGTTCCACAGCACTTGGCCCGCCGGCGTGATCACGACCTTGTTCTTCACCGGATCGACGGGCGGCGGCTGCTGATTCGGCTGGTCCTGCGGCAGATCGAGCTTCACCGCGTGGGTCTGGAGGGGGATGGTGATGATGAACATGATGAGCAGCACCAGCATGACGTCGATGAGCGGCGTCGTGTTGATGTCCATCATGGGCTCGCCTTCGGCGGCCGCCATTGCCATTGCCATGCGTCGTTACTCCTGAAACGTCTGCTCGCTCAAAGCCGGGTCGTGGTCGCGGTCGGCGGCGGCTCGGAAATGAAGCCGACGCGGGCGAACCCGGCCATCTGCATGGTGAAGATGGCGCCGCCGATGCAGCGATAGGGGGTGTTGATGTCGCCGCGGATATGCGCCTCGGGCATATTGTCTTCGGTGACGTTCTGCGGGCCGCCGAGCTTCTTCACCTCGTCCTGAAGCTTCTTGACGGCCCGGTCGAGCAGCTCCTTCGAGTTGACCTTCTGGAGGTTCCAATAGACCTCGCAGGCGCCGCCCGGGCCGCCGCGCACGGACAGCGAGACGTTCTCCGGCTTGGTGGTCGTCGGCTCGTAGCGGACCTTGGGCAGAGTCATCGGCACGGTCTGGACGACGACCGGCACGGTGATGAGGAAGATGATCAGCAGCACCAGCATGACGTCGACGAGCGGCGTCGTGTTGATGTCGGACATCGGCGATTCTTCGCCGCCGTCGCCTGGGCCGACACTCATGGCCATGTTCGGTTTCCTATCCTGACTTCTGTCTCAGCCGCTGGTCCGAAGGCGGCGGGGCGGACGCGAACGCCGCCCCGCCGGACCCGGATCAGACCTTCTTCGGACCGGCGGTGGTCGTGCCGGTGGCGCTGCCGGTTGCGGTGGTGCCGCTCGGCGTCGTCGTGGTGGTGGCGCGGGCGGCGCCGCCCTTGGCGCCGGCGGTGACGACCTGCGGCTTAACCGCGCCGCCCGAGACCATGTAGCCGTGGAGGTCGTTGGCGAACTTGGCCAGCTCCTCGACGATCGCCTTGTTGCGGCGCATCAGCCAATTGTAGGCGAGCACGGCCGGCACCGCCACGGCGAGGCCGAGCGCGGTCATGATCAGCGACTCGCCGACCGGGCCGGCGACGGTGTCGATCGACGCCTGCCCCGCCGCGCCGATCTTGATCAGAGCGCGGTAGATGCCGACGACGGTGCCGAACAGGCCGACGAACGGCGCGGTCGAGCCGACGGTGGCGAGGAGGGCGAGGCCAGAGGAGAGGCGCGAGGTGATCGCGCCCTGGCTGCGCGCCAGCGAGTTCAGCATCCAGTCGTGCTGGTCGATCGGATCGGTCAGCTTGTCGTGCTGCTCGAGCGCGAGGATGCCGTCGTCGACGATCTGGCGGTAGGCGCCGTTCTTCTCGAGCTTCTGGGCGCCGTCGCGGAGCGTGCCGGCCTGCCAGAAGGCGGTCCGGGCGCGGCGGCCCTCTCGGACGATCTTCTGCTGCTCGAAGAGCTTGACGAAGAGGACGTACCAGGAGGCGGCCGACATGATGACGAGGATGCCGAACGTCGTCTGGGCAATGAGGCCGCCCTGCTGGAGGGCCGCGACGAGCCCGTAGGGATTACCGCCGTGCGGCGCTGCTGCTGGGGTGGTCATTTCTCTAACTTTCCTCTCGATGAAAAGACGATCCGATGATGGTCAGGGTCCACCTCAGTCGGCCGGGATGCGCCAGACGATGCGGTTGGAGACCGAATCGCTAGTGGGTTGCCCGCTGCTGTCCCGTGCCGGATTGAAGCGGGCGCGCGAGGTGAGCAGGCGGCAGGTCGCCGCATCGAGCGCCGACGAGCCGCTCGACGAGGTCACCTGGCAGCCGGTGACGCGCCCGTTCGGGCCCACTTGGAGCCGGAAGCCCGTAGTGCCTGATTCGTTGTTGCGCAGCGCCGAGGCCGGATAATCCTCGTCGGAGAAGAGCGAGGAGAGGTTCGCCTTGGCGCGCGCCGGCTCGACCTTGACGGGCGGCGGCGGCGGCGGCGGCGGGGCCGGCGGCGCTGGCGGCGCGGTCGGCGCCGTCGGGGTGATGATCACCGGCGGCGCGTTCTGCACGACCGAGATCGGCGGCGGCATCGTGTTGGTCCTGACGATCGGTGGCGGCGCGACGATCGGCGGCGGCGTATTGGGCTGGTCGGGCGGCGGGGGCGGCGGCTTCTCGTCCGGCGGCGGCGGCTCGTCGACGTTGAACGTCTTGAGGTCCGCGGCGACCTTCTTGACGACATTATAGGCGAGGCCGGTGACGAACGCGTAGCCGAGGATGGCGTGGAGAATGGCGACGATGACGATCGCCGTGATCCGGCCCGTGCTCATCTTGTTGTCAGCATATGCCATTAATCAGCCACGCTCCCTTTGGTATGACGCGTGCCGGGATTGGCGCCGAGCAACAACGCAGCGAAACCCCAACGGCTCCATCGATGTGTCAACATATCATCAATGGGGCGGGACCCTCTATCGCGTCGCGTGAGCCCGCGCAATCCTCCTGTGGGATAGGGGGATTCCCCGATGTGGGGGTCGTCATCGCCGGTAAATGTCCCTAACCCCATGTTTAACGGCGCTTAACTTTCACTCCCGGAACGATCCCCGCGATGCGAAGAATTTGCTTACCCATCCTCGCCCTGCTCGCCGCGGCCGCTCCGCCGCCGCCGGGCGATTCGCGGGGCGCCTCGCCGGCGCTGACCTATGCCGATGCGGCCGATCTCGCGCTGGCGGCGCCGGTGGCGGCCCAGGTCCGAATCGCCGGGGCGGCGGCCCTCAAGGACGAACAGGCCGCGGGAGTCCCCGCCGGGCTCGCCCGTTTCTACGTCGAGGCCGATCTGGTGAGCCTGATCCGCGCGCCCCAGCCGCTTCCGGCGCGGGTCGCCTATCTGGTCGACCTGCCGCGCGACGCGAGAGGCAAGGCGCCCAAGCTCAGGAAAGGCGCCGATTTCCTCATCCTCGCCGCGCCGGTGCCGGGGCGGCCGGGCGAGCTCCGCCTCGTAGCCCCCGATGCGCAGATCCCCTTCACGCCCGCCGAGGCCGAGCGGCTGCGGGGAATCGTCCGGGAGGCCGCCGCGCCTGCCGCGCCGCCGAGTATCACCGGCATCGGCAAGGCCTTCCATGTGCCGGGCGCCATTCCGGGCGAGAGCGAGACGCAGATCTTTCTGCAGACCGCGAGCGGCCGGCCGGTGTCGCTGAGCATCCTCCGCCGGCCCGGCCAGACTCCGCAATGGGCGGTGGCCCTGTCCGAGATCGTCGACGAAGCGGCCGCTCCGCCCGCGCCGGGCACTTTGCTGTGGTACCGGCTCGCCTGCACGCTGCCGCCGCGCCTCCCGGCGCAGAGCCTCGGCGAGGCGGACGCAGACGGCGCCGCCGCGATCGAGGCCGACTATCGGCTGGTGCTCGACCGGCTGGAGCCCTGCGTGCGCAGCCGGCGCGCCCGCTAGAAGGACGAGAGCTCGACGCCGACGCCGGCGCAATCGGGGTATATGTCGGGCTTGCGGGTGGCGACGCGCAGACCGGTGACCCCTCGCCGCGCCGCGACGAGGTCGTAGATCGCGCGCACCAGGCTCTCCTGGAGATTGTAGCGGCGGGCGGCGGCGAGTGCGCCGATCTCGGTCCTCAGGAAGTCGTAATCCCAGGCTTCACCCGCCTCGTCGGACGCCGCGAAGGCGGGCTCGTCGACCCAGACCTCCACCGTGACGAGCAGCCGCTGGGGTGCCCCTACCTCGAAATCGTGGAAGCCGATATCGGCGGCAAGGCAATAATCCTCGAGCACGATCTTGCGCGTCTTCGGGCAGAGCCGCTCGGGGACGAGGCCGTCGAGGCGCGGTTGCTCGGTCATCTTGGAGGCTCCAGGAACTGCACGTCGCGCGCGAACGAAAGGAAGCGCTGGCCGCCGTCGAGGACGATCGTCTGGCCGGTAAGCGTGGGCGTCGCAAGGATGAAGCGCAGCGCGCCGACGATCTCCTCGACCCGCACCCCGCGCCCGAGGGCGTTAAGATCGTGGACCGCGTCGAAATTGTCGCGGCTCTGCGGGCCGGAGACCAGGGTCACCGACGGCGCGATGCCGCAGACTCGGATGCCGCCGGCGGCCCAGATTCGGGCGTGAAGCTCGGTCAGCGCGGCGAGGCCGAACTTGGAGACGGTGTAGCTGAAGAAATCCGGGTTCGGCTGGGCGAGCTTCGCGTCCAGCATGTTGACGATGACGGCAGGCCCCTCGGCGGCGCGGACGAAGGCGCGGGAGAGCAGCGCCGGAGCGCGCAGGTTGGTGGCGATGTGCGCTTCCCAGCCTTCTGCCGTGAAGTCGTCGGCGCTGTCGTAGGCGAAGAGCGAGGCATTGTTGACGAGCAGCCGCGCGGGCGGCAGCGGCTCCAGCGCGTCTATGATCATCGGGACGGCAGCCGGATCGGCTAGATCGGCCGAGACCACAACCGCGTTGCCGAACTCCGCCGCGAGGGCCTCGGCCTCGGCGACCGACCGATGGCAATGGATGAGGAGATGCCAGCCGTCCTCGGCAAGCGCGCGGGCCAGAGCGGCGCCGATACGGCGCGCGCCGCCGGTGACGATCGCAGTCCTCGCTCCTTCCATCGCGTCGGCCATGGCCTCGCGGGATAAGAGGGCGGCGCCGGGGCGGCAAGGGTTGCGGCGCGGCCTCCCCCTCGCCTAACTCGCGTCATGCTCATGGCGCCCGCCCCCGAGGATCTCGCCGGCCTGTCGCTCGCCGACATCGCCCGCCTCGCCGCGGAGAAGAATCTGCCGCCGGTCGAGAAATGGAATCCGGGCCATTGCGGGCCCTCGGACATGCGGATCGCGCGCGACGGCACCTGGTTCCACCAGGGCAGTCCGATCGGCCGCCAGGCGATGGTGCGGCTCTTCTCGACGATCCTCAGGCGCGAGCCGGACGGGCGCCACGTGCTGGTCACGCCGGTCGAAAAGCTCGACATAGAGGTGGAGGACGCGCCCTTCGTCGCGGTCGAGCTGAAGAGCGAGGGCGAGGGACGCGCCCGCCGCCTCGCCTTCCGCCTCAACACCGGCGACATGGTCGTCGCCGGGCCGGACCACCCGCTGCGCTTCGAAGACGGCGCGGACGGGCCGCATCCCTATCTGCTCGTGCGCGGCGGCCTCGAGGCCCTGGTCGCGCGGCCGGTCTATTACGAGCTGGCCGAGATCGCCCTGGCCGAGAACGCGGACCCGCCGGGCCTGTGGAGCGAAGGCGCCTTCTTCGCGATGGCGGCGGCATGAGCCTTGCCGAAACCCTGCGCCAGGCGCTGGAACGGGGCGCGCGGCGCACGCCCGAATTGCTCCCGGGCGACGCGTTCGACGAGGAGACGGGCGACCCGACGCCGGCGGCGGTGCTGGTGGCGGTGGTCGACCGGCCCCAGCCCGCCATCATCCTCACCGAGCGGCCGAAGACGATGCGAAAGCATCCCGGCCAGATCAGCTTTCCCGGCGGACGGATCGACCCGGGCGACGATGGGCCCGCCGCCGCCGCGCTGCGCGAGGCGGAGGAGGAGATCGGCCTCTCTTCGGCCTTCGTGGAGATCATCGGAACGACGGACTGCTACCGCACCGTCACCGGTTTCGAGGTGACGCCCGTCGTCGCCGTCGTTCGCCCCGGCTTCACGCTCCGCTGCGAGCCGCGCGAGGTCGCCGACGCGTTCGAGGCGCCCTTCGACTATTTGCTGGACCCGGCGCGGCAGCAGGTCCGCACGGCCGAGTGGCGGGGACGCGAACGGACCTATTACGAGATAATGTGGGAGGGCCGGCGCATCTGGGGCGCGACGGCGGCGATGCTCGTCAACCTGTCGCGCCGGCTGGAGCTGGTGGCGTGAAGCTCCCCGCCGCGCCCTGGCAGAAGCGCAAGGGCATGGCCGCTTTGCTGCGCGCACTCGGCGCCGCCGAGGGCAAGACACGCTATGTCGGCGGCTGCGTCCGCGACACGCTGCTCGGCCTGCCGGTGAGCGACGTCGACCTCGCCACGCGCCTCGCGCCCGAGGAGGTGATGCAGAGGCTCAAGGCGGCGCGGATCAAGGCGGTGCCGACCGGCTTCGCCCACGGCACCGTCACCGCCATCGTCGAGGGCGTGCCGGTAGAGGTCACCACGCTGCGCCGCGACGTCGCCACCGACGGCCGGCGCGCGACCGTCGCTTTCACCGAAGACTGGCGCGAGGACGCCGCCCGGCGCGACTTCACTATCAACGCCCTCTCGGCCGATCCGGCGCGCCTCGATGTGTTCGACTATTTTGGCGGCGAGGCCGACCTCGCCGTGCAGCGCGTCCGTTTCATCGGCGACCCGCTGACCCGCATCGCCGAGGACCATTTGCGCATTCTCCGCTTCTTCCGCTTCCACGCCCGCTTCGGCGAGGGGGCGCCCGACCCGGTGGGGCTGGAGGCCTGCGCGGCGCGCGCCAACGACCTCATGGCCCTGTCGCGGGAGCGGATCGCGGACGAGCTCACCAAGCTCCTCGCCTTGCCGGAGCCGGCGGCGACGGTGCGGGTGATGGTCGGGCATGCCATCCTCCGGCCGGTGCTGCCGGAGATCGACCGGGCCGGCGCGGCGCGGCTCGGACTGCTGGTGGAACGGGAGAAGGCGGTGGGGGCTGCGCCCGATCCGCTCCGCCGGCTGGCGGCCCTGCTCCCGGCGGACCCCGAGGTTGCCGGGGCCGTGGCGGCAAGGCTGCGACTGTCCAAGAAGGCGCAACGGCGGCTGGTGACCGCCGCCCGGCGCGACGGGCAACCGGCAGCGCCGGAGGTGCTCGCTTATCGGCTGGGGCGCGACGAGGCGGTCGACCGCCTCCTGCTCGGCGATGGCGACCCAGCGGCCGCGCGGGCCCTGGACGGCTGGAAGCGGCCGCGACTCGCGGTCGGCGGTGGCGACCTCATCGCCATGGGCCTCACCGCCGGACCCCCGGTCGCGCGGACGCTGCAGGCGGTGGAGCGCGAGTGGGCGGAGACCGGTTTCGCCAGCGAGGTCGAGCAGCGGACGATCGCCCGCCGTCACGTCGATCAGGCGCTGGCCGAGCGCCAGTAGTCGAAGGCCGCGGCGGGGGCAAGCGGCCGGGCGAAATGGAACCCCTGGCCGTGCGTGCAGCCGAGTTCGCGGAGCGCGGCCGCGAGGCCAAGCGAGTCGATCCCCTCCGCGGTCGTCTCCATGCCTAGCGCCGCGGCGAGCGAGAGGATGGCGCGGACAATGGCCACGGAATCGGAGTCCGCCAGCATGTCGCTGACGAAGCTGCGGTCGATCTTGAGCACGTCGATCGGCAGGCGCTGGAGGTAGGCGAGCGAGGTGTAGCCGGTGCCGAAATCGTCCATCGCCACCCGCACCTTCAGCTCCTGCAGCGCCTCCAGCACCGCGGTCGCGCGGGCGGGGTCGTTGACGATCGCGCTCTCGGTTAGCTCCAAGGTCAGCCGCTCGCCGCCGAGGCCGTGGCGGGCGAGCGCTTCCTCGACCAGGCGGGGGACGTCGTCGCGGGTGATCTGGATGGCCGACAGGTTGACGCTCACCGGGAACGGCAAAGGCGCCCCCGCCTGGTCGTCCCAGCCTCGAAGCGTCGCCAGGGCATGGTCGATGGCCCAGCGGCCGAGCGGCACGATCAGCCCCGATTCCTCGGCGACCGGGATGAATTCGGTCGGCGAGATCGGCCCGCGACTCGGGTGACTCCAGCGGGCGAGGGCCTCGAAGCCGGAAACGATACCGGTCTGGAGATCGACGAGTGGCTGGAAGGCGAGGTCGAGCCCTCCGGCCTCGATCGAGCGCCGCAGCTCGGTCTCGATCGAGAAACGGCGGCGGGCGGCGCGCGCCTGGTTGGGCTCGTAGATCTGGATGTCGCCGCTGGCCTTGGCCCGCTTCAGCGCGAACTGGGCATTGCGCAGCACCTCCTCGGGCAGCTCCTCGTGGCCGCTCAGCAGCGCGCACCCGACGGCGCAGTCGACTCGGATTTCGAGCTCGGAGAGCCGGAAAGGCAAAGCGAGCGCGGCGCGGATGCGCTCGGCCGCCTGGAGCGCGTCCTCGAGCCCGCGCTCGAGCCGCAGCAGGATGCCGAACTCGTCGCCGCCGGTGCGGGCGAGGAAATCGTGCGCGCGCAGAGCCGAGAAGAGGCGGCGGGCGAAAGCGATCAGCAGCTCGTCGCCGGCCAGCGCGCCGACGCATTCGTTGACGCGGCTGAAGCGGCGCATGTCGACGACGAGGACGGCGTGGCTGCCCGGCAGGAAGCCCGAATCCTCCAGCACTTGTTCGATCCGTTCGTTGAAAGCGGTGCGGTTAGGCAGGCCGGTGAGGCTGTCGCGGAGCATCTCGGCCCTGAGGCTGCGCTCGGTCTCCACCTCGGCCGTGCGGTCGATGAGCGTGGCGAGGCAGCGGCGGCCGAGCGCGGGGAGGATCGGGAGGCGCGTCAGGCGGACCGCGAAGTGGCGGCCGCCGACCTCGGAGCCGACGAGAGTCTCAAACTCCAGATTCGCGTCCGCGGCGGGCAGGAAAGCCTCAGCGCGGGCGGCGACGCCGCTCACCTGGAGGAAGGGGAGGTCACCGACCGCGCGGTCCGGGCAGGGCTCGCCGACCAGCTCGTCGAAGCGGGCGTTGGCGAGGTCGATGGCAATATCCCCGTCTTCGCCCAGGCGGAACACGGCGCCGGCGATGGGCAGGGCTTCGAGAAAGGCCTGGCGGCCGGCGCGGACGATATGCTCGGCGACGGCGAGGTCGGCGACGGAGGGCTCCCGCCGCTTTCGCCCCTTCGATCGCGCGCGAGTGGCTGCCGCCTCCATGCGAGCGGCTTAGCGGGACAGGGTTAACGCGGCGTTTAGAAGCGGTTGGCGCGGGGGAAGCCGAGCGGCGGCATCCGCCCCGCCGCGCCCCGCGCCGCGCGCCACGGATTGAGATCCGTTTCGCTCCGGCGGCGGCCGCTCTCGCCGCCCATGTCCCAGCTCAGCCCCTCGGCGAACACCAACGTGGTGGCGTCGGAGAGCCCGCCGTCGCGGTAGCGCTGCAGCTGCACCCCCTGCCCGCGGCCCATCTCCGGCAGCTCGGCCAGGGGGAAGAACACCATCTTCCGGTTGTCGCCGATCACGCCGACATAATCGTCGCCGGGGCCGATCTGCCGGACGACGGCGAGGCGGGCGCCGGGACGGAGGTTCACCACCTGCTTGCCCTTGCGAGTCTCGGCCAGCGCCTGGTCGACCGGAGTCACGAAGCCGCGCCCGTCGGACGAGGCGACCAGCAGCTTCGCCCCCGGGACGGCGGCGAAGAGGGAAGCGATCTCCCCCTCCCCCTCGATGTCGACCATCAGCCGCACCGGCTCGCCGAAGCCGCGGCCGCCGGGCAGCCTGTCGGCGGCGAGCGTGTAGAAGCGTCCCTTCGACGAGGCGAGGAGCAGCCGGTCGGTGGTCAAAGCGTGGAAGAAGAAATGCGGGCCGTCGCCCTCCTTGAACTTGAGCGCCTCGGGGTTGGAGAGCTCGACATGGCCCTTCATCGCGCGAATCCAGCCGCGCTGGGACATGATCACCGTGATCGGCTCGCGCTCGATCATCGCGGCGAGCGGGATCTCCCGGGCCGGCGCCGCCTCCTCAATCAGGGTGCGGCGGCGGCCGAGCTCGGTCTCCGGCCCGTAGCGCTCCCTCAGCGCTGCCAGGTCTTTCTTTAGACGGGTGCGCTGGCGGGCGTTCGAATCGACCAGCTTCGCCAGCTCCTCGCGCTCCTTGATGAGCGTGTCGCGCTCACGCCTGAGCTCCATCTCCTCGAGCTTGCGCAGCGAGCGGAGGCGCAAGTTGAGGATCGCCTCGGCCTGGCGGTCGCTGAGGCTGAACTCGGCGACCATCACCGGCTTGGGCTCATCCTCGGTGCGGATGATCTCGATCACCCGGTCGAGGTTCAAAAAGGCGACGAGATAGCCTTCGAGCAGCTCCAGGCGGTCGTCGATCCTGGCGATGCGGTGGGTGGCGCGGCGCACCAGCACCTCGAACTGGTGGGCGATCCAGCCGGACAGCACTTCCTTCAGCCCCATCACCTTGGGCGTGTGATGCTCGTCGAGCACGTTCATGTTGAGCGGCACCCGCACCTCGAGGTCGGTCAGGCGGAACAGGCTCTCCATGAGCATAGCGGCGTCGACGGTGCGGCTGCGCGGCTCGAGGACGATTCGTATCTCGGAGTCCGATTCGTCGCGTATATCGGCAAGCATCGGGAGCTTCCGGTCGGCGATGAGCGCGGCGACCTGCTCGATCAGCTTCGACTTCGGCACCTGGTAGGGAATCTCGCTGACCACGGCGACCCAGGTGCCGCGGCCCTGGTCCTCGACCGACCAGCGGGCGCGGACGCGGAACGAGCCTCGGCCGGTCATGTAGGCGGCGGCGATCGCCTGCTCCGGATCGACCAGGACGCCGCCGGTCGGGAAGTCCGGCCCGCTCACGAACTGCATCAGCTCGGCCGTGGTCGCTTTCTCGTGGTCGATCAGATGGATGGCGGCGTCGACGATCTCGGCGAGGTTGTGGGGCGGGATCGAGGTCGCCATGCCGACCGCGATGCCGCTGGCGCCGTTGGCGAGAAGGTTGGGGAACAGGCCTGGAAAGACCTCCGGCTCCTCCTCCTCCCCATTGTAGGTGGGCCGGAACTCGACGGTGCCCTCGTCGAGCCCGGCCATGAGATCATTGGCGGCGCGGGTGAGCCGGGCCTCGGTGTAGCGCATCGCCGCGGCGTTATCGCCGTCGACATTGCCGAAATTGCCCTGGCCGTCGACGAGCGGGTAGCGCAGCGAGAAGGTCTGGGCGAGGCGGACCATGGCGTCGTAGACCGACTGATCGCCGTGCGGATGATATTTGCCGATGACGTCGCCGACGACCCGCGCGCATTTCTTGTAGCCCGCCGCGGGGTCGAGCTTCAGCAGCCGCATCGCCCAGAGCAAGCGGCGGTGCACCGGCTTCAGCCCGTCGCGCACGTCGGGCAGCGAGCGGGCGGTGATCGTCGAGAGCGCGTAGACCAGGTAGCGCTGCGACAGCGCCGAGTCGAAGCTCTGGTCCTGGATCGGATCGATGTCGTTCAAGCTGCTGGCCATGAACCTCGATTAGCAGGGCGAATCGGCGGAAGCGAGTGCTGCGGAAAGTTCCGAAAGTCACGAAAGTGCCGCACAACAGCAAAATCCTTGCGTTTCTCTACTAAAACGGTAGAGTATGGCCATAACCAGAAGGAGGACGGCGATGCGCAAGGCGTTCGGACTGGGTCTCATTCTTCTCGCGGCGGCTTGCGGGCAGGCGCCGAATCGCGGCGGCGACGGCGTTACGGCCACCCGTTCCGGTGGCAACGCGGCGGCGGACGAGGATCTCGCCGCGCCCGGCGTCGCGCCGACCGCCGCTCCGGGGGTGGCGTTCAACTACAAATACGCCTTCCGCCTGCCGGCCGAGCGGATCGCCGGCATCCAGGAGCAGCACGCTTTGGCCTGCGAGAAACTGGGCCTCGCGCGCTGCCGGATCACCGGCATGTACTACCATCTGACCGGCGACCGCGACATCGAGGCGCGGCTCGACTTCAAGCTCGACCCGGCGATCGCCCGCGCCTTCGGCAAGCAGGGGATCGACGCGGTCAACCATGCCGACGGCCTGCTCGTCGAGAGCGAGATCAATGGCGAGGAAGAGCAGAGCGCGATCGACGCCGCCCGGCGCGACGAAGCCGATAGCGGCGAGCGACTGAAGAAGATCGAGGCGCAGCTCGCCCGCTCCGACCTGCGCTCCGCCGAGCGGGCGGAGCTGCAGAGCCAGGCGCAGCAGCTCCGCGATGCGATGGCGGGGAGCCGCGCGGTGCGGACCGAGAAGCAGGCCCTGCTCGCCACCACGCCGATGAGCTTCAACTACCAGTCGGGCGACATGGCGCCGGGCGTGCGGCGCTCGCTGACCCAGGGATTCGACAATCTGGTCGGGGCTTTGGAATGGATGCTGCTCGCGCTGATCACGCTGGCGCCGTGGCTGGTCGTGGCGATCCTCGCCTGGCTCGGGTGGCGGCGGTTCAGGCCGCGGCCGACCGAGGCGGCGGCGGCTTAAGCGGCGTAGCTCTCGTCCTCCCTGTGCGCGGAGCGCATGGGGAGGGGGACCAGCCGTAGGCTGGTGGAGGGGCTTTCTGAGCCTGTGACGGCCCCTCCACCGCGCTACGCGCGGTCCCCCTCCCCATCGGCTTCGCCGACAGGGAGGACTGGTTGCGGCGTAAACACCTCGGCCGGGCCCTGCTTCGCCATCTCCGCGACCTCGGCGAGCAGCCAGTCGCGGAAGTGGCGGACCTTTGCCCGCCCGCGCTTGTGCTCGGGGTATACGAGCCAGGTCGCGCGCCGCTCGCAGACCAGGGTGTCGAACGGGCGCAGCAGGCGGCCGGCGGCCAGCTCCGCCTGCCAGTAGATCGGCGTCAGCATGGCAAGGCCGTGGCCGGCCAGCGCCATCTGCCCCTCCGTCACCTGCGAATCGAGCCGGATGCCGCGGCCGCCGGGATCGTCGCGCGGCGCGACTTCGGCTTTCTCCAGCCACAGCTTCCACCATTCGTCGTCGGGCGTCAGGCGGGGGACGCGGAGCACGTCCTCCGGTCTTTCCAGCCCATGAAGTTCCCTGAACTCGGGCGAGCAGAAAGGCGCGGCGTGGAGGTGCCAGAGGAAATGGTGACGCAGGCCCGGCCAGGGGCCGAGCCCCATGCGGACTCCGACATCGACATTCTCCCGCGCGAAATCGATGAGCCCGTTCTCCGCCTGCAGCCGCACCGCGAGGTCGGGCCGGGCGACCTGGAAGCGGCCGAGCCGGGGCGCCAGCCAGTTCGAGCCGAACGTCTGGGTGGTGCTGATCGTCAGCACGCTCTCATCCTCGTCGACCAACCCCGAGAAGGCGTCGGAGAGATCGTCGAAGGCACCGGAGACGAAAGGCGCGATCCGCCGGCCCGCCTCGCTCAGCGTCACCCGCCGCTTGGAGCGGACGAACAGGGGCAAGCCGAGGCGCTCCTCGAGCAGCCGTATCTGGTAGCTGACCGCCGCCTGGGTGAGGCCGAGCTCGGCCGCGGCGAGGGTGAAATTCTCGTGCCGGGCGGCGGCTTCGAAGGCGCGGACGGCGGCGAGGGGCGGAAGGCGGCGCATCGCCGGACTTGATAAGCCTGACTTGTTACCTGTGTCGAGCGTTTAGTTGGACGCTGCAGCCACCCCCCTCCTATTTCGGCTTCACCGACCGGCGCCGAGCCGGCCACCGATGAAAGGAGTGATAAAATGCGCGATGCAATGGAAGCGCGGATCTGGGCCGAGCACGGCCACGATTTCGCGGCCCAGGTCGCCGGCATCTTCGCCGCGGCCGGCCAGGCGCTGAAGCGCCTCAACCAGATCCAGTTCGACGCCCCGTGGGAACGGGACGCCGGCCGGACCGGGCCCCGCTGCGGCTGAGCCCGCCACCACCAAGACGAGACCAGAAAGAAAGGACATGAATATGCTCAACCTCAAATTCGCCGCTCTGGGCGCGATCGCCGCCCTCGGAGTCACCGGCGGCACGCTCGCCGCCACCAGCGCTCCCCTCCACGCCGCGGAGCTGGTCGTCACCGCCAGGGCGCCCGCCGCCCGAATCGCCTATGACGACCTCAACCTGCGCGGCGCCGCCGGCAAGGCCCGGCTCGCCGCCCGCGTCCGCCACGCCGCCGAGACGCTCTGCGTCGGCACCGGAGTCGAGACGCTGAAGGACCGGCTGGCCGGCGCCAAGTGCCGCGACGCCGCCATCGCCGCCGCCGCGCCGCAGATCGCCAAAGCGGTCGAGGACGCCGGGCGCGATTATGCCTTTGCCGGCAGCGCGATCGTCCGGGGACGGTGACCCCTTCCGCCCCGAACCCTGAGCGGGCGCCGGCCGGCCCCTTGCCGGCGCCCGCTCCTTCTTTTGCCGTCGGCCCGCGCCCGGTCTATCACCGCCCGCGTGCCGAACCTCGCCAGACCGCTTGCCCTCACCCTCGTCGCGGCGCTAGCCGCCTGCACGGTGACCGAGCCTCCCGCCCCGCCCTCCGCCGCACCCGCCGGCCAGCCGCACGCGTTGCTGACCTGGCCGGACCTCATGAAGCGGCCGCGGCCTGAGCCGGACGCCACCATCCGCTACGGCGACAAGCCGCTCCAGCTGGTCGACGTCTGGGTGCCGGCCGGCAAGCGCCTCCATCCGACGGTGCTGATGGTCCATGGCGGCTGCTGGCAGTCGGACGTCGCCGACCGGCGGATCATGAACTGGATCGCCGACGACCTCAGGAAGCGTGGCATCGCCGTCTGGAACATCGAATATCGCGGCGTCGACCGCGAGGGCGGCGGCTATCCGGGGACGTTCCTCGACGCGGCCGCCGCCGCCGATGCGCTGAAAATACATGCGGCCGAATATCGGCTCGACCTTTCGCGACTCGTCGCCGTCGGCCATTCGGCGGGCGGCCATCTGGCGCTGTGGCTGGCGGCCCGGCCGAGGCTGCCGGCGGGGAGCCCCCTGCGCGTCGGCGATCCGGTCCGCATCCGCAAGGTGGTGAGCCTCGGCGGCCTTCCCGACCTCGAGGAGCAGGCGCGGCCGCCGGGAAGCGGCTGCGGCATGGACGTGATCCCGCAGATATCGGGCGGGCGGTTCGACGAGACCTCGATCCCCCGCCTGGCGCCGCTCGGCGTGCCGCAGGCGCAGGTCAACGGGCTCCAGGACCGAATCGTGCCGGCCCATTTCCCCGCCGACTACGCCGCGGCGATGCGCGCCAAAGGGGACACGGTGAGCGTGCGGATGATCGACCATGCCGGCCATGCCGAGCTGATCGCGCCGGAGACTGCGGCCTGGGCGGCGGCGGTGGAGGAGATCGAGCGTGGGCTGGGCCGCTAAGCTCCTCCCCGGAACGGGGAGGGGGACCATGCGAAATGGCCAGGTCGCCCTGTCCCCCGGACAGGGCTGGACAGTCCGGGGGACTGTCCACCGGGCCATGGTGGAGGGGGCCCGCCTCTTCGCCGCACCAGACGTGGGCCCCCTCCACCACGCCGCTGCGCGGCGCGGTCCCCCTCCCCGTTCCGGGGAGGAGCGATGACAGTGGCCCTGTCTCAAGTCCGCGCGCTCGATGCGGCCGATCCGCTGCGGGGATTCCGCGCGCGCTTCCGCCTGCCCGAAGGCCTGATCTACCTCGACGGCAACTCGCTGGGCGCGATGCCGAAGGCGGCGGCGGCGCGGGTGCGCGAGACGGTCGAGGCGGAATGGGCCGAGGAGCTGATCCGCAGCTGGAACACGCGCGGCTGGATCGAGGGGCCGCAGCGGGTCGGCGCGAAGATCGCCGCCCTGATCGGCGCGATGCCGCACGAGGTGATCGTCGCCGATTCGACCTCGGTCAACCTCTACAAATTGATCGTCGCGGCCGGCGCGCTGGCGCCGGAGCGGCGGGGGCTGCTGACCGAAGCCGGCAATTTCCCGACCGACCTCCATATCGCCGGCGGCGCCGCGGAGCTGGCGGGGCTGGAGCTCGAAGTCGCCCAGCGGGACTCGCTCGACGCGCGGCTCGGCGCGAACACCAATCTGCTCCTCCTCACCCACGTCCATTACAAGACCGGCTTGCGCTTCGACATGGCGGCGGTGACGGCGAAGGCCAAGGCGACTGGCGCGCGGGCGATCTGGGACTTGAGCCACAGCGCCGGCGCGGTGCCGCTCGACCTCAACGGCGCCGGGGTCGAGCTGGCGGTCGGGTGCGGGTACAAATATCTGAACGGCGGGCCCGGCGCGCCGGCCTTCCTCTACGTGGCGGAGGCGCTGCAGGAGCGCGTGGTGAGCCCCTTGCGGGGCTGGATGGGCCATGCCGCCCCCTTCGCTTTCACCGACGATTACGCCCCCGCCCCCGGCATAGCCCGCTTCCTGGCGGGGACCCCGCCGATCCTCGGCCTCGCCGCCCTCGAAGCGGGTGTGGAGAGCTTCGACGGGACGGATATGGTCACGCTCTGGGCGAAGTCGGTCAAGCTATTCGACCTGTTCGCACAGCTGGTGGCGGAGCGGTGTCCCGCGCTGCGCTGCATCTCGCCCCGGGAGCCGAAGCGGCGCGGGAGCCACATCAGCTTCGCCCATCCCAACGCGTTCGAAATCTGCCAGGCGCTGATCGCCGACGGCGTCATCGGCGACTTTCGCGCGCCCGACGTGGTGCGCTTCGGCCTCACCCCGCTCTATCTCGGCTACGAGGACGTCTGGATCGCGGTCGATCGCCTCCACGCCATCCTCGACACGGAGCGCTGGCGGGCGCCGCAATTCGCGCTGCGCGGAAAAGTCACGTAATGCCTCTCGTGTAGTAGCTGTCGGAATGGGGACACGTACTTTTTCGCGAA
Organism: Sphingomonadales bacterium; assembly: GCA_034668625.1. Classification (GTDB taxonomy): domain Bacteria; phylum Pseudomonadota; class Alphaproteobacteria; order Sphingomonadales; family Sphingomonadaceae; genus Allosphingosinicella. Next base: position 144,154 of record JAXDOX010000027.1, read on the forward strand.
AAAGTACGTGTCCCCCTCTCGCTTCCGAGGGGTGGATGTTTGCGCCCCCGCGGCGGCTCCGCTATAGGGCCGCACGACGAGCCCCGGCCCGCGCCGCGTCCTGCGGCCGCCGCCGGGGCGCCGCGTTTTGGAAGGCTCTGTTATGTCCCGCCGCCGTCAAGTCTACGAGGGCAAGGCCAAGATCCTCTACGAGGGACCGGAGCCGGGCACCCTCATCCAGTATTTCAAGGACGACGCGACCGCCTTCAACGCCCAGAAGCGCGGCACGATCAGCGGCAAGGGCGTGCTCAACAACCGTATCTCCGAACATATCTTCACCCTCTTGGGCACGATCGGAATCCCCACCCACTTCATCCGCCGCCTGAACATGCGCGAGCAGCTGATCCGCCAGGTCGAGATCATCCCGATCGAGGTGGTGGTGCGGAACGTCGCCGCCGGCACGCTCTCCCAGCGGCTCGGCATCGAGGAGGGGACGCCGCTGCCGCGCGCGATTATCGAATATTATTACAAGGACGACGCGCTCGGCGACCCGATGATCGCGGACGAGCATATCGCCTGCTTCGGCTGGGCGAGCCAGGAGGAGATGAACGACATCGCCGACATGGCGGTCAGGGCGAACGACTTCCTCTGCGGCCTGTTCGCGGCGATCGGAATCCGCCTCGTCGATTTCAAGCTCGAGTTCGGCCGGCTGTGGGAGAATGACTACGCGCGGGTGATCCTCGCCGACGAGATCAGCCCGGACGGCTGCCGCCTGTGGGACATGCAGACCAACGAGAAGCTCGACAAGGACCGCTTCCGCCGCGACCTCGGCGGCGAGGCCGAAGCCTATCAGGAGGTGGCGCGGCGGCTCGGCCTGCTCCCCGAGGGCGAGAACATGGTCCTCGACCTCGACCAGCACAGGCAGAAGCGGGGCAAATAGAGCTCGCCCTGATCGCTGCCCCCACAAGGTCGGTCGGAAGAGACCACCCCAGCGTCGACGACGGGCGAAACCTACCGATTTGCGATCGGCGGCAGCGCCGGTCGGACCGGCGGGCGCCAGGTCATCCTTCGGAGGGTTCGGACGCCGCGGGCAGGGAATCGGGCCGCTTGCGGGGCAGCAACGTGCCCAGGCCGAGGCCGGCGGCGATCACCGCCAGCGCCGAGATGCCCCAATCGAACATGCCCGGAAAGAGCGGGACGTCCGGACCGGGCGGGTAATAGCCGACCGAAACGGCGGCCATCATCACATTGCCGAGCACGTGCGACCGATCGAAGATCACCGAACCGACTATGGCGCAGGCGGCGAGGAAGATAGTCGCGCCGCCGGCTGAAGCTGCGAGCGTCGGCGCCGTCAGGCGGCGGGGCCGGGTCCCGGCATAGGCCAGGAGGAGGAGAAACAAGGCGGCGTTGGCGGCGACCGCCCCGGCGGTGTTTCCGAAGCTCGAGCCGATCAGCCAGAACAGGAACGAACCGATCGCCGAGCAGATCAGCACTGCCAGAAAAGCCTTCATACCTTTACCCGCACCTGTGGCCTACCCTTACGCTCACCTATGGGTGAGAATAGCGTGAGTGTCGCTGCAGAAGATCCTTCTGTAAACTTCTTCCGTCTGCTGGATCATCTTGGCCATCACCACCGGGCTGACGTCCTTGAACTGCTCGTGTCCTACGCCTTCCCACGGGCTGTGGCCCTGATTGCGGCGATTCTAGATCAGACCGACCGCGGCGCCGGCCGCGGCGAGGCGGGCGGCGGGGGCTAGCGCCGCGGCGAGGCCTGCCGCGGTCATCGCCACCGCGGCGGCGGTCAGCCACAGCCCATGTGCCCATGATGTCGTGCGATGCGCCATCCTGCCTCCGCTGCTTAGACGGGGCGTAGGGCTAGAACGGATGAGCGGCGCGCAAGAAAAAGGGCCGCTCCCTCGCCGGAAGCGGCCCCGCCTGGTCGGCGCTCTCCTGAAAGCCTCAGTCGGCGATTTCCGGGCCGCCGATCGCGACCTGGTCGGCGACGGCGGCGCGGGCCTGCACCGCCTGGAGCAGGTCCGACGACTGCATGAACGGGATCGGGTTCACCGGACGCCCGTCGAGGCGGACCTCGTAATGGAGGTGGCTGCCGGTCGAGCGGCCGGTCGAGCCCATGTAGGCGATCAGCTCGCCGCGCTTCACATGCTGGCCGGCGCTGACGATGTAGCGGGTGAGGTGGCCGTAGCGGGTCTGGATGCCGTGGCCGTGGTCGATCTCGACAAGGTTGCCGTAGCCGCCGGTGTTCCACTCGGCGCGGTCGACCATGCCGTCGGCGGTGGCGTAGATCGGGGTGCCGACCGGGCCTGCGAGGTCGACCCCCGGGTGCATCGCGGCGCGGCCCTTGAACGGGTCCGAGCGCACGCCGAAGCCGGAGGTGAAGTTGACGGCCTGCTGGATCGGGACGGTAGAGGGGATGGCGATCGTGCCCTGCTCGAGCTGCTCGAGCTTCTTCCAGCTCAGGAACAAAGCCTTGAAATTGGGGTCCTCGGTGCGGGTCGCCGGAACCGGCTCGTAGGGGCCGCCCATGCCGCCCTCGACGAGCCGCTCGGGCTGCAGGCCGAGGCGGCGTATCTCTTCGGCGGTGACCAGGTAGCGCTGCTGGGCGACCTGCTTGATGGTGGCGACGTCCTGCTGCATCGCCGCGACCTGCCGCTTCATGCTCGCGATCTCGGCCGGATCGGGCGCGGCGGCGGCGCTCGCAAGCTGGGCGGCGGCGAAAATCGACCAGAAGAGCAAAGCGGCGGCGGCGGCGGCGGCCGAGACCTGGAGCCCGGAGCCAAATCGGAAGCGGCGGAGCGACTTGCCGTCATGGAAGAAAATATCGCGCGGCTTGAACATCTTGCGGAACATCGTCAGGAAGCCCGCGTTCTTCGTTCCGGTCAGCACCATCTATCCTCTTCCGGCTCCCCCGGGCGCGACGCAACGCGCATGGGCGGGCCCAAAACCGTGTCCAAAGGCGCCCTAGCGCCTCGATAAATCCGTCAGGAGTTGCCCCCTCCGCGACTGGATGGCCGGAGACTGTTAAACATCTCCTGCCGCCGCAAGGGCGGCATAGTAATCGCGGGACAGACCGGCTTCGCCGCGCGCTGAATCGTTGAACGGCGGCTTAACGGCACCCCTGAAATGGCGCCGGACCAGTCGTTGCCATTCCGAAACAGGCCCGATTCTCCGCGATTCACAGCCCCGTTCGAACCACAAAGTGCCGGCCCGGACGTGGCGGATTTCGTCGGCGAGAATGCGCGTCAGGATGGCCGCCGAGGGCCGGTCGCCGGCCGCCTCGAACCGAGCGATCGTCGCCGGAGTCACGTCCAGTCCCCGCGCCTCGAGCACCATCGGCACGACCGCCAGGCGGGCGAGCGGATCGGAAGCTGTCGCTTCGGCCGCTTCCCACAGGCCGTCATGCGCGGGCAGGGCGCCGTAGCCCGAGCCGAGCGCGCGCAGCCGCCGGTCGAGAAGCGCGAAATGCATCGCCTCGTCCGCCCCGACCGAGATCCAATCGTCCGCGAAGGCCCGCGGGAAGCCGCCGCCGAACCGCCCGACGAGGTCGAAGGCGAGGTCGATGGCGGCGAACTCGATATGCGCCAGCGCGTGCAGCATCGCGATCCGCCCCCGCTCCGACCCGCCCTTCCCCCGCTTGGGCATCCGCGAGGCCGGCAGCAGCTCTGGCCGCTCGGGCCGTGGCGGCCGGTCCGGCATGGCGGCATCGAAGACGTGTGCCAGCTCACCCCGCCGCCAAGCCCGCGCCGCGGCCCGCGCGCGTCGGACCTTCTCCGCCGGCTCCGCGGTCAGCAGCACCGCCAGGCAGGCGAAGGCGAGGCTGGAGCTCAGGGCAGGGCTCGCGCGGCGGCGAGCACTTCGTCGGCGTGGCCGGCGACCTTCACCTTGCGCCAGACCCGCTTCACGACGCCGTCGCGGTCGACGAGGAAGGTGGCGCGGTCGATGCCCATATATTTGCGGCCGTACATCGATTTCTCGATCCACGTGCCGAACGCCTCGCACACCGAGCCATCGCTGTCCGAGGCGAGCGTGACCTTGAGGCCGTATTTGTCGGTGAATTTGGCGTGGCTCTTCGGACTGTCCTTGGAGACTCCGAGCAGCCAGGTGCCCGCTTTCTCGAAATCGCCGGCGAGCGCGGAGAAAGCCTGCGCCTCGGCGGTGCAGCCGGACGTGTCGTCCTTGGGGTAGAAATAGAGGACGAGCTTCTGGCCAGCGAAATCCTTCGGGCCGATCGCCTTGCCGTCGGCGCCCTCCATCGTCACGTCGGGTACCGGATCGCCTTCCCTCACCATCTTCGCCTCCGTGTCAGCCGGCCGCCACCCGCGCCCAGAGCTCAGAATTCCTCTGCCGCGCCGCGTCGTGCGCTTCAAGCAGCGCTTTCCAGTTCGCAAGGCCGCAGGCTTGCGCAACCACCTCGCGAGTCGCCTCCGGCGGCTCCCGCCCGGCCGGCGAGACCAGACGGAACATGACGAGCATGCGGGTCAGCAGGCGCAAATCGGCGTCGGTCTCGGCCGCGACCAGCCCGGCTTCAAGCAAGTCGGCGATCGCGTCCTCGAGATGGGGGTGGAGGCCGATTCCAGTGCGCAACTGGAGCGTGTGGACGGCGAATTCGAGGTCGATGAGCCCCCCTGCTCCCCGCTTGATGTCGAACGGTCCTTGGGGCGGCTTGTACCGGGCGATGTCGTCGCGCATCCGCACGGCGTCAGCCGTTATCCGCTCGGAGTCGCGCGGGCTCGCCAGGGTCGCGGCGATCACCTGTTGGAGCGCGGCCTTGCCCGCCCCCGAGCCAAAGAGGGGCCGGGCCCTCAGCAGCGCCATATGCTCCCAGGTCCACGCCTGCTCTTTCTGGTACCGCTCGAAGCCTTCCAGCGAGACCGCCAGCATGCCGTCGACGCCCGAGGGCCGAAGCCGCGTGTCGACGTCGTACAGGGGGCCGGCGGGGGTGGGCACGCTGAGCGCGGCGGTGATGCGGGGGGCGAGACGGTTGAAATAGTCGGTGGCCCTAAGCGGCTTCGGCCCGTCCGATTCGGCTTCGTGGGTGCCGCTGAACAAATAGACGAGATCCAGGTCGGAAGCATGGGTCAGCGCCTCGCCGCCGAGGCGGCCGAGGCCCATGATCAGCAGCTCCGAACCGGCCACGCGGCCGTGCCTCGCTTCGAACTCGGCGATTGCGGCACGGGCGAGGATTTGGATCGCCGCCTCGGCGATGCGCGAATAACCTTCCGCCGCCTCGATCGGGTCGGCGCGGGCGACCACGAGTTGGGCGCCGAGCGCGAAGCGGCGCTCGTTGACGCGGCGTCGGACGCGGTCGAGCATGAGCTGGTAATCCTCGCCTTCGCGTTCGGAGCGGCGGAACTCGGCGATGAGATCGTCGGTGGCGGGCACCGGCGCGAAGGCGCTGGCGTCGATCAGGCCGTCGAGCAGCTGCGGCCGGCGGCCGAGCTGCTCGGCGAGAACGGGGGCGTGGCTGAGGATCGTCGCGACCTCGCCGGTGAGGCCCGGGCGCGCCTCGAGCAGCCGGTAGAAATTGACCCCGCTCGGCAGCCGCTCGACGATGTCGTCGAAGCGGTTCAGCGCACGCATCGGATCGGGGGCGGAACCGAAGGCGTCGATGACGACGGGGAGCATCGCCTCGAACGCTTCCTGCGCGGCGGGGCTGCGCAGCGAGCGCGCCTTGCCGCCGCGCCAGCCGTCGATGCGCAGACGGGCGGCGATCGGGTCGTCGAAGCCGGCGCGGGCGAGATGCGCCTCGAGCCCGGACGCGCTCAGCGGCAGGCGGCGCTCCTCCTGGCCGGCGAGGCCGTCGTAAAGCGTGGCGACTTTGTGCACCGGTCCCTCCAGGAGGCGCAGCAGGTCCAGGCCGGAGGCTAGGCCGTGGAGGCGGGCGACGTTGTCGAGCGCGTCCGCATCGGCGGGGATGGTGTGGGTTTGGCGGTCGTCCACCATTTGCAGGCGATGCTCGACCGTGCGGAACAGCCGGTACGCCTCGGCAAGCCGATCGGCGGCATCGGCGGGGATGCGACCGGCGGCCCTGAGCGCGGCGAGAGCGTCGAGAGTCGCCGGGGCGCGCAGGCCCGGCTCGCGGCCGCCATGGATCAATTGGTGGATCTGGGCGAAGAATTCGACCTCGCGGATGCCGCCGCGGCCGCGCTTCAGCTCGAAGCCGGGCCCGAAAGCCTGCCCCTGGGCGAAGTGGTCGCGGATGCGGCGGGTGATCGCCTGGACCTCGCCGATCGCGCCGAAATCGAGGCTGCGGCGCCAGACGAACGGATGGATCGCGTCGAGGAAATAGCGGCCGACGGCCGGATCGCCGGCGGCGTGGCGGGCGCGGATGAAGGCCGCCCGCTCCCACGGCAGCGCGGAGGATTCGTAATAAGAGATGGCGGCGTCGACCGGGAGCACGATCGGCGTCACCTCCGGCGAAGGGCGAAGCCGCAGGTCTACGCGGAACGCGAAGCCGTTCTCGTCGCGCTTCTGGAGCAGCTCGATGAGTCGCTGGCCGATGCGGACCGCGGCCTGGCCGGGCTCCTCGCGCGGCTTCCTCGGCAGCGTTCCGGGATCGAACAGGAAGACGGGATCGATGTCCGAGGAGAAATTGAGCTCGCGGCTGCCGTGCTTGCCGAGCGCGACGACGGCGAAGCCGCGCGGCTCCGCCCCGGGCGTGCGCTCGGCGATGGCGGCGGCGATCGCCCGCTCGAGCGAACGGTCGGCGAGGTCGGCGAGGGCCTCCATCAGCCGTTCGAGCGGCATCGCACCGGCCAGATCGGCGACTGCAAGGGTGGCGGAGAGGGCGTTGCGCTCGCGCCTCAGCGCCGCTCCAAGATCAGGGGCTTCCTCTCCGACGCGAAGCGCGACGGCGAGGGCGCGCTCCAAATCTCCCCGCTCGAGCGTCTCCGCGACAACGGGGAAGCGCTCGAGCTGGAGCTTCAAATAGGGCGAGAAGGCGCGGGCGCGGGCGAGCGCGTCGTTAATCCCTTCTTCACTCTGTGTCTCACTCATGCAACAGCCCGCCAACCTTCCGTTCGGGGAGCGCAACGGTTGAAACCCGGCCGTTCGCAGCGCGTTCTGTCCCGCGTGAGTACGATGAATCCGAGACGCGAAGCGATGGTCAATGCTTCCTCCAGGCGGTTCGTGAAGGTGGCCCCGCCCACCGTCCACGCAGGCGTCGGCGACGCTCTGCGCCAAGCCTTCGCCATGGACGGGGAAGTCCGGTCCCTCAAGATGTTCGAGGAACTCCTCGCCCGCCTCGACTGAGGGGTGTGGGCGAAATCAGCGCCCTCAACATCAGCTGGTCATTCCCGCTAGCGCGGGAATGACGGTTCGCTCCGCCTCGGGCCTATTCCCCTCCGCCGCCGCGCTACGTCGGGTCGCGGTCGCGGCTCAGCTCGTCGACCTCGGCCATGATGCTGGCCAGCGCCGAAATGCCATCGGTTTCATGCTCGCGGCGCGAGGGCAGCTTGCCCTCGGCGAGTAGGTGCTCGAGCGCGACCCGGCCGCGGGCGACGCGGCTCTTGATCGTGCCGACCGCGCAGCCGCAAATCTCCGCGGCTTCTTCATAGGCGAAGCCGCCGGCGCCGACCAGGATCAGAGCCTCGCGCTGCGGCTGGGGAAGATGGAGCAAGGCGCGCTGCATGTCGGTCAGCTCGACATGGCGGTCCTGGCTCGCCGGCGCGGCGAGCAACTTGGACGCGGTGATCTCATCCCATTCGCCCTTGAAGCGGGCGCGCCGCATCTGGCTCAGAAAGAGGTTCCTCAGGATGATGAAGGTCCAGGCCCGCATGTTCGTGCCGGCCTGGAAGCGCTTTCGCGCCGCCCAGGCCTTCAGGAGCGTCTCCTGGACGAGGTCGTCGGCAAGATCGCGGCTTCCCGACAGCGAGCGGCCGAAAGCCCGCAGGTGCGGGATGACCTGCGCGAGCTGGTCCTTGAACTCGTCGTCGGGGAGCGGGACGGGCTCGGGCCGAACCTCGGGCGCCTCGTCTTCCTCGTCGTCGTCGATTACCGGGTGCCGGTTCACGCTGCCCCCATCAGGATACGCCGCACTGAATTCGCTCATGCTCGTCGGGAGCGATAACCGCCCCCCTCTCCCTTTCGAAATAGGAAGCTATCGCCAGATCAGCAACAACAGGACGAAAATCACGATCACCAGGCCGAGGCTCGCCGGCAGGATGACTCGCACCATATGGTTCGACTGCCCCGCGCGGGCGCGCGTCGCGTCGATATGGCGTTCCCCGTCCTGCATCGGTCCTCGGCTCGGAATTCGTTTCACGGCGGCAACGCCCGCTGGCCGGAGCGGTTCCGTTCAAGCCGCCTATGGCCGACCGGACTCCCGTCATCGGCCGGAATCGGTTTCCTGGCGCAGGGTTGCGAGACGTTCTTCCAGTTCGGATCAAAAGGCGTGCGAGATTTGTCCGAAATGGACACGTACTCTACATACGGCGCAGAGTGATCGAAAATATGCTAAGGCTATAATACTGTCGGTAGCAAGGCGTGATCTTATACGTTCATGCGAGGAGCAAGAGGATGTTTGAATCACTTGTATCCGCCCTGAAGCATGATTGTGGGCGCTCCCTCGCCGCAAGTACGGTCCGATTGCTATTGTCAGCGGGGCTGATCGGACTTGCAATGCCCGCAGAAGCCCAGTCTCCACAGCTTTACTTAGGCCCACCGGTGGAGGGTCTCGCCGTGGTAGGAACGAAGCTCTTCTGGAAGGCAAAGTGTGACCGAGGGCATCCCAGCTCGTACATCCGCGCGGTCGAGGCGACCATCCCGACAGGCGGCGGCAACGCACTTGGGGGCGGGCTTCTCGGGAAAACCCTGTTCAAGACGCCGACATGCTGGCCCGATTCTGTGGGCTCCAGGAACCTCGCGGCCGATAGCCATTATGTTTATTATATCGACCGTTACCCGCGCCTCGTGCGAATCGCCCACGGCGAAGCAGCCGGCTCCTCCCCCTCGCCGGTAAGGCTCACTCAAGTGCAGCCGGCCACTGGCGTAGGTTTCGTGTTGGCGCTCTCGCCAGGTTGGGTCGCGTGGACCAACGGCGAGGCGGTGTTCCGGGTCCAAAGCGGCGTCGGCCCGGGCTTCGCGGTCATCTATCCGCTGGTCGATCCGGGAGATTTGCCGCCAATCTTCGATCTGCTCCCCAGCGGTGGCGACTATATCGTCTGGGCCCGCGACGGATTGCATCGACTGGCCGCGCCGCACTTCAATCTAGACCGACTGAGTGGCACGGACGCCACGACAGCGTTCACGGTCGACGGAGCCGATGTCTACGCGGCGGTGCGCACCGAAAGCGGAAGCTACACCATCGCGAAAGTCGGCAGCGATGGCGCTTTCCTCCCGATCTACACGCAAACCGCCTCCGGAGAATCGGAGTTGGTCGATTATATCCTAGTCGCCGACGGCATGATCTTCTGGCACGTCAGCGGTGAAGCTGGCGGACCGATCATGCGGATGTCGTTGTCTCGAGGGGCCCCAGCTGGCCGACCGGTGCCGATAACCGGCGATATCGCGCTGTCCCCGGAAACACGTCTGTCCGCGAGCGCCGGCTGGCTGTTGTGGACGAGCGCGGAAGATCACCGGCTCTATCGGCTGCCCCTCACCGCCGCGCCGCGCCCGCAATAGGCCAGGCATCATCCCCGCCGCGCTCAGCGGTTCACACGGCCGGCGGCACTGCGTCGCAGCGCGCGATCAGGCGGGGATGGTGGCGTTGTCGAAAAAGAGGGCCTGGGCGATCGCCGCCTTCACCGTCGAGCGCTGGAAAGGCTTGGTGATGAGGAAGGTCGGCTCGGGCCGCTCGCCGGTGAGCAGCCGCTCCGGGAAGGCTGTGATGAAGATGACCGGCACCTGGAACTCGCCCAGAATGTCCTTGACCGCGTCGATGCCGGAGCTGTCGTCGGCGAGCTGGATGTCGGCGAGGACGAGTCCCGGCCGCCGCGCCAGCGCCTGCGCCACCGCCTCGTCTCGGGTGACGGCGACGCCGGTCACCGAATGGCCGAGGTCGCGGACGATCGTCTCGATGTCCATGGCGATGATCGGCTCGTCCTCGATGATCAGCACCTCGGCGCGGGTCTGGCGCTCGATCTCCGCCAGCGCCTCGGCGACCAGCCGGTCGACCTCGTCGGGCGAGGCGCCGATCAGATAGCCCGCATCCTCGGGCGTGAAGCCCTCCATCGCGGTGAGCAAAAGCGCCTGGCGCGACAGCGGCGTGATCCGCGCGAGGCGGGCCTGGGCGATGCTCTCGGGCGCCTCGCCGCTCGCTGCGCCAGGATCCTCCTCGATGTTCGCCGAGGACCAGATGGCGTGGAAGGTGCGGTAGAGTCCGACCCGCGGGTCGACGTCGCGCGGGAAGTCCCCGGGCGCGGCGACGATCGCCTCCAGCGTCGCGCGGACGAACGCGTCGCCGTGGCCCTGCGCGCCGGTCAGCGCGCGGGCGTAGCGCCGCAGAAAAGGAAGGTGCGGCGCGAGTTCCTGGCCAAGCGACATGTTCGTTACGACTCCTGCTCGATTGCGGGCTCTATGGTATGCGCGGCTCCGGCTTGGCAACCCCGCCCCCGCGGCGGCGCGGCACGATCGCGCAGAGAGATAAGCCCCTCACGAAAGGCTGGAACCATCTCGGCAGTTTTTTGTTTCCACGGTTACTGCGGGCCATTACCGGCCGCGGGCGGGGTTTCGCGCATCTTGCTACCGGCGCCTGCCGGATGGGTGCCCGGCACCCGGGCAGAAAATTCAGCGGGCGCGGCGCCGGCCGCGAGGGGTGAAAGACTTTGAGCTTCGAAGACGAAACGGGCCGCCGCCGCAAGACCGAACCAAGTCAGGAAAGCGATACGCCCGTCCCCTCGAAGCCTCGCAGGAAGCGCAGCGGCAGCCCCGAAGTGGGCCAGGCCCTGCGCGCCGCCTACCAGCAGGCGGTGAACGAGGACATCCCGCCCGAGATGCTCGATCTGCTCGGGAAGCTCGGTTAGAGCCACCTTGGTGGCGGCACGACCGGAGGTGAGCGACAGCGACCGCGCGGAGACGCGCCGGAGCTGGATCGGGCGGCGCTTCGCGCGGCTTTCGACCGGCCTCAAGATGCTGCTCATCCTGAGCGCGGCCCTGTTCCCGCTCGGCCTCCTCGCCATCGCAGCCTCCGTCGAGAGCGCCTCGCAGAAGAACGAAGAGAGACGGGTCGAGACGCAGAGCCGGCTGGAGATCAAGGCGCAGCGCCTCGATGCCGCTTTCTCCCGCTCGATCCTCACCATCCGCACCGCAAGCGCGGCGCTCGGCCAGTCGCCGCCGGGCTCGCCGCTGTGCACGGCGACGCTGAGGCGCTTGGAGGAAGCGCCGGTGCCCGCGCGCTACGCCTTCTACGGCGAGGCGGGGCGGCTGCGCTGCGCGAGCGCCGGCTTCGCCCTCGGCGAGGCGCCGCCGGCCGGCCGGCCGGAAGAAGCGCGGCCGGAAATCCTCCCCGGCGGCGGGGCGCTGCGGCTGTGGATCTTCGACGAGCGTGGGCGGCTCGAAGGCATTGCCGATTTCGCCCGCTCGACGCTCCACACCCTCACCTACATCGCGGGCACGAGCCGCAACTTCGACCTCGGGCTCAGCCAGCCGGGGCGTCTCATGGTGCTGCGCAGCGAATTTGCGCGCGGCCCCTTCGTCCAGACGTTCGAGGGCAGCGAGGGCATCGCCGAGGGGCGGCTGAAGCTCAGCATCAAGCTCGGAGCCCGTCCGTTCACTGCCGCCGACCTCCTGGCCATCCTGCTGCCCGTCGTCATGTGGCTGTTCGCCGCTTTGATCGGTTGGATCGTCGTCGAGCGGCTGCTGCTGCGCCCGCTCGGGTCGGTCCAGCGCGCGGTCTCCGCCTACCGGCCGGGCGACCGCGACATCGGCCTGCCGCCGCTCGCCACCCCGGCTCGGGAGATCCGCGAGCTCGGCGAGGCCTTCGAGCAGGTGGTTCGCACCGTCGCGCGGCACGAGGCCGAGCTCGAGGCCGCCGTCGAGCGGCAGACGCGGCTGGTCCGCGAGGTCCACCATCGGGTCAAGAACAACCTCCAGGTGGTCGCCTCTTTGCTCAACCTCCACGCCCGCGGGACGACCAATGAGCAGGTCGCCGCCGCCTACGCCTCGATCCAGCGCCGCGTCGACGCGCTCGCCGTCGTCCACCGCAACCATTATGCCGAGCTCGAGGAGAATCGCGGCGTCTCGCTGAAGTCGCTGATCTCCGAGCTGGCAGCGAACCTGCGCGCCACCGCCCCCGCCGCCGCCGCGAGCATGGTCATCCGCCTCGACATCGAGCCTTATTACGCGACCCAGGACGTCGCCGTCTCCGTCGCGTTCCTGCTCACCGAGATCGTCGAATATTCGATGCTGTGCGGCGCCCCGTCGGTCGCGATCGCGCTCGGCGGGGAAGACGATGGTGTGGGAGTCGCGACCCTGATGGTCGAGGCCGACAGCTTGCGCGCCGACGTCACCTGCGAGCCGTCGCTGACCGACCGGTTCGAGCGGATCGTCGCCGGCCTCTCGCGTCAGCTGCGCACCGCTATTGACCGCGACACGGAGGCGGGCCGCTATGCCCTCGACATCGCCGTCGTCGCCCGCGCGGAGGCGCTGTAGGCGCGCGCGGGGCTCAACCCCCCGGCGCTTTCTCCTCGCCGTAATCCGGCCGGCCCTTCGAACCCTCGTGGGCGCGCTGGAGGTCAGACGTGTCCTGGCCGGCCTCGTTGGCGCTGTCGATGTTCCTCTTTTCGTCCTTGTGGACGCCGTCGAGGTCGCTGTGGGGGGTGGCTTGCGGCGGCTTGGGCACGGCTTAGGCTCCTCTCCCTCGTCCGAACCGGCCGGCGGACCCGCGGTTGCGAAAAATTCGGGCGCGCGCGTTTTTTTTCGCGCAACGGCGGAACCCAGTCGCGCCTGCCTCGTTGTGCAGTTCGGATAGTGACCTTTTGCCCCCCCGCTCTCGCTATCCACGACATGGGCCCGGACGCGCTAACCTCCCCCCCCCCCGGTGGCGCCTCCGGGCCCAAATTTGTCTGACGCCCCTCAGCTTTTCCGCTTCCTCGCCGCGACGATGATCGTGCCGCCCTTGATGGCGACGACGTCGTCCCACGCCACCTGCTTGCCGCGGCGGCGATACAACAGGCGCTCGAGGAAATTGGCCGCGCCGACACCGAGCTTCACTACCCGGCCACCCTCGGCATAGACTTCGTGGACGGCGCCGAGCCGCTCGCCGTCCTCGGTGCGCACCGGCGCGTCGTAGAGCTCGCCGAGCCGCATTAGCCGCCCCCGGGCAGCAGGCGCCGGGCCCGCGCCTCCGCCTGCGCCAGCCCGGTCTCCTTCGCGGTGACGGCGAGGCGGACGACGCTGGTGACGCTCTCGACCTTGTCCCACGGCACCTTGACGGCGCCCCGCCCGGCGACCCAGCCGACCAGCCGCATCGCCCAGCCCGGCAGGCGCGCCGAATAACCGCCGGGGCCCACGATCAAAGCCGCCACCTCGAGCGGGGCGCCCGGCTTGCCCGCCAGCTCGATGTCGTCGACAATGCCGCAATTGCAGTCCTCGCAGTCGACGATCTGCAGGTCCCGCACGCCGGCGACCAGCTTGAGCGAACCCGACGCCTTCACAGCTGCCCTCCCGAGGTGAGCAGGAACAGGGGCAGCGCCGCGATCGCCGCGAGGACGATCAGGACGTAAAAGCCCCAGCCCAGCGTCTTCGACAAAAGGCCATTGGCGTGGACGCGCATGTAGGTGCGGTCTCCGGCAAGGAGCAGCAGCGGCAGGTAAGTGAGCGGCAGCACCAGGATCGACGCGACCACCGCATATTCGGCGAGCTCGACCGGCTCGACCCCGGTGAGGACGATGACGAGAGACCCCGCGAACACCAAAATCCAGCTCAGGGTGAAGCGCGGCGCCTCGCGCGGCGGGCGGTGCCGGCCCCAGCGCCAGCCGAAGAACTGGCCGAGGCTGTAGGCGTTGGCGAGGCAGGTCTCGATCGCCGCGCCGCCGATCGCAAACAGCATGCCGAGCAAGGCGAGAAGCACGCCGACCTTGCCGAACGGCACCCCCGCCTGCATCGCCACCGTGCCGATCATCTCGGGCGAGATGCCGGCCGGGCCGAACAGCTGCGCGGCGCTGGCGAGGAGGGCGATGGCGAGCAGCGAGCCGAGCCCGAAGCCGACGATGGTGGTCAGCCGGTTGATGCCGAGATCCTTGGGCCCCCATTCGTCCTCGATGCCGCCCGAGGAATAGAAATAGGTTTCGTAGGGAAACATCACCGCGCTGAGCAAAGCGACGGCGAAATAAGCGAAGGCGACGAGGTCGCGGGTGGAGAGGCCGCGCGGCACCTGCGGCACCAGGCCTCCGGCGATCTGACCCCAGGGCGGGTGGATGGCGACGAGCGCCACGCCGAAGACGAGCATGAACAGGCCGAGCAGGCCGTAGGTGCGCTCGATCCACTTGAACGGCAGGAACCAGACGGTGGCGATGAAGGCCGCGGTGGCGGCGACCGCCATCAGCCGCATCGGCGCACCGGTCAGCAACTGGAGGACGAGCGCGACGCCGCCGATCTCCGCCGCGCAGGTGATGAGGTTGCTGACGAAGGAGGCGATCAGGGTGATGAGGCCGAGGCGCAGCCCGAGCCGGTTGCGCATCAGGTTGAACACCGGCTGCTTGGCGATGGCGGCGACCCGGCCGCTCATCTCGCCGAACACCATGATGCCGACGGTCGAGAGCACCACCACCCAGATGAGGGCATAGCCGAAGCGCGAGCCCGCCTGCGACATGAAGACGAGCTCGCTGACGTCGACGAAGCCGCCCACCGCGGTGAGAACGCCGAGAGCGAGCTCAGAGAGCTTCAAGGCGGTCCACAGCCCGCTGGAGGTGGGTGCCGGCGGCGGCGAGACTGCGCGCGGAGGGCGCGGCGACGCTCACGACAGCGTCCACCGTGCGACCCGCGTCGGGATCTTTTATCGACTTGCGATCGGTGAGGACCGCCTCCCGCGCCTTCTCGCGCATCTCGTTCGCATAAGCCCGCGGCAGGCGCCCGGCGCGGTCGAGCCGCTCGACCGTGCTCCATTCCGCAAGCACCGAGCGGGCGCCCTTGGCGGCGGCGAGCTCCTCGTCTTTGGCAGACGAGCATCCACCCGCCAGCAGCAAGGCGAAGAGCGTGAGGCGACCAAACATGGCCGCTCAACGCCGACCTTACGCCCCCGTTCCGACCGCCTCATCTCGCACTCCGCTTCACCCGGTCGGCCAGCCTGGGGTCCCCGATGTCGCGGAACCAGGCTTCGACGAAGCTGAACAGCCCGAACAGGCCGGGCCCGGCGGCGGCCGCGGCGAAGATCAGCCGCGGGCGCAATTGCCGGCAGCGCCGGGCAGCTTAACCCACAAATGCCGCGCTGCCTGCGGCGTCACGTGATGGAGGAAGCGCAGCCGCCGCCCCATCGCCAGTTGCGCGACCGCCACAGCGGCCAGCACGGCGGCGGCGACGAGCAGATACATGACCCCCCGGGCGACAAACCCCGCCCGGGCCAGCAGCAGGAAGGCCGAACCGCTCTTGCCGGAGGCGCCGCTCAATCCTTGGAGCCGGCTGGAGCCGGCCAGAGAATGGTCGCGCTCATGCCTCCCTGCGTGGGACGGCCGTCGGCGTCGCTCGCTGGGGTGAAGCGCGATCGGGATACGAGCAGGCGGCACGTGGCCGCGTCGAGCGCGGCGGCGCCGCTGGCGCGGAGAATGTCGCAGCGCGTCACACGGCCGTTGGGGCCGACGGTGAGCAGGACCGAAACCGGGCCGGGCCTCGGCCGGCCGGCAAGGCTCGCCGGATAGTCGGCGGGACCGATCAGCGCCTTGAGGTTGCTCCGCGGGATCGGTCCCTCGACCGCCGCCGCTAACATCCCCGCAATCGCCAAGCCAATCATCGCATCCTCCGTCAATGTGCCCACTCAAGGGCAAATAAGGTCCCGGATCAACCCCTTACGGGGAAGCCGCGGTCTCCGTATCGCGGGCCCGGCGGCGCTCGGTGAACCAGATGGCGATCAACGAGAATTCGTAGAGGATCACCAAGGGCCCCGCGAGGAGGAGCTGCGAGACGACGTCGGGCGGGGTCAGCACGGCCGCGACGATGAAGGCGACGACGATCGCGTAGCGCCGGCCGCGCCGGAGCTGTTGGAGCGTCACCAGCCCCGCCCGCTCGAGTAGCATCAGCAGCACGGG
>JAXDOX010000028.1:0-136600 GCA_034668625.1 Sphingomonadales bacterium
CGAACAGCCGGAACGCCCCGTCATGCTCGGCCGAGCCGTCGAAGTGCAAAGTCTCGCCGAGTGCCAGCCGGCCGCCGTTGAACGTCATCGTCTGGCCCGCCGCGACCGTGTCCTCGGCGGTGGCGATATCGTAGCTGAACTTGGTCGTGGTCGCGTAGAAACGGGCGTCGGAGCCCGACATCAACACCACCGTCTCGACATTGACCATCGAGGTGCCCGAAAGCGTCAGGCTGTAATTGCCGCGCAGGACCATGATGTCCTGCCCGGCGCCGCCGTCGACATGGTCGGTGGCGGCGAACCGCCCGTCCTCGGCGAAGAAGAAGACGTCCGCGCCGGCCCCGCCGGTCAAGGTGTCCATTCCCTTGCCGCCGTAGATGAAGAAGCTGCCGTTGGTCTCGGCATGGCCGTCGAACGTCAAATTCTCGCCGGCCCCAAGCGTCGAGGCGTTGACCAGCAGCTGCGTCCCCGCCGCGACGGCCGCATCGGGCGCGACGATCGAATAGCTGAACGGACTTGGGCCGCCGCCGCCGAAGCGATTGTCGTCGTGGGGCAGCACGGCCAGCGTCTCGACATTGGTCAGCATGCCCAAGGTGACGCCGCCGGCATAATCGCCCTGCAGCGCGACGACGTCGGCTCCCGGGCCGCCGTCGACGCTGTCCGCCGAATTGTAGGCCGCGCCGAAATAGAAAGCGTCGGCGCCGGCCCCGCCGCTCGCTGTGTCGTTGCCGCCGTCCTGCAGCCGGAAGAAGTCGTTCCCCCCGCCGCCGGCAAGGATGTTGTTCAGCCCGTTGCCGCGAAGGTCCTGCGCTCCGGCGGACGTGCCCGTTAGATTCTCCAGCCCCGCCGGGAGGACATAGGTGGCGAGCGAGGTCCGCACCTCGTCCGTCCCGCCCGGATCGCTGACCTGGTCGCCCGCCTCGTCGACGACGAAGACGTCGTTGCCGGCGCTTCCGTAGACGACTGGCACCGCGAATCCGAAATCCGACGTGGCGAAGCTGTTGGCTCCGAAATTCTTGAATTCCGCGAGGAGGATGAACGGGTGATCCCCGGCCGCGTCGTCGTCCAGCTCGAGCCGAGCGTCGGCGCCGCTCTGGACCAGTCGAAGATAGCCGGCGCTGAACGGATTGGCGGAACCGTCCCAGCCGGAGAGTCCGGTCGAGATCAGGGCGGACAGGTCGAGGCGGTCGCCCTCGGCCTTTGAGAAGTCGGTGACGACGATCGCGCCATTCTCATCCTTCAGCCATCCATATTGGGCGCCGGAGAAGTCGACGACGTCGGCGCCGGCTCCAAGCGTAAGGGTCACCGTCCCGATCACGCCGTGAAGCACGGCCCGGTCGTCGCCCGCTCCGAGATCGGCCGAAACCGTCGCTCCGGCATAATCGAAGATCTCGACAACGTCGTCGCCGTCGCCGGCGGTGACCGACACGACGTCGAACGGATGGCCGTTCTGGCGGTCGATCCAGATCGTATCGCCGCCGGGGCCGCCGTCGATGATATCGGAGCCTGAGCTGCTCAGGATAAAATCGTCGCCGGGCCCGAGCAGGACCTGGTCGTTGCCATCGCCGTCATGGACGGCGTCGTCGCCGTCGCCGGCATCGATCTGGTCGTTGCCGCTGCCGCCGTCGATCTCGTCATAATCGCCGCCGCCGCTGATCGTGTCGTTGCCGGCGCCCCCGACGAGGTGGTCGTGGCCGCCCAGGCCGTCGATCGTGTCGGCGCCCGCGCCGCCGAAATATTCATCGGGCGCGTCGCTGCCGATGAAGGTGGAGCCGGGCGGCGGCGACCCGTCGGGCGCGAAGCCGCCGAAATTCTCCGCCACGAAAGCGGCCGCGCTGCGCCCCTCGAACCGAACGATCGTGTGCCAAAGGCCGGGACCGCCGGTCTGCAGGACCGCGTCGGGGCCCTCCTGGACCAGCTGCAGCAAGCCGTTGCCGAACGGGTTGCCGCCATCGCCGTTGGGAAAGAAGCCGCCGAGATCGACGACGTCGCCCCCGGCCCCCGCCGCGAAGTCGGTGACGTCAATAGTGCCAGCGGTCATCAGATAGCCGGCATAGTCGCCCCGCAGGATGATCCGGTCGGTCCCAGCGCCCAGGGTGAGGGTGGCGAGACTGCTCAGCGCGGTGATGTCGAAGACGTCGTTCCCGTCGCCGCCATCGGCGACGAGATGGCTGGTCCCTACCGACTGGATGAAGAACTGGTCGTCGCCGTTCCCGCCGACGCCCGTTACCAAGTCCGAGTGAAGGCTTCCGCGCACGAGCGAAATACGGTCGTTGCCCGGCCCGCCGTCGAGTGTGTCGTTGCCGTCCAGATCGTAGAGAAAATCGTCGCCGTCCCCGCCCAGCAGCTGATCGGCACCCTTGCCTCCGTCGATGAAATCGTCGCCTGCGCCGCCGTCGACATGGTCGGCTCCGCCCTCCCCGTAGAGGCTGTCCATGCCGTCGCCGCCGTCGATGACGTCGGCGCCGACCCCGCCCCAGATGGTGTCGGAGTCGCCCAGCCCGTCGATCCGGTCGCCGCCGGCCGAGCCGACCAGCCGGTCGCGGCCCTCGGTGCCGGTGAGGACGATGTCGGACGGGATCGTGCCGTCGGCCGAGAAGCCGTCGAGATTCTGCCAGGTGAGATCCGCCGCGTTGACTCCGGCGAGGGTGACGAGGGTGGTGAAGGCCGAGTCCGAGCCGGCCGCGTCGCGGTCGATCTGCACGAGAACGTCGGCGCCGCTCTGGACCAGCCGCGCATAGCCGCTCGCGAACGGGTTGGATTCGCCGTCCCACCCGGTCAGCACTTTCCCAAGCAGGTCGAGCCAGTCGATCCGGTCGCCGTCCGCCCCCGCCGCGAAATCGGTGACGGTGAGGGAGGCCGTCGCGAGCGAGTTGGTCGCACCGTAGAAGCCGGTGAAGGACAGCGTGTCGACGCCGCCGCCGAGCGTCACCTCCGCCGTGCCGCCATTCGCCAGCGCAACCATCCGCACGGTGTCCGCTCCGGCGCCTCCGTCCACTTCAAATGCGTGCGGGCCGAAAGAGTCGATCTGGATGTCGTCGTCGCCCTCCCCGCCCGAGAGGGTGACGGTCGCAGCGGCGGAATCGGCGTTGGAAACGGATATATGATCGTCGCCGGAGCCTCCGTCGAGCGTGTCGGAGCCCGAGGAGGAATAGAGATAATCGTCGCCGTCGCCGCCCTCGACGAGATCGTCGCCGCCGGCGCCGTCCAGCGAATCGATGCCGCCGAGGCCCTGGAGATGGTCGTTGCCCGCCGTACCGACGAGCGAGTCGCCGGCCTCGGTGCCGATAATGTCCGTCACGGGAACTCCCTCCCCGACGCCGGTCGCCTCCGGCGAGAAATCCCCTAACAGGATTAAGGACTTAGAACAATGCCGCCGCTCAATGCGGGATCATGCCTCCGAGCCCGTCGAGGATCGAGCGCTTCTTTTTCTTCTTCTGCTGGTCGCCGCCGTTCGAGCCCTGGTCGCTACGCTCGTCGCCGCGCATCATCGCGTTCATGTCGGTGCCGAGCAGGCCCATATAGGTCGACTTGACGCGCAGCTTGACGGTCCAGTCCGGATGCCAGGAAGCGGGCGCTCGCGCGGGGCGGACCGGATGGCTGAAATTGGCCTGGCCCCCGAAGGCGGTCAAAGTGAACATCGTTCCCTGCCCCGCGCGGGCGACCTCGGCCGGCACGGTGCAGCGGTCGGCCGTCCCCGGCATCAGCACCCGCTGCTGGACGAGGCGGGCGAGCTCGCCTTCGGCCATATAGTCCATCATCGGCGCGGTCTGGACCTCGGACGAGGTCCACATCACCATGTCGCCATTGCCGCCGGCGCCCATCGCGGTCGCGAACCAGGCACGCGCGCCCGGCACCGGCTGCCAGACCACCGGCACCGCCCCCGACGGCGCCGCGGCCTGCGAGACCAAAGTCACCGGCGTCAGGAAATCCTGGCCCGGCGCGAGCGTGAAGCGGATCTCCGGGCTGTAATTGCCGTGGACGACATGATCGCCGACCAGCGAGGCGTTCTGCGGCACCCGCGTGCTCGACTTCTGATTCGGCCACACGCCGTAAGTGGCGAAGCGCAAGGCGGAGGGCCCGAGCTCGGGGCGGAAGTTCATGTTGGCGAAGGCGGGGGGCAGGTGCCCGGCGCTGATCGTCGCGAAGTCGATGATCACCGGTTGGCCGGGCCGCGCATGCTCGCCGCAGCCCCAGTAGATGAGGATGCGCCCCCGCGGCCGCTCCATGTTCGGCGGGAAGCCAGTGCTCGGCGCCTCCGTGGCTGTCACCCGCATCGGCGTTACCAGCGGCAGGCTCGGCCCGGCCCCGAGCCCCGCCGGCGGCAGATGTTCGGCGGTCGGCTCGCCGGCCGGGCGGGCGTTGCTGCCGAGCTCGAGACGCAGCGTCTTCGCATAGCCGCTTCCCATGCCGCCGCCGCGGCCCATCATCGCGCCGAGCACCGAGCCGGCGCTTGGCCGGCCGCCGCCGCCCATCATGCCGCCCATGCCGGACAGGGTGTCGGCCGTCATCCAGTAGACGGCCGTCCCTCCCCCGCCCGAGCCCGGCTGCGCCAGCGCAAGACCGCCAAGCGCCAGCGCGCCCGCGCTGGCCAGGAAGAAAGCCGTTTTCGCCATGATGACCCCCATAGGTTTCGGGGTCGGCTTATATCGCAGCCGCTTGGCGCCGCCAATGCGGATTGCGTCTCAAAGGGCGTGTGACCCACATGTAAGTTGCGCTATTGGCGCTCACGGCGATGCGGCGGGCCGGTACGCTTCGCCGACGAGCCGTGGCGGCCCGGGACCCTCCGGGTACAGCGGGTGTTCAGGAGCCATGCGGCAGCCGCCGCCATCCATTCTGACAGAGGTTGATTTGGTGAACGATCGCGTGCTTTTCGGCTCGAAGCTGTTTCTTGCCCTGCTTCTCGGCACCGCCGCCGAGGCTCCCTTGGTCGCCCAGCAGCCCTCCTCCACCGGCGCCCCGGTGCCAGCGCCAGCCGCCGGCCAGGCAGCGACGCCGGCCCCTCTCCCCACCGGCGCCGTGGGCGCGGACGAGGAGGACGATAGCGACCAGCCGGCGATCGTCATCACCGGCACGCGCGAGCGCGGCGCAGTGATCAGCGACATCCCGCCCGAGAACCAGCTCAACCGCCGCGACATCCGCGCCACCGGCGCCGGCAGCCTCCAGGAGCTGCTCAACGTCATCTCCCCCCAGACCCAGAGCGGCCGCGGCCGCGGTGGCGAGGCGCCGGTCCTCCTGCTCAACGGCCAGCGCATCTCCAGCTTCGGTGAGATCCGCGACATCCCGCCCGAGGCGATCGACCGGGTCGACATCCTCCCCGAGGAAGTCGCGCTGCGCTACGGCTATTCCGCCGACCAGAGGGTGGTGAACATCGTCACCCGCCGCCGCTTCCGCGCGGTGACCGCCGAGCTCAACGGCGGCCTGGCCACCGAAGGCGGCCGCGCCACCTACGGCGCCGAATTCACCTTCCTGCGCATCCAGGACGGCGGCCGCTTCAACCTCCACACCGAATACAACCATGCCGGCAGCCTGCTGGAGAGCGAGCGCGACCTCATTCAGAGCACGCCCTCCTCGCCTTTCTCGCTCGGCGGCAATGTCGGCGCCTCGCCTTTCGGAGGCGAGATCGACCCGGCGCTTAGCGCCCTCGCGGGTCGCCCGGTGACGATTGCCGCGGTTCCCGGCTCGGCCGCCGCCGGGGCCGCGGCGCTCGGCGACTTCACCGGCGCCCAGAGCGTCAGCGACGTCGGCCGATACCGCACTTTGCTTCCGACCACCGATTCGCTGAGCGTCAACGCCACCGTCGCCCGCACCGTGTTCGGGCACGTCGGGGCGACGCTGAACGGCCGCTACGAGATCAATTCGAGCGAGAGCCTGCTAGGCCTCGCTTCCGGCACGCTGACGGTGCCGCGCGGCAATCGCTTCTCGCCGTTCGGCCGCGACGTCACCTTGTTCCGCTACCTGGATCCGGCCGATCCGCTCAACCGCAGCAACGACACCCGCACCGCCCATCTCGGCCTGACGATGAACGGCGATCTCAAGCCCTGGCGCTGGTCGCTCACCAGCAATTTCGACCGCACCAACACGCTCATCCGCACCGCGACCGGTATCGACACCGGCGCGCTGCAGGCGCGAATCCTGGCCAATGACGCGGCGATTAATCCGTTCGGCGACATCCCCCTCGGCTTGCTTCCGCAGCGCCCGGGCGACCGCGCCCGCTCGGTCTCGACCGCGGCCAATGCCGACCTCCTGTTCACCGGCCCCGTCCTCACCTTGCCAGGCGGCGAGATCCAGGCGAGCGTCCGCGCCGGCTTCAACACTCAGGACCTGTCCAGCGGCACGCTGCGCTCCGGGATCGAGACCGACCGCGACCTCTCGCGTACCCGCGAGAACGGCCAAATCAGCCTCGACATCCCGATCGCCAGCCGCCGCCGCGCCTTCCTCTCCGCGCTCGGCAACCTCTCGGCCAATTTCAACCTGGCGGTCCAGCACCTCTCCGATTTCGGCACGCTCCGCACGCTCGGCGGCGGCTTGAACTGGTCGCCGATCGTGCCGCTCAGCGTCATCGCCTCGATGACCGACGAAGAAGGGCCGCCCTCGATCGGCCAACTTGGCGATCCCTTGATCACCACGCCCAACGTCCGGGTCTTCGATCTCGTCCGCCAGGAGACGATCGACGTCACCCAGGTGAGCGGCGGCAATCCGGCGCTCCGGGCCGACCACCGCCGCGTCTACAAGCTCGGGCTCACGTTCAAGCCGATCAAAGACAAGGACCTCTCGATCTCGGCCAATTACACGAACCAGCGAATCGACAACCCGATTGCCGGCTTCCCCACGGCGACGCCCGAGATCGAGGCCGCCTTCCCGGACCGCTTCACCCGCGATGCCTCGGGCCGGCTGCTGAGGATCGACGCGCGGCCGGTGAACTTCGCCCGCTCGCGCTCGCAGCAGCTGCGTTGGGGAATCAACTTCTCGGCGCCTGTCGGCAAGGCGCAGCAGCCGCCGGCGGGCGGCTTCGGCGGCTTTTTCGGCGGCGGCGGACGCGGCGGCGGCGGCGGACAGCGGGGCGGCCGGGACACGGCCGGTGGAGCACCGTCCGCTCCGGGTGGCCAGACGACACAGAGCGCGCCGGGCACGCCGCCGGCGGCGCGCGCGACGGGAGGCGATCGTCCGCGTGGCGCTGGCGGCGGTGCCGGCGGCGGCGGGCGCGGGGGGGGCGGAGGCTTCGGCGGCTTCGGCGGCTTCGGCGGCCGCGGCCAGGGGCGGCTGCAATTCTCGCTCTACCACACCTGGCATTTCCGCGACGACATCCTGATCCGGCCGGGCGTGCCGATCCTCGACCTGCTGCATGGCTCGGCGGTGGGCGGCAGCGGCGGCCAACCCCAACACGAGCTCCAGTTCCAGGGCGGCTTCTTCAAGAACGGGATGGGAGGCTGGGTCAGCGCCAACTGGCAGAGCGGCACCGATGTGCGCGGCGGCGCCATCCCCGGCGGCGGCACCGCCAGCGACCTCCATTTCTCGTCGCTGGCGACGATTGGCCTGCGGCTGTTCGCCGACCTCGGCTCGCAGCCGCTGGCGCGCAAGCACCGCTTCTTCCGCGGCGCCCGAGTCAGCATCGGCGTCGACAATCTGTTCGACACCCGCCTGCGCGTGCGCGACCAGAACGGAGTGACGCCGCTCAGCTACCAGCCGGCCTATCTCGACCCGCTCGGCCGGGTGGTCCGGATCAGCTTCCGCAAGCTGTTCTTCTAGAGCACGGCTTTACAGCCGGACCGAAACGGCGAAAGGCGCGGGCGTGAGCCGGGACGCGCCTTTCGACCGTGCGCTGAGACGCTTGCGGCGGGACCGCGCGGCTGCCTCGGCGGGCGCTGCGGATTATCTGTTCCGCCTCGCCGCCGACGAACTCGTCGAGCGGCTCGACTTCGTCTCCCGCCGCTTCGAACGCGCGCTCGATCTCGGTTGCGCCGGGGGCTATCTCACCCGCCGCCTTCGCGAGCGCGGCATCGAGGTGGTACCCGCCGACCCCGGTTCCCGGTTCGCCTCCGCCGCCCGCGGGGTGCAGGTCGAGGAAGACCGCCTCCCCTTCGCGGAGGGCGCTTTCGACCTGGTCGTCTCGGTCGGCGCTCTCGACACGGTCAACGACCTGCCCGGTGCGCTGCTGCTGATCCGCCGGGCGCTGCGCCCCGACGGCCTGTTCCTCGGTGCCTTTCTCGGAGCCGGCAGCCTGCCGCGGCTGCGTTCGGCCATGCTCGCGGCCGACGGTGCCGAAGGGGGCGCGGCACCGCGCATCCACCCGCAGATCGACGTGCGCGCCGCCGGCGACCTCCTCGCACGCGCCGGCTTCGCGCTCCCCGTCGCCGATTCCTGGGGAATCGACGTGCGCTTCCCCGAGGTTGCGGCCCTGGTCCGCGACCTGAGAGCGATGGGCGGCACGAATTTGCTCGCCGCGCGCTCCCGCCGGCCGATCGGCCGTATTGGCCTTGCCGCCGCCATCGCCGACTTCGCCGCGGCTGCAGGCGCCGACGGTAAGACCGCTGAGCGTTTCGAGATCGTCCAACTGCTCGGCTGGGCCCCCTCGCCGGACCAGCCCAGGCCGGCGCGGCGCGGCAGCGCCACCGCCTCGCTGGCCGAAGCGCTACGCCGCGGGCGGGACCAGGCCGATTAGCCGCTCGACCAGCGGCACGTCGGCCGGCGGCATCGGCCGGCGCGACATGTCGACCGGCGCCACCCAGGCGAGCTCGCTGGCATGCAGCGCCGCCGGCTCCCCCCGCCACGCACGGCAGAGGTAGAGCAGGAGCAGCATCGTCCGCCCGCCATTGTCGGCGCTGACGAAGGCAGCGGGCTCCAGCGCCGCCTCGTCGACCGCGATGCCGAGCTCCTCCTTAAGCTCGCGCACCAGCGCCGCCTCCGGGCGCTCGCCTTCCTCCATCTTGCCGCCGGGAAACTCCCACAGCCCCGCCATCGCCTTTCCCTCCGGCCGGCGCTGGAGGAGCACCCGCCCTTCCTGATCGGCCAAAGCCGCGGCGACGACGATCATGGTTCGGGCTTTTTTTGCCATCGGCGGCGCTTGCTAGGAGTCCATTAACGAGAGTGGCCGTATTTCTCCCGGCACGTGCACCGGGCGCGAGC
Source organism: Sphingomonadales bacterium (assembly GCA_034668625.1). Classification (GTDB taxonomy): domain Bacteria; phylum Pseudomonadota; class Alphaproteobacteria; order Sphingomonadales; family Sphingomonadaceae; genus Allosphingosinicella. The sequence continues at coordinate 9,124 of JAXDOX010000028.1, forward strand.
GGGGGATAGACGTCAATGGCCAGGCTTGGGAAGCTGATCGGAGACCGGCGCGGGGCTTCCGCGGTCGAATATTCGCTGATCCTGGCCCTGATCGTGCTGGCCATGATCGCGGGCCTGCGCCTGGTCGCCACCAGCACGACCGGCATGTGGAACACCGTCTCCGACAACGTGCTCAACAACGCCTGAGCGGCGCTAACCTTTTGGCAACTTCCCTCGCCTAGACAGCGAAGTCGGCCCGACCGAAGTGGACATCGGAACGGCTGAAGTGAAACTTCGAAGTTTTACAAACAGGAGACCGGAAATGAGCTTCATTCGCAAGATCGTTCGCAATCAGAAGGGCGCCACCGCCATCGAGTATGGCCTGATCGCCGCGCTGATCGCCGTCGCCGCCATTGCCGCCATGAAGAATATCGGCACCAGCCTCGGCACGACCTTCAACAACGTCTCGACCCAGATGAACGGCTAATCGCCGCTCAAGTCGAACGCGTAAGGCGGCGGCGGAACTCCGGTTCCGCCGCCGCTTTCGTTCGTCCGCTCTCGATCGCCAGCGGTGCTTTAGTAGAATAACACACTTTCCCCCTTGCGCTCGCCCGCCCCCCTGCCCCATCTAGCCGGCAAGGAGACGGAGGGAGCGATCATGGCCACCGACACCAAGCTCAAGCTCGAGGCCCCCGAGGTCGTCGCCCCGGTTGCGCCGGCCGAGGCGGCCGGCCTCGTGCCGGTCGACGACAGCGTCAAGACGCGGCTGGACCAGGTGGTGGACAAGTTCGTCGGCGAGCTGGTGGCGGCAGACGCGAACAGCCCGGAATTCGGCAAGAAAGTCGACGAACTTACCAACATGGGCCGTAAGGAGATCGCCCAGGCGGCCGGCCATTCCAACCGCTTCCTCGACCGCCCGGTCATGGCGATCGACAAGGAAAGCGGCATCGGCGCCGATCTGACCGAGCTCAGGCGCACCGTCGAGCAGCTCGATCCCGGTCGCCAGGGCAATCTCAGCCGCCCGCGCAAGATCCTCGGCATCATCCCGTTCGGCAACCGGATCGGCAATTACTTCCAGAAATACCAGTCGGCGCAGACCCACATCTCAAAGATCCTCAGCAGCCTCGCCTCGGGCAAGGACGAGCTGCTGATGGACAATGCGGCGATCGATACCGAGCGCGCGGCTTTGTGGAAGGCGATGGGCCAGCTCGAGCAGATGATCCACATCTCCAAGGTCCTCGACTCCAAGCTCGAGGAGAAAGCGGCCGAGCTCGACGCCACCGACCCGGCCAAGGCCAAGGCGATCCGCGAGACCGCCCTCTTCTACACCCGCCAGCGGACGACCGATCTCCTCACCCAGATGGCGGTGACGGTGCAGGGCTATCTCGCCCTCGACCTCGTCAAGAAGAACAATGTCGAGCTGGTGAAGGGCGTCGACCGCGCCTCCACCACGACGGTGGCTGCGCTGCGCACGGCGGTGACCGTCGCCCAGGCGCTGACCAGCCAGCGGCTGGTGCTGGAGCAGATCACCTCGCTCAACACCACGACGGCCAATGTGATCGATTCGACAGGCAACATGCTCAAGAATCAGACCGGCGAGATCCACCAGCAGGCGGCATCCGCCACGATCCCGCTGGAGGTGCTGCAACGCGCCTTCCAGAACATCTACGACACGATGGACACGATCGACCGCTTCAAGATCGAGGCGCTCGGCAACATGAAGCAGACGGTCGATTCGCTCTCCAAGGAGGTCGAGAAGAGCCGCGGCTACATCGCCCGCGCCGAGGGCGTGGCGCAGAACCAGCTCTCCGGCGGCTCCGCCAGCTCGCCCTTGCTGGCGCCCGTCGAGGGCTGAGATGGCGAAAGGGCCGCTCAACGTCGACGAGGTGGTCGCGCGGATGGACGCCGCCTTCGCCCGCTGGGACGGCAAGAGCGTGGAGGCGAATGCAGCGCGGCGGCGCTATTACGGCCGCACCGCCCGCTCATTGGCCCGCCGCCTTACCGGCATGGGCGCGACCATCGCCGCGCTGATCGTCGCCACCATCGTCTTCAGCCAATTGGTCGGCCCGATCGGGATCACCGGCCTGTTCCTGGTCGCCATCGCGACGCTCGCCTTGCTCCTCGCTTTCTCCTTCTGGCCGGCCGAGCCCAAGCGAGTCGCCTTCTCGGAGGAGCTGCCGACCCGAACCATCGTCCGCCGGCTCGAGGGCGTGCTGGTGCGCGAGCGCGCCGCTTTGCCGGCGCCGGCGGCGCAGCGGACGGACGCGATCGGCGCGAAGCTCCCTCTGCTCGAATCCCGCCTCAGCGAGGTCGACCCGCTCGATCCGCTGGCGCAGGACGCGCGGCGGCTGATGGGCAAGCACCTCCCCGACCTCATCGAGCGCTACGAGCGCATCCCCCCGGATTACCGCCGGCAGCCCGACGGCGAGGGCCTGACCGCCGACCAGCGGCTCGTCGCCAGCCTCGACGCGGCGCGCCAGGCGCTCGACGATATCGGCGCCCGCCTCGCCGAGGGCGACCGCCAGGCCTTCGAAGCGCAAGGCCGCTTCATCGAGAGCCGCTACAAGGATCCGGAGAGCTGATCCCGCGCGCCTAGCCCCAGCGCCGGAGGGCCAAGGGGAACAGTACCCAGCCGGCGAGCATGGCGAGCAATGCCAGCGGCAGCGGCAGGACGAAGATGGCGATGAGGCCGATCAGCACCGCCCCAGCTTCCAGCGCCGGGTGAAGCCAGCCGCTCGCCGCGCCGCAGCGCCGGCAGCGCGGCACGATTCCGAACCAGGAGAGCAAGGGCGCGGCCGGCCAGAGGCTGAGGCTCGCGCCGCAACGGGCGCAGCGGCGGCCCGCCAGCGCGGATCGCCCGCGCAGCCGCGCCGCCAGAGCCCCTCCCCCGCCCACTCCGAGAACGAAGCCGAGCGCGGTGGCGAGCTTCGCCGGGTCGAGCATCTAGCGGCCGGCGGCGGCGAGGATGCGCTGCGCCTGGAGGAGGTGCGGCCGGTCGATCATCCTGCCGTCGAGCGACAGGGCGCCGGCGCCGGGAGCGTCGGCGAAGGCGGCGACGACGGCGCGGGCGTGGGCGACCTCCGCTTCGCTGGGCGTGAAGGCGGCATTGATCACCGGCACCTGCGCCGGATGGATCGCCATCATGCCGGTAAAGCCGTCGCGGCGGGCGCGCGCGGCGTAGGCGGCGAGGCCGTCCAGGTCGCCGAAATCGGGGTATACCGTCTCGATCGGCGCCACCCGCGCCGCCGCCGCCCCGAACAGGCAGAGCGAGCGGGCAAGCTCGTAGGGCGGCGTATAGCCTCCGTCCGCCTCGCGCGACGTCGCCGCGCCGATGGCGGCGGGAAGGTCCTCGGCGCCCCAGGTGAGGCCGGCAAGGCGCTTGACCCCGCCATAAGTGCCGAGCTGGAAGATCGCTGCCGGAGTCTCGGTGGTGATGGCGAGGATATGGGCCATGGCGTTGCCCGCCGCGGTCAGCCGCCGGGTCAGCTCGGCGACCGAGGCGCCGCCCTCCGCCTTGGGGAGCACGATTCCGTCGGGATGGGCGGGAAGCACCGCCGCCAGGTCGCGGTCGCAATCCGTCGTATCGAGCGGGTTGATCCGCACCCAGAGCGGCGCCGTCGCGTTGGCGTGGAGGAAGGCCGCCACCGCCCGCCGCGCCTCGCCCTTCGCCGCCGGCGCGACCGAATCCTCGAGGTCGAGGATCAAGGCGTCGGCCCCAGCCCCAAGCGCCTTCGCCATCCGCTCCGGCCGGTCGCCCGGCACGAACAGGAGCGAACGGAGCTTCACCGCCGCCTCTGCATCAGCGCGGTGCGTTCGCAGACGCAAACGAGCTCGTCCCGCTGGTTGAGCATGCGGTGCTCGAAGGTAACGATTCCGGCGTCTGGGCGCGACTTCGAATCCTTGAGGGCGATGACCTCGGTCTCGGCGCGCAAGGTGTCGCCGATGAAGACGGGTTTCGGCATGCGCACCTTGTCGTAGCCCAGATTGGCAACGAGCGTGCCCAAGGTCGTGTCGCCGACCGAGAGGCCGACCATCAATGCGAAGGTGAAGGTGCCGTTGACGACGATCCGGCCGAACTCAGTTGCCGCGGCATATTCGGCGTCGAGGTGGAGCGGCTGCGGGTTGTGGGTGAGCGCCGAGACGAGGAGGTTGTCGGTCTCGGTGACCGAGCGATGCGGCTCGTGAAGGATGCGATCGCCGATCGTCCATTCGTCGTAATAACGGCCGGGCATCTTAACTCCTCCCCGGAACGGGGAGGGGGACCGCACGAAGTGCGGTGGAGGGGGCCCGGCGTTGGCGGCGGCACGGACGCGGGCCCCCTCCACCATGCTGCGCATGGTCCCCCTCCCCGTTCCGGGGCGGAGTCATGGCTCTTTCTCCACCCGCACCAGCAACTGCCCTTCCGTCACCTGCGCCCCCTCCTTCGCCGCCAGCTCGGCCACCACCCCGTCGAACGGGGCGACGAGGCTGTGCTCCATCTTCATCGCCTCCAGGGTGACGAGCTTGCCGCCCTTGGCCACCTTATCCCCCTCCCGAACCTCGACCGCAATCACCCGCCCGGGCATCGGCGACAGCAAGGTTCCGTCCGACGCCCCGCCGCCCGCCGCGCCGCCGGCGGTGCCGGGGAGCGAGAAAGCGAAGGCCTGGCCGGCCGCGAAGACCAGCACCTTCTCCCCTTCCGCCGTGGCGACGCCCTCGAGCGGCGGGTCGCCCGCCGTGTCGACAAGGCGAGTCTCGCCGCCGTGGGCGATCGCGACTGTGCGATCCAGAGCGGCGTTGAGGCGGAAGCCTTGCAGGGCGCTCCACGGATCGCCCTCCTCCGCCGCGGAGAAGTCGGAGGCGAGCAAGGCGGTTGCGGCGAGGTTCCAGACCGCCTCGGAGGGCGCCGGATCGGGCACCAGCCGCCCGATCCGCGAGGGGATGAAAGCGGTGTCGACCTCGCCCGCGCGGAAATCCGCGTCGCCGGCGGCGCGGGCGAGAAAGGCGGCGTTGGTCCTCACCGGCCAAACCTCGACCTGGTCGAGCGCGTCGACCAGCCGGTCGATCGCGTCTTCGCGGGTGCCGCCGTAGGCGATCAGCTTGGCGATCATCGGGTCGTAATAAGGGCTGATCCGGTCGCCCTCCTCGACTCCGGTGTCGACGCGGAGGCCGCGCGGCAGCACGAAATGGTCGAGCCGCCCGGTCGAGGGCAGGAATTCGTGCGCCGGATCCTCGGCGTAGAGCCGCGCCTCGACGGCGTGGCCGTGGATCGACAGCTCGTCCTGCCTCAGCGGCAGCGGCTCGCCCGACGCGACCCGGAGCTGCCATTCGATCAGGTCCTGGCCGGTAATCTCCTCGGTCACCGGATGCTCGACCTGGAGGCGCGTGTTCATCTCCATGAACCAGATGCGATCCGGCCGCAGCCCTTCGGAGGCATCGGCGATGAACTCGATCGTCCCCGCGCCGACATAGTCGACCGCCTTCGCCGCCTGGACCGCCGCGTCGCAGACGGCATCGCGCAACGCATCGTCGAAGCCCGGCGCCGGCGCCTCCTCGATCACCTTCTGGTGGCGCCGCTGCAGCGAGCAGTCGCGCTCGAACAGGTGAACGATATTGCCATGCATATCGCCGAACACCTGCACCTCGATATGCCGCGGCCGCTCGACATATTTCTCGATCAAAACGCGGTTGTCACCGAATGCGGCGGCCGCCTCTCGTTTGCATGACGCGAGCATCTCCTGGAACTCTGCGGCCGCATTGACCCGCCGCATCCCCTTCCCACCACCGCCGGCCACCGCCTTGATCAGAACCGGAAAGCCGATCGCCTCGGCCTCTGCCTGAAGCCGCTCCGGCGCCTGGTCCTCGCCGAGATAGCCGGGCGTGACCGGCACGCCCGCTTCCTGCATCAGCTTCTTGGCGGCATCCTTCAGCCCCATCGCCCGGATCGAAGCCGCTCTCGGCCCGACCCAGACCAGCCCCGCCGCCTCCACCGCCTCGGCGAACTCGGCATTCTCCGAAAGGAAGCCGTATCCCGGATGGATCGCCTCGGCGCCGGTCTTCTTCGCGGCCGCGATGATCTTCTCCCCAACGAGATAGCTCTCGCGCGCCGGCGACGCCCCGATCTGCACCGCGACGTCCGCCTCTCGCACGTGCAGCGCATGGCGGTCGGCGTCGGAGCAGACGGCGACGGTACGTATTCCGAGCCGCCGCGCCGTACCGATAATCCGGCAGGCAATCTCGCCGCGGTTCGCAATGAGGAGGGATCTGATCATCCTTGCTCCTCCCCGGAACGGGGAGGGGGACCGTGCGAAGCACGGTGGAGGGGGCCCCGCGCCCGGCACGCCTCGACGATTCCGGAAACGACACCTTCCAGGTTGCGAAATAGCTCCACGGCCGGAATGCGCATCGTGACGAACCCCGCACGCGATACCAACGCATCCCTCACCGCATCTTGCTGAGGCCGATTGCCACGGTCATGCGCCTCGCCATCGACCTCCACCGCAAGCCGCGTCTCCAGGCAGGCGAAATCGAGTGAGAACGGATGCTGTGGATTCTGCCGCCGGAACTTGAACCCTCCGGGCCGCTCCCGCAACGCCGTCCACAAAAGGGCCTCGGCCGGCGACATCTCCCGCCGCAGCTTGCGCGCTCGCTTCACCGTCTTGATCGGTGCGCGCAACACGCGTGGGACCCCTCCACCAGGCTTCGCCTGGTCCCCCTCCCCGTTCCGGGGAGGAGCTAACCGGCCGCCACCTTCCATCACATCCTGAAAATCCCGAAGCGCGCCCGCTCCGGGATCGGCGCGTTGAGGCAGGCGCTGAACGCCAGCCCGAGCACGTCCCGCGTCTGGACCGGGTCGATGATGCCGTCGTCCCAGAGGCGGGCGGTGGCGTAATAGGGGTTGCCTTCGTCTTCGTAGCGCTGGCGGATCGGGGCCTTGAAGGCTTCGGCTTCCTCGGGGCTCCATTTGTCGGCGTCCTTGTGGACGGTCGCCAGCACGCTCGCCGCCTGCTCGCCGCCCATCACGCTGATCCGGCTGTTGGGCCAGGTGAACAGGAAGCGGGGGCCGTAGGCGCGGCCGGCCATGCCGTAATTGCCGGCGCCGAAGCTGCCGCCGATCAGGATTGTGACCTTGGGCACCTGCGCGGTCGCCACGGCGGTCACCAGCTTGGCGCCGTCCTTGGCGATGCCGCCCGCCTCATATTTGCCGCCGACCATGAAGCCCGAGATGTTCTGGAGGAAGAGGAGCGGAGTTCGCCGCTGGCAGGCGAGCTCGATGAAGTGGGTGCCCTTCAGAGCGCTCTCCGAGAAGAGTATGCCGTTATTGGCGAGGATCGCGACCGGCATGCCCCAGATGCGGGCGAAGCCGCACACCAGGGTCGAACCGTAGAGCGGCTTGAATTCGTGGAAGTCGGAGGCGTCGACGATGCGGCCGATCACCTCGTGGACGTCGTAGGGCGTGCGCACGTCGTCGGGGATGATGCCGTACAATTCCTCGGGGTCGAGCTTGGGCTCGGCGGGCTCGGCGAGGTCGAGATCGACGGCCTTGGTCGTATTCAGGCGGGCGACGATGCTGCGCACGATCGCAAGCGCATGCTCGTCGTTCTCGGCGAGATGGTCGACGACTCCGGACTTCCTCGCATGGAGGTCGCCGCCGCCGAGATCCTCGGCGCTGATTACCTCCCCCGTTGCCGCCTTCACCAAAGGCGGGCCGCCGAGGAAGATCGTCCCCTGGTTCCCGACGATCACGCTCTCGTCGGACATGGCGGGCACATAGGCGCCGCCGGCGGTGCAGCTCCCCATCACGCAGGCGATCTGGGCGATGCCGTCGGCCGACATCTGCGCCTGGTTGTAGAAGATGCGGCCGAAATGCTCCCGGTCGGGGAAGACCTCCGCCTGGTGCGGCAAATTAGCGCCGCCGCTGTCGACCAGATAGACGCAGGGCAGCCGGTTCTCGCGCGCGATCTCCTGGGCGCGCAGGTGTTTCTTCACCGTGATCGGGAAATAGGCGCCGCCCTTCACCGTCGGATCGTTAGCGACGATCATGCACTCGCGGCCCGAAACGCGGCCGATCCCGGCGATCATGCCGGCCCCGGGCGCCTCGTTGTGATACATGCCGTTCGCCGCGAGCTGGCCGATCTCGAGCAAGGGCGAGCCCGGATCGAGCAGCCGAGTCACCCGGTCGCGCGGCAGCAATTTGCCGCGCGCGACGTGCCGCTCGCGATGCTTGTCCGGCCCGCCCAGCGCCGCCACCGCGACGCGCGCGCGCAGTTCATCCGCCAGCCCCCGATTGTGCGCAGCAAAGCGGCGGAAGGCGTCGGAGCCGTCGTCGATGCGGGAAGTGATCTGGGTCATGCCATCTCCGTCACCCCAGCGAAGGCTGGGGTCCATGCTGATTCCGCATGGATGCCAGCCTTCGCTGGCATGACGAGGTGTTTCTCGCACGAACCCACGCCCCTCACCCGTGCACCGGTTTCTTGCGGATGAGGTAGCGGTAGACTCCGATCGCGTTGATGACGAACAGGATTATATTCTGCGTGCCGATCCCCTCCGCCTTGTCGGAAACGAAGCCCCAGGTGACGAGCGCGACCGACGAGGTGACGAAGATGACGAACGCCCAGCCGGTCGGCCGCCGGCCGAGGTCGAGCGCGACGATCAAGGCGGCGATCGCGCCGGCGATCGAGCCGTACCATTCGAGGCCGTCGATCAGGCCCTTGCTCATCCGTCCGATCCCGTCATTTGTGAAGGGCTGCCTAACCGCTGGGGCGCTTGATGGGAAGCCGCTGGCGCCCCGCAAAAACGCCCTTATAGTCCGCCGCCGTTCGCCACCCGTCGCGCAAGAGGCTTATATGAACCGCAATCTCGTCCTCGCTCTGCTCCTCGCCACCGCCGCTTGCTCGCCGGGCGGCGCGGGAGGCGGCAACCAGGCCGGGACGGTGCACGCTGCGGGCTCGCTCGCCGGCGTCGACCAGGCGCTGATCGACAAGGGCGTGAAGCCGGGTGACGACTTCAACGCTTATGCCAGCGGCGTCTGGCTGGCGAAGGCTGAGATTCCCGCCGACCGCGCCTCGACCGGCGTCGGCTACGAAGTGTTCCAGGTCGCCGAAAAGCGCAATGCCGAGCTGATCCAGGGCATCGGGCAGAGCAATCCCGCCGCCGGCACCGACGAGCGCCGCATCGCCGATTATTACGCCGCTTATCTGGACCAGAACGGCATCGAGCAGCGCGGCCTCGCGCCTTTGAAGGGCGAGCTCGATGCGATCGCCGCGATCGCCGACAAGAGTGCGCTTTCGGCCAAGCTCGGCGCCAACATGCGCGCCGATACCGATCCCTTGAACGCCACCAACTTCCACACTGAGAATCTGTTCGGCCTGTTCGTGACCCAGGACCTGAACCGTCCCGACGTCACCATCCCCTATTTGATGCAGGGCGGCCTCGGGCTTCCCGACCGCGATTATTATTTGTCGCCCAAGCCCGAGATGGCCGAGCTGCGCACCGCCTACAAAGCCTATGTGACGAAGATCCTGACGCTGGCCGGTATGCCGGACCCGGCGATGCGCGCCGACCGCATCTTCCAGCTCGAGACCAAGATCGCCGGCGCCCACGTTGACATCGCCACCAGCCAGGACGCTCACAAAGCGAATAACCCCTGGAAACGCGCCGACTTCGCCGCCAAGGCCCCCGGCATCGACTGGGAGGCCTATTGGAAGGCGGCAAGCCTCCCCACCCAGCAGGATTTCACTGTCTGGCAGCCCGGAGCGGTGACGCAGCTCTCGGCGCTGGTCGCCAGCGAGCCGATCGACGCCTGGAAGGACTGGCTGGCGTTCCACACCATCAACCAGGTCGCCTCGGTTCTCCCCAAGGCCTTCGACGATGCCTATTTCGAATTCTTCAGCCATACGCTGAACGGCACGCCGCAGCAGCAGCCGCGCGACAAGCGCGCCATCGCCGCCGTCAACGCCAATCTCGGCGACGCGGTCGGCAAGCTCTACGCCGCGAAATATTTCCCAGCCTCGTCCAAGGCCGAAATCGAGGCAATGGTGAAGGACATCGTCGCCGCCTTCGACGCCCGCTTGGCCTCTTTGGACTGGATGGCGCCGACCACTCGCGCCGAAGCGCGGCGCAAGCTGCAGGTGCTGAAGGTCGGAATCGGCTATCCTGACCGATGGCGCGATTATTCCTCGCTCGAAGTGCGCGCCGACGATCCGGTCGGCAATCTGATGCGGGCGAGCCTCGCCGAGTACCGGCACCAGATCGGCAAGATCGGCCAGCCGGTCGACCAGGGCGAATGGTGGATGACGCCGCAGACTGTGAACGCGGTCAACCTGCCGCTGCAGAATGCGCTGAACTTCCCCGCCGCGATCCTCGAGACGCCCTATTTCGACCCGCGCTTCGACGCCGCCGCCAATTACGGCGCGATCGGAGCCGTCATCGGCCACGAGATCAGCCACAGCTTCGACAATCTCGGCGCGGATTTCGATTCGACCGGCAAGCTCCACAATTGGTGGACTCCGGCGGATTTGAAGCGGTTCGAGGCGGCGGGCGCCGCCCTCGCCGCCCAGTATGACGCCTATGAGGCGCTGCCCGGGCTCCACCTCAACGGCAAGCAGGAGCTGGGCGAGAATATCGCCGACGTCGCCGGCCTCACCGCCGCTTACGAGGCCTGGCGCAAGTCGCTTGGCGGCAAGCCGGCGCCGGTGATCGACGGTCTGACCGGCGACCAGCGCTTCTTCCTCGCCTTCGCGCAGAGCTGGCGGACCAAGATGCGCGACAAGGCGCTGAGGGCTCGCATCGCCACCGACGTCCACGCCCCCGCGCCTTGGCGGGTGCAGACCGTCAGGAACCTCGACCCGTGGTACGCGGCGTTCAGCGTCCAGCCGGGGCAGAAGCTCTACCTCGCGCCCGACAAGCGCGTGCATGTCTGGTAGCTATCGCGCCTGCTCGGCCCGCGCTTTCAGATAGGCGTAGAGCGCATCGCGCTCGTGGCGCGTCAGGTGTGTGAAGCGGTATTTGGCGACTCCCGTCATCATCGGCTTCAGCTTGCGGTGTCCGGTCGGAACGCCCTCGGTGACCAGGTGCTCGAACTCGGCGCGCGTATAGGTGCCGGCCGCGACCAAATCGGGCGGACCGCCCTTCTGCCCCTCGAGCCGCGATCCGTGGCACTCGGCGCAGGTCACCTCGGCGATGTAGCGGCCGAGCACGAACGAGGGGCCGAGGTCGACAGGGCGCTGGTTGCGGGTTTCCTGGACGACCTGCGCTTCCGCCTTGTACTGACCGGCGGCCATCTCCTTTCTGTCCTCGGCGCTGAACTGCGGCGGCGGCGTCGGCTTGCCGGTCGGTGGAACGGACCGGAGGTAGGCAATGATCGCCTTCAGATCCGCCTCGCTCAGATGCTGGAAGATGTGCGAGGGCATCACCCACACGCTCCTCCGCGACGGATGGGTCCCGCGCCGGACGATGGCCTCGATCTGCGCGTCCGCATAATGAGGCGCGAGGAGGCTGAGGTTCGACGCGTAGAGCGGCCCGTATTGCTTCATCTCCGGATCGAACTGCGCGCCTTCGAGGCGATCGCCGTGGCAGCTCGTGCAGCCGAGCACATGCGCCAGCCGCTCGCCGTGCGCGCGAAGCCCCGCGGCATCGCCGGCCTGCGCTCCGTCGAACGCGGCCTCTGGCCCGGCGGCCTGGTGCGCGTGGCACGCGGCCGTCGCGAGGCACAGCGCAATGATCCGTGCGCGCAAGGCGTTCCTCCCCCCGTTCCCCGGGATGCGCATAGCATATCGCCTGCGTGCGGGGAGCGGCGTTTCCGCGCCTAAGCGCCCGCGCCGATCAATTCCCGGCCGATCAGCATGCGGCGGATCTCGTTGGTGCCGGCGCCGATGTCGAGCAGCTTCGCGTCGCGCATGTAGCGCTCGACCGGCCAGTCCTTGGTGTAGCCGGCGCCGCCCAGCGCCTGGATCGCCTCCAGCCCGACCCGGACCGCATTCTCGGACGCGAAGAGGATCGCCCCTGCCGCGTCGAAGCGCGTGGTCTTCCCCGCGTCGCACGCCCGCGCCACCGCATAGACGTAGGCGCGGGCCGAATTGAGCGCGACGTACATGTCGGCGACCTTGGCCTGGATCAGCTGGAACGAACCGATCGGCTTGCCGAATTGCTTGCGCTCCCGCACGTAGGGCAGCACCACGTCCAGGCACGCCTGCATGATGCCGAGCTGGATCCCGGCCAGCACGGTCCGCTCATAGTCGAGCCCGCTCATCAGCACGCCGACCCCGCCGTTGACCGGCCCCATCACATTCTCGTCGGGCACCAAGCAGTCGTCGAACACCAGCTCCCCGGTGGGCGATCCGCGCATCCCCATCTTGTCGAGCTTCTGGCCCAGGCCGAAGCCCTTGAAATCCTTTTCGATGATGAAGGTAGTGATACCCCGGCTCCCGTCCGCGGTCTTGGCGTAGACGACGAGCGTATCCGCATAATGGGCGTTGGTGATCCAGAATTTGGTGCCGTTCAGCACCCAGCCGCCGTCGGCGCGGTCGGCCCGCAATTTCATGCCGACGACGTCGGAGCCGGCCCCGGCTTCCGACATGGCGAGCGCGCCGACATGCTCGCCCGAGACGAGCCTGGGCAAATATTTCGCCTTCTGCTCCGGATTGGCCCAGCGGCGGAGCTGGTTGATGCAGAGGTTCGAATGGGCGCCGTAGGAGAGCCCGACCGAGGCCGAGGCGCGCGCCACTTCCTCCTGCGCGACGACATGCTCGAGATAGCCGAGTCCGAGGCCGCCATATTCCTCCTCGACGGTGATGCCGTGGAGCCCGAGCGCGCCCATCTCCGGCCACAGCTCGCGGGGGAACCAATCCTCCGCGTCGATCCTCGCGGCGATCGGCATGATCTTGTCGACGGCGAAGCGGTGGGTGGTCTCGCGGATCGCGTCCGCCATCTCGCCGAGCGCGAAATCGAGCCCGAAATCGGACATGGAACCTCCTGTTTCGGCTGCGGCCCTAGCAGAGCGCCGCGGATTTGAACAAGCACGGCCCCGCGCCTATGTGACCCCACAACGTCACCCCAGCGAAAGCTGGGGTCCATACCGACTCGGCGATGGGCGCCGCCGCCGCATGGATGCCAGCCTTCGCTGGCATGACGAGGAAACATCGAGCATGTCCACAACCGCCGACCCGATCGTCATCCTTTCCTACGCCCGCACGCCGATGGGCTCGTTCCAGGGCGCCCTCGCCGGCGCTTCCGCCACCGAGCTCGGCGCCGCCGCCGTCCGCGCCGCGGTCGAGCGCTCGGGAGTCCCGGGCGAGAAGGTCGACAAGATCTTCATGGGCTGCGTCCTCCCCGCCGGTCTCGGCCAGGCACCCGCCCGCCAGGCGGCGCTCGGCGCGGGCCTCCCCCGCTCGGTCGAGGCGACGACGGTCAACAAGGTCTGCGGCTCGGGCATGCAGGCGGCGATGTTCGCCCACGACATGATCGCTTGTCGGTCGGCGGATGTGATCGTCGCCGGCGGCATGGAGTCGATGTCCAACTCGCCCTATCTCCTCAAGAAGCACCGCGCCGGGGCCCGCATCGGCCACGACACGGTCTACGACCATATGATGCTCGACGGCCTCGAGGACGCCTACGATGCCGGCCGCGCCATGGGCACCTTCGCCGAGGAGACGGCGCGCGACTATCAGTTCACCCGCGAGGCCCAGGACGAATATGCGATCGAGTCGCTGCGCCGGGCCAACGACGCCATCCGGTCAGGAGCCTTCGACCGCGAGGTGGTGCCGGTCAGTGTCACGACCCGCAAAGGCGAGATCAACGTCGACGTCGACGAGCAGCCCGGCAAGGCCAATCCGGAGAAGATCCCGGGCCTGAGGCCCGCCTTCGCCAAGGACGGCACGATCACCGCCGCCAACGCCTCGTCCATCTCCGACGGCGCCGCGGCCCTCGTCCTCACCCGTCAGTCGGTCGCCGACCGGCTGGGGGCCAAGCCCGTCGCACGCATCGTCGCCCATGCCGCCCACGCCCAGGCGCCCAATCTGTTCACCACCGCCCCCGTGCCCGCTGTCCGCAAGGCGCTCGAAAAGGCCGGCTGGTCAGTCGAGGATGTGGACCTCTGGGAGGTGAACGAGGCCTTCGCCTGCGTCGCGATGATCGCGATGCGCGACCTCGGCATCCCGCGCGACCGCCTGAACGTCCACGGCGGCGCCACGGCGTTGGGCCACCCGATCGGCGCCTCGGGCGCCCGCATCCTCGCCACCCTGCTCAGCGCCCTCGAGACAAAAGGCGGCCGCAAGGGCGTCGCCACCCTCTGCATCGGCGGCGGCGAAGCGACCGCGATGGCGGTGGAGCTGGTGGATTAGATTGGCACATCGACGTGAGTGCGGCTGAGAGTCGCCCCGCAACCGCCGCTTTTCATTTCGGTTTCGGCCCGCTAGGAGCGAGCTGACAAGGGAGACAAGGCAATGGCGAAGACGAAGCACGAGAGCCCCGAAGTCCGATCGAACGGGCGCTCGCCTTGGACCCGGCCCAGCCTGCGGCGGCTGGCGACCAGCGAGGCCGAGCTCAGCCCCACCACCGTTCACGCCGATTCGGAGGGCTTCATCTCCTGACGCCGCCGGCGGCGCCATGATCGAATGGCGGCCCGCGCCGGCCGAAAGCATCGCGCCGCCGCGCCAGGCCATGGCACTCCTGGAGCGCGCCTTGGCCGCCGATCCGGCCGATCCGCGCCTCCGGCTGAAGCTCGCCGACCTCCATGTCGACCGTTTCGATTTCGCCGCGGCGGCGCAGCTTCTCGAGGATGCCGGGCGGCCTGCGTCGGCTGACGATCGCTTCGCGATCCGACTTGCCCGCTGTTACAACGTGCTGGGCCGCTTCACCGAAGCGATCGAGGCGATCGCCGCCGATCCTCGTCCGCACCACGAGCGCGCCATATCGTTGCTCGGCCTGGGCCGCGACGGCGAGGCGGAGGCCGAGCTGCGCGCGCTGCTGGCCGAGGAGCCGGGGCACCGCCACGCCTGCTGGCGTCTCGCGCGGTTGCTCCGCAAGGGCGGTCGCGACGCGGAGCTGCTGGAAATGTGCGAGGGCCTCGCGGCGCGCGGCGTCCGCCACGCCCAGCTTTTCTCGGACCAAGGCGTTGCGCTGGCGCTCGCCGGCCGGGTGGACGAGGCGCGCGCCCTGCTGTTCGATCCGTCGCGGGTCGCCGAGAGAATTCTGCCGGTTCCGGCGGGCTTCGACGATCTCGACGCCTTCAACCGGGCGTTGGCCGACGAGCTGCTGGCCAATCCTGGCGCCCTCAGCGATTTCCCGCCGGAGGAAGCGAACCGGGGAAGCACACGAGTGCACGCCCTGTTCGCCGGCCGTCGCCCGGAGCTCGTCCGAGCGCTCATCGAGATTCTCCAGACCCTCATCGACGCATGGACACCGCCCTCAGTGACCACCGACGACCCATGGCTGGAAGCCCGGCCGCGCGCGGCGCATCTCAGGGCCTGGGGCCTTATCCAGCGCGGCGGCGAATTTGAGGAATGGCATATCCATCGCGGCGGCTGGGCGAGCGGCGTTTATTATGTCCGAATCCCCCGCGAGGTGGCCGAAGCCGAGGACGGCCGCGGCGCCATCGAATACGGACCCCCGCCGAGCCTCGCCGAGGCCCTGCCGGACCTCGTCCCGCCCCGCCGCTACCGGCCGCGCGAGGGACACCTCCTTCTCGCTCCCTCGCATTACCCCCATCGCACCATCCCGCCGCGTACCGACGAGCCACGGGTGAGCTTCGCCTTCGACGTAGTCCCCTGCGCCTGACTATTCCGGATCGGCGTTCCGCGCGCGGCGGTCGGATCGGCAGTTGAATCGGATCTGCAGCACGGCCCGGTCGAACTTTTTCTGGGCCTTTTCCAGCGCCTTGAACTGAAGCCCGCAATCGTCCTCGCCGCCGCTCAGTTCGAGGCAGCGGGCGTAGAGGCGCAGCGTGGCGGAGACGTCGTCGATCGCGAGCTGATAGTCGTCGCGGTAGGTATTGCAATCGGTCTGCGCCGCGGCGGGCGCAGTCGCCGTCGCCATCCCAACCAAAGCGGCCGCTGCCGCCACATTCCTTCGCATCTTCGTCTCCTCGATTTTCGGGGGCTCGTTGTGGCGCGCCAGCCGCCAGGCGGCGAGCGCGAGCATGGCGCGCAGCGCCGGCTGGTTGGCGACCAGCTTGACCTGGCTCCTGAGGCAGCCCGCGAACGCGGGCACGAGAGCGCCGAGCGCCGCTTTCTCTTCCGGCGACGCGCCCTCGGTGGCGAGCAGCTTCGCCACCTGTCCGGGCGCGTCGATGGCGACGCAAAGGCTCATCACCTCGCTGTCGTCGCGGGCGCGCAGCGGCGGCCGGGCGGGATCGAGCGCGAGCCGCGCCTCCAGCGCCTTCGCCCGCGCGAGCGGCCGCAGCAGCGCCTCGGCCATCGCCCCGGCGAACAGAATGCCGCTGACCTTCAGCCGCCCCGGCTGGCCGCAACGGCGCCCCCATTGCGCCACCTTGAGCAAGGCGCGGCGCGTCTCGGCGCCCTGATACCCCTCCGCCAGGCTGTCGCGCGCCGCCTGCGGCCGCCGCTGGGCGAGGCAGGCGGAATATTCCCGCAATATCCGCATCTCGGCGGGGGTCGGGTTGCGGCGGCCGCAGATGACGATGTCGTCCGAGACGCGCGGCGGGCAGAGCTCGTCGTCGAGCACGGTCACATCCTTGGTACCCGCGAACGGCGCGAACAGCGATTGGGCCGCGAGCGGCGAGCTCACGCCGGCCAGCGCCGCGGCGGCCAGCATCCGCCTCCCCCATCGCTTCCCCGCAACGCCGCCCATCGCTCCCCCTCGACCGCGACTAGAGCGAAAAAGATGAGCGAAGGCAACGGCTAGGCCTCACCCCTGGCGCGTACCGCTCCAGACGACGACGCGGTCGCCGACCCTCGCGGCGTGGAACAGGAGGCGGGCGAAGTCTTTCGGCAGGCCGACGCAGCCGTGGGTGGCGAGGTCGTCAGCCATTTGCGAGGCGTGGAGGAAGACGCCGTCGCCGGTCAGCCGCAGCGCATAGGGCATCGGCGCGCTGTAATAGAGGCTCGATTTGTGGTCGGCGTCCTTCTCGAGGATGCGGAACTCGCCGTGCGGGGTCGGTTTGTCGTCGGCGCCGTAGATCAGGCTGGAGCGGCCGATCTCGGCCCCGGCGCGGTAGGCGGAGAGGACGCGGCCGCGGATGTTGACGACGATGGTCAGCGGCCCCGCCGGCACGCCCTCGTCGTCCCACGCATAATCGCCCGGCCGCAGCCACTCGCGGATCGGCAGTTCGCGTCGCACCGGGAAATCGAGCGCAAAGGTCCGCGCCTTCGCCGGCTTCGGCGCCGGAGCGGGCGCGGCCCTCGCCGGCGCCGGTGCGGCGACCGTGACCAGCGCGCGCGGCCGAGCGGCCGGCGTTGCATCGTGCGCCGGGACGGCCGGCGCCGCCTCCAGCATCATCGCCGCGAGCGACAGATAGAAAAGCGCCCTGCCGCCGCTTTGGGATTTCGACGAGACTTGCCTGCGCGCCATGACCCGCCCCTGCGGCGGCCCGGCGCGAGAGGCAAGCCCGTCGATTCGTCCGTTCCACCGGGGGACAAAGGCTGCGAGAAGGTTGTGGGGAGGCATCATGACCGACGGATCCTACGGAAAGCCGCCGCTCCGGCTGCGCCTCGCCGTGCTGGCCGGGGTGCTACTCGTCCTCGTCGGGCTGCCCGCGGCGACTTTGCTGTGGATGACCTCGGTGCCCGGCCGCTCGTGGAGCGGTCCGCTGCCGCCGCTCAGTCCCGGCGAGACGGCGCTCGCCGCCCGCCTCCGCGCCGACGTCGAGGCGGTCGCCGCCGAACCGCACAATGTCGCCCACCCACAAGCCCTGGAGCAGTCCGCCCGCTATCTCGAAGGCCGCCTTGCCGGCTTCGGCTACCCGGTCGTGCGGCAGCGCTTCCGCGCCGTCGGGATCGCGGTCCGCAACTTCGAGGCGGTGGTCGAACCGGCCCGCGCCGATGCGCCGACAATCGTGATCGGCGCGCATTACGACAGCGTCGGCGGGGCGCCGGGAGCCAACGACAATGCGACCGGCGCGGCGGCGCTGATCGAGCTGGCGCGCGGCCTCGCCCCCTTAAGCGGCCGGTCGCGCCTGCGCCTCCGCCTCGTCCTGTTCGTCAACGAGGAGCCGCCCTTCTTCAAGACCGAGGCGATGGGCAGCCTCGTCTACGCCCGCGCCCTCCAGCGCAGCGGCGAGCGGGTGCAGGGGATGATCGCGCTGGAGACGCTAGGCTTCTACCGCGACGCGCCGGGCAGCCAGCATTACCCGCCGCCGCTCGGCGCCTTCTATCCCGATACCGGCAATTTCGTCGCCTTCGTCGGCACAACGGGGTCGCGCAGCTGGGTGCGGCACACCGTCCGGGACTTCCGCGCCGCGGCCCGCTTCCCGAGCGAGGGCGGTACCGCGCCGGGTTTCCTCCAGGGCATCGACTGGTCCGACCATTGGTCGTTCGGCCAAATCAGGGTGCCGGCGCTGATGGTCACCGACACCGCGCCGTTCCGCTATCCCTTCTACCACACTCGCGAGGACACGCCGGACAAGGTCGATTATGCCCGCCTCGCCCGCGTCGTAGCGGGGCTCGAGCGGATGCTACGCCGCTGGGCCGCCTAGCCTTGGACTTTATTCGTCGCCCGGCTCGAGGCCGCGGTGACGGAGCATCGGCCCGATGTCGGGATCCTTGCCGTAGAAGGCGCGGAACATCGGGCCGTAATCCATCGTGTGGCCGCGCGAGAGGATCATGTCCCTGAAGCGCTGGCCGTTGGCGCGGGTCATGCCGCCGTGGCCGCGAAACCAGGAATAAGCATCGTTGTCGAGCATCTGGGTCCACAAATAGGCGTAATAGCCGGCCGAATAACCGTTGGCCCAGATGTGGAGGAAATAGCTCGACCGGTAGCGCGGCGGCACGTCCTCGATGTCGAGGCCCATCTTCTTGAGCGCGGCGGCCTCGAAGGCGTCGGTCTGCTGCCGCGGCGCGCTCGCCGGCAGCGAATGCCAGGCCATGTCGAGCTGGGCGGCGGCGATCAGCTCGCCCAGCGCATAGCCCTGATTGAACTTGGCCGCCTTCTTGATCTTGTCGACCAGGGCCTGCGGCATGGCGGCGCCGGTGCGATAGTCGCGGGCATAATGGGCGAGCACGGCAGGCTCGAGCGCCCAATGCTCGTTGAACTGCGAGGGGAACTCGACGAAGTCCCGGGCGACGTTGGTCCCCGACAGGGTCGGATAGGTCTGCGCGGCGAACAGGCCGTGCAGGGCATGGCCGAATTCGTGGAACATGGTGGTGACGTCGTCGAAGCTGAGCAGGGCGGGCTGGCCCGGCGCCGGCTTGGTGAAATTGGCGACGTTGTAGACGACCGGCTTGGTCCCGAGCAGCCGCGACTGGTTGACGAAGTTCGACATCCAGGCGCCGCCGCTTTTGTTGTCGCGCTTGAAATAGTCGAAATAGATGAGGCCGAGCTCGGACCCGTCCTTGTCGTAGACCTGGAACACCCGCACGTCGCTCTGGTAGACCGGGATGTCCTTCCGCTCCTTGAAGGTAATTCCGTAGAGCTGGCCCGCAGCGTAGAAGACGCCGTCCTGGAGGACCCGGTTCAGCTCGAAATAGGGCTTTATCTCCGATTCATCGAGATCGTATTTCGCCTTGCGGACGCGCTCGGCATAGCGGTCCCAGTCCCAGGGACGAAGCTGGAAATACTCGCCGCCGGCCTTGATCGCGGCCTGGATCACCGCCGCCTCGCGCCTTTCCTCGGCCGCCGTCGCCGGCGCCAGCTTACCAATGAAGTTCTGCACCGCCTCGGGCGTCACCGCCATCTGGTCGGAAAGGACGTAGGCCGCCCAATTGGGATAGCCGAGCAAAGCCGCCTTCTGGGCGCGGAGCTGCGCGAGCGGCTCGATGGTCGAACGGGTGTCGTTGGAATCGCCTTTCTCGGCGCGGTTCCAGCTCTGGTTGAACAGCGCCTCCCGCGTCGCTCGGTCGCTGAGCGAGGAGAGGGTCGGCTGCTGGGTCGTGTTCTGCAGCGGGATCAGCCACTTGCCTTCGAGCTTGCGGTCCTTCGCCGCCTGCTCCGCCGCGGCGATCGCCCCCTGGTCGAGACCGGCAAGCCTGGCCGGGCTGTCGACGACCAGGGCGCCGGCCTTGGCGGCGGCCACCAGCTTCTGCTGGAAGGCGGTCTCCAGCGTCGAGATCCGGCCGTTCAAGGCCCGCAGCTTCGCCTTGTCCGGCTCGGGGAGCTGGGCGCCGGCATGGACGAACTGGTGGTAATAGACTTCGAGCAGCTGGCGCTGCTCGGAATCGAGCCTGAGGCGGGCGCGCTGGTCGTAGAGCGCCTTCACCCGCGCGAACAGCTTGGGGTTCAGATAGATCGCATCCTGGTGGGCGGCGAGCCTGGGCGCCTCCACTTCCTGCACCATGTCGAGCACCGGGTTGGTGTTCGCCCCGACCACGCCCGAGAAAGCGAGGCTGACGCGCTCCAGCATGCGCCCGGAGCGTTCCATGGCGACGATCGTGTTGTCGAAAGTGGGGGCGGCCGGGTTGTTGGCGATCCGCTCCATCTCGGCGCGCTGGATTGCCATGCCCTGATCGAAGCCGGGCTGGTAGTCGGAGTCCTTGATGAGGTCGAAGCGCGGCGCCTGGTAGGGAAGGTTGCTCGCCGCCGCGAACGGGCTGGGCGCCGGCGCGGGGGCGGAGGTCGCAGGCAGCGCCACCATGACGAAGGACGCCGCGACGGCAGTCGTCGCAAGCCAATATCTGGGGCTCATCTCTCTCTCCTCGAAGACATGTCGCTTCGCCGCCGCCCTTGCGGGAGGAAGGGCGCGCGAATCAAGTGGCCGCGCGTTAGGGGGACGAAGCTGAACCCACGCTTTGCCGCTCCCCTTCTTCCGCTTTTCGGCTAGGGGAGGCCCATGCCGGACCTCTCCTCCCTCCTCCAGCCCGACAAGGGCGAGCCCGCCACCCTCCTCCGCCTGGTCGACAAGAAAGGCTTCGAGGCGTGGCTCAAGGGTCAGCCGGCACGCCTGCGGCACGCGGCAATCGCGCAGGGGTTCAAGGCCGAAGGCTATCAGCTCGCCATCCTGCCAGGCGAACGGGCCGAGGACTGGTCGGCTGCGCTCGGTGTGGCGAACGTCGATGAGCTCAGCCCCTGGTGCCTTGCCAAAGCGGCGGAGAGCCTGCCCGAAGGGCGCTATCGGGTCGAAGGCCGCGCTCCGGGGCCGGCTGCGCTCGGCTGGCTGCTGGGGCAGTACAGCTTCGACCGCTACAAGGCGCCGAAGGAGGCGAAAGGCCCGCTTGTCCTGCTGACCCCGGAGCCGGCGCGGATCGACGAGACGCTGCGTCTCGCCGAGGCGACCGTCCTGGTGCGCGACCTGGTCAACACGCCTGCCGGCGATCTTGGCCCCGCCGAGCTCGAAGCGGCCGCGCGCGCGGTGGCGGAAGACTGCGGGGCCGAGGTCACGGTTACTTCGGGCTCCGCGCTGGAGGAAGGCTATCCGATGGTCGCCGCCGTCGGCCGCGCGGCGATCGAAGCGCGCGCGCCGCGGCTCATCGAGCTCGCCTGGGGCGACCGCCGCCATCCCCGCCTCGCCCTCGTCGGCAAGGGCGTCTGCTTCGATTCGGGCGGCCTCGACATCAAGCCTTCGTCCGGCATGCGCCTGATGAAGAAGGACATGGGCGGCGCCGCCCACGCCCTCGCGCTCACGCAGCTGGTGATGCAGGCCCGCCTTCCCGTCCGCCTCCATTTGCTCATCCCGGCGGTCGAGAACGCCGTCTCCGGCGCCGCCTTCCGCCCCGGCGACATATTGAAGAGCCGCAAGGGGCTAACCGTCGAGATCGGCAATACCGACGCCGAAGGCCGCCTCATCCTCGGCGACGCCCTGGCCAAGGCGGCGGAGGGCGAGCCGGAGCTGATCCTCGACTTCGCGACTCTGACCGGCGCGGCGCGCGTGGCGCTGGGGCCGGAGCTCCCGGCCTTGTTCGCGAACGACGAAGCCCTCGCCGCCGCGCTGGTCAAGGCGGGCACCGATACCGGCGACCCGGTCTGGCACATGCCGCTCTGGAAGCCGTATGAGGAGATGTTCGCCTCCGACGTCGCCGATTTCGGCAACGCCGCCGAAGGCGGCTTCGCCGGCGCCGTCACGGCGGCTTTGTTCCTGGCCAAATTCGTGCCGGAGGGGCTGCCCTGGGCCCATTTCGACACCTTCGCCTGGCGCGCCTCCGCGAAGCCCGGCCGGCCCAAGGGCGGCGACGCACTCGGCCTCCGCGCCGCCTGGGCGCTGCTCGCCGGCCGCTACGCCCGCTGACGGGCCGCCACATTTTTGCGTCGAATTCTCAACAGCTAAGAAACGAAAGCGGTCCTGACTGGTTTAACAGCCGAAATAAGCGGCACCTGGATTGGAGAGAAGCCAGTGTCAGAGCGCGCTCTCAGGAGCTGGATGCAAACGCTGATCGGCTACGTCCGGTCGGGCCAGCCGGACCTCACCAATCGCCAGATGGCGCTCCTGCTGCTCGTCTACCTGACTCCGGGGCCGCATACGGTGCGCGGGCTGGCCCACATCCTCGGCGTGTCCAAGCCGGTGATCACGCGCGCCTTGAACACGCTGGGCACGCTCGGCTATCTGCGCCGCGTGCGGGACGAGGCGGACCGTCGCAACGTGTTCGTCGCCAAGACCAGCATAGGGCAGGAGTTCCTTGAGCGCTTCGAACGCAACATCGAGCAGCAGGAAGGCTCCGGCCGACGCAGCGGCGCCGCCAGGGAACGGGGAATCCTCCTCCAGCACGGTTAGGCATTTCGCGCTCGAAGGCCCGTCCGTGACGCTGGATCCGCGCCTCAACGCCTGGCGCAACGACATCGCCGATATCGCCCTGGCCG
Organism: Sphingomonadales bacterium; assembly: GCA_034668625.1. GTDB lineage: Bacteria > Pseudomonadota > Alphaproteobacteria > Sphingomonadales > Sphingomonadaceae > Allosphingosinicella. The sequence goes on from JAXDOX010000028.1 coordinate 31,981, forward strand.
CACGGCTGTTCGCGCCCCATTATGCGAAGGCGCTGATCCGGGCCTGCGGACTCATCGCGACCTTCGTGAGAAGCGAGCCGGCAGACGGCGCGCCGGCCGTCTCGCAACTCCTCCCCGGCGAGGGCTTCGCCGTGCTCGACATCGCCGCCGGCTGGGCCTGGGGCTATTGCACGGCCGACCATCGGGTCGGCTATGTGGAGGCGATCGAGCTGACCGACCCGCGGCCGCCGACCCACATCGTCGTCGAACCGACGGCGCCGATCCAGCCGGACTCCGATCCAGTCTCTCCGCCCCTCTCCTTCCTGCCGATGGGTTCGCGCCTCCACGGCGAGGTGAAGGGGGCGCTGCTCGAGTTCGAAGGCGGCTTCGTGCCGCTGAGCTATCTGCGGCCCGTCGACGAGCATGAAGAGGACCCGGTCGCGGTGGCCCGTCGTCTGATTGGGGCGCCCTACGAGCCCGGCGGGCGGACCTGCCAGGGCATAGATTGCGCGGGGCTCGTCCAGCTGTCGCTGCAGCTTTGCGGTGTCGATTGCCCGCGCGATGCTGCCGAGCAACGCCGGCTCGGCGAGCCGCTGCCCGAAGCCGCGCCGCTCCGCCGCGGCGACTTGCTCTTCTGCGACGACCATGTCGGCATGATGGTGGACGATCGCATGGCCATCCAGGTCAGCCACGAGGCGCAGAAGGTGACGGTCGAGCCCATCGCCTGTGCCCGGCCGGCGGGGAGCGAGGGCGCGCTGGAACGGCGACGGCTGGGCTAGTGTCTCGGTTTCAAATCAGCCGCTAGCCGGGATCCGCTTTCGACTCGTAGGCCGACATACCGAAGTTGGCAGCCTGGCTTGCTAGGTGCGCGCCTCCCGCCACAACATGACCGCCAACCCCCCAGCGACCAAGGCGGCGACCGCGCTGACCCACATCGGAATGGAATGGCCGCTCAGGACGACTTCGCATCCGGAAACAAGCCTATAGATATGCGCCATGGCCACCAATGCAAAGATGACGGCGGCGAGAGTGGTGAACGGCTTCATTGAAGACTCCTCCCTCGCAGGGAAATTGCGCCCACTGCTCCTATGGGTCAATGTCTCGAGCGCTGTGATGAAACGCTGGGAAGTGCCTTCGTCTGGCGGGACACGGATCGCTCCTAGTGATCAAGCGACGGAGGGGCTGCTTACAAATCATTGACCGAGCCTCGCGAATGTCGGCTGTTGGCCGCAAGCGGGCTGCTGCTTTGCGGCGGCGGGATCGGCGAGATGGACGTTCGCCACCAGCGGGCATCTACGTCCGCGTTCGACCCTTAGCGGACATTCACGCCGGGCATCGCCGCGTCCGCTATGCGCCAATTCCGGCCATTCGGCGAGCTTCCGCCGAATCCCGAAAGCGGCCGCTAGTTCATGTGAACGACTCTTCCATAGCGGCCTCGGCTTCTCCGAATCGCGGCGATCTCAGCGCGCCGCGATCGCCGCGATGGCCCGGCGTTGGGGACGCCCCGTCCGGCTAGCGTAGCAGAAGGCGGGCCCGGACGCTCACGGCCGCCGCGAACGCCAGGAACATGAGCCCGAAGAACCCGCCCAGCCCGGCGGCGATGTAATAAGGATCGCGGCGGGCCGTTGCGCTCGTGCGCAGGACGTAATGCGGCGTCGCCACCGCGATTCCGCGCCGCCTCAGGTCGGCGAGGACGGCACCCGGCAGGCCGTTCTCGATCAGATAGCCGTCCTGCTCGGCGAGGAAGAACTGGCCAGTCGCCGCGTCGCGGACGTCGCCGAACCGCCGTTCGACGAACAGCCGGACGGGCGCCGCCGCGGGCGTGTGTTCGGGCCGGAAACCGGCATAGACGCTGGCTTCGGAGACGAGGCCGCTGGAGGTGAGCTTTGCCGACGCGCCCGGTACGGCCTCGCCGCGGATCTTGACCTTCCCCCGCGGCGCCGGCGCCGCGAGGCGGGAGGCGTCGAACGCCATTGCCCGTTCCGATCCGTCGGGGACGTTCTGCGCGACCAGCCATGACGCGGCGGCGATCGCGATCCCGGCCGCGCCGACGGCGCCGAACAGCAGGCGGGCCCGCTTCAGCCCCGGCACTTCGGCAGGCGGATCCCGCCGCGCGGCGGCCCGGTCGGCGGTCCCTCTGCGGCCGATATACCAGAGGGCCGGCGCGGCCAGGATCAGGCCGGGCAGGATCGCCGTCCATTTCTCCGAATAGCCGCCGGTTCGCGCGATCTGCGCCTCCGCCGCCCAGCGGAAGAGGCCGGCATAAGCGAGCGCCGACCAGAGCGAATAGCAGGCGACGATCGCGATCCAGGCCCAGCTGAGGGCGAGCCGCATCCTGACGTTCCGTTCCACAGCCGCACCCCCCCGATCCGCCCGCGTTACCACGCCGGGGAAGCGGACGTAAGGCGGTCGCCGTGACCGCTCAGCCGCCGCGCCCCGAACGTCGTTATGAGGGAGACGCCGCCATTCGGCGGAGGCACTAATCACTCGCCTTTCCTGCTCGACCGCGACCGAGGCATCGTCAATTGAAGCGGTGCAGCGCTACCGTCGGAAATGTCCGCTTTCGACCCATTTCGGACATTCGAGGCTACGAGACAACGCTGATCGGCTTTAGGGCGAACCATCAGCTCGGCTTCGCATTGTCGCCGCGGCGGAATGGGATCGACCGATAGGGTACCAGACAGACGGGGTTGGTACCCGCTCTCAAGGCGCTAGGTTAGCCGACATGAGGATGGAAGTGATCGACGAGAGCATGCGGGCAGCGATCTTGCGCCTGACTAAAGCCGAGCGGGAATGCCTCAAGCGCTGTCTGAGCCATCAGACTGCGAAGCAAATGGCCCTTGATCTGGGTATCTCTCCTCACGCTGTCGAGAAGCGGTTGAAGATGGCCCGCGCCAAGCTGGGCCTGTCTTCATCCCTCGAAGCTGCGAAGCTTGTGGAGTCGTTAGAGGGTTCCGGTCGGCTGGGACCCCATGCGTCGGACCTTCCTTCCGGCCATGCCACGCCCGATGAACACGGCTCAGCGGCCGCCCCACGAAAGGCGGCGGCATGGATTACGCGGCACCCAGTTTATGCGATCTCAGGAGCGATAATGAGCGTTTTTGCGGCAGTGGCGCTGATCATCGGCGTACAGTCATCCGGCGCCGTCGAGGGGCAGGCAAGCCGCTCGGCAAGGGTCACGTCTGCAGCGCCCGCGACGCCCGCTGCCGAGCCGGCCCCCGGCACCGAGGCTGCCTTGCGCAGCCTGGTCGCGGGGCTGGCGAGCGGCTCTCCCGACTACGACAAGCTCTCTCCTGCGTTTGCCGAAATCGTCCGCCGGGACCTGCCCATGACTCATCGGTGGTTCGCCCCGCTGGGCAAGCTGGAGTCGGTGACTTTCCGCGGGCGCGGAGCGGCGGGAGACGACGTCTACGACCTCGTGTTCGCCAACGGCGAGGTAATGATGTCCGCCCGGCTCGACGCCAAGGGCAGGATGCAAGGCGGCCTTCTCCAACCGCTGAGGCTGCCTGAGCGCTGAGGGTTACCGTTGAATGGAAGGTATCGGCCGCGGGTGGCCGAAGGGGAGCAGGTTTATGAATTTCTTTGCTCGTTCGGCCGCCGCGGTCTTGCTGGCCATAATGCTGTGCTCCCCTGGCTATGCTCAAGTCGCTGCGGCGCCGAAGGCTCAAGGCGCCGGCGCCGCTCCGGTAATAGTCGAGCCGGCCCTCGACGGCGTGTTCAGGGCATTCGGGAACAAGCCGGTCGTAGCGTTGGGCGATCCTCACGGCCTCGCTGAGCAAATGGACTTCTACGCGGCTGTCGTGCGCGACCCTCGCTTTGCGCGTGACGTGCGCAATGTGGTGGTCGAATTCGGCGCAAGCAGCCGGCAGGAGGTGATCGACCGCTACGTGGCCGGTGAAACAATTCCCTACGTTGAGCTCCGCAAAGTTTGGAACGACACGATCGGCTGGGCTCCTCCTCCGTCCCTGGTCGGCTTCGTCAAATTCTTTGCCGCCGTGCGCGATGTGAACAAGTCGCTACCGCCTGACCGCCGCATCAAGGTGTGGCTCGGCGAACCGCCGCTCGACTGGACCGCTCCCAGTCGGGACCAGATCATGGCGGCCATGAGGGCGCGCGACACCTATCCGGCTGCTCTCATTCGGGACAAGATACTGGCTAGAGGCGAGAAGGCTCTCGTCATCTATGGAGCGGGGCACCTGGCCGGAGGCCCGATGCTGAAGGGCCTGCTCGATGCGACCAATCCAGGCGCGATGTTCGTCGTCATGCCCTATGCCCCTCCGTTGGAGTATCCCGCCTGCGCGCCTTTGCTTCCGCAGCTGGCAGCGATCTGGCCCAAACCGGCGCTGGCGACGCGCGGCCGGGGCGAGGCGGGCGCGGGGCTGGATAAATGTTTCACCCTCTCCCCGCCAATGCGCGGACCTGGACCCGGCGGACCCGGACCTCGCGGGCCTGGACCGGGCGGACCCGGGTCTGGACGCGGCGGGCCGGGGCCTGGACCCGGCGCACCTGGACCTGGCGGATCCGGCCCGGGACCCGGAGCGGGCGGACCTGGACCGACTCGAGCTCCACCTCCGCCATTGGAAGGAGATGCCCTCCTCTTCCTGGCCCCGCTCGAAAAGCTGGCGCAAGGCCCGCAGGGTCCAGTCGAACAGTTCGCGCGGGGCCGGTTCCTGCCCGATTATCTCTTCGATCCCGAGTTGCGGCGGGAGGTAAGCAGGCGGAACAGCCTAGGAGGTCCGCCTTTACTGCCGACACCGCCAGGCCTCGCGATACGCAAGGCCGATTTTGCGTTCGACTTGGAAGCGCCTGGATTTCGGGAGCTGATCGAAAAGATTTTCGCCACTTACGACCGCAACCGCGACGGGGTGATCACCAGCGACGAATACCATGATCCGTTAGATTGACGCCCGGCGCGATCGGAAGCGGCTCGCAATTCTCGTTTTGGGCAAATTCACCGGCGATCACGTCTCTGCCGCTACGCTGCCGGACAGCGACGGCCGATTAGTCCACGCAGTGACCCCCGCGTGTCCGCTTTCCACCCATAACGGACGTCAGCGCGGGTCTTGGCCCTCGTTATGAGGACGCAGCATCGAAGCGATCACGCGCGAGAACATAACGACGGATGAGCCGAGCAGCCCAATCAACCCGAGCAAATACAGGGCCTCGACCCGGTCCGAGGGTATAGCAAGCAGACAAAGCGCGAAGGCGGACAAGGCCGACAACGTGCAGGCAGTGTTTGCAACCGCACCACCAACGCTAAACCCAGGTAAGCCTCGGATCTTCCGGGCCCGTGCAACGCTGACTGGTGCAAATCCGATTATCGCCAAAACCGAGATCAGCGCCGACGTACGGACGGCCAGCCGATCATCCAGGAACAAGCCAGCCAGCGTCGCCGGCAGCAATGCGAGCAACGTTGCAGACAGGCTCGCGGCTAGCATTGAGCCGAGGCGCATGGCATCCACGCCCGCGTGATCACCACCTCGGCGCTGCCCTAAGCCTGTGGCCAAGCTTCCGAAGCCCGCAAACGCAGCAGCGATCGGCGCGATCATTACATAGAGCTCGAACGGATTGGTCGCCATTTGCCCCGGCCCTTAGACCGTACGTATGCTACGGCAGCTTATGTCCGCTTTCCACCCATTCCGGACGCCCTCCGATGTCTGCTTTCCGACCCATTGCGGACATAAGGTCTTGGGTTCCCGCTCGCGGGGGCGTCATCGCGGCTCCAAACCTAAACTTGCAAAATGCTCGATCCGACGTGGCGCGATCAGCAGGCCGTCCACTCCGGGGGTGTCGAGCACGAAGCGCAGGGCGGCGCTGGCCATGGTCTCCCCTCGCGCCTCGGCCGATCGCCTCAGCCGTTCGATCGCATCGAAGGAACCCTCGTTCAGATAGGCGGCACAGGCCTCCGGTGCCTGGGCCAGGCGGCTGCCGGACGGCGGCTCCTCGCCGAACCGGTATTTGCCGGTGAGCATCCCTCCCGCGAGCGGGCTGAAGGCGGTATATCGGAGGCCATGCCCGGCGCAGTACGGGATCAGCGCGTGCGCATCCGCTGGGGAGAGCATGTTGTACTCGTTCTGGACATATTCAAAGCACGAGGCGAGGCTGCCGCGGGCCAGAGTCCTGATCGCCTCGACATCGGACAATGAGGCGTTGGAGACGCCGAAGAGGGCAATTTTGCCGGCTTCGACAGCGTTTGTCATGGCATCGAGCGTCTCTTCGAGAGGCGTCACGCGATCGAACTCGTGAATGTAATAGAGATCGATCCGCTCGACCCCCAGACGGCGCAGAGACGCATCGAGGTGATAGGCGACCTGAGTCCGGCTGAGCGGCGTGTCGCCAGGCGGGCAGCCGTGAGGATTGCCGACCTTTGTCGCGATCTGAGCGTTCTGGCGGAAGCAAGCGCCCTGGGACCGAAGCCACTGGCCGAGCATTTTTTCGCTTGATCCGCCACCATAGGTGTTCGCGGTGTCGAAGCGTCGAAGCCCTACCCGCCGCGCATGATCGAGCAAGCGCAGGGCCTGTTCTTCGCTGTCGCCGGCGCCGCGCAGGTTGGGCGCGGAGCCGATGCCGCCGAAATTGCCGCAGCCGAACACAATCCGGTCGACGTCGCGCTCCGTTAGCAATGTGCTGCCTCCCTACCCACCCCAGTCACGGGCCTGCGTGGTTTGCGCATCTCCATGGAGTGCGCAATAGCGGCCGTCCGGCTTGCATTGCGCTTCCGTAACGAGCAGTCTCCCGCCAGCCTCAAACGAGGAGGGGGAAATGGCAACAACCGCAACAACCGCATCGTCCGCATCGACCGCCGCGCCGCTCTGGTTCCGCCTGATCGCCGGCCTCGGGCTGATCTGGAACCTGTTCGGCGTCTACGCTTACTTGCAGGCCGTGGGGGTCCTTCCCGGCGCGCCGGCGGACATGACCAGCAAGGCCATGCCCGCCTGGGTGGTCGCGGCCTTCGCGGTCGCCGTCTTCGCCGGCGCGCTCGGCTCGCTCGGCCTCCTCGTGCTCAAGCGCTGGGCCAAGATGCTTCTCGCCCTTTCGCTTCTCGCGGTGCTGGTCAACGATCTGTGGGCGTTCATGCTGCACGCGGGCGGGGAGAAGCAACTGGTCATGCCGATCCTGGTCAACCTGATCGCCATCCTGCTCGTCTGGCTGGCTTATTGGGCGGATCGGAGAGGGTGGCTCAGCTAAAGGGCCGATCCCTCACATCTCGCCGCGTTCCCGCCTGATCTCACGCCACTTCGCGACATTGGCGTTGTGCTCGGCCAAGGTGTTGGCGAAGACGTGGCCGCCGGTGCCGTCGGCGACGAAATAGAGCGCCTGGCTTTGCGCCGGGTGCAGCACCGCCGCGATCGACGCGCGGCCGGGATTGGCGATCGGCCCGACCGGCAGGCCCGCTTTCGCGTAGGTGTTGTAGCCGTTGTCCGCGTGAAGCTCGGATTCGAGGATTCGTCGCCCGAGCGGCTTGCCCTTCGTCACCGGATAGATGACGGTCGGATCGGCGTCGAGCTTCATGCCCTGGCGCACACGGTTGGAATAGACGGCGGCGACCATCGGCCGCTCCGACGGCTTGGCGGTCTCCTTCTCGACGATCGAGGCAAGGATGATCGCCTCCTCCGGCGTCCTGGCGACCGTCGTCGGCGCCCGCTCCGTCCACAGCCTGGCGAGCGTCTTGGCCATCGCCGCCTGCATCCGCTTCAGCACCGCCGCTCGCGTCTCGCCGCGCTGGTAGCTGTAGCTGTCGGGCAGGACCGAGCCTTCCGCAGGGACAGGCACGTCGCCGGCGAGGGCCGGAGCGTTGGTCAACCGCTCCCAGACCAGGATCGAGGGCAGGCCCTCGGGGATGGTGACGAGCCGCTGCAGCGTCTTGCCGCTCCTGAGCAAAGCGAGGATCTCGCCGTTGCTCGCGTGCGGCGGAATCTCATATTCGCCCGCTTTGATTCCCGCGCCGCCGCCGAGCAGCTTGGCCTGGAACAGGAAGCGGCTGGTCGAGGAGATGGCGCCCACTTCCTTCAATATCTCGGCGGCGCGCGGCAGGCTGGCGCCGCGCGGGATGATGACGTCGACAGGCGCGGTCGCCGGCCCGTTGCCGTTCCAGCCCTGGATGAACCAGAATCCAAGGATCACGAGCAGCGCGGCCCCGAGCGCGAGCAGCTTCTTCACGGCAGGGTCAGACCGCCTTCATCACCAGGCTGGCATTGGTGCCGCCGAAGCCGAAGCTGTTGTTCAGCACCGCCTTCACCTCGCGCTGCTTGGCGACGAGCGGAACGAGGTCGACGCCGACTGTGCCCTCGCTCGGATTCTCGAGGTTGAGGGTCGGCGGCACGATCTGGTCGCGAAGCGCGAGGATGCAGAAGATCGCTTCCACCGCGCCGGCGCCGCCGAGCAGGTGGCCGATCGCCGATTTGGTCGAGCTCATCGAGAGGTGGCCGATATTGTCGCCGAACAGGCGGCGGACAGCGCCCAGCTCGAGCTCGTCGCCGAGCGGCGTCGAGGTGCCGTGGGCGTTGATGTAGTCGATGTCGGAGAGCGACAGGCCGGAGCGCTTCATCGCCACTTCCATCGCCCGGTACCCGCCGGCACCCTCCGGGTGGGGCGCCGTGACGTGATAGGCGTCCCCCGACATGCCGTAGCCGATCACCTCGGCATAAATTTTGGCGCCGCGTTTCTTGGCATGCTCATATTCCTCGAGCACGACGACTCCGGCGCCCTCGCCCATCACGAAGCCGTCGCGGTCCCTGTCGTAGGGGCGGCTGGCCCGCTCGGGCTGATCGTTGAAATGGGTCGAAAGGGCGCGCGCCTGGGCGAAGCCGGCGATTCCGATCGGGCAGATCGCCGCTTCGGCGCCGCCCGCCAGCATGACGTCGGCATCGTCCATGATGATCATCCGCGCGGCGTCGCCGATCGAATGGGCGCCGGTCGAGCAAGCGGTGACGACGGCGTGGTTTGGGCCCATCAGGCCGTATTTGATCGAGACCTGGCCGGAAATGAGGTTGATGAGGCGGCCGTGGACGAAGTGCGGGCTGACCCGGCGCGGGCCCTTCTCGTAGAGGACGATCGACTCCTTCTCGATGCCCGGAAGGCCGCCGATGCCCGAGCCGATCGAGACGCCCGTCCGGTACCGCTCCTCCTCGGATGCGTCGACGAGGCCGGCATCCTCGAGCGCCTGGCCGGCGGCGTCGATGCCGTAGACGATGAACGGATCGACCTGGCGCTGGACCTTGTGGTCGACCCGCTTGTTCGGATCGAAGCCGTATTCATGATCCGCCGGCTTGACCTCGCAGGCGATCTTGCAGGCATAATCCTCTGGGTCGAAAATGGTGATGCGGCCGGCACCGCTCTTCGACGCGAGGATGTTCCGCCAGCTCGTCTCGACATCGCCGCCGAGGGGCGAGACCATCCCGAGACCCGTAACGACGACACGGCGCATTCAGCTACTCCTTGGTATCGTGAAACGCGAACGGCTCCCCGGCTGTGCGGCGGGGAGCCGTCGAAAGGCACGGCTCGAGCACCGCCGAGCCGGAGAAGACCGGCCGGTTCAGGCCTTGTTGGCGTCGATATAGGCGATCGCGTCGTTGACGGTAGTGATCTTCTCGGCCGCGTCGTCCGGGATCTCGACCCCGAACTCCTCCTCGAAGGCCATGACGAGCTCGACGATGTCCAGGCTGTCGGCGCCGAGATCGTCGATGAAGCTGGCGTTCTCCGTGACCTTGTCGGCCTCGACGCCCAGATGCTCGACGACGATACGCTTCACACGGTCGGCGGTCTCGCTCATATGCTACCCTTCCCTAGAGCCATTGTTTGACGCCTGCCCTAGCCGCTCGCCGCCGGGGCTGGCAAGGGGCGATGGGGTACCGACCGCTCCACCGTCTAGAGCATCGCCATGCCGCCGTTGACGTGGAGGGTCTGGCCGGTGACGTAGGCCGCTTCCTGGCTGGCGAGGTAGACGCAGGCGGCCGCGACGTCGCTCCCTTCCCCCAGACGCCCCGACGGGATGCGGCCGAGAATCGCGCCCCGCTGCTGCTCGTTCAGGGCGTCGGTCATCGCCGAGCCGATGAAGCCCGGCGCAACGCAATTCACGGTGATGTTGCGGCTGGCGACTTCCTGGGCAATCGCCTTCGACAGGCCGACCAGCCCGGCCTTGGAAGCCGCGTAATTGGCCTGGCCGGGATTGCCCGTGGCGCCGACCACGGAGGTGATCGAAATGATGCGGCCGAACCTGGCCCGCATCATCGGCTTCAAGGCCGCGCGGGCGAGGCGGAAGGCGGCCTCGAGGTTGACCAGGATCACCTCGTCCCACTCCTCGTCCTTCATCCGCACGGCGAGGTTGTCGCGGGTGACACCGGCATTGTTGACGAGGATGTCGAGCCTGCCGCCGAGCGCCTCCACCGCCCGCAGTACGAGCCCATCCACCGCCGCACCGTCGGAGAGGTTGCACGCCAGAGCGACATGATCCCCGCCCAGCGAGCCCCGAAGCGTCTCGAGCTTCTCGACATTCGACCCGGACACCGCAAGCCGAGCCCCCTGCCCCGCCAGCGCCTGCACAATCGCCGACCCGATCCCGCCCGAAGCGCCGGTCACGAGCGCGGTCATTCCCGACAGGTCGAACATGCTCAAATCTCCTTCACGAGGGCGTCGATGTCTTCGGGCGTGACGACGCTCCGGACGGTGGCGTCGGGTGCGGTCCGTTTGACCATGGGGGCCAGGACCTTGCCGCCGAACTCGACGAACTCCGTCACGCCGGCCTCGGCCATGGCGGCGACGCTCTCGCGCCAGCGGACCATCGCGGTGACCTGCTCGACGAGGAGGCGGCGGATCTCGGCTGCCTCGCGCACCGGCGCGGCGGTGACGTTGGCGTAGAGCGGGAGACGGGGATCGGCCATTTCGGCATCCGCGAGCGCCTGCTCCATCGCCCGCGCCGCCGGCTCCATCAGCGGCGAATGGAACGGGGCCGAGACCGGGAGCAGGACGGCCCGTTTGGCGCCTTTTTCCCTGGCGATGTCCAGCGCACGCTCCACGGCGGCCCGGTGCCCGGAGATGACCACCTGGCTGGGATCGTTGTCGTTGGCCACGGTGCAGACCTCGCCCTGCGCCGCCGCCTCCGCCACGGCCTTGGCGATCTCGAGGTTCGCGCCGAGCAAAGCGGCCATCGCCCCCTCCCCGACCGGCACCGCCTCCTGCATCGCCCGCCCGCGCAGCCTGAGGAGCCGCGCCGCGGTGGCGACGTCGAAGGAGCCGGCGGCGGCAAGAGCGGTATATTCGCCGAGGCTGTGGCCGGCGACGAAGTCCGCCTTGGCGAAGTCGATGCCAGAGGCACGCAGCGTCGCCAGAGCGTTGGCCATGATTGCCGGCTGGGCGTTCTCGGTCAGGGTCAGCTCTTCGATCGGGCCTTCCGCCATCAGCCGCGAGAGGTGCTGGCCGAGCGCGTCGTCCACCTCTTCGAACAGCTCGCGCGCCACCCGGCTCGCTTCGGCCAGCGCGTTGCCCATGCCGACGTACTGGCTTCCCTGCCCCGGGAAAATGAACGCGCGCATGGCTCTTCTCCTGTTGGCGCGGGGGACTAGGGACGGGGGCGGAACTGGTCAACCCGCGGGAACCGGCACCCATCCTTCCGGTTGTAGAGGCTCCCCCCATGACCCCAGTTTCCAGGAGAACTCCCGTGAAAAGCAAGATGCTGGTCGGCCTCGCCGTCACCTCGATGGCCGCCACCGCCGCTTTCGCCATCCCTGCCCCTATGTTCCTCAAGAATGCGGCCCAGGGCGACCAGTCCGAGGTCACCCTGGGCAATCTCGCGGCGCAGCGCGGCGCCTCGGCCAGCGTCAAGGATTACGGGCGCCGGCTTGCCAGCGACCACGGCGCCCATCTGCGCAAGGTCCAGGGCCTCGCCCGGCGGATGCGCGTCGCCCTTCCAAGCGGCATGAAGCCCGACGCCCGCGCGGCGTATCGCAGCCTTCAGCGCCTGAGAGGCGCGGCCTTCGACCGCATGTTCGTCCAGCACATGGCCGCCGACCACAGGAAGGACATTGGCGACTATGAATCGCAGGCAAGGTCCGGCGACCGCCAGACCGCGACGCTCGCCCGCGATACTTTGCCGACCCTGCGCGAGCACCTGCGCGTCGCCGAGCGGCTCAGCCACTAGACTTTTGCGCCGCATACGCTATGTGCGGCCGCATCCGGGGCGGAGGCCACGCGCTTCCCGCCCCGGTTCAATTTTGAGACGATAGCCGGAGGGGCGTCCGCACTGGGCGGCGTCAGCGATCGGCCAAGACAAGGAAATGCGCTAGCCATGCCGCTCTACGAGCATGTCTTCATCGCGCGCCAGGACCTGGCCCAGGCCCAGGTAGAGGCGTTGGCGGAAACCGCCACCAACATCATCGAATCGAACGGCGGCAAGGTCGTCAAGACCGAGACCTGGGGCCTCCGCTCGCTCGCCTATCGGATCGCCAAGAACCGCAAGGGCCATTACGTGATGCTCGACTTCGAAGCGCCGGCCGGCGTCGTCGCCGAATTGGAGCGCCAGACGCAGATCAACGAGGACGTCCTCCGCTACATGACGATCCGCGTCGACGAGCACGAGACCGGCCCCTCCGCGATGATGCGCCGCAATGAGCGGAGCGAGCGTGGGGATCGCGGCGACCGTGGCGACCGCGGCGACCGCGGCCCGCGCGGCGACCGTCCGGACCGAAGCGACCGCGCCCCCCGCGGCGACTTCGCCGAAGCCTAAGCGACAAGGACCAGCAACCATGGCACGCCCATTCTTCCGCCGCCGCAAGAGCTGCCCTTTCTCCGGCAAGGACGCTCCCCGCATCGATTATAAGGACGTCCGCCTGCTCCAGGGCTTCGTCTCGGAGCGCGGCAAGATCGTCCCCAGCCGCATCACCGCCGTCTCGGCGAAAAAGCAGCGCGAGCTCGCCCAGGCGATCAAGCGCGCGCGCCATCTGGGCCTGCTGCCCTACGTCGTAAGGTAAGGAGCCGACCGAAATGGAAGTCATCCTGCTCGAGAGGATCGAGAAGCTCGGCGCCATCGGCGACGTGGTGAAGGTGAAGAACGGCTATGCCCGCAACTTCCTCCTTCCCAACGGCAAGGCGCTGCGCGCCAACGAGTCCAACCGCAAGGTGTTCGAGTCCAACCGCGCCCGCATCGAATCGCAGAACGCCGAGCGGCGCTCGGTGGCCGAGACGGAGTCGAAGGGCATTGACGGCGTCACCATCCAACTGATCCGTCAGGCGTCAAACACCGGCCAGCTCTACGGCTCGGTCTCGGCGCGCGACCTGGCGGAGGCGCTGGAGGCACAGGGCCACAAGATCGCCAAGAACCAGATCGTCCTCGATCGGCCGATCAAGGCGATCGGCCTGCAGGACGTGAAGATCGCCCTGCACCCGGAAGTGTCGGTCAACATTCACGTCAACGTCGCCCGCTCGCCCGAAGAGGCCGAGATGCAGGCGCAGGGCGTCGACGTGATGGCCCAGATGTTCGAGAAGGACGTCGCCGGCTTCACCGAGGATCGCGATCCCAACGCCGAGCCGGGCGACATCGCGGCCGACGCGGCGCCGGCCGAGGCGACTGAGCCGACCGCCGAGAGCGAAGCGGCCGCCGAGGCCTAACGCGAACGAGGGGGCGGCGGCGATGGATCGACATCCCGCCGCCCTTTTCGCATGAAGCGGCGATGAGCGCCGTCGCCAGCCCGCGCTGGTTCCCCCAACGTTACGACGCGGCCTCGGACAGCGTGCTGCTGGTCGAGCGGAGCGAAGCCGACTTTCGCGCTGCCGCCTTCCTCGACGAGCGCTCGCTCGTACCCCATGCCCCCAGTTACGTCGTTCCGTGGGACACGGTGGCCGGCGCCGTGCCGCCCGATGCCAGGCGCGACATCCAGTACCTCTTCCACATCGGCCATGTCGGCTCGACGTTGATCTCCCGCCTGCTCGGAGAGCTGCCCCAGGTGCTGGCGCTGCGGGAGCCGCAGATCCTGCGCGATTTCACGGCCTGCCTCGCCGAGGGATTCTGGGAGCCCGCTTCCATTCCGGCGCGGCTCGACGTGCTAACCTCCCTCCTCTCGCGCACCTTCCGGCCCGAGCAGCGGACGATGGCGAAGGCGACGAGCTTCGTCAGTGAAATCGCAGCCGACCTCATTCCGGCCGGTTCGCGGGCCCTGCTGCTCTACGCGTCCCCCGAACATTATGTCGGCAACATCCTCGGCGGCCCCAATTCGCGGCAGGAGATGGCGGCCACCGCCGCCGGCCGCCTCGAGCGGCTGCACCGGCGGACGGGCGAGAGCCGCTGGAGCCTCGCCGGCCTCTCCGAGGGGGAGACGATCGCCATGGCCTGGGCGTGCGAGATGAGCAGCCTGGTCCAGGCGGGCCAGCGTCTGGGCGAGGAACGGGTGATGTGGCTCGACTTCGATGCTTTCCTCGCGGAACCGGCGGCAGGGCTGGGCCGCCTCGCGCACTTCTTCGGGCTCGATGTCGCAGCGGCCGAATCGCTCGCCGGGCACCCTCTGATGGGCCGCTATTCCAAGGCGCCGGAATATGAATATGATTCGGCGCTGCGCGAGGAAGTGCTGGCCGAGGCGCGGCGGGAGCATGGCGGGGCTATCGCCGACGGCCTCCGTTGGCTCAGACGGGCCGCCGGCGAGAGCGAAGCCGTCGCCCGCTGCCTCGACGCGGCCGAGGCCGCGGGGTAGACGGGCGGCCATGTTCAAGGAGATATCCGAGCTCCTCATCGCCGAAGAGGTGGCGACGCTGCGGCGGATCGCGGCCTCGACCCAGTTCATCGACGGACGCGGCAGCAACCCCCATTCCGAGGTCAAGAACAACCTCCAGGCCTATGACAAGGCCGCCGCCGACCTGATGGCGAAGGCGCTCTACACGAACGAGGAATTCGACAATTTCGCCTTCCCGATCATCCTCGCGCCGCCGATGCTCAGCCGCTACGTGCCGGGCATGGCCTACGGCAACCACGCCGACGCCGCCTTCCTCCCGGTCGGCCAGAAGCCGATACGCTGCGACCTCAGCTGCACGATCTTCCTCTCCGACCTCGACGCCTATGAGGGCGGCGCGCTCCACATCCAGCTCGGCGACCGGGACCTGCGCTTCCGCCTCCCGCCTGGCTCGGCGATAATCTACCCCTCCTCGATGATGCACGAGGTCGAGCCGGTGACGCGCGGCGAACGGCTCGCCGGCATCACCTTCATCCAGAGCCGCGTCGCCGACCAGACCCGCCGCGAGCTGCTCTACGAGCTCAACGAGGTGGCGGCGCTCGAAGGCCTCAACATGGCGCCCGAAAATTACGCGCGCCTCCAGCTCGTCCAGCGGAACCTGCTCCACCGCTGGGGGGATATGCCCTAACGATGCTCAAGCTGATCATCGGCAACAAGGCTTATTCCTCCTGGTCGCTGCGCGGCTGGCTGGCGGTCAAGCAATCGGGCCTGCCGTTCGAGGAGATCAATGTCCCCCTGTTCGACGAGGAATGGGACCGGCGGCGGGAGGGCAACGAGTTCGCGCCCTCGGGCGGCAAAGTACCAATCCTCTGGGACGATAAGGCCGTGATCTGGGATTCGCTGGCCATCGTCGAATGGCTCGCCGACAAGACCGACCGCGCGCGCTACTGGCCCAGGTGCGAGGTGGCCCGCGGCATGGCCCGGTCGATGGCCGCCGAGATGCATTCGGGCTACGACAACCTCCGCCGCGACTGCCCGATGAACCTTCGGAAGCATTTCCCGCCGCGCGAGCTCTCGGAGAATGTCCGCGCCGAGATCGTCCGCATCCTCGAGCTGTGGGCGCAGGCCCGCGCCCGCCACGGCGACGGCGGCCCCTATCTCTTCGGCACGTTCGGCGCCGTCGACATCATGTTCGCGCCGGTGGTCACCCGTTTCGCCACTTATTCGGTCCCGGTCCCGCGCTTCGGCGCCGCCTACATGGAGGCGATGCTCTCTCACCCCTGGATGCAGGCGTGGGTCGAGGCCGCGCAGGACGAGCCCTGGGTGATCGAGAAATACGAGACGGCGCCGGCGTAGGGCACACGCTTGGTTTGGTAGGGGGTGCCGTCCTTGTGGACGTAGGTGCCTTCCGGCGTGAAGGCCATGTCGATGTCGGGATAGTCGCCGCCATCGTTCGCCCCCGCGCCGACGACGATGAATATGCAGTCCGCCTCGCCGCGATTCTGGACATGGTGGCCGTTGCGATCGTTCATCGGAAAGGCGGCGCAGTCGCCAGGGCGCAGGACGTGCTCGCCCGCGTCGTCGACCAGCAGGCCCTCCCCCGCGAGCATGACGAGGAACTCGTCCTCGCCGGCATGCCAGTGACGCTGCGACGACCAGGCGCCGGGCTTCAGCACGACCTGGCTGACGCCGAAGGCCGTGAGGCCGCCTGCCGGCCCGAGGCGCTTGTACCAGCGGCCCTGCACCGGCCGGTCGAAGGGCGGCGGATACCCCGTGCGATTGGTGGATTCGATCGTATCGAGGTCGAGCTTCGGCATGGCCTTCCTCCCGAGGGCGGTGCTAGGCGACCGGAATGACGTTCGCAATCGACCCGGTCGAACTGGCCTGCCGGCTGATCGCCTGCCCCAGCCCCACCCCGGCGGGCGGCGAGGTATTCGACGTGCTGGAGCAGGCGCTGCGGCCGCTCGGCTTCGACGTACACCGCTTCGTGCGCGGCGAAGTCGAGAATCTGTTCGCGACGCGCGGCCACGACATTGGCACCCATTTCGGTTTCGCCGGCCATCTCGACGTGGTCCCGCCGGGCGACGGATGGTCGAGCGATCCGTTCGTTCCCGAGCAGCGCGGCGGCCTCCTCTACGGCCGCGGCGCGGTCGACATGAAAGGCGGTATCGCCGCCTTCGTCGCGGCCTGCGCCGGCCTGCCGGACCATGAGGGGCGGATCAGCTTCCTCATCACCGGCGACGAGGAGGGTCCCGCTCTCGACGGCACCCGAGCGATCATGGACTGGATGGCCGAACGGGGCATCCGGCCCGACATGATCCTGATCGGCGAACCGACGTCGGAGGCGAGGCTCGGCGACACCGTCAAGATCGGCCGCCGGGGCTCGGTCAACATGTGGATCGACGTGCCCGGAATGCAGGGCCATGTCGCCTACCCTCACCGCGCGGACAATCCGGTGCCCAAGGCGGCGCGAGTGATCGCGGCGCTGGAGGCGCTGCGCCTCGACGAGGGGAGCGAGGCGTTCCAGCCTTCGAACCTCGAAGTGACCGCGCTAGAGACGAGCAGCAAGGCGACCAACGTCATCCCCGGCAATACGCGGATCCAGCTCAACATCCGCTTCAACGACCATCATCGCGGCGAGGATCTCGTCGTCCTGGTCCGCCGCGTCGCCGAGGAGCAGGCGCCGGGATCGACGGTCGAGGCTTTGATCTCGGGCGAGGCCTTCCTGACCCCGGCGGGGCCGCTCTATGAGCTGGTCACCGCGGCCATAGCTGAAGAAACCGGGGTCGAACCCGTCCTGTCGACCGGCGGCGGCACGTCCGACGGGCGCTTCCTGATCGCGCTCTGCCCGGTGGTGGATTTCGGGCTTCCCAACGCCACCATGCACAAGCTCGACGAGGCGGCCGCGATCGAGGACATACGCGCCCTCGCCCGCATCTACCGCCGGGTGCTCGAAAAGGCGCTCAGCTAGCTTTGGCGAGGCTGCGGGCGCAGTCCTGCGAGACGGCCCATACCGCGAAGGCGGCGCCGTCCATCGGCTCGACACCCAGGAAGCCCTGCACGGTGCCGCAGCCGACGGCGCGGAGCACTTCGAGCTGCTCCTGCCGCTCGAGACCGGTGGCGACGGCGTCGCTGCCGAGCGAGCGGACGAGATGGACGACGGAGGAAAGGACGGCACGGCTGCGCTCCGACCGGTCGATGTCCTGGACCAGCCCCGGTGCAAGCTTCACCCGCTCCACCGGCAGGGCCGCGAGCGCCGCCAGCGGCGCAGCGCCACCGCCGAAATCCTCGACGGCGGCGGAGACGCCGGTCTCGGCCAGCTCGGTCAGCGCCGCCGCCATGTGCGGCGGGCAATAGGCCAGGAACGATTCAGGCAGCTCGATCTCCACCGGGCCCGCCAGATCCTTGAGGCGCGCGAGCGTCTCGGCGGACTGGAGCTGGTCCGCGTCGACGCGGAGCGAGAGCCGGTGAGGCAGCTTGACGTTGCGCCATTCCGCCAGCACCTGGCCGGCCTCGGCGAGCGTCCAGGCGCCGATCGCCTGGGCGAGGCCGCGATCGTCGAACGCCGGCAGCGGCCGCAACCGTCCGCCGTCCTCCCACATGATTCGCGCCTCGGCGCCGGTGATCGCGCCGGTGCGGAGGCAGAGCTGGGGGTCGAAGAGGAGCTTCAGCCGCCGTTCGGCGACGGCGGCGCGGAAGGCGGCGTCGCTCCCCGCCCGCTCGGCCGAAGCCAGAGCGAGATCCTCATGATAGACGCAGGTGCGCGAGCGACCGCTCGCCTTGGCCTGGTACATGGCGATGTCGGCCGCCTTCATCAGCGGCGTCAGCTCCTCGCCATGCTCCGGCGAGAGGGCAATCCCGATCGACGCGCCGAGCCAGGTCGCCGCGCCGGCGGAACCGAACGGCTCCGACAACGCCTGCACCGCGCGGCCGGCGATCCGCTCGGCCTCGCTCCGGTCGACTCCGGGGAGGAGCATGGTGAACTCGTCGCCGGCAAGCCGGGCGAGCAAGGGCTGCCAGGGGCCGGACCCGGTCTCCGCCTGGAGGACGATTCGGAGCCGATTGGCGACCATCACCAGCACCTGATCGCCCTGGGCATGGCCGAGCCTGTCGTTGACCTCCTTGAAGCCGTCGAGGTCGATGAACAGCAAGGCGGCGCGGCTTTCGGGGCGGGTGGCGGCGAGCAGCCGCTCGGCCTCGCGGCGGAAGTGGATGCGATTGGGGATTGCGGTGACCGGATCGTACATCGCCATGGCATGGACGTCGTCGAGCGTGGAGCGAACCTGCTCGAACAAGCCGTCGACGGCCGCAGCCAGCGCCGGCATCTGCTGGCGCACCACGGTCGGTGCCGGCGAGGCGAGGTCGCCGCGCCCGACCGCGAGCAGCCGGCCGACGAGCGCGTCGACCGCGCGGACATGATCACTGTTGGGCCGCTCGGCGGCGAGGCGCACCACCGCGAGCGCGAAAAAGCCGATGAGGAGCGAGGCGGCGAGCTGCTGATTGAGCGTGCCGAGCAGCAGGAAGCCGAGCAGGGTGAGGCCGAATGCCGCCGCCCCTGCCACAGCGGACAGGACGCGGTTGCTGATCCTCTGCACCGTCGTGACCAAGGCCGGTGGTTCCTCTGTCCCTCGCGAAGCCCCCCAGGCGTCGCGTTGAACCGCTTTTAGAACCGGCGGCGTTACGAATTGGTATCCGTCAGCCGCGCCGGCGGCGCAGCACGATGTAGAGGGCGCCGGCACCGCCGTGGCGTGGATGGGCAGTCCGGACCGCGGCAATGGCGCCGGCATGGCGGGAGGCGGCGAGCCAATCGCCGATCGCCGCGCGGATCGCGCCGCGCTTGACCGGCCGTTCCGGGCCAGGCGGCTTGCCGGTGACGAGGAGGAGCAGCCGCCCCTCCGCGGAGATCGCCTGCTCGAGCCGGCGGTCGAGCAGGTCCCAGGCGGTGGCGAGATTGTGGCCGTGGAGGTCGACGGCAAAGTCCGGCGCCACCGCGCCGCGGGCGAGACGCCGGTCCCAGGTGCCGTCGAGCGTCGTGCCCGGCTGCTTGCGAACCGGTGGCGGCTTCGGCGGGGAAGGCTTTGCGAGGACGGGTTTGTCGGGGGTTGGCGGCGGGTCGGCGGGAAGCGCCGGCGGAGTCACGCCTTCGAGCGGGCGCACCGTCTCGACGACGCGCGCCCACAACCTCTCCTCCTCAGTGCTGAGCCGTCGCATGGAGGCGCTCCAGCGTGCCCTTCGGCACCAGCAGCCAGGCGCGGCCTCGCGCCTGCAGGCCGCCGGCGATCCGCGCAGCGTCTTCGCCGCTGCCCCAGAAAGTGTCGACGCGGTTGCGGCCGCGGATCGCGCCGCCCGTGTCCTGCGCCACCCAGAGGCCGCTGGCGTCGCTCTGGTCGAGTTGGAGCAGCACCGGCACGCCCAGCGGCACGAATTTGGGGTCGGCAGCGACCGTGGCGCGCGGCGTCACGGGCAGGCCAAGGGCGCCGAGCGGGCCGGCGCCGGTCAGCTCCTGGAAGAAGATGTAGCTCTTGTCCTCGCGCATCAGCGCCTTGCCCTCATCCGGGTGGTCGCGCAGCCAGGCCTTGATGTCCTGCATCGTCGCATGGCCCGGCTCGAGCAGCGAGCGCTCACGCATCAGCCGGCCGATGCCGACATATTCGCGGCCGTTCTGGCCCGCATAGCCGATCCGCATGACGGAGCCGTCGGGGAGGAGAAGGCGGCCCGAGCCCTGGATCTGGAGGAAGAAGAAATCGACCGGATCGGCGGCCCAGGCGATTTCGAGGCCGCGGCCGGCGAGCGCGCCGTCCTCGATCTCCGCCCGCTCGTAATAAGGGACCAGAACCCCATTCTCCGTTCGGCCGCGCCGCGGCGTGCCCGCTGCCGCGGCGGCCGCGGCGTCGGTTTCGACGAGGTCGGGCGGCTTGGCGTAGATCGGCACGTCGTAGCCGGGGATATGGGTGCGCGAACCGGCGATCTGCGGCTCGTAATAGCCAGTGGCGAAGGCGCCGCCGTCGCCGACCTGGACGAGCTCGAAACGGGCGCGAAAGAAGCGCTCGGCGGCGGCGCCATCGCCCGTGGGAGCCGTGGCCGCCTCGGCGCAGGCCGGCTGCCAATCCGCCGGGCGGGTGAGGCCGCTTGCGTCCTGCCGCCGGAGCAGCGCGGGACAGGTGGTGAGGAAAGCGCGCTGCGCCCTCAGCGCCGTCTCCGGGTCGAGCGCCGGCAGGTCAGGGCCCGCGGTCACGCCGGCGGACAGCGCATTGTCAGGGACGGCCGCCACCGCGGCGGGCGGTGGCGTGCGCTGGGTGCAACTCGAGAGCGCGACCAACGCCACGGCGAGCAGTGGGAGCCGGACGTCCCAAGCGCCGTTCAGCGATCCCAGCCCCGATTCGCGCCTCGCCATCCGCCGACGGTAGCGCCGCAGCGGGGGCTTGGGAAAATGCTTTCTGGAACGATTAGTCCACTTGGTCGGTGTCGACGAGCTGCCAATTGGGGTCGGCGCTGCCCAGCGCGCGGCGGAAGGTCCAGACGTCGCGGCTCGGGATGGCGTCGCTCAGCGTGCCGGCGACGAGATTTCCCTCCGCATCGCGGGTGACGGCGGCGATGTCGGCGTCGAAGCGGACGTCGATCTCAGCCGTGCGTGCGACCAGCCGGGCGTCCTCGATCACGGTCCGCTCGATCAGAACGAGGCGGTTTTCGAGCCGGTGGCCCGCGGCCTCGCGCTCGGCGATCGCCTGCTCGAACGCTTCGAGCACATGCCCGCCGACGAGGTGGCGCAGCGAATCGCGGTCGCCGGCCCAGAAGGCCTCGAGCACCATACGGTACGCCGCCTGCGCACCCTCGAGGAAACGCGCGACGTCGAATTCTGGATCGGCGGTTACGATCGCGCGAATTCCGGGTGCGGCGGGTTCTTCGTAGACGAGGCCGGCGCGCTCCGGGCGCTCGGCCGGCAGCTCGGCGACGGGCGCCGGCGCCTCCCCCGCGGCGGGCGTTTCGGCCGGCCGCAGGATCGGCTGTTGCTCGTGCCCGGTGCGGCGGCCGAGCACGGCGTAAAGCCGCAGCCCGACGAAAAGAGCCACCAAGGCGAGCAGGACGATCGTGACCACCATTTTCTCCGAAGGATATACCGCGCCCCTTAACATAGGCTGAGAGGGGAAAGTATTCAAATGGCACGCGGTTCCCGCCGCCGCGCCGGTTGCACGGATTGGCCGCGCCTGCTACCCGCGCCCGCATCTTCCCGGAACGGCCCGCGCGGTCGCCGGCTTATTCCAAAGAAGGCATAAAAAATGGCCGAAGAACAAGGCGCTGCGGGCGCTCAGCTGACGAACGGCGAGGACAATCTCCCCCAGGTCGGCGTCCTTTCCCAATATGTGAAGGACCTGTCGTTCGAAAATCCGAACGCGCCTGCTTCCTACCAGTGGCAGAACCAGCCGCAGATCGGCGTCGACTTCAATATCGGCGCCGCTCGGCTCAACGAGGATCTGCACGAAGTGAGCCTCAAGATCGAGGTGCGCGCCACCACCGACGGCCAGACCGCCTTCGCCGTCGAATTGCTCTATGCCGGCCTCATCGGCATGCGCAACGTGCCCGAGGACCAGATCCAGCCATTCCTCCTCGCCGAAGCGCCGCGCATCCTGTTCCCGTTCGCCCGCCAGATCGTTTCGCAGACCGTGCAGGACGGGGGCTTCCCGCCGCTGATGCTCGACCCGATCGACTTCCACGCCCTCTACCTCCAGCGGGCCCAGGAGCAAGGCGGGGCGGAAGGCCCCGCGGAGGCCACGGCCGGCGAGATCGGCCAGGCCTGAATCACGCTGGGCCATTTGAAAGCCGCCGTTCGGGCTGAGCTTGTCGAAGCCCTCTCTTTGGGTTCTTACTCCCGAAAAGAAAGGTTGGGCTTCGACAGGCTCAGCCCGAACGGTTTGGGGGCGGTTGCGCGTGTGAGCAAGTTCATGGACCAGAACGCGTGAACCTCGCCCGCTCGCTCGGCTCGGTCGGCGGCCTGACCCTGGTCAGCCGCATCCTCGCCTTCCTGCGCGACATGCTGCAGGCGACCTATGTCGGCGCGAGCTTCGCGTCCGACGCGTTCTTCGTCGCCTTCCGGCTGCCCAACATGTTCCGCGCCTTCTTCGCCGAGGGCGCCTTCACCGCCGCCTTCATCCCGATGTTCAACCGCAAGGTGGCGGAAGGGGCCGAGCTCCGCGCCGGGCTCGACTTCGCCGAACGGGCGCTGGCGGTGCTGTTTCCGGTGCTGGCGGTGTTCACCGTCCTGATGCTCGCCGCGGCCTGGCCGCTCACCTGGGTGCTTTCCGGCGGGCTCGAGCGCCAGCATCCGACCCACGAGCAATTCGCCTTCGTCGTCCTGCTGTCGCGCTTCACCATCCCCTATCTGATGCTGATCTCGCTGGCCTCGCTGCTCGGCGGCATCCTCAACTCGCTCGACCGCTTCTGGGTGAACGCCGCCGCGCCGATCCTGCTCAACGTCGCGATGGTCGGCGGACTGCTCTTCTTCCACGGCCACAATGCCTATGAGACGGCGCGGGCTCAGGCGATCTCGGTGCCGGTCGGCGGCGCGCTGCAGCTCGCCTGGCTGATGATTGCCTGCCGCCAGGCGGGGGTCAGGCTGAGGCTCAGGTGGCCGCGCTTCGACGCCGACATCCGCGAGCTGATGCGGCTGATCCTTCCCGCGGCGATGGGCGCCGGCGCGGTGCAGGTGAACCTCGTCATCTCGACCGCGCTCGCCGGCTACCTGCTCACCGAAGGGTCGATCTCGGCGATTTATTATGCCGACCGGCTGAACCAGCTGCCGCTCGGGCTGATCGGCATCGGCCTCGGCACCATCCTGCTGCCGACCGTCTCGCGCCTGCTCTCCAGCGGCCGCGAGGACGAGGCGATGGCGACCCAGAATCGCGGCATCGAGCTGGCGCTGTTCCTGACGCTTCCCGCCACCGCCGCCTTCGTCTTCGCGTCCGAGCCGATCATCCGCGGCCTGCTCGAGCGCGGCGCCTTCTCCGCGGACGACACGATCCGCTGCGCCTGGGCGCTCAGCGCCTTCTCGCTCGGCCTCCCCTCCTACGTGCTGGTCAAGGTGTTGACCCCCGGCTTCTACGCCCGCGCCGACACCAAGACGCCGGTGCGGCTCGCAATCTATTCGGTGGCAGTCAACATCGCGGGCAACCTGACCTTGATCCCGTTGCTCGGCCTGATCGGCAAGGGCCATGTCGGGCCGCCGCTGGCCACCGCCCTCTCCTCCTCGATCAACGTCTTCATGCTCTATCGGACGCTGCGGCGGCGCGGCCATTTCGAGGCCGACGCGCAGCTGAGACGGCGGCTGCCCCGCCTCGCGGTGGCAGCGCTCGTCATGGGCGGCGCCCTGTTCCTCTTCGCCCCCTTCGCCCAGCCCTACCTCACTGAACGGCTGTTGCGCTGGGTCGCGCTTGCGGCTTTGGTCGGTGGCGGCGTGATCCTCTACGCTTTGGCCTGTTTCCTGACCGGCGCGGTCTCGCTGGCCGAGCTCAAGTCGCTGCTCCGCCGCCGGAGTCGGGAGGCGTGACGCCCGCGCTTCACGGGCGGTTCAGCTTCTTTGGGGAAAGCCTCGCCTTCCTATAGGTTTATCTTTCCGCTGCCGTATCGAGAAAGGGGACCACCATGTTGCTCCGCCACAAGATCCTCACCCTCGCCGCGCCGCTCGCCTTGCTGACGCTCGGCGGCTGCGCCATCGGTCTCCCCGCCCAGGTCTCGCGCTTCCAGGCGATGCCGGCGCCGCAGGGGCAGAGCTTCGTCATCCAGCCGGCGGATCCGGCCGACCGCGGCGGCCTCGAATTCGCCCAATATGCCGATCTCGTCCGCCGTCACCTGACGGCCTTGGGCTATTCGGAGGCCACCTCGCCCCAGGCGGCGACATTAGTCGTCTCGCTCGATTACGGTGTCGACAACGGAAAGCAGCGAGTGGTCAGCGCTCTGCCCGGCTTCGGCCGCCACGCTGGTTTCGGCTTCGGCTACGGCCGCTTCTGGCCGCATGGCGGCTGGGGCCGCGGCTATTCGTTCGGCTGGGACGATCCCTTCTACTTCGATCGCGATATCGACGTGCAGACGATCTACACGAGCTTCGTCGACCTCGACATCAAGCGCGCGGCCGACGGCCAATCGGTCTTCGAGGGCACGGCCAAGGCCCGGGCCGCCACGGACAACCTCCGCAGCCTGGTCCCGAACCTGGTCGACGCGATGTTCGTCGGCTTTCCCGGCAATTCGGGCGAACAGCTGAGAATCACCGTCCCGCCCCCGCCGCGCGGGCCGCGGGGGTAACCCCGCGCAGCGCGGACTTCAGCCTCAGCTCTCCAGCTGCCGGGTGAGCAGCCGGATGTCCGAATCGAGCTCGGGATCCTGGGCGCGGAGCTTCTCAATCTGGCGGACGGCGTGGATCACCGTGGTATGGTCGCGGCCGCCGAACCGCCGGCCGATCTCGGGCAGCGAGCGCGGGGTCAGCTGCTTCGACAGGTACATGGCGACCTGACGCGGGCGGGCGACCTCGCGGGCGCGTCGGGCCGAGGTCATCTCCGCCTTGCGGATCCGGTAATGTTCGGAGACCCGGGTCTGGATCTCGTCGATCGAAATGCGGCGCTGGTTTGCGCGGAGCGTCGAGGCGAGCACCTCGGTGACGAAATCCAAGTCGATCGCCCGGTTCTGCATCGCAGAATAAGCGGCGATGCGGTTGAGGGCGCCCTCGAGCTCGCGCACGTTCGAGCTGATCCTTTTGGCGAGGAACATCGCCACCTCGTCCGGCACGAACACCTCGGGCAGGGCCTCGAGCTTCTTGTGGATGATGTTGAGCCTGAGTTCGAGATCGGCCTGATTGATGTCGGCGACGAGGCCCCAGCTGAGCCTGGACAGGATGCGTGGCTCGATCCCGTCCAGATCCTGCGGCGCCCGATCCGAGGAGATTACGAGGCGTCGGCCGGCCGAGATGATCTCGTTCATCGTGTGGAAGAATTCTTCCTGGGTAGATTCCTTGCCGGCGATGAACTGGACGTCGTCGATCATCAGCAGGTCGGCGGAGCGCAGCTGCTGCTTGAACTGGATGGTCTCGTTGGCGCGGAGCGCCGCGACGAACTCGACCATGAACTTCTCGGCCGACATGTAGATGATCTTCGCCCGCGGGCGCAGGCGATGGAATTCGTGGCCGATGGCGTGGAGCAAGTGGGTCTTGCCGCGGCCGGTGCCGCCGTGGAGGAAGAGCGGATTGAAGGCGACGTCCTTGGCGGTCGCCAGCGTCCGCGAGGCGTTGAAGGCGACCTCGTTCGCCTTGCCGACGACGAAATTCTCGAACCGGTAGCGAGGCTCCAGCGCGACCGCGTAGAGGCCGTCCTTGGCCGCAGGCTCGTCCTCGGCAGGCGGTGCCGGGATCTCGACCACCGCCGCAGTCTTGGGCGCGGCGGCGCCGACTCCGATGAGCAGCTGACGGACGGCCGGATTGGCGGCTCGCCAGGCGAGCGAGAGACGCTCGGCGAAATGGGTCTGCACCCAATCAGCCATGAACTGCGAAGGCAGCTCGAGCTTCAGCGTACCGGTCTCGGCGTCGAAATTGCCGAGCGCGATCGGCCGCAGCCAACCGTCGAAGGTACGCGCCCCGCAATCGCGCCTGAGCCCGGTGCGAATCGATTCCCACGAATATTGCAGGGGCTCGCCGCCGCCTGCGACTTCCGCTGCGTTGCCTCCCAAAGGCTTCACGGACACGAAAGCACCCCCTTTATCTGGCCTCTGGACAGCGGCCCTTTTTCAAACGCAAAACTCTCCCGCGCACGGCCGCACCCCCGGGCAAAGCCGATTCGCAAACTCGTTCTTGCTGTGGCGTCCGCCGGGAGATTCGCCCCGCCGGAGCGACCTTTCTAGGTAGGTAGCGGGGGCTCGATCAAGCCGCTTCGTGACGTTTTTGCGAAAAAAATCCGTTGACATGGATTTCCGCCACTGACGGGGGAAATGGCGGATTTCCGCCGTTTCCTGCATTGCAGCAACGCGCGAATCGCGGGGAATCCTCGACTTTCCCGCTGTGTTCCTCAGCCCTGCGGAAAGACCCGCCGGGACGGGTCCCGGCCGGCCTTCGAATGCTGCTTTTCAAGCGGCTTAGGAAAGGGCGGCGACACGCCGCGTGAGGCGCGAGAATTTCCGCGCCGCGGTATTCTTGTGAAAAACGCCCTTCGACACGCCGCGCGCGAGCTCGGGCTGGACCCGGCTGATCGCGGCCAGCGCGCCGGCCTTGTCGCCGGCCTCGATCGCCGCCTCGACCTGCTTGACGAAGGTGCGGATACGGCTGACGCGGTTGCCGTTGACGACGGCGCGACGGTCGTTGCGGCGGATGCGTTTCTTTGCCTGCGGCGTGTTCGCCATCGTCGAAGTGCCTCTTAATGCTCAGGAAAAACGGGCGCGGTCTCGAGGCCGCACCCGCTCGGCACCGCCTCTACGTGAGGCGGTCCGCAAGGTCAACTATGTGCGCTGGCAGCGGGGGCAGAAAAAGGTCGACCGGCCCGAGTCGCTTCGCCGGCGAATCGTCGCGCCGCAGCCGCACTTCTCCCCTTCCTGCCCATAGACTCGCCACTGCTTCGAGAAATAGCCGAGCTCTCCCGAGGGCTGGGCAAAGTCGCGAAGGCTCGATCCCCCGGCCTCGACGGCAGCGACCAGAACGGTCCTGATCGCGTCCACCAGCCGTCCGAGCCGTGGCCGTGAAAGACTCCCCGCCGCGCGCGACGGCGCGATCCGGGCCATATTCAGGGCCTCGCAGACGTAGATGTTGCCGAGCCCGGCGACGACCCGCTGGTCGAGCAGCATCGCCTTGATCGGGGCGGTCCGCCCGTCGAGCGCCGCCAGAAGATGATCCGAATTGAAGTCCGGCCCGAGGGGCTCCGGCCCCATCGCCGCGAAAGACGGCCACGATTCGAGCTCCGCGGTCGGCACGAGATCTACGGAGCCGAAGCGGCGGGGATCGTTGAGGACGACCACCCGGCCCTCATCGGTCTCCAGCAGGAGATGGTCATGCGGCCCGAGCTCGGCGGGATCGATGCGCCAGCGGCCGGACATGCCGAGATGGAAGACCATCGTCTCGTCGCGATCGGTGTGGATGAGCCCGTATTTGGCCCGCCGCCCGAGCCCGGTGACCCGCGCCCCGGTCAGCCGCTGGCGCAGGTCCGCGGGGAAGGCGCGGCGCAGGTCTGCCCGCCGCGCTTCGACTCGGGCGAGCCGCCGCCCCTCCAGCACCGGAACAAGTCCGCGGACCGTGGTTTCGACTTCGGGCAGCTCAGGCATCGGATGCGCCTGGAGAATGGCAAGTGCACATGGCGCGAAACCCCTGCTAGAGGCGGCGGCGATGGACAAGGTTTCTTTCGGCTTCGAGGAGGTATCGCCCGAAGAGAAGACGGCCCGGGTGGGCTCGGTTTTCTCCCGGGTGGCGCGGCGCTACGACCTCATGAACGATCTCATGTCGGGGGGACTTCACCGCCTCTGGAAGGACCAGCTGGTCCGCCGCCTGCGCCCTCGCCGGGGCGAGGGGATCCTCGACATGGCGGGGGGCACGGGCGACGTCGCCTTCCGTCTCGCCGCACTCGGCGCGCGGGTGACTGTCGCGGACATCAATCCGGACATGCTGGCGGTCGGACGCGGACGCGCGCGGCAGCGTCGTATCCAGGGCCTCGCCTGGGCGGTCGAGAATGCCGAGGCTTTGAGCTTCGCCGATGCGAGCTTCGACGCCTACACGATCGCTTTCGGTATCCGCAACGTGACGCAGGTCGGCAAGGCGCTCGCCGAAGCGCACCGGGTGCTGAGGCTCGGCGGCCGCTTCTTCTGCCTCGAATTCTCGACGACTAGCTGGCCCGGCTTCGCCCGACTGTACGATCGCTATTCGATGGACGTGGTGCCGCGGATCGGCAAGGCGGTGGCCCACGACGAGGAGAGCTACCGCTACCTCGTCGAATCGATCCGCCGCTTTCCGCCGATGGAGGCGTTCCGTGCGATGATCGGCGACGCCGGATTCACCCAGACGAAGGCGGAGCCGATCCTCGGCGGCCTCGTCGCGATCCACAGCGGCTGGAAGACGAAAGCTTGACCCGCCCCGTCGTCCACGTCTGGCGGCTTCTGAAATGGGGCCGGGTCCTCGCCCGCCACGGCGCGCTTCGCGGCATCGAGCGCGATCAGAACACCCCTCCGCCGGTACGCCGCCTCGCCCGCATCGCCCGCTTCGGCGCGCGGGTGCCGGATGTGCCGACCTACGGCGAAGCCTTTCAGGAGCTGGGGCCGGCGGCGATCAAGTTCGGCCAGGCGCTGGCGACCCGGCCCGATCTGGTCGGCGCCGAGGCGGCCCGCGACCTCCAGTTGCTCCAGGACAATCTTCCTCCCGCCCCGTTCGAGGAGGTGAAGCGGGCGATCGAGCTGGGCCTCGAAAAGCCGCTCGCCGAGATATTCCGCGAGATCGACCCCGAGCCGGTCGGCGCCGCTTCGATCGCGCAGGTCCACCGCGCCATCACCACCGAGGGCAAGCTCGTCGCGGTCAAGGTCCTGCGCCCGAACATCGAGGAGGATTTCGCCCGCGCCATCGAGACCTACCAATGGGCGGCGGCGCGGGTCGAAAGCATGGGCGGCGAGGCGGCGCGCCTGCGGCCGCGCGCGGTCATCGCCTATTTCAAGCAGTGGACGGCGCGGGAGCTCGACCTGCGCCGCGAGGCCGCTTCGGCCTCCGAACTGCGCGAGAATCTCGTCGCCGAAAGCGGCTTCTACGTGCCGGCGATCGACTGGACCCGCACCTCCCGCCGGGTCATGACGCTCGAGTGGATCGACGGCATCAAGCTTACCGACCG
Organism: Sphingomonadales bacterium; assembly: GCA_034668625.1. Lineage (GTDB taxonomy): Bacteria > Pseudomonadota > Alphaproteobacteria > Sphingomonadales > Sphingomonadaceae > Allosphingosinicella. Next base: position 61,442 of record JAXDOX010000028.1, read on the forward strand.
CGAGGCGCTGGTCGAGGCGGGCCATGACCTCAAGGCGCTGGCCGGCATCCTGGTTCGCGCCTTCCTCCGGCAGGCCGTGATCGACGGCTTCTTCCACGCCGACCTTCACCAGGGAAACCTCTTCGCCCTCCCCGACGGACGGCTGGCGGCGATCGATTTCGGCATCATGGGCCGCGTCGACCGGCAGGCGCGCTTCTGGCTGGCAGAAATCCTCTACGGCCTCCTCACCGGCAATTACCTGCGCGTCGCCGAGATCCATTTCGAGGCGCAATATGTCCCCGCCCATCACAATGTGGAGGAGTTCGCGACGGCTCTCAGGGCGGTCGGCGAGCCGATCCGCGGCCTGCCGGTCAAGGACATTTCCATCGCCCAGATGCTCGACGGCCTGTTCAACATCACCCGCGACTTCGACATGCCGACGCAGCCGCACCTTCTCCTCCTCCAGAAGACGATGGTAATGGAGGAAGGAGTCGCCCACGCGCTCGACCCCGACATCAACATGTGGGAGACGGCCGAGCCCTTCCTCAAGGAATGGGTGCGCGGCGAGCTGGGGCCGGAAGCCGCGCTCGCCGACCGCATCGTCCGCGACGTGCGCACCTTCCTGCGCCTGCCGGAGCTGCTCCGCCGCATCGACCAATATTACCCGCCGCTCGGCGCCGCCCCGCCCGATCCGCCGCTCGCCGAGGTCGTGGTAGTCGAAAGCCGTCACTACTGGCGTTACGCGCTGCTGGCCGCGCTTTCGGCCGCGGCTGGCGCGGCGGCGATGACGTTCCTACACTAAGCGCATGCGGGGCAAGCGCATCCTCCTCATCGTCGGCGGCGGCATCGCGGCCTACAAAGCGTGCGAGCTCGTGCGGCTGATCCGCAAGGGAGGCGGGAGCGTACGCTGCGTGCTGACCGCCGGCGGAGCCCAATTCGTCACGCCGATGACCTTGGCGGCCCTGTCCGAGCAACCGGTCCACACCAGCCTCTGGGATTTGAAGGACGAGGCCGAGATGGGACATATCCAGCTCAGCCGCGAGGCCGATTTGGTGGTCGTCTGCCCCGCGACAGCGGACCTCCTCGCGAGAATGGCGGCCGGAATCGCCGACGACCTCGCCACCACCCTGCTCCTCGCCACCGACAAGCCGGTGCTCGTGGCCCCGGCGATGAACGTGCGCATGTGGCGCCACGCGGCGACTCAGCGCAACGTCGCTCAGCTGAGGCGCGACGGGCTCACCGTCATCGAGCCCGACGAAGGCGAGATGGCCTGCGGCGAATATGGGCCCGGACGGCTGCCGGAGCCCGAAGCGATACTCGCCGCCGTCTCTGACGCTGTGGGCAAGGGCCCCGGGCCGCTGGCCGGCAAGCACGTCATCGTCACGGCGGGGCCGACCTACGAGCCCATCGACCCGGTGCGGGTGATCGCCAACCGCTCGTCGGGCAAACAGGGTTTCGCGCTGGCGGCGGCCCTCGCCGGGCTTGGCGCCGACGTGACCCTGGTCGCCGGCCCGGTCTCGCTGGCGACGCCGCGCGGAGTCACGCGCCTCGACGTCGAAACCGCGGCGCAGATGCAGGCCGCAGTCGAGGGTGCGCTTCCGGCCGACGCCGCGGTGCTCGTCGCCGCGGTGGCCGACTGGAGCGTCGGGGCGGCCGGCTCCAAGCTCAAGAAGGCCGATGGGCCGCCGCGGCTCAACTGGTCGGAAAATCCCGACATCCTCGCCGGCCTCGCCCGCCACGCCAGGCGCCCGCGCCTCCTGGTCGGCTTCGCCGCCGAAACAGATCAGGTCGTCACCGCGGCGGAGGCCAAGCGCGACCGGAAGGGCTGCGACTGGGTCGTCGCCAACGACGTCTCGGGCGGAATGGGCGGCGAGGACAACCAGATCCATCTCATCACCGCGGACGGGACCGAAGACTGGCCGCGCGCCTCCAAGGCCGACATAGCCCGCCGCCTCGCCGAACGGATTGCCGATGCCCTTGCCTGACGTTGACATTGCCCTGCGCCGCCTGCCGCACGGCGAAGGCCTCCCCCTGCCCTCCTACGCCACCGCTCACGCCGCCGGCCTAGACGTGGTCGCAGCAGAGAGCCTCACGCTGGCGCCGGGCGAGCGGCATGCGGTGGCGACCGGCTTCGCCCTCGCCATACCCGAGGGCTATGAGGTACAGATCCGGCCGCGCTCGGGCCTGGCGCTCAAATACGGCATTACCTGCCTCAACACCCCCGGAACGATCGACAGCGATTATCGCGGCGAGGTCAAGGTGATCCTCGCCAACCTCGGCGAAGTTCCGTTTGAAGTTCTGCGCGGCGAGCGAATCGCCCAGCTCGTCCCCGCGCCGGTCCAGCGCGCGGCCTTCCGCGAGGTAGTGGATTTGGATGAGACAGAGCGCGGCACCGGCGGCTTCGGCTCGACGGGGCGCTAAGCCGATCAGATTCCCTATTGAACTCGAGCCTTGGCAGGCGGAAACTCGCCGCGCATTGTGCGAAGGAGCTCGATGATGAGAAAGGCAGTCCTGGCGCTCGCCGCCCTCGGTCTCCCGGCCACCGCCTCGGCGCAGAGCGTGATGAGCGCCCATGGCAACTGGGGCGCCATCCCGCAGGCCGCCACGCGTCACAGCTATGCCGAATATGTCGACGCCAACCGGCTGACGTTGTGGATGGAGCAGGCGCTTCGCGACGGCACCTGCAAGGTCCGCGGCATGACCCCGCAGAAGTTCGACGTCGACGTGCCTTATGCGGTGCTGGTCGAGCCGGACGGCTCCGTGTCGCAGGTCATGATCGCGGAAATGGGTTGTCCGGCGCTCAACACGATCGTCGGCAGCACGGTCGTCGAGCTCGGCAAGCGCGGCATGTTCAAGCCGACCGGCCTCGCCCGGGCGGCCTGGTTCCGCGACCGCATCGCCTTCGCCCGCGAGTGACGAGCCTTCGCGACGATCAGCTCGACCGCTATGCGCGGCACATCGTCCTCAAGGAAATAGGCGGGGAGGGACAAAGCAAGCTGCTCGCGGCGCAAGTCGTGCTGGTCGGCGCCGGCGGCATCGGCTCCCCCGTCATCCAGTATCTCGCCGCCGCCGGCCTCGGCCGGCTCACCGTGATCGACGACGACCAAGTGAGCCTCGACAATCTGCAGCGCCAGACCCTGTTCGGGACGGCCGACGTCGGCCGGCTCAAGGTGGACGCCGCCGCGGAGGCGGTTTCGCGCCTCAATCCGGACGCGCAGTTCGCCGGCATCGCGGAGCGGCTGACGACGGCGAACGTTTCGGGCCTGCTGGCGGGGGCCGATTTGGTGCTCGACGGCAGCGATAATTTCGCGACGCGCCTCGTCGTCTCCGATCGCTGCACCGCCGCGCGGATTCCGCTGGTCTCGGCGGCGGTGGGGCAGTTCCAGGCGCAGGTGGGCACCTTCACCGGCTGGCTGCCGGAATGCCCCTGCTACCGCTGCTTCGTCGGCGATGCCTTCGACGCCGAGGATTGCGACAGCTGCTCCGAGCTCGGCGTGCTCGGCGCCATGGTCGGCCTCGCCGGCAGCTTCGCGGCGCTGGAGGCGGTGCGGCGGATCGTCGGCTTCGGCGAGGCCGCCGCCGGCAAGCTCCACGTCTTCGACGGGCTCGCGCCGGCGATGCGAACGCTGCGCATCGTCAAGGACCCCGGCTGCCGCGCCTGCGGCTTAGGGATAGAACCAGGCCGCGAGCCAGCCGAGCTGGAGCAAGGCGAAGCCGAGCAAGGCCGCGCCTGAAAGGATGTCGAACACGCGGATCGGGTTCACCTGCTGGCCGCGCCGCGGGCGGAGCAGGAGGTCGAGCCCGGTCAGCAGAAGGATCGCGAGGCCGCACAGCGCGGTCACGCCGAGCAGCAAGAGATAAGGCCAGGCGACCTTGTCCCACCGCGCCGCGAACGGCCACAGGATCAGAGCGAGCAGCGCCGCCGCCGCGCCGAGGCCCGTGAAGCGGCTGATGACCGAGCCGCGTGCCTTCATTTCTTCTTCGACGCCGGCTTCTTCCTGCCCGGCCCGCTGTTGCGGCCTTTGCCCTTCGCCGGCGCACCCTTGGCGGCGCGCTCGTCGATCAGCTGCGCTGCTTCCTCGAGCGTCAGCTGGTCGGGGGACAGCGACTTGGGCAAAGTGGCGTTGGTCGTACCGTCGGTGACGTAGGGGCCGAACCTTCCCTCCATCAGCCGGATCTCGGCTTCGGTGCGCGGGTGCGGCCCCAGCATTTTGAGCGGCTCCCGCGAGCCGCGGCCGCGGCCCGCTTTCGCACCCGCGGCGTCGGCCAGCTTCGAGACCGCGGCGTTCATGCCTGTCTCGAACACCTCGGCCGTGGAGACGAGACGGGCATATTTGCCGTCATGGGCGAGATAGGGCCCATAGCGCCCGATCGAGGCGGTGATCGGCGTGCCGGTCTCGGGATGCGGGCCGATCGTGCGGGGCAGCGACAGCAGGCGGACGGCGAGGTCGAGGTCCAGCTCGCCCGCGTCCTTGGGGATCGAGGCGCGCTTCGCTTCATTCCCCTCGCCGGTCTCGACATAGGGGCCGAAGCGCCCCGACTTGCGCAGCACTGGCTGCTCGGTCTCGGGATGGGTGCCGAGCACTTCCGGCCCGTCGCCGGCTGCCGCTTCCTCGCCGCCCTGGCCGAAGCGACGGGTGAACTTGCAGTCGGGATAGTTTGAGCAGGCGACGAACGCCCCGAACCGCCCGCCCCTCAGCGCCAGCCGCCCCTCCCCGCAGGCGGGGCAGAGACGGGGGTCGGAGCCGTCGGCCTTGTCGGGAAACAGCCAGGGCGCGAGGAAATCGTCGATCTCGGCGGTGATCTCGGAGGGCTTTCGCTCCATGATCTCCACGGTCTTCGGCTTGAAGTCGCGCCAGAACTCGTCGAGCACCGCCTGCCAGTCCATCCGGCCGCCGGAAATGTCGTCCAATTCGTCCTCGAGATGGGCGGTGAAATCGTAGGAGACGTAGCGCTCGAAGAAGCGCTCGAGGAAGGCGGTCAGCAGCCGCCCGCTCTCCTCCGGCACGAAGCGCGCCTTCTCGAGCTGGACGTAGCCGCGATCCTTCAGGGTCTGCAGCGTCGCCGCATAGGTTGACGGCCGGCCGATCCCAACCTCTTCCATCTTCTTGACCAGGCTCGCCTCCGAGTAGCGCGGCGGCGGCTGGGTGAAATGCTGCTCGGCGATGACCTTCTTCTTCGCCGGCACGTCGCCCTCGCGCAGCCGCGGCAGGCGGCGCGATTCCTCGTCCTCGGAATCGTCGCGGCCTTCCTCGTAGAGAGCGAGAAAGCCGGGGAAGAGCACCACCTGGCCGGTCGCCCGCAGGGTCGTCTGCCCCGTGCCGTCGGTGAGGTCCGCGGTCGTACGCTCGAGCCGGGCCGAAGCCATCTGGCTGGCCAGAGCCCGCTTCCAGACCAGATCGTAGAGCCGCCCGTGGTCGCCGGAGCCAGCGCGGTCGCGGGAAAAATCGGTCGGGCGGATCGCCTCGTGCGCTTCCTGGGCGTTCTTCGCCTTGGTCTCATAATGGCGCGGCTTTTCCGGCACGTAGCCGGAATCGTAGCGGGCGACGACCGCCCTGCGCGCCGCGGATACCGCCTCCGGCGCCATCTGGACCCCGTCGGTCCGCATGTAGGTGATCGCGCCGTCCTCGTAGAGCGCCTGCGCGACGCGCATCGTGTGGCTGGCGGAGAAACCCAATTTGCGCACCGCCTCCTGCTGCAGGGTCGAGGTGGTGAAAGGCGGCGGCGGGTTGCGGGTGAGCGGCTTGGTCTCGACCGAAGCGACGGTGAACCGCCCCTCCTCCAGTGCCGCTTTGGCCGCATCGGCGGCGCCGCGGTCGCCGAGGGTGAGCCGCTCTATCTTGTCGCCGCGCAGCCGCACCAGGCGGGCGAGGAATTCCTGGCCATCCGCCTCCATGAGGGCGTGGACCGACCAATATTCCTGGGCGCGGAAGATCTCGATCTCCCGCTCGCGGTCGACGACGAGGCGCAAAGCCACCGACTGGACGCGGCCGGCCGACTTGGCGCCGGGGAGCTTGCGCCAGAGGACCGGCGACAATGTGAAGCCGACGAGGTAATCGAGGGCACGGCGGGCGCGGTAGGCGTCGATCAGATCCTCGTCCAACGCGCGCGGATGCTTCATCGCCTCGGTGACGGTGGCCTTGGTGATGGCGTTGAAGGTCACCCGCTCGACGTCGGCGGGCAGCGCCCGCCGCTTCCGCAGCACTTCCCGGACGTGCCAGCTGATCGCCTCCCCCTCCCGGTCCGGGTCGGTGGCAAGGATCAAGGCGTCGGCCTTCTTCGCCTCGTCGGTGATCGCCTTCAATTGCCGCGCCTTGTCCGGATAGGTCTCCCACTCCATCGCGAAGCCGGCCTCGGGATCGACCGAGCCGTCCTTGGCCGGCAGGTCGCGGACATGGCCGTAGGAGGCGAGCACACGGTAGCCGGGGCCGAGATATTTCTCGATGGTCTTGGCCTTGGCCGGCGATTCGACGACGACGAGCTTCATGGGCGGGGAAGGTCCTTCACGCGTACGCGTATAGGGTGGGGAGCCCTCGAGAGCGCCGTCAAGCCGCTTGCGTCGGTAGTACCTAGCCCTCCTGCCGGAAGTCCGCGGGCAGTACGCACTTGCCGCCGTCGTAGCGGCCGACGGCGCGGATCACCTCGCCGTCGCGCGGTTCGACGCGGCGACCGGAGATCTGGCTGTCGAGCACGCGGCGGACAAGGCGGTCGAGGCGAGTGACCAGGTAGCAATCGACCGCCGGCTCGGCGTGCGGGTTGCCGATGCCGCTGTCGTCGGTGAGGAAGAGGTAGCGCGACTGGGTCGCGGCGGCCATCGCGCGCATCACATATTCGGCGGTCGCGTCGACGCCGGACGCCGCCACGGGAACGATCTGGATTCGCTTCGCCCGCGCCGCCTCGGCGGCCCGCCACGCTTTGCCGATATTCTCGTCGTGCGGCGGCGCGTCGGCGACGAGCAGCAGCGACTTGACCGCATCCGGCCGCCAGTCGAGCGCGACGGCGCGGGCGAGCGCCTGCTCCATCGCCTCGGGCATGTCGCCGCCGCCGTCGGCATATTGGGCGCGGAGGTCCGCCTGCAGCCGGTCGAGATCCGGCGTAAAGGGAAAGGTGCGGGTGACGTAATCGTCGCCGAGGTCGCGATAGGCGACGAGGCCGATCCGCATGTCGAGGCCGGGATGCGTGCGCGCGATATCGGCGAGGATCGCCCTCAGTTCCGACTTCAGATAGCTCATCTCGTCGCCCATGCTGCCGGTCGTGTCGACCACCAGCATCAGGTCGAACTTCCGAACCGGAAGCGAGGGCGCGTGGAGCGTCACGGTCTGGCGCTGCGGCCCCGCCTGTCCCGCGAGATCGATGCGGCGGCCTTGCGACGCGGATGGCCCGACGGAAAGGCGGACGCTGTCCCCGAGTCGGTCGAGGCCGGGATAGAAAATTGCGGTGCCGTCCGCGACGGTGGCGAGGGACAGGCTGTTGCCGTCCGCGCAGGTCAGGGTCACCCGCGCGAAGGGGACCGGACGGCCCGAATCGTCCTGCACCGCCACGGTAAGCACGCTGCGCGTGTCGACCTTCGGTACGTCCTGGAGGTTGGCATGGTGGAGGAAGCCCCAGACATAGCGGGCGTAAAGCTCGGGGTTGAGCAGATCGTCATGGTCGCCGGCGGTGAGCTGCCCCGATTGGGGCTCGCCGCCGCCCCGGCCGAAGCGCGATTCGGGCGGCGCGACCAGGCCGGACTCGGCGGCTGCCGCGGGGGGCGCGGCGCGAGAATCCGTGACGGCAACGGGGGCGGCCGGCATTTCACTGATAATGGCTTCCGGCGGCGGAGGTGGAGGCGGGGGTGGAGGCGGGGCCGGGGGAGCCGGCATGACCATCGACGGCAGCTCCACCGAATCGCGGTCACGAACATTCTGCCTGACGCGCGCCTCCGGCGGCAGCGGGGCGACGGCGGCCGCCCGGCGGCAGAGCGGCTCCTGCGCCCGCGCCGGCTTGGAAAAGGCGCCGGGCGCGAGTGCGACCAATGCCAGGGCCAGAGAGGTCAATCCGGCGATACCGGCAGCCGAGGCCCTGCGCATGGATATGCTCCCACAAGCTATGTAATGTTATTACAAACCATACAAGTTACGGTGTCAAGCGCGAAGCCGGCTGGAAGGGGGCGCCGATGGCTGGCAAGGACGAGGCATGGAGCTTCAGGAATCCGCCCTCGCCGAGGCGCTGCGACTCGCCGGCACGCAGCGGAGCCGGGAAGCGCTGCCGGTGATCGCCCAATTCGCCTCCGCCGGGCAGCCGGACGCGCTCTATGCCCTCGCCGGCTTCTTCTGGTGCGGCGACCCGGTGCCTCAGGACCTGCCGCGCGGGCGCGAGCTGATCCGGCGCGCGGCGGAGGCGGGACACAGGGTGGCCGTGATCGCCTACACCAATCTCCTCGGCAATGGGGTCGCCGGCCCGCGCGACTGGCCCGCCGCCGTCAAGCGTTTGCGCCTGGAAGCCGCGGGCGACCCCGCGCGCGCCAGATCGCTGGCATTGCTCGCACGGATGGACCTTACCGAAAGCGGCGAGCCCAAGGCGCTTGCCGCCGCGCAGAGGCTCAGCGACTCCCCCTGGGTGTCGCTTTATCCGGGCGCGTTCACGGACGAGGAATGCGAATTCCTCGTCGATGCCGCACTGCCGGCCTTTCGTCCGTCGCTGGTCGGCGACGGCGCCGGGCAGGAAGTGCGCCGGCAGGTCCGCACCTCCGACGACATGACTATCGCCTGGCTGATGGAGGATCCCGCGGTCCACGTCCTCAACCGGCGCCTCGCCGCGTTGAGCGGCACTCGGCCCGAGCAGGCCGAAGCGCTCCTAGTGCTGCGTTACCGCCCGGGTCAGGAATATCGGCCGCACGTCGACTGGGACGGCGGCGAGAACGGCCGGGTCGCCACCGCCCTCGTCTACCTCAACGACGATTATGAAGGCGGCGAGACCCTGTTCGTCAAGACCGGCCTGAAAGTGAACGGCCGCAAGGGCGATGTCCTCGTCTTCCGCAGCGCCACCCCCGACGGCGGCTTCGATCCGATGTCGGAACATGCGGGCCTGCCGGTCTTCCGCGGCACGAAGTTCCTCGCCAGCCGCTGGATTCACGCCCACCGCTACGCCCCCTGAACCGGATCAGCCCGCCAGACTGACCTTGCCGCCGGCGTGGCGATCGAGCCTGCCGGCCAGCTCGAGCTCGAGGAGAACGGTCTGGACCAGGGCCGGCGGGGCCGCTGCCTGGCGAACGATCTCGTCTACGGGCACGGGCGTGCCGTTCAGCAACCCGGCGATACATTGCCGAAGGTTGTCGTCGACGTCGGCCCCGGGCTCCGGCGCGGCATAACGGAGCTCCTTCTGCCGGAAGGGACGGACCCGCAGCGGGCTGATTGCCTCCATGATGTCGTCGGCGCTCTGGACCAGGGTGGCGCCTTCGCGGATCAGCTGGTTGCAGCCCTGGGTGCGCGGGTCGAGCGGCGAGCCCGGCACCGCCATCACCTCGCGTCCGGCCTCGGCGGCGAGCCGGGCGGTGATCAGCGAGCCCGACCGCGGGGCGGCCTCGACCACCACGGTTCCCTGGGCCAGGCCGGCAATGATGCGGTTGCGGGAAGGGAAGTGGCGCGCGTGCGGCTCGGTGCCCGGAGGCTGCTCGGCGATGAGCAGGCCGCGCTCGGCGATCGTCCGCTGCCGCGCCTCGTTCTCCGGCGGATAGAAGACGTCGATGCCGCCGGCGACGACGGCGATCGTGCCGGTCTCCAGCGCCCCGTCATGCGCCGCAGTGTCGATGCCGCGGGCGAGGCCGGAGACGACCACGGCGCCTGCCTCCCCCAGCTTCTGCGCCAGGCCGCGGGCGAAGCGGCAGGCGGCGGCGGAGGCGTTGCGCGCCCCCACCAGCGCGACGGCGGGCTTGTCCATAAGGGTTAGGTGACCTTTGACGATCAGCGCCGGCGGCGCCGTCTCGAGCTCCGCGAGCAGAGGCGGATACAGCCCCTGGCCGAGGAACAAATAGCGGGCGCCGAGCTTCGCCACGGTCTCCATCTCACGCTCGACCGCGGCGCGGCTCGCGATGCGGGGGGCGCGGCCGCCGCCGCGGGCGGCGAGGTCGGGGATCGCGGCCAGCGCCGCTCCCGCCGAGCCGAAGCGGGCGAGCAGCTGGAAATAGGTGACGGGGCCGATATTCTCGGAGCGGATCAGCCGCAGCCGGGCGACCTGGTCCCCGCTCGCCTCAGCCACGCGACCCCACCCGCGGCTCGGTGCCCGCGAGGAGTCGGCCGAGATTGGTCCGATGCTTCCAAAAGACGAGCAAGGTGAAGCCGAGGAACAGGATGGCGAGGTCGAAGCGGCCGACCAGCCCGGACGCGACCGGCACGGCGGCGGTGGCGGCGAGCCCGCCCGCCGACGAATAGCGGGTCAGCGCCAGCACGCCGAGCCACACGACTACATAGGTGACCGGCACCGGCCAGCCGACCTCGCCCGCCAGCGCGAAGCCGAGGACGATGCCGAAATAGGTCGCCACCCCCTTACCTCCCGCGAATCGCACCCAGACCGGCCAGAGATGGCCGAGCAGGGCGCCGATGGCGGCGATCGCCACGTCCGGCGGCAACAGTGACGCGGCGAGCAGAATCGCGGCCGCGCCCTTCGCCATGTCGAGCAGCATGGTGGCGATGGCGAGGCCCTTGCGGCCGGTGCGCAGCACGTTGGTCGCGCCGATATTGCCCGAGCCGATGGTCCGCAGGTCGCCGGCGCCGGCAACGCGGGTGAGGATCAGTCCGAACGGGATCGAGCCGAGCCCGTAGCCGAGCAGGAAAGCGAGCAGCGGCGGGCCAAGAATTTCAGCGTCCACCTCGACCCCCCTTTCTGCGATAATCTACCAAATCGAAAAACCAGCGCAACGTTTTACCGTAAAGTCGATGAAAGCGCCGCTTGCCGGACGCGGCTTCCCCGCTACATCGGGCCGATGCGCGGCGACAGGCCCCTTCTCGTCTTCGATTCCGGCGTCGGCGGCCTCTCCGTCGCCGACGCGATCCGGGCGCTGCTGCCGCGGGCGCCGCTCGTCTACGTCGCCGACCGCGCCGGCTATCCCTACGGCACGAAGCGGGCGGAGGAAATCGAGGCGCGGGTGCCGGCGATCCTCGGCCGCCTCGTGGAGCGGTTCGAGCCGGAGCTCATCGTGATCGCCTGCAACACCGCGTCGACCATCGCGCTCGACGCCGTCCGCTCCGCCCTCGACCTGCCGATCGTCGGGACGGTGCCGGCGATCAAGCCGGCCGCTTCGCTGTCGCGCAGCCGAGCGATCGGAATCCTCGGCACGGATGCGACGGTTCGCCAGCCCTATGTCGACCGGCTCGCCGCCGAGTTCGCCGCCGACTGCCTTGTGGTGCGCCACGGCTCGGCCGAACTCGTCGACCTGGCGGAGGCCAAGCTGCGCGGCGAGCCGGCGGAGCTTGCGGCCTATCGCGGCATCCTCGAGGAGCTTTATGCCAGGCCCGGCGGCGAGGCGGTCGACACAATCGTCCTCGCCTGCACCCACTTTCCGCTGGTCGTACAAGAGCTTGCCGCCGCTTCCTCGCGCCCGGTCGCATTCGTCGACGGCAAGGAGGGCATCGCCCGCCGCACCGCCTTCCTGACCCGCCAGCGAGCCTGGCCGGAGCGGGAGCCGGAGCATCTCGCCTTATTCACCGGCCGCGGCTCCGGCCTCGAAGCCTATCGCGCCGGCTTCGCCCGCCACGGCTTCCATCGCCTCGAGACGGTCTAGCCAGACGCGGGCAGAATCGGTTATGGAGATCGCCTACGCCGGGGAGCCTCACTTGGATTATCAGCGTATCTTCGCCCAGGCGATCGACCGGCTCCACGCCGAAGGCCGCTACCGTGTGTTCATCGAGATCCTCCGCAACAAGGGCAGCTTCCCCGACGCCCGCTGCTTCGCCGGCCATAATGGGCCGAAGCCGATCACCGTCTGGTGCTCGAACGATTATCTCGCCATGGCCCAGCACCCGGACGTGATCGCGGCGATGGAGGAAGCGCTGCACGATGTAGGCGCCGGCTCGGGCGGGACCCGCAACATCGGCGGCAACACCCATTACCATACGGAGCTGGAGGCCGAGCTGGCCGACCTCCACGGCAAGGATGCCGCCCTGATCTTCACCTCGGGCTACATTTCCAACGAGGCGACGCTCTCGACGCTCGGCAGGCTCCTGCCCGGCTGCGTCATCTTCTCCGACGAGCTCAATCACGCCTCGATGATCGCCGGCATCCGCAGCTCGGGCTGCGAGAAGCGCGTCTTCCGCCACAACGATTTGGCGCACCTCGAAGAGCTGCTCGCCGCCGAGGACCCGGAAGCACCCAAGCTGATCGCCTTCGAGAGCGTCTACTCGATGGACGGCGACGTCGCGCCGATCGCCGCCATTTGCGACCTCGCCGACAAATACAACGCGCTGACCTACCTGGACGAGGTCCACGCCGTCGGCATGTACGGACCCCGCGGCGGCGGCATCTCCGACCGCGACGGAATCGCGGAGCGGCTGACGTTGATCGAGGGGACGCTCGGCAAGGCGTTCGGGATCATGGGCGGCTACATCGCCGCCGAAAGGAACATCGTCGACGTGGTGCGCAGCTATGCGCCCGGCTTCATCTTCACCACATCCCTGTCGCCGGTGCTGGTCGCCGGGGCGCTGGCCAGCGTCCGCCACCTCAAGCGCTCCTCGGCCGAGCGCGAGGCGCAACAGGCGAGCGCGTCGCACCTCAAGCGGATGCTCCAGGACGCCAGGCTGCCGGTCATGGCTTCGACCACCCACATCGTTCCTTTGATGGTCGGCTGCCCGGTCACGGCCAAGAGGATCAGCGACATTCTTCTCGCCGAATACGGCATTTACGTGCAGCCGATAAACTTCCCGACGGTGCCGCGCGGCACCGAGCGCCTGCGCTTCACTCCCGGCCCCGCCCATAACGAGGCGATGATGCGCGATCTCACCGCCGCTCTGGTCGAGATCTGGAGCCGGCTGGAAATGCGGCTGGCGGCCTGAGCTGCTGCAATCGGTGGTGGCAAAGAGCCTCGCCATCCCCTAGAAAATGGGCTCCAGCCGACAGCGGAGTTCTCGCGTGGCCGAGCGTATCGCCATCGTTTCCGATCACGCCGCCTTCGAGATGAAGGCGGCGCTCGCCGAGCATCTGCGCGCGGGCGGCTGGGAGGTGCTCGACCTGGGCACCAGCTCGACCGACAGCGTCGACTATCCCGATTACGGTTACCGGCTGGCGCAGGCGATCGCGGACGGCCGCGCCGCCAGGGGAGTGTCGCTCTGCGGGTCCGGCATCGGCATCTCGATCGCCGTCAACCGCCACCCCGCCTGCCGCTGCGCCCTCGTCTCGGGCGGCCTCTCCGCCCGCCTCGCCCGCGAGCATAACGACGCCAACGTCATCGCAATGGGCGCGCGCCTCATCGGCATCGAGACGGCCAAGGACTGCCTCGACCAGTTCCTCGCCACCCCCTTCGCCGGCGGTCGACACCAGCGCCGGGTCGACAAGCTTTCGCAGCCCAGCTTCACCAAGGAACCCGCATGAGCAGCCGTCCCGCCTTCGACGTTCCGGCGGTCCGATCCCCCGGCTTCTTCACCGACCGCCTGCACCAGGCGGATCCGGCCATAGCCGAGGCGATCGACCTCGAGCTCGGCCGGCAGCGCGACAAGATCGAGCTGATCGCTTCGGAAAACATCGTCTCCCGCGCCGTGCTCGAGGCGCAGGGCTCGGTGCTCACCAACAAATATGCCGAAGGTTATCCCGGCCGGCGCTATTATGGCGGCTGCGAATATGTCGATGTGGTCGAAACCCTCGCGATCGAGCGGGCGAAACAGCTGTTCGGCGCCGCTTTCGCCAACGTCCAGCCCAATAGCGGCAGCCAGATGAACCAGGCCGTGTTCCTGGCCCTCCTCCAGCCCGGCGACACGTTCATGGGCCTCGACCTCAACGCCGGCGGGCACCTCACCCACGGCTCGCCGGTCAACATGTCGGGCAAGTGGTTCAGGCCGGTCGCCTACGGAGTCCGCCGCGACGACCAGCTGATCGACATGGACGAAGTGGCCGCCATCGCCCGCGAGCACCGGCCGAAGCTGATCATCGCCGGCGGTACGGCCTATTCGCGGTTCTGGGACTTCGAGGGCTTCCGCCGCATCGCCGACGAGGTCGGCGCTTACCTGATGGTCGACATGGCGCATTTCGCCGGCCTGGTCGCCGGCGGCGTTCACCCCAATCCGGTACCGCACGCCCATGTCGTGACATCGACCACCCACAAGTCGCTGCGCGGCCCGCGCGGCGGGCTGATCCTCACCAACGACGAGGAGATCGCCAAGAAGATGAACAGCGCCGTCTTTCCCGGCCTCCAGGGCGGGCCGCTGATGCACGTCATCGCCGCCAAGGCGGTCGCCTTCGCCGAGGCGCTTCGGCCCGAGTTCAAGGATTATGCCCGCTCGATCGTCGACAATGCCCGCGCCCTCGCCGATTCGCTCCAGCAGGCGGGCCTCGACATCGTCTCCGGCGGCACCGACAACCATCTCCTGCTCGTCGACCTCAGGCCCAAGCAGGCCAAGGGCAAGCATGCCGAAAAGGCGCTCGATCGCGCCTCGATCACCTGCAACAAGAACGGCATCCCGTTCGATCCCGAAAAGCCGTTCGTCACCTCGGGCATCCGCCTCGGCACTCCGGCGGGCACCACCCGCGGCTTCGGCCCGGCCGAGTTCCGCGAGATCGGCGGCATGATCGCCGAGGTCGTCGAGGGCCTGCGCAAGAACGGCGAGGCGGGAGACGGTCAGGTCGAAGCTTCCGTCCACACCCGCGTCGAGACGCTCTGCTCGCGCTTCCCGATTTACCAGGATCTCTAGTTGCGCTGCCCGTTCTGCTCCCACGAAAACAGCCAGGTGAAGGACAGCCGCCCGACCGAGGACGGCGCCTCGATCCGTCGCCGCCGCCAATGCGAGGATTGCGGCGCCCGCTTCACCACCTTCGAGCGGGTGCAGCTGAGGGACCTCAATGTGCTCAAGTCCGGCAATCGGCGCGAGCCGTTCGATCGCGCCAAGCTCGAACGATCGATCGCCACCGCCTGCCGTAAGCGGCCCGTGGCGGCCGAGCGGATCGAGCGGCTCGTCTCGTCCATCCAGCGCCAGGTCGAGACACTCGGCGACAGCGAAATCCCCTCGGCCCGCATCGGCGAGATGGTGATGGACGGCTTAAAGGCGTTCGACCCGGTCGCCTACATACGCTTCGCCAGCGTCTACAAGGACTTCCGCGAAGCCCGCGATTTCGAGGAATTTGCGGGGACGGTGGGCGACGCCCAGGCATAGGAATCCGTTCGTGTCGAGCGAAGCCGAGACCAGTACCGCGACCAACCCGGCGCCCACCATCGTCCTCGTGCGCCCTCAGCTGGGCGAGAATATCGGCAAGGCGGCGCGGGCGATGTTGAACTTCGGGCTTACCGACCTGCGCCTCGTCGCGC
This sequence comes from Sphingomonadales bacterium, assembly GCA_034668625.1. Taxonomy (GTDB): domain Bacteria; phylum Pseudomonadota; class Alphaproteobacteria; order Sphingomonadales; family Sphingomonadaceae; genus Allosphingosinicella. The sequence goes on from JAXDOX010000028.1 coordinate 76,905, forward strand.
CGCGAGATGGGTGGCCGAACCCCGCCGCCGGCCCCGCCGCGTCGGGCGCCGACGAAGTGCTTGAGAAGGCGCGGGTGTTCGAGAGCGTGGCGGAGGCCGTGGCCGATTGTCCCCACGTCTACGCCACGACGGTGCGCAAGCGAGGTCTCGTCATTCCGGTGGTGTCGCCCGAGGAGGCGGTACGCGAAATCCGCGCGGCGCCGGAGCCCTCGGCGATCCTGTTCGGCGCCGAGCGGTCCGGGCTGGAGAGCGAGGAGGTGGCGATCGCCGCGAAGATCCTGACCGTGGCGATCAACCCGGTCTTCCGCTCGCTGAACCTCGCCCAGGCGGTGATCCTGGTCGCCTACGAATGGTCGAAACACCAGGACCTGCTCGTCCCGACGCTCGGCGAGGCCGCGGAGCCGCGGGCGACGCAGGCGCAACTCGAGGGGCTGATTGGCCAGTTCAACGAGGCGCTGGAGGGCGCCGGCTATTATTTCCCGCCCGACCGCGTGCCGGCGACCAAGGCGACGATGCGTACCATCCTTACCAAGGCCGGCTGGTCCAATCGAGAAGTGCAGGCGCTCAGGGGAATGATCCGTGCGCTGACAGACCCCAAGGAGGCTCAGCGCCGCAGGGCGTCGAAGCGATCGAATTCGTAGGCGATCGACGCTTCGATCAAGCGCTCGTAAAGTTCGGCGATCACGCCCTCGGGTGCGCAATGCTCCGCGGCGAGCCGGCGTACTTTGCCGAGCACCTCGGCCTTGCGCCCCTCGTCCCGTACCGCGCCGCGCTCCGGCTTGATCCGCGCCGCGGCGTCCATGTAGCGGAAGCGTTCGCCGATCAGGGCGAGGATCGCTTCGTCCACGCGGTCGACGCCGAAACGCACCTCGCGCATGGTCGTGCACTGGTCGGGAGCGGGCCGTTCATCGGTCATACACGCGCTTTAGTCGAAGCGGGGAAGGTGTCGAGCTTGACTTTGCCGTGATGCTCGGGGAACTTCACAGCCGATCTCAAGAGGGTTTATCTATGCGTGCGACTTTGATGGCGTTTCTCGCCCTGGCCTCGACCGCCGCTTTGGCCGAGGAGCCGAAGCAGGACGATGCGGCGAAGCGGGACAAATTGATTTGCCGGTTCGAGGCCGATACGGGCAGCCGGCTCACCGGCACGCGGGTCTGCCTGACCCGCGAGCAATGGACCGAGCGGCGGCGCCAGAGCCGCGAGGCGACCGAGCGCGCGCAGACGGGCCACTCCGACCGCCCCGGCGGCTGAGGCCTCGCCGCCCCGGGACGGTCCAAATCCTTGACTTTGCACGGGTGAGCGGCCATGTGCCGCGCTCGCAATTGGCCCCGCACTCCGGTGAAGCGGTGGCCGCGTTCAGACTCGCTCTGAACGGTGCGGTTCCGGGCTTTGAGAAATTGAGCAGATTGGACCTGAGATGAGCAAGCGCAGCAGCGCCAAGTACAAACTCGACCGCCGCATGGGCGAGAACGTCTTCGGGCGGCCCAAGAGCCCCGTCAACAAACGCGAATATGGCCCCGGCCAGCACGGCCAGCGCCGTAAGGGCAAGATGTCGGACTTCGGCATCCAGCTGCGCGCCAAGCAGAAGCTGAAGGGCTATTACGGCGACGTCACCGAGAAGCAATTCAAGAAAACCTTCATCGAGGCGGACCGGATGAAGGGTGATACGTCGCAGAACCTGATCGGCCTGCTGGAGCGGCGCCTCGACATGGTCGTCTACCGCGCCAAGTTCACGCCGACTATCTGGGCGGCCCGCCAGCTCGTCAGCCACGGCCACATCCGCGTCAACGGGGTGAAGTGCAACATCGCCTCCCGCCGAGTAAATGTCGGCGACGAGATCACGCTCGGCCCGAAGGCGCAGGAAATGGCGCTGGTCATGGAGGCGCAGGGCCTCGCCGAGCGCGACATTCCCGATTACGTCGCGCCGGACGGCACGACCAAGGTGACCTTCACCCGCATCCCGACGCTGGACGAAGTGCCTTATCCGGTCCGCATGGAGCCGAACCTGGTCGTCGAGTTCTACTCGCGCTAAGATCCAGGCTTCGGGCCAACGAACAAGGGCGGCTCCCTCCCGGGGCCGCCCTTGTTCATGGAAGCTTGAGCGTCTGACGGAGGAAGGCGTCGGCCCTGCGCAGCATGTCGGTGCGGGCGGTGCCGTCGTCGAGTTGATGATCGAGACCGGGATAGACGACCAGCTGGCTGCTCTTGCCGGCGCTGTGGAGACGGTCGTCCATCAAACGGGACTCGGCGACGCTCACGTTGCGGTCCAGGTCGCCGTGGAAGATCAGCACGGGGGCCTTGATCCTGTCGGCATTCTGCGCGGGCGAGCCTTCCCGGACCTGTGGTCCGGTGCCGATCCAGTCCCGCTCGATCGTCCAGTTGGAGAAGTTGCGCCACTCCTCGGTCGCCATGGCGAGGTCGGTTACGGGCGCCACCGCGACGATCGCCTTGAAGATGTCGGGGTCGACAACGCTCGACTGCAACGCCGCATAGCCGCCGTAGGACCAGCCGAAGATCGCGAGCTTCGAACGGTCGGCGATGCCTTGGCTGGCCAGCCAGCGGCCGGCGTCGACCACATCGCTCATGGCGACCCGCCACGACTTGAAGCCATTGTCCTGGAACCAGATGTCGCCGTAGCCGGAAGAACCGCGGTAATTGGGCTGGAGCACGGCATAGCCGCGGCTGGCGAAATATTGCGGCAGCCAGTCGAAACCCCATTCGTCGCGCGAAGCGGGGCCGCCGTGCGGCATGACGATGGCGGGAAGGTTCTTGCCCGTGCTGCCGGGCGGCAGCGTCAGATAGGCCGGGATGTCCGTCCCGTCGGCCGCCTTGTAGGTGATGGCGCGAACCGTGGCGAGGCGGGCGCCTTCGAGGTCCGGCCGCTTCAGCATCAGCTCGGCGAGCTGCTTGGTCCCCCGGTCGAACAGATAATAGCGGCCGGGATCGGTGTCGCTGTGGGCGAAGATCAGCAGCTTGCTCTCGTCGGTGCTGGAATCGATGAACTCGACGAGCGGCAGGCCCGGCAGCGCCTTCGACAAGGCTGCCGCCAGGCTCTGGAGTTGCAGATCGAAATAGGCCGCCTCACGCTTGTCGGTCGCGTAGGTGACTCCCACGACCCGGTCGCGCCGGCCGATGCGCAGCGGCCTGTCGACATCGACTCGCGGGTGCTGGAAGACGATGGTCTCCTTGCCGCTGCCGTCGAGGGCAACGCTAATAAAGGCGTAGCGGCCGCCGACGTTCTTGAGGCCGTAGGCGACGTCCTTATCCGGATCGACCGCATAGGGGTTGAATCCCTCGCCGGTCAGCGAATTGTAGACTCCAAGCTGCTTCCAGTCGTTGGAACCGCGGGCGCGGTAATAATAAGTGATCGTCGGCCGGTCGTAGCCGGTGCTGGTCGACGGCCGCGAACCCATGATCCGGACGTTGCCGCGGCCGTCGCTGATATATTCGACGGCTTCCTTGTGCGGCGGCTCGACCGGTTTGGTCGAGAGGCTGGATGTGTCCAGGCGGTCGACTCCATAGCCCTCGCGATTGTCCTGGAGGTGCGTCCCCATCCGCTCCTCGGGGACATATTGACGGCCCATCAGCACCGCGCCGTTCTCGTCGGGAAGCCAGTCAATCACCTCGCCGCCGGAGAAGGCGACATAGGCATCGTAGACGCGGTGGTCGCGGCTCAGCAGCTTCAGATTGCCGCCGGCCGCATCGACCGCGATCATCCGAGAGACGTTGACGATCTCGCCCGCCGTCTTGACCACCATGAAGATGCTGCAGACGATGCGCGTTTCGGACGACCAATGGCATCCCGAAAGCCGGTCGGGGTCGCCGTTCGCGGAGAGTATCTGCTTCGCCTCGCCTCCGGCCACGTCGGCGACGAACAGCGCCGTGGCCCGGCCTGGCCCCGGCGCGATGAAGGCGACCTTCGCACCGCTCGGCGACAGGCTGATTTGCTGCACCGCCTCGCGGGCACCGAAAGCCGCCGCGGGATCCGCCGGCGCGGCCGCGGCCGGGGGTTCGGCCGCCTGAAGGACCACGGCCCCGCCGACGGGCAGCAGCGCGAGCGCCGCAGCCCCGATAAGGATCATTTTCGGCATCTTTCTCCGCCTTTCGAGCCGCGCTCCCGTCACGGCAGCTTGAAATTCGCTCTGAAAAACGCGTCCGCGCGGCTCAGCAGGTCCTGGCGCGCCTTGGCATCGTCGAGCTGGTGATCGAGGCCGTCATATTTGACCAGCTGCACCTGTTTGCCGGCATCCTTCAGCCGATCCGCCATCAGGTCCGATTCGTGCGAACGCACGTTGATATCGCGGTCGCCGTGGAACAGGAGGACCGGAGCCTGGAAGCGGCCCGCATTCTGAGCCGGAGAGCCTTCGACTATGTGCGGCCCCGAACCGATGAAGTCCCGCAGGATCTTGCGACCGGAGGAATAGCGGGCTTCCAGCAACAAGGTCGCGAGATCGGTGACTGGCGCGACGGCGACGACCGCCTTGAACAGGTTGGGATCGAGCACATTCGCCTGCAGCGCGGCATAGCCGCCGTAGGACCAGCCGAAGATGCCGAGCTTGGACGGGTCGGCGATGCCCTGCGAGACCAGCCAGCGGCCGGCATCGTTCACGTCGCCGATCGCCACCCTCCACGACTTGAAGCCGTTGCGCTGGTACCAGGATTCGCCATAGCCCGCCGAGCCGCGGAAATTGGGCTGCAGCACCGCATAGCCCCTCGCCGCGAAGAACTGGACGAGCCATTCAAAGCCCCATTCGTCGCGGGCGGAGGGGCCGCCGTGCGGCATGACGATGGCGGGCAGGTTGCGTCCGCTGGAGCCGAGCGGAAGCGTCAGATAGGCGGGAATGCGAGTGCCGTCGGCGGCCGTGTAGGTCACCGATTTCATCGGCGCCAAGGGCACGTTCTCCAGCTGCGGCCGCTTCAGCATCAGCTCGCGCAACTGCTTGGTCTGGCGGTCGAAGAGGTACAGGCGACCGGGATCTGTATCGCTTCCCGCCCAAAGCAGCAGCTTGCTGCCGTCGGCGCTCCAATCCTCGAACCTTATCAGGGGCAGGCCCGGCAGCGCCTTGGACAGCATCGCGGCCATGGCCGCCGTATCCTTGTCGAAATAGACCGCTTCCTTGCGGTCGGAGATGAAGGTCGCGCCGACGATGCGCTGATCGTCGCCGAGCGCGATCGCCTCGTCGACATCATATTCGGGATGGGCGTAGGCCACCTCCTCCTTCATGCTTCCGTCGAGGGCGACCGTGACGAGAGCCAGCCTGCCGTCGATCTTGCGGAAGGCATAGGCGACGTCCCGCACCGGATCGACGTTGACCGGCCACAAGCCCTCATCCGTGCCGTACAGCCAGGTCGAAAATTGCTTCCAATCGCGCGACCCTTTGGGGCGGTAGAACCAGGTAGCGCGGCCGCTGGACACGCCGGTGGCGCCGGCGACCTCCTCGACTCCCATCAGGCGGATCGTGCCGTGGCCGTCCGAGACGTAGCCGAAGGCGTGCATCTTCGGCGGCTCCACCGGCTTTGAATGGAGCGTGGCGGTATCGACCTGCTCGACGGCAAGCCCCTGACGGGTCTCCACGAAGCGCGTGTTCATCTTCGACTGGGGCACGTAGTTTCGCGTCATGAGGACCGCGCCGCTTTCGCCCGGCAGCCAGTCGACCACCTCGCCCCCGCCGAGGGTGACCCCGAGATCATCCGGCGTTCCCTCGACGCTCAGCAGCTTCGGGTTGGACCCGTCGGCATCGACCGCGAGCAGACGCGTGGCGGGCCAGATCTGACCCGCCTGGATCTTGTCCAGCAACAGGTAGATTCTGCAGACTAGGCGTGTTTCGGACACCCAGTAGCAGTCGGTCAGGCGCCCCGGTCGTCCGTCGGCGGTAAATATCCGCTGCGGCGGCTTTCCCCCCTCGACATCCGCGACGAACAGGGCGTTGCCTTGACCTTCGGCGGGACCGATGAAGGCGAGGCGGCGGCCGCTCGGCGAAAGGCCGATCCCCCGCACCGCCTCCCGAGCGCCGAACAGCGCCGCCGGGTCCGATGGCATCGACGGTGCTGCTGCCGGTGCCGCAGCGCCCAGGAAGACGACCGCCCAGGCGGCGGCAACGAGCCTAGCAAACATATAACCCCCTCAAGGACTTGGCCCCTCGCCAAGGGGTGGGACGATGGCAGGCCAGGGCGCGCGGCGCAAGCTTGCTTCGCGATTTGCTTGCTGCCATGAGCGCCGAGCGTGGGGGCCATGAGACCGGGAGACCTGACTTGCCGCTCCGCTCCTTCCTCGCTCCCGCTTTTTGCGTCGCCCTCCTCGCCGGCTGCGCCGCCGCGGGCACCGACCGCGCCGTCCCATCCTCGGTCGCACCGCCGATCGCGCTCGCGACCCTGACGACCGCGACTCAGATCCTCTCCTCGGACGCCTTCGAGGGCCGCGCGCCGACCACGGCCGGCGAGGACAAGTCGATCGCCTTCATCGCCGAGCGCTTCCGCAAGGCGGGCCTGCAGCCCGGCAACCACGGCGGCTGGTACCAGGACGTGCCGATGGTGGAGACGACGCCGACCCCCACGCCTCTCACCGTCACCACCGGGAACGGCCGGAGCCTCTCCTTCGCCTACCGGACGGATTTCGTCGCCAACAGCTACCGGGTCCAGCCGAAGACCGGCGTCGCGGACAGCGACATCGTCTTCGTCGGCTACGGCATCAACGCGCCCGAGAAGGGCTGGAACGATTATGCCGGGGTCGACGTGCGCGGGAAGACGGTGATCATCCTCGTCAACGACCCCGATTGGCAGTCGAGCGGCCTCACCGGTCCCTTCAACGGCCGCGCCATGACCTATTACGGCCGCTGGACCTACAAGTTCGAGGAGGCGGCGCGGCAAGGCGCGGCGGCGGCCTTCATCGTCCACCGGACGGAGCCGGCCGCATACGGCTGGAACGTCGTCCAATCCTCCTGGACCGGCGCCCAGTACGAGCTCGACGATCCCAACGGCCATTCTGACCAGAGCCAGGCGATCGGCTGGCTCACCCAAGAGGCGGCCCGGCGCCTGTTCGCCGCGGCAGGACAGGATCTCGCGACGCTGGCGGAGGCGGCGAAGCACCCCGGCTTCAAGGCGGTCCCGCTCGCCGCCAAAGCAAGCCTGCAGCTTGAAAGCCGAATCAAGCGTCAGGTGTCGCACAACGTGGTCGGCATTTTGCCCGGGGCGAAGCGGCCTGACGAATATGTGCTCTATACGGCGCATTGGGACCATCTCGGCCGCTGCGACGCCGACGCGACCGGCGATGACATTTGCAACGGCGCGGTCGACAATGCGAGCGGCGTCGCGGGCCTGATCTCGCTCGCCGAAGCGCACGCCAAGGCCGGCCCCGCAGCCCGGTCGATCGTCTTTATTGCAGTCACCGGCGAGGAATCGGGGCTGCTCGGCTCGCAATATTACGCAACCCACCCGATCTATCCGCTCGACCGCACCGCCGGAGGAGCCAACATGGACGGGCTCGCGGTCTCCGGCGCCGCGCGCGATTTCGTCAGCATCGGCGGCGACAAGTCGGAGCTCTCCACCTATCTCGAGCGGGCGCTGGCGGCCCGCCGCCTCTCGCTGAGCCCCGACACCGACCCGGAGAAGGGCTTTTATTACCGCTCCGACCATTTCAGCTTTGCCAAGGAAGGCGTGCCGATGCTCGACGCGTCGCTCGGGCAGGACCTCGTGAAGGGCGGCCGCGCGGCCGGCAAGGCGGCGGCGGACGATTACACGATGCACCGCTACCACCAGCCGAGCGACCAATACGACCCGAGATGGGACTGGTCGGGCGCGCTCCAGGAGCTCGGCGTTTATTACCAGGTCGGCCGCGAGCTGGCGGACTCCACCGACTGGCCCAACTGGCGTCCAGGCGACGAATTCCGCGCCATCCGCGACCGGTCGCGGGCCGCCGCCGGGCAATGACCCCGCGCCAGCCGCCGGAATGGGCGGCGCACGAATGGGTGTGGATCGGCTTTCCGAGCCACGAGGATCTGTGGCTCGACGACCTGACGCCGGCCCGGGAGGAGATCGCGGCCTTCGCAAGGTCGGTGTGGGCCGACGGGGCCGGGGAGGAAGTACGGCTGGTGGCGGCGGACCCGATCTCCGCGCGCGCCGCGGCGACCCTCGCCCCGTTCGCGACGATCCTGCAGGAGCCGTTCGGCGACATCTGGCTGCGCGACACCGGCCCGATCATCGTGCGCGACGGCGGGAGGCGGGAGGCGCGAAGCTTCCGCTTCAACGGCTGGGGCGGCAAATACGAGCTGGCGGGGGACGACACGATCGGCCTCCGCCTCGCCGAGGGCGCCGGCCTGGAGGCGTTCCGCCTTGCCTGGATTGTCGAAGGCGGGGCGATCGACGTCGACGGCACCGGCCTCGCCGTCACCACGGAGCAATGCCTGCTCAACCCCAACCGCAATCCGGGCTTGGCCAAGGCGGAGGTCGAGCGGCGCCTGGCCGACGATCTTGGGCTCGAGCGGGTCCTGTGGCTCGGCGAGGGCCTGCTCAACGACCATACCGACGGCCATGTCGACAACCTTGCCCGCTTCGTGGCCGAAGGGCGCCTCGTCGTCCCGGTACCGGCGGGCGGCGGCGACCCGAACGCCGCCGCCTATGAGGATGCGCGGCGCCGGGCCGAGGCGTTCGGGCTGGAGGTCCTCCCCCTCCCTTCGCCCGGCCGCGTCATCCGCGACGACCAGCTCATCCCGGCTTCCTACATGAACTTCTACATCGGCAACGCAGCGGTGGTCGTACCGCTCTACGGCGCCGAGAACGACGAAGCCGCGGTCGAGGCGATCGGCGCCCTCTTCCCCGGCCGCCGCGCGGTCGGTCTCCGCGCCGACCACGTCCTGACCGGCGGCGGCAGCTTCCACTGCATCAGCCAGCAGATGCCGGCTTGAGAATGGCGAAGTCTATGGCGAACGGGTAACGGGACGAAATGACCATTCTCACCGTCGCCGCCCTGCAGCTCGCTTTCACCGAGATCGTCGAGGAGAATATCGCGGCGGTGAGCGCGCTCGTGCGGGAGGCGGCGGGGAGGGGTGCGAAGCTCATCCTCCCGCCCGAATTGTTCGAGGGCCATTATTTCTGCCGCACCCAGGACGAGAGCCACTTCGCCCGCGCGCGCCCGGCCGGCGAGCATCCCGTCGTGCTCGCCATGCAGCAGCTGGCCGCGGAGCTGGAGGTCTACATCCCGACCAGCTTCTTCGAGGCCGAGGGCCATCATCATTACAACAGCCTCGCCATGATCGGCCCGGACGGCAAGGTGGCGGGGGTCTACCGCAAGAGCCACATCCCGGACGGGCCGGGCTACTCGGAGAAATTCTATTTCCGGCCCGGCAATACCGGCTTCAAGGTCTGGAAATCGCCCTACGGCACGATCGGCGCGGGCGTGTGCTGGGACCAATGGTACCCCGAGACGGCGCGCACCCTGATGCTGATGGGCGCCGAGATATTGCTCTTCCCGACCGCGATCGGCGCAGAGCCGCACGACCCCGGGCTCGACACCAGCCGGATGTGGCGGCGGGCGATGATCGGCCATGCCGTCTCGAACGTGGTGCCGGTAGTGGCCGCCAACCGTATCGGCACCGAGCACGGCCAGCGTTTCTATGGCCACAGCTTCATCTGCGACGAGCGCGGCGACATCATCGCCGAGTTCGGGGCGGAGGAGACGGGAATCATCACCGCCGCCCTCGACCTCGATCAGGCGAAAGCGCACCGCGCCGCCTTCGGCTTCTTCCGCGACCGCCGGCCGGACCTTTACGGGCGGATCGCGGAGGACCTTTAGGGCGCCGTCCGGCCGCTGCCGGCGCGGCGGGCGGCATACCATTGGCGCAGCATCTGCTGGTAGCAGCCGGTCTGGCCGTAGGTGCCGACGGTCGAGCAGCCGCCCGGCATGGTCGCGCGGTTCGCTTCCTCGAGCGCCTCGTTGCGGGCGCCCCAGGCCTGCTCGCTCAGCGCCTCGCCCTCATGCCTCAGCTCCTTGGGGATGCGGTAGCGCTCCCGTTCCGGCTTGCGGGCGCACACCACCACCTCGTCATCTTTCGGCTTCGGGCAGGGATCGCTGCCGTAGACGACCGCGCTCGCCGACCGCTGCGGCGGCCCGGCCTCGGGCGCGACAGCCGAGAGGAGCAGCAGGGCCGGAACCAGCAGGCGCTTCATGCCGCCGGTGTCGAGCCGGCGCCCTGAACCGCGGATGAAGGCTCAGGGGCGGAGCTCGAGGGCACGGGCGAAGACCGCTTCGAACATCGCGGCGCTCAGCCGGTTGGTATTCTGGTTGTAGCGCGAGCAGTGATAGCTATCGATGAGCCGGCGCCCGTCCGGCAGGCGATGCTCGGCAAGGTGGCCGAAGGGGTGCGCCGAGAGCTTGCCGCCGGCGGCGCGCACCGCCGCGTCGTGGGCGATCCGGCCGAGCGCGATCTGCACCCGCGCCTTGGGCAGCGCCGCCAGCGCCGGCTGGAAATAGGCGCGGCTGCAGGTCGCGATCTCTTCAGGCGTGGGTTTGTTCTGCGGCGGCACGCACTTGACCGAATTGACGATCGCGACGCCCCTCAGCCGAAGCCCGTCTCCGGGATGCTCGGAATAGACGCCTTCGGCGAGCCCGAACTTGGCCAAAGTCTCGTAGAGGAGCAGCCCGGCATAATCGCCGGTGAACGGCCGGCCGGTCCGGTTGGCGCCCTTCTTGCCCGGCGCCAGACCGCAAATGAGCAGCCAGGCATCCGAATCGCCGAAATGCGGCACGGGCGCGTTCCACCAGTCGGGATGCTCCTCCCGCAGCGCCTCGCGGAAGCCGACCAGGCGCGGACAGAGCGGGCAGTCGCGCGGCGCCTCGCACGCCGGCACGGGAGAGTTGGTGGCAAGCATCGGGAGCGTCTAGGGCGGGAAGAATGGCCCTGACAAGCTATGCGATCGCCCTCGGCTCGAACCGGCGGAGCCGCTACGGCTCGCCGGCGGAGACGGTTCGCGCCGCCGCCGACGCGCTCGGCGTCGACCGCCTCTCACGCATCCGCGCAACGGCCGCGGTCGGGCCCGCCGGCCGCGGCTTCGCCAACGCTGCGGCCTGTTTCCGCTCCGACCTCGACCCGCCCGAGTTGCTCGGAATGCTGAAGCGGATCGAGCGCGATTTCGGCCGTCGCGGCGGGCGGCGCTGGGGCCCGCGGGTGCTCGATCTCGATATCATCTTGTGGTCGCGGGGATGCTGGGCGCAGGACGGCCTCATTGTACCCCATCCGGAGTTCCGCCGCCGCGCCTTCGTGCTGGAACCGCTCGCCGAGCTCGTCCCGGGCTGGCGCGACCCGATCACCGGCGCAACCGTCCGCCAGCTCCTCCACCGGCTCCGCCGCGCCCGTGCGGTTGACCCTCCGCCCGCCCGCTCCTAGGGGCGGGAGCGGCACGGGCCCTTAGCTCAGTCGGTAGAGCAACTGACTTTTAATCAGTAGGTCGCTGGTTCGAATCCAGCAGGGCTCACCACCGGCCGCGCTTCCGCCGCGGCGCATTCGCGTGCCTTGGTCAGGAAAGTCTCGGCGAGCGCCCGGCGCCGCGCCTTACCCTCGGGAGTCAGCGCCCGCACCGCAGCCGCCAACTCCTCGCGCGCCCGGCGCGAAAAATATCGCTCGTTCGATTCCATGCCGCTTCGCTCCCCGAATCGGGTGTTAACACAGATCAGCGCCGTGCGTGAGTCGGTCCCGGAACGACCTGCCGACGCTGGGCGTCGCCTCGTCGGCATGTGGGTCTGGACAGGCGCCCGGCGTTGGTCGAAAGCCCCATTCGTGTCCCCGTCCAAGACCTACCTTCTCGCCCTGATCCTGCTGGCGCTTTGGTTCGCGATGCTGCTGCTGGGCGGCCCACGCTCGGCCGCCGATCCCGCCCTTCTCGCGCTGTTTCAGGCGTCAGCCCTGGTGCCGGCGGCGCGCGTCGTCACCTGGCTCGGCAACGCCGCCGTGCTGCTGCCCCTTTCGGTGGCGGCGGCGCTCGTGCTCGGCTGGCGCATCTCGCGGCGGGCCGGCCTGGTCTACCTGATCATGATCCTTGCCGGGCGCGTGGTGGTCGAGTTGGAGAAGGCCATGGTAGCGCGGCAGCGGCCGGCTCCGGCGGGGCAGCTGGTCCATGTCACGACCCTCGCTTTCCCCTCCGGCCACGCGGCTTACTCGATGATGGCCTGGCTTGGCCTGGCGCTGCTCGCGGCGCCGGCGCGGCACCGCGCCTGGGCGGTGGCGGCGGGGATCGCGCTCGCCTTGCTGGTCGGCTCGACCCGCCTTGTTCTGGCCGTGCATTGGCCGAGCGACGTGATCGGCGGCTGGACGTTCGGCGCGGGTTGGGTGCTGCTCTGGACACGGCTGGCGGAAGGAAGGGCAGCGGCGCCCCTTCATTGATGGCTTTGTCGCTGCGACCCTGGCAATGACGCGCGTCAGCCTTTCCGGAACAATACCGTCAAATTATTCGCCGGCATCTCGAACAGCCGTTCGAACGCGAAACCGTTATTCTCCGCCTCGGCGCGGACGGCTTCGAGCCTCCTCAGCCCCCATTGCGGGTTGCGGGCCCTGAGCGATGCGTCGAAGGCAAGGTTGCTGGGCGCCGTAGGCAAATGGTCGCGGATATAGGGTCCGTAGAGCACCAGCGGGGCGCTGGCTGACAACACCGACCCGGCGCCGCGCATCAGCCCCACGGTGGCGGGCCAGGGGCTGATGTGGACCATGTTGACGCATAAGACGGCATCGGCCGCCGCCACCGGCCAATTCGGTGCGGCCGCGTCGAGCAGCAGCGGCGGAAGCATATTGCTCAGGCCAGCCTCGCCCCGCCAGGCGGCGATCGACGCCAGCGCGTCCGGGTCGCGGTCGGTCGGCTGCCAGGTGAGGTCGGGGAAGAGCCGGGCGAAATGGACGGCGTGCTGGCCGGTGCCGCTGGCGATCTCCAGCACGATCCCCTCCCGCGGCAGCATCGTCCGCAGCACCTCGGCGATAGGGCCGCCGTTGCGCACGGCGGCGGGCGCGTGCGCCTTCATCGCGGCAAACCCCGCGTTTTTCGGGTAGCGCCCGTGGCCGAAGCCATGCCAGTTTCGACGCGGGAATCAGGGGGACGTCTCACATGAAGCATCTCGTCGCGCTCACTCTCGCCGCCGCGTGCCTCCTCACTGCCGTGCCGGCTGCGGCGCAGCAACCCCAGCCGCCCTCGGCGCAGGAGCAGGCGCAGGCGAAGAAGATGCGGACGATCCTCGAGAGCCTGCACCCCCTCTCCGGGGACGTCACGCTGCCCGCCGCCAACGCAATGCTCCATCTGGGCAAGGACTTCTATTATTTGCCGCCGGACGAGGCACGGAAGGTGCTGGTCGATGCCTGGGGCAATCCGCCCCGGATCGCCGACGGCGTGCTCGGCATCGTCTTCCCCGCCGGCAAGACCTTCCTCGACGACACCTGGGGCGCGGCGATCACCTATGAGGGGTCCGGCTACGTCACCGACAAGGATGCCCAGTCGGCCGATTACGACGCGCTGCTGAAGCAACTCCAGTCGGGGGAGGACGAAATCAACGCCAAGCGCAAGCAGGAAGGCTATCCGGCCCAGCACCTCGTCGGCTGGGCGCAGCCGCCCTTCTACGACGCCGCCAGTCATTCGGTCGTCTGGGCCCAGAACATCGCCTTTGACGGGCAAAGCGACGACAGCCTCAACTACGATGTGCGGATGCTTGGCCGCAAAGGCGTGCTCAGCCTCAACATGATCACCGCCATGTCGAAGCTCGACGAGACGCGCACGGACGCCCAGAAGCTGGCCCGTTCGGCGGACTTCTCGCCCGGCGCGCGCTATGCCGACTTCAAGACAGGCGACGACACCGCCGGCTACGGCATTGCCGGGCTGGTCGCGGCCGGGCTCGGCGTCGTGGCCGTCAAAAAGCTCGGGCTGCTCGCCATCCTCCTCGTCTTCGCCAAGAAGTTCCTGATCCTCATCGTCGCCGCTTTGGCCGCGCTCGGCGCGAAGTTCCGCAAGCTGTTCGGCCTCAAGGAGAAGGGCAAGCCGGACGATGCGGTGCTCGAGGCGCCGCCGTCGGCGGAGGAGATCGGGCCATCGCCCGACCCGGATCCGGAACCGGCGCCCGAACCCGCCGCCTGAGGCTTATTCCGCCGCCTCGGGCTGGACCGGCTCCTTCCAGACGAGCACCGGCTTCCTCGCCGCCTGGGTCTCGTCGAGCCGGCGCCGCGGCGCGTAGACGGGGGCCGCCTTGAGGCTCTCGTCGCCAGCCTTGGCGCGCTCCGCGACCGAGCGCATCGCGCCGATGAACTGGTCGAGCGTCGCCTTCGACTCGGTCTCGGTCGGCTCGACCAGCATGGCGCCGTGGACGACCAGCGGGAAGTACATGGTCATCGGATGGAAACCCTCGTCGATCAGCGCCTTGGCGAGGTCGAGGGTGGAGAGCCCGTCGGCGAAGCCTTTGTCGCTGAACAGCGCCTCGTGCATGCATGGCCCGCTGGCGCCGAACGGTGCGTCCAGCACGCCGTCGAGGCTGCGCAGGATGTAATTGGCGTTGAGCACGGCGTCGCCCGAGACTTGGCGCAGGCCGTCGGCGCCGTGGCTGAGGATGTAGGCGAGGGCGCGGCTGAACATGCCCATCTGGCCGTGGAAGGCGACCATGCGGCCGAAGCTCGAACCATGATGCTCGCCCGAATTCTCCTCCTCGACGAGGTCGAAATGATCGCCCCGGCGTTCGACGAACGGGAGCGGCGCGAACGGCGTCAGCGCCTTCGAGAAGACCACCGGCCCGGAGCCCGGCCCGCCCCCGCCGTGCGGGGTCGAGAAGGTCTTGTGGAGGTTGATGTGCATCGCATCGATGCCGAGATCGCCCGGCCGCACCCGCCCGACGATCGCGTTGAAGTTCGCCCCGTCGCAATAGACGAGGGCGCCCGCCGCGTGGACTGCCTCGGAGATCGCGATCATGTCCGGCTCGAACAGGCCGCAAGTATTGGGGTTGGTGATCATCACCGCCGCGACATCCGGGGCGAGCCGCGCCTCGAGCGCGGCGAGGTCGACGCGGCCGCGCGCGTCGGCCGGGATGTTCTCGACCCGATAGCCTGCGAAAGCGGCGGTCGCCGGATTGGTGCCGTGAGCGCTTTCCGGCACCAGCACGACCGCGCGCGCGTCGCCCCGCGCCTCGAGCGCGGCGCGGATGGCGAGCAGGCCGCAAAGCTCGCCGTGGGCGCCCGCCTTGGGGCTCATCGCGACGCTGTGCATGCCGGTCAGGGTCACCAGCCAGTCGGCCAGCTCAGCGATGAGCTGCAGGGCTCCCTGAACACTGTCCACCGGCTGCAGCGGGTGAATATCGGCGAAGCCCGGCAGCCGCGCCATCTTCTCGCACAGCCGCGGATTGTGCTTCATCGTGCACGAGCCGAGCGGGAAGAGGCCGAGGTCGATCGCGTAATTCTGGCGGGAAAGGCGCGTGTAGTGCCGAACCGTCTGCGGCTCGGAGAGGCCGGGGAGGCCGATCGGGCGGCGACGCTCGAGGCCGCCGAGGCGGCTCGCCGCGTTCGGCGCGGTCGCGAAATCAACCCCGCAGCCAGCCGCTTCGTCCTTCTCGAAGATGAGCGGCTCCTCGAGCATCAGCGCCCGGTTGCCGGTGAAGGTAAGCGGCGCGCCCTCCCCGGCCGCTTCGGGGCGGGTCTGGCGGCCTTCGGAGTTCATGCTCATGCCAGCGCCCCCTCGAGGGCGTCGGCGAGCGCCTCGACATCTTCGCTGGTGCAGGTTTCGGTGACGGCGACGACGAGGCCGTTCTCGAGCGCCTGGGCGCCCGGGTAGAGCCGGCCGAGCGAGACGCCGCCGAGTACGCCCCGCTCCGCCATTGTCCTCACCACCGGCCGCGCCTCCTTCGGCAGGCGGAGGGTGAATTCGTTGAAGAAAGTGTCGGTGACGAGCGTGACTCCAGGGACTTGCACCAGCCGATCGGCGGCTTGGACGGCCTGAGCGTGGTTGATCTCCGCCAGCCGCCGCAGCCCCTTCTCACCGAGCAGGGTCATGTGAATGGAGAAAGCGAGGGCGCACAGACCCGAATTGGTGCAGATGTTCGAGGTCGCCTTCTCGCGGCGGATATGCTGCTCGCGGGTCGAAAGGGTGAGGACGAAGCCCCGCTTTCCCTCCGCATCGACCGTCTCCCCGGCGAGGCGCCCCGGCATCTGCCGCACATATTTGTCGCGCGTGGCGAACAGGCCCACATAAGGGCCGCCGAAATTGAGGCCGACGCCGATCGACTGGCCTTCGCCGACGACGATGTCGGCCCCCATTTCGCCCGGCGCGCGGATCAGGCCGAGCGCCACCGGCTCCGTCACTACCGCGACGAGCAGCGCGCCGGCGGCGTGGCACCGCTCCGATAGTTCGGACATGTCGGCGATGCGGCCGAGAATGTCGGGATATTGGACGACGACGCAGCTCGTCTCGCCGTCGATCCCGTCGATCAGCCGCCGCGTGTCCGGCTCCGCGCTCAGCTCGGGCAGCGCCGGCACGAGCGTGTCCCCGGTGAAGCGCGCCATCGTCTTCGCCACCGACACATAATGCGGGTGGAGCCCGCCGGAGAGAATCGCTTTAGGCCGCCGGGTGATGCGCCGCGCCATGCCGATCGCTTCCCAGCAGGCGGTCGAGCCGTCGTACATCGACGCGTTGGCGACGTCGCAGCCATAGAGGCGCGCCACCTGGGTCTGGAACTCGAACAGCGCCTGCAGCGTGCCCTGGGCGATCTCGGGCTGGTAGGGCGTGTAGCTGGTCAGGAACTCCCCGCGCTGGATCAAATGGTCGACCGATGCCGGGATGTGGTGCCGGTACGCGCCGCAGCCGAGGAAGAAGGGCGCTTCGCCGGCGACGAGGTTGCGCCGCGCCATCGCCGTGAGCTTGCGCTCGACCGCCATCTCGCTGGCAAAATCGGGGAGTCCCTCGATCTTGCCGCCGAGCCGCGCCGCTTCAGGCACCTCGGCGAACAGATCCTCGATGGAAGCGGCGCCGATCGTCCGGAGCATCTCGCTGCGGTCGGCATCGGCGAGCGGCAGATAGCGCATCAATCGGGCTTTCTCATCGTAAAGCGGAGGCGGACATAGTCGGCGACCCATGAGCCGTCGGCTTGCTGGAGTTGAGGCTGGAGCCGCGCCTCGACCGCGGCGGCGACTTCGTCCTTCTCTTCTTCCGGCACTTCGGCGACGTCGAGCCAGCCGGAGCGGAAGGTCTTGACCCAGCCGGCCACCCCGGCAGGGAGCGGCGTAGGCCGCGGGATCAGCTGGGCGTTGATCTGGCAGAAACCGGCGCAGGCGTAGAGGCGCACGAAGGTCTCCGCGCTCGGATACCATTGCGGGTCGTCGTCGGGCACCGGATAGCCGCGTTCGCGCAGCTCCGCGCGAATGCCGTCGCGCAACGCGGCGACATTACCCTCCCCGCCCATCTCGCCGACGAAGCGTCCGCCCGGCTTCAGTACCGAATGGATGCCGGTCGCAACGGCGTCGGGATCGAGCATCCAATGCAAGGCCGCGTTCGAGAACACGGCGTCGAACTGGCCGAAGCGGCTCGCCTGATCGGCCAGCCCGAGCGCCTGGGCGTCCGCCACGAACGCGTCGACGCCGCGCGCCCGCGCCGCCTCCACCATCTCCGGCGACGCGTCGAGCCCGATCACCCCGGCGCCCAACGCCATGATCCGGCTGGTCAGCTGACCGTCGCCGCAGCCGATGTCGAGGATCAGCTCGCCCGGCTGCGGGCTGAGCAGCTCCAGCGCCGGCGCTCCGAGCGCCGGGACAAAGGCGGCATTCGACGCATAGTCGCTCGGCGACCATTGGGAGGAGGGGTTGACGGTCACTGGCTGTCGCAGAAGCTCTTATAGGCCCCGGCGTCCATCAGGCCGTCGAGCTCGACTGCATCCGAGAGGCGGAGGCGGAAGAACCAGCCTTTGCCTTCCGGATCGGTGTTGACGAGCGAGGGGTCCCCGGTGAGCGCCTGATTGGCTTCGGTCACCTCGCCGGAGACCGGGGCGTAGACGTCGCTTGCGGCCTTGACCGATTCGACGACCGCGGCTTCGCCCCCTTTGGTCACCTGCCGGCCGGCGTCCGGCAGCTCGACGAACACGATGTCGCCCAGCTGGCCCTGCGCGAAGTCGGTGATCCCGACGACCGCCTCATCCCCCTCGACCCGGACCCACTCATGCTCCTTCGTGTAATAGACACTCATCAGGCGGCTCCCTTGCGGTGGTAGCGATGGGGGACGAACGGCATCGGCGCGACCCGGCCGGTGAAGATCCTGCCCCGCTGGGCGAGGCGGATTTCGGTGTCCGGCTGCGCCGAGGCGGCGGGCACATAGGCCATTGCGATGGGCGCTTCGAGCATCGGCGAGAAGCCGCCGCTGGTCACCTTGCCGACCTCATTGCCTTCCGCGTCGACCATAAAGGCGCCTTCGCGGACCGGCTGGCGGCCTTCGATGGCGAGGCCGACGCGGCGGCGGACAGGCCCGTTCTCGAGCTCGGCCATAATCCGGTGCCAGCCCGCGAACCCGCCTTCGGCCCGCCGGCGCTTGGAAACGGCGAAGCCGAGGCCGGCCTCGATCGGCGTGGTGGTGCGGTCGAGATCGTGACCGTAGAGCGGCAGCCCCGCCTCGAGCCGCAGCGAATCGCGAGCGCCGAGGCCGATGGGCCTGACCTCGGGCTCGCCGGTCAGGAGGTCGGCCACCGCCGTCGCCCTGGCCGCCGGAATCGAGATTTCGAAGCCGTCCTCGCCCGTATAGCCCGAGCGGCTGATCCAGGCGGTGACTCCGCCCAGCTCGAAGGCGCCGCCGGTCATGAAGCCGAGCGCCTCGACGCCCGGCGCCAGCCGGGACAGCGCATCGACCGCCTTCGGCCCCTGCAGGGCGAGCAGGGCCTGCTCCTTCATGTGATCGAGAACGACCGTACGCGGCAGCCGCTCCCTGACATGCTCGATGTCGCCTTCCTTGGTGGCGCCGTTGACGACCAAGTAGAAATGGTCGCCGCGGCGGGTGACCATCAGATCGTCGATGATGCCGGCATCGTCGGCGAGCAGCAGCGAGTAGCGCAGCCGCCCTTCCTTGAGGATTGCGAGGTCGGCGGGCAGCAGCGCCTCGAGCCCCTTCTCGGCCTCGGCGCCGGCGACGACGAGCTGTCCCATGTGGCTGACGTCGAACAGCCCCGCCGATTCGCGGGTCCAGCGATGCTCGGCGATGATCCCCTCATACTGGATCGGCATCGCATAGCCGGCGAACGGCACCATCCGCGCGCCGCGGGCGACGTGCCAGTCGTTCAGGGGAAGCGCATTTTGCTCGTCGGCCATCGTCCAGTCTCCAGAGGCGGTGCGGCGAGAGCGCGGCCCGAAAGCCGCTCCTGCCGCGCCTTTCCCCCTCTGTCACTGGACCTGAGAGCTTTCCCCGCCGAAGCCCGTTTACGGGCGAAGGCGGGTTACCCCTTCGGTGGCCCACCGTCGCCAAGGCTATGGCGGGCGCTTTCCAGAGTGTCTCCCACGCGCGCGGTCCTTCTGCCTGAGAGATTCCGGGGCGGTTGCTCCTTCGGCGGCCGCCATAGCCCAAGGGGCGACGGAGGCTCTCTCCCGCGCGCGCGCCGCCCTTGCGGACGGCGACCGGGCCGCTCTGGCCGCTGGCCGCCGCTAAGTCAACGCGTCGCGTTGTAGGCGAGCTGCTCCTGGGTCAGCTGGAAGCCGACCAGCAATTCGAAGCTCGCGCTGCGCACCGCCTCGCGCACCTTCGGGTCGGCGAGGGGGTCGATGGCGGCGTCGGCGTCCCCAGGCTTGCGCTCGCGGGTGATCTGCTGGCGGACGTCCTCCGGCAGCGTCACGGCCGCGCGCGCGACCGAACCGGCCGCCGTCCCGCGGGTTGAGGCGCGCAGCTGGCCGTCGTCGAAATGGAGGCCGACGCGGCCGACCGACTTGGAGACGACGTTGGTGCCGCCCTGCATCACCACCGCGAAATAGGGCAGCACCACGTCGCGGGCGCCGCGCGCGTCGCGCCGCTGCGCGAGCACGTCGAAGGTGACGTTGGAGACGATGTTGGGCCCCGTTTCGTCGCAGAGCGCGCGGAGGTTGGTGATCTCGGCGACCACGTCGATCGCCGCGGCATCCCGGCTGGCGGGCGGGTTGAACAGGGTGACGTCGCCGGTCGCGGCGGGAATGGCGACCGCCGGGCAGGCCGAGCGGTTGACGATGACACCGGTTGCCGTCAGTTGGCCCTCGGTGCTGCACGCCGCGAGGGCAAGGGGAATGAGCGCGGCAAGCGACGCCTTGAACCTGGACACGAAAACAACACCTCTTGGCCATGGAAGGAAAGCGGCCGGATCATAGGAACCGGGTTCCGCCGAAGCAAGCAATCCGGTAGGACGCAAGCCGACATGCCCCCATCGAAGCCCGCCCTCACGTTGCGCATCGCGGCGCCCCGCGGCTTCTGCGCCGGGGTGGACCGTGCGATCCGCATCGTCGAGCTGGCGATCGAGCGTTACGGGCCGCCGGTCTACGTGCGCCACGAGATCGTCCACAACCGCTTCGTCGTCGACCGGCTGAAGGAGAAAGGCGCGGTCTTCGTCGCCGAGCTCGACGAGGTGCCGGACGGCGTACCCGTCGTCTTCTCGGCCCACGGCGTGCCCAAGGCGGTGCCGGCGGCGGCGCGCGACCGGGGTCTCGACTATCTCGACGCCACCTGCCCGCTCGTCTCCAAGGTCCACCGCCAGGCGGAGCGGCTGGTCGAGAGCGGCCGCCACATCCTGTTCGTCGGCCATGCCGGCCACCCCGAGGTGATCGGCACGTTCGGCCAGGTGCCGGAGGGCCTGATGACGCTGATCGAGACGGCGGCGGATGCGGAGCGGATCGAGCCCGCCGACCCCGCCAAGCTCGCCTACCTCACCCAGACGACCCTGTCGGTCGACGACACCGCCGGGATCATCGCCATCCTCGAGCGCCGCTTCCCCGGCATCAGGGGGCCGCGCGGCGAGGACATCTGCTACGCGACCTCGAACCGGCAGCGGGCGGTGAAGGAGATCGCGTCCGTCTCGGACGCCGTGCTCGTCATCGGCGCACCCAACAGCTCGAACTCGGTACGCCTGGTCGAGGTCGCCGAGCGCGAGGGCGCCAAGGCGCGGCTGATCGGCCGCGCCGCCGAGATCGAGCTTGGCTGGCTTGAGGGGGTGCGCACGCTCGGCATCACCGCCGGCGCCTCCGCGCCGGAGACTTTGGTGCGCGAGGTGGTGGATTTCCTGCGCCGGCATTTCGAGGTCACCGAGATCGAGGACGAAGGCGTGGTGGAGCGGATGGTGTTCAAGCTCCCCCGCGGCCTCGAAGCCGCCGCCTGACCCTTGTCGCTCGTCGAGATCTTCACCGACGGCGCCTGCAAGGGCAATCCGGGGCCCGGCGGCTGGGGCGCGGTGATCCGCTCGGGCGAGCGTGAGAGGGAGCTATCGGGCGGCGAGCCGCTCACCACCAACAACAGGATGGAGATGATGGCTGCGATCCGCGCCCTCGAGGCGCTGAAGCGGCCGTGCGAGATCGTCCTCCATACCGACAGCGCCTATTTGAAGGACGGCATCACCAAGTGGATCCACGGCTGGCGCCGCAACGGCTGGAAGACCGCGGACAGGAAGCCGGTCAAGAATGCCGAGCTGTGGCAGGAGCTGCTCGACGCCGCCGCCCCGCACAAGATCGAGTGGCGCTGGGTGAAGGGCCATTCCGGCCACCCCGAAAACGACCGCGCCGACCAGCTGGCGTGTGATGCCGCGGGTCAGTTCCGGAAGCGACCTGGGAGGTAGGGCTCGGGCTCGATCCCAGGCGTGCGCTCCAGCAACAGCGCCGCGGCCAGCCGCGACGCGGCGGGGGCGGTTTGGATGCCAAAGCCGCCCTGGCCCGCGCACCAGAAGAAGCCGGGCCGGTCAGGGGCGAAGCCATAGACGGGGCGGCGATCGGGGGCGAATGTCCTGAGGCCGGCCCAGCTGCGCTCGACCCGCTCGATCCGCCAGTCGACTACCTTTTCCAGCCGGTCGATCGCCAGCGCCACGTCGAGCTCCTCCGGCGCGCAGTCGCTCGGTTCGCACGGAGTCTCGTCGTGGGGGCTGAGCCAGAGCCGCCCGCCGGCCTCGGGCTTGAAGTAGAAGCGCCCGCTCGCATCGATGACGAGAGGCAGGTCGGCGGGCGCCGGCGGTTCGATGCGCAGCTGGACGATGGTGCGACGGCAGGGCTGCAAGGCCACCGGGGCCGCGCCGGCGACGCGGGCGACCTCGTCGGCCCAGGCGCCGGCGGCATCGACCAGCGTCGCGGCCCCCATCTCGCCCGCCTTAGTCTCCAGCCGCCAGCGTCCCTCCCGCCGCTCCGCGGCGAGCAGCCTGGCGCCGGTCACGATCCTCCCGCCGGCGCGGCGCACGCGCGCGAGGAAGAGAGCGTGGAGGGCGGCGACGTCGATGTCCTGGCAGCTCGGCTCGAGCAGCGCATGGTCCCAGCCCGGCCGCACGCCGGGCAGCAGCCGCTCTATCTCGCCCCGCCCGAGAGCGTGCAGCTCGACCGAGCCGCCGAGCCCGGCCTGCATGGCGGCGAGGGCCGCCTCCCCCGCTTGGTCTGCGAGGTGCAGCCCGCGCCGCTCCCGGAGCAGCCCTTCGGCCTCCAGGAATTTTCGGGACGCGCTGGTCAGCGGCTGGACGAAGGGGCCGCCATAGCTTTCCGACCAGAAAGCGGCGGAGCGGCCGGTCGCGTGGTAGCCGGGCTGGTCTTCCGCCTCGATGAGCAGCACCGAGGCCTCGTCGGCAATCTCGGCGGCGAGACCGGCGCCGGCGATCCCCGCGCCGACGATAACGACGTCGGCGGCGAGGGTCACCGGGCGTGCTCGTCGAGGAAGGCGCCGATCCGCGCCAGAGCGGCGAGGCGGATCTCATCCCCCTCGCGCAGGATTTCATGCCCCGCGTTCGGGAACATGAGCAATTCAGCGTGCGGCAGGTCGAGCGCGGCGCGGCGGATCGCGCCTGGGCTGACCAGCCGGTCGCGGTCCGTCCCGACGAGGAGGATGGGAGTAGTGACCCTGGCCAGCCGCTCCGGCGTCAGGCGGGCGCCGGATTCGTAGGCCGCCTTGAGCCACGCCCAGCTAGGCGCGCCGAGATTGTAGCCGGGCTCGCGTTGCCACCACCACAGTTCGTCCTCGTAGCGCTCGGCGCAGCCGGTGAGGATCGAGTGGCGCAGCGAGCCGGCGGGCGCGGGCGTCGAGGCCTGGTGCCAGGCGGGATGCGTGCCGAAGCCGATCGCCGTCATCAAACTGGCGGTCGCCATCGCGGCGAGCGGAGGCACGGGCGCGCTGTTGATCGCCAGCATCGGCGCGACCAGCACGGCCGCGTCCACCCCCAAAGCGCGCTCCGCCAGCCCCCGAAGCAGCAGGTGACCGCCCATCGAATGGCCGATGGCGGCGTGCGGTCCGGGCAACGCACCTCGCCAATCGGCGGCGAGGCCGGCGAGATCGTCCACCATGGTGTCGAAGCTGTCGGCGGCGGCGCCTTCCACGCCGGCCCGCGAGCCGCCCTGCCCGCGCCAGTCGAAGGCCGTGACGTTCCAGCCGCGCGCAAACCAATGATGCTGGATTTCGAGATATTTCTCGATGAAGTCGCCGCGCCCGCCAGCGAAGAGGAGGCTGCCGCGCGCCTTCGCCGCGGAGGGCTGCGCCCAGTCGATGCGGCGCAGCCGCCAGCCGTCCGACGCCGTCCAGGTGGAGAATCTCGCCTCGGTGGGGACGGCGCGGCGATCGAAGGGCGGGTCGGCCATGGCGCCGGTTACGGTTTCGAAAGCAAGTCCGTCTAGTGCTTCTCCCATGCAAGGGGGACTTTCCTGGGCGTTGATCGCATTGCTCGCCGCTGGCCTGCTCGTGGCCGCGGTGCTGGACTGGCGTAGCCGCACCATCCCCAATTGGCTGAACGCGGCGATCGCGCTTGGAGCCATCCCCTTCTGGTGGGTCGGCGGCCTGCCGCTGTGGCCCGGCGTGGCGATCCATATCGGCGTCGCGCTCGGCGTCTTCGCGATCTTCGCCCTCGCCTTCCATGTCGGAATGATGGGCGGCGGCGACGTCAAGATGCTCGGCGCGGTCGCCCTGTGGCTGCCGCCGCTCGCAGTGATGCAATTGCTGGTGGTGATGTCGCTCGCCGGCGGCGCGCTGACCCTCGTCATGCTCGTCCCGCACCGGCTGGCGAAGCGTTCGGCGGCGCTGGAGATACCTTATGGAATCGCCATCGCTTTTGCCGGTTTTTGGCTGATTAGCGAACGGATTCTTAACCAATTTGTCTGATGTGTGAGGCTGCTTTTTGTAAGCGGCCCGGGAGGCGACAAGCGTCATGGATGTTAGAAAGCTCATGCTGCTGATCGGAGCGCTGGTCGTCGCGGCCGTGACCGCGGTGATGGCCCGCAACATGATCAGCGGAGGCGGCGCGCCGTCGGCGGCCGCGGCCCCCGTCCCCAGCGGACCGGAAGTTCTGGTCGCGGCGCGGGCGCTGCCGGTCGGCACGATCATCGACGCCGGCTCGTTCCGCTACCAGCGCTGGCCCGAGGCGATCTCGCAGCCGGCCTACTACATCAAGGGGCAGGCCGGGGCGAACCCGGCGCAGCTCGTCGGCTCCGTCGTCAGGAGCGAGATCACCGCCGGCCAGCCGCTGACCCAGGGCGCGGTGATCAAGCCGGGCGAGCGCGGCTTCCTCGCCGCGGCGCTCGGCCCGGGCATGCGCGCCGTGACGGTGCCGGTCTCCGCCACCAGCGGCGTCGCCGGCTTCGTCTTCCCCGGCGACCGCGTCGACCTGGTACTGACCCAGGAAGTGGCCGGCGGCGGCGACGGCCCCCCGCTCAAGGCTTCCGAGACGATCATCCGCAACCTGCGCGTGCTCGCCACCGACCAGCGCATGGATGCGAAGGGCGAGGACGGCAAGCAGGTCGTCGAGCGGATCTCCACCGTCACCCTCGAGGCGACGCCGAAGATCGCCGAGAAGATCGCCGTCGCCCAGACGATCGGCGCCCTCTCGCTGTCGCTGCGCTCGATCTCCGACAACAATAGCGAGCTCGAGCACGCCATCGCCGCCGGCGAGGTCAAGGTCCAGCCCGGCGCCGATCCCAAGGCGCAGCGCGAGATGCTGCTCGCCGTCGCCAACCGGCCGATCGACACCGGATCGACCTACACGGTCGGCGCCGACGTCTCCCGCTTCCAGCGCAGCACCATCCCTTCCAAGCCCAGGGAAGGCAAGGCCGACGCGGGCACCACGATGGCCAATGCGATCACCTCGCTGGCCGGCGCGATGGCGCCCAAGCCCCAGGGTACGGGCGGCGACGCCCGCCCCACGGGCCCCGTCGTTCGCGTCGCCCGCGGCAACACTGTCACCCTCGTTCCGGTCGGAGCCAAGTAAGATGCACAAGACCAGCTTCCTCAGCCGCGTCTCGGTCGGTACCGCCTCGGCGGCACTGGTCGCCGCCAGCCTGGCGACCGCGGTACCGGCTCCGGCGTTCGGCGCCTCGAACCCGCCCGCGGTCCGCCCGGCGAACGACGTGACCCTCTCGGTCGGCACCGGCCGGATGGTCCGCCTCGACGCGCCGATGAGCGACCTGTTCGTCGCCAATGACGGCGTCGCCGACGTCCAGGTCCGCTCGGCGAACCAGGTCTACATCTTCGGCAAAGCCCCCGGCGAAACCACGGTCTTCGCCACCGACAAGGCCGGCCACACCATTTATTCGGCCAACGTCCGGGTGGGCACCAACATCGCCTCGGTTGACGAGATGCTCCATCTGGCGATGCCGGAGGCGCAGATCCGCGTCACGCCGATGAACGGCACCGTTCTGCTGACCGGCACCGTCGCCGCCCCCGACGACGTCGAGGAGGCAACCCGCCTCGTCCAGAATTATGTCGGCCAGGGCACCCAGGTACTGAGCCGCCTCAAGTCCGCGACGCCGCTGCAGGTGATGCTGCAGGTCAAGGTCGCCGAGGTGAGCCGCTCGCTGGTCCGCCAGATCGGAGTCAACCTCCTCACCCGCGACACGACCAGCGGCTTTATGTTCGGCGTGTCGCAGGGCGCCCGCAACATCGGCTCGATCACCGACGTCACTTCGCCGACGCTGAAGGACCCGTTTGGCAACCCGCTGGTCGTCGGCACCAATTTTGCCGCGACCAATCCTCGGGGTGCCGACGTCGGCACGACGCTCAACGCCGCCGGGCACTTGCTCGGCCTCGACATCCTCTCCGCGCTCGACCTCGCCGAGAATGACGGCCGCGTGCACACGCTTGCCGAGCCGAACCTCACCGCTCTGTCGGGTGAGACGGCGAGCTTCCTCGCCGGCGGCGAATTCCCGATCCCGATGGCGAACGGCCTCTCCGGCACGTCGATCGAGTTCAAGCAATATGGCGTCAGCCTCGCCTTCACGCCGACCGTGCTCGAGGGCGGCCGCATCTCGATGCGTGTCCGGCCGGAAGTGTCGGAGCTCTCGAACGAGGGCGCGATCCAGATCAACGGATTCACCATCCCCTCGCTGACCACGCGGCGCGCGGAGACGACGGTCGAGCTCGGCTCCGGCCAGAGCTTCATGATCGGCGGCCTGCTGCGCAATTCGAGCGGCAACACGATGAACAAGGCGCCGATCCTCGGCAGCCTTCCGATCATCGGCGCTTTGTTCCGTTCCAACGCCTTCAAGCGCAACGAGACCGAGCTGGTGATCGTCGTCACGCCCTATTTGGTGCGGCCGGTCAATGCTTCGCAGATCGCGCTGCCGACCGACGGCTATCGCAGCGCCAACACGGCGGAGCGGGTGCTGCTCGGCACCTCCGAATACAATCAGGCGGGCGCGTTGCGGCCGCAGCCGCACATGGCCTCGCCGCAGGCGGCGCCCGGCGTCGGCCCGGTGACCGGCGAAGCGACTCCGCAGCCGGCTTCGCCGGCCCCGCAGCGTCAGGCCCAGCAGCAGCCGCAGCAGGCCGTCCGCCCGCAGCAGGCCTCCGCCGCCCCGGGTTTCAGCTTCTGACCGCCGTGACCGAACAAAAGGACCGCACCCTTATGGCACGCCTCAAGACCCTCCCCCTCCTCCTCGCGGCCGGCGGCCTCGCTGTGGCGGCCACGGCCGCCGACGCCCGCCACCGCGAGCGCCACGGTCCCGAGCGCGGGCTCGACTCCTTGAACCAGCCGGTCGTCCAGCGCACCGACTTCGTGCTCGACCTCGCCAGCCGCGACGGCGGCCTGCCCACCCTCGAGCGCGGCCGCCTGCGCGGCTGGTTCGCCTCGCTGGGCCTCGGCTACGGAGACCGCGTCTTCGTCGACGAACCCTACGGCCCCGGCCCGGCTACGACCGACGTCGCCCGTGTCGCCGCCGAGTTCGGCCTGCTCCTGAACGAAGGCGCTCCGGTCACCGCCGGCGCCGTCCAGCCGGGCAATGTCCGGGTGGTCGTCAGCCGCAGCACCGCCAGCGTGCCGGGCTGCCCCTTCGCCGACAACGGCCGCGGCCCGAGCTCGACCTCGGCCAATTACGGCTGCGCGGTGAATTCGAACTTCGCAGCCATGGTCGCCGACCCGCAGGATCTGGTGCTCGGCCAGGCCGGCTCGGTCAGCGTCGACGGCACCGTCGCGACCAAGGCGATCAAGGTCTATCGAGAAACCCCGCCGACCGGGACCAAGGGACTCCAGGAAAGCCAGATCAGGGGGAGTGGCCACTGATGAACGCGCCTTTCAATCCCACGCGCGCCGCGGCCCTTCGGGATCCGTTCGCAGCCTTCGTCTGCGACGACGCGACGGCCGAAATGCTGCGCCCGATCGCGGTCGAGCACGGCTGGGCCCCCGAGAAGGTCAACAAGGGCGGTCTCCGCAACGCGGTCGCCACCCTCTCCGTCTCGGCGAGCCCGGCGATCCTGTTCGTCGACCTCTCCGAATCCGGCGACCCGCTGAACGACATCAACGCGCTGGCCGAAGTCTGCGAGCCGGGCACGGTGGTGATCGCCGCCGGCCAGGTGAACGATGTCCGCCTCTACCGCGACCTCGTCGCCTCGGGGCTGCAGGACTATCTGCTGAAGCCGTTCACGCCCGACCAGCTGCGCGACACCTTCGCCAATGCCCAGCTGACCATCTCGGGTCCGCGCATGAACGAGAGCGCCAACGACAAGCCGCACGTCGTCGCGGCGGTGATCGGCACGCGCGGCGGAGTCGGCGCCTCGACGGTGGCCAGCTCGCTGGCCTGGATGCTCGGCGACAAGGCGGGGCGGACGACCGCCCTGCTCGACCTCGACATCCATTTCGGCACCGGCGCGCTGGCGCTCGACCTCGAGCCCGGCCGCGGCCTCACCGACGCGATCGAGAATCCGAGCCGCATCGACGGCCTGTTCATCGAGCGGGCGATGGTGCGGGCGAACGAAAAGCTCTGCGTGCTGTCGGCCGAAGCGCCGATCAGCCAGCCCTTCCTCACCGACGGCTCGGCTTACTACCAGCTTCAGGAGGAGATCAGGAACGCCTTCGAGAGCACGGTGCTCGACCTGCCGCGGTCGATGCTGGTCCAGCACCCGCATCTGGTCCACGACGTGCACGCCGTGCTGGTCGTCGTCGAGTTCACGCTCGCCTCAACCCGCGACGCGATCCGTATCCTGTCCTGGCTCAAGGCCAACGCGCCGCAGGCCAAGGTGGTGGTGGTCGCCAACAAGGTGAGCTCGGCACTGCAGGAGATCAGCCGCAAGGACTTCGAGGCTTCGATCGAGCGCAAGGTCGACGTCTGCATCCCGGCCGATCCAAAGGCGGCGGCGCAGGCGGCCAAGCTCGGCCAGCCCTTCGCCAGAGTGGCCACCGGCGCCAAGGTCGCCCAACCGCTCGGCCAGCTCGTCGCGCTGACCACCAGCGCGGTTGAGGGGAGCGAGTTGGCGGAAGGCGGCGCCGGGGAGACGGGGCCGGCCTCGCTGCTCGGCAAGTTCAGCTTCAAGTCCCTCCTCGCCAAGAGCCCGAAGCCGGCGAAGGCGACGGCGTGAACTTCCGTGTCCGGCGCTCCGGCCGAGAGGGGTAGGAACTGACGTGTCGAGCTTGATTCTGCTTATCGCTGCGGCGGGCCTCACGGCGATCCTCGTCGTGGCCTATGTCGTGGCTGCCGGCCCCTCGGCCGCGAAGGCCGGCAACCGCCGGCTGGAGAGCGTGCGCGAGCGGCACAGCAAGTCCAACGAGATCGCTGCCCAGGCCCAGCTGAAGCGAATCCTCCAGAACCGCAACCAGACCAAGATAGACGGCCTCGCCCAGCGGCTGCTTCCGAACCCCGCTTTGCTCCGCCGCCGGCTCCACCAGACCGGGCGGAGCTGGTCGCTCGGCCATTTCGCGATCGCCAACCTCGCCATCTGCGTGGTGATCACGACGCTGGTCGCCATGCGCGGCCTGCCGATCGTCTTCGCCTTGCTCCTCGGGCTCGCCGCCGGCATCGGCATTCCGCACTGGCTGGTCGGCAAGATGATCAAGCGGCGCATCGCCAAGTTCAACGCCCGCTTCCCGGACGCGCTCGAGCTGATGGTCCGCGGCCTCCGCTCCGGCCTGCCCATCTCCGAGACCATGTCGGTCGTCGCCGACGAGGTGCCCGGCCCGGTGTCGATCGAATTCCGCGCCGTCTCCGACAAGATGAAGATCGGCCGGACCATGGACGCGGCGCTGCAGGAGACCGCCGACCGGCTCGGCACCGCCGAATTCCAGTTCTTCACCATCACGCTCGCCATCCAGCGCGAGACCGGCGGCAACCTCGCCGAGACGCTGGCGAACCTCGCGGACGTGCTGAGGAAGCGCGCCCAGATGAGGCTGAAGATCAGGGCGATGTCGTCCGAATCGAAGGCGTCCGCCTGGATCGTCGGCTCCCTGCCCTTCATCGTCTTCGTGCTGATCTGGTTCATCAATCCCGATTACATGGCGAAGTTCTTCATCGACCAGCGGCTGATCATCACCGGCATCGGCGGGCTCGTCTGGATGGGAATAGGCGTGTTCATCATGGCCAAGATGGTCGACTTCGAGATTTAGGGGCGAGGCGCAAGACATGGCACCGCATCCGACGCTGCTGGGCATCGACGTGGTCATGGTGGGGACCTTCCTCGCCGCGATCGCGACCTTCGCCGTGCTCGTCGCGCTCTACGCGGCGACGACGGTGCGCGACCCCATGGCCAAGCGGGTCAAGGCGTTGAACGAGCGGCGCGAGCAATTGAAGGCCGGAATCGTCGCCTCGACGTCGAAGCGCCGGCGCAACATCACCAACAAGAACGAGGTGGCGGACAAGGTCCGCACCCTGCTCGGCTCGCTGAAGATGCTGCAGGACGAGCAGGTCCAGAAGGCGCAGCAGCGGCTGATGCAGGCCGGCGTGCGCTCGAAGGACCTCGCCTTCGTCGTCATCTTCGCCCGCCTGGTGCTGCCGGTCGTCATCGGCTCGATCGTCATTGTCGGCGTCTATTTGCTCGACTGGTTCCCCGAATGGGGCGCGGTCAAGCGCTACGCGCTCGTCGCCGTCAGCCTGATCCTGAGCTACAAGGCCCCGGATATCTGGCTCAAAAACAAGATCAACAAGCGCACCTCGGCGATCCGCAAGGGCCTGCCCGACGCGCTCGACCTGCTCGTCATCTGCGCCGAGGCCGGCCTCACCGTCGACGCCGCGTTCAGCCGCGTCGCCCGCGAGCTCGGCAAGGCTTATCCCGAGCTTGGCGACGAATTCGCATTGACCTCGATCGAGCTGGGCTTCCTCACCGACCGCCGCTCGGCGTTCGAGAACCTCGCCCAACGCATCAACCTCGACGCGGTGCGCGGCGTCGTCACGACGATGATCCAGACCGAGAAATACGGCACGCCGCTCGCCTCCGCGCTGCGCGTCCTCGCCGCCGAGTTCCGCAACGAGCGGATGATGCGCGCCGAGGAGAAAGCGGCGCGGCTACCGGCGATCATGACCGTGCCGCTCATCCTGTTCATCCTGCCGGTGCTGTTCATCGTCATCCTCGGCCCGGCGAGCTGCTCGATCTCCGACAACCTCATCAACCGCTAGCGGTCGCGCAGGACGCCCGGGAAAGGCACGGGGGCGGAACAACCGCCCCGTCGCCGCGTCTAGCCCTCCAGGTCAGCAGCGACGGAGGAGCCAGTGCCAGCCTTCACCAACGAGCAGTGGATCGTCATCGGCCTCGTCTTCCTGCTCGGGATCGTCGTGGGCATGATCCTGATGGCGGGCGGCAAGTGGAAGCGCCGCTACCGCGAGGAGAATGCGCGGGTCCGGGAG
Organism: Sphingomonadales bacterium; assembly: GCA_034668625.1. Classification (GTDB taxonomy): domain Bacteria; phylum Pseudomonadota; class Alphaproteobacteria; order Sphingomonadales; family Sphingomonadaceae; genus Allosphingosinicella. The sequence continues at coordinate 108,107 of JAXDOX010000028.1, forward strand.
CTCGAGGCGGAGAACGCCAAGCTGAGGAAGGACGCGGCCGAGATGGACAGCCTGCGCGGCGCCGCCGCCCGCGACGAGGCTCGCCGGCGGGACGACACCCCTCCCCTCTGATCCCTCAGCGGCCTTTCGCCGGCGGAGGAATGATCGGGCTGAGATCGGCAACGACGCGGTCCGCGTCGTAGCTGAGCGGGCCGATCACCCCCGCCTCGCCGGGATCGCCGATCCGCACGTAGGTGCGGTAAATATATTTCTGAAGCGGCATCAGCATGAAGGTCTTCTTGCCCTGCGCCTTGGCGACGAGCGCGCTGTGGAGGATGATCGCATATTCGGCCGGTATGCCATCGCCGTTGCGCAGCACATCGATCAGCCGCGCCTTCAGCTTCGGCTCATCCTGCTTGGCGAGGTATTTTGAGGCGCCGCCGTGCCAGACATTGTCGCTGAAGGCGGTGAACTGGCCTGACGAGATGGGCGCGCGTATCGCCTGGTAGCGCTTGGCCCCTTTGTCGCTCTTGGCGACATCGGTCAGCGCCCGCACCCGCGCGGCGAGCTGCTCGGCCTTGAACCGCGCCGGATCGCCCGCGAGTAGCCCGCTCAGCTCCTCCGGCTTTGCGCCCTGCTGCAGCAGCCTGGCCAGCGTCCCCACCGCCGCCGGCGAAGGCTTGGTCCAGGCGGCGCGGGAGGCGAAGAGCAGGCGCGCCTCGCCGAGCTTGCCGGCCTTGGCGAGCGACCACACGCGGTAGAAATCGAGCAATTCGCTGATGTCGGCGGTGCCGTCGCTCTTACCGCTGGCGATCATTGCCTGAAGAGCGGCCTGGGCCGCCTTGGCATGCGCTTCCGCCTGCTCGGCATCGCCGGCAAGCGCGCGGCCGATCGCCGCGTGGGCCGGGCCGAACGCCTCGGGATCGTCCAGGACCGTGGCGACGAGCGCGGTCCACGCTTCGAAATCCTCCGCCGAGCCCCGGAAGTCGCCACCCCGCTCGCGCGCCGCCGCGCGCTTGGCGAGCTCCGTCGGATAAATGCGCACCAGCGCGTCGTAGAATCGCCCCTCGCGAGGGCCGTAATCGGTGCTGAGATCGACCAGCGGCGCGGCGCGCAGCATGTTCACCAGATCGTAGGGCGCCGCTTCGCCCATCTCCACGCCGAGCATCGCCGCTTCCTGTGTCTTCCCCATGGCGACGAGCGCCATGGCCTGAACCTCGAGCACGGAGAGGTGAAAGCTCAGCTTGAACGCCGGCGTGGCGGCGAGCGCGGGCTGGTCGGTCTCGGCGAGCCGCGCATCGGCGATTGCGGCGTCATATTCTCCCGCCTCGATGTGGTGAATGGCGCGCGCCAGGATCAGCTGGACGCGGCGGGTGGGGTTCGATTCGCGGCCCAGCACGTCGTTGCAGGCGGCGATGCCCTCCGCGCCGGAGAGCCGCTTCGAGGGATCCGCCTGCTCGTGCTGCGGCAGGAACAGCCCCACGACGGCGGTGATCGCGATCAGCCTCGCGGCGGTCTCGCCGGCGGTGATGTTGTCGGGCTTGCCGTCGCAGCGCAGATGGGCCGACGGGCCCGGGCCCGGCTCGGGCGCCTTCGCCTGCGCGGCGGAAACGGCAAAAAGGCTCGCGCCCACGCAAAGCAGGCCGAACAGCCGCGAAAAACCCATTGATTCCCCCTGTTGAGACCCCGCGCGATGTGTAGCGCGCCGGCGGCGGCTGGCAAGCGGGAAAACCGCCGGCGAGGTCAATTAATCGCGCTGCGGCAAAGGCCTAGCCTGCGAGCTATCAGAGGATGAAATCGGATGGAGTCAGCGGCGCGTCGCTGTGGACGACGAAGCTGAAGTCGGCCACGGCGTCGCCGTCCTGGTCGCCGCTCACCTGCCAGTCGCCGCCGGGCTCCTCGACGACGCGCAGCTCGCCGGCGGATCCGGAGAAGACGGCGGAACCGATCCAGGTGAACGGGTCGATGTCGGTGGTGGCGTGGTCGGCGTCGACCTGCGAAAGGTCGATTCGATCGCCCTCGGCCGCGACGAAATCGGTGACCACGTCTCGGCCGGTGTCGCCGTCGAGAAAGCCGAAAAGGTCCGCGCCGGCGCCGCCGCGAAGGACGTCCTTGCCCTCGTCGCCGCGAAGATAGTCGTTGCCGTCGCCGCCGTTCAGCCGGTCGTCCCCCGGCCCGCCGAGGAGAATATCCGCCCCGTCGCCGCCGAGCAGCTGGTCCCGGCCGGACCCGCGAACAGGAGGTCGTCCCCTCCGCGCCCGTCGAGCCGGTCGTTGCCCTCCTCGCCGGAAATATCGTCGCCCCAGGCGCCGCCGATCACAATATCGTCGCCGGCGCCGCCGTTCAGCGCATGGTGGACCCAGGCGTCCCCCAGCGAGGTGTCGGGGCCGACGATCAGGTCGTCGCCGTCCATTCCAAATACCACGGCGCGCCCTGGATAGGAGGCGCCGAAGTCGATCGAATCGTTATGATCGCTGAGCAGGATAATGACGGCTTCGCCGTCATAGACGGAGCCGACCGTCTCTACGCCGCGAATCTCGTAGCCGTTGAGGGTGGCGACGCCGCCGGCCCACAGCCCGCCGAGGTCGAGCCGGATGCCGACGGGGCTGTAGGTGAAGTCGAAGCGGATCGTGTCATAGCCTCCGCCGCCGTCCACGGCCGTCGGCGCGGTGATTCGGAAATCGTCATTCCCGTTGGTACCGGTGACGATCTCGCCCCTGACGGCGGCGCGCGATAGCTTTGAATGCATGTGTGTCCCCCCTGCTGGTCGGCCGATCTCCAACCTGCCTCGAAGCTAGGGAGGAAGGCTCTCCAAAGCGTTGGGATCGTTGGTAAAGAAATTGCCTCAGTAAAGCAGGAAGGGGCGCCGCTCCTCGGCCCAGGCCTCTTCGTCCGGAGCCGTCGCGGCGTCGAGATCACCCGGTTCGGCGGCCGGATCGTCCACCCATTCCCTGAGGCCCGGGCCGCCGTTGATGACGTCGATGGCGAGCTTGCCGAACTCATATTCGTAGGGGAAATCGCGCCACAGCGGATAGTCAGGCTGGAGGCGGCGGATCGCCTTGAAGGCGAGCGCCTGGAGCCGCCAGGGGCGGAAAGCCGCATGCCCGTAGAGCGGCGCTTCGGCATGGATATGCAGGCCGTTGCATAATTTCGACGCGTGCTTGTGGAAGGTCGGCTCGAACCAGATTTCGCGAAGGCCGCAGCCCTCCAGCCAGTGCGGCGCGAGTGCGCGCATCTCGGCGAGGATCGCGCGGGCATCGAGATCGGGAGCGCCGAAGATCTCGAGCGGCCGCGTCGTCCCCCGCCCTTCCGAAAGCGTCGTGCCCTCGAGCATCACCGTGCCGGCATAGGCGCGGGCCATGGACAGGTTGGGCGCGTTGGGGCTCGGGTTGACCCAGACCCGCTCGCCGAGCGGCCAGCCGTGGCCCGGGGCGGCGTCGGGATCGTAGCCTTCCATTTCGATAACGCGATAGTCGACGTCGAGCTTGAAATGGTCGACGAACCAGGCGCCGAGCTCGCCGAGCGTCAGGCCGTGGCGCATCGGCATCGGCCCGGCGCCGACGAAGCTCTCCCACCCAGGCCGCAGCGTCAGCCCCTCGACCGGACGCCCGGCCGGATTGGGGCGATCGAGCACCCAGACCGACTTGCCGTGCTGCGCCGCCGCCTCGAGCACGTAAAGCAGGGTGGTGATGAAGGTGTAGATGCGGCAGCCGAGGTCCTGGAGGTCGACGAGGATGGTGTCGAACGTTCCCATCGACTGGCCGCTCGGCCGCCTGACCTCGCCGTAGAGGCTGAACACGGGGATGTGGTGGACCGGATCGGTGAAGTCGTCCGTCTCGACCATATTGTCCTGCTTGTCGCCCTTGAGGCCGTGCTGCGGGCCGAAGGCGGCGGTGAGGTTCAGGCCGGCGGCGGCGAGCGCGTCGAGGGAGTGGGTAAGGTCGCGGGTCACCGAAGCGGGGTGGGCGACCAGCCCGACCCGCCGCCCCTCCAGCGGCTTCCTGAGGGCGGCGTCCTCCAGCAGGCGTTCGAGGCCGAATTTCATTCGCTGCCGGGTCCCTCGTCATGCCGGACTTGCTCCGGCATCCATCTTTCCATTCCCTAGAGAAGGTGGACCCCGGATCAAGTCCGGGGTGACGGTATAGGCCTTGCTGCCGGGAGTTCGAATGCAAAGCAATCGGGATGGTGGAAATCGGGCTTTCCCGGGGGATGCGCCAGCGCCCAGTAGGAAACGCAGCCATTATTCTCCTCGACGATCGCCGAGAATCCGAGCCGCCAGGGCCGGTCGAGCGGCAGTGCCACCAGCCGCTCCATCTCGAGGGTTGCGCTGAAGACGAAGTTGGCCTTGTCTTCCGGGCTCACGGCATCCCCACGCGGCGGCCCGACCTCGCTGACGTTCTTCATGCCGGTCCGATAGCCGGAGAAGCGATAGGCCGCCCAGTGAAGCGACGGCACCAGGTTGAATTCGTAATAGGCCTTGGCGCCTTCCGGGCGGATGAAAGCCTCGAAGCAGGTATGCTGCCACAGCCCGTCGGTCCGCTGCGCCGGCTCGGCCAGGTCCGGCCAGCGCACGTGCCGCGCGTCGCCGTGCATGAAATAGCGGACGAGCAGACGGCGGGGCGCGAGGCGGCTCAGCTCGACCTCGATAGCCGTGAACGCGTCGCATGGCGTGTCCGGATGGCGCTTGAGAAGAAGGCGCAGGGCTAATGACACACACACTCCGTTCGCCCTGAGCCTGTCGAAGGGCCTTTTTGTTTCGGGCTGTGGCTAGGAAAAGGAAGGGGCTTCGACAAGCTCAGCCCGAACGGTCTGTGCGAAACAACACGCATACGCTAACCGGGCCACCATGGCCTACAAGTCTGAACTGCTCCGCCTGCTCGATGCGCGCGGCTACATCCATCAGGTGACCGACGCGGACGGGCTGGACGCCCTCGCCGCGAGTCAGGTGGTGCCGGGCTACATAGGCTTCGACGCCACCGCGCCTTCGCTGCATGTCGGCAACCTCGTCTCGATCATGATGCTGCGCCGGCTCCAGCAGGCGGGGCACAAGCCGATCGTGGTGATGGGGGGCGGCACGACCAAGATCGGCGATCCGTCGGGCAAGGATGAGAGCCGCAAGCTGCTCACCGCGGAGGCGATCGCCGCCAACATCGCCTCGATCCGACGGAGCTTCGAACATTTCCTGAGCTTCGCGCCCGAAGGACAGGAGGGGGGCCCGACCGATGCCATCCTCGTCAACAATGCCGACTGGCTCGACTCGCTCGACTACATCCCCTTCCTGCGCGACGTCGGGCCTCATTTCACCATCAACCGGATGCTGACCTTCGACAGCGTCCGCCTGCGGCTCGAGCGCGAGCAGCCGCTCACCTTCCTCGAGTTCAACTACATGATCCTCCAGGCCTACGACTTCCTCGAGCTGTCGCGGCGGGCGGGGTGCCGGCTGCAGCTCGGCGGCTCGGACCAGTGGGGCAACATCGTCAACGGCATCGAGCTGGCGCGGCGGATCGACGGCACCCAGACCTACGGCCTGACCACGCCGCTCCTCACCACGGCAGACGGCGCCAAGATGGGCAAGACCGAGAAAGGCGCGGTCTGGCTCAACGCCGAGCAGCTGCCGCCCTACGATTATTGGCAATTCTGGCGGAACGCGCAGGATTCCGACGTCGGCCGCTTCCTGCGCCTGTTCACGGACCTGCCGCTCGATGAGGTGGCACGGCTCGCTGCGCTGGAGGGCGCTGAGATCAACACCGCAAAGAAGGTCCTCGCGGACGAAGCGACCGCCCTGGCTCACGGCAAGGAGCCCGCACAGGGGGCGGCCGAAACCGCGCGCAAGACGTTCGAGGAAGGCGCGAGCGGCGAATCGCTGCCCACGGTCAGGGTCGACGGCCGCATCCTGCTCACCGACGCCCTCGTCCGCCTCGGCCTCGTCGCCTCCAGGAACGAGGCGCGGCGCCTGATCGCCCAAGGAGGTGCCAAGGTCGACGGGGAGAAAGCGATCGAAGACGTGACCCTGGTCGTGGATTGCGAGGTCCGCTTGTCGGCCGGAAAGAAAAAACACGGCCTGCTCGTCCCTTAAGCGAGGAAGCCGGCCTCCATCGGCCGTCGATGAGCGCCTCCGCTCCCGATGACGAGGCCAAGTCGGACGAAGTAGGGCTTGCAGACGGACCTCACTCGGGTCAGCCTTATTTCGTCGAGTCGTTCGACTGATCTACGGTGGGGGTGTCGTATGGTCGCAGGTTATTCTCGTCGCCATCTGCTGACGGCAGGAGCCGCCGGGCTCGCCGGAACGCTGATTCCCTTTCCCGAATGGCTCTCGCGTTACGGCGCCGCAGTCGCCGGCCCGCCTCTCACCCGCTACGGCGTCAGCACGTCCCAGGGCGCCGCCATGCTCGCCTCCTACCGCAGCGCCGTCGCGACGATGATGGGCCGCGGAGAAGGCAATCCGTGCAGCTGGCTGTTCCAATGGTACACCCACCAGATCCGGGCAGACCGGACCAAGAGCACCGAGATCGCCTCGCTGCCCGCGCCGCAGCGGCCGCTCGCCACCGACATGTGGAACACCTGCCAGGCCCATAACGGACGGCCGGTGCGCTTCTTCCTGCCCTGGCACAGGATGTACGTCTATTTCCTCGAACGGATCGTCCGCGCCGCGAGCGGCAATCCGAGCTTCACGCTCCCTTACTGGGATTATCTCAGTACGTCGCAACGCGCTCTTCCGGGGCCGTTCTGGAACTCCACCGTCAGCCCGCTCTATCGGCCGGACCGCAATACCGGGAGCAATGCCGGAAGCCCGATCGACCAGGGGCAGCCGGTCGGGACCATCAACCAGGACTGCATGAGCGAGACCGACTATCTGCCGACGGCGGGCAAGCTCGGCTTCTGCAGCGCGATCAATGGCAGCCCCCACGGCATCGTCCACAGCCTCATCGGAAACTCGATCGGGATGGGCAATGTGCCGTGGGCGGCGAATGATCCGATCTTCTGGCTACACCATTGCAACATCGACCGGATGTGGGCGAGCTGGAACGCCTGGGGGCGCACCAACCCGTCCGACGCGAGCTGGCTGAACCAGCAGTTCGTCTTCGCCGACGAGAATTGCAACCGCGTGCTCGTCACGGTCTCCGACTTCGCATCGATCGCTAACCTGGGCTATCGCTACGACCGCCTCATCCCGCGCCTCAACCTCGGGGTGATCGAGCGGCTGCGCGAACTCAAGCTGATCGCCAAGTGGCGGCCTGGACCGGACCCGGATCCACGGCTCCTGGGCGTCACGCTCGGTGCCCGCGCGGTGAGAGTGTCGCTCACGCCGGCCGGCGGCCGCAAGGAGCTGCTCTCGGCCCGCTCGCTCGCCTCCGCCCGGGTGCTGCGGATCAACGTGCGCAACCTCAGGACCAACGCCCTTCCCGGCATCCTCTACGACCTCTACCTCAACCTTCCGGCCAACGCCCGGGCGGAGGCGGCGCAGGCGAATTTCATCGGCGCGATCACCTTCTTCGACGCGGTCGCCGGCGATCCGCGGGAGCACGGCGATATGCAGATGGCGCCGTCGGAAGGGCCGTCCTTCACCTTCGACGTCACCCGGCTGATCAAGCGCCTCAAGATGTCGGACAGGCTCGACGTGACGATCGTGCCGCACGGCAAGCCCGCGGCCGAAGCCAGGCCGGTGATCGGCGACATCGAGCTGGTCGGCGGCTGAACGAGGCCCTTGGCGGCGTCGGCCGCTCGGCGGCGTTCCGGAGCTTGGCCGCGCCGGAGCTGCGTCTTGCCCGCGGTTCCGAAGCCGCTTAATCTCCCGCTACCACCGGAGTAGGCCTCTGCCTGTCATCGTCTGAAGCCGCCGCGGTTTTGCCGCCGCGTGCCGAGAAGCCCGAGCCGCGGCGCATGCGCCGCGCCCTTTTCCGCGATTTCAGGATGACCCTCATGGACGACGATTTCACGGTGCCCGCCGACTGGTACCGCAGCTTCTTCACAGCTCCCGTCAACGCTTTCTGGGAGACGATGGTCCCGGAGACGGCGACGGCGGCGGACATCGCCTTTGTCCGCCGCCACGCCGCGCCGCCCCCCGCCGCGCTGCTCGACGTGCCCTGCGGCGCCGGCCGCCATGCCCTCGCGCTTGCCCGCGCCGGCTATCGCGTCACCGCGATCGACATTTCCGAAGACGCGATCAGCCGCGCCAGGACGGCCGGAAAAGGGGTCCCAGCCGATTTCCGCCGCGGCGACATGCGGTCGCTCGATCTCGACGAGCGCTTCGACGTGGCGCTCTGTCTCGGCAACAGCCTGTCCTATTTCCCGCCCGAGGAGATGCGCTTGTTCATCGCCTCGCTCGCCGCCCGGCTCGCAGGCGGAGGCCGCCTGATCCTCGACACCTCATGCTGCGCGGAGTCGCTGTTCCCCCTCGCAGGCGAGCGTGAAATCGCGTTCGAGGGAGGCAGCTATGGTTCGGTTTACAGCTACGACGCGCGCCGCTCGCTGCTGAAGACCAAAGCGGCGCTCACGCTGGGCGGGGATCTGCACCGGCTCCGCTACGCCCATTATGTCGTCACGTCCGGAGCGCTGGTGCGGATGGTCGAGGATGCCGGCCTACGGGTGGAGGGGCTCTACGGCGGCACCGACGACGAGGCTTTCGCCCCTGGCATGCCGCGCCTGCTGCTGGTCTCGAGCGGAAGCTAGCCGCTCCGCAGCAGCTCCACGGCCGCGTCGCGCTCCATCAAATAGAGGAGGACGCGCGCGGCCTGGCCCCTTGGCCCCTGCAGGCCGCCGTCGCGATCGACCAGCAGGCGCGCGTCGTCGCTGGCGGCTTGGGCGAGCTCGGAAATCTGCTCAGGGCTCGCCAGGCGGAACTGGGCTTCTCCCGATTGCTTGGTTCCCAAAATCTCGCCAGCGCCTCGCAGGCGGAGATCCTCCTCGGCAATACGGAAGCCGTCGTTCGTCTCGCGCATCAGGGCCAAGCGGGCGCGGGCCGTCTCGCTCAGCGCCTGCCCGCGCAGCAGCAGGCAGACCGAACGCGCCTCGCCTCGCCCGACCCGGCCCCTCAGCTGGTGGAGCTGGGCGAGGCCGAAGCGGTCGGCGCCTTCGACGATCATCAGGGTTGCGTTGGCGACGTCGACTCCGACCTCGATCACCGTGGTCGCGACCAGCACCGCGATCCGCCCCTGCTGGAAGGCGGCCATCGCCTCGTCCTTCTCGGGGCCCTTCATGCGGCCGTGGACGAGGCCGACCTTGGCACCGAAGCGGAGCTGCAGCACGCGTGCCCGTTCCTCGGCGGCCGCCTGGTCGCTTGCCTCACTCTCCTCGACCAGCGGGCAGACCCAATAAGCCTGTCCGCCGCGGGCGATGTGGCGGGCGAGGCCGTCGACCACCTCGGCCAGTCGCTCGGCGCTCAGCACCCGGGTCTCGACCGGCTGGCGGCCCGGCGGCATCTCGTCGAGCCGGCTGACGTCCATCTCGCCATATTGGGTGAGGGTGAGGGTGCGCGGGATCGGGGTCGCGGTCATGACGAGGAGGTGCGGCGGGTGCGCCGCCTTCTGCGCGAGCATCATGCGCTGGGCGACACCGAAGCGGTGCTGCTCGTCGACCACCGCGAGGCCGAGCCTCTTGTAGGTCACCGCCTGCTGGAAGATGGCGTGAGTGCCGACGAGGAGGTCGATCGAGCCGTCGGCGAGCCCCATCAGGGTCGATTCGCGGGCCCGCCCCTTCTCCCGGCCGGTGAGGATGGCGAGGTTGACCGGCAGGCCGGAGAGCTGGCGCGACAGGGTTTCGAAATGCTGACGGGCGAGGATCTCGGTCGGCGCCAGCATCGCCCCCTGCGCGCCCGCCTCGACCGCGATAAGCAAGGCCTCCAGCGCGACGAGGGTCTTGCCGGAACCCACGTCGCCCTGAAGCAGACGGAGCATCGGGACGGCCTGCGCCATGTCGCCTTCGATCTCGCCCATTGCCCGCTGCTGCGCGCCGGTCGGGGCATAAGGCAGGCTGAGGTCGCGGCGGAGCCGGCCGTCGCCCTGGAGCGGGACGCCGCGGCGGCGGCGGGCGCTGGCGCGGACCAGCATCAAGGCGAGCTGGTTGGCGAACACCTCGTCATAGGCGAGGCGGTCGCGGGCCGCTTGGGTGTTGCGGCTGGCGTGGGCGCCGTGCAGCGCAGCCTCCCAGCCCGGCCAGACGCGGCGATCGAGGAGGCTCGGCTCGATCCATTCGCCGAGCTTGGGCACCCGCGCCAGCGCCTGCGCCGCGAGATCGCCCATGCGGCGGTTGGTGAGCCCTTCGGACAGGGCGTAGACCGGCTCGCGCTCCGGCAGATCGAGCGCCTCGGCGGGGGGCAGCACATGATCGGGATGAACCATCTGCAGCTCCTGCCCGTACATCTCCATCCGCCCGGAGACGACCTTGGGCTCGCCGATCGGCAGCTGCTTCTTCGCCCAGCCCGGATTGTTGAAGTAAGTGAGGGTCAGATAATTGCCCTCGCGGTCGGTGGCTTGGACCCGGAACGGGCTGCGCGGGCCGCCCTGGCGATAGTCGACCGGAGTCACCAGCACCGTCACCACCGATCCCACATCGGCCATGTCGAGGATGTCGACCCGCTTTCGCTCGATCCACCCTGTCGGAAGGTGAAAGAGCACGTCCACCACCCGCTCCAGCCCCAGCCGCTTCAAAGGCTTCGCCAGGGCGGGCCCGACGCCCTTCAGGACCTCGACTTCGGCGAACAGGGGATTGAGGATTTCGGGCCGCATCGCCGCTTGTTATCCGCCTTCGTCCGCGCCTGCTACTCGGTCCGCCCGGCCCGGCCGCCGCGGAAATCGCCCCCCGTGATATTTTGACGCTTTCCTGTCTGTCCCGGAGTGTGTTATAAGCATAATACACGCGAAGGAAGGAACGGAGGCGAGCCGGAGTGAAAGCGGTCGTGTACCATCGCTACGGGCGCCCGCTCGACGTGCTCGGCGTCGAGGAGGTGGAAACCCCCGTTCCGGGACCCGGCGAAGTGCTCATCCGGGTGCGGGCGGCCGCGGCGAACGCGCTCGACATCCACTTCATGCGGGGCAAGCCGCGGATCGCCCGGCTCGCCATGGGCATTAGAGGCCCGAAGCTCACCCGCCCCGGCGTCGACGTCGCCGGGATCGTCGAGGCCGTGGGCGAGGGCGTGACGTTGAAGCCGGGCGACGCGGTGTTCGGCGCGTGCCGCGGCGCCTTCGCCGAATATGCGCTGACGAAGGAGAATCGGCTGGCGTCGAAGCCGCCCACGCTCTCGTTCGAGGAGGCGGCCGCCCTTCCGGTCGCGGGCCTCACCGCGCTGCAGGGGCTGCGGGACAAAGGCCGGCTCCAGGCCGGCGAAACCGTGCTCGTCAATGGAGCCGGCGGCGGCATCGGCACCTTCGCGATCCAGATCGCTAGGGCAATGGGCGCGCAGGTCACCGCGGTGTGCAGCCGGGGCAAGGGCAATCTCGTCCGCTCCCTCGGCGCCGACGCGGTGCTCGATTATGCACAGGAGGACTTCACGGCGGGCGGGCGCCGCTACGACATGATCTTCGACGTCGCGAGCCCTCACGGCTTTGCCCGCAACCGCCGCGCGTTGCGGCCCGGCGGTCGCGTCGTCGTCGCGGGCATGACCGCGGGCGGCGGCGAGCCGAACCTGCGCTGGATGCTTCGCCATTTCGGCCGGCTGATCTGGGGGATGGCGCTGGCGAAGGCGTCGAGGGAGAAGCTCGTGATCTACGTCGCCAAAGGCAGGCCGGAGGACCTCGCGACGCTCGCCGAATGGGCGGCGAACGGAACGATCCGGCCGGTGATCGACGTGCGCCAGGGGCTGGAGCAGGTCCCGCAGGCGCTCGCCGACCTCGCCGCCGGGCATGCGACGGGGAAGATCGTCATCAGCCTCGCCGGCTGAGGCGCGGCGCGCCGTTTGACGGGCGACGTACAGGCACTACATGCACTGCAACCTTCATCACCCGGCCGCTCGAGCGGTCGGGCAATCGCCGTTGGAGCTGATGGACCGAATTGCTCGCCTCAAGCGCCTGCGCTTTCGTGCCTGGCACCGCGGCACCCGGGAAGCCGACCTGCTGATCGGCGGGTTCTTCGACGCCGCATCCGAGGCTTGGCGCGAGGCCGAGATCGGCTGGTTCGAGGCTTTGCTCGAGGAGCAGGACGTCGACATCATGGCCTGGGCGATCGGAACCGCGGCACCGCCTGAGCGCTTCGAAGGTCCGCTCATGCGCCGGCTCCAGACGGTCGATTATATCAAGCTTCCCGATTAAGTGACTGGTATCCAGAAAATCCTTTCGGCCAGGACGCCGATGACGCTGGCCGGGGCGCCGGCCGGGTTCCTGCCCTGGCTGGCCGCCGACCTCGCCCGCGCCTCCAAAGGCCGGACCGTGTTCGTCGCGCCGGACGAAGCCGCGATGCGGGCGCTCGCGGACGCCGCGGCCTATTTCGCGCCCGAGCTGGACGTGCTCGCCTTTCCGGCCTGGGACTGCCTGCCCTACGACCGCTCGTCGCCTTCGCTGCGCTCGACCGCCGAGCGGCTGGCGACCCTCAACGCGCTCCAGCGCAAGGCGGACAAGCCGCAGCTGCTGGTCACCACCGTCAACGCGGCGACGCAGCGCACGCTGACGCCGTTCCGCATCCGCCAGCTCGTCGCCCGGCTCGCGCCCGGCGAGCGTATCGACCTCCACCGGCTGACCGCGCTCCTCCAGGCGAACGGCTACCAGCGCACCGACGCGGTGGCCGACGCCGGCGAGTATGCGGTGAGGGGCGGCATCGTCGACCTCTTCCCTTCGGGCGAGACCGAGGGGCTGCGGCTCGATTTCTTCGGCGACGAGATCGAGAGCGTCCGCCGTTTCGACCCGGGCACGCAGCGGACGACGGGCAGGGCCGAGGCGGGCTTCACCCTGCTGCCGGCGTCCGAGACCCTGCTCGATGAGGAGAGCGTCAAGCGTTTCCGCTCCCGCTACCGCGAGAGGTTCGGGGCGACCGCGACCGGCGATCCCCTCTACCAGGCGGTCTCGGACGGGCGGCGGCTGGCCGGCATCGACCATTGGCTGCCGCTGTTCGAGGAACGGCTCGACACTTTGTTCGATCACCTCTCGCCCGACGACCTCGTCGTCCGCGACGCCCACGACGCGGGCGCCGCCGACGCCCGGTTCGAGGCGGTCGCCGATTATTACGAGAACCGGCGGCGCGCGCAATCGTCCGACCCGGGCTCGTACCGGCCGCTGGAACCGGCGAGCCTCTATTTGACGCGCGACGAATGGGAGGGGCTGATCGGCGAGCGGCCGCTGCACCTCGCCACGCCATTCCACGAGCCGGAGAGCGCCACCGTCGTCGACTTCGGCGTCGAGTCGGCGCGCGACTTCGCGCCGGAGCGGACGCAGAACGCCAACGTCTACGAAGCGGTGGTGGAGCATATCGCCGGCCTGCGACGCGGCAAGAAGAAGGTCGTGCTCGCGAGCTATTCCGCCGGCGCCAGGGACCGGCTCAAGGGCCTGCTCGCGGATCACGGCCTGAAAAAAGCGGTCGAGGCGGAAAGTTGGCAGGAGGTGCAGGGAACCGCCGCGACAGGCGCCGTCGCCCTCGCGATCCTCCCCCTCGACCATGGCTTCACCACCGCCGGTCTCGCTTTGCTCACCGAGCAGGACATGCTCGGCGACCGGCTCGTGCGCCGCCGCAAGCGGCGGAAATCGGCCGACGCCTTCCTGAGCGAGCTGGCAACGCTCACTCCGGGCGACCTCGTCGTCCACGCCGACCACGGCATCGGCCGTTACGAGGGCCTGACCCGGATCCCGGTCGGCACCTCCCCGCACGACTGCGTCGCGCTCGAATATGCCGGCGGCGACAAGCTCTACATACCGGTCGAGAATCTCGACATCCTCTCCCGCTACGGCTCGGGGGCCGACGGCGTTACTCTGGACCGGCTCGGCGGCGAGGCGTGGCAGCGGCGGAAGTCGCGGATGAAGGAGCGGATCCGCGAGATTGCCGGCGAGCTGATCCGGACCGCCGCCGAGCGGGCGCTCCGCCCCGGCGCGGTGGTCGAGCCGGACACCAGCTACGCCGCCTTCGCCGACCGCTTCCCCTATGAGGAGACGGAGGACCAGGACCGCGCTATCGCCGACGTCTTCTCGGACCTCGAGGCCGGCAAGCCGATGGACCGCCTGATCTGCGGCGACGTCGGCTTCGGCAAGACCGAGGTCGCGCTCCGAGCTTCCTTCGCGGCCGCCATGGCTGGCCTTCAGGTCGCCTTGATCTGCCCGACGACTTTGCTCGCGCGCCAGCATTACAACACGTTCGTCGAACGCTTCCGCGGCTTCCCCATCGAGATCGGCCGCCTGTCCCGGCTGGTCCCGGCCCGGGAAGCGAAGGAGACGAAGGAGCGATTGAAGGCCGGCAAGGTCGATATCGTCATCGGCACCCACGCCATCCTGGCCAAAAGCGTCGAGTTCAGGAATCTCGGCCTCGTCATCGTCGACGAGGAGCAGCGCTTCGGAGTCACCCACAAGGAAAGGCTGAAAGCGCTGAGGGCCGACGTGCACGTCCTCACCCTCACCGCCACGCCGATCCCCCGCACCCTTCAGATGGCGATGTCGGGCCTGCGCGAGCTGTCGGTCATCCAGACGCCCCCCATCGACCGCCTGGCGGTCCGTACCTACGTGATGCCTTGGGACCCGGTGGTGATCCGCGAGGCGCTGCTGAGGGAACATTATCGCGGCGGTCAGGCCTATTTCGTCGCGCCGCGCATCGCCGATTTGCCCGACCTCGAACAATATCTGCGCGACGAGGTGCCGGAAGTCCGCTTCGTCACCGCCCACGGGCAGATGCCGCCGACCGAGGTCGAGGAGAAGATGTCGGCCTTCTACGACCGCAAATACGACGTCCTCCTCTCGACGACGATCGTCGAGTCCGGCCTAGACATCCCCTCGGCCAACACCCTCATCGTCAGCCGCGCCGACCGTTTCGGCCTCGCCCAGCTCTACCAGCTGAGGGGCCGGGTCGGCCGCGCCAAGACCCGCGCCTACGCCTATTTCACCACGCCGGAGACTCGCACGATCACCGAGACCGCGGACAAGCGCCTGCAGGTCCTCGCCAATCTCGATACCCTCGGCGCCGGCTTCCAGCTCGCCAGCCACGACCTCGACATACGCGGCGCCGGCAATCTGCTCGGCGACGAGCAATCGGGGCATATCAAGGAGGTCGGCTTCGAGCTCTACCAGTCGATGCTCGAGGAGGCGATCCTGGAGGCGAAGAGCGGCGGCAGGCTTAAGCCGGCGGACGAATTCTCGCCGCAGATCACCGTCGACGCGCCGATCATGATCCCCGACGATTACGTCCCCGACCTCGACCTTCGCATGGGCCTCTACCGGCGCATGAACGAGTTCGAGAAAGCGGAGGAGATCGAGCCGTTCGCCGCCGAGATGATCGACCGCTTCGGCAAGCTGCCGGCGGAAACCGACAATTTGCTCAAGGTGATCGAGGTCAAGATGAACTGCCGCAAGGCGTTGGTGGCCAAGCTCGACGTCGGCCCCAAGGGCGCGCTCGTCCACTTCCATAACGACCATTTCCCCGATCTCGAGGGCCTCATCGCCTACGTCCAGCGCCTCAAGGGCACCGCCAAGCTCAGGCCCGACAGCAAGCTCGTCGTCACCCGAAGCTGGCCCGACCCGGCCAGCCGCATCAACGGCGCGGTGCAGCTGAGCCGCGGCCTGGCGCGGATCCTAGGCTGACCCCCTCCCTCTCCCTGCAAGGGGAGAGGGACAGGTCGCGAAGCGACCAGGGTGAGGGCACGGACGCCGGCTTGCCCTCACCCTCCCAGCCTTCGGCTGGGCCCCTCCCTCTCCCCTGCAGGGAGAGGGGATGTCGTGGCGCTCAGTCCGCCACCAAAGCCTCCAGCGTCTCAGCGTCGACCGGCGGGGAGCAGAGGAAGCCCTGGTAGAGGGTGCAACCCTCGCGCGCCAACAGGGCCAGCTGCTCCTCGGTCTCCACTCCTTCGCCGATCACTTCGAGGCCGAGCGAGCGCGCCATGTCGATGACGCCGCGCACCACCACCTGGTCGCGCGGGGAGCCGGCGATATCCTCGACGAGGCGCTTGTCGATCTTGAGATAGTCGAGGGGCAGCGCCTTTAGGTAGGCGAGGCTCGAATAGCCGGTGCCGAAATCGTCGATCGCGACGCGGAGGCCGCCTTGACGGAGGCCCGCGAGCAGCGCCGCCGCCGCGGCGAGGTCTTCGATGAGGCCGCTCTCGGTGACCTCCACGGTCAGGCGGGCCGGGTCGAAGCCGCTCTCCTCGACCAAGGTCAGGAACTGCGCGGCGAAGCCGGGGCGGACGATGTCCGCGGCGGTGATGTTGACCGACAGGCGCAAGTGCGAGAGCGAGGCCGGCCAGGCGGCGGCGGCGGTCACCGCCTTGCGCTGCACGTGGTCCGACAGCTGTGCGATATAGTCGGACCGCTCGGCGACCCCGAACAGGGTGGCGGCGCCGAGCTCGCCATATTCCGGGTGCCGCCAGCGGGCGAGCGCCTCGGCGCCGACGATGCGCCGGCTCGCCACCGCCACCTGGGGCTGGAAGAGAATCTCGATCTCGTCCTTGTCGAGCGCGCGGCGCAGGTCGATCTCGAGCCGGTCGCTGAGCGCATTGTCGCTCGCGGCGCCGGCGTCGAGGACGTGGACCGGCCCGCCTTCCCCCGCTTTCGCTTCCGCGAGCGCCGCGCTCGCCCTGCGCAGCAGCGCGGCGGCATCGTCGCCGGGTTGCGAGGCGGCGACGCCGACTCGGCTGCCGAGCGTCACGACATGATCGCCGGACATGAAGGGGCGCCCAAGCGCTTCGACCAGTTGGCCAGCCAGGAAACGGCCTTCGCCGAGGCTGGCCGGCGCGGCGAGCAGCACCGCAAACTCGGCACCGGCAAGCCGCGCGACCAGGCGGCGCCGGCCGTCGGCCTCGACATAGCGCTCGATCCGACGCGCCGCCGCCTGCAGCACGGCGTCGCCGGTGCTGCGGCCGAAGGCGGCGTTGATCGTGTCGAAACGACTGACGGCGAGGAGCAGCACGACGAGCGCCGGCTCCGCTTCGGCGCCCGGCACCAGCTGCCGCTCGATCCACGCTCGCGCCGCGCGGGCGTCGCGCACGCCGGTCATCGGGTCGCGGGACTGAAGCGCCGGCCCTTCGATCGGCAGGATCGTCTCGGTCCGGCCGACCACCGCGTCGCTCTCGATGCGCAAATGGTGGGCGAGCCGTACGCCGTCGGTCTCGACGTCGGCATGGGCGAAGGCGGTCGACTGGCCGGTGGCAATGAGGCGATCGACCGCGTCGCGGGCGGCGCGGCGGCCGTCGACGTCGAGCCGCCGGAACAATTCCATCAGGCTGATCCGCTGCCCGGCTTCCTCGCCGAGGCCGGCCCGGCGGGCGAGCGCTGGGCTGAGCTCGACCGTCTGCGACCCACGCCGCCAGGTCCAGGAAGGCGAATCCCCCGTTTCGCCGCCGCGCCGGATCGGTCGCCGGCCGCCGACCCGCTCGGCATGGCGCTGGGCGAAATGCACGGCGTGGAGGAGCTGGGCTTCCGAAAAGGGGCTGACGAGAAAATGGGTGGCGCCGGCGGCGTGTAGCTCCTCCAGGGCGGCCTCGTCGGTGCGGGAGAGGAGGACGAGCAAAGCCGCGGAATTGGCCTCGGCGGGATCGGCGAGGGCCCGCACCCCTTCCCGCCCTTCGGCCAGCGCGCCGCGCGCGTCGACCACCGCCACCTCGGCGCCCGAGGCGATGAAACGCGCTTCCGCATGGTCGCCCCGCCGCGCCGCGATCGGCTGCCAGCCTGCGCGCTGGGCGAGCGCCGTCAGTTCGTCGCGGTGACGGAAGGAGAGGATGAACAGCGGCGCGCCGCCCTGCGCGGCCATCATCTTCCCTCCCGGTTGCGGCGCCTCGATGCCCATCAGCCTAGTCTCACCCCTCCGCCTCAACAATCGGTTTAGACGCGCCGTGCCGGCGCGGGACGGCTTGCAATGCTTGCCGGGCGCCTCCCGCCCCCTTACCCAAGGCGCGATGCACGGGGATCCGGACAAGCCGACCGCCCTCCTCGCCTCGCCGGCCGAGGCGGCGCTGGCGGCCGAGGCGATGCTGCGCGAGCGCTACGACTTCGTGCCGCTCGACGAGGCCGAGCAGATCATCGCGCTGGGCGGCGACGGATTCCTCCTCCAGACCTTGCACGAGATGCTCGACCGCGGCCGCGTCTGCCCGATCTTCGGAATGAACCGCGGCACGATCGGCTTCCTGATGAACGAATGGCGGATCGACGGGCTGCGCGAACGGATCGCGCGGGCGAAGGCCTTCAAGGTCGCGCCGCTCAGGATGGACGCGGAGAAGATCGGCGGCGGCACGGTCGGCTATCCGGCGATCAACGAAGTGTCGCTGTTGCGCGAGACCCGGCAGGCCGCCTGGATCGAGATTTCGGTGGCCGGCCGGGTGGTGCTCGACCAACTGGTCTGCGACGGGGTGCTGGTCGCGACTCCGGCCGGCTCGACCGCCTACAATCTCTCCGCGCACGGGCCGATCCTGCCTTTGGGCTCGAACCTCGTCGCGCTGACTCCGATCAGCCCGTTCCGGCCGCGGCGGTGGCGCGGCGCGCTGATCCCCGACGAGCTCACCATCCTGCTGCGCGTCCTCGATCCGGTGAAGCGCCCGGTCTCCGCGGTTGCCGATCAGCGCGAAGTGCGCGACGTCGCGAGCGTCCGGGTGTGCGTCGACAGGAGCCTCGAGCTGACCCTGCTGTTCGACGCCGAACACGCCCTCGACGAGCGCATCACCATGGAGCAGTTCACCGCCTGAAGGCTTGCCAGTCCGGAAATCCCGCTGCTATAGGCGCGCCTCGCTCGCGAGAGCCGCTCCCCGGTAGCTCAGCGGTAGAGCAACCGGCTGTTAACCGGTTGGCCGATGGTTCGAATCCGTCCCGGGGAGCCACTCGCCGCGCGCTACGCACGCGGCATTTCCTACCACACGAACGGGATCAGCCGCTTGGTCACCGCCTGCTGGTAGTCGCGATATTCGGGAGAGGTCGAGAGCACCTCCTCCTCCGCCTTGATCCTGAGTACCATCGCCATCCAGCAGGCCGCGTAGACCAGCGCGTTGTAGGTCGAGAGGCTCTGAGAGAGGAAGCCGATCTGGGCGAGCAAATAGCCGAAATAGATCGGATGCCGGACGATCCGGTACGGCCCCTCGCACTGGATGCCGCGGTTGGCGGGGACGATGCCGAAGCTGCGGCGCAGGAAGATCTTCGCCGAGATGCTACACAAAAGGCCGGTCGTCATGAAGGCGACGGCGACGGCGGGCGGCACCCAGTCGACCCCTTCCGGGACCACGAGCAGCGGCGAGAAGGTGCCGATCACGGCGATCGCCCAGCCGTAGCCGGTGTTCATCATCGGCCCGGGCCGCCGGATGAGGATCATCAGGCCGGTCAGCCCTTCCGAGATCATGATCAGGAGGTTGCAGACGGATTCCTGAATGTGCGGATTGAAGCGCACCGCGAAGGCGGCCAGCATCAGGAGGACGAGCGCCCTCTCGGAGAAGTCGAGGATCAGCGCCGGGCGCGAACCGGCGGCGAAACTGGTGAGGGCCGGCGCGGCCACGTGGTTCGACATTCGCTTCCCCTGGTCCGAAGGCGGGAATTAGCCCGCCGGTGGTAAAGAAATCGGTAAATCGGCCGGCAAATTGGCTATCAGCGGGCGATGAGCCTCGAATCCGTCCGCGCCTGGCTGGCCGAGCACGCGCCGGACCTGCCCCTCATCGAGGTGGAGGAGAGCACGGCCACCGTGCTGGAGGCCGCCCGGGCGCTCGGCGTCGAGCCGGCGCGGATCGCCAAGACGCTGGCGCTGAGGGTCGGCGAGCGGCCCTTGCTCGTCGTCGCGAGCGGTGTCGCGCGGCTCGACAACCGGAAGACCAAGGCGGCCTTTGGCGGCCGGCCGCGGATGCTGGGCGCGGAGGAGACGATGGCCCTGACCGGCCACCCGGTCGGCGGCGTCTGCCCGTTCGGGCTGGCGACCCCATTGCCGGTCTATCTCGACCTTTCGCTGCGGGGCTTCGACCATATCCTGCCGGCGGCCGGATCGCTCAACACCTCGGTGAAGGTGACGCCCGAGCGGCTCGCCGCCTTGGTGGCGAGCGGCTGGGTCGACGTCTGCCGCATGCCGGACTGACGCCCGCGTGGACGCCCCTCCCCTCCTCCGCCTAGAGGGCCTGGTGAAGCGCCACGGCGCGCAGGCGGCGCTGGACGGCGTCAGCCTCGACATCGCCGCCGGCTCGTTCGTCGCCCTGGTCGGACCGTCGGGCTCCGGCAAGACAAGCTTGCTTAAGACGATCAACCGCCTGATCGAGCCGGACGAGGGCAAGGTCACCCTCGCTGGCGAGGAGGTGCGGACGCTGCCGCCGGCGTCGCTGCGGCGGCGGATCGGCTACGTGTTCCAAGCGATCGGTCTTTTCCCGCACATGGACGTGGCCGAGAATATCGCGATCGGCCTGCGTCTGACCGGGGTCCCGCCCAGGGAGCGGCAGGCGCGGGCGGCGGAGCTGCTCGAGCTCGTCGCCCTGCCCCCACATTTCGCCGGGCGCAGGCCCGCCGCGCTCTCCGGCGGCCAGGCGCAAAGGGTGGGCGTCGCGCGGGCGCTCGCGCCGCGGCCGTCTTTGATGCTGATGGACGAGCCGTTCGGTGCGCTCGACCCGGTCACGCGCGACGAGCTCGGCCGCGCCTATCGCGCGCTGCACGACCGGCTCGGCCTGACCACGATCATGGTCACCCACGACATGAGCGAGGCTCTGCTGCTCGCCGACCGGGTGGTGGTGCTGATCGGCGGCCGCATCCGCGCCGACGCTCCGCCGGCGGCGCTGATGCGCGCAGAGGCGGACCCGGAAGTACGCGCCCTCATCGAAGTGCCGCGGCGCCAGGCCGAGCGGCTCGCGGCGCTGGAGCAACGGACGTGACAGGAGCGGCGGCCGAGGCGACGGCGGCGCTCCCGGAGCTGCTGCGCGCGCACATTGCGCTGAGCGGCTCCGCGATCGCAATCGCGATCCTGCTTGGCCTTCCCCTCGCTTTGTGGGCGGCCGGGCACCGGCGGGCGCGAGTGCCGCTCCTCGCTCTGGTCGGCCTGGTGCAGACCATCCCCGCACTCGCCTTGCTCGCCCTCTTCTACCCCTTGCTGCTGCTGATCGGCGGGGCGCTCCATCTGGCCCTGCCGGCGCTCGGCTTCCTCCCAGCGCTGATCGCGCTGGCGCTCTATGCGCTGCTGCCGATCGTCAGGAACGGGGTGGCGGCGCGGGAGGGGCTCGATCCGGGCGTCCTCGAAGCGGCCGACGGCGTCGGCATGACCCGGCGGCAGCGCCTGTGGCTGGTCGAGCTGCCGCTCGGCGCCCCCGTGCTCCTCGCCGGCATCCGGACCGCGGCGGTGTGGACGATCGGCGCGGCGACGCTTGCGACGACGGTCGGCCAGCCGAGCCTCGGCAACCTCATCTTCTCCGGCCTGCAGACGGAGAATTGGATCCGGGTGCTGGTCGGCTGCGCGGCGGCGGCGGCGCTGGCGCTCGTCGCCGACGGTCTGCTCGCCTTGATCGAGACCGGGCTCGCCCGCCGCTCGGCCTGGCGGGTGCGGACCGGCCTCGGCCTGCTCGCGGCCGGCCTAATGCTTGCGCTCGTCCAGCCGGACCGGGCAACGGCGCCGACGGTGGCGATCGGCGCCAAGAACTTCTCCGAGCAATATATCCTCGCGGCCGCGATGGCCGATCGGCTGCACGCGGCGGGCTACCGCACCGAGCTGCGCGAGGATCTCGGCTCCGCCGTCGCCTATCGCGCGGTCGCGGCCGGGGATATCGACGTCTATGTCGATTATTCCGGTACTTTGTGGGCCAACGTTCTCGGCCGCACCGACAATCCGCCGGCCGCGCAACTTCGTGCCGAACTTGCCGACGCGCTGGCGAAACGGGACGGCGTGCGCGTGTTGGGCCCGCTCGGCTTCGAGAACGCCTATGCGCTGGCGATGCGGGGCAGCCGGGCGCGGGCGCTCGGCATAAGCTCGATCGCCGATTTGGCGCGGGCGGCGCCGCGGCTGCGCCTCGCCAGCGACATCGAGTTTCTGAGCCGGCCGGAATGGCGCTCGGTCCGCAGCGCCTACGGCCTGAGCTTCGCCGAGCAAAACAGCTACAGCCCGACCTTCATGTACCGCGCCATCGCCGACGGCTCGGCGGACGTCCTCTCGGCTTTCTCCTCGGACGGGCGGATCGCGGCGCTCGACCTCGTCACTCTGACCGATCCGAAGCACGCTTTGCCGAGCTACGAGGCGGTGCTGCTCGTCTCCCCGCGCCGCGCCCACGACGAACGCTTCCTCGCGGCGCTGCGGCCGCTCATCGGCGCGATTTCCATCGACCGCATGCGCCAGGCCAACCTGATGGTCGACCGCGACGTGGCCAAGGCGAGTCCCGAGGAAGCCGCGCGCTGGCTGCTCAGGCCGGCTCCAGCGCCTCTTCCCGCCGCGCCTCGGTCGCACTCGCCTTGAAGTCGACCGGAACGGCCTGCTGGCCGGCCGCGCCGCGCGCCCTGGCGACCCGCCTGGCGAGGCCGCCGGCATAGCCCCCGGTTGGAGCCCGCAGGTGAGCGCACGAGTGAGGCGGTTGGCCGCAGCGCACGCAGGTTCGGTCCGCAGTCCATTGATACAGTTTAGCTTTTTCCAGGCGCGATCGAACGGACGCCGGAACCGGAGCGCCGCCCCGGCGGTTCCATGGCGCGACGTCTCAAAGGAGGTTCGGATGGCAAGCGACACCAAGTCCAGGAGCCGCTCGAGCGGCAGCAGCAGCAAGACCCGTTCGGGGGAGAACAGCGCCTTTTCATGGGGCGGCGGGGGCGCGGGCGTGCTCGCCGGCGCGGCGCTGGCGGGCGCCGCGATGGGAATCGCCGCCAATGTCGGCCGCAAGTTGTTCGTGCAGATGTCGACCGGCGCGATGGGCGACTGGTTCGAGGCGCTCAAGGCCGAGCACCAGGCGGCGCTGGCTCTGTTCGACAAGATCGAGGCGACCGACGACAGCCAGGGGCTGATTCGCGGTCACCTCCTGACGAAGCTCAAATATGCGCTCACCAAGCATGCCAACGAGGAGGAGAACGTCATCTATCCGGCGCTGCGCGAGGCCAATTTCGCCCACGACGCCGACGCGCTCAATTCCGAGCACGGCTATGTGAAGACCTATCTTTACGAGCTGGAGACGATCTCCAGGACCAGCCCCGAATGGCTGCCCCGCGTCCGCGACTTCCGCGCCATGATCCAGGAGCATATGCGGATGGAGGAGGACGAGGTCTTCCCGACCTTCCGCAAGGTGCTGACCGAGGCGCAGAATGCGCGGCTCACCAGCCTGATGAACAAGGAAGGCTTCAAGATGGCGTGAGCCTCCTCCCCTCTCCCTGAGGAGAGGGGCCGGGGGGAGGGATCGAGCGTGAGAGCCAAGACCCCAGCGTCCGAACCCTCACCCTAACCCTCTCCCTAGGGAGAGGGAATGAGAGCCGGAGCGCGTCCACGCTCCCCTCCCCCACCCCTACGCCAATTGGCCGTGGCAGTGCTTGTATTTGAGGCCGGAGCCGCACGGGCAGGGCGCGTTGCGGCTGACGTTGGCGAGCTCCGCCACGTTCGTCCCCGCCACGAAATCCGGTTGCTCGATCGCCAGCGGCGGCAGCGGCGGCAGGCGCGAGAGGATGTTGCCGCTGGCCGCGTCGATGTCGGCGGTGTCGTCGTCGCCGGTGAACGGGTCGATATGGTGGGTGATGAAGTCCGGCAGCGGCACCGGCTGGGCGAACATCTGCGCCTCCGGCATCGGCTCCGGCATGGTGATGGTGGCCAGCGCCAGCGTGCGGGTGACGTCTTCGCGGATCGCGGCGAGCATGCGCTCGAACAGCTGGAAGGCCTCGTGCTTATACTCGTCGATCGGCTTCTTCTGCGCGTAGGCGCGCAGATGGATGACCTGCCGCAGCGCGTCGAGCATCGCGAGATGCTCCTTCCAGTGATGGTCGAGTGACTGGAGGAGGATGCTCTTCTCGACCTGGATGTAGCTTTCCGGCGGGATGTCGGCCGCCTTCGCCTCCATCTGCGCGTCGGCCAGGGCCTGGACGCGCTCGACCAGCATTTCGGGGTCGATGCGATCTGCCTTCATCCAGTCGTCGACCGGCAGATCGAGGCCGAACACCTCGATCGCCCGCTCCTTGAGGTGCGGCACGTCCCATTGCTCGGGATAGGTGTTGGGCGGGCAGGCCTCGCCGACGATGGCGTTGACCGTCTCCGCGCGCATGTCGGAGACGACGTCGCCGACCGCGTCGGCATCCATGATGTCGGCGCGCTGCTCGTAGATCACCTTGCGCTGGTCGTTCATGACGTCGTCATATTCGACGACCTGCTTGCGGATGTCGTAATTGCGCGCCTCGACCTTCTTCTGGGCGGTCTCGATCGCCTTGGAGATCCAGGGCGAGATGATCGCCTCGCCGTCCTCGAGGTTCTTGTTCATGAGGCGCGCGAACATCGTCTGCGGGCCGAAGATGCGCAGGAGGTCGTCGTCGAGGCTGAGGTAGAAGCGGCTGAGGCCAGGGTCGCCCTGGCGGCCGGAGCGTCCGCGCAGCTGGTTGTCGATGCGTCGGCTCTCGTGGCGCTCGGTGCCGAGCACGAACAGGCCGCCGGCTGCGATCACCCTTTCCTTCTCCTCGCCGACCTCGCGCTTGATCTGATCGATCGCCGCCTCCTTCTCGGGCCCGTCCTCCATCTCGGCGAGCTCATCGCCGATGCGGAACTCGATATTGCCGCCCAGCTGGATGTCGGTGCCGCGGCCGGCCATGTTGGTGGCGATGGTCACCGCCCCGAGCCGCCCGGCCTGGGCGACGATATGCGCTTCCTGCTCGTGGTAGCGGGCGTTCAGGACCTCGTGGCGGACCTTCTCGCGCTGCAGGAATTCGGCGAGAAGCTCCGATTTCTCGATAGAGACCGTGCCGACCAGCACCGGCTGGCCGATATCCTGCTTCTCCTTGATCGACTTGGCGATGGCGGCGAACTTGTCCTCCTGGTTCTTGTAGAATTCGTCCTCCTCGTCCTGCCGCCTGACCGGGACGTTGGTGGGAATCGTGACCACGTTCATCTTGTAGATGTCCCAGAATTCCGCCGCCTCGGTCGCGGCCGTGCCGGTCATTCCGGAGAGCTTGGGGTACATGCGGAAATAATTTTGGAAGGTGATCGAGGCGAGCGTCTGGTTCTCGGGCTCGATCTCGACTCCTTCCTTGGCCTCGACCGCCTGGTGGAGGCCGTCCGACCAGCGCCGGCCGTCCATCATGCGGCCGGTGAACTCGTCGATGATGATCACCTTGCCGTTCTTGACGATGTAGTCGGTGTCGCGCTTGAACATGACGTTGGCGCGCAGCGCCTGGTTGAGATGGTGGACAACCAGGGTGTTCTCGTAATCGTAGAGGTTCGACCCGACGAGCAGCCCCGCATCCTCGAGCAGCCGCTCCATCTTCTCGGTGCCGTCCTCGGTGAGGACGACCGAGCGCTGCTTCTCGTCGAGGTCGTAATCCACCGGCACGAGACCCTTCACGATCTTGTCGACCGACATATAGAGCTCGGACTTGTCGTCGGTCGGGCCGGAAATGATCAAAGGGGTGCGCGCCTCGTCGATCAGGATCGAATCGACCTCGTCGACGATGCCGTAGGCGAAGGGGCGCTGAACCATCGACTCGCGCTCGTATTTCATATTGTCGCGCAGATAGTCGAAGCCGAACTCGTTGTTGGTGCCGTAGGTGATGTCGGAGCCGTAGGCCTGGCGGCGCTGGTAATCGGTGAGGTTGGGGACGATGACTCCGACGCTCATGCCGAGGAAGCGGTAGATCTGGCCCATCCAGTCGGCGTCGCGGCGGGCGAGATAGTCGTTGACCGTGACGACGTGGACGCCCTTCCCTTCCAGCGCGTTCAGATAGACGGCGAGCGTCGCGACCAGGGTCTTGCCCTCGCCGGTCCGCATTTCCGCGATCTCGCCGCGGTGGAGGACGATGCCGCCGATCATCTGCACGTCGTAATGGCGCTGGCCGAGCGTCCGCTTGGCCGCCTCGCGGACGGTGGCGAAGGCCTCGGCAAGCAGGTTGTCGAGATCCTCGCCCTCGTCGAGCCGCTGGCGGAACAGGATCGTCTGGTTGCGCAGCTCGTCGTCGGTCATCGCCGCGAGGCTGGGCTCGTGGCCGTTGATCCGCTCCACGGTCTTGCGGAGCGAGCGGACGTAGCGGTCGTTCGAAGACCCGAAAATGGCTTTGGCAAATCCGCCGAACATGTCGAAATTCCTGTATGAATTGTGGGCCGCGCGAAACGACCGCTGCGGCCATCAAGAGGCCGGGCAAACTGAAGCGCGGACTGCGAAGAGTCCGGCGCCCTCGCTATTCGAGCCGGCGCTCGTCGACCGGGGCGGCTTGCGCGAGCCAGGCAGCGGCAACCGCAGGCGGGTGATCCTGCGAGGCCGCGAAGGCCGTTGCGGCCGGACGCACCCTGGGAATCGAAACGGCTTCGGCCGCGCTTGCCTGGCCTTCGACCGCCGCCGCCGCGGCGACCGCGGTCCGCTCGACCTGGCGCGCGTCGACGGCCCGGTCACCGGAAATGAGCCCGGTGAGGCCGGCCAGCATCGCGGAGAGGAAAAGCAGCAGTTCCAAGCGCGTTCGGTCCTTCACGGGCGGACATAGTGGCTGCCGCCCGCCTCGTCCATGGCTTCACGTTCCGGCGATTGACGAATAATCGCCCTTCGGCCTAGCGGCAGCGGCATGAGTGAGCCGATCACCGGCGGCTGCGCCTGCGGCGCCGTGCGCTACGAACTGAAGAGCGAGCCGTTCGACGCCGGCTGGTGCCACTGCCGCACCTGCCAGCTGAACTCGGGCGCCCCCGCGATGGTCTTCGCCAGCGTCCCCGCCGGTCATCTCGTCTGGACGAGCGGCGCCGACAAGGTGCGGTCGTTCCGATCGTCCAGCTTCGGCCACAGGAGCTTCTGCGGCGAATGCGGGACTCCGTTCCTGATGGAGGTCGACCACCAGCCCGAGACGGTCGATTTCAGCGTCGCCACCCTCGACGCACCGGAGCGCGTGATGCCCGGCTTCCACATCTTCCGCGGCAGCAAGATCACCTGGTTCGAAACCCTGGACGACCTTCCCCGCCATGATCGCTTCCGCCCAAACACGCGCGGATTGGAGGGTACGGAGCCTCCAGCCTGATTGACCCTCGGCGGAAATGGTCGACGCATTCTCCGTAGGGGTCAGGCATGGTTATTTGGCTTCTTTTCATTGTGGCTCAAGCTTGGCGACTTTAGACTCATGGACAACGCGGTACTGCGCAACAACGTCCGCCAGTCTGCTGACGCCTTCCTCGTCTCCATCCGCAACCTCGGCATTCATTGGCAGTTCGACCTCGGTCATCTGCGACCCGCTGTCCGTTACCATGCTGATGCTTGCCCCTTGGTCGGGAGCGGTGACAATAGCGGAGATAGCGCCTGTTGTGTCATGTATCGCGAATATCTTCATGGAATTTTCTCCCATCGACTAAAAGTCTATGTAACTTACAAAAATTCGGTAGTGTGAGACTCCGGTAGGACCGACATTACGGATTGTAAAATTGACGCCTGGGCCGCCAGTACCCCCGTAAACAGTTGACAAGCTGGTGATTGCAAGCTCCTGAACATATGAGTTTCTGGAAGGATGAGCTGAAACTTGAAAGGTTAGTCCTCCCGGCGGCGAGAAATCGCCGACCCACCAGCGATGCTCGTTGCCGGGCAACATGCCATTCTGACCACGTGGCTGATCCCACCCGATCGGGCCAAAAACGACTGTGCGCGCCATTGTCCACCTCGCTTTGCGATTGATTGACGGTTAGTATCCTACGACTCGCCCCTTATACTCAAGATCATGGTGCGTATCCAGTTTTTCATCTCAGAACAGAAGTCAGCGACTTTTTCACTTATGTTTGCGATGGATGGCCCGGTAGACCGAGCGAGGGCGTAGCTCGCCTGTTGGCAACACGCCTCATGGCTTCGAGCATGGGAAGCACTGCTTGGCAGTGCTGGACCCTTGATGGCCGTCGGAAAAGAAAGAGTGGCAGTCACTCTTTCCGATCCTCTCCGAGGCGCCGACAAGGTGCGGTCGTTCAAATCTCCAGCTTCGGCCACCGCAGCTTCTGCGGCCGGTGCGGAACCCCGTTCCTGATGGAGGTCGACCACCAGCCCGAGACGGTCGACTTCTCGGTCGCGACCCTCGACGAGCCGGAGCGGGCGGCGCCGGGCTTCCACATATTCTGGAGCAGCCGGATCGGATGGTTCGAGCCCGGCGACAGCCTGCCGAGGCACGGCCGGTTCAGGCCGGACACGAGGGGGATCGAGGGGACGGAGCCGCCGCGTTAACTCCTCCCCGGAACGGGGAGGGGGCCCGCGACGCGAAGCGGCGTGGTGGAGGGGGCCCCGGCGTTTGCGCGGTGGAGAGGCGGGCCCCCTCCACCATGCTTCGCATGGTCCCCCTCCCCGTTCCG
>JAXDOX010000029.1:0-3018 GCA_034668625.1 Sphingomonadales bacterium
AAAGCCCATGTCCTCGGCCCGCTTCAGCGCCCGCCGCAAGATCCAGCGCGGGTCGCCCTCGTAGGGCTCGCCGCCGGGGACCTGGATGTCGCAGATCATCCGCGCCACCCGGTTCGAGTCATCCGGGCGCCAGGGAATCAGGCTGAAGGTGTTCGGATCTGGCATCGCGATCATGTCCGACTCCTCGATCGGGTTGAAACCGGTGATCGAGGAACCGTCGAAGCCCATGCCGCCCTCGAAAGCGTCGCCTAGATCGGCGGCGTTGACCGAGAAGCTCTTCAGCTGGCCGAGGAGGTCGGTGAACCAGAGCCGTACGAAGCGCACGTCCTGCTGCTCGCAGAAGGCGAGCACTTCCTTGGCCGTCGTAGGGCGGTCTGGCACGCGGTTTCTCCTTGGTTGAGCCTGGGCGGAGCGGGGAACGTTAGCTATTTGGCCTGGAGGCGCATTTGATCCATGCGAGCGGCCCATCTCGTATCCCACCTTGCAAGCAACGAACGGAACGTGTAAGCTCACTTACAACCAGTAAGGAACTAGCTAAAAGTGAAGTAACAGGCGGGTAAGGCCGCCGTAAGCCAGGAGCCCGAAATGACAGTCAAGACAGACGTAAGTCGATTCCACATCCACGACGAGTTGACCGTTCCGGATGCAAGCGCTCCGATCGTCAAGAGCATCCAGACCGCAGGTGGCGCAGTCTCGAAGTTCCTCGGCGTCCTCGCCGAGTCCCCCGCCGCCCTCCGCGCTTACACGCGGTTCCGCTCAGAGCTCCGCAAGGGCATCCTGCCGCGCGCCACGCGCGAGCGAATCGCGCTCGCGGTCGCTGAGTACCACGGCGACGAGTATTCGATCGCCCAGTACTCGCGGACGGCTCGCGCCGCCGGGCTCGGCCTCGACGAGGTCGCCCGTGCCCGTGAGTTCAAGTCCTCCGACGAGAAGGAGCAGGCCCTCCTGACCCTGCTCGAGGAGACGGTAAACGCCGACGAGCGTCCCGCCACCTACTTGGTCGAGGAGGCCCGCGAGGCCGGCTGGAGCGACGAGGAGATCCTCGAAGCCGTCGCCGAGGTCGCGCTCACCGAATTCCAGAGCCTGTTCGCGTCTGCAGCGGCGCTGCCGCTGGAGAGCTCGGACCCCGCGGTTCTGCGGTCAGCCGCTTAGGCGTTATGGAGCTGGGAGCGTGACCGTCGCGGTCACTGCCCCGGCGCCGACCGGAATGAAGTTGAGGCGCTTGGCCAGCTTCTTGGTCAGGTCCCAGGCGTAGCCCTTGCGATAGGGCCCGCGGTCGATCACCGTCGCGGCGGCGCTGCGGCCGCCGTAGCTGATGGTCACCGAGGTCCCGCACGGGAGGTTCTTGTTGGCGACGCCGATCGTGGTCGGCGTCAACATCATGCCGCAGGCGGTCGAGTTGCCCCAGAGTCCCGGGCCGTACCAGGTCGCCTTCTGAACGACGGTCCAGCCGGGGCCGCTCGGGGCGGGTGTCTGCGCCGCCGTGGCGCCGTCACCCGGGGTCGAGGCGCCACCAGTCTGGGCGAAGGCCGTGCTGCCGAGACCGCCGAGAGCGAGGACGGCGAGCGAAATCGCGATACCCGCGACCCTGCCGCTGCGGCCTCGCGTGGTGTCCCCATTAAGTTGTGAAAGGCCCCCAACGGGGCCGTGCTTCGTACGCATCGTCCTCTTTCGTTGCTTTCGGGGTTAGCTGACGGGCTCGCGCTGAAAGATCGCGCTACGCGGCAATGCCTAACCGCGATTCGCCCCAACTAATTTGGGTCCCCCGATTCCCGTGGTATGTGACGGGAACTCAGCGGAATGCTTGCGGCATCCTAACAAACGCTCAAACGGACTTTTCCCGATTTCGAGGGTTTGTAACACTTGTAACGCGCGCTATTTGCGGCTTTTTCGCCGTTCCGGGCCTGCTTCCTCCCTCGTATGCTGCCCAGATGGGCGCGCTGGTCACCGGAGCGGGCGGAGGGCTCGGTCTGGCGATCGCCAAGCGGCTCGCCGTCCGAGGCCTCAAGGTCCACTTGACCGACCTTCAGGGTGAGGCTGCCGCGGCCGCGGCGGAGGAGATCGGCGGCGACGCCTGGGGCTCTGCCCTCGACGTGCGCGACCCGCAGGCGTGCCGGCAGGCCGCAGAGGAGACGGTCGAGCGCACGGGCGGTCTTGACGTCTGGGTCAACAACGCAGGCATCCTCATCCCCGGGGTGATCTACGAGCAGGAGCTCGAGGCGCACCGGGCGATGCTCGAGGTCAACGCGATCGGCACCTTCAACGGCACGATCGCCGCGATCGAGCAGATGAGAAAGGGCGGCAGCGGGCACCTGATCAACGTGATCTCGCTCGCCGGGCTGGTCGCCGCGCCGGGCGTCGCCAGCTACGCCGCGAGCAAGCACGCGGCCATCGCCTTCACCCTCGGCACGCTCACAGACCTGCGCCGCAATGGGATCAAGGGAATCAACGTCTCGGCGGTCTGCCCCGACGGCGTCTGGACGCCGATGATCATGGACAAGCTCGACGACCCCAACGACGCGGTCTCGTTCTCGGGCAAGATGCTGATGCCCGAGGAAGTCGCCGCCAAGGTCGAGAGGCTCCTCGACCACCCCAAGGCGGTGCTGACGATCCCCCGCTGGCGCGGCTGGTTCGTGCGCTGGGCCGACCGCCACGCCGACCTCGCCGCCCGGCTCGCGCCGCTGCTGCAGCGCGACGCCGAGGCCCGTCAGCGCCGCTTCAAGCGCCGAGTCGAAGCCGGCAAGTGGCCGCCCACATAAACGTACCCAGCGCCGGGCCGCCCTTGCCGTCCCCACCGGCGCGGCGTATTCTTCTACACGTGAGCCAGGCAGCCGCGGAGGCTTCGGCCTTCGAGGAAAGTCCGGACACCATAGGGCGTGGCGGTGGGTTGAAATCCCACCCGGGGAAACCCGCGGGAAAGTGCCACAGAAACGAAACCGCCGATGGCGCGGCCACACGTGAGTCGCGAACAGGCAAGGTTGAAATGGTGCGGTAAGAGCGCACCGGCGTCGCGGTGAC
>JAXDOX010000030.1:0-35192 GCA_034668625.1 Sphingomonadales bacterium
GGGGGGGGGGGGGGGGGCCCCCGCTTCCGTAAACGCACCACGCTTCAGTGACGCACCCACCCCTAACCCCTCCCTGCGTGCAGAGAGGGGGATCTCAATAGCCCATCAGCGCAAGGACTTCGCGGCGGCTCCTCTCGTCGTCCCTGAACACGCCCATCATTCGGCTCGTGGTCATCATCACGCCGGGGGTCTGGACGCCGCGGGCGGTCATGCAGGCGTGACTCGCCTCGATCACTACCGCGACGCCCTGCGGCTGGAGATGCTCGCAGATGCAGTCGGCGACCTGCGCGGTCAGCCGCTCCTGGACCTGGAGGCGGCGGGCGTAGCCGTGGAGGACTCGGGCGAGCTTGGATATTCCGACCACCCGGTCGGCCGGCAAATAGGCGATCGATGCCTTGCCGATGATCGGCGCTAGATGGTGCTCGCAATGCGACTGGAAAGGTATGTCCTTCAAAAGAACGATCTCGTCATAGCCGCCCACCTCGTCGAAGGTGCGGCTGAGATGGTGGGAGGGATCCTCCCGGTAGCCGCTCGCATATTCCTTCCAGGCGCGGGCGACGCGGGCGGGCGTGTCGAGCAGGCCCTCGCGGTCGGGATCGTCGCCGGCCCAGCGGATGAGGGTGCGCACCGCCTCGGCGACCTCGCGTGGCACGGCGATCTTGGGCGAGGCGCGGACGAGGTCGCCGTCGGAGGGGTCGCGCTGATCGGCCATTCATTTCGTCCCACGAAGCAGATGGCGACCCCGACAGGATTCGAACCTGTGGCCCTCAGATTAGGAATCTGATGCTCTATCCTGCTGAGCTACGGGGTCGCGCCGATTTTCGGTTAGGCCGGGAAGGCGGGCCGGGTCAATTCTCCTCGCCCGGATCGAGCGCCGGAAAGGGCAGCGGTGCGACCGGCACGCCGTCCTCGACCAGGCTTTCCGCCTCGGCTCGGGTGGCGCGGCCGTGGATGGCGCGGCGCTCGCTCTCGCCGAGATGGATGGCGCGCGCCTCGTCCGCAAAGCGGTCGCCGACGCTCTCGGAGCCCTCCAGCATCCGCTTCTGCACCGCCGCGGCGGCGGCGAGCATCGCCTTGACCCGCGCCGCGTCGCCCGAGAAGAGCTCGGGCGCTGTCGCGGCCGCCGCCGCGTTGGATTTGGCCCCGACCGCGGGCGCCATCGGGGCTTTCGCGACCTCGGGAGCGCCGCAGATCGGGCAAGCGACGAGGCCTCTCGCCAGCTGCGACTCAAAGTCGGCCGTCGATCCGAACCAAGCTTCGAAAACATGGCCTTGCGGCTCGCACCTCAGATCAAAGATTATCATGCCCGGATAATCTGCGGAATAATGCGGCGGTGGCGGATCGCGGGAACCCTCGCCCGGACGGCGGCGACGTCGCCGAGGTCGATCTCCGCGAAGCCGACGCCGTTGTTCGCGCCGCCCATGTCGAGCAAGACCTCGCCCCAAGGGCCGACGACGAGGCTGTGGCCGTAGGTATAGCGGCCGTCTTCGTGATGCCCGCACTGGGCGGCGGCGATCACGAACACCCCCGCCTCGATCGCCCTTGCGCGCATCAGCACGTGCCAATGCGCCTCGCCCGTCGGTACGGTGAAAGCGGCGGGGATGGCGAGCAACTCGGCGCCGGCGTCGGTGAGCGCAGTGTACAGGCCGGCGAAGCGCAAATCGTAGCAGATGGAGAGGCCGATCGGGCCGGCCGGCGTGTCGACCACCACGGCGCCGTCGCCGGCCTCATAGGCCGCCGATTCGCGCCAGCTTTCCCCGCTCGGCAGATCGACGTCGAACAGATGGAGCTTGTCGTAGGTCGCTCGGATTTCGCCTTGGTCGTCAATGACGAAGGCGCGGTTCCTGAGCTTTCCGGCCGGCCCCAGCATCGCGAGCGAACCGAGATGGACCCAGATCTTCTCCCGCGCCGCCGCCTCGCGCACCGCGGCGAGCACCGGATCCTCCTCCGGCTTTCTCAGCCTGGCCGCCGCCCGTTCGCGGTCGCGGTCGAGGAGGCCGCTCATCTCCGGCGTGAACAGCATCGCCGCGCCGCCAGCCGCCGCTTCGCCGAGTGCGGCGACGAGGTCGCTTGCATTGGCGGCTGGATCGATGCCGGTGCGGGCCTGGTAGAGGGCGATGCGGGTCATCGCCGCTGAGGTGCGGCGCGGGGCGGCCGGTGTCAATCGGCCCCAGCCGGTTCAGTCGATACCGAGGAGGCCCGGCGGCGTCATGACGTCACGCCGCGTCGAAGGTTGCGGTTCCGGAGCGCGGCGCTAGGGCCGAGACCATGGAGACCGTCAAGCGCTCCTTTGCTCCGGTTGTCGACGAGCGGACCCGGGTGCTGGTGCTCGGCAGCCTGCCGGGCGAGGAATCGCTCGCCCGCCGCGAATATTACGGCAATCCGCGCAACCATTTCTGGCGGCTGACCGGCGCCGTGATCGGCGAGGCCCTGGAGCCGCTCCCCTACGAGGCGAGGCTGGCACGGCTGCTCGAGGCGGGCGTCGGCCTGTGGGACACGATCGGCGCCGCCACCCGGCGGGGCAGCCTCGACGGTAATATCCGTAGCCTGGAGGCCAATCCGCTGGCGGAGCTGGTCGAAAGCCTGCCGGAGCTGCGCGCCATCGGCTTCAACGGCGGCCGGTCCGCTTCGCTCGGCCTCAGGCAGCTTGCGGACCGGCCGCTGGCGCTCCTCCCCCTGCCCTCCAGCAGCCCCGCTTACACGCTTCCGTTCGCCGCAAAGCTGGAGCGATGGATGGCGCTGCGCCCTTTCCTGGCCGCGCGTTCATCCTAGCGAGAGGCGGGCGGCCGCAGGGCAAGCGCGCTTGTGTTATGCTGTATCATTGCCTATGAGAGCGCCGCGACTGTCAAGCTTTTCCGGAGTATGACTTTTCTTCCATGGCCCGGCTGCTGAGCCTTTTCATGATGCTGGCGCTGGTGATGACGCAGGGAACGGCGATGGCGTCGGCCCTGTGTCGCCACCAAAGCGCGCAGGCGCATATCCTCGCCCGCGAAAGCCATGACGCCAGGATCGCCGCAGTCGCGATCGGGGAAGAGGAAGCGGCGGCGACCGCCTCCAAGAAGGCGTCCCAATCCGCCGACTCGCCGAGCCACTGGCCGGCCGAGATGCTGCCCGCCGCGCCCGAGGCGCCCCCGCTCCGCATCGTCGAGCCCCTTCGCCTGCGGCCCGGCCTTGACGCCGCCTTGGGCTCCGCCACGGTCCTGCCGCTGCTGAAGCCGCCCTCGGCCTGAGCCGAGCCGGGGGCTGAGGCCCGTTTTTCGACTCTCGCCGAACCGCCCCCACTCCCTCTCCGACCTATCGAACGGGCCGCGCCGCCGTGCGCGGCCGGGGCGCAATCAGCAGATTTGAACAGGAATTCTCCGATGCTTCGCATTTTCCTTCTGACCGGCACGGCCGCCATCGCCGCCGGCTTCTCCACGGCCGCTGCCGCGCAGGACGCGCCGGCTCCTCCTCTCTCGACGCCCGACACGGACACGAAGCAGCCTCCGGCGACTGAAGATGCGGCTGCGCCGACGCCAATGCCGCCCGCCACGACGCCGCCAGCAACGGGCCAGGAGATCGTCGTCACCGGCTTCCGCCGCAACCGCGAGGACATTCTTGCCGGCACTTCGGTGGTGAGCGGGGTCGAGCTCACCCGCGATCTGCGGCCGACCATCGGCGAGACGCTGTCGCGCCAGCCGGGCGTTTCGGCGACTTCGTTCGGGCCCAACGCTTCGCGCCCGATCCTGCGCGGCTTCCAGGGCGAGCGCATCCGCATCCTCACCGACGGCATCGGCAGTCTCGACGTGTCCAACACCAGCGTCGACCATGCCGTCGCCATCAACCCGCTGACGGCCGAGCGGATCGAGGTGCTTCGCGGGCCCGGCGCCCTGCTGTTTGGCTCGGCGGCGATCGGCGGAGTCGTCAACGTCATCGACGCCCGCATTCCCCGCCGCGTGCCCGACGAGCCGTTTCACGTCCAAGGCCTGCTCACTTACGGCTCGGCCGCCGACGAGCGCTCGGCCAACGGCGCCGTAGACGTACCCATCGGCGGGCATTTCGTCGTCCATGTCGACGGCAATTACAGCAAGACCGACGACCTCAGGATTGGCGGCTACGTCCTCTCGCCCGAGCTTCGCCGCGAAGCCGCCGCGAGCCCCGATCCGGACGTGCAGGCGCTCGCCCACCTGAGCGGGCGGCTGCCCAACAGCGACGGCCGCACCTCCGACATCGCCGCCGGCGCGGCCTGGATCGACGGGTCGAGCAATGTCGGCTTCTCGATCAACCATTTCGCCAGCTTCTACGGCATTCCGATCCGATATCCGCTCGATCCGGCGCTCGAGGCGGAGAAGGTCCATATCGACCTCAAGCAGACGCGCGTCGACGGCCGCGCCGAGTTCGGGCTCGGCGGCGGCTTCATCGACAGCGTCCGGCTGCGCGGCGGCTATTCCGACTACCGGCACAGCGAGATCGACGAAAGCGGCGCCGTCGGCACCACGTTCTTCAACAAGGGCTATGAGGGCCGGCTCGAATTCGTCCAGGCCACCAAAGGAGGGTTCGGCGGCGGCTTCGGCGCCCAATATTTCCACCGCGACCTCAACGTGGTCGGCAACGAGAAGGCGCTGCCGCGCAACACCACCTCGCAGGCCGGCATCTTCGCGCTCGAATCCTATTCGACCGGCAAGCTCAAGGCAGAGCTCGGCGGGCGCTACGAGCGGCAGACGGTCCATGGCGACGCCGATGCTGTGGTCGGCAATCCCGACATCACCCGTACCTTCGATGCTTTCTCCGGCTCGCTCGGCGCGAGCTACGGGACGAGCGCGCTGCGCTTCGGCCTCAACGCCTCGCACACCGAGCGGGCGCCCGGGGCCGAGGAGCTGTACATCAATGGCCCGCACCCCGGCACCCAGGCGTTCGAGATCGGCAACCCCAACTTCAAGAAGGAAGTGAGCAACGGGATCGAGGCGACCCTGCACGGCTCCGGCGACGGCTACAGCTTCTCCGCCTCAGCCTACAGCCTCTGGTTCCGCCATTATATCTACGAGCAGGAGACGGGTGTCATCCAGGACAATTTGCCGGTCTTCCAGCAGCGGCAGGCGAGCGCGCGTTATGTCGGCTTCGAGGTCGAAGGCTCGCTGCGGCTCGCCACGATCGGCTCGGTCCGGCTCAACGCGAACGCGCTGGCCGATTACGTCAAGGCGACGGTGGTCCATGTCGGCCCCGCGCCCCGCATTCCGCCGCTGCGCATGCTCGGCGCGATCGAGGCGCAATCGGACCTCGTCAATGCCAGGCTCGAAGTCGAGAAGGTGACCCGCCAGCGCCGCCTCGCGCCGCTCGAAACTCCGACCGACGGGTACACGATGGTCAACGCCTCGCTCTCGATCTCCCCGCTGCGCGCCCACAAGGAGCTGAGCTTCACTCTGTCGGCGAACAACATCTTCGACGTCGACGCCCGGCGGAGCGCGAGCTTCCTCAAGGATTATGCGCCGCTCGCCGGCCGCGACATCCGCCTCTCCGCGCGCTTCGCTTTCTAAGGGCGCGGGAGTCCGTCGCAGGCGAGCCACGGCTCGTCGCCGCAGGCTGAAATTAAGCTGGCGGAAAGCGCCCGGAATCTATGATGAATCGACGCGGGCAGAAGGGTTTAGGAGGGGTTCCAATGTACGGAACGAATAGGCGTTCATGGCGGCTGGCAATGCTCGGCGCGGCGGCGCTGGCGGCGAGCGGGCCTAGCGGGATGATCCAGGCGCGGCCGCAGGGAGATTACACGCAGCCGCAGGGCGATTACGCCCAGCCGCTCGTGAGCTATTCGGCGGGCGAGGAAGCGGCGCACCGCGCCCTCGCCGCGGAGATCCGCGCGATCGGCACCGGCTTCAACGGCGACATCGGAATCGCCGTCGAGGACGTCCAGACCGGCTGGACCACCGCTTATGACGGCGACACCTATTTCCCCCAACAGAGCGTCAGCAAATTCTGGGTGGCGCTGACCGCGCTGGACAAGGCGGACAAGGGCGAGCTGAGCCTCAGCGCGCCAGTCACTTTGACCAGGGCCGACATCACCCTGTTCCACCAGCCGATCAAGGCGCAGATCGGCGCCAACGGCTACACCACCACCATCTCCGAGCTGATGACGCGGGCGCTGCAGCAGAGCGACAATACCTGCAACGACGCGGTGCTCTGGCGGGCCGGCGGGCCGGAGGCGGTGCGCGCCTTCCTGCGCGAGAAGGGCATAGAGGGAATCCGCTTCGGCCCCGGCGAGCGCAAGCTGCAAAGCGCCATCGCCGGCATCGAATGGCAGCAGAGCTGGGCGACCAACGGCGGCTTCTACCGGGCCCGCGACGCCCTCTCCCTCTCCGCGCGCCGCGCGGCTTTCGAGCGCTACATCGCCAGCCCGATGGACGGGGCGATGCCGTTGGGCGTGGTCGACGCGCTGACCCGGCTGAAGCGGGGCGAATTGCTCTCCCCCGCCTCGACCCAGCGGCTGCTCGGCATCATGTCGCACACCAAGACCGGCCCGCAGCGGCTGAAAGGCGGGCTGGAGGCGGGCTGGACGCTCAGCCACAAGACCGGCACCGGCCAGGTGCTGGGCGGCGTGCAGGCGGGCTATAACGACATCGGCGTGATCACCGCGCCCGACGGCCATGCTTTCGCGCTGGCGGTGATGATCCGCCGCACCTCGGCGCCGCTCGGCCAGCGCATGCGCGCGATGCAGAACGCCGTCCACGCCGTCATCGCCTATCACGACCAGGTCGAGCAGTCCGGCGACTATGCCAGCGCCCGAGGCGGCTATTCGCGGAGCGGGGGGCGGCGCTAAGGCCTAGCTTTTCCCCGGAACGGAGAGGAGCATCACGCGTCGTAATCGACTTCCAGGCCTTCGCCTTTGGGGACGGACTGGCAGGTGAGGACGTAGCCGGCCGCGATCTCCTCGTCGGTGAGGCCGTAGCGGGCGGCCATCTCGACCTCGCCCGAGACAATGCGGGCCCGGCACGTGGCGCAGACGCCGGCCTTGCAGGCGAAGGGCGCCGGGAGGCCGGCCAGGCGGGCCGAATCGAGGATGTTGCCGGCCTCGGCCGAAAAGGGCACGCGGCGCTTGCGGCCGTCGAGCGTGACCAAAATGGCGAGGCCGCGCGCCTGCTCGGACATCGCCTCGAGCTGGGCCTGGAGCGCCTCCGGCGGCCGGTCGGCGGTGAAGCGCTCGATGTGGATCCTGTCCGCCCCGACCCCGCGCGCCTTCAGCGCGGCTTCGGCCGCGTCCATCATCGGACCGGGGCCGCAGATGAAGAAAGCGGCGGCCTCGACGGGGTCGATCAGGGTGTCCAGCACCGCCTCGCATTTGGCGAGATCGAGCATGCCGTTGAACAGGTCGATATCCTCCGATTCCTCGGCGAGGAAATGGTGGATTTCGAGCCGCTCCATGTAGCGGTTCTTGAGGCGGGCGAGCTCTTCGAGGAAGATCACCGACTGGCTGTCGCGATTGCCGTAGAACAAGGTGAACCGGCTTTCAGGTTCCTCGATCATCGCGGTCTTGATCAGCGACATGACCGGGGTAATGCCGGAGCCGCCGGCGAAGGCGACATAGTGGTTCGAAGCGTCGCCCGTGAAATCCCAGGTGAAGCTGCCGTGCGGCTCCATCACCTCTACCCGGTCGCCGGGCTTGAGCGCGTCGTTAGCCCAGTTGGAGAAGAGCCCGCCGGCGATGCGCTTGACCGTGACCTTGAGCTCGCCCTCCTCTGGGGCGACACAGAGCGAATAGTTGCGCCGCACCTCTTCGCCGCCGATCTCGGCCTTCAGCGTCAAATGCTGGCCGGGCTTGAACCGGAAGGCCTCCCGCAGCGCCTCTGGGACGAGAAAGCGGAGCGAGCTGGCTTCGGCCGTCTCGGGGACGACCTCCGCGACCTCGAGGCTGTGGAAATTGACGCTCATGCCCGCCGGCTCAGTGGCATTTGAACAGGTCGAACGGCTCAGCGCAGTCGCGGCAGCGCCAGAGCGCCTTGCAGGGCGTCGAGCCGAAGCGGCTTACCTCCTGCGTGTGGGCGGAGCCGCATTGCGGGCAGTGGACGGCGCCGCGGCCCGGCGGCGCGATGCCGTAGGCATGGAGCTTCTCGCGGCCTTCCGCAGTGATCCAGTCGGTCGTCCAGGGAGGCGAGAGGGCGGTCTCGATGCGCACATGACGGAAGCCGGCGGCGTCCAGGGCGGCGCGGATGTCACGCTCGATCACCTGCGTCGCCGGGCAGCCGGTATAGGTGGGGGTGATGAGGACTCGATCGGGCTCCACCGCGCGGACGATGCCGAGGTCGACGACGGAGAGAACGGGGATTTCGGGGTCGGGAACGGCGGCGAGGATTTGCCACACACCTTCCTCTTGTCCTTTCACCGGCACATGCGCCAATTGCTTCACCACACCGCCTCCGGATAGGTGCGGGGGAGGAATTGCATCGCGGCGAGCAAATGGCCGAGATGCTCGCTATGGTGGCCGCGCCGGCCGCCGAGGATGGGGCGCTGGCCGGCCGGCGGCTCGATCCCGGCTTGGGCGAGCACGCGGTGGACCTCCCCATCATAGTCGGCCCGGAATAAAGTCGGGTCGGCGGCGATGCCCTTCCCGGCGAGGAAGAGGGTAAGATCGTCCGCCTCGAACAGCTCGGGGACGAAGCGCGCCATCCAGTCGAGGCCGCCGGCCATCCGCCGCCGGCTCTCATCGGTGCCATCGCCGAGGCGGATCACCCATTCGGCCGCGAGCTCGGCATGGTAGGTCACCTCCTTCACCGCCTTGGCGGCGATGTCGGCGATCGTCTCGTCGGCGCTGGCGGCGAGGTGCTGGAACAGCCGGCGCTGCCAGGTGGAGAAGAGGAATTGCCGCGCCATCGTCTGGGCGAAGTCGCCGTTCGGCTGCTCGACGAGGAGGCAGTTGCGGAAGTCGAGCACGTCGCGGTGGAAGGCGAGCCGGTCGCCGTCCCTTCCCTTGCCTTCCGCCTCACCGGCATAGTTCAGGAAGAAGGTCGCCTGGCCGATCAGGTCGAGCGCGAAATTGGCAAGGCTGAGGTCGACCTCGACCGATGGTGCATGGCCGCACCATTCGCCGAGCCGCTGACCGAGGATCAGGGCATCGTCGCCGAGGCGGAGGAGGTATTCGAACAGCGCGCCCCCTTCCCGCTCGGCCGGCACATCGAAGGCGCCGGCACCGGTCGCGCCGGACGGCGTGTCGATAGGAGGAAGCGAGGCCATCAGCTCCTCCCCGGAACGGGGAGGGGGACGGCGACGCGAAGCGGCGTGGTGGAGGGGGCCCGGCGGTCGAGCTGCTCAAGCGCGGGCCCCCTCCACCATGCTGCGCATAGTCCCCCTCCCCGTACCGGGGAGGAGCATAGAGGCCGGCATCCCCTCATATGTGCTTCACGCCGGCGGGGATCGTGTAGAAGGTCGGGTGGCGGTAGACCTTGTCGGCGGCGGGATCGAACATCGCCCCGTCGTCGGACGGATCCGAGGCCGTGATCTGGGCCGAGGGGACCACCCACAGGCTGACGCCCTCCATCCGCCGCGTGTAGGTGTCGCGGGCGTGGCGGAGCGCGATCTCCGAGTCCGGCGCATGGACCGAGCCGACGTGGCGGTGCGACAATCCGCCCTTCGAACGCACGAACACTTCCCAGAGCGGCCAGTCGGTCATGCCGCCTCTGCCTTCCGACTTTGCTTCTCCGCCCAGGCCGCCGCTGCTTCGCGGACCCAGGCGCCCTGCTCCCAGGCGTCGCGGCGGGCCTTCATCCGCTCTTTGGCGACCGGGCCCTCGCCCCGGACGACCGCGTAGAATTCTTCCCAGTCGACCTCGCCGAAATCGTAATGGCCGCGCGCCTCGTTCCACTCGAGTGCCGGGTCGGGGACCTCGAGGCCGAGGGCGTCGGCCTGGGGAATTGTGATGTCGACGAAGCGCTGGCGGAGGTCGTCGTTGGTGTCGCGCTTGATCCGCCAGCGCATCGACTGAGCGGTGTTGGGGCTGTCGGCGTCGGGCGGGCCGAACATCATCAAAGAAGGCCACCACCAGCGGTTCAGCGCATCCTGGGCCATGCGCTTCTGGTCCGCGGTGCCGGCGCACATCGCCATCATGATCTCGTAGCCCTGGCGCTGGTGGAAGCTCTCCTCCTTGCAGACCCGCACCATGGCGCGGGCATAGGGGCCGTAGGAGGTGCGCTGCAGCGGCACCTGGTTCATGATCGCCGCGCCGTCGACCAGCCAGCCGATCGCGCCGATATCGGCCCAGGTGAGGGTCGGGTAGTTGAAGATGGTCGAATATTTGGCCTTGCCGGAGTGAAGCGCCTCGATCATCTCCTCGCGGCTGGTGCCGAGCGTCTCGGCGGCCGAATACAAATAGAGGCCGTGCCCCGCTTCGTCCTGCACCTTGGCGAGGAGGATCGCCTTGCGCCTGAGCGAGGGGGCGCGGCCGATCCAATTGCCCTCGGGCAGCATGCCGACGATCTCGCTGTGGGCGTGCTGCGAGATCTGCCGGGTCAGGGTGCGGCGATAGGCCTCGGGCATCCAGTCCTTGGGCTCGATGAACTCGTCCGCCGCGACGCGCGCCTCGAAGGCGGCGAGCTTGCCCGGATCCTCGGTCGAGGCGACGTTCTTCGTCTTCTGGAGCTCGGTCGTGTACATGTCTTTCTCCGCCGCCAGCCCCTAGCAGGGGGCGCCTTTCGCGGCAATCAACGCACGAGCGCAGGCGAGGTCGCGAGGGTTTGGCGGCAAGCGGCGGAGTGTGGGGACTAGACCGATGCGGCAGGAGGGGCGGCGAAAGGAGACCTCCAATGTCTTTCCGCATCACCGGCCTGTCGCAAGAACCCTTCCGTCCCCTGTTCGGCCTCAGCGACGAGGCGCTCGCCGGCCGCGGCGTCCGCCGGTATGTCGCGGACGGCCCCGGCTTTCCCGACCGGATCGAGATCAGCGACGCGGCGCCCGGCGAGACCCTGCTGCTCGTCAATTACCTGCATCAGCCGGCCGACACCCCTTACCGCGCCAGCCACGCGATTTTCGTGCGGGAGCGAGAGGTGGCGCCGACCGACATCGTGGATGACCTGCCGCCGGCGATGCGGGTTCGGCCCCTCTCGCTGCGGGCGTTCGACGCGGAAGGGCTGATGGTGGACGGCGACCTCGTCGAGGGGGCGGACGCGGAGTGCCTGATCGAGCGGCTATTTGCCGATCCGAGCGTCGCCTACATCCACGCCCATTATGCGCGGCGGGGTTGCTATGCCGGGCTGATCGAGCGGGCGTGATTCCTACACCCGCTCCAGCACCATGGCGATGCCCTGGCCGACGCCGATGCACATCGCGCAGAGGGCGTAGCGGCCGTTGCGGCGGTGGAGCTCCTCGGTGGCGGTGAGGGCCAGGCGGGCGCCGGACATTCCGAGCGGATGGCCGAGGGCGATGGCGCCGCCGTTCGGGTTGACGTGGCTTGCATCGTCCGCGAGCCCGAGCTGTCGCAGCACCGGAAGCGCCTGGGCGGCGAAAGCCTCGTTGATCTCGATAACATCCATGTCCGAAATACTTAGGCCCAGCCGCTTCAACAGTTTCTGAGATGCGGGCGCCGGGCCGATGCCCATGATCCGCGGCGGCACGCCGGCGACGGCGGCGCCGACGATGCGGGCGCGGGGGGTGAGGCCGTTGCGCCTGGCCGCCTCCTCGGAGGCGACCAGCATGGCGGCGGCGCCGTCATTCACTCCCGAGGCGTTGCCGGCGGTTACGGTGCCGTCGCCGCGGACGATCGGCCTCAGCTTCGCCAGCGCCTCGACATTGGTCTTCCTCGGATGCTCGTCGCGCTCGACCACCAGCGGGTCGCCCTTGCGCTGCGGGATGATGACCGGGACGATCTCGGCCGCGAGCCGTCCATTCTCCTGGGCGCGCGAGGCCTTCTCCTGGCTCCTGACCGCGAAAAGGTCCTGATCCTCGCGACTTATCTGGAATTCCTGCGCAACGTTCTCGGCGGTCGACGGCATGGTGTCGTCGCCATAAGCGTCCCTCATCTTCGGGTTGACGAAGCGCCAGCCGATCGTCGTGTCGTACATTTCGGCGTTGCGGTCGAAGGCGCTGGTCGCCTTGGCCATGACGAACGGCGCGCGGCTCATGCTCTCCGAGCCGCCGGCGATGAGCAGATCGGCCTCGCTGCCGCGCACCACCCGCGCGGCCATGGCTACGGCGTCCATGCCCGAGCCGCAGAGGCGGTTCAAAGTCACGCCGCCGGATTTGTCGGGCAGGCCGGCAAGCAGGGCGGCCATGCGGGCAAGGTT
The DNA here is from genome assembly GCA_034668625.1 of Sphingomonadales bacterium. Taxonomy (GTDB): domain Bacteria; phylum Pseudomonadota; class Alphaproteobacteria; order Sphingomonadales; family Sphingomonadaceae; genus Allosphingosinicella. The sequence continues at coordinate 12,240 of JAXDOX010000030.1, forward strand.
GCGGTTGTCCTCCCCGGCCTGGTTGGCGCAGCCGAGGATGACGTCGTCCACTTCGTCCCAGTCGACTTGCGGATTGCGGTCCTTCAGCGCGCGGATCGGAATGGCGGCGAGGTCGTCGGCGCGGACATGGGCAAGGCTGCCGCCGTAGCGGCCGATCGGGGTGCGCACCGCATCGCAGATGAAGGCTTCGGTCATGGTTGGTATCCGTCCTAAAAGCGTGGCAGCCCCTACCCGTTCGGCCTGAGCTTGTCGAAGGCCTCCCTTCCCCATTCGGGCGTCCAGGAGAAGGAGGGGGCTTCGACAGGCTCAGCCCGAACGGTTTCCCTCATCGGCGTCTTCAACAAGGCTCCCGCCGACGCTCCTCGAAAAGCCGGTGAACTCGGCGATGGCGCGGCCGCCGGTGGTGCGAACCGACACGTGGGTGACGCCGGAGCGGCCGACGAGGCTCTGTTCCACGGCTTCCGCGATCAGCACCTCGCCTTCGCCCGCCGAATCGAGGAAGACGATCGAGGCCTGGGCGGCGACGGTGCGCAGGTTGCGGCCGTTGCAGACGTAGGCGAAGGCGCTGTCGGCCAGCGCGAAGATCATGCCGCCATGGGCGGTGCCGTGGCCGTTCAGCATGTCGGCGCGCAGCGTCATGCGGACCCTCGCATAGCCTTCGCGCGCTTCCTCGATCGCGATCCCCCAGGCCGGGCCGGTGCCCTCGGCGGCGAGCATCGCGCGCGCGACCTTGTTCGCCGTTTCGTTCGCGTCCATGAAAAGTCGCATGGCTTACGAGACCATCGAGTTCAAGCTGGAGGGCGGCGTCGCGCGCCTCACGCTGAACCGCCCCGACCGCCTCAACAGCTTCACCGTCAGGATGCACGAGGAGGTGGCGGATGCGCTCTCGCGGCTGGAGGGCGCGCGGGTGCTGGTGATCACCGGGGCCGGACGCGGCTTTTGCGCGGGGCAGGATCTCGGCGACCGCGCGGTGGCGCCGGGCGAGGCCGTCGACCTCGGGCATTCGGTCGAGAGCTATTACAACCCCCTGATCCGGCGGATCACGTCGCTGCCCTTTCCGGTCATCGCGCGGGTGAATGGGGTCGCGGCCGGGGCGGGCGCCAACATCGCGCTGGCGTGCGACGTCGTCATCGCCGCCAGGTCGGCGAAGTTCATCCAATCCTTCGCCTCGATCGGGCTCATCCCCGACAGCGGCGGCACCTGGGTGCTGCCGCGGCTGGTCGGGCAGGCGCGGGCGCTGGGGCTGGCACTGACCGCGGAGCCGCTGCCGGCGGACAAGGCGGCGGATTGGGGGCTGATCTGGAAGGCGGTCGAGGACGAGGCGCTCGACGCGGAGGTGGACGCGCTGGCCGAGAAATTCGCGAGCGCGCCGACTCTGGGGCTGGCGCGGATCAAGACGATGATCCGAGAGAGCTGGGGGCACAGCCTCGATGAAGAGCTCGACCTGCAGCGCGACGCGATGCGGGAGCTGGGGTTTTCCGGCGATTATCGCGAAGGCGTCGCGGCGTTCATGGAGAAAAGGAAGCCGAATTTCACCGGGCGGTAACCAGCTCGGCGAATTTCTTGAGGTCGATGTTGCCGCCGGAGACGACGCAGACGATCGGGCCCTCTCCCGCCTCCCCCGTCAGCGCGGCCGCGAGCGCCAGGGCGCCGGCGCCTTCCGATATCACCCGCGCTTTCTCGGCGATCAGGCGCATGGCGTCGCGCACCTGATCGAGGGTGACGGTGATCGCGCCGTCGACCACCGGGCGCATCCGCTCCCACATGCGTTCGGTGACGCTCTGGCCGCCGGCGCCGTCGACGAAGGTCGGCTGCCAGGCCGTGAAGCGGCGGGGGCCGCCTTCGCGCAGCGACAAAGCATAAGGGGCGGCAGTTTCCGGTTCGGCGCCGAGGATGCGCACGCCGGGCTTCAATGCCTTGGCCGCGCTGCCGACGCCGGTGATGAGGCCGCCGCCCCCGATGGCGGTGATGATGGTCGCGACGTCGGGCGAGTCCTCGAGGATTTCCAGCGCCATGGTGCCGTGGCCGGCGATGAAATCATTGTCGTCGAACGGATGGATGAAGGTGCCCTGCATGCCTTCGAGCGCATGGGCTTCGGCGACCCGCCAGGCTTCCGCGTAGGAGACCGGGACGATGCGGGCGCCGAGCGCGCGCATGCGGTCGAGCTTGGTCTGCGGGGCGGTCTCGATGGCGACCACCGCGCAGGGTATGCCGGCGGCGCGGGCGGCGTAGGCGACGCCCTGACCCGCATTGCCGGCACTGACCGTCCAGACGCCCCGCGCCCGCGCCTCCGGGCCGAGCCGGGCCACGGCGTTCGCCGCCCCGCGGATCTTGTAGGCGTTGGTCGGCTGGAGATTCTCGAGCTTGAGGCGGATGTCGGGGCCATGCCGACCTAGGTCCAGGCGGACGAGCGGGGTGCGCAGGACGATGTCGCGGATGCGTTCGCGCGCCGCCTCGACGTCCGCAAGGGCGATCGCTCTCACCGGTTCCGGCATTTTCTCCTCCTCGCGCCCTTGGGTGGTTTCTTCTAAGGGGGAGGCATGAAGACACTCAAGCTGCTCAATTACGCCGCCGACCGCTGGATCGAGGGCGGCGCCGGCCTCACCGAGGTGGAGAGCGCCGTCTCCGGCGAGACGATCGCACTGACCGGCAGCGACGGACTCGATTTCGAGGGCATGCTGCGCCATGCCCGGACGGCCGGCGGTCCCGCGCTCAGGCGGATGACGTTCCACGAGCGGGCCTGGATGCTGAAAGACCTCGCCAACGCGGTGATGGCGCGCAAGGAGGAATTGTACGAGCTCTCCTACGAGACCGGGGCGACGCGGACCGACGGGTGGATCGACATCGAGGGCGGCGCCGGCACGCTCTTCTCTTTCTCGTCCAAGGGGCGGCGCGAGCTTCCGAACGGGCGCATCCTCATCGACGGAGCGATGGAGCCGCTGTCGAAGGGCGGGACCTTCGTCGGCCAGCACGTCTTCACGCCATTGCAGGGCGTCGCCGTCCACATCAACGCGTTCAACTTCCCGGTATGGGGGATGCTCGAGAAACTGGGGCCGACCCTGCTCGCCGGGGTGCCGGCGATCGTCAAGCCGGCCTCATCCACCGGCTATCTCGCCGAGGCCGCCTTTCGGATCATGATCGAGGCCGGCGTGCTGCCGCCCGGCGCGCTGCAGCTGGTGATGGGCGGGGTCGGCGACCTGTTCGACCATCTGACGCTCCAGGACGTGGTGAGCTTCACCGGCTCGGCGCAGACGGCGATGAAGCTCCAGTCCCACAAGGTGATCGCGAGGGAGAGCGTTCGCTTCATCGCGGAACGGGACAGTTTGAACGCGTCGATCCTCGGGCCCGACGCGGCGCCCGGCACGCCGGAGTTCGACCTGTTCGTCAAGGAAGTGGCGCGGGAAATGACGGTCAAGGCCGGGCAGAAATGCACCGCCATCCGCCGCGCCATGGCGCCCGCCGCGCATATCGACGCGGTCGAGGCCGGGCTCAAGGAGCGGCTCGCCAGGGTGCGCGTCGGCGATCCGCGCGACGAGGGGGTGACCATGGGGGCGCTCGCCAGCCGCTCGCAGCTCAACAGCGTCCGCGCCGCGGTGGCCGAGCTGGCCAAGTCAGCGCGGATCGTCGCCGGGGACCCGGAGGCGCCGCCGGCGCCGGGCAATGGCGCGTTCATGGCGCCGATCCTACTCAGGACCGACGATCCCTGGCACGCCCAAGCCGTGCACGACGTCGAGGCGTTCGGCCCGGTGTCGACGATCATGCCTTATCGCAACCTCGACGATGCGATCGCGCTGGCCAATCGCGGCATGGGGAGCCTGGCGCTGTCGCTGTTCACCTTCGACGCTGGGGTGGCGGAGGACTTCGTGCTCGGCGCCGGCGCCTATCACGGGCGGATGGTGATTCTCGACCGCACCAGCGCCAGGGAATCGACCGGCCACGGCTCCCCCCTCCCCGTCCTCGTCCACGGCGGGCCCGGCCGGGCCGGCGGCGGCGAGGAGATGGGCGGCATACGCGGCGTCACCCATTACATGCAGCGCACCGCTTTGCAGGGCTCGCCGGCGGTGCTTTCGAGCGTGGTCAAGCAATGGCTCCCCGGCGCGCCGAAGGTGGAGGGCGATGTCCACCCCTTCCGCAAGCGCATCTCGGAGCTCGAGATCGGCTACACCCTGAAGACCGCGAGCCGAACCGTCAGCCTTGAGGATATCGAGCATTTCGCCGATTTCACCGGCGACAATTTCTACGCGCACATGGACGAGGAAGCGGCGAAGGCGAGCCCGATCTTCGAAGGGCGTGTGGCGCACGGCTATCTGATCCTGAGCTTCGCCGCGGGGCTGTTCGTCGAGCCTTCGCCCGGGCCGGTCCTCGCCAATACCGGACTCGAGACTCTGCGCTTCCAGACGCCGCTCTATCCCGGCGATTCGATGCGGGTGGAGCTGACGGTCAAGACCAAGAGCATTCGCGACGAGGAGAAAGGGGAGGTGCGCTGGGCCGTGTACGTCTTCAACCAGAAGGACGAGGTGGTCGCGAGCTACGACCTCCTCACCATGAACCGGCCGTGAGAGGCTTCGGCTTCCTGCTCGCGGCGGCATTGCTGCCCGGCTGCGCGTCGGCGAGGCCGTGCAATGCGCCGGTCTGCGAGGCGCAGGTGGTGAGGGCCTATCCCCACGACCCGAACGCCTTCACGGAGGGCCTGTTCTACCGCGGCGGCCGCTTGTTCGAGAGCACCGGGCTGAACGGCCGCTCTTCGATCCGCGAGGTCAGCCTCGAGGACGGACGGGTGCTGCGCTCGGTCGACGTCGATTCGCGCTATTTCGGCGAGGGGATCGTCGACTGGGGGAGCGAGCTGATCAGCCTCACCTGGCAGCACGGCATCGGCTTCCGCTGGAACCTCGCCGACTTCCGCCAAGTGGGCAGCTTCCATTATCCCGGCGAGGGCTGGGCGCTGACCCGGAGCGCGAGCGACATCATCATGAGCGACGGCACGCCGCAGGTCCGCTTCCTCGACCCGAAGACGCTGAAGGAACGGCGGCGGATCACGGTCACCGACAAGGGCGAGCGAGTCTCCGCCGTCAACGAGTTGGAATTCGTGCGGGGCGAGATCCTCGCCAACATCTGGATGACCAGCCGCATCGCCCGCATCGATCCGAAGGACGGGCATGTGAAGGGCTGGATCGACCTTTCGAAGCTGGTCGCCGAAGGCTCGCCGGGCGGCGAGGACGCGGTGCTGAACGGCATCGCCTACGATGCGGCCAAGGACCGGCTGTTCGTCACCGGCAAGCTCTGGCCGAAGCTCTACGAGATAAGGCTCGTGCCGGCGAAATCCGCCGCGCGCTGAGGCGTTCGGGCGGCGGGCCCGGCGGGCGGAACAGCGGTGCGGGGCGGCCCGTTGAGTCGGGCATCCCCGTGGCCAGGAGAAGCAAGATGAAAGTTTCCGAGTGCATGTCGACCGACGTCCGCACCGTCTCTCCCGACCAGCCGATACGCGAAGCCGCGCAGTTCATGTTGCGGGACGATGCGGGCGCCATGCCCGTCGGCGAAGGCGACCGGCTGGTCGGCATGCTCACCGACCGCGACATCGCGGTCCGCGCCGTCGCGGAAGGCCGAGGGCCCGACACGCCGGTCAGCGAAGTGATGAGCGACGACCTCCTCTTCGCCTATGACGACGAGGAGGTCGAGGATGTCGCCATCAAGATGAGCGACCGCCAGGTACGGCGCCTCCCCGTGCTCAGCCGCGAGGGCGAGCAGCTGGTCGGCATCATCTCGCTGGGCGACATCAGCCGCTCGGACCAGGGCGAGGCCGCCAGCGTCGCACTCGGCGGCGTCACCGACCCCGGCGGGGAGCACGACCAGAGCCAGGAGGGCTAAGCTTCTCACTTCTCCCAAGGGGAGAAAGGTAGGGGTGAGGGGAGCGTGAGTCTGCGGATGCGCCCCACATTCTCGCCCCCTGCCGCTCTCCCCCGGGGGAGGGGGGAAGCATATTCAAATCTCCTCCTTGACCTGGGCGTGGGCGAGCATGGCGAAGAGGCCGGTGCCGCCGACGATGTTGCCGAGCAGGACGGGCACTATGAAGGTGCCGAGCACCCAGCCGATCCCCGCTTTGCCCGCCCACAGCAGCAGGAAGGCCTCGGCGGCCCCGGCGATGACGTGGGTGAAGCCGCCGATCGCGATCAGGTAGGAGAGGACGAGCACGATCCAGAAGCTCGAATCGTCGGCCGCCGAGCGGATCCAGGCGATCGAGGCGACGAGGAAGCCCGCCGGTATGCCCTGAAGGAACATGTCGACGGGCGCCTTCTCGAACAATTTGGCCGAGACCTCGAGCATCGCCCCGGTCAGCTCCGGCGACTGGAGGGGAAGGTAGATGGCGGCGGCCGCGATGGCGGCGGCGCCGATCAAATTGCCGGACAACACGATTCCCCACAGCCGGGCGGTACGGCCGAGATTGGCCATCGTCCGATCCCGCATGAGGGGCAGCACCGCGACCGTCGTATGCTCGGTGAAGAGCTGCATTCGCCCGAGAATGACGATGATGAAGCCGAGGCAATAGCCGAAGCCGGCGACCAGCTCCCGCCACGGCGCGTCGGGCAGGCGCTGGCGGAGCGCGCCCTGGGCGGTGACGGACGCAATGATCGTCAGGCCCGCGGCAAGGCCCGACCAGAAGAGCGAGCCGGCCGGCCGTTCGAGCTCGTCCTCGCCCTGCTTGACCACCGCGGCGTGAACCACCTTGGCCTTGGGCGGACTGCGCTCCTCGATCTCTTTCTCTTCCGCCTCGCTGAGCGGCGGGGGTTCGTCTCCGGCCATGGCCTGCCCTTTGCGTAGCGGTCGCCCGCGCCAGCGCATCGCGGCCGCCTAAGGTTCCGCCCTTGAGGCGGAGGCCGCCGGCTCATAGTCTGCGAGCCAAAGGGAGAGACGGGTGATCAAAGGCTTGGAGCTGCCGCCGGGCTGGCCGAGGATGAGCCTCGCCGAGGTCGACGCGCTGCTGACCGCGCCCGGCGCCCGCTTCGAGATGGAGGAGGCGGTGATCCGCGGCCTTCCCACCCGGATCTGGAAGAACGCGCCGCCCACCCTTCCCTTCCTCCTCGCCCATTCGCGCAGCCACGGCGACCGGACGGCGTGGATCCTGGAGGACGAACGGGTGAGCTTCGAGGCGACCTTCCGCGCCGTGGCGACACTGGCGGCGGAGATGCGGCGGCTCGGAATCGGCAAGGGCGACCGGGTGGCGATCGCCATGGCGAATTTGCCGGAATGGCCGGTCGCCTTCTTCGCGGCGGCCGCGCTCGGCGCGATCGCGGTTCCGCTCAACGCCTGGTGGACCGGCGGCGAGCTTCAATACGGCCTCGCCGATTCGGGCGCGAGGCTGCTGGTCGCCGACGGGGCCCGGTGGGAACGGATCGCGCCCCACGCTGGTGGTCTGCCGGACTTGCAGCATGTGCTCGTCTCGCGCCGCCGCAACGACGCTCCCGGCGGCAGCGATTTGGAAGCGGTCATCGGCCGGCCGGGCAGCTACTGCTCGCTGCCGGACGCGGCGCTGCCGGACACGAAACTCGCGCCGGACGACGATGCGACGATCTTCTACACGAGCGGGACGACCGGCAGCCCTAAGGGCGCGCTCGGCACGCACCGCAACCTCATGACCAACATCCTCTCCGTCGGCTATTCCGTCGCCCGCGCGGCGCTCCGGCGAGGCGATGTGCCGGCGGCGCCCGAGCCGCGGACCGGGCTGATGGTCATTCCGCTCTTCCACGTCACCGCCTGCAGCGCCAGCCTGATGGGCTCGATGGCGGTCGGCAACACGACGATCTTCATGCGCAAATGGGATGCTGTCGAGGCGATGGCGATCATCGAGCGCGAGCGGGTGCAGGTGACCGGCGGCGTGCCGACCATCGCCTGGCAATTGCTCGACCATCCCGAGCGGGATCGCTTCGACCTCTCCAGCCTCGAGATGATCAGCTACGGCGGCGCGCCGGCGGCGCCCGAGCTGGCGCGGCGCATCTACGCGGAGTTCGGCGCGTTGCCCGGCAACGGCTGGGGCATGACCGAGACCATGGCGACCGTCACCAGCCATGTCGGCGAGGACTATCTCAACCGCCCCGACAGCTGCGGGCCGCCGGTGCCGATTTCCGAGCTCCGGATCGTGTCGCCGGAGGGCGCGCGCGAGCTTGCGCTCGGCGAGGTCGGCGAGCTCTGGGCGAATGGCCCGCAAATCGTCAGCGGCTATTGGAACAAGCCGGAAGCGACCGCGGAGACGTTCGTCGACGGATGGGTGAGGACCGGCGACCTCGCTCGCCTGGATGACGAAGGTTTCTGCTACATCGTCGACCGCGCCAAGGACATCGTCATCCGCGGCGGCGAGAACATCTATTCGATCGAGGTCGAGAACGTCCTGTTCGACCACCCGGCGGTCAGCGACGCGGCGCTGATCGGCCTTCCCCACAAGACGCTGGGCGAGGAACCCGCGGCGGTCGTCCAGCTCGCGCCCGGAACGGCGGCGAGCGAGGCGGAATTACAGGACTGGGTCCGCGCCCGCCTCGCCGCCTTCAAGATTCCGGTGCGGATCGCCTTCCTCGCCGAGCCACTGCCGCGCAACGCCAACGGCAAGATATTGAAGCCGGAGCTCAGGCGCCTGTTCGAAGGGTGACGCGGCGCGAAATCAGCGGGCGTTGCCCCCGGCCCGCGGATCGATATCCTCGGAACTACGGTCCCGATGCTTCCATTCCTCGGCGGTGAGGCAGGTCCGATGGCTGCCGTGAAGGCTGCTCGTGATCTGCTCCTGGCGGCAGATCTTGCGCTCCTTCTTCGGCGGGTTGGCCGGCTTGTTGGGATCGGGCACTCCGTTATCGGAGGCGAAAGCCGGCGCCGCCAGGGCCGCCGCGGCGAGCAGGATCATCGCTTTCATCGTTCCACCTTCCCGAGAAGAGTGAGGCGGAATTCTACGATCGACGGGCCTCGAACGCAATCGCCCCGCGCGCGCCGCCAGGGCGCGCGCGGGAGCGGGGCTCAACGTGCGTTGCCGCCGGCGCGCGGATCGATATCCTCGGAGCTACGGTCGCGCTGACGCCACTCGGCGGCGGTCATGCAGACGCGGCGGCTGCCGTAGAGGCCGACCGAAGTCTCCTCGCGGCGGCAGATCTTGCGCTCTTTCTTGGGCGCCTCGGCCGACGCCTGCTGCTCCTGATCGGCCGGCTTCATATCCTCGGCGACCGCCGCAGAACCCATGGCGAACGCCGCCAACGCCAGAATCATCTTCATTCCCACCCTCCGGTAAATGTGTGAGCAGCCCCATAGAAGCATTTCAATTGTTTGGAAAGTTCAATCTTCAAAGAGCGCCGGATTCCGGCGCGGGGGCGGCACGGCGCGTCGTGAGATAGAGCAAAAAGCCCACCGTCAGCCAGGCGAGGCCGAGACGCTGCGCCGCCCGATCCATATTGGCCATGACATAAAGCAAAACCGCCGCGCCGAGCAAAGGCACGAGGAGGTGGCGCACCCAGAAACGGCTGCGGCCGCGGATGGCGAAATGCACGACCACCGAGGCGTGCAGCATGACGAAGCCGGTCAGCGCGCCGAAGCTGACGATCGAGACCAGCAGCTCGAGCCGGTCGATGAAGGCGAAGCCGATCGCCAAAGTGAGGGCGGCCACGAGCAGGAGCGCGCGATTGGGCACCTGGTGCCGCCGGCTGACGTGGCTCAGGAATCGCGGCAGGCGGCCGTCGCGCGCCATGGCGAAGAGCAGCCGCGCCGTCGCCGCCTGCGCCGCGAGCGCTCCCGACGCCCCCGCGAGGACGACGCCCAGCACCGACGCCGCCAGCCGCATCGGCGCCCCGCCGACCGTGCCGGCAATGGCGTAGAAGGCCGCGTAGGTCGGCTGGCCCGGCGGAAAGGACTCGCGGCCCAGGACGAAGAGGCCTGCGAGATAGCTCTGCACCACGAACAGGAGCGCGGCGCTGACGAGGGCGAGCAGGGTTGCCTTCCCCACCGCATTGCGGTCGCCCTGCACCTCCTCCGCAAGGGTCGAGATGCCGTCGAAGCCGAGAAAGCTCAGCACGCCCAGCGAGACGGCCCCGAAGACGATGCCGGCGGAGAAATGAGCGGGGTCGAAGAAGGGCTGGAGGGAGAGGTGCGCGCCGGCCGTGCCGCGGGCGAGGCCGCGCGCCGCGAGCGCGAGGAAGGCGGCGAGGAGTAGGCCCTGGAGGAGCAGAAGCGCGCGGTTCGCCTTGGCCACCGAATCGATGCCGGCAAGGTTGAGCGCGGTGTTGATCGACAGGAACAGGACCAGCCACAGCCAGATTGGCGGCGCGGCCCAGGCATCCTTGAGGGCGATCCCGCAAGCGAGATAGGCGAGGCTCGGAATCAGGAGGTAATCGAGCAGCAAGGCCCAGCCGCCGAGGAAGCCGGCCCATTCGCCGATGCCGAGCCGCGCGTAGGAATAGACCGAGCCGGCGACCGGGAAGGCCTCGGACATGGTCATGTAGCTGACCGCCGTCAGGCTCATCGCGACGAGGCCGATCGCGAAGACGAGCGCCACCATCGAATGGGCGGCGTTGAAGACGATTCCGAAGCTCGAGAAGGGCGCGATCGGTGAAATGAAGATGAGGCCGTAGACGACCAGGTCGGTGAGAGAGAGGGCGCGCTTCAGCTCCGGCCGGTAGCCGAGCGCCTCGGGCGTCGCTTCGAGCTGCTCGGTCACACCGCCTCCCCTCGCGGGGCGCCGGTGTAGCAGCGTTTCACGCGGGTTACAGCGCGGGAGTCATCCCGGCGGAAGCCGGGACCCATGGACACGAGGTGGGAAGGATAGCGAAGACCCCTCGCCTCTTCCTCTTCCCCGGGAGTTCATGGGTCCCGGCTTGCGCCGGTATGACTCAACCTCCCTACGCCCTGATCGCCCTTACCCCGTCCCTAACCCTTTACCCCGCGCGGTACTCTCCGAGGCCTTCGTCGAGGAAGGGGTTGTTCGCCTCGCGCTGCTTCGCCGCCGCCTCGTCGTAGAGGAAGGGCAGGAAGGCGTAGCGGGTGCCCTTCGTCACCGGCGTCGCTTCGTGGAGGAGCGAGCAGGAGAAGACCACGGCGCCGCCGGTCGGCGCGCGGTAGGTGCGGGGGCCGAATTCGGGGAAGCGCAGGTCGCCGCCCTCGTAATCCTCGGCGTTGAGGTTGATGGTGACGGCGAAGCGGCGGTGGGCGGTGCCGGCGGTGGTGTTGTCGCGGTGCGGGCGGAAATGGCCGGCGCCGGCGGTGTAGCAGCCGATGAGATAGCGCTCCATCCGCGTCGCCTCGAACTGGAAGACGCGCTTGACCATCGGCGCGAGGCGGCGGCGGACCCTCAGCGCGAGCTGGGCGCGCAGCTCGGCATCCCCGATCGTGTGGTCGCGGCGCATCTTGTGCGACGGGTCGGTGACCAGCACAGTCTTGCCGTCGATCTGGCGCATGAAGCCGGATGGCTCGCCGCCGCTCGCTTCGTAAAGATCGATGAGCTTGCGGCACAGCGCGGGCTCGAGGATCCGGGGGGCGACCAGGACGGGCGCCGCATCGCTCGCGGGCGGCTGCGCGACGATCGCCCGCAACGCCGCCAGCGCCGCCTCCCCCGCCTGGATCGGGAAACGATCGACCAGCCGCAAGGTGGAGTCGATCACCAGCCAGTGCGGGACATAGCGCGTCTCGTCCTCGGCCGGGATGGCGCCGTAGAGGCGGCTGAGGCTCCGGTCGTAGTCGAGGAAGAAACGGATGCCGGGGAGCGCCTGGGCGATCCGTTCCTCGGCGGCATCCGAAGGTTCGACGGTGATTCCGAAGAAGCTGGCGCGCTCGTCGTCGAACAGGGCGCGGTTCGCAGCGACCAGGCGGAGCGCGTCGGCGGAGGCCTGCTCCTCGGCGCGGCCGAAGAAGAGCATCAATATGGCCCGCCCGGCGGTGCTTTCGAACGCATAGGCAGCATTGCCGTGGAGCGCGGCGGCGCGGAACCAGGGGACCAGCTCGCCCGCCAGCGGCGGCCCCGAAGGCTCGGGCCATGGGACGGGCGGGGGCGCGCTCATTCGGCCGGCCAACCCTCCAGCAGCTCGACGAAGCGGCTGAGCCAGGCGTTGGTCTGGTGGCCGTCGACCACGCGATGGTCGATGGTGAGGCTGACATAGGCCATCGGCCGGATCTGGATCGTGTCCGTGCCGTCAACTTCCCGCACCACCACCCTCTTCTCCAGCTTGCCGACGCCGAGGATCGCCGACTGGGGCTGGGCGATGATGATGGGAGAGGCGAACAGCGAGCCCGAGACGCCGTGGTTGGAAATGGTGAAGGTACCGCCGGAGACGTCACGAGCGGTAAGCTGCTCGTTGCGCGCCTTCTCGATCAGCTCATCCAGCCCGGCGGCGATGCCCTTGAGGTTCAGCGTCTGAATCCGCCGCAGGACGGGGACGATCAGCCCCTTCTCGCCGAGCGCGGTGCCCACGCCGATATTGACGTCGTCGAACAGCTCCAGCCGGTCGTCGTGCCAGCGGCTGTTGATCGCTGGCGCGACCTTCATCGCCTCGGCCGCGGCGGCGACCAGGTAGGCGGTGTAGGTGAGCTTCACGCCCTTCCTGGCGTAGGCGTCCTTGTGCCGTTCGCGGTGGCGGATGATTGCGGAGAAATCCGCCTCGAACATGGCGGTGACGTGGGGCGCCCGGGTCACCGAATTGAGCATGTTCTCGGCGATCTTCAGCCGCATGCGGTCGTGCGGGACCGAGTGCGAGCGGATCGACCCGTCGGAGGGCTGGGACACGCGCGGCTGGGCGGTGGTGCGCGGGCCCTCGCTTTGCACCTTCGTCGCCTCCTCGACCGCCCGGTCGACGTCGGCGCGAGTGATCCGCCCGTCGCGGCCGGTGCCCTCGATCTTGGCGGGATCGATGTCGTGCTGGAGGAGGGCGCGGCGCACGGACGGGGAAAGGCGCAGCTCAGTCGCTCCAGCGGAGGCTGGGGACCATGCTGAGTCGGTGCCACGAGCCGAGTCAGCATGGATGCCAGCTTTCGCTGGCATGACGGGGGGTTCGTGGCCAGAGACGTCCGCCACCGCCGCGATCCGTCCGAGCACCGCGCCCGGTACGGCGTCGGCGCCGCTCTCCAGCAGGATTTCGCGCAGCACGCCCGCCGCCGGCGCGGGGACCTCCATCGCCACCTTGTCGGTTTCGAGCTCGACCAGCGGGTCGTTCTCCTCGACCCGGTCGCCGATCTGCCTCAGCCAGGCGCGGACGACCGCCTGGGTTCCTTCCTGCTCGGCGGGGACGACGACGTCGATCATCGTCAGAACCCCACCATCTCGTCGATCTTGGCGCGAATGCGCTCGACGCTCGGCAGCGCCCAGTTGAGCAGGACCGGGTTATGCGGGCTCGGTATGTCGGGCATCGTCACCCGCGCGACCGGGGCGTCGAGGTCGAGGAACGCCTCGTCCGCCACCACAGCGGCGATCTCGGCGCCGAAGCCGCCGGTCCTCAAATCCTCATGGACGATCAGGCAGCGGCGGGTGCGGCGGACGCTCTCCAGGACCATCTCCTTGTCCCACGGCACCAGGGTGCGCAGGTCGATGAGGTCCGCGGACACCTCCTTTGCCGCCTCCTCGCAGCGGGGCACCATCGCGCCCCAGGCGACAATGGTGATGTCGTCCCCCCGCCGCGTTTTCTTCGCCCGCCCGAACGGGAGGACGTAATCGTCGCCCGGCCAGGGCCGCCGGGCCCAGGCATCGTCAAGCATCGCGCGGTGCTCGAAGAAGATGATTGGGTCGTTGCCGCGAAGGCCGGCGCGGAGCAGCCCGACGGCGTCTTCCGCGTTGGACGGGACGGCCACGAGCCAGCCGGGATTGTGGACAAACTGCACCTCATTGGTCTGGCTGTGCCAGGGATCGCCGCACTTGAAGAAGCCGCCGGGGATTCGAAGCACCATCGGCGCCGCGAAGCGGTTGTGGGTGCGCCAGCGCATCGTCCCGCAATCGTTGATCTGCTCGGTCGCCGGCTCGGCATATTTGCGGAACTGGATTTCCGGCACCGGCATAAGCCCGGCCAGCGCCATGCCCACGGCGCGGCCGATTATCCCTTCTTCGTTGAGCGAGGTGTCGAAGACGCGGTCGTGGCCGTATTTCTCCTGGAGGCCGAGGGTGACGGCGTGGACTCCGCCCTTGGGCCCGATATCCTCGCCGAACAGCAAGACGCGCGGGTTGAGCTCGAGCTCCCTGTCGAGGGTGCGGCGAATGGCGGTCACCATGTTGATCCGCTGGCCCTCGGGCTTGGGCTCCTCGTGCGACGGCGGCGCGCGGTAGCCCTTCGTCCACTGCCCCCCCATGCCTTGCATCTCGCCTTCATAGAAGACGTGGTCGAGCAAATTGCCGGGATCGGAGACGCCGCGCGCCTCCGCTTGGGCGCGCGCTTCCTCGACCGCGGCCTGGGCATCGGCCTCGATCCGGTCCCACTCCGCCTCGTCGAGCGCCGAGCCGACAAGATAGGATTTGAGCTTCGGCAGGGGGTCGCGCAGCCATTCCTCGCGGACCACCTCCTCCGACTTGTAGGTCTGGGTGTCCTGGAAGCTGTGGCCCTGCAGGCGCGGCACGCGCAGGTGGAGCAGAGCCGGGCCTTTGCGGGCGCGGACATGGGCGATTGCGCGGCCGACCAACTCCGCCGCCTCGGCCGGCTCGGTGCCGTCGCCGGCGAAGATGGCGAGGCCCGTGAAGCTGGCGAGGTTCTTCGAAATGTCGGCCCCCGGCGTCTGGTAGGTGGAGGGGACGGAGATGCCGTATTGATTGTCCTCGACGTAGAAGAGCATCGGCAGCTTCTGCGTCGTCGCGATGGTCAGCGAGGCCCAGAAGCCGCCGGTCGCGCACGAGGCGTCGCCGCCGAGGACGACCGCGATCGCCTCGTCGTAGCTGCGGTCGTCCAGCACATTGCGGTAATATTCGATCGCCTGGGCCCAGCCCGCTGTCGGCGTAAATTGCGCGCCGACGCCGCCCGACATGGGGAGGGCCGGGGCGCCGTTGGGGTTCGGGTAGTTGAACACGACGCCGATGTCGCGGCCGTCCGAATAACCCCCTTCCCGCCCCATGCCGGAGGCGAGCGCGTCCTCGATGGGGACTCCGAGCGAGAGCAAAAGGGGCCGCGAGCGGTAATAGCCGCAGGTGGCGTCGCGGCGGTGGGTGAGGCGGCTGCCGAGCAGGATCTGGGCCAAATCGTGGCCGCGCGCGCTGAACTGGTAGAGTATCTTGCGCTCGGGGACGAGGCGCTCCTCCTCGAGCCTGTCCATCGCCCGGCTGACCTGGACGAGCCAGGCGACCTTGCGCCAATCGAAGCTCGCGTCGGGAGCTTGGCTCCGCCCCTCCGGTTCCGCCAGGCCCTGCTCAGCCATCCATCTTCTCCACCACCGCGGCCGCGAAGCGGTCGACATTGTCGTCGGAGAGGCCGACGACGTTGATGCGGCCGCTGTCGGCCATGTAGATCCCCTTCTCCCCGCGCAGCGCCAGCACCTGCTCGCGGCTGAGCGGCAGCATCGAGAACATGCCGTTCTGCGAGTCGATAAAGGCGAGCCGCTCGTCATAGGCGGCGAGGCGCGCGCGCAGGCGGCGGATGCGGGCGCACATCTCCTGGACCTGCGCTTGCCAGTCGGCGCGCAACTCCGGCGTGTCGAGGACGATGCGGGCGATGGCGGCGCCATGGTCGGGCGGCATCGACCACATGGTGCGCGCCAGCGTCATCAGATTGCCGAACACCACTTCCGCCGTCTTGCGGCTGCGGGCCTTGACGAAGAGGTTGCCGGTCCGCTCGCGATAGACTCCGAAATTCTTGTCGCAGCTCTGGGCGACCAGCGCCTGCTCGGCCGCCTCGACGACGAGCCGGGTGCCGAAAGCGTCGGGCTCCAAGCCGTTGCCGAGGCCCTGATAGGCGAGGTCGACATAGGGGATGAGGCCGCGGCGGGCGATCAGCTCGGCGAGCGCGCGCCACTGGTCGGGCGCGAGGTCGGCGCCGGTCGGGTTATGGCAGCAGCCATGGAGCAGTACGAGGTCGCCCGCCGCCGCTTGCCCGAGCGCCTCGAGCATCTCGTCGAACAGGATGCGACGGCTCCTCACGTCGTAATAGGGGACGGACACCATCTCCACCCCGGCCGAGGCGATGAGCGGCGCATGGTTGGGCCAGGTCGGCTGGCCGACGAAGATCCGCGCCCGCGGGTTGGCGCGGTGGACGAGGTCGGCGCCCATCCTCAGCGCCCCGCAGCCGCCGGGAGTCTGCAAGCCCACGATCCGTTCGTCGGCGCCGAGCTTCTCGCCGAACACGATGCGGCGGATGAGCTCGGTGAACCGCGCGTCGCCCTGAGAACCGAGATAGGCCTTGGTCTCCTGCGTTTCCCACAGGATGCGCTCCGCCTCCTTGACCGCGCGCAGGATCGGCGTGCCGCCGTCGCTGTCGCGGTAGACTCCGACGCCGACGTCGATCTTGTCGGGCCGCGTGTCGGCGTCGCAAAGGGCGATGAGATGGAGGAGGCTGTCGGATTTCTGTGCCTCGAGCCGCTCGAACAGGATATGCGCGTCCGCCAGCAGCACTGAGCTTTCCATCGTCCCTCCTGTCGGCGCCATGGGAATAACGCCGAAAATACGGCTATCGCACCGCCGCTCAAAACACATATCTGTTTTGCCGCTGCAGTCGCTGGATTTGAAACATTTCTTCAGATATGCCGTGCCTTATGAAACAAGATGATCAACTTGATGCGGTCGACCGCCGAATCGTTCGCACGCTGCAGCGCGACGCGGGGCTGAGCCACGCCGCGCTCGCCGAGCAGGTCGGCGCATCGGCGGCCTCGGTCTGGCGGCGGGTGCGGGCGCTCGAGAAAGCCGGCGTGCTCGGCAAGATTGTGCGCCTCGCCAATGCGGAGGCGCTCGGCCGGTCCGTCAACGTCCTCTGCCAGGTGCGGATGACCAAGCAGACCGTCGAGGCGCGGGCGCAGTTCGAGGAGTTCATCCTCACCCGTGAGGAGATTGTCGAATGCTACGCCATGTCGGGCGAATGGGACTATCTGCTGCGCATCGCGGTGAGGGATGTCGCCGATTATGATCGCTTCATCATGCGCGGCGTCCTCGCCCACCCCTCGGTGGCGAGCGCCGCCTCCAATTTCGCGCTGAGGCAGGTCAAATATACGACGGAGATACCTGTCTAGGCTTCCTGCCCCTGAAGCAGGCCGTCGAGCTCGCCCCTGCGATCCAGCTCGGCGAGATCGTCCGAACCCCCGACGTGACGGCCGTCGATGAAGATTTGGGGCACGGTGTGACGGCCTCCCGTACGCTCCAGCATCTCGTCGCGCTTGCCGGGCGTTGAGTTGATCTCATACTCATCATAGTCGACGCCCTTCTGGCCGAGCAGCGCCTTCGCCCTCGCGCAATAGGGGCAGCCGAACTTGGTGTAGATCTCGACCCGGGCCATGTTTCACTCCTGCTTTGGAGCGGCGAGGTGGGCGCCGCTCCGGCCACTGTCAATGCTCGGCCGCCATGGAGGGTCCACCGTGCGACGGATTGGGCGCCTTGCCCTGAGCGCGGTCGATCCGACGCTGAGTCTTGCGGTCAGCGATCCAGCGCATTCCCATGCCGACGATCGAAAGAAGGGCGCCCCCGGCGACCATCGCAATCACCAGCGGATCGCCCTTAGCACTCTTGAGCGCCGGGAAACCGAGCAGAAAAACGCTTACGATCGAAATGAGATAGCCCTGTCCTTTAAGGGCGTGCGGATCTTTCATCATGGCGTCACAAACGACGAAGCGGCGATTTGGATCAATCCGGTTCGGTTCGCACCACCCGCGCCCAGCAGAGCACGTTCACCGACGCAGCGCCGCCCCGCTTCAAGGCTCGGGCGCAGGCGCCGGCGGTGGCGCCGCTCGTGAAGACGTCGTCGACCAGGATCGCCGGGCGGCCGCGCAGCAGCGCCCTTCCCTCCTCCGTCACTTTGAAGGCGCCGCGGACGGCAAGGGCCCGCTCGCGCCGACCCAGGCCTCTCAGCATCGGCGTAGCGCGGGTGCGCCGCAGGATGTCGGGCGCCGCAGCGAGGCCGCTGCGCCGTGCCAGCGCGGCAGCGATCAAAGCCGCCTGGTTATAGCCGCGCTTCCAGATGCGCCAGCGATGGAGCGGTACCGGGACGAGCAGGGCGTCCGGTCGCGCGTCGAGATGGCGCAGCATGAACCCGGCCAGCGTCTCGGCGACACCGGGCCTGCCGCCATGTTTGAGCTTGAGCGCTACGCCGCGAGCCACCTCGCCGTAGGCGACAGCGGCGCGCAGCCGGTCGAAGGGCGGCGGCTCGGCGAGACAGCGGCCGCATTCCACCTCTCCCTCCCCGCCATATTCGAATGGCAGCCCGCAGCGGACGCAGCAGGGCTCGCCAAGAAAGGTCAAAGTCTGCCAGCAAGCGAGGCAGAAGCGGTGCGGATCGGGAAGAATGGTTGCGCAGGCGGGGCAGC
This sequence comes from Sphingomonadales bacterium, assembly GCA_034668625.1. Taxonomy (GTDB): domain Bacteria; phylum Pseudomonadota; class Alphaproteobacteria; order Sphingomonadales; family Sphingomonadaceae; genus Allosphingosinicella. The sequence continues at coordinate 30,669 of JAXDOX010000030.1, forward strand.
GCGGCGGCAGCGCGAAATCGACCGCGCTCGCGGCGAGGGAGCGGAGGGCGGCGGCGGCGCTCGGCATCCGGCCGAACATGGCCCGCTCCGCCGGCGACGGCAAGCGGGAGGCGCCGGGACGGCGCCTCCCTTTCCGCCTAGACCAAGGATTAGAGCCTGATTCACGCCATTGGCCGAAGCGCGAAGCGCTTCGACCTCAGACGTTCAGCTCTAGAGACGCCCCATCAACACGAGGATGAGGATGATGAGCAGGATGAGGCCAAGACCGCCAGACGGGAAATAGCCCCAGCCGCGGCTGTAGCCCCAGGTCGGCAGCGAGCCGATCACCAGCAGAACCAATATGATAAGGATAATGGTGCCCATAATCTGACTCCGTCTTACGCTCGCAGCACAGACGCTACGAGGGTGTAACGACCGTCGCGAAGGACGGTTGCGCGGCACAGGCAGACCCGGCTCACCAGACCTCCCCGTCGCCGACCACCTTTAGCAGCGCGCCGGGTGCGTAGGGCTTGGTGAAGAAGATCGCCCGCTCCGGATAGTCGCCCTCCTGCGGCCGGACCGCGCCGGAGACGATGATCACCCGCACGTGCGGCCAGCGCTCGGCGACGGCGCGGGCGAGCGCGATCCCGTCGGGCCGGCCCGCGAGGCTGATGTCGGTGACGAGCACGTCGCAGGCCGAATCGGTTTCAAGGCGGCGGATCGCCTCTTCGTAGCCGCGCGCCTCGCAGACCTCGTAGCCGCCTTCGGCGAGCAGGGCTGCAGTCGTGCTGAGCACCAGCGGCTCGTCGTCCACGATCAGCACCTTCTGGACCACGCTCGCTCCCTGGCCGCGATGCGACCGCGGCCTGATGTAAATCAGCACAGGCCGGTCGCGTTCCCGGTGTGCGGCGAGCTCGCAAAAAATAGTTGGGATGATGCCTTTTCCGCTTGCTCAGGGAGAGCGGCGGACGCGCGGATAAGCGAGGAAAGGTCCGGTGTGGTGCAAAATGCCGGCCGCCGCGAACGAAAGCTTAACCTGGACTGGCAAAGAGGGGCGGAGGGCGCACCTGGCGCCGCTACTGGAGGATAAATGCGCGGCAGGTGGAACCGGGCCAGGGCCAGGCGGGGCTAAAGAATGCTCCACGTCGTACCCGCCCTGCTCGCGCGCGCGCTCGCTTTGCCCGACGGTGGCGAGGGCGAGGACGCCTTCCTGCGCGCGGCGCTGGAGGCCGCCGGGGTCGGCACCTGGCGGATCGATATGATCGACCGCCTGTCCAACTGGGACGCCGTGACCAGCTCGCTGTTCGGCTACGAGCCCGTTCCCCAGCTCCAGAAGGAGCCGCTGAGCGTCGTCCATCCCGACGATTACGCGGCCACCGCGCGGAATCTGCACATATCGTTCGACGAGGGGTGCGAGCAAGACGTCGAGTTTCGCGTGATCACCCGTTCCGGCGAGACCCGATGGATCAGGGCGCTGGCGCGGCCGTTGCGGACCGGCGCCGAGCGCCGCTGGGTCGGCGGGATCGTCATGGACGTGACCGAGCGCAAGCAGGCGGCCGACGCGCTGTCGGAGAGCCAGCGCAAGCTCGCGACTTTGATCGGCAACCTGCCTGGGATCGCCTATCGCTGCGGCCCGGCCGCGCCCTGGTGGTTCGACTATGTCAGCGAGGCGGTGGAGGAGGTGACCGGCTGGCCCCGCGCCGACTGGATGGCGCGCCGGGTGAGCTGGGGCGACATCGTCTACGAAGCCGACGGCGATCCCCTGCTGGCAATTGTCGACGGCGCGCTGCGCTCGCACGAACCCTTCACCTTCACTTACCGTATCCGCCACCGTTCGGGCGCGCTTCGCTGGGTCCGCGAGCAGGGCCAGGCGATTTACGGGCCCGACGGGCAACCCGTCGCCATCGAAGGCTTTATCGGCGACGTCACCGAGCAGAAGCAGCTCGAGGAGGCCCTGCGCGCCAGCACCGAGCGCGCCCGTTCCATTCTCGATTCGGTGCCCCAGATGATCTGGGTGGCGAATCCCGCCGGCGAATGCGAATATTTGAGCCCGCAATGGTACGCCTTCACCGGCCGCCAAGGCTCCGACATAGGCGATGCATGGGCCGATGCCCTCCACCCGGATGACCGGGCGCCGACCTTCGCCGCGTGGCGCAGGAGCCTCGCCTCTGGCGAGACGTTCGACCTCGAATTCCGGCTGCGGGGCGGCGACGGCGAGTATCGCTGGACCTTGAGCCGCGCCATTCCCGACCGCGACGCCGACGGCAAGATCGTCCGCTGGTACGGCACCTGCACGGACGTCCACGAACGGGTCGTCGCCGAACGGGCGCTCGCCGAGACCGAGGCGGTCAATCGCTCGATCCTCGAATCGAGCCCGGACTGCATCCTGCTGCTCGACCGGGAGGGCACGATCCTGTTCGTGAACCGGCTCGGGCCTTTGGCGCTCGGGCTCGACGGCGCCGAAGCCATGCTTGGGCGGCGCTGGCCGGACCTGCTCCCTGCCGAAGCGGCCCGCGAAGCGCGCGCCGCGGTGGCCAAGGGCGCCAAGGGCCAGACCGCGCATTTGACTAGCGTGCACAACGGCCCCGGCGACGGCTCGAAATGGTTCGACATCGTCGCGACACCGGTGTTCGACGAAACCGGCCGCGCCGTTCGCCTGGTGGTGGTGTCGCGCGACATCACCCACCAGAAGCAGTCGGAGGAGAAGGTGCGCTGGGTGGCGAACCACGACAGCCTGACCCACCTCCCCAACCGGCTGCTCTTCCAGGAACGGCTCGACCTGCTGGTCGAGGGCGGGGCGCGGGCAGGCAACTTCGCCTTGCTCCTGCTCGACATCGACGAGTTCAAGCGGGTCAACGACACGCTCGGCCACGACGCCGGCGACGCATTGCTCTGCGCCTTCGCCGAGCGGCTGCGCGAGACCGCGCGCGCGGACGATCTCGTCGCCCGCCTCGGCGGCGACGAGTTCGCGGTGATCCTGAACGGCGTGCGCGACGAAGCGGAGGTCGCGGCCGCGGTCGACGCCCTGATGGAGGCGCTGCGCCGCCCGTGGGTGCATGGCGGCATGGTGCTCGATTGCGACGCCAGCATCGGCGCCAGCCTGTTCCCGGTCGACGGCGCGACGCGGGCCGAGTTGATGAAGCACGCCGACATCGCCCTCTACGTCGCCAAGGCGGCCGGACGGGGCAATTTGAAGCTGTTCCAGTCCTCGATGCGCTCTGAGATGCAGAACCGCATCTCGATGCTCGCGCTCGCCCGCGACGCGATCGACAAGAACTGGATCGTCCCCTTCTACCAGCCCAAGGTAGACCTCAGGACCGGCGCCGTCGCCGGCTTCGAGGCGCTGCTCAGATGGCACCACCCCGGCAAGGGCTTTCAGAGCCCCGATACGATTGCGGCTGCGTTCGAGGACCTGACCATCGCCACCGGCCTTTCGGACCGGATGATCGAAGGGGTGATCGGCGACGTGCGCGGCTGGCTCGACCGCGGCGTGCCGTTCGGCAACGTCGCGATCAACGCCGCGGCGGCCGAGTTCCGCACCGGCGACTTCGCCGAGCGGCTGCTCGAGCGGCTCGAAGCGGCCGGGGTGCCGCCCGAAGTTATCCAGCTCGAAGTGACGGAGACCGTCTTCCTCGGCCGGGGCGCCGATTGCGTCGAGCGGACCCTGAAGACCCTGAGCGCCGCCGGAATCACCATCGCGCTGGACGATTTCGGCACCGGTTACGCCTCATTGTCGCACCTCAAGCAATTCCCGGTCGACCTGCTCAAGATCGACAAGAGCTTCGTGCGAGATCTCTGCCTGACCCCGGACGCGGCGGCGATCATCCGCGCCGTCATCCATCTCGGCCATAGCCTCGACGTCCGCATCGTCGCGGAAGGGATCGAGACCCGCGCGCAGGCGGCGAGCCTGCTCGCCCAGGGCTGCGACTTCGGCCAAGGCTATCTCTATTCGCGCGCCGTGCCGGCCGCGGACGTTCCCGCTATCCTCGAGGGCGCCCGAGCGCCGGAGAGACGGCGCGCCTAGAGGACGAAGTCGCTGGTGCCGAGCTGGTGGCCGTCGGCGACGGTGACGAGGATCTGGAAGTCGGCCTGGCCGTTGCCGTCGACGTCGCCGGAGACGGTCCAGATATTGTTGCCGCCGTCGATCGCGACGAGCTGGCCGGCATGGCCGTCGAAGGCGCCGACCAGGTGGAACGCGTCGTCGCCCCCGCCCGTCACCGCGTCGATGCGGCCGAGATCGATGACGTCGCCGGCGGTGAAGTCGAGGATTCGGTCGCTCGCTCCCACCATCGATTCGTCCACGCTCTGGTAGCGGAACGTGTCCGCCCCTCCCCCGCCGGTGAGATCGTCGTTGCCGAGCCCGCCGTAGAGAAGGTCGTTGCCGGCGCCGCCGATGAGAGTGTCCGCGTCATTGCCACCGAACAGCCGGAACGCCCCGTCATGCTCGGCCGAGCCGTCGAAGTGCAAAGTCTCGCCGAGTGCCAGCCGGCCGCCGTTGAACGTCATCGTCTGGCCCGCCGCGACCGTGTCCTCGGCGGTGGCGAT